>NZ_JBXGSE010000040.1:0-686 GCF_056790235.1 Pseudomonas sp. VMV1
CTGTCGCAGTTGGTCTGTCGATTCGAGAGATTGCGACCCCTGAGCCGCCCTTGCCCTTCCCTTTCGATGCTTCAACGCTCACCAGGATCTTGCAGTCTAGGTAGCGGAGGCAGGGCCAGAAGTCGCCGCTCTTGCCCTTCCGCTGCGCCAACTTGCCCTGGCAGAGCAGGCAGGGCGGATCTTCCAGGACCTTGATGTTGAGCGTGGTCTGACGATACTGGGCTACCAGCTTGCCGATCCAGGCGCCTTGCTTGGCGATGAGGTCATCCAGCTGCACGGTGCCGACCTCTATCATGTCCAGGGCCCGCTGCCAGCTGGCTGTAGTGCTTGGGTCGGCCACTGCTGGCTGCGCCGCGGCGATCAGTGATACGCCGGCGTCGGATGCCTGCACTGCCTTGTCCTTCTTGAGCAGAAACTCGTGATAGATCAGCCTCTGGATGATGCTGGACCGCGTGGCATCGGTACCAATGTCAGTGATCTCCTTGAGCTTGGAGGCCAGGTTGGTGGGATCCAATATCGGGATGATGCTGTGGTGCCCAGTGGTCTTGGGGGCGTTCCACACCCGCGAGCGCTGCGCCGGATCAATACTGGCCAGCACCAGGACAATGGACGGATAGGTCCGGTGGATCGCCTCGAGCACGGCCGACACTTCCGGTAGCATGCTGGTGGGCAGGTAGCCACAGTCG
>NZ_JBXGSE010000041.1:0-621 GCF_056790235.1 Pseudomonas sp. VMV1
CTTGAGGTTCTAACTCTGGTCCGTTATCCGGATCGAGGACAGTGTATGGTGGGCAGTTTGACTGGGGCGGTCTCCTCCTAAAGAGTAACGGAGGAGTACGAAGGTGCGCTCAGACCGGTCGGAAATCGGTCGTAGAGTATAAAGGCAAAAGCGCGCTTGACTGCGAGACAGACACGTCGAGCAGGTACGAAAGTAGGTCTTAGTGATCCGGTGGTTCTGTATGGAAGGGCCATCGCTCAACGGATAAAAGGTACTCCGGGGATAACAGGCTGATACCGCCCAAGAGTTCATATCGACGGCGGTGTTTGGCACCTCGATGTCGGCTCATCACATCCTGGGGCTGAAGCCGGTCCCAAGGGTATGGCTGTTCGCCATTTAAAGTGGTACGCGAGCTGGGTTTAGAACGTCGTGAGACAGTTCGGTCCCTATCTGCCGTGGACGTTTGAGATTTGAGAGGGGCTGCTCCTAGTACGAGAGGACCGGAGTGGACGAACCTCTGGTGTTCCGGTTGTCACGCCAGTGGCATCGCCGGGTAGCTATGTTCGGAAGAGATAACCGCTGAAAGCATCTAAGCGGGAAACTTGCCTCAAGATGAGATCTCACTGGAGCCTTGAGCTTCCT
>NZ_JBXGSE010000042.1:0-608 GCF_056790235.1 Pseudomonas sp. VMV1
TTCGAACGTAACAAACCGCACCTGAACGTGGGCACCATCGGTCACGTTGACCATGGCAAGACCACTCTGACCGCAGCGCTGACCAAAGTCTGTGCCGACACCTGGGGCGGTTCCGCTCGTGGTTTCGACCAGATCGACAACGCGCCGGAAGAAAAGGCTCGCGGTATCACCATCAACACTTCCCACGTTGAGTACGATTCGGCGACCCGTCACTACGCGCACGTCGACTGCCCCGGCCACGCCGACTACGTGAAGAACATGATCACCGGTGCTGCCCAGATGGACGGCGCGATCCTGGTTTGCTCGGCTGCTGACGGCCCCATGCCGCAGACCCGCGAGCACATCCTGCTGTCCCGTCAGGTAGGCGTTCCCTACATCGTCGTGTTCCTGAACAAGGCCGACATGGTTGACGACGCCGAGCTGCTGGAACTGGTCGAAATGGAAGTTCGCGATCTGCTGAACACCTACGACTTCCCGGGCGACGACACTCCGATCGTGATCGGCTCCGCGCTGATGGCCCTGAACGGCCAGGATGACAACGAGATGGGCGTTTCTGCCGTGCGCAAGCTGGTCGAGACCCTGGACTCCTACATCCCCGAGCCCGAGCG
>NZ_JBXGSE010000043.1:0-562 GCF_056790235.1 Pseudomonas sp. VMV1
CTTGGAGCACCACGGTAAGCCCTTGGCGCGCTACAGCGACAAGGCCAGTGTATTTCGAGTCAACAGCAAGGATGCCCAGGGTCGCGATGGCCACACGCAGTTCGCCCGGGCCATGTTCGAGCTGAACATCGATACCTTCTGCGCCAACTCCAGCCAGGCCAAGGGCCGCGTCGAGCGAGCCCATCTCACCTTGCAGGATCGCCTGGTCAAGGAACTGCGACTGCGAGACATCAGCACCGTCGAAGCCGCTAATGCTTATCTGCCGCTCTTCATAGCCGATTACAATCGTCGCTTCGGCAAACCGGCCCGCTCGGACTTCGATGCCCACCGCCCGGTACGTGACGATGAAGATCTCTCGTTGATCCTCACCTGGCGCGAGCCCCGGCGAGTCTCGAAAAGACTAACCCTGCAATACGACAAACGCCTCTACCTGATTAATGACACCCCGCAGACGCAAGGCCTGGCTGGCCACTACGTGGACATCTATCACTATCCATGCGGGCGCATAGGAATCAGATCGGAAGGCGTTCCCCTGCCCTTTGGCGTTTTCGATCAGCTGCTC
>NZ_JBXGSE010000044.1:0-528 GCF_056790235.1 Pseudomonas sp. VMV1
GTAGAGGTCATTACAAAACGCCAACGTTCTTCAGCTTCGAAATCCCCTTCGTATGGCAATCCCAAAAAAGACATCGTCACGGCCTCAAGCTTGAATTCCCACATCAATGCCAGGAAAAAAATTGAAAAAAGGTAAAACGCGAGTATCACATATACCCGCATTCCAAATCGCTTTGAAGAGATTGTCTCTAGCATGGGTTAAGGCTCAGATGAGTTTTTTTTGCTATCGGCAGCGCGCAACAAAACCTTATACCCGAGTAGTGATCGCGGCACTCGTCAGATGCGCTGATTCCCAGCGCAACCTCGAATGGGCACTCATGAGGTCTGCCCAGACCGGCGCCAGATGCAGCACGCCAAAACTGACCGGGACGTTGACGCGAAGGACCCCGCTGGCCTCGGGCGAAGCCGACCCTACGGCCTTCTCGGCCTCATCCATCATCGCCAGCACCTCGCGGGCCTGGTGATAAAACTGCCGCCCTTCGTCCGTCAGCCCAAGCCGGCGCGTGGTGCGATGCAACGTAAGCGTCTG
>NZ_JBXGSE010000045.1:0-388 GCF_056790235.1 Pseudomonas sp. VMV1
AATATAGAGACGGTTGACGCAGACGCAGGTCTGGCCGGCGTTACGGTACTTGGAAGCGATGGCGCCCTCCACGGCCTTGTCCAGGTCGGCGTCGTCGAAGACGATGAAGGGCGCGTTGCCGCCCAGCTCCAGCGACAGCTTCTTGATGGTGGGCGCGCTCTGCTCCATCAGCTTGGCGCCGATTTCGGTGGAGCCGGTAAAGGAAATCTTACGCACGATGGGGCTTTCGGTCAGCTCGGCGCCGATCTCGGCGGCGGAGCCGGTGACCACGCTCAATACACCCTTGGGAATGCCGGCGCGCTCTGCCAGTTCGACCAGGGCCAGCGCCGAATACGGGGTCTGGCTGGCAGGCTTGATGACCATGGTGCAGCCCGCGGCCAGGGCCGGA
>NZ_JBXGSE010000046.1:0-388 GCF_056790235.1 Pseudomonas sp. VMV1
GATATAGAGACGGTTGACGCAGACGCAAGTCTGCCCGGCGTTACGGTACTTGGAAGCGATGGCGCCCTCCACGGCCTTGTCCAGGTCAGCGTCGTCGAAGACGATGAAGGGCGCGTTGCCGCCCAGCTCCAGCGACAGCTTCTTGATGGTTGGCGCGCTCTGCTCCATCAGCTTGGCGCCGATCTCGGTAGAGCCGGTAAAGGAGATCTTGCGCACGATGGGGCTTTCGGTCAGCTCGGCGCCGATCTCGGCGGCGGAGCCGGTGACAACGCTCAACACGCCCTTGGGAATGCCGGCACGCTCAGCCAGCTCGACCAGGGCCAGCGCCGAGTACGGAGTCTGACTGGCAGGCTTGATGACCATAGTGCAGCCCGCGGCCAGGGCCGGG
>NZ_JBXGSE010000047.1:0-378 GCF_056790235.1 Pseudomonas sp. VMV1
GCAGTCTCAGAGCGTTTTCGATCAGCGCATCCACCACTGTCTGGGTGTCTTTCCCTGCCACCTTTACCAGCATCACGTAGCGGCTGTGGCGTTCTACCAGTGTGGCAATCTGACTGTTTTTGCTACCGCACAACAGGTCACCCTCCCAGTGTCCTGGTACCGCACGATCCTCAACCATGGCCGGCCGCTCGCTGATGGAAAGCGTATCGCTGATACGGCCGTGATTGGCGGTTTTCTGGGTGTGATGGCGCGAGCGGCGCATGGCTCGACTGCGGCGCAAATGCTCCAGCAATTCCTTTTTCAATGCGCCACGGGCTTGGATGTAGAGGCTGCGATAGATGGTCTCGTGTGACACCTGATAGGCCGCGTCCGAGTGTG
>NZ_JBXGSE010000048.1:0-377 GCF_056790235.1 Pseudomonas sp. VMV1
ACCCAAAGCAGCCGCTCAGAAGCGGAGTTTTTCGACTCATAGCAGACGTTGCTAAAGAGCAGCAATCAGTCCAAGGCGGCCGACAGGAACCAAAGCTTTACCCGTGACAATTGAGACCTTCGGTTGTAGTAGCCCTTGAACATGTTCGGGTTTTCCACTTCCAAACTGATGAGGCCATTTCGGCCTCGCTGTGAGGTGGCAAATGATCAATCCAACCAGTAGGTGGCAAAGATCCAGCTCGCCAGGTGCGGCGGCGTTAATCGCGACGTCCCTGCTCGGGCCAGATACGATGTCAGCAAGATCTCTATGGGCGTATGCAACTGAGCCCAACTCAGAAAAACGAAAAGCGTCAGGGCCACGTCATCCTGCAGGAGACA
>NZ_JBXGSE010000049.1:0-349 GCF_056790235.1 Pseudomonas sp. VMV1
TGCCATCGACAAGCCGTTCCTGATGCCGATCGAAGATGTGTTCTCGATCTCCGGTCGTGGCACCGTGGTAACCGGTCGTGTCGAGCGTGGCATCGTCAAGGTCCAGGAAGAAGTCGAGATCGTGGGCATCAAGGCCACCGTCAAGACCACCTGCACCGGCGTTGAAATGTTCCGCAAGCTGCTGGACGAAGGTCGTGCCGGTGAGAACGTTGGCGTCCTGCTGCGTGGCACCAAGCGTGAAGACGTCGAGCGCGGCCAGGTTCTGGCCAAGCCGGGCACCATCAAGCCGCACACCAAGTTCGAGTGCGAAGTGTACGTGCTGTCCAAGGAAGAAGGCGGTCGTCACACT
>NZ_JBXGSE010000005.1:0-340259 GCF_056790235.1 Pseudomonas sp. VMV1
AATTTTGGCGGGAGTGCCCAGGGATTTGGGCGGAGAGGCCTGCAGGCGGAAGCTGGAAAGCTGGAAAGCCATGCGGTTGAGGCTGCCCTAACCCTCTCCCGGGGGAGAGGGGACTAGAAGCCGTGCGGCTGAGGCTTAAGCGGCGCTTGCTGGATCAGGTGCGGCTTGAGGTCTGCAAAAGCAAAAAAAACAGCCCGGCTGCGCCGGGCTGTTATGGCCCTCGCGGCCATGGGCCGCTCCTACAAGGAGTCATACCGTAGGAGCAGCCCATGGCCGCGATCAGGTGTTTATCGCTATGGATGACCATGGAGCTGAATCGTAGGCCATCCACGGAGGGCAGTAACCAGACATTGCGCATCTGCGCATAACTGCCCCTGGTATCAGGATCGTAGCGGGCGCCTTCGACGACCTGGGTTTCCAGGACCAGTTAGCCAATGCTGTCTCCTGACGTGGATCCCATGTTGGGCTTCGCAGTGCTCAGCCCAACCTGCGACGACTTCCAGATGGACCTGAAGTGGTACGGCGGGGCTCAGGGTACCGTTGGTAAGAGCATTGGTATTCGGGCCGGAATGAGCCGAGATCCGCTTCATTTCACTGGGCTTTTTCGGTATACAATGCCCAGTGGCCTAAGGCCGGTAGGCAAGGGGTGCGCAGCGTCGTACCCCTTTTTCTTTGCATGACCAATCAAATTTATAGCGTAGCCTAGGATCTTATCCCTTGAACGTTAGGGTCCGCGGACAGTTGTTAGGTGACGCAAGCGATGAAAGCGCAAGCGAAGGGGAGTCGATTTTGATCAAGGTGCTGGTTGTCGACGATCATGATCTTGTTCGGACTGGCATCGTGAGGATGTTGGCGGATGTGGCAGGAATCCAGGTCGTTGGCCAGGCAGACAGTGGTGAAAATGCACTGAAGCTGGCTCGTGAGCTTGAGCCGGATGTCGTTCTGATGGATGTCCGAATGCCTGGCATCGGTGGACTTGAGGCCACGCGCAAGCTCTTGCGCACTCGATCCGACCTGAAGGTGGTTGTCGTGACTGCTTGTGAGGAAGATCCCTTTCCGACCCGCCTCCTGCAGGCAGGAGCGGCCGGCTATCTGACCAAGGGGGCCGACATCGAAGAGATGATCACTGCCATCAAGCAGGCCTTCGCGGGTCGCCGTTACATCAGTGCGCAGATTGCTCAGCAGCTGGCTTTGAAGCCCTTCCAGTCGAAGGCTGAAGCCTCTCCTTTCGATCAACTGTCCGAGCGTGAGATCCAGATTGCGCTGATGATCGCTGGCTGTCAGAAGGTCCAGGTGATATCCGACAAGCTTTGTCTGTCGCCCAAGACCGTCAACACCTATCGCTATCGAATCTTCGAGAAATTATCGATTACCAGCGATGTCGAACTGGCCATGTTGGCTGTTCGCCATGGCATGGTAGATGCAACGAGTTGATATGAGCCAATCTTTCGATGCTGCAGCTTTTTTATCCGGCTGCAGTGGACGTCCGGGTGTTTATCGGATGTTCGATGAGGGCGGTAAGCTCTTATATGTAGGCAAGGCCAAGAATCTCAAAAACCGTCTTTCCAGCTATTTTAGAAAGACTGGTTTGGCGCCGAAAACGGCGTCCATGGTGTCCAAGATCGCCCAGGTCGAAACCACCATCACCGGCAACGAGACCGAAGCGCTCTTGCTGGAACAAAACCTCATCAAGCAATGGCGTCCGCCTTACAACATCCTGCTAAGGGATGATAAATCCTACCCCTACGTTTATCTCTCTACCGAGGATCAGTATCCTCGGCTGACCATTCATCGTGGAGAGAAGAGAGGGAGGGGGCGCTATTTCGGGCCGTATCCCAGTGCTGGAGCTATCCGCGAAAGTCTCAATCTGCTGCAGAAAGCCTTTCAGGTGCGGCAGTGCGATGACAACTATTTCCGTAATCGCACGCGGCCGTGCCTGCAGTACCAGATCAAGAGGTGCAAGGGCCCCTGTGTCGCCCTGGTAAGCGAGCAGGAGTACGCCGAGGATGTGCGTCACTCGGCGATGTTTCTCGAGGGGCGTAGCAACGCTCTGGCGGAAGAACTGCAAGTCAAGATGGAAAGCGCCTCGGTCAATCTGCAGTTCGAGCGAGCGGCAGAGCTGCGTGACCAGGTAGCGCTCGTCCGTCGTGTGCAGGACCAACAGAGCATCGAGGGTGGTACTGGCGATGTCGATGTCATAGCCGCCCTGGTCAATCCTGGTGGAGCCTGTGTGCATCTGGTCACCGTCCGAGGTGGGCGCGTACTTGGTAGCAAGAATTTCTTTCCGGAGGTGGGTATCGAGGAAGACTCCAGCGAAGTCCTGGCTGCCTTCCTGGAACAGTATTACCTCGCCTATCTGGAACGCGATCTGCCTGAAGAGATCATCGTGAATTCCGTACATGAGGATTTCGCCACGCTGATCGATGCCTTCGCCGAGGTACACAAGCGCCAACTAGTCATCACCCATCGAGTGCGTGGTACCCGGGCGCGCTGGCAGCAGTTGGCGGTGACCAATGCGGAGCAGGCGCTGAACACGCGCTTGGCCAACCGCCAGCACATGGGGGTTCGCTTCGATGCCCTGGTGCAAGCGCTGGATCTACCCGAGCCGCCGCAGCGGCTGGAATGTTTCGATATCAGTCATTCCAGCGGCGAAGCGACGGTGGCGTCTTGCGTCGTATTTGGGCCCGAGGGTCCGCTGAAATCGGACTATCGCCGCTACAACATCGAAGGCGTCACCGCAGGTGATGACTATGCCGCCATGCATCAGGCGCTCACCCGACGCTTCAGTCGCCTGAAGGCGGGAGAGGGCAAGCTGCCGGATATTCTGTTGGTGGACGGTGGCAAGGGCCAGTTGGCCATGGCGCGGGAAGTGCTCAGGGAGCTGGCGGTACCGGACCTGGTCCTGCTCGGCGTCGCCAAGGGTGTCACCCGTAAACCTGGGCTCGAGGTGCTTTATCTGGACGATCCTTCGAACGAATTTACCCTGCCAGCTCATTCGCCAGCACTGCATCTCATCCAGCAGATCCGCGATGAGGCGCACCGCTTCGCCATCACCGGGCATCGCGCACGTCGTGGCAAGGCGCGGCGGACGTCATCGTTGGAAGAGGTCGCGGGTATAGGTCCGAAGCGCAGGCAGGAGCTCCTGAAGCACTTTGGTGGCCTACGCGAGTTGCAGCGTGCCAGTATCGAGGAAATCGCCAAAGCGCCAAGCATTAGCAAAAAGCTGGCCGAGCAGATTTATGCGGCCTTGCACAGCGAGTAGAATCGCCTCACGTTCATCAATAGCCGCGCCAATGAATATTCCAAATCTGCTTACCGTACTGCGCGTCTTTCTCATTCCGCTCTTCGTCATCCTGTTCTATCTGCCGGTCCACTGGAGCTACTGGACGGCCAGCACCGTCTTTGCGATTGCCTGTGCGACGGACTGGCTGGATGGGTATCTGGCTCGTCGACTGGGGCAGAGCACACCCTTTGGTGCCTTTCTGGACCCGGTAGCGGACAAGCTCATCGTCGCCGTGGCCCTGGTGCTGCTCGTTCAGGAGCACGCCAATGCCTGGCTGACGCTGCCTGCCGTTATCATCGTCGGGCGAGAGATAGTGGTCTCGGCGTTGCGCGAGTGGATGGCGGAGCTGGGTGCCCGGGCACAGGTCGCGGTATCGAATCTGGGTAAGTGGAAGACGGCGGCGCAGATGCTCGCGCTGGTCATCCTGCTGGCCAATCCGCCGCAATTGACCTTCTGGGTGATCAGCGGTTACACCTTGCTCATCGTCGCCGCGGCGCTGACGCTGTGGTCCATGTACACCTATCTAATGGCGGCCTGGCCCCATCTGATGAGTGCTGAGAAAAAGAAATAAGTTTTTTGAATCAATGGCTTGACATGGTGGGTGGCTCATATAGAATGGCGCCCGTCACCAAGCGGGAATAGCTCAGTTGGTAGAGCACGACCTTGCCAAGGTCGGGGTCGCGAGTTCGAGTCTCGTTTCCCGCTCCATGTTTTACATGAGTGTCGCAAGACATTCAGGTTTGAGGCCGGGTGGCAGAGTGGTCATGCAGCGGATTGCAAATCCGTGTACGCCGGTTCGATTCCGACCTCGGCCTCCACTATTGAGAGCCCCGTAGATTCAGGTCTACGGGGCTTTTCATCATCCAGGGATGTATAAATACTGGATCACGTTTTACAAGCCTGCTTTACGTGGGTTTGGTTTTGCCC
Source organism: Pseudomonas sp. VMV1 (assembly GCF_056790235.1). Lineage (NCBI taxonomy): Bacteria > Pseudomonadati > Pseudomonadota > Gammaproteobacteria > Pseudomonadales > Pseudomonadaceae > Pseudomonas > Pseudomonas sp. VMV1. The sequence continues at coordinate 4,211 of NZ_JBXGSE010000005.1, forward strand.
GAGTGGTGAAACTGGTAGACACAAGGGACTTAAAATCCCTCGACTTAACGGTCGTGCCGGTTCGATTCCGGCCTCGGGCACCATCCAATTGAAAAAGGCCACTCCTGTATGAGTGGCCTTTTTCGTTTAGGAAGGAATCGTCCAGTAGGGTGTTTCGTCGGCGTCGCGTTCGATGCGCGAGCGGCTGTCGAAGATGAAGGCTTCGAGCATGGCGGCATCGAGCAGCTCGGTACGGGCGATGGGGCGTTTGAGTACCGACTGGCCGCTGCGGGAAAAGACCTCGACGTCGTAAGCTCGCTGATCTCTTGTTGAAATCACACAGCGCAACGGCTCGAAGCCGCCTTTCAGGGTATTGAAGGCGCTGGCGAGTTCGACATAAAGGGTCATCCGGAAGAGCTTCCTGTTCAAAGGTGGCACTGTGACAGCATCGACTGCTACAGGGTTTCACCTTTGCAGAACAGTGCCGTCATATCGCGATGCTAGTCGCAAAATCCCGGCCCTGCGTTCGGAGTTTCATTGCCAGCCTTGCAGCCAGCATTCTGCATCCTGCAACTCGTGCCAGTCCAGCGTCCAGGTGTGACGAGTGAGAACGGCTTGTAGATCTATTTGCGAGATGGGGTCGGTCTCAACTTCCGGGGGGTGGACGCGGGTGACGATAAAGTGCTTTTGCCGTTCGCGTGGTTGGACAGCTGTCCACTTGCTCAGCAACAGCTTCTTGGGGTTGATCTGTCGCGATTTCATCCCTGCATCGCCTCCAGCAGCGGTGCGCTGCGATAACGCTGCAGCAGGGCTTCCAGGTTGCGATCGGGCATGGCATGGGCCCTGAGCGCCGAAATGGTGCGTTCGACGTACTCCAGGGTGGTGCCGAAATGGCCGGAGGCTTCGGTCAGCACCCGATTGAGGATGTCGTCCGGCAGATTGCCCGCGTAGCAGGGGAGGTTGCGTTTCAACACGAAACCGAGCGCCTGCACCTTGCTGCCATCTTCCAGGTGGCATTGCAGCCAGCGGGGGCGGTAGGAGCCATCCGGCATCTCGCGCTTCCACAGGGCCAGCAGATGGTCATCCAGCTGTTCATCGGGCAATTGGTAGGCGAAGCCCGAGCAAGAGCCGCCACGATCCAGACCCAGTACCAGGCCAGGCTGCTCCGGTGTACCGCGATGCAGCTGCGACCAGAGATAGAGGCCGCGGTGATAGCCGTGCACCCGCGCGCGACGTACGGCGACGGTCGGGCACTCGGGGCGCCAGATCAGCGAGCCGTAGGCGAACAGCCAGACGGGGCCAGGCTGGCGTTGGGCCAGGGTGGCTTCCAGAGAGGCGACGAGCTGCGGATGGGTGAGCGGCGTGGCAGGCGCGAGTTTGGGTGGATAGGAGTCGTGGATGCTGGAAGAAATCTGTCTGTGCATGAATGGCCTGTTCCTCAACCGCTGGAGCTGCCAGGTCTGCAGGACCCGGCCATAAGATCCTAACGAAAGTCCGAGGAGAACTCCTAGACCGTTCGTGCCCATCTTTATGACGCTTGGTTAGGTTGCAGCGAGAAACATGCCAAGGCGCTTGGGAAACACGCAGATGAAAAAAAGCCCGGCAGATGCTGGGCTGGAAAAGCAGAGCGGATCGATTAGGCGCTGGTACGAATCATGTGATCGAAGGCAGCCAGGGACGCCTTGGCACCTTCGCCCAGGGCGATGACGATCTGCTTGTAAGGTACGGTGGTGACGTCACCTGCGGCGAAGACGCCAGGCAGGGAGGTCTGGCAGCGGGCGTCCACTTCGATCTCGCCACGCGGCGACAACTCTACGGTGCCCTTGAGCCAATCGGTGTTGGGGACCAGACCGATCTGCACAAAGACGCCTTCGAGCTCAATGTGATGGAACTCGCTGGAATTGCGATCCTTGTAGACCAAACCGTCGACTTTTTGACCATCACCTTTCACTTCGCTAGTGAGGGCGCTGGTGATGACGGTCACGTTGGGCAGGCTGAACAACTTGCGCTGCAGTACGGCGTCGGCACGCAGCTGGCCGTCGTATTCGATCAGGGTCACCTGGGCGACGATGCCGGCGAGGTCGATGGCGGCCTCGACACCCGAGTTACCACCGCCGATCACGGCAACGCGCTTGCCCTTGAACAGGGGGCCATCGCAGTGGGGGCAGTAGGCCACGCCGCGGTTGCGGTATTCCCGTTCGCCTGGGACGTTCATTTCACGCCAGCGGGCACCGGTGGCAAGGATCAGCGTCTTGGCCTTGAGCGAGCCGCCATCGGCGAAGCGGACTTCGTGCAGGCCGCCGACTTCATGAGCCGGAATCAGCTGCTCGGCGCGCTGCAGATTCATGATGTCGACTTCGTACTGCTTGACGTGTTCTTCCAGCGCCATGGCGAGCTTGGGACCTTCGGTCTCCTTGATGGAGATGAAGTTCTCAATGGCCAGGGTATCCAGCACCTGACCGCCGAAGCGCTCGGCGGCGACGCCGGTACGGATGCCCTTGCGTGCAGCGTAGACGGCTGCTGCGGCACCGGCAGGGCCACCGCCGATGACCAGGACGTCGAAGGCGTCCTTGGCGTTGAGCTTGTCGGCGGAGCGGGCAGCGGCGCCGGTGTCGAGCTTGGCAACGATTTCTTCCAGGCCCATGCGGCCTTGGCCAAAGGGTTCGCCGTTGAGGTAGACGCTAGGCACGGCCATGATCTGGCGGCGCTCAACTTCTTCCTGGAACAGGGCGCCGTCCACGGCGACGTGCTTGACCCGGGGATTGAGCACGGCCATCAGGTTCAGCGCCTGGACCACGTCCGGGCAGTTCTGGCAGGACAGGGAGAAATAGGTTTCGAACTGGTAGTCGCCGTCGAGGGCCTTGACCTGCTCGATGACGTCCTGGCTGGCCTTGGATGGATGGCCGCCGACCTGCAGCAGTGCCAGTACCAGGGACGTGAATTCATGGCCCATGGGCAGACCGGCGAAGCGCAGGTTGATGTTCTGGCCGGGGGTCAGCAGGGCGAAGGAGGGACGACGCTCATCGCTGCCGTCGGTGTTGAGGCTCACCTGATCGGACAGGCTGGCGATGTCCTGCAGCAAGCTGTGCATTTCACGGGACTTCGCGCCATCGTCGAGGGACGCGACGATCTCGATGGGGCGCGTGACGCGTTCGAGGTAGGTCTTGAGCTGGGCTTTCAGATTTGCGTCCAACATGGCGACGTGGCTTCCGTAAAAAATGGGCAAAAAAAGAGCGCGCGGGCAAGGCGCCCGGGCGCTCGGGCTAGATCAGGCGGGCGTTAGATCTTGCCGACCAGGTCCAGCGAGGGGGTCAGGGTCGCTTCGCCTTCTTTCCACTTGGCGGGGCAGACTTCGCCCGGGTGGTTGGCGACGTACTGGGCAGCGCGGACCTTGCGCAGCAGCTCGCTGGCGTCACGGCCGATACCGTTGTCGTGGATTTCGCACAGCTTGATCTGGCCTTCCGGGTTGATCAGGAAGGTGCCACGCAGGGCCAGGCCTTCTTCTTCGATCAGAACTTCGAAGTTGCGTGCCAGGCGCGCGGTGGGGTCGCCAACCAGCGGGTAGTTGACCTTCTTGATGGCGTCCGAGGTGTCGTGCCAGGCCTTGTGGGCGAAATGGGTGTCGCAGGACACGCCGTAGATCTCGACGCCCAGCTTCTGGAACTCGGGGTACAGGTCAGCAAGGTCTTCCAGTTCGGTGGGGCACACGAAGGTGAAGTCAGCCGGGTAGAAGACGATGGCGGACCACTTGCCCTTCAGATCGGCCTCGGTCACCTGGACGAATTTGCCGTTGTGGTAGGCAGTCGCGGTGAAAGGCTTCGCTTCGGTGTTGATCAGGGACATTGATGACTCCTTGATGGGTTTAAGTCAGGGTTGAAATCGATAGGACGCATACTAATCGCATTTCGACGATTCACCTCATTGTTAAAGGCGATGTCGGCGATTGGGCGTCTCTATCGAATACTACAGGTTTTGTGTGAAATCAGAGTCTTAGCGCTGGCAAGCCCGGCGCTAGGCGGAGCCTAGGACCTTGATGGTGGCCGGGTGCTGCCCCCATTCGCTCCAGGAGCCGTCGTAGAGTCGCCCATCCGGCAGCCCTGCGACATTGAGCGCGAGCAGCAGGACCGCCGCGGTAACACCGCTGCCGCAACTGGTGATCACCGGATGCAGGCCATCGACGCCCAGTGCCTGGAAGCGCTGGCGCAATTCCTGGGGTGGCAACAGGGTGCCGTCTTCGGCGAGCAGGCTGTCATAGGGGAGGCTTTGGCTACCAGGCATATGGCCGGATGCCACGCCCGGGCGTGGCTCGGGGATCTCGCCAGTGAAGCGCTTGGCGCCACGCGCATCCAGCACCTGGGTCTGGCCTACGCTAAGTGCGGTCTGGACGTCGCCCAGGCCGCAGAGCAGGCGATTGTTGAGGATGGTGGGATAGGGCGGCTGGGGCACGGGCTGGTTCACGCCAGCTTCCAGTGGCAGCCCCTGGTCACGCCAGAGCGGCAGGCCGCCATCCAGGACCGCGACCTGATCGTGACCGAACAGGCGGAATAGCCACCAGGCGCGAGCGGCGGAAAAGAGGCCCTTCTGGTCGTAGATCACCAGGGATGTCGTGGGTGTGACACCTAGCTCGCCAGTGAGTCTGGCGAAGCGCCCGGCGCTGGGTACCATGTGCGGCAGCGGCGTATCCGGATCGGAAAAGTGTTCGATGTCGAAACGCAGGGCACCGGGAATGTGCTGCTGCCGATAGGTTTCGTCGGCGACCTGAGGCTCGTTCGGTAGATAGAGACTGGCATCGAGGATCATGAGATCCGTGCGGCCGAGTTGATCTTGCAGCCAGGCGGCGGTGACCAGCGGGGAGGCGATCATGGAGCACTCCTTGATGGGCGAAGGGCGACAGCTTACCGCGCCTGGTGCGACGCAGGCTGTCAGGGATGATCGGATACTTTATCCTCGTCAGCCTGGCAACTGGATAGATGACTTATGAGCGAATTTAATGGGCAACCCACGGGTGGCAACGACTGGCAGCTGAGTCGCATCGTTGGCGAACTGCATGCCGCACGCAGCCAATGGCGCGAAACGCACGGGCGCTTCCGTGAATTCAGCGGCCGCGAACTGCCGTCACGCAGTGTCATGGCCAGCGTGATCGAATCCCTGAGCGGCGCGCTCTTTCCGCTGCGGCTCGGACCGGATCAGCTGCGCCAGGAAAGCGAGGACTTCTATGTCGGCTTCGAACTGGAACGCGCGCTCAATGCCCTGATGATCCAGGCGAAGCTGGAGCTCGACTATTTCGGCAAACAGCGTGGTGAGAACGGTGTCGATCGCGCCGACGAGGCCCGGCGGCTGGTACAGGCCTTCGCCCTGGCCCTGCCAGATCTGCGCCGTCTGCTGGACACCGACGTCATCGCCGCCTACCAGGGCGACCCGGCCGCGCGCAGCGTGGACGAGGTGCTGCTCTGCTATCCGGGCATCCACGCCATGATCCACCACCGCATCGCCCATCATTTCTATCGCAGCGGGCTGCCGCTGCTGGCGCGCATGGTGAGCGAGCGGGCACATTCGGCCACTGGCATCGACATCCACCCGGGCGCCCAGATCGGCGAAGGCTTCTTCATCGACCATGGTACCGGCGTGGTGATTGGCGAGACCTGCATCATCGGTGACCGGGTACGCATCTATCAGGCGGTGACCCTGGGCGCCAAGCGCTTCCCGGCCGATGCCGAGGGCAACCTCAAGAAGGGGCATCCGCGCCACCCCATCGTCGAGGACGACGTGGTGATCTATGCCGGGGCCACCATCCTCGGGCGCATCACCATCGGCCAGGGCTCGACCATTGGCGGCAACGTCTGGCTGACCCATGGCGTGCCAGCCAACAGCAACGTCAGTCAGGCCAGCCTGCAGGGGTGTGCCGGTCTGGCTCAGGAGTAGTCGGCAGCGCTATCACGAACGAACTTGGCAAGAAAACGCCGGGTTCGTTCCTCCCGCGGTCGATTGAACAGCTCGGCCGCCGGGCCCTGTTCGACGATGTGGCCACCGTCCATGAACAGCACGCGGTGGGCGACGTCGCGGGCGAACGCCATCTCATGGGTCACGATGAGCAGGGTACGGCCTTCCTGGGCCAGCCCACGAATCGTCTCCAGCACCTCGCCGACCCGCTCGGGATCGAGCGCCGAAGTCGGTTCGTCGAAAAGAATGGCCTGAGGCCGCATGGCCAGCGCGCGAGCGATGGCGACCCGTTGCTGCTGCCCACCGGACAACTGCCCTGGATAGCTGTCGGCCTTGTCGGCCAGGCCGACCTTGGACAAGAGTTCGCGGCCGTGGGCGAGGGCGCTGGCACGGTCCTCGCCCTGGACGATGAGCGGGCCTTCGATTACGTTCTCCAGCGCGGTGCGATGGGGAAACAGATTGAAGTTCTGGAAAACGAAACCCATGCGCTGGCGCACCTGGCGGATGGTCGCCTGCTGGGATTTCAGCGGCCGGCTCGCGTCGATGGTCAACTCGCCCAGGCGGATGCTGCCGGCATCCGGCGTTTCCAGCAGGTTCAGGCAGCGCAACAGGGTGGTCTTGCCCGAACCGCTGGGGCCGATGATGGCCACCACCTCGCCCTGGGCTACCTCCAGATCGATGGCCTGGAGCACGGTCTGCTGCCGGAAGGACTTGGACAGCCCCTTCACCTGGATCATGACTGGCCTCGTTCGTTGATGTGGCGCCCGTAGTGCCGTTCCAGCCGGTTCTGCAAGGTGGACAGCAGGCTGGCCAGGATCCAGTAGAGCAGTGCTGCCGCCAGATAGAGACTGAAGATCTCGAAGGTGCGGGCGGTGATCAGCTGGGCCTGGCGGAAGAGTTCGGGCACCTGGATGGTGGCGGCCAGCGAGGTGTCCTTCACCAGTGAAATGAAGCTGTTGCCCAGCGGTGGCAGGGCGATGCGCAGGGCCTGGGGCAGGATGGCGCGTCTCAGGGTCTGCAGGGGCGTCATGCCGATGCTGGCGGCGGCTTCCCATTGGCCGCGGTCGATGGCACCGATGGCCGAGCGAATGATCTCCGCCGTATAGGCCGCCATGTTCAGCGAGAAGCCGATCAGTGCCGCCGGGAGCGGATCGAGTTGCAGGCCCAGCTCGGGCAGGCCGTAGTAGATGACGAACAACTGCACCAGCAGCGGCGTACCCCGGAAAAACGAGATGTACAGCCGCGCGAGGCTACGTAGCAGCAGATTGGATGAACGCCGCAACAGGGCCAGGCCGAAGCCCAGCAGCAGTCCGAAGAACATGCCGCCAAGGCTCAGGACCACGGTCCAGATCGCGCCCTTCAGCAGGAAGGGCAGCGAATCGAGCAGGAGCTGAAGGGTGCCACTCATTGGGTGACGTCGGCCTTGAACCACTTCTCGGAGATCTTCGCCAGGGTGCCGTCAGCGCGCAGCTTGGCGATGGCCTGGTCGACCGCGGCGTGGAATTCCGGATCGCCCTTGCGCTCGGCGACGCCCGATTCCTGACGGCTGAAGGGTTCGCCGGCCAGTGCCAGGCGGTCCTTGGTCTTGGACAGCAGCTCCAGGGCGGCCAGGCGGTCGACGAGGATGGCGTCGATACGGCCTACGCGCAGGTCCTGGTATTTGGTCGGGTCGTCTTCGTAGGTGCGGACATCCGCCTTGGGTACGTTCTGGCGCAGCCACTGCTCATAGTTGGTGCCCAGACCGACGCCGACCTTCTTGCCGGCGAGATCGGCGGCGGTCTTGATGCTGTCGACGTCGTCCTTGCGTACCAGGGCCTGGATGCCGGAGACGGTGTAGGGGGTGGAGAAGTCATATTTCTTCTTGCGCTCCTCGCTGATGGTCACCTGATTGATCACCACATCCAGGCGACGTGACTCAAGGGCGGCCAACAGGCCGTCCCACTTGCCGGGCTGGATCTTGGCATCGACGCCCAGTTCCTTGGCCAGGGCCTTGGCGAAGTCCACTTCGAAACCGGTCAGCTGGCCCTGCTCGTCCTGGAAGCTGAAGGGCGGGTAGGTACCCTCCAGCCCGACGACGAGCTGGCCGCGCTGCTTGACGGTCTGCAGCAGGTCTTCGGCCTGAGCGGTGGCCTGGTGCGCCAGGCCCAGGGCCAGCAACAGGGCAGCACTACGGAACAGACGCTGGGAGAGAGGTTTGCGCATGAGGTGATCCTTGAGTGTATGAGGGTGCGCCACTATGGGGGTGTCTGATCTGACATCCCAAGTCCGAAAACTGCTGACGTTATGCCATCGCCCAGTCAGTTGGCTAGCCGATCAAGCCAACCAATCGCCGTAGGCAAAGGTGCCCGGCGCCCCGCCGGTGTGCAGGAACACCACTGGCCCGGGTGGCAGGGCATCGGTAGTCACCAGATCCAGCAGGCCGGCCATGGCCTTGCCGGTATAGACCGGATCCAGCACCAGGCCTTCCAGGCGGCCCAGGCAGCGGATGGCGGCCAGGGTGCCAGGATTGGGTTCGCCATAGCGTGGGCCGAAGTAGCCGTCGCGCAACACCGGTGGATCCTCAGGCGCGGTGACTTCCAGCAGCTCGGCAAGGTGTTGGCGCAACAGGGCTACCTTGGGCAACTGCTCGGCCTGAGTGCGTGAGACGGTGATGCCGATCACCGGCATGCCCGGTCGCAGATGATGGAAGGCGAGGTCCAGCCCGGCCTGGGTGCCGGCGCTGCCGGAGGCGAGAATGACGGCGGCCGGTTGCAGGTCCAGGGCATCCAGTTGCCCGGCCAGCTCCAGACCGGCGCGGACATAGCCGAGAGCGCCCAGGGCACTTGAACCGCCGATGGGGATCACACGTGGCGTGCGCCCCTGCTGGCGCAGGCGCTCGGCCTCGGCTTCCAGCTGATTGAGCGGATCATCGAGGGCCGCGACCGAACGGATCTGGGCGCCAAACAGCTCCAGTAGAAGGCGATTGCCGCCGTGCAGATAACCAGGATCTGTTGTGCCGATGGGGTTTTCCAGCAGGGCGACGCAGTCCAGCCCCTGCTGGGCCGCGACGGCCGCGGTCTGGCGAACGTGGTTGGACTGGATGGCGCCCGCGGTCACCAGGGTGTCGGCACCGGCAGCCAGGGCCTCGGCGACGAGGTACTCCAGCTTGCGCACCTTGTTGCCGCCCAGGGCCAGGCTGGTGGTGTCGTCGCGCTTGCAATAGATCGGTCGGCCAAGTTCCGCCGACAGCCGTGGCAGCACATCCAGCGGGGTTGCCGAGGGTTGTAGCGTCAGGCGCGGGAAGCGGGCGAGGGCGGTGGCGAGCATGGCGAGGCCTGATGCGGGGAGCGAGTCGTCACTCTAGGCCGAAGCCGCGCTCGCCAGCAATCCTGGCTTCAGGCCAGATCGGGGCGGCGCGCCAGGGCCCGGGGCACCAGGGAGCGCAACAGCACCCCGTAGAGCGGCACGAAGAGCAGCAGGCTGACCGTCAGCTTGACGCCATAGTCGACCAGGGCGATCTCCGGCCAGTGACTGGCCATGAAGGGGTTGTCGCTGCGCCAGAAGGCCACGAAGAAGAAGGCGAGGGTATCGAGCCCATTGCCGAACAGGGTCGAGGCGGTTGGCGCCAGCCACCAGTGGGGTGAGCGCCGCAGCCGGTCGAACACCTGGATGTCGAGCAGTTGGCCGAGCACGTAGGCGCAAAAGCTGGCCAGCGAGATGCGCAGGACAAAGACGTTGACCACGGCCAACGCCGTCCAGCCCTGGAAGCCGCCGTCCTGGAACAGCACGGAAACCAGGTAGGAGACCACCAGCGCCGGGACCATTACCCGCGCGATGACCTGGCGCGCAGGAGCCTTGCCCATTATCCGGACGGTAAGGTCGGTGGCCAGGAAGATGAAGGGGAAGCTGAAGGCGCCCCAGGTGGTATGCCAGCCGAAGAGCTGCAGCGGGAGCTGCACTAGGTAATTGCTGGCGATGATGATGAGGATGTGGAAACCGACGAGGGCGGCCACCAGGGCACGCCGCGGCGTAGCAGGCAAGGCAGACATGGGCAGTCCTTTTTTGATTACCTGGGGTGAGGGAACCCAGGGCGCTGAGGCGGGGCGGCATTCTACGGATTCATAATGCCCCTGGCGAGTGCGGCCCGGCGGGGGATGACCAAAAGACCCCGTTGAGCGATGGGCAGACCCCTCGGGCTCCTGATAACTTGTACGACTTCCGCACGAACAGAGAGCTTCCAGATGCACTTTCGATCGCTGGGTCGTACCGATCTCAAGGTTAGCGCCATCGCGCTGGGCACCATGACCTGGGGTGAGCAGAACACCGAAGCCGAGGCCTTCGAGCAGCTGCGCGCTGCCAAGGCTGCCGGGGTCAACTTCATCGACACGGCGGAGATGTATCCGGTACCGCCGCGCGCCGAAACCTATACCCGTACCGAAACCATCATCGGCAACTATTTCCGCCAGCAGGGTGACCGCGCCGATTGGATACTGGCCAGCAAGGCGGCCGGCCCCGGGCGCGACATGGACTATATCCGCGAGGGCGGGCTGGCGTTCACCAAGGCCAATCTCACCGCGGCGCTGGATGCCAGTCTCAAGCGCCTCAACACCGACTACCTGGATCTCTACCAGCTGCACTGGCCGGATCGCCGGACGAACTACTTCGGTCAGCTGGGTTATGAGCACAGCGAGGCGGCCTTCACGCCCCTGGAGGAGACTCTCGAAGCCCTCGACGGCCTGGTGCGCGCGGGCAAGGTCCGCCATGTGGGCCTGTCCAACGAGACGCCCTGGGGCGTACAGCAGTTTCTGCACCTGAGCGAGACTCGGGGCTGGCCACGGGTGGTCTCCATCCAGAATCCCTACAACCTGCTCAATCGCAGCTTCGAAGTCGGTCTGGCCGAGCAGGCCATCCGTGAGCAGGTGGGCTTGCTGGCCTATTCGCCGCTCGCCTTTGGCGTGCTGGCTGGCAAATACCTGCAGGGCGCCCGTCCGGACGGTGCCCGGCTGACCCTGTTCGAGCGCTTCCAGCGCTACAGCAATCCCCAGGCGCAGCGTGCCGCCCAGGCCTATGTCGAGTTGGCGCGGGACCGTGGTCTGGATCCGGCGCAGATGGCCCTGGCTTTCGTCACCAGCCGCCCCTTCGTGACCAGCAACATCATAGGCGCCACCTCGCTCGCCCAGCTGGAAAGCAATCTGGCGAGCAGCGAACTGGTACTGGACAGCGAAACGCTGGCCGCCATCGAAGCCATCCACGTCGCCCAGCCCAATCCGGCGCCTTGATCCACGCGGCACGCCAACGCCCGGTACAGCACTGTACCGGGCGTGTTTTTTGGGGAGATCCAGTGGCCAACAGGGGCAGTCGGTACGGCTGCGCTCGACAGGGCAGCGGCGCAAGGCCTGCTGACCCTGACGCCTATTAAAACCTTGGCCTTGACGCCCTAGAGTCGGACCTTTCCTCACGCGTGCAGGTGTCCGCCATGGCGTCATACGAGATCGTGCTCCTGGGTGATCAGGATGCTTCCATCCTCGCTCATCAGGCCATTCCACAGGCCCTGGCGCTGGCTGCCACGGAGCTTGGCGTCGTACTGCGGTCGCGCTGGCTGCCGAGCGTGGAGGCGGATGGCGCGCTGCGCGCCTGTGACGGGCTCTGGTGCGTCCCGGGCAGCCCCTATCGTAATCGTGAAGGTGTCCTGGCGACGATCCGCACGGTCCGGGAGCAGCGGATTCCGTTTCTCGGTACCTGCGGCGGTCTGCAGTATGCGTTGCTGGAATACGCCCACTCGGTGCTGGGCTGGGCCGATGCCGCCCACGCCGAGGAAAATCCATTGACGACACGGGCATTGCTGGCGCCGCTGAGCTGTGCCCGCGTTGAATTTCACAATGAACTCCGTCTGCTACCGGATTCGCGGCTGATAGGGCTGGACGGAAGCGAGCGGGCCCGGGCTGCCTATCATTGTCGCTTCGGCGTGAATGCCGAATACCTGCCGGCGCTGCTCGCCGCGGGCTGGCGCGTGCTGGCCTGGGATGACGAAGAGCTGCCGGTCGCCTTCGAACTCCAGACCCATCCCTGTCATTTCGGCACCCTCTACCAGCCGGAACGCGAAGCGCTGGCCGGGCAGGTGCCGGTGGCGGTGCGGTCCTGGCTGAAGGCGGTTATCGCCGCCCGGGCAGGGCAGCCATGAGCCGGGTGGCCGTGCCTGAGGACTGCGTAGTCGTCGCCTTCGTCTCACAGCGCGCGGGCGAGGATCCCGGCTATGAGCGGATGGCCAGGCGCATGCTGGAGCTGGCGCAGGAGCAGCCGGGCTTTCTGGGGGTGGAGTCGGTGCGTGACGCCGATGGCCTGGGCATCACGCTGTCCTACTGGGTCGACCAGGCCTCCGCGGCGGCCTGGGGCACCCATCCGGAGCATCGCGAGGCGCAACGGCTGGGCCATGAACGCTGGTATCGCTGGCATGACACCCGGGTCATGCGGCTGCTGTCGTCGCGGTCCGGGGCCGCCGTCACTCCACCCGAACCGCCCCCAGGGCCGGCGTGACGCGAATCCAGCCGACGCGGCTGTCTTCACCGATCAGCATGACCTTCTTCCAGGGGCGAAAGGGCGCGCTGTCCAGGACCAGGATGCGATCACCGGGGTTGAGCAGGGTGATCAGCTGGCGGTTGGCGACCACGCTACGTTCCGGCATGGAGGGATACTGCATCAACGGAATCTGCCCGCCGCGAATCTGCCAGGTCTCGCCGCTGGAGGCGTTGATGAAGGTGGGCAGGCGCGTCAGCACGATGGCCAGCGCGAAGAACCCCAGCAACAACAGGACGAAACGATGCGTCACCGTGCGGGCGGCGGCGATATCGGGTGACAGCTTTCCAAGCGAGGACATGGAAAAGGCTCTGGGCGGCAGGACGGTGGAGCTTGAATGCTACCGTCAGGCGGCCAATTGACATCATTCGAATGAACGAAAGGTCAACGGCTACTCATTCGCCAGTGCCAGAGTGTGACCGGCCGCAAAGCAGCCGGCTAGAGAGGCCGCCTCAAGGGGCCAGTTGGCGAGTGACTTCCACGGCCTTGTCGAAGGACGGATAGCCGCTCTTGGCCACCGCGAGCTCCGCATAGGCGCTCTTGTAGGTCTGCGCCTGGATGGGATCCGCCTCGGGCACCAGGAAGGGATCGGTGTACATGCGATAGAGCAGGGCGTACGCCAGGGGATAGTGGTGGCTGGCCGACGTGTTCAGCAGTTCCAGTACATCGTCGGTCTGCGGCCCCTGCTTGATGGCCACCATCGCCCGGTAGAATTCCACCTCCCCATCGGCACTGCTGCCACCGTTGCGCAACAGCAGGGCATCCGCGAGCTTGAGCTGTTCTTCACTGCCGCCCAGCACCAGCAGCTTGGCCTGCAAGAGGTCGTTCTGGCGCAGCAGGGTGGTCTGTTCCGCGGTCAGCGGGCGCATCTCCTCGGCCTCGTGGTGACCGCCCAGGGAGCAGCCGGCGAGTGAAACACACAGCAACGGGAGCATCCATTTCTTCATATCGAGATCTATCCGCGGAGTCGTGACGCTGGTTCCAAACTTTGGACGATAGCAGTTCTTTGGCGCTTTGCGCAGAACCGGAAGCCAATCCTGGAGTCGTATCCGCACGTCCACTGAGCGCCCATGCCTGGCTATTTCCAGCGTCGCGCGCTTCGGGCATTGTATGCGACAAGCGGCTGGATAGACCGCCGTTCGTTTCGCCTTCACGTACAGATCAAAGGACTCCCATGATCACCAAATGTCTGTTTCCGGCAGCCGGCTATGGCACTCGTTTTCTCCCCGCGACCAAGGCCATGCCCAAGGAAATGCTGCCCATCGTGAACAAGCCTCTGGTGCAGTACGCCGTGGAGGAAGCTCTGGAGGCGGGCCTGCATCAAATCGGAATCGTCACCGGCCGTGGCAAGCGTTCGCTGGAAGACCATTTCGACATCAGCTACGAGCTGGAAAGCCAGATCAAGAACACCGACAAGGAAAAGTACCTGGTCGGCATTCGTAAACTGATCGACAACTGCACCTTCTCCTACACCCGTCAGGTGGAGATGAAGGGCCTGGGCCACGCCATCCTGACCGGCCGTCCGCTGATCGGTGACGAGCCCTTTGCCGTGGTGCTGGCGGACGACCTTTGCCTGAACCTCGACGGCGACAGCGTCCTCAAGCAGATGGTCAAGCTCTACAACCAGTTCCGCTGCTCCATCGTGGCCATCCAGGAAGTCCCGGCCAACGAGACCAACAAGTACGGTGTGATCGCCGGCGAGATGATCCGTGACGACATCTACCGCGTGAACAACATGGTCGAGAAGCCCAAGCCGGAAGATGCTCCTTCCAACCTGGCGATCATCGGTCGCTACATCCTGACGCCGGACATCTTCGACCTGATCGAGCAGACCGAGCCGGGCAAGGGTGGCGAGATCCAGATCACCGACGCCCTGATGAAGCAGGCTCAGGACGGTTGCGTGCTGGCCTACAAATTCAAGGGTCAGCGGTTCGATTGCGGTAGCGCGGAAGGCTTCGTCGAAGCCACCAACTTCTGCTTCGAGAATCTGTACAAGGCGCTGTAAGCCGCTGCGTGCAGTCGAGGAGGCCACCTACGGGTGGCCTTGTCGTTTCTGGCGGCTGGCCACTGGCACCGCGCCATAGGGTAGCTTGCGTTATGCTGACGCCAGCAGCAGCAGAGAGAAAGCTTCATGACGACCTATGATTTCGACCTCTTCGTGATAGGCGCCGGTTCGGGCGGGGTGCGTGCCGCGCGCTTCGCCGCCGACCTCGGTGCCCGGGTGGCGGTAGCGGAAAGCCGCTACCTGGGTGGCACCTGCGTCAACGTGGGCTGCATGCCCAAGAAGTACTTCATCTACGGCGCCTCCTTTCGCGATGAATTCCGCCAGGCGCGTGGCTATGGCTGGGATGCCGAGGTGCCGGCCTTCGACTGGAATACCCTGGTCGCCAGCAAGGACCACGAGATCCGCCGGCTGAATGGCATCTACCGGGCGCTGCTAGTCAACAGTGGGGTGACCCTGCTGGAAGCCCACGCGCGCATCCTCGACCCCCATACCGTCGAGGTGGAAGGCCAGCGCTACCGGTGCGAGCGCATCCTCATCGCCACCGGTGGCTGGCCGGACGTACCCGACTTCCCGGGGCGCGAGCACGCCATCACCTCGAACGAGGCCTTCTACCTGCCTGAGCTGCCCAAGCGGGTCGTGGTGGTGGGCGGTGGCTACATCGCCGTGGAATTCGCGTCGATCTTCCAGGGGCTCGGTGCCAAGACCACCCTGTTGTATCGCCGGGAGCTGTTCCTGCGTGGCTTCGACCGCGGGGTGCGCGAACATCTGCGCGACGAGATGCTCAAGCGTGGCCACGACCTGCAATTCAACGCCGACGTGGCGCGGATCGACAAGGCCGCTGATGGCAGCCTGCAGGTGACGCTCAAGGACGGTCGCGTCCTGGAAGCCGATTGCGTCTTCTACGCCACCGGCCGCCGGCCGATGCTGGATGACCTGGGCCTGGAAAACACGGGCGTCGCCCTGGACGAGCGCGGCTTCATCGAGGTGGGCGAGACCTTCCAGACCTCGGAGCCCTCGATCTATGCCATCGGCGACGTCATTGGCCGGGTGCAGCTGACTCCCGTTGCCCTGGCCGAAGGCATGACCTTGGCGCGCCACCTGTTCAGTCCGGACAGCTATCGTCCGCTGAACTACGATCTGATCGCCAGCGCCGTCTTCAGCCTGCCCAACCTGGCCAGCATCGGCCTGAGCGAGGAGGAGGCCCGCGAACGGGGCCATCGGCTGAAGATCTTCCAGAGCAGCTTCCGGCCCACCAAGCTGAGCCTGACCGAGGTGCAGGAGCGCACCCTGATGAAGCTGGTGGTGGATGCCGACAGCGATCAGGTACTGGGCTGCCACATGGTCGGACCGGACGCCGGCGAACAGATCCAGTGCCTGGCCATCGCCCTCAAGGCCGGGGCGACCAAGGCCTGCTTCGACGACACCCTGGGTATCCATCCCACCGCCGCGGAGGAGTGGGTGACGATGCGCAAGCCGGTCCGCGAGGACGAGGCGCGCTAGTCAGGCGCCTCACCTCCAGGGGATCACTTGGGAAGCGGCGCCGCGACGGGCGCGGCTTCCACCGCCTCACGCCGGGCATAGCGCTGCGCCAGCACCGCGCAGACCATCAGCTGGATCTGGTGGAACAGCATGATCGGCAGCAGCACCGGACCCATGGTGCTGCCGGCGAACAGCACCTTGGCCATGGGTACGCCCGTAGCCAGGCTCTTCTTGGAGCCGCAGAAGACCACGGTGATCTCGTCTTCCTTGCTCATGCCCAGCAGCCGTGCGCTGTAACAGGTGGCGAGCAGCACCAGGGTCAGCAGGGTCGCGCAGATGAACACCAGGCCCACCAGCGACAGCATCGGCGTTTCTCGCCACAGGCCTTCGATCACCGCGGCACTGAAGGCGGTATAGACCACCAGCAGGATGGAACCCTGGTCGACGAACTTGAGCTTGCCCTTGTGGCGGTCCACCCAGTGGCCGATGACCGGACGCAGCAGCTGGCCGGCGACGAAGGGCAGCAGCAACTGGACGCAGATCTTGACGATGGCATCCAGGGTGCTCTGGCCGTCCGAGCCGCCATGGGCGTCGAGCAGCAGCCGTACCAGTAGCGGCGTGAGGAAGATACCTAGCAGGCTGGACAGGGAGGCACTGCAGACCGCCGCCGACATATTGCCGCGGGCCATGGAAACGAAGGCAATGGAAGACTGCACCGTGGCCGGCAGGGCGCACATGAACAGCACACCCAGGTAGAGCTCCGGCGTCACCAGGGGCGCCAGCAGCGGCTGCAACGCCCAGCCGAGCAGCGGAAAGGTGACGAAGGTGAAGGCGAACACCAGCAGGTGCAGCCGCCAGTGGGTGATGCCCGCCACCAGTGCCTGGCGCGACAGCTTGGCGCCGTGCAGGAAGAACAGCAGGCCGATGGCGATGTTGGTCACCACGTTGGCGATTTGGGCCGCGAGGCCGCGGCAGGGCAGCACGCTGGCGAGGATCACCGTGGCGACCAACAGCAGGGTGAAGTTATCGGGCATCAGGCGGGGACGAGCCATGGTCTCTCTCGGGTTGTCTGCGAATAGCCTCAAGGCTATCGTCTCCTGACCTAGCCGACTAACGCGAAAAGCCCCAATGATGTCGTCAAACGGACAGTCTGCGGTCGAACGTCCCGTTCCCGAACTCACCAACCTGCCGCGGCGCCTCTATGCCCGGGTCGAATCCCTGGCGCAACCCGCCTGGACGCCCTGGCACCGGCACCCCTGGGGGCAGCTGTCCTATGCCATCAAGGGTGTGCTGACGGTGACCACGGCCGAAGGCAGCTACGTGGCACCGCCACAGCGGGCGGTGTGGATCGCCGCCGACGTCGAGCACCAGGTGCGCTCTTCGCCCAAGGCCGAGATGCGCAGTCTCTATGTGGGCGCCGAGGCGGCGCCCTACGTAGGCGAGCGCTGTCGGGTGGTGGCGGTGAGTCCGTTGATTCGCGAGCTGATCAAGACCTTCAGTGGCTTCGCGCGGGAGTATGACGAAGCAGGGCCCGAGGGTAGGCTGGTGGCGGTGATGCTGGACCAGTTGCAGGCGGCGCCGAAAGTGGGGCTGTCCCTGCCGGCGCCGCAGGACGGTCGGTTGCGTCTGCTGTGCGAGGCGCTGGCGGCCAATCCGTCGGACGAACGCACCCTGGCGCAGTGGTCAGGGGTGCTGGGGGCTTCGGAAAAGACCCTGAGTCGGGCCTTCCTGCGTGATACCGAGTTGACCTTCCGAACCTGGCGGCAGCGGTTGCGGCTGATCAGTGCGCTGGAGCGCCTAGAGCAGGGCGTTGCGGTCACGGAAGTCGCCCTGGACTGCGGCTACAACTCACCGTCGGCCTTTATCGCCGCCTTTCGCCGGCAGTTCGGCGCGACACCCGGGGCTTTCGCCTTGGGCGTCTAGGGATCAGGCGGTGGCGCCGAGGAGGCTCAGGTAATCACCAAAGCCACCCCGGGCGCGGCAATCCAGCCGCGAGCTGGTACGGACGCGTACGCTGTTGCTCCAGGCGATCCGCGCGCCCTGGGTCTTGAGCGCCGTGACCAGGCTGACGTCCTCGTCCACGGTCATGGACGGGAAGCCCCCAGCCTGCAGATAGGCCGTCGCCGAGATGCCGAAGTTGGCGCCATGGATGTGCTGATGGCCTTCACGGTCATGATAGGCCGCCTCGTAGCGGGCTCTCAGGCTGGGCGAATGGGGAGCCCAGTCG
The DNA here is from genome assembly GCF_056790235.1 of Pseudomonas sp. VMV1. Lineage (NCBI taxonomy): Bacteria > Pseudomonadati > Pseudomonadota > Gammaproteobacteria > Pseudomonadales > Pseudomonadaceae > Pseudomonas > Pseudomonas sp. VMV1. The sequence goes on from NZ_JBXGSE010000005.1 coordinate 22,393, forward strand.
TCCACCTCGACTACGCCACAGACCGCGTCGGCACCATAGGCGAGCTGGGCGGCGAACCAGTCCGGCGCCACCTCGGAGTCCGCATCGGTGCAGGCCAGCCAGCGGGCGCCGCGTTGGATCAGATGGGCCGCGCCCGTCGCCCGGGTCAGGCCCACGTTGCACGCCCAGACCTCCAGGGCGGTCACCGGCAGACGCCGGACGATGTCGGCGGTGCCATCGGTGCAGCTGTCCAGAACGATGACGATCTGGACCTCTTCACCCAGCAGGGCCGGATGCCGTGCGGCGCGTAGAACGGATTGCAGACAGCGTTCGACGTGTTGCTCTTCGTTATGGGCAGGTATCACGGCACCTATCATAGAAGCTGCTCCCGGCGGGCGACGGAGGTGGGGTCGGAGGACCAGAGGGTAAGGACGAAATCGGCTTCTTCGAGCTGGCTCAGGCGGTGCAGGCCGGGCAGAGCGGCCATTCGCGCGTGGACCTGGTCGCCGGTCAGGGCGCACCCCTCGATGGGATGGCGCCAGTGGCAGCCGAGCAGTACGCCGCCAGGGAGCAGGGCACCTTGCGCCTGCGCCAGCAGGGTGTCGAGACCGTCAGTGCCGAGGTAATAGCCGATCTCGCTGATGACGATGAGATCGAAGCTGCCTTGCGGCCATGCGCTGGGCAGCAGCAGATGACGCACCTCGACATGGCCCTGGTCGGCCAGGCGTTCGCTGGCGGTGGCCACCGCCGAGGCGTTGCCGTCGCTCACCAGCAGCCGGTCGCAGCGCTCGGCCAGGCGGCGTGACAATTCGCCGGTGGAGCAACCCGGTTCATAGCCCTGGGCATAGCGTTGGTGAGGCAGCATGGCCAGGGTCAGGTCGCGCTTGCGCGCTTCGTACCAGCGGTGGCGATAGTCCCAGGGGTCTTCACTGTCGGCGTAGAGCGAGTCGAAATAGTTCATGGAGACGGTCATGTGAGGTAGACCTCCCAGGCACGCGTCAGGCGGGTGACGACGGTGTCCGGCAGAATCGGCCCCTGGCCCGTGCTGCTGTCCTCGGTCAACTGACTGCCGAAGGCATTCACCGCCTGCTTCTTGAGCGCCACGACGTCGTCTTCCAGATCGAGGCGCTGGGCGCGGGCCCAGGGTACCCGGGCATCGCCGGGCGCCGCCCAGTGCCAGGTCCAGATCGGCACCTCGATGCAACGGGCTCCCCGCACCCGGCAGGCTTCCACTGCGGCGCGGCCGGTGGCCTCGTGATCGGGGTGGCCATCCAGGCGCCAGGTGGCGAAGACCACGTCCTCGGGCGTGAGGAAATCCAGCAGGCGTTGGCACAGGAGGTCTTCCTGCTCGCTCACCTGGCCATCGGGGATCGCCAGCCGGGTCACGGTGGTACGCTCCAGCTGCAGACGGCGCAGGGCCTCGCGGGTTTCCAGTGGTCGAGTGTTGCGTAGTCGGCTGGCTGGCCACAGCGTCGATTGCGGATGGCTGCCATCGCCGTCGGTGACCGCTACCAGCGCCAGGCGCCGACCCAATTCGCCCAGCAGGCAGAGCAGCCCGCCGCAACCGAGAATCTCATCATCCGGGTGAGGGGCGACGACCACCGCCCGGTGCCCCGGTGGTACCAGCTGGGAAGCTTCCACGGCCGGCATGTCGGCAAAGCCGCTCCACTGCAGCCAGGCTTCGGGTGTGGTGCCTGTTCCTTGAATCTGACGATCACCTACAGTTGCCAAGGAGCACCCTCCAGCAGATTGAGATCACCCAGCACGGCCAGGTCGCGTTCGGCGTGGCTCTGGCGCAGATAGACGGGCAGGTCCGCCATATGGCGCGCGCAATAGGCGTCACGACACAGCGGAGCGGCGCCAAAGGCGCGACCGGCATGGCGAATAACGATCTCCGAGCACTGTTCCACCACGGCACGTAACTGGCAGATGGGATAGCGGGCGTCTGCGGTGGGTTCGCGATCTATCCAGGCGGCCGCCTGGCGAAGCGCGGTCGCCGCGCCAAGCAGGGCGGCGTCCACATGCCCCAGGTGGGCCAGGGCGTGAGGTTCGCGATGGCGCTTGCAATGGGCCCGCAAGGTATCGGCCAAGGCGGTAGCCGACCCATACCAGCAGGCCGCGATGCCGCCACCGCCATGCCAGAAGCCGGGACGATGCAGATAGCGACCCGGCGCGCCAACGAGAACGCCCGCGGCGCCGTCGAACAGGACGTCGACGCTACCAGTGGCCTGCATGCCCACGGCGCGCCAGCCGTCCTGCGTCACCTCGACGCCGGGTTGATTCATTTCCACGGCGACCAGCATCGGATGATCGTCCATCCAGGCGGTCACCAGCGCGTGGCTGACCAGCGAAGCGCCCGAGCACCAGGACTTGCGGCCATGCAGGGTGACCATGCTGTCGGCGCCATAGCGGACCAACAGGCGCGCATCCGGCGGTTCGGCCGCCCAGACACCCCAGAGGCTGTCGGGCAATGGTACGAAACCATCCAGTTCGCTCAGGATGGCGAGGGCATCGGTGTGGCCTTCGTACAGCTTGACCAGACCCAGGTCGTGATTGGCCACCTTGGCCAGGGCGCGCCAGCGATCCAGGGTCTGACCCTGGCCTGGCAGCGGCAGGCGGTCGAGACCACGCTGATTGAGAATCTGGAGGCGGTGTTGCAGCAGTACAGGAGTGACCTCTTCATAGGCCCACTCGTCCAGGGTGTCCTGAAGGCTATCCAGATCGATCGACATCGGCTCCATCCCGTGGCTGGCGACGGCGCTGTCCACGACAACGCTCGTTAGTGCAGACCACGGGTAGCGATAAGGGGTTTCGCTTAGGCGGTACGCTGGCCGACGATAGGCGCGTCGCTAATCCGCGCCCAAACGTTCGCGCCGCGACCGGGTCAGCCCCTGGCGTACCTTCGCATATCCTGCCCAAGGGTCGTCCTTGAGCCCTTCGAGGCGCTGCAGCAGGGTATCGAAGCGCCATTGGTCGCTGGCCTGGAGGGTCGACAGCTCGCCGCGGGCGATGGGTACCGAAACACCGAGGTGCGGGCGGGCGCGCAGGGAAAAAGCGCTGACCGTGGTGGCGCCATGGCGGTTGCGCAGGTAGTCGACGAAGATCCGGCCCTGCCGATTCTGCGCGCCCATCTTGGCGGCAAAGAGCTTGGGCAGGGTAGTGGCCAGGTGCTGCGCCGCGGCCTGGGCGAAGCCCTTGACCGTTTCCCAGTCCTGCCGCCGATCCAGGGGGACCACCAAGTGCAGGCCGCGACCGCCGCTGGTCTTGACGAAGGCCTGTAGCCCCAGCTCGTCGAGGAGGGTGAGCACCAGTTCTGCCGCCTCCACCATGCGCGACCAGGGCAGCGCGGGATCAGGGTCGAGATCGAGGATGAAGCGGTCGGGTCGGTCGATGCGGTCGGCGGTGGCGTTCCAGGTGTGGAATTCCACGGTACCCATCTGGGCGGCACCGATGAGGGCATCGCGGCTGTCGATGACCATCAACGGTGCATGACCGGGATCGAGCTCCGTATCCAGTTCGCGGATGTGGGGAATGGCCAGGGTCTGCTTGTGCTTCTGGAAGATCTGCTCGCCGGCGATGCCTTCGGGGGTACGCACCAGCGCTACGGGGCGATCGGCCAGATGGGGCAGCATCCAGTCCGCCACGGCTTCGTAGTACCGGGCGACGTCTAGCTTCGTCGCGCCGCTGGCCTCGTCGATCACTCGCTCCGGATGGCTGATACGCACGCCAGCTACAGTGGCATCCTTGGACGTGCGCGAGGATTTTCGGCTAGAGGAGGATAAGGGGCCGGATCGTTCAGCTTCGCGCGCTGGTGCCGCTTCTTCCAGTCCGATCTCCTGGGCTGGCTTGTCCTCGCGCAAACCGTGGAAGACGCCCTGACGGACGATGCGATCCTGGGTCATCTCGGCATAGGCGATCTCGCACAGCTGTTCCGGCTTCAGCCAGGTCACCTCGCGATAGGCGGCGCCCTTGGGCGGATCCACCACCGGTGGCCGTTCTACGATCAGCGGCTGGAATCTGGCGTGCAACTGCTTGAGCATCGCCGCGGTGAAGCCGGTGCCGACCTTGCCGGCATAGTGCAGCGCTCCCTGCTCATCATGCAGCGCTACCAGGAGGGCGCCCAGGTGCTGGCGACTCCCTTTGGGTGAGGTATAGCCGACGATGATGAATTCCTGGCGATGGGCACACTTGAGCTTGATCCAGTCCTTGTTGCGGCGGGAGCGATAGGGGCTGCCGAGGCGCTTGCCGATCACGCCCTCCAGACCGAGTTCGCAGGCGCTGGCCAGGATGCGATCGGCCGGTACCTCGAAGGCGGCGGAAAAGCGCAGCAGGTCGCTCTCGTTGCCGTTCTCCAGCAATTTGCCCAGCAGCTCACGGCGTTGCTCGACCGGGACCTCGCGCAAATCCGCGCCGTTGAGATAGGGCAGGTCGAAGAGGTAATAGGCGATACGGCTGTCCTTGCCGGTCTCGAAGGCATTCTGCAGCGCCTGGAAGCTGGAGACCCCATGGGCGTCGTTGACCACGATCTCGCCGTCCAGCCAGGCATTGTCGAGGCCGAGGGCGGCGAGGGCCTTGGCCTGGTCCGGCAGGCGCTCGGTCCAGTCGTTACCGCTGCGGGTGAACAGACTGACCGCGCTGCCCTCGATATGGGCGAGCAGGCGATAGCCGTCGTATTTCACCTCGTACAGCCAGTCTCCCGCCGGTGGGCTGTCGACCAGGGTCGCCAGCTGGGCCTCCAGGGTCGCCGGCAGGTCGGCCTTTCGAGCCTTGGCGGTGGTCTTGCGCGCTGGTGCCTTGGGGCTGGCCGCTTGGGTGGAAGCCTTGGCTTCCTTGGCCTTGGTACCCTTGGCCAGGCGCGGCAGAGTCTTGTCGCTCAGCACGCTGTCAGGCGCCTCCACCGTGATGTCGTACTCGGCGGTATCCCGTGCCTGATCGTCGCGCTCCTTGATCAGCAGCCACTGAGGCTTGTCGCTATGGCCCCGCAAGCGGGTGCGTACCAGGGTCCAGTGGCCACGGAGCTTTTCGCCCCTGAGCTCGAACTTGAGCTTGCCAGCGGCATAGGCTTGCGCCGGGTCGCCGTCGGCCTGCCATTCGCCGCGATCCCAGACGATGACGTCGCCCGCGCCGTACTGGCCTTCGGGAATGCTGCCCTCGAAGCCACCGTAGGCGATCGGATGGTCCTCCACCTGGACCGCCAAGCGCTTTTCACCGGGGTCCAGACTGGGGCCCTTGGGCACCGCCCAACTCTTGAGCGTACCGTCCAGTTCCAGGCGGAAGTCATAGTGCAGGCGGCGCGCATCGTGCTTCTGGATAACGAAGCTCAGGGCACCCTTGGCCTTGCGCCGACGCGGGCTGTCCTCGTCACGCGGCTCGGCGGTGATATCGAAGTTGCGCTTGCGGTTGTATTCGCTGGATGAACTGGCCATGGCGGCGTTCCTCACTTGGCCTTGCGCGTACGGCTGGCAGCCGGGCTACGTCGGCTAGTCGAGCGACCCGCGCTCTTGGGCTTGGGCGCATCCTTGGTCTTGTCCTTCTTGCCACCCAGGCTGCGGCGCAGCAGTTCGGTCAGATCGATGACATCGGCGCCGCTGTCATCGGCCTCGGGTTCCGCAGCGACGGCTTCGAGCTTGCCGTCCTTGAGCTTACGCTCGACCAGGGCCATGACGTTGTCCTTGAAGGTGTCATGGTACTGGTCCGGGTCCCATTGCTCGGTCATGTCGGCCACCAGGCGCTGGGCCATGTCCACCTCCTTCTTGGTGACCTTGGCGTCCAGGCCTTCGAGCCCCACGTCTTCGGCGGATCGAACCTCGTCGGCCCAGCGCAGGGTGTTGAGCACCAGAGCGTTGCCCAGGGGCATGATCACCGCCAGGTGCTGCTTGGAGTGCATCACCAGGTTGGCCACCCCGACCTTGCCAGCGGCGCTCAGGGTATCCCTGAGCAAGGCATAGACCTTCTCGCCATTCTTGTCCGGCGCCAGGTAGTAGGGCTTCTCGAAGTGCAGGATGGAGATCTCCCGGGCTTCGACGAAGGTGAGGATGTCGATGGTGCGCGTGGCCTCGGGGAGGGCATTGTGGATTTCGTCCTCGCTGAGCACCACGTACTTGCCCTTGCCATGTTCGACCCCCTTGACGATGTGCTCGCTGGGCACCTCCTTGCCGGTGGTCTTGTTGATGCGCTTGTAGCCCACCGGGTCGAGACTGCGCTCGTCCAGCCAATCGAAATCGATGCCCGACTGCCGGGTCGCCGAAACGACCGATACGGGGATGTGCACCAGGCCGAAGCTGACGGCGCCTTTCCAGATCGAGCGTGGCATGAGCATTCTCCATAAGGGGGTATCCCTTATGGATAGGCCGGTGATCCCGGGGGTTCCGCCGCTGGGGAACCCCGCTCCGTCGTTGGGTTCTACCCCCGGAACGACGATTTCGCCGTCACAGGCGCAGGGTAGAGAGGAGCAGGGCGTGGACAGTGTCGATCAAGAGGTATTGCGCAAGACCCTGGCCTGGCGACGGGAGGGTCATGGCGTGAGCCTGTTCACCGTGGTCCAGACCTGGGGCAGTTCGCCACGCCCGCCGGGCGCCATGCTGGCGCTGCGTGACGATGGTCAGGTCTGCGGCTCGGTCTCCGGCGGTTGCATCGAAGACGATCTCATCGCCCGGCTACATGCGGGCCAGTTCGCTGGCGACCGTCCCGAAGTGATCACCTATGGTGTTTCGGGCGACGAAGCCGCGCGTTTTGGATTGCCCTGTGGCGGCACCCTGCGCCTGGTGCAGGAGCGAGTCGCGGATGCCGACTGGGTGGCGCAGCTGCTGGAGCGGTGCGAGCATCACCAACTGGCGTTGCGCGAACTGGACCTGGCGACTGGCGAAGTGCGTATTTCCAGCGCCGAGTGCGATGAGCCGGTTTCCCTGGACGAGCAGCTGCTGCGCCTGGTGCACGGACCGCGCTGGCGGCTGTTGCTCATCGGTGCCGGTCAGCTGTCGCTCTATGTCGCCGACATGGCCGCCATGCTCGATTTCGAGGTGCTGGTTTGCGATCCCCGCGAGGAGTTCCGCCAGGGGTGGGAGACGCGCCAGGCGCGCTTCATCTCCGGCATGCCAGACGACGCCGTGCTGTCGATCCGGCCAGACGAGCGCACCGCGATAGTGGCCCTGACCCATGACCCTCGGCTGGATGACCTGGCACTGCTGACCGCGCTGCAATCCGATGCCTTCTACGTGGGGGCGCTGGGCTCGCTGCGCAACAACGACAAACGCCGCGATCGTCTGCTGCAACTGGACGTACCGGTGGCCGCCATCAATCGGCTGCATGGCCCCATCGGCCTGCACATCGGCAGCCATACACCGCCCGAAATCGCCCTGTCGCTGCTGGCGGAGATCGTGGCGGTCAAGAATGGCATCGCCCTGACCCAGAAGAAGCGCGCGCTGGTGGCGGTGGAGCAGGTCGCCTAGGGATGGCATCGGTACAGGTGCTAATCCTGGCGGCTGGTGTCGGCAGTCGTTTTCGCGCGGCAGGCGGCGGCGACAAGTTGCAGGCGATGCTGCCTGGCGCGTCTCAACTGAGCGTATTGCAAACGACCTTTCGCCTCTGGAGGGGCCTGGGTCTGCCGTGCCTGGCCGTGGTCTCGGATAGCGCCCCCTGGCGCGCGGAGCTGGCGCTCCAGGAAGGACTGCAGGTCTTGAGCCTGCCCACCACCGGCATGGGTGACAGCCTGGCCGCCGCGGTACAGGCGACCCCAACGGCAACAGGCTGGTTGGTCGCACTCGGTGATATGCCCTTCGTCCAGCCATCGACGGCTCGCCAGCTGCTGGAACTGCACGAGCCCGGGCGTATCGTCGTGCCCCGGAATCAGGGGCGGCGCGGTCATCCGGTGCTCTTTGGTCGGAATTTTGCCGCTGGGCTAAGCGAGCTCCAGGGTGACGAAGGAGCGAAACGGCTCCTGCGCCAAGGCCAGGTGCTAGAGCGGGAGGTCATGGATCCCGGCATCCACTGCGACATCGACACCCCTGCCGATCTGGAAAAACTGGCCCCGGTCAGCCCCGAACTTCCCCGAATCGCTGTTCTTCCAACGCAGGAGAACGCTATTTGGAGCAAGACGATCATGAACACCATCGAGTCCATGCTGGACTATCTCAAGGATCACGAGCTGCAGCTCACCACGGCGGAATCCTGCACCGCCGGCAAGGTGGTCGGACTATTGTCGGAAATCCCAGGTAGTGGGAGCTGCATCGAGTCCGGCTACGTCGTCTACTCGCCCGAAGCCAAACAACGGCTGTTGGGTGTCAAGCCCGAGACCATCGAACGCTACAACCTCACCAGTGAAGAGGTCGCGCGCGAGATGGCCGAGGGCGCGCTGCGCGACAGCCCAGCCCAGATAGCCATCGCCAATACCGGTCTGGCCGGCCCAGGGGGTGCCGACGGCATCGCCCAGGGAACCGTCTGTTTCGCCTGGGGTTACCGGGTGAACGAAGACATCGTGCTCTATTCCGAAACGCGGCTTTTCCCAGGCGATCGGGAGGCGGTACAGCTGGCCGCCGCTCGTCATAGTCTTGATGCCGTGGTGCCCTATCATCAACGTCTTGAACGCGAATCCAAGGAGAACGCCCGATGACCGAAGCCCTTCAGCGCGACATCATCCAAGCCTTGCAGGTCCCGGAGCATTTCGATCCGGCCGAGGAAGTGGAGCGTCGCATCCAGTTTCTCAAGGATTACCTGCTGAACAGCCAACAGGAAAGCTATGTACTGGGCATCAGCGGCGGCGTGGATTCCTCCACCGCTGGTCGTCTGGCCCAATTGGCCGTGGAGCGGGCGCGAGAAGAGAGCGGCAACGCGCGCCTGAGATTCATCGCCATGCGCCTGCCCTATGGAGTCCAGCGCGATGAGGAAGATGCCCAGCGCGCGCTTGCATTCATCCAGCCCGATGAGACCCATACCGTCAACATAAAGCCCGCCAGCGACGCCATGCTCGCCTCGGTCCGAGAAGCCAAGGTGGCCTTCAATGACGAGCTCCATGAAGACTTCACCTTGGGAAACATCAAGGCGCGTCAGCGCATGATCGCCCAGTACGCCGTCGCCGGGGCGCGCCGGGGCCTAGTGATAGGGACCGACCATGCGGCTGAGGCCCTGATGGGTTTCTATACCAAGTTCGGTGATGGCGCCTGTGACCTCACCCCCTTGCACGGCCTCAACAAGCGGCGGGTACGGGCCGTGGCCGAGTGGCTGGGCGCGCCTGACGATCTGGTGCACAAGGTACCCACCGCTGATCTGGAATCCCTGTCGCCAGGCAAGGCCGACGAAGATGCCTTTGGCATCACCTATGCGGAAATCGACGATTTCCTCGAAGGCAAGGCAGTGAGTCCGGCGACCCTGGAGATCATCCTCAACACCTACCGCCGTAGCGCACACAAGCGCGACTTGCCCTATACGCCTTTTCATTGATTTCAATGACTTAGGCTACTTAGTTTAGGTGGATACTCATCTGTAGGGCCATTGCTCGGGTGTTCAGGCGCGACGCTTCGATGCGCTGTAGTCGATACCGAAGCGTTCGCGCTATAGGCTATAAAAGACTTTAGATTTCTTGTTCAACCTATTGAATAAGAAGGTTTTATTAGCATTTTTCGAAAGTCTCAGTCATCGCTGTTCGGCTGAACTTTTGCGCGTTGCCGGCGCTCAGACTCTTTCAGACATACCCGCGTGAGCGATTCCGGTAGCAGTAGGGCCGCGGCTGTCAGGAGTGGTGCCTTTCGAGGCATCGCTGTGGACTATCGACCCCCTGTCCCAGGGGGTCGGCCAGCCGGGCCTCTTTGGCGGTAAGCCGAGCAGTAGCGGGTTCATGACCTAGGTCGCATCGCTTGGGCGTTGCGGCCTTTCACGCGTCTCTAGATGGAGTCAGGCTCGATGTCGAACACCGATCTCCCCGGTTCTTTTTCCACGCTTTCCCTCGATCCCGCCACGGCTGCCCAGACCCCACGCATTGCCATCGAGTCGGTAACGCCGACCGTCGACAATGGCCAGTTTCCCGCCAAGGGTATCGCCGGCCGGGTCATTGAGGTGACCGCCAAGATCTTCGCCGACGGCCACGACAAGCTGGCCGCCACCGTGCTCTGGCGGCAGGAGGGCGAGGAGAACTGGCAGCAGGCTCCGTTGACCCTGGAAACCAACGACCTGTGGCGGGGCCGCTTCACGCCGCCAGCGGTGGGTCGCTATGAATTCGTTGTCCAGGCCTGGTGGGACGTCTGGGGTACTTATCGCTACGAGATCGAAAAGAAGTACGCCGCGGGCGTCGGGCTGAACCTGGAGTTGCAGGAGGGCCGTATCCATGTGGAGCAGGCGCTGTCCCGCGCCGAAGGCGAGCAGCGTGGTCCCCTGGAGGCCCTGCTGCAGCGGCTGGATCAGGCCGGTAGCGAAGGTGACAAGGTCGCCGTGCTGCTGGCGGGCGAGGCGAGCCAGGCGATGACGCCGGTGGATGCCTATGTCCATCTGACCCACAGCATCGAATATCCGCTGGACATCGAGCGGGTTCGTGCCGAGTTCGCCAGCTGGTACGAACTCTTTCCGCGTTCCATCACCGACGATCCCCAGCGTCACGGCACCTTCCGCAACGTGATCGGCGAATTGCCGCGCGTGCGCGACATGGGTTTCGATGTGCTGTATTTCCCACCGATCCATCCGATCGGCCTGGCGCACCGCAAGGGTAAGAACAACACCCTGGGCGCCGGTGCCGATCAGCCGGGCAGCCCCTATGCCATAGGCAGCCCGGATGGCGGTCACGATGCGGTGCATCCGGAGTTGGGTAACCTTGAAGACTTCCGTGCCCTGGTGGCCGCGGCGGCCGACCATGGCCTGGAGATCGCACTGGACTTCGCCATCCAGTGTTCGCCCGATCACCCCTGGCTGCAGGAGCATCCGGGCTGGTTCTCCTGGCGTCCCGACGGGTCCATGCGCTATGCGGAAAACCCACCGAAGAAGTACCAGGACATCGTCAACGTCGACTTTTATGCCAAGGATGCCGTGCCGGATCTGTGGCTGGCGCTGCGCGATGTGGTTTGGCACTGGGTGGAGCAGGGTGTGAAGATCTTCCGCGTCGACAACCCCCATACCAAGCCACTGCCGTTCTGGGAATGGCTGATCGCCGATATCCGTGGTCGCGACGCCGATGTGATGTTCCTCGCCGAGGCCTTCACCAAGCCGGCCATGATGGCGCGCCTGGGCAAGGTCGGGTACAGCCAGAGCTATACCTACTTCACCTGGCGCAACACCAAGGCCGAGCTGACCGAGTACCTCACCGAACTCAATGAAGCACCGCTGCGTGACTGCTATCGGCCGAATTTCTTCGTCAACACGCCGGACATCAATCCGGTCTTCCTGCAGAACAGCGGCCGTCCCGGCTTCCTGATCCGCGCGGCTCTGGCCACCATGGGTTCCGGTCTGTGGGGGATGTATGCCGGCTTCGAACTCTGCGAGGGCGCGCCCCTCACCCCGGGCAAGGAGGAATACCTGGACTCGGAGAAATACGAGCTGCGCCCGCGCGACTTCTATGCGCCTGGCAACATCATGGGCGAGATCGCCCAGCTCAACCGGATCCGCCGGCAGAACCCCGCATTGCAAACCCACCTGGGGTTGAAGGTCTACACCTGCTGGAACGACCAGATCCTCTACTTCGGCAAGCGCACCGATGACCTGGGCAACTTCATCCTGGTGGCCATCAACCTGGATCCCTTCAACGCGCAGGAAGGTCACTTCGAACTGCCGTTGTGGGAGCTCGGCCTGGACGATAACGCCACCACCTACGGCGAGGACCTGATGACCGGGCATCGCTGGGCCTGGCACGGCAAGACCCAATGGACGCGCCTGGAACCGTCGATGCCCTTCGGCATCTGGCGCATCCAGGCGGGCCACTAGCGACCTCTCAGGCGGGTCGGCCAGGCAGCCAGGGAATATCCCGGCTTGCCTGGTCCGGCCCGTCCCCATCGCCGGGCGGCATGGACGACCGGTGCACGCATCTGATTCAGACGCCCTGTTAAGGACCTGACGACATGGCAAAACCTAATAAAGCTCGTTCCCGCAAACCTGCCGCCTTCATCGATGATCCGCTGTGGTACAAGGACGCGATCATCTACCAGGTGCATGTGAAGTCGTTCTTCGACTCCAACAACGATGGCATCGGTGACTTCCCGGGCCTGATCGACAAGCTCGACTACATTGCCAGCCTGGGCGTCAACACCATCTGGCTGTTGCCGTTCTATCCGTCGCCACGTCGTGACGATGGCTACGACATCGCCGAATACCGCGGTATTCACCCCGACTACGGCACCATGGCCGATGCCAAGCGATTCATCGCCGAGGCCCATGCCCGTGGCCTGCGGGTGATCACCGAGTTGGTCATCAACCACACCTCCGACCAGCACCCCTGGTTCCAGCGGGCACGGCGTGCCAAGAAGGGTTCGGCGGCGCGCAACTTCTACGTCTGGTCCGATGACGACCAGAAGTACGACGGCACCCGCATCATCTTCCTCGACACCGAGAAGTCCAACTGGACCTGGGACCCGGTCGCTGGCCAGTACTTCTGGCACCGCTTCTATTCCCACCAGCCGGACCTGAACTTCGACAATCCCCAGGTCATGAAGGCGGTCATCTCGATCATGAGGTACTGGCTGGACCTGGGCGTCGACGGTCTGCGCCTGGACGCGATTCCCTATCTGGTGGAGCGCGACGGTACCAACAACGAGAACCTTCCCGAGACCCATGTGGTGCTCAAGGAGATTCGCGCCGAGATCGACGCCAACTATCCGGACCGCATGCTGCTGGCCGAGGCCAACCAGTGGCCGGAAGACACCCAGCTGTACTTCGGTGATGGCGACGAATGCCACATGGCCTTCCACTTCCCGCTGATGCCACGTATGTACATGGCCATCGCCCAGGAAGACCGCTTCCCCATCACCGACATTCTGCGCCAGACCCCGGAGATTCCGGCCAACTGCCAGTGGTCGATCTTCCTGCGCAACCACGACGAACTGACTCTGGAGATGGTGACCGATCGCGAGCGGGACTACCTCTGGAACTACTACGCCTCGGATCGCCGCGCGCGTATCAACCTCGGCATCCGTCGGCGTCTGGCGCCGCTGCTGGAACGTGACCGTCGCCGTATCGAGCTGCTCAACAGCCTGTTGCTGTCGATGCCCGGTACCCCGACGATGTACTACGGCGACGAAATCGGCATGGGTGACAACATCCACCTGGGCGATCGCGATGGCGTCCGTACCCCGATGCAGTGGTCGGTCGACCGCAACGGCGGCTTCTCCCGCGCCGACCCAGCCAGCCTGGTGCTGCCGTCGATCATGGACCCGCTCTACGGCTATCAGGCGATCAACGTCGAGGCCCAGTCCCGCGATCCCCATTCGCTGCTCAACTGGACGCGGCGCATGCTGGCCGTGCGCAAGCAGCAGAAGGCCTTTGGTCGTGGCACCCTGAAGATGCTGTCGCCCACCAACAGACGCATCCTGGCCTACCTGCGCGACTTCACCAACGCCCAGGGCGAGCACGAGACCATCCTCTGCGTGGCCAACGTCTCCCGCGCTGCCCAGGCGGTAGAGCTGGACCTGTCCAACTTCGCCGGTCAGGTACCAGTGGAGATGATCGGCGGCAGTGCCTTCCCGCCTATCGGCCAGCTGCCCTACATGCTGACCCTACCGCCCTATGGCTTCTACTGGTTCTACCTGGCCGGCAACGAACAAATGCCCTCCTGGCACACCGAGCCCCCGGCGCCGATGCCCGACTACCAGACGGTAGTGATCAAGCGCAATCTGCAGGAGCTGCTCGACGGCGAGCCGCGCCGCATCTTCGAAGAGGTGCTGCCGGTCTATCTGCCCAAGCGCCGCTGGTTCGGTTCCAAGGACGAGGCCATCACTGGCGTGCGTCTGGACTACGCCGCCCAGATCAATACCCCCAAGCTGCCGGTGATGTTCAGCGAAGTGGTGGTGACCAACGCCAAGGGCGAGGAGCGTTATGCGCTGCCGCTGGGCTTCCTCGCCGAAGAGGACCAGCACTGCAGCCCGCTGGCGACCCAGCTGGCCATCTCCCGCATCCGGCACGTGCGCCGCGTTGGCCTGGTGACCGATGCCTTCGCCTTGACCAGCTTCGTGCATGGCGTGTTCGACGCCTTCCACAAGGGGGCCAAGCTCGCCTTGCCCGCGGGTGAACTGAGCTTCGAGGTCTATGATCAGGTCGAGGACTTCGCGCTGGATCCGGACATCGAGATCAAGCACCTGGGTGTCGAGCAGTCTAATAGCTCGCTGATCGTCGGCGACCACCTGATGCTCAAGCTGATCCGCAAGGTGGCGCCGGGTATCCATCCGGAAGTGGAAATGGGGCGCTATCTGGCCCAGGCTGGGTTCGCCAATATCGCCGCCACCCACGCCGTGGCCCAGCGCATCGCGGCCGATGGCACGCCGCATGTGCTGATGCTCGTGCAGCAACACATCCACAACCAAGGTGATGCTTGGACCTGGAGCCTCGACGGGCTGGATCGGGTCACGCGTGATCTGCTCAGTGGCGGCATCTCCGACGTGGAGAACGAGTTCACCGCCATGGGCGACCTGGCCGCCTTTGCTGGCGTGCTCGGCAAGCGCCTGGGTGAAATGCACCTGGTGCTCGCTCAGCCCACTGACGATGCGGCCTTCGCCCCGGAAACCGTGGACGCCCAGGCGGCCAAGGAGCTGGCGCATCGCGTCCGCGTTCAGGTGGACGGCGCGTTGGATACCCTGCAAGGCATGGGCGATCAGCTCGATGCCACCGGCAAGCAATTGCTGCAAGGGCTGGTCGGCAAGCGCGAGGCGCTGGCCAAGCGCATCGAGGCGCTGGCGGCCGATGTGGAAGGGGGCCTGCGCATCCGCGTCCATGGCGACCTGCACCTCGGTCAGGTACTGGTGGCGCAGGACGATGCCATCCTCATCGACTTCGAAGGTGAGCCGGCGCGTTCGCTGGAAGAGCGGCGTGGCAAGTACGGTCCGCACAAGGATGTCGCCGGGGTCCTGCGTTCGTTCGACTACGCCGCAGCCATGGTTACCCAGTCCAGCAATGCCGGTGCCGATACCTCGGACGAGAATCTGCGTCTGCGTGCCAAGGCTGCGGAAACCTACCGGAATTCGTCCTATGCAGCCTTCCTGGAAGCCTATCGCACCGCAGCGGCCGACATTGGCCACCAGTGGAGCGAGCGGGGCGAACAGGCGGCGCTGGATCTCTACAGCCTGGAGAAGGCCGTCTACGAGATAGGCTACGAGGCTGCCAACCGACCCACCTGGATCAACATCCCGCTACGTGGCGTCGTCGCCATTGTCGAGACCCTCTTGTCTGGAGCCCGCGCATGACCGATCACACCACCGCCTCCGTCGCTCCCCTGGACGACGCTCGGCTCTCGGCTGCCGAAGCCGAGTCGCTGGCCCGCGGCGAGCACGGCAATCCCTTCGCCGTGCTTGGTCCCCATCCCGATGGCGAGGGCGTGATCGTCCGCGCCTTCCTGCCCAACGCCCTGGGTGCTGAGCTGGTCGATCGCGTGAGCGGTCGGCCGCTGGCCCAGATGCAACCGGGACGGGTGCCCGGCTTGTTCGTCGCGCGGCTGGAATATGCCGCGCCCTACAAGATGATGATCCGCTGGCCCAGCGGTGTGCAGGAAACCGAGGATCCCTATTCCTTCGGGATGCTGTTGGGAGAAACCGACCTCTATCTGTTCAACGAGGGGCGTCACCGCAACCTTGGCGAGACCTTCGGCGCCCAGCGCTGCCAGGTCGACGGCGTGGAGGGCGTACGCTTCGCGGTTTGGGCACCCAATGCCCGTCGGGTCTCGGTCGTCGGGGACTTCAACAGCTGGGACGGGCGCCGGTTGCCCATGCGCCTACGCGCCAACAGCGGCGTCTGGGAACTGTTCGTGCCGCGCCTGCCGGTGGGAACGGCCTACAAGTACGAGATCCTCGGCCAGCACGGTGTGCTGCCGCTCAAGGCCGACCCCATCGCCCTGGCGGCGGAATTGCCCCCGCGTACCGCTTCGGTGGTCGCCGACAACAAGCCCTTCACCTGGCACGACCAGGACTGGATGACTCGGCGCCGTGAACTCCAGGGCCTGGAGGCGCCGATATCGGTGTACGAATTGCACGCTGGGTCCTGGCGCCGGGAGGGCGGTGACGAAGGTCGCCTGTACAACTGGCGCGAGCTGGCCGAGCGCCTGATTCCCTACGTTCGCGAAATGGGTTTCACCCATATCGAGCTGTTGCCGATCATGGAGCACCCCTTCAGCGGCTCCTGGGGTTACCAGCCACTGGGTCAGTTCGCGCCCACCTCGCGTTTCGGCTCGCCGGCTGATTTTGCCGCCTTCGTCGATGCCTGCCACCAGGCGGACATCGGTGTCATCCTCGACTGGGTACCGGCGCATTTCCCCACCGACGAACACGGCCTGGCCCGCTTCGACGGCACCGCGTTGTACGAGTACGAACACCCCTACGAGGGCTTCCACCAGGATTGGAACACCTACATCTACAACCTGGGGCGCCATGAGGTGCATGGCTTCATGCTGGCCTCGGCCATGCACTGGCTGAAGCATTTCCACATCGACGGCCTGCGGGTCGACGCCGTGGCCTCCATGCTCTACCGCGATTATTCGCGCAAGCAGGGCGAGTGGATCCCCAACATTCACGGCGGCCGCGAGAACCTGGAGACCATCGCCTTCCTGCGTCATCTCAACGAGGTGGTCCATGAAGAAGCGCCGGGTGCCCTGGTGATCGCCGAGGAATCCACCTCCTGGCCGGGCGTCAGCGCGCCGGTGAGCGAAGGTGGCCTGGGGTTCGACTTCAAATGGAACATGGGCTGGATGAACGACACCCTCCACTATGTGGAAGAGGACCCGGTCTATCGCCAGTACCATCATCACCAGATGACCTTTGGCCTGGTGTACGCCTGGTCGGAGCGTTTCGTGCTGCCCATCTCTCATGACGAGGTGGTACACGGCAAGGGCTCGATGATCGAGAAGATGCCAGGTGACGTCTGGCAGAAATTCGCCAATCTGCGCAATTACCTGAGCTTCATGTGGACTCACCCGGGCAAGAAGCTGCTGTTCATGGGCTGTGAGTTCGGCCAGTGGCGCGAATGGAGCCACGACCGCGAGCTGGACTGGTTCCTGCTGGAGCATGGCACCCATCGCGGTGTGCAGCAGTTGCTCGCCGATCTCAACCATCTCTATCGTCACGAGCCGGCGTTGCACGAGCGCGACCACCTGCCCGAGGGCTTCGACTGGGTGGTGGGCGATGATAACGGCAACAGCGTCTTCGCCTGGCTGCGGCGGGATGCCCAGCAGCGGCCCCTCCTGGTGATCGCCAACTTCACCCCGGTACCGCGCAACGACTATCGCGTGGGCGTGCCTGCGCTGGGTCACTGGCAGGAGATCTTCAACAGCGATGCCGAGCGCTACGGCGGCTCCAACCTGGGCAATGGCGGCGGCGTGACGGCGGAGGAGGTCGCGGCCCACGGCCAACCGGCGTCCCTCAACCTGAACCTGCCGCCCCTCGGCCTGCTGGTGTTCAAGCCGCAAGGTTGATCCGGAGCGCCTTCCGCGGGCGCTCTGGCTGACAAGCATCACCTGTCTGGGTGATGCTTGTCAGGCATCTGGCAACCGAGAAGCCCATGATCGATCTCGCCGAATGGAATCTGACGGTACCGGTACCCATGCCTGTGGCTCAGGTACAGACCGCCGAACTCAACAGCAGCGGTTTTCGCAGTCCCTATCTCATGCGGGGCCAGGGCGGCACCTTGCTGTTCTGGGTGCCGGTGACGGGCACCCCGCAACCCTTCGATGACTATCCCGCCACCGAATTGCGCGAGACGCGACCGGATGGCAGCACCTATGCGTGGAAGTACCGCGATGCCGATGCGCTGTTGCAGGCGGAAGTCGCCGTACAGCAGGTGCCGTCGCGTCCAGAGGTCGTCATCAGCGAGATCGAGGACCAGGCCCGGGTGCCCGCCGCACCCGAACCGCTGTTGCAACTGGTCTACCAGGTGGAGCGCTCGACCGAAGAGGATCGGGGTCAGACGACGCAAGGCCAGCTGATCGCCCGGCTAAGGGAGAGCCCCAGCGACAGTCCCAAGGAGGTCATTCTGCTGGAACGCCTGCCACTCAACAGTCGTTTCAGCTACGACATCAAGCTGGCGCGCACCGGTGTACTCACCGTGCGCGCCCACGGCGCGGGTTCCCGCACGGGAGACCTGGGTCTGCAACTGGATGGCGCCTGGAGCGACCACCACCTGTATTTCAAGGCAGGCGCCCGCTTGCGCGATGGGGAGGGGCCCGCCAACGAAGGCGGGCGGGTGCTGTTCTACCGCCTGATTTCGATGCACCAGCCCAACAACCGTTGAGGCTGCTTCAGCGTGCACCCTGTTCATGCTGCTTGCGTTCTTCCCGGCGGTCGTTGCTGCGCTTGAGCTTCTTGGCGCGGCTTTCCAGGGCGAAGTAAAGCACGGCAGCGATAAGCAGGGGGACGATGAAATACAGCGTCCGATAGCCAAGCAGGGCGGCGATGATCTTGCCCTGGGAGAGGCCGTCATTGGCCAGCAGGGCGATGAATACCGTCTCCAGCACCCCTACACCGGCTGGGATGTGGACGATGACCATGGCGATGCTGGACAGCAACAGCACCCCGAGCACATGCAGATAGTCCACCTGGCGGCCGAGGAAGAGATAGACGATCGCCGCCATGGCCATCCAGTTGACCGACGACACCAGCAGTTGCAGGCAGGCCATGCGCAGCGAGGGCAGGGCGAGACGCTGCTTGCGGATCGTCCACTCCCGTTGCTTGGCGAAGGTACACACCCCCAGATAGAAGACGATGAAGGCGAGCAGGCCGAAGCCGATCAGGCGCAAGGTGGTATCGCCGACGAACCAGTTGGGCGGCATGTCCACCACACCGCTGACGAAGATACCGCCGGCCAACAGGACGTAGCCCAGCCAGTTGGTAGCGATGCTCAGCGAAAAGATCCGGGTGATGGTGCCGCTGGAAAGTCCTAATCTTGAGTAGAGGCGATACCTCATGCCGATGCCACCCACCCAGGTACTTAGGGTGAGGGTGAAGGCGTAGCAGATGAAGGACACCAGGAACACCTGGCGCTTGACCAGCTTGTGGCCGCAGTAGGCGCGGCCGATGAGGTCGTAGCAGCCGTACATGACGTACGACAGCACCACCAGGCCCCCGACCATGGCGAGGGTAGTGATCTTGTAGCCGGTGAATACTTTCCAGACTTCGCCCCAGTCGACCTTGCGGGCGTAAATCACCAGCAGGACGATGACCGCGATCAGGAAGACCCAGGCCAGGATGCGTTTGGCCAGGGCCCAGCGGCTGTTCTGCGGCTTGTCCGCGGTCTGCTGATGGTCTTCGTCGCCCTCGGTATGTTCGAGGGTGTCGCTGCGGCTGCTCATCGTTGGGGATACCTTGAAATCGTGGGGTCCACGCGGTCCTGGGTTTCGAGCTCGGGCTGAACCGGTGGGCTCACCAGTTCGATCTTGGGCGTGTGACCGGGCAGCCAGCCGACCCAGGCAGGGAAATGGCGCAGGAAGTGAAAGACCAGCATCGTCTTGGCCAGGTGCCAGTAGGTACGCTTGGGCACCTTGTTGCTGTCGACGTGCTCACAGTGATTCTGGATCAGGGATTCCAGGCGACCGCGTAATCCACGGTTGAAGGCGTGGTCGTGAAAGATCAGATTGCATTCCAGGTTGAGCGACAGGCTCAGGGGGTCGAGATTGCTCGATCCTACCGTGGACCAGTGCTCGTCCATGGTCGCCACCTTGCCATGCAGGGGTCTGAGGCAGTACTCATAGATCTCCACTCCGGCCTTGACCAGGTAGTTGTAGAGCATCTGGGCGCCCACCTTGACGATGGCCATGTCCGGCTCGCCCTGGACGATGAGGACGACCCGTACGCCACGTTGCGCCGCATTGCGCATCTCTCGCAGCAGGCGATAGCCCGGGAAGAAATAGGCGTTGGCGATCACCACCTCGCGCTTGGCGTTGCGCAGCATCTCCAGGTAGTGCGTCTCGATATCGGCACGGTGGTCGTCGTTGTCGCGAAATACCAGCAGCGCCTGGGCATTGCCCGGATTGCGGTTGTTGGCCGGCTTCTGCGAGCGCTTGCCCCACCAGCGGTGGGTTTCCTCGGGAGAGTTGATGGCATCGCGAGCGAAACGGTGGATGTCATCGACGATGGGACCTTCCACCTCGACGGCATAATCCTGCTTGGCTTCCGGTCCGAAGTCGCCCAGGTGTTCGGCGGAATAGTTGATGCCACCGATGAAACCCAACCGGGCATCCACGACCACGATCTTGCGATGCAGGCGGCGGAAGAGGTTGGTCCTCATTCCCATCACCAGCGGGCGCGGGTCGTAGTAGCGGAAGCGGACACCGGCATGGACCATCTCGTCGAGAAACTCCCGCGGCAGATCGGGAGAGCCATAGGCGTCCACGGTGATGTCCACCTGGACGCCACGCTTGGCGGCGGTTACCAGCTCCTGCTGCAGGGCTTTGCCGACCTTGTCATAGAAGAGAATGAAGGTCTCGATGATGACTTCACGCTCGGCCTCGCGGATCGCTTCGAAGACCCGTGGAAAGAAGTCTTCGCCGTTTTCCAGCAGGGCGATGCGGTTTCCGTCCCGCCATTCGAAATTCATAGATGGAAGTCCGCAGCCAAGGGGGCATGGTCGGACAGGTGCGACCATGGCTGATTGCCCAGCACCTGTGGGCGACCGACACTGACATTGCGGGTATAGATGCGATCCAGGCAGAGCAGGGGACGCTTCGCCGGAAAGGTCTTGGGTAGCCGTCCCGCGGTCTTCATGAACACTTCTTCGAGGCCTGCGCCCTGGCCAAGGATGTCATTGGCCTTTTGCCGCCAGTCGTTGAAATCCCCGGCCACCACGACAGGCGCGTCGCTGGGCAGGGAATTGATGTGTTCGCAGATCAGCTTCATCTGCATCTGGCGATGCTTCTCGCGCAGACCCAGATGGACGCAGATGACATGCAGATCCAGGGCCTGATCGGGAATGCGCAGGACGCAGTGAAGCATCCCGCGTTTTTCCGGACCGGCGATGGAAATGTCGAAGTTGTCGTAACTGACGATGGGAAACTTCGACAGCACCGCATTACCGTGATGGCCGTCCGGGTAGACCGCATTTCGCCCGTAGGCGAAATCGGTCCACATCGAATCGGCCAGGAACTCGTACTGCGGCGCAGCCGGCCAGTTCTCGAAGCGCAACGGGTGTTTCTCGTGGGTGCCCAACACCTCCTGCAAGAAGACAATGTCCGCTGACACCGTCCGCACCGCTTCGCGCAACTCCGGCAAGATGAACTTGCGGTTGAAGGACGTGAAGCCCTTGTGCGTGTTGATGGTCAGGACCTTGAACGAAAAACCCTGTTGCGCATTCGTCATGCCTGGCGCTTCCTCCGCTTGGTCTGGGTCAGCTCGAACAGCAATACCGAGCGTCCGGTGACCTGATAGGTTTCTCCGAATTTGAAGACGTCGCCGGTATCCAGGTCAGGCTGATTGGTATCCAGCTGCAGGGACCAATGCTCGCCCATGGGGACTTCCGGCAGGGTGAAATCCACCACGTCATAGTGAGCATTGACCAGAATCAGCAGCGAGGTATCCGCGCCCTTGCGGCGAATGCCGGTCGGCTGGGCCCGGCCATCAAGCAGGATGCCCATGCACTTGTTGCTGCCGTCCTGCCACTGCTCGTCGCCCATCTCGGTACCACCGGGCTGCAGCCAGGTGACGTCCTTGACGCCCAGTTCCTCGTTGTAGGCACCGGTGAAGAAGCGGCTACGACGCAGCAGGGGATAGCGACGACGCAAGTCGATCAGATTGCGCACGTACTCTTGCAGCTCGGCACTCTTGTCGCTGATTTCCCAGTTCACCCAGCCGATTTCGCTGTCCTGGCAGTAACCGTTGTTGTTGCCGCCCTGGGTACGGGCGAACTCGTCACCCGCCAGCAGCATGGGCGTGCCCTGGGAGAGGAACAGCGTGGCCAGTAGATTGCGCATCTGCCGATAGCGCAGCTCGATGATTTCCGGATCGTCGGTCTCGCCTTCGACACCGCAGTTCCACGACAGGTTATGGGAGTGACCGTCGTTGTTGCCTTCGCCATTGGCCTCGTTGTGCTTGTCGTTGTACGACACGGTGTCGGCCAGGGTGAAGCCATCGTGGGCGGTCACGAAGTTCACGGAAGAATAGGGCTTGCGACCACGGCGGTTGAACTTGTCGCCGGAGCCCAGGAGGATCTTCGCGAAATCGCCGATCTTGTCTTCGTCACCCTTCCAGAAGGCACGCGCGGTGTCGCGGAAGGTATCGTTCCACTCCATCCAGCCGGGCGGGAAGTTGCCGACCTGGTAGCCACCGGGGCCACAGTCCCAGGGCTCGGCGATGAGCTTGGTCTCGGCCAGGATCGGATCCTGACGGCAGGCATGCAGGAAACCGCCGCCTTCGTCGAAGCCGTCCGGCTCACGGCCCAGGATGGTCGCCAGGTCGAAGCGGAAGCCGTCCACACCCATTTCGGTCGCCCAGTAGCGCAGCGAGTCGGTCACCATCTGCAGGACGCAGGGGTGGCTCATGTTCAGGGTATTACCGGTGCCGGTGTCGTTGATGTAGTAGCGCGCATCATCGGGCATCAGGCGGTAGTAGTTGGCGTTGTCGATGCCCTTGAGCGAGAGGGTCGGACCCATCTCGTTGCCTTCGGCGGTGTGGTTGTAGACCACGTCGAGAATGACTTCGAGGCCGGCATTGTGCATGCGCGCGACCATCACCTTGAATTCGCCAATGGACTGACTGGCCATGTAGCGCGAATGCGGGGCGAAGAACGCCAGGGTGTTGTAGCCCCAGAAGTTTCTCAGGCCCTTTTCCAGCAGGTGGTTGTCGTCGAGGAAGTAGTGGATCGGCATCAGTTCGACGGAGGTCACGCCGAGGGACTTGATGTAGTCGATCACCTCGCTTTCCTGCAGACCGGAGAAGGTGCCTCGGGCATTCTCGGGCACTGCCGGGTGCAGCATGGTGTAGCCGCGGACGTGGGTCTCATAGAACACGGTGCGATCACGCGGGACACGCGGATGGGTGGTGTTACCCCAGGTGAAGGCAGGGTCGATCACCCGGCAGCGCGGCATGAAGGGGGCGCTGTCACGCTCGTCGAAGGACAGATCGCCATCGGCATGGCCGATGGTGTAGCCGAACAGGGCATCGTTCCACTCCAGCTCACCGACGATCTGCTTGGCGTAGGGATCGATCAGCAGCTTGTTGTGGTTGAAGCGATGGCCATTCTGCGGCTCGTAGGGGCCGTGTACACGGTAACCGTAGAGAGTGCCAGGACGAGCATCGGGCAGGTAGCCGTGCCAGATCTCGTTGGTGAATTCCGGCAGTTCGATGCGCTCGATTTCTTCCTTGCCTTCATCGTCGAAGAGGCAAAGTTCGACCTTGGTGGCGTTGGCGGAAAAGATGGCGAAGTTCACGCCGGAGCCGTCCCAGGTAGCGCCCAGGGGGTAGGGCAGGCCTTCACGAACACGAGACTTGGACTTACTGATGAAAGTGGTCGCTTCGGTTAAGGGCTTGTTGGAATCAGTTGAAGTCATTTCGACGCTCTCGGGATAGCTAGGAAGGAAGTAGCTCTGACTCGGCTCTCAATACCTGCCGGTGGCTGAATCGATACAGATCCGGCTACCTGTATATGAAAGGCCCGACGCAGCGCAGTTCCAAGCCCTGATGGCTAACCGACAAAGCGTTGTTTTTTCAAGAAAAAATGAGGAAAAAGGCAGTTGCACGAAGGCCGCAGCGAGGCGGCAGGGGGAAGGCCTGGCCGATTGGCCAGGCCGAACATCACATCACTCGCTGGCGGCGGGCTTGGCCGTCGCCGACTTGGCGCGGGAAGCGCGGGGCTTCTTCGGCGTGGCAGGTGCCACACCTACGCCAGTCGCCTCGACATTGGCATCGGCTTTAGCCTTGCTGGCTGTGGTCTTGCTTGCACTGGGCTTGACCGCCTGCTTCACCTTGGAGGCGACCTTCTTGGCGGCCGACTCGACCTTCTCGGTCACCGACTCACCAGCGGCTGCGGCCTCGGTGGCAGCCTTTTCGCTGCCACTCTTGGTCTTGCCAGTGGTGCGCGCCTTGCCTGCAACGGGCCTTTCCGCGCTCGCTGCAGCCGTGGCAGCGCGCGGTTTCTTGGCAGCGGTCTTCTTGGCGACGCCTTCCTGTTCGGCTTCGTACAAGCGGGTCGCCATCTCCCAGTGGCGATCATGTTCGTGGGCCGGCCGTCCTTCGGACTCCCAGATCTGATAGGCGAGCTGCTGGATGCGTTCGTCTTTTTGGGTCATTGCGGTGCGGCTCCTTGAGTGATGTCTTGTGTGCTGAGCAATCCAAGCGGAAAACGTGCCAGAACCTCGCCGACAGAAAGCTCTTTCTTCTGGTCATGGACAGACGAAGGGGCAAAAGTTTCCCCAAAACGGTACATGGACAAGGTTTCCGGGAGTTTTATCCGGGTGTCCTGCCACGCCTCTGCAGAAAAGGTGAGCTTCCCAGCGGTTTCCAGCAGGTCGGAGGCATGTACCGGCACGATGACGATCACCGCGTGCTGCTCCCAGGTACGGGCGAAGGCCAGCACCTGATCGGCATGGGCTCCCGCTACGGTAAGCGGCAGGTAGGTACCTTCGGTGAACAGCTGCGGTTGCTGCTTGCGCAGTTGCAGCACGGTGGCCAGCACCTGTTGCTTGACCGCGCCGTCCTGCCAGGCGTCCAGTGCCGCGCTGGCAGAGGCGTGTTGCGCCAGGGCCCGCTGGCGCGGGGCATAGTCCACGGCGCGGCGATTGTCGGGTTCCACCAGGCTGAAGTCCCAGAATTCACCGCCCTGGTAGAGGTCGGGAACGCCGGGCGCGGTGTTGCGCAGCAGCATCTGCACCAGGCCGTTCAGCGCGCCGGCAGGCGCCAGTTCGCGTACGGCGGTCACGATCTCGCCGCGCAGGGCGCGGTAGTCGTCGTTGGTCAGCAGGCCTTCCAGGAAGGCTTTGCAGGCTGCCTCGTAGTCGCCGTTCGGCGCCCACCAGTCGGACTCCAGCTTCTCTTCACGCAGGGCCTTTTCCTGCCACTGCAGCAGGCGTTCCAGATAGGCCTGCAGGCCGGCCTGATCGTCGGCTTCCAGGTGCAGCGGCCAGCTGGCGAGCAGGGTCTGGTAGAGCATCAGCTCATCGCCCGGCGTCGGCGCGGGAGCATCGTTCCACTGGCCACGCAGGGGCGCCGCCTGATTCATCCAGCCACTGACCTGGGCGATATAGGCATCCGGTCGTTCGGAGACCACCGCCAGACGCGCACGGGTGTCTTCGCCGCGCTTGTGGTCGTGGGTCGCGGTGGTCAGCATGTTGCGCGGGAAGTGCTCGGCGCGCCAACCGCTGGCCTTGTGGAAGGCACTCACGGGTTGGGCGAAATGCTGGGGATCGAAACCCACATCGTTGCGCGAGAGCAGAGGGGCTGAACGATAGCAGGCGGTGTCTTCCACAGCCTTGGCGGCGATGGGCGAGGTGAGTTGCTGGAACTTGGTGATGGCGCGACGCTGTTCGCGACGGGCCACGCTGCCCACCGGCTTGTGCCGCGGTGCATCGCCACCCAGCCAGGCGCGCAATTGCTCCAGCAGCGGCTGTTCCGCTTCACTGACGTGGGGGCGGGCCGCTTCCAGCGCGGTATCGAACCACTGGGCATCGGCACCGACGAAACCGGCTGCGCCGGCATAGGTGCGATAGACCTTGAACTGCACGATCAGCTCCAGCAGCACCCGGCGGATGGCGCCCTGGCTGGTGTCACGGGTACGCCAGTCCTGTTGGGCCAGCAGGTGCAGGGTATGCACGGCCGATTCGAATTCGCTGGAGAGGGCGCCGGTGAGCACCAGGCGCCGTGCTTCCCGTACCTCTTCGAGGAAGTCCTCGGTACGACCGGTCTGCTCGGCCCAGAACTGACGCAGGGGCGCTTCGCCGCTGGCGGCATGCTGCACCGCCGAGACCTCGTTCATGAACTCGTAGCCGGTGGTGCCATCGATGCCCCAGCCTTCACGCAGCTGCTCGCCGTCGGCCAGGATCTTCTCGATATAGATGGGGAAGCCATCTTCCGGCGCACCACCGCTGCGGCTGGCGCAGAGGTCGTCCACGCGGCGACGTAGCTTGCGGCAATAGGCACGGGGATTGGCCAGGCCGTCGATGTGATCCAGGCGCAGGCCGTCGAGCAGGCCTTCGCTGATGAGGCGGAAGATCAGCGAATGTGTTTCCTCGAACACCTCATGGCGTTCCATGCGCAGGCCGCCCAGTTCGGTGATGTCGAAGAAGCGTCGCCAGTTGATGTCGTCCGAGGCGGTACGCCAGCTGGCCAGGCGGTAGTGCTGGCTTTCCAGCAAGGCGTGCAGGCGTTCCTGGTTGGCGGGCTGGCTACCGTCGAAGGCGGCGACCGCTTTCTCGATGGCGGCTGCCACAGCCGGGTCCTTGGCGGCGTCCGCCAGCTGGCGCTGGGCGCCGCGGGCTTCTTCCAGGTCCTTGGCACGCGCCGAGAAGGCATCAGCGAAGAGGCTCAGTTGAGGCAGGTCGCTCTCGCGCAGGATCTGGCCATAGGTGCCCGGGTTGATGGGGAAGTGGTGGGCGTAGTACTCCACGCGGAAGGCGCCTTGCTCGGCGTCGAACACCAGCTTGAGGTCGCCGGCCTGCAGCACGTTGCCATAGGCATCTCCCAGGAAGGGCAGCAGCACCTGGCCCTGCAGATCCGGGTCCGGTCCGTACCAGTTGATGTCGTAGAAGCTGGCATAGCGGCTCTGGCGTCCCCATTCGAGGATGTCCAGCCACCAGGCGTTTTCCGAGCCACCTACATTGGTGTGGTTGGGCACGAAGTCGGCGATCAGGCCCATGCCGTGCTCGCGCAGGCGGGCTACCAGGCGACGCAACGCCTCTTCACCGCCCAGCTCAGGGTTGACCCGGGTCGGGTCGACCACATCGTAACCGTGCACGGACCCGGCACGGGCGGTGGTGATGGGGGATGCATAGACATGGCTGATGCCCAGCTTGGCGTAATAATCGACCAGGGGCAGGGCATCGTCGAAGGTGAAATCCTTGTGGAACTGCAGGCGTACGGTAGCGCGCAAGCGACTCATCGAGTGTTCTCCGGATTGTTACGGGCAGTGCTCAGCACGCTTAGGCGTCGTTCAGGGGTGGTTGCGTCCAGCAGGTGCTCCGCAGGAGCGTCCCAGCGGCGCAGCCAGTTGGGGTGTTCGTTGGTGGTGCCGGGCAGGTTGGCCTGTTCCAGCTGACCCAGGGCGTCTTCCACCGGCAGGATGATCAGTGGCGCAGGGGTGCGGCCGATGAACTCGATGGCGGCGTCGACGGCCTGTTCGACATTGCTTTCGCGGGTATCGTCCAGCTTCAGCACCTTGGCCAGGTATTGGCGATCCTCGGCGCGCTCGTCGAGCCGGTCCTGGCGCGTGGTGCCGTCGGGCAGCAGGCCGAGCTTTTCCTGCCAGTCGGCATCACGGCCCTGCCACCAGCCGGTGAGGGTTGGCAGATCGTGGGTAGTGGGCATCCCCATGGCGGTGTCCGACCAGCCCGCGGCGGGCTTGAAGGCCTTGTCGTCGCGTTCGAACAGCAGTATCTGCATACCCATGACGGCGCGCTCGGCCAGGCGTTCGCGGAACCCCTCGGGCACCGTGCCCAGGTCCTCGCCCATGACCACGCACCGATGGCGCCAGGACTCCAGGGCGACCAGCCGCAGCAGGTCGTCGATGGGGTAGGAGAGATAGGCACCGTCGGCCGGGGAAGCGCCCTCGGGTACCAGCCAGAGGCGTTGCAGGCCCATTACGTGATCGATGCGCACACCGCCGGCGTGCGCGAAGTTGGCCCTGAGCATCTCGATGAAGGCGCGGAAGCCGTGCTTGACCATCCCGGTGGGCGAGAAGGCGGAAATGCCCCAGCCCTGGCCCTTCTGGTTGAGCAGGTCCGGCGGACAACCCACGGTGACCGAAGCCAGCAGCTCTTCCTGACGACTCCAGGCCTGGCTGCCACCCCCATCCGCGCCCACGGCGATGTCGGCGATCAGACCGATCTTCATGCCCGATTCGCGGCACTGCTTCTGGGCGGCGGACAGCCCTTCGCTGGCCAGCCACTGGGTGAAGGCATAGAACTCCACGTCCTGGGCGTGGCGTTCGGCGAACTCAGCCACGGCAGGATTCTTGGGGTCGCGATACTGCTGCGGCCAATGCTGCCAGCTCGGCGAGGCATCGCCCTGGGTGAAGGAGGCATGCAGGGCTTCGAAGCGGCAGTGATTCTCCAGGGCTTCGCCACCGTCGCGGCGGAAGGCCTCGAAGCGCTCGCGCAGTGTGCCGGCGGCGGTGCGAAACTCCAGGTGCAGGGTACGCAGCAGGCGCAGCCGCAGCTTGGCCAGGGCCGGCCAGTCGATCAGCTCAAGCTGTTCGACGCGCTCGGCTTCCGCCTGCAGGCCGGCGCGCTGCATGGCCTGACGCACGGGCTCGGCGCCCAGCACCAGCTCTGGCGCGGCATAGAGCACATTGAAGAACACCCGGCTCGACGGCGAATAGGGGCTGTAGCGACTGCCATCGGCGCTGAACATGGCGTGCAGCGGGCTGATGGCCAGGGCATCGGCGCCCTTGCCGGCAGCTGCCTTGGCGAGCTGCACCAGACCCTGCAAATCGCCCGCACCGCTGCCACCGTCGCGTCTGAGGCTGTAGAGCTGCACGGCCAGGCCCCAGAGCCGGGCCTGCTCGTCGCCTGTAGCGTCGGCGATGGTGAAGCAGCGCTCCGGCGCAACGGCCAGGGTCAGGGCTTCACCACCGATTTCTGCCTGGTGATAACCGACGGCACTGATGGGCGCGAGCTGGCCCTGGTCATCTACCTGACCCTCCAGGCGCTCGCCGTCTTCCAACTGCACCTCATAGCGGACGCCACGCTTGAACTGGTCGGGTGTTCCGACGGGTTTACCGACCACGGCCGTGAGGAGTGGAGGCAGGTGATCCTTGTCGCCGACCTCGGCCAGCTTGCGCAGGCTGGCATCGATGTCCGCGTCACTGTCCGCGGGTAGCTCGATGGCCTTGAGCAGATTGCGTAGGGCGTCGGGGCTCACCCGTTGGCGCTGGCCATCGTAGGCGGTCCATTCGATGGCGATACCGGCGGCCTTGGCCAATTGTTCCAGACGATCTCCACTCATGCCTGTTTCTCCAGCCAGACCAGTGCGCAGTGGGCAGCCAGCTGACCGTCCTGCCGGGCTGGCGTCGCCGCCGCGTCGCTGCTGTGCAGCAATTCACCCTGGGGCGCCTCGTCGACCTGCACGGCGTTCTCGCTCAGGTTGAGTTCGATGGTCAGGCGGCTGCCATCGGCCAGGCTCCAGCGTGCCCGCACGGCACGGTCGGCCAGGGCTTCGGCACCTTCGGCACGGGCGCCTTCCAGGCGCGGGAAGAGTTCCCGGCGACGGATCTCCAGCAGCTCGCGATACAGGCCAAGCCAGGCGCCATGGTCGGGCTGATCGGCCTCGCCGAAATTGGGCTTGGAATCTTCGAAGGTCTTGGGCGCATTCGGGTCAGGGATCTGCTGGCGATGCTCTTCGCTGGTGAAGAAGTCGAAGTCCTTGAACTCGTTGCGGCGACCATCCCGGACCAGTTCGGCCAGCTCGTCGTTGTGGCTGGTAAAGAACAGGAAGGGCTGACGGCTGCCCCATTCCTCACCGATGAACAGCAAGGGAATCATCGGGCTGAGCAGCAGCAGGGCGGTAGCGGCTTTCAGTGCGGGTTCCGGCGCCAATCGGGTCAGGCGTTCACCGAAGGCGCGGTTACCCACCTGGTCGTGGTTCTGCAGGAAGATGACGAAGGCCGAGGCGGGCAGGTTCTTGCTCGGTTCGCCCCGGGCCTTGCCATGACGGGTCGGCTCGCCCTGATAGATGAAGCCCTCGCCCAGGCAGCGCACCAGCTTGGCGGTCGCATCCTCGGTGAAGTCCTGGTAGTACCCTTCGTTCTCACCGGTCAGCAGCGGGTGCATGACGTTGTGCCAGTCATCCGCCCACTGGGCATCGTAATGCTGTCCGCCCAGCAGGGTAGCGGTGTTGTCCTCGTTTTCCAGCATCAGGTGGATGTGGCGACCCGGCTCGACGGTACTGCGGATCTCCTCGGCCATTTCCTCGAGGAAGCCCTTGTCGCCAATGGCGTGGACGGCATCGAAGCGCAGGCCGTCGAAGCGGTACTCCATCAGCCACATCAGGGCGTTGTCGATGAAGTAGCGGCGCACGGCATCCTGGCGGAAGTCGATGGCGGCGCCCCAGGGGGTATGGATGTCTTCGCGGAAGAAGCGCTCGGCGTAGGCGTGCAGGTAGTTGCCGTCGGGGCCGAAGTGGTTGTAGACCACGTCCAGATAGACCATGACGCCATGGCCGTGGGCGGTATCGATCAGCGACTTGAGATCGTCGGGGGTGCCGTAGGAAGCTTCCACGGCATAGGGCAGGACGCCGTCATAGCCCCAGTTGCGACTGCCCGGGAATTCCGACAGGGGCATCAGTTCGATGGCGGTGACGCCCAGCGCGGCCAGGCGGGGTACCAATTTCTCCACGCCCGAGAACCCGCCCAGGGTGCCGACATGCAATTCGTAGATGACGCTTTCGTGCCAGGGACGACCCTGCCACTCGACGGACTGCCAGTGGTAGGTGGTGGGGTCGATGACGATGCTCGGCTCGTGCACATCGCCGGCCTGGGCGCGGGAAGCGGGGTCCGGGACCAGCAGATCTTCGATCTGATAGCGATAACGGGTGCCGGCACCGCACTGCGCCTCCACCGCGAACCAGCCGTCTTGCTCGGCTTCCATGGGGATGGTCATGCCGCCTTCCAGCACCACCGACACGGCGTCGGCGCTGGGCGCCCAGAAGTGAAACAGCGTACGGTCCTTGCTCACCAGGGTGGCACCGGCGCGGGTTTGCCAGGCGTAGCCCCCGGTCACCGCGGCTGCGTCGCGCGAAATATCAGTCATGGATGGAGAACTCCCGAAACCGGACGGCAAAAAAGGCACTGCGGCCCAATTGGCCGCAGTTGCTGTTATGACCGGTGAGAGTTGCTCAAAGTTGGGCGGGGTGAGCGCTTTTCGTCGGCCTTTTGGCCAGGGAAAAGCGCTTGGTAGCCACGTCGGACATCAGACGCCGACGTGACGCTCCTGGTGAGCGGTGGCCTGGAGCAGATCGAGGTACAGCGAGGCATAGGGTTTGGCGCATTCGGACCAGAAGAACGGCCCTTGCATGGCCCTGTGACGCATGGCCAGCAGCAGGCCCTGGCGTTCGAAAACGCCCAGGGCGCGATCGATCGCACCGATGTAGTTTTCCAGCGACAGCGGGGCGAACAGGAAGCCGGTAGTGCCGTCTTCGATGCTGTCAGCCAGGCCGCCGGTACGGGTAGCGATTGGCAGTGAGGCGAAGCGCTGGGCATACATCTGGCTCAGGCCGCAGGGCTCGAAGCGCGAGGGCATCAGCAGGAAATCGCTGCCTGCATACATGCGTCGGGCTTCCGTCTCGCAAAAGCCGATGTGGGCGCTGACACGACCTGGATAGCGCAGAGCAAGGGCACGCACCTGCCGCTCGATGTGCGGCTCACCGCAACCGATGATCATCAACTGGCCGCCGCGGGCGACGATGTGATCGGCCGCCTGGATGGTCAGATCGATGCCTTTCTGCTGGACCAGACGCGAGACCACGGCGAACAACGGGCCATTGGACGGCTCGAGGTCGAATTCCTCGCGGATGCGGGCAGCGTTGACCGCCTTGCCGTCCCAGTCGGATTCGTGAAACTGCTGGCACAGGTGCGGATCGCTGCAGGCGCTCCAGCCATCGTCGATGCCATTGAGCAGACCGGTCAGCTTGCCCTGACGAGCCTTGACCTGCAGCAGGCCTTCCAGCCCGCAGCCGAATTCCGGGGTGGTGATTTCCTGGGCATAGGTATGGCTGACGGTGGTGATGTGGTCGGCGTAGACCAGGCCGGCCTTGAGGAAGGACACCTTGCCCCAGAATTCGAGGCCTTCCATCTGGAAGGCATGGGCGGGAATATCCAGGTCGGCCATGACCGAGGCCGGGAACAGGCCCTGATACGCCAGGTTGTGGATGGTGGTGAGGCAGGGGGTAGTGGCACCCTTCCAGCGCAGGTAGCCGGCGGCAAGGCCCGTCTGCCAGTCGTTGAGGTGCAGCAGATCCGGCACCCAGCGAATGGAGGCGTCGCCCAGGGCGAAATCGGCAGCGGCGCTGGCCAAACGCCCGAAACGGATATGGTTGTCAGCCCAGTCGGCGCCGTTCAGGTCGCCATAGGGATTGCCCGAGCGCTCGTAAAGCTCAGGGCAGATCAATACATAGACGACCAGCCCGTCGTCCAGATTGACGCGACCGATGTCGCAGGCCGGCATGGCAGCACGGGCGGCGATGCGGCCGACCATCTGTACCCGGTCCTTGATCGCGGCCATCACCTGACGATAACCAGGGATCAGTACCCGAACGTCATGGGAGGCGGCGAGGGCGCGGGGCAGGGCGCCGGATACCTCGCCCAGGCCGCCGGCCTTGACGAAGTCGGAAATCTCCGGGGTAACGAAAAGAATACGCTTGCGGCTTTCAACAACGGAGCTCAGCGTCAGCTGAGGCTCTTCAATACGCTTGTGAGGAGAGCTGGATCTGGTGGTGCGAGTGGCAGTTTCTACGGGCTCCAGAGCCCCAAATTTCCCCACGACGGCATTTGCCATGGTGCGCTCCCAATGCAGCAAGTTCGAGACTGAGGTTTACCTGATTGCTTCTTCCTGAAGCTCGATGCTCCTGGTTCAAAAACGCCTACAGCCGAGCTGCTACAGCCTTTTTGCCGGTCATCTCTTCTGAGATGTCTGGAATTGGGCGAGAACTGCTTCGCGGATTTCCAGATTGCTCTCGCACTGACTCATGGACAACGTCACAAGTTTCCCGCGCGAATGTTGCCGTTATCCTTCGTATTGCCAGATGCGTGCCCAAAGCTGACGATCATCTCTGGTGCGCTAAGGAATAAATGGCAAGTGAAGCGTTTTTTGCGCACCAGATCGCCGTAGATGACTACCAAGTCAGACTTCTGGCTGTCGCACCGCAGGTTCATGCCTTTCGTCGGAATGTAATGAAGGGAGATGATCGCGACGGCCCAGCTCGGTTCGCAGCTTGGGCAGGCAGAGGGGGAATTCGCGGTTGACATAGGTGATCAGCCGTTCGCGCACGAAACAGCGCAGGTCCCAGTTCTTCGAGGAGTCGCCAGAGCTCACCAGCACTCGAACCTGCATGGATTCGCTCGAGGTATCAGTGACCTGCAGCACGCAGACGCGGCCATCCCATAAATGGGGCACTTCGGCACAGGCGCGTTCCAATTCGGTGCGGATCGGCGCCAGCGGCAATGAATAATCCACCCAGATGAATACCGAGCCGATCAGGCTGGAGGAGGAGCGAGTCCAGTTCTGGAAGGGTGTCTCGATGAAGTACTGGAGTGGCACTACCAGCCGGCGATCATCCCAGATGCGTACCACCACGTAGGTACCGGTGATCTCTTCCACCCGGCCCCATTCGCCCTCGACGATGACCACGTCGTCCAGCCGGATCGGCTGGGTCACGGCGATCTGCAAGCCGGCGATGAGGTTGCCCAGCACGGGGCGCGCCGCGATACCGGCCACCAGGCCGGCGACGCCAGCCGAGGCCAGCAGGCTGGCACCCACCTGCCGGACGGCCGGAAAGGTCATCAGCATCAGGGCGATACCGATCAGCAGCACGACGAAGCTGAGGCTGCGCACCAGTACCCGGCTCTGCGTCTGGATCCGGCGGGCGCGCAGATTGTCGACCACATCCACCGGATTGCGCAGGGCGATGGTGGCGCCCACCGCCTTGACCATGCGCAGGCCCAGCCAGGTGAAGGCGGCGATGCTCAATAGCCCGGTCACATGCTGTACCGCACGCAACAGCGGCAGGGCATCGGGTGCTGAGTTCCAGACACCCTGGAGCACGACCAGTGGCACGGCGAGGCGTGCGGGCTTCTCCGCGTACTTGACCAGGTTGCGAGCGAGCAGGAAAGGGTTGGCCAGGCGGCGGATGGCGGCGAAGGCCAGGATCAGGGCAATGGTGCTGATCAGCAGGGCGACCGCCGCCGCGATCAGGGTGGTGATCCAGGGGGCGGTGAGCCAACCCGTCCAGTCGATGGCCGTCATGCGCTTTCTCCTATGGCAGACGGCTTCCCATGATCCTGAGAGCTGACGCGCCTGAATCGCGGGAAGCCCTTCGAGATACCTGGATTCCGACTGGAGCGGCCACCCGCGGTTCCCTGATCACCCGCCGAAACCCCTTCAGGAGTTAATACCACCCCTATAGTGTCTAGCCGTGTGCGTATCCCCTCTGCCTTTTTCTGTCGAGCAGTGAGGCAGGATGTCGCACCTCCGGTCTAAGCTGAGAGGAGACTGCGCAGCGGACGCAGGATAGGAGTAGAATTCGCGCCCCAACGAGACACGTCCAGTCAGATGGCGGACCTGCGGAGATCGAGACGGATTTATGAAACCAGTGGTAGTGGTCGTCGAAGACGAGAACATGTTGCTCGGGCTGATGGAAGAAGTGCTCGAAGGGGAAGGTTTTGAGGTACGGACCTTCGGTACTGCGGACCTGGCCTGGGAACACCTGTCCAGCGCGCAACCCACGCCGGACCTGCTGATCACCGATGTCCGCATGCCGGGCGCCATCGACGGCCTGGAGCTGGCTCGTCGCGTCAAGCAACAACTGCCGGGCCTGCCCATCATCGTCTCTTCCGGATACTTCGAAGAGCTGCAGCCCGAGCGCGCACCGGACATCTACTACCTGCCCAAGCCCTGGCGCTTCGACGACCTGCTGGCCGGCTGCTTCCGCTTTCTCAATCAGCGCAAGGGCTGAGGGCGGTCCCGTTGATGGGAGGCAGGCCGCGCGAAGCGGCCTGCGCAGAGAGCACCAGGCTGACCGTGCTCAGGGGCCTTTCGGCACTTTGAGTGCGGATGGATCAGTCGCCCAGGACGTCGATCAGGCCCAGCACGAAAAACAGCACGATGCACACCGCCGCGACCGCGACGGGGATGAAGCGCGGATCCTTGATCGCCTTCCACATGACCTGACGATTACGGCGAGACCTTTCCATGACGGCGCTCCAAGGGGGAAGCCGGCGAGCTTAGCGCATCGACGAGGGCGGCGAACAGCGGTGCAGGGCGGCTCGCTTCGCCGTTTCCGACTGCCATGCATGCTCAGGCAACACCGATCTTCCATTGGGGTGGCGGGACAGTGCCATTGACCGCGAAGTCACCGACGATCCGGTCCTTGTAGATGCGCGGATTGTGGGAGGCGAGGGTGCGAGCATTGCGCCAGAAGCGATCCAGCCCCTGAGGCTTCAGCGTCGCCGATGCGCCCAGGGCGTCGAACAGGCGGCCGGAGGCGTCAAGGATGAGGTCCGTAACCACATTCAGCGACTGGCAGACCTCCAATTCGGCCAGGTCCACCGCGCGATCCTCAGCGGCGGGATCGTCTGCGTGCCTGAGGTCATAGGCCCTTTGCAGCGCCTCGGCATTCTTCAGGGTGATCACCCCGGCGCAGTAGGCGGCGCTGCGCACCTGACCCACCACGGCCAGCACCTGCGGATCCTGGCTGACCCGGTCGGCATTGCCGATGGTGAAGGTACGGGTGCGGGCGGCCACTGCTGCGGCGACCTCGCCGCTCATGGCGCGTCCCAGGCCGGCCAGATTGGCGAGGTGAAACACCTGAAAGAATCCGGGTGAATAACGGAACCGCTCGCCCACCGGCACCACGTCCTCGGGCGCTACCCGAACACTGGTAAAGGTCGCTGTACCGCTGGCGGTAAGGGTCTGGCCGAAGCCGTTCCAGTCATCCACTACCTCCACGCCGGCGGCGTCGCGGCGAAGGGTGGCCGTTACCCTGTTGCCCGCGTCGTCGGTGGCGCCCACGTCGATCCAGTCGGCATAGAGCGAGCCGGTGGTGTAGAACTTGGTGCCGGAAAGCAGCAGGGAATCTCCGTCCCGGCAGAGGCGGGTACTGAACTCGGCACGCCGGGCGTCACCCACTTCGCTTGAAGCCGGGCCCAGGGTCTCGCCGGCGGAGATACGGGCGAACCAGCGCCTGCGCCGCGCCTCGTCTTCGCTGTTCAGCAGCCCTTCGACAAAGCCCATATGCCCGCGCAGGGCCTGGACCAGGTTGGAGTCCGCCTCGCCCAGTTCGATGAGCAGGGCAAAGAGCTCCGGCAGGGTGATGCCTGCTCCGCCGTACTCGATCGGCAGACGCAAGGCGGTGAACCCCGCCGCCTTCAGCCAGCCAAGCTCCTCGACGGGTAGGCGCCGTTGTACTTCACGCGCGATGGCCTCCTCGCGGATGCGCTGGAACAGCGGCTGAAACTGCGCCGAGAGTTCGGCGTATCGATCGGAAGGGCCTGCGCCCCAGCCTGCGCAAAGGGTACTCATGCGAACGGGGCTCCTTCAGATCCTGTCAGCCAGGTCGCAAGCTGGGTGATGCCAATACGGGCCATCGCCGTGTGCGCCATGTCGGTACGGCCGATCAGGAGGGCAGCCGCAATAAAATGTTGGCCTGGCGCCCCGAGCAGCGCCATGGACGACCCCCGAGATAAAGGCAGGCGGCAACTGGTGAGGCCTTGTTTTGCCTCTGCGAGTCCGGCCTGGGGCCGTTGGCCTATTACCGAACCCGCCCGGGGATGCCCGGATTCTTCCCATTCGGTGGCATGGTTCGCGATGGGCGTTTGCGTGACATTGTCGGCATAAGAAGAGCGAGTAAAAAAGAGCATGGTGAGTTCATGGCCACTAGGGAGGTTGCCAAAGTCTAGAAATACAACCTGGCGATCGACCAATGCTCAAAACTGCTAAGCATATGCACCGGCTTCGAATATCAATATCACTGTCCACTGCGCAACAGCGTCGAAACCGGCGAAATATTTATAATTTGAATAACTAACTGATTTGGTGGTGATTTTTTACGTTAAAAATGAAGAGAAAAGCTGTTTCATTTATCACTGTCCAATGGGCAACAGTGCGAAGCCTATCGGTCGTCAGCCAGCGCTGCTCTTTTCATGAGGTAATACCTAAATATTATTTGGCGTCGTTCTCGACCGTAGCTAGTGTTGTCGCTCGATTGTCCTGTTTGGGATCTGGCGGTGACTGTCTATCTGGATGCGCGGCATCGCCGCCTGGTCAAAATGCTCTCGCGTACCTTTGCCGCCCGCAGTGAGTGGCCTACCTGGGCGCTGGTCTTCGGCGTCTACGGCAGCTGGCTGACGCTCCTCTGTGGTTGGCAGTCGCTCGGCTACTGGACGCTGCCGCCGCTGATACTGGTCGTTGTACTCCATCAGTCCCTGCAGCACGAGCTGATCCATGGCCATCCCACGCGCTGGCCGGGTGCGAACGCCATGCTTGCCTATCCGCCCCTCGGGCTCTGGTTTCCCTTTCCGCTCTATCGCGACAGTCATTTGGCTCACCACCACCGCGAGACGCTCACTGATCCACGACTCGATCCCGAGAGCCGCTATGTCGATGCGGAGCTCTGGGAGCGGAGAGGGCAGGCCGGACGCGCGCTGCTCTGGCTAGACAAGACGCTGATCGGACGGATCCTGGTAGGTCCGGCGCTGGCGCTGCACGGCATGCTCGATCATGAAGTCCGCCGCTGGCGACGCGGCGAGCCTGGCGTGCTGCGCGTCTGGCTGGTCCACTTGGTGCTAGGCGCTGGCCTGCTGGTGGCGGTTCAAGAACTGTCCGGAATGCCCGCGGCGGTCTATGCCCTGGGTATCGCCTGGCCCGGCCTGGCCGTGGCGCTGATCAGGTCCTTCTACGAACATCGGCCGGCACAGGATCCTGCCCAGCGCTGCGTACTCAATGAGAGCGGCGGGGCGCTGCGGTGGCTGTTTCTCAACAACACCCTGCATCTGGTTCACCACGATCTGCCCGGCTTGCCCTGGTATCTCATCCCGCGGGTCTACCGTGCCAGACGCACGGCCTACAGGATGCGCAGCGGTGATTTCGTGTTCTCGGGTTATCGCGAACTAGGGCGACGTTTTGCCTGGCGTGCCATCGATGGGCCGCTGCATCCCACTGCGTAGCCTTGGATACATGGCTTATGGATCCAGGCTACTCATATCAGCCTGGATCTTGATAATACCACCCCATGAGGATTGATTAGCCCTGTCTTACTCCTCTGCCATGGCGATCAGGCAGGAGAGGTGGGCGGTCATGGCCGGAGCGGCCAGGTTGAACGTAATGGAGCTACCGCCGTTACCAGACGGATCAGCGGGCCCGAATGAAAAGCCGCCCGATGCTGATGGCCAGGGAGCGCCTTTGGCGGCGGAGAGGGGGGACGCTACCGTGTCATAGCGCTAGGCACGTCTTTGAATCCTTCCGCCATTAGCCGAACCCTGCAGCAGCCTGACCAGGGCGCGGACGCTTTCCGGCAGCGCCTCCAGGTCCCTGACCAGGATATTGCGCTCGCGCAGGGCCCAGGTTTCTTCGAGTCTTATTGTCCGGATCTGCATGCTTTGGCCGTGATGCTGGGCAGCGGATTCCGGCAGGATGCCGATGCCAACCTTAGCTTCTACCATGCGGCATACGGCCTCGAAACTGGAGAGCTGGATACGCATGTTCAGGGTGGCGCCCAGTCGCTCCACCTGATCCTGGAGAAAATTCAGCAGGCTGGTGCCCTCGCGCAGGCAGATGTGCTGGTAGGCCAAGGTCTCACTCAGCGTGACCTGACGCTGGTTCGCCAAGGGATGGTCAATCGGTACCACCAGCACCAGCCGGTCCATGCTGTAGGGCAGGATCTGCAGGTTGTTGGCCTCGATCAGGCCGGCGGTGATACCCAGATCGGCGGCGCCATCGATGACGCCCCTGACGATGTCGCGATTAAGGCGCTCCTGAAGGTCCACCGTCACGCCTGGGCGATCAGCGAGATAGCCGGCCAGCAGGCCTGGCAGGAATTCGGTGACCGCCGTGGTGTTGGCGAAGATCCGGATATGGCCGGTGGCATCGCTGCCGTATTCGGTGAATTCGCTCTTGAGAAAGTCGACCTGGCGCATCACCAGGCGGGCATGCTGCAGCAGGCGCTGGCCCGCGGGCGTGAGCTCTACGCCGCGGCTGTCACGGTATAGCAGACGGATACCGAACTGGCTTTCGAGGGCCTTCACCCGGGCGCTGGCGGCCGCTGGCGAGAGCGCTGCGCGGCGTGCGCCCTGGGTCAGGCTGGGCGACTCGGCGATATGGATGAAAAGCCGCAGGTCAGGCAGGTCAAAATGCATGCTCTTGTGCTCCGTGCGCCTTTCGGGCGTTCAGCCTAGCCGAATGCCGGCTTACACAAATGTAAATTCACAGAACGAAACAACTCCCCGCAAGCTGGTCGTGAGCCCATCGAGGGGAGTCAAGCATGAACAAAACGTCGGCTGCAGCCTGGGTAGGGAGAACGCTCGAAACCCGGGATTTCTTGGGACAACGCCAGGTCGCCCGCATCGCCCATACCCTTGACGAGCTGCCCTTGGCAGCTGGCGAGGCGCTGCCGCCGCTCTGGCACTGGGCTTTCTTCGACAACCCTGTGGCAGGCGCCCAGCTCGGGCCAGACGGTCACGCCTCGCGGGGCACCTTCCTGCCCTCGGCAGAAGGGCGCAATCGCATGTGGGCAGGCGGACGCCTGGAGTTTCTTGGCGAGCTGCGCGTCGACGAAGAGGTCCGCTGCGTCTCGACCCTGCTGCAGGTCGAAGAGAAGGCCGGCCGTAGCGGTAGCCTGCTGTTCGTGACCGTGGAGCATCGCTATTTTCAGCAGGACGAGCTGGTGCTGCGCGAAGAGCAGGATCTGGTCTATCGCGAGCCTGGTGCGCCCAAGGCTGGAAGCGGCGAAGCCATCGCCCTCGGCAGTTGGGCGGAAGAGGTGGTACCGGAACCCACCCTGCTGTTTCGCTATTCCGCGGTGACCTTCAACGGCCATCGCATTCACTACGACTGGCCGTACGCGACGCAGCAGGAGGGCTACGCCGGTCTGGTCGTCCATGGCCCGCTCATCGCAACCCTGCTGCTGAGCAGCTTTCAGCGCGCCCATCCCGCTGCCCGGCTACGCCAATTCAGCTATCGCGGCCTGCGTCCGCTGATCGCGCCCACCCCCTTCACCCTGAGTGGTCAGGTCGTCGCACCCGGCCAGGCCGAGCTGTGGGCTGGCAATGCCGACGGTGTGGCCCAGGTCGCCCAACTGCGTTTCGAATGACAGCGGCGCCCATACAACAAGAGAGGAGAGCCCTATGCTGGACGAACGACAAGAGGAATTCGCCGCCATTCGCGACGGAGTACGCGGCCTGTGTACCGGTTTCCCCGCCGAATACTGGCGCCGCCTCGACGAGCAGAAGGGCTTTCCCCAGGACTTCGTCCAGGCGATGACCGAGGCGGGCTGGCTGTCCGCGATGATTCCGGAAGCCTATGGCGGCTCGGGTCTGGGCCTGGCCGAAGCTTCCATCATCCTGGAAGAGGTCAATCGCTGCGGCGGCAATTCCGGCACCATCCATGGGCAGATGTACAACATGTTCACCCTGCTGCGGAACGGCAGCGAGGAGCAGAAGAGCACCTATTTGCCTCGACTGGCCAGCGGCGAATTACGCCTGCAGTCCATGGGCGTGACCGAACCCACTACCGGCACCGACACCACCAAGATCAAGACCACCGCGGTGCGCAAGGGCGATCGCTATGTGATCAATGGGCAGAAAGTATGGATCTCCCGGGTGCAGCATTCCGATCTGATGATCCTGCTGGCGCGGACCACACCATTGGAAGCCGTGCAGCGCAAGTCCGAGGGCATGTCGATCTTCCTGGTGGACCTGCGCGAGGCCATCGGCAAGGGGCTCACGGTTCGGCCTATCCCCAACATGGTCAACCACGAGACCAACGAGCTGTTCTTCGATGAACTGGAAATCCCTGCCAGCAACCTGATCGGGGAAGAAGGCAAGGGGTTTCGCTACATCCTCGATGGCCTCAATGCCGAGCGCACCCTGATTGCCGCGGAGTGCATTGGCGATGGTCGCTGGTTCGTCGAGAAGGCCAGTCACTATGCCCGCGACCGCGTGGTGTTCGGCCGGCCCATTGGGCAGAACCAGGGCGTGCAGTTTCCCATCGCCGAGGCCCATATCGAGATCGAGGCCGCCGACCTGATGCGCTGGCACGCCTGCGATCTGTACGACCGTGGCGAAAACGCAGGTGCGGCGGCGAACATGGCCAAGTACCTGGCGGCCAAGGCCAGCTGGGAGGCAGCCAATGCCTGCCTGCAGACCCACGGCGGCTTCGGCTTCGCCACTGAGTACGACGTCGAGCGCAAATTCCGCGAGACACGCCTGTACCAGGTCGCACCTATCTCAACCAACCTCATTCTTTCCTACGTGGCCGAGCACCTGCTCGAACTGCCGCGCTCGTTCTAGGGTGACCTGCATGACCCATACCGAACGCCTGGCAGCCTTTCTCGGCGAGCTGGCCTACGCGGATCTGCCGGACGACGTCGTGGCCCGGACCGAAGAGCTGTTTCTCGATTGGTTGGGCTCCGCCCTGGCCAGCGACGGCAGCCATCCCATTCCACTGTTCCATGCCTATGCGCAAACCATGGGACCCACCGAGGGGCGTGCCCGAGTGCTGGTCGCACCCTACGGCACCTCGGCCTACTTTGCGGCGCTGGTCAATGGCGCAGCCTCCCACCTGGTGGAGCAGGACGATCTGCATAACAGTTCGGTGCTGCACCCCGCCACGGTGGTCTTTTCCGCCGCCCTGGCCGCGGCCCAGGATCTGGGAAAAAGCGGACAGGAGCTGATCGTTGCCGCAGTCGCCGGCTACGAGGCGGGTATTCGCATCGGTGAATTCCTCGGGCGCTCCCACTACCGGATCTTCCACACCACGGCTACGGTCGGCACCCTGGCCGCGGCCGTGGCGGTCGGCAAGCTGCTCGGCTTCAACCGGGAGCAATTCATCCAGGTGCTCGGCAACGCCGGTACCCAGGCTGCGGGTCTCTGGGAGTTCCTGCGCGACGCCGCCGATTCCAAGCAGCTGCACACTGCCAAGGCGGCAGCGGATGGACTGCTGGCGGCCTATCTCACGGCCCAGGGGCTGACCGGTGCGCGCAACATTCTGGAAGGTGAGCAGGGTATGGCCGCCGGTTTTTCCAGCGATGCCGATGCCCGCCGTCTGAGCGATGGTCTGGGGCACCGTTGGGCCTTGTTGGAAACCTCCTTCAAGTTTCATGCGTCCTGTCGCCATACCCATCCCGCGGCCGATGCCCTGCTGGACCTGATGCAGCGCGAGCGACTGGCGCCCGAGGACATCGCCCAGGTGACGGCGCGGGTCCACCAGGGCGCCCTGGACGTGCTGGGGCGGGTCGAGGTGCCTCGTACCGTGCACCAGGCCAAATTTTCCATGGGCACGGTGCTGGGCCTGATCGCTGTCCACGGCAAGGCCCAACTGGGCGAGTTCGCGCATTCGGCCCTGAGCGATCCCGCGGTCACGGCCTTCCGCGCGCGAGTGGGCATGCGGCTGGACCCTGAGGTCGATGCGGCCTATCCCCAGCGCTGGCTGGGACGGGTCGAGGTGACCACTCGCCAAGGTGCCGTCCTGCAGGGACGGATCGACGAACCCAAGGGCGATCCCGGCAATACCCTCGACAGGACCGAACTGGAAGACAAGTTTCGCCGCCTGGTCGCCTTCGCCGGCAAACGCCCACCTGCCGAGGCCGATGCGCTGATCGCCCAGGCCTGGCGGCTGCACGAGTGTGCGGACCTCTACTGCTTCACCTGATCTGGAGTGCCCCAAGATGGCTGTCGAAAAACCTCGTCCCCTGGATGGCATCACGGTCGTGAGTCTCGAACATGCGATCGCCGCGCCGTTCTGCTCCCGGCAACTGGCTGACCTGGGCGCCCGGGTCATCAAGATCGAGCGGCCAGGCAGCGGCGACTTCGCCCGCGGTTATGACGAGCGCGTCGCGGGTCTCGCCTCCCACTTCGTCTGGACCAACCGCTCCAAGGAGAGCGTGGCCCTGGATCTCAAGCAGGACGACGCCCTGGCCGTGCTGGACAAGCTGCTTGCCCAGGCCGATGTCCTGTTGCAGAACCTGGCGCCGGGCGCGGCGAGTCGGCTGGGGCTGAGCTTCGAGGCGCTGCGTCAGCGCTTCCCCCGGCTGATCGTCTGTGACGTGTCCGGCTATGGCGCCGGTGGCAGCTACGAACGCAAGAAAGCCTATGACCTGCTCATTCAAAGCGAGGCGGGCTTTCTCTCGGTGACGGGTGGCCCTGAGGATGACCAGTTGGCCAAGGCTGGCTGCTCGATCGCCGACATCGCGGCCGGGATGTATGCCTACAGCGGCATCCTCTCGGCCCTGCTGCTGCGGGAGCGGACCGGGGAGGGCAGTCGCGTCGAGGTCAGCATGCTGGAGAGTCTCGTGGAGTGGATGGGCTATCCGCTGTACTACGCGTACGCGGGTATGCCCGCACCTGCACGCGCCGGTGCCGCTCACTCGACCATCTACCCCTACGGCCCCTTTCCGGCCGGCGATGGCGGCACGGTGATGCTGGGCCTGCAGAACGAGCGGGAGTGGCAGCTGTTTTGCGAGCAGGTGCTATTGCAGCCGGAACTGGCCGCGGATCCGCGGTTTTCCGCCAACTTCAAGCGCTCGGCGAATCGGGGCGTCCTGCGTGCTCTGATCGTCGAGGCTTTCGCGCAGCTCAAGACCGAGGAGGTCATTGCCCGTTTGGAGCGCGCGCAGATCGCTAATGCCCAGGTGAACGACATGGCGGCGGTCTGGGCGCATCCCCAGTTGCGTGACCGCGATCGCTGGCGTGAGGTCGGCAGCCCGGCCGGTCCCTTGCCGGCGTTGTTGCCCCCGGCTAGCAACAACGCCTTCGACCCCCGCATGGACCCGGTTCCTGGCCTGGGCGAGCACACCGAGGCGGTGCTGCAGGAGCTTGGATATGACACGGCCGCGCTGGACGCGCTGCGCCAGCGAGGTGTGCTATGACCGAGGCTGTCGACCTCAGGCCAGACGACCCTCGCTCTGCCCTGTTCGTACCGGCGACCCGCCCGGAGCGAATCGCCAAGGCCCTGGCCAGTGGCGCCGATGCGGTGATCGTGGACCTGGAAGATGCGGTTGCCGAAGCCGCCAAGACGGCGGCGCGCGCTGACCTCGAACAGGCACTGCTCGCAGCGCCTGAGCTCAGGGTCTGGGTGCGCATCAATTCCGCCGCTCACCCGGCGCACGGCGCGGACCTGGCGCTGTGCCAGCGGCTGGAGCAGGTGCGCGGGGTGGTGCTGCCAAAGGCGGAAAGCGCCGCCCAGATCGACCACGTCTTGGCCGTGACGGCCAAGCCCGTCTGGCCGATCATCGAGAGCGCCTGCGGCCTGGATCGCCTCAAGGAGATTGCCAAGGCTGCCGGGGTGGAGCGCCTGGTACTCGGCGGTCTGGACCTCGGCCTCGATCTCGGCCTTGAAAGTGGTACGGCGGCAGCGGAACGGCTGCTGGATCAGGCACGCTTCCGGCTCCTGCTGGAAGGGCGACTGGCCGGGCTGCCTGCGCCGCTGGACAGCGTCTTTCCGGCCATCGACGACTTGCCTGGTCTGG
This sequence comes from Pseudomonas sp. VMV1, assembly GCF_056790235.1. Lineage (NCBI taxonomy): Bacteria > Pseudomonadati > Pseudomonadota > Gammaproteobacteria > Pseudomonadales > Pseudomonadaceae > Pseudomonas > Pseudomonas sp. VMV1. The sequence continues at coordinate 67,059 of NZ_JBXGSE010000005.1, forward strand.
CAACGGCCACCCGCAGTGCCCGCGACCAGGGCTTCGGTGGCCTGCTGTGCATTCATCCCCGCCAAGTCGCCGTGGTGCACGACACCTTGACCCCGACGCAGACGGAAATCGACTGGGCACAGCGGGTGATCGCCGCGAGTCAGGGGGACCTGGGGGTCTTCGTCGTCGATGGAAAAATGGTCGATGCGCCGGTCATAGGGCGTGCACAGCGGCTGCTAAGGCGCCTCGGACGAACATTGTCCAGTGTTAGGCAGAGCTGAAGGCCCTGTTGGGCAATGATGAATTCCCCCCTGGTAAGGGGGCGCGTTAAATAACCCCGACCTGATTACAAAAACAAGATGAGGTGTCGCCATGCCCACATTTCCCTTCAAGACGCTGTTCTGTGCCGCCGTGTTTTCCTTCGCCGGTTCGCTGCACGCTGCAGATGAAGCCCCCATCACCATCAAATTCGCCCACGTCGTCGCCGAACACACGCCCAAGGGGCAGGGCGCAGTGCTGTTCAAGAAGCTGGCGGAAGAACGCCTGCCCGGCCGGGTGAAGGTCGAGGTCTATCCCAACTCCTCGCTGTTCGGCGACGGCAAGGAGATGGAGGCCCTGCTGCTGGGCGATGTCCAGATGCTGGCGCCCTCGCTGGCCAAGTTCGAGCATTACGCCAAGGCGGTGCAGGTTTTCGATCTGCCGTTCCTGTTCGATGACATGGCTGCGGTCGACCGCTTCCAGGCCGGTCCTCAGGGCAAGGCGCTGCTGACCAGCATGGAAGGCAAGGGCATCACCGGTCTGGCCTACTGGCACAACGGCCTCAAGGTGCTCTCGGCCAACAAGCCACTGCGTGAGCCCAAGGATGCCCGCGGCTTGAAATTCCGCGTGCAGGCGTCCGCCGTCCTCGACGAGCAATTCAAGGCCTTGCGCGCCGCGCCCCGCAAGATGAGTTTCGCCGAGGTGTACCAAGGCCTGCAGACCGGGGTCGTCAATGGCACCGAGAACACCTGGTCCAACTACTACAGCCAGAAGGTCCATGAGGTTCAGCCCTATTTCACCGAGTCCAACCACGGCCTGATCGACTACATGGTCATCACCAACACCAAGTTCTGGCAGGGCCTGCCCGAGGACGTGCGCACCGAGCTGAACAAGGTGATGGGCGAAGTCACTGTCGAGGTGAACCGCCAGGCCCAGGCGCTCAACGACGAAGCCCGCAGCGCCATCGCCAAGGCCGGCACCAGCGAGATCATCGAGCTGACCCCCGCGCAACGCGAGGATTGGCGCAAGGCCATGCAGCCGGTCTGGAAGAAGTTCGAAGGTGAGATCGGCAGCGAGGTGATCGAGGCGGCGGTCAACGCCAACAAAGCCAGCTGAAGACCCGCGAGCGCTTCTTCCTTTCGTCCCCTGTCAGTGGTTGTCGGAGGTTCGTATGTCCGCCGTGACACGTCTTTGGGGCCGGCTAGAGGAGGCGCTCGTCGCCTTCCTGCTGGCGGTCATGACCCTGATCACCTTCGTCTACGTGGTGGTCAACAACGTTTACGCCGTTTTCTATTATCTCGCCGATCGCATCGCCTTCCTGGAAAGGCCCTTGTTCGCCCTGGGAGACGGCATCCTCTTCATCTCCCAGGAAATGACCTGGAGCATCGCCCTGACCAAGGCCGTGTTCGGCTGGCTGATCTTTATCGGCCTAGCCTGGGGCGTGCGCATCGGCGCCCACCTGGGGGTCGATCTGCTGGTCAAGACCTTTCCTCCCGGCCTGCGCAAGGCGGTTGCCTTGGTGGCGGTCGGCATCTGTATCTTCTATTGCGGGCTGATGACCTACTCCAGTCAGCAATGGGTGTCCGCCCTGATGACCGCCAACATCGGCGCCGAGGACCTCGATCGTTTCGGCCTGCGCCAGTGGCACATCGTGATGATCGTACCGATCGGCTTCGCGCTCATGCTGATCCGCTTCCTCGAAGTGTTCCTGCGCATCCTGCGCAACGAGCAGACCGGCTTCGGTGGACACAGTGAAGCCGAGGACGCCCTCAAGCTCGTCGACGGGCAGCACGGCACGGAGCGCCAGCCATGACCATCACCTTCCTGTTCCTTGCGCTGTTCGTCCTCATGTTCATCGGCATTCCGGTGGCCATTTCACTGGGCCTTTCCGGTGCCCTCACCATCCTGCTGTTCAGCAACGACTCGGTGCGCTCGCTGGCCATCAAGCTGTTCGAGACCAGCGAGCACTACACCCTGATGGCCATTCCGTTCTTTCTCCTGGCCGGCGCCTTCATGACCACCGGCGGGGTGGCCCATCGGCTGATCGAGTTTGCCAACGCCTGCGTCGGCCACATCAGGGGCGGCCTGGCCATCGCCGCGATCCTGGCGTGCATGCTGTTTGCAGCCCTCTGCGGCTCCTCGCCGGCGACCGTCGCCGCCGTAGGTTCCATCGTCATCGCTGGCATGGTTCGTTCGGGCTACAAGCGCGAATTCGCTGCCGGCATCGTCTGCAATGCCGGCACCCTGGGAATTCTCATTCCGCCCTCCATCGTCATGGTGGTCTATGCGACGGCGACGGAATCCTCGGTGGGCAAGCTGTTCATGGCGGGTGTGGTGCCGGGATTGCTGCTGGGGCTGGTGCTGATGGTGACCATCTACGTCATCGCCCGCATCAAGAACATTCCGGCGCTGCCGCGAGCGTCCTTCCAGGAGGTGCTGCGCACCGGCCGGCGTGCCATCTGGGGTCTGATGCTGATCGTGATCATCCTCGGTGGCATCTATTCAGGCATGTTCACGCCCACGGAGGCGGCGGCGGTATCGGCGATCTATGCGGCCATCATCGCCGTCTTCGTGCACAAGGACATGAATGCCATCGGGTGCTGATCGATGCGGGCAAGCTGACCGTGGTGCTGATGTTCATCATCGCCAACGCCATGCTGTTCGCCCATGTCCTGACCACCGAGCAGATTCCCCAGTCGATCACCCGCTGGGTGGTAGACCAGGGCTTCTCGCCGGTGGAGTTCCTGATCGTGGTGAACATCGTGCTGTTGATCGCCGGTACCTTCATGGAGCCATCAGCGATCATCCTCATCCTGGCGCCCATCTTGTTCCCGATCGCGGTACAGCTAGGTATCGATCCGATCCACCTGGGGATCATCATGGTGGTCAACATGGAGATCGGCCTGATCACACCGCCGACAGGACTCAACCTGTTCGTTACCTCAGCGGTGACCGGCATGCCGCTGACCACCACCATCAAGGCCGTTTCCCCCTGGCTGCTGGTGATGCTGGCCTTCCTGATCCTGGTGACCTACGTGCCCTATGTGTCCCTCGCCTTGCCTAATTGGTTGGGCATGACCTGAGGTGGAGGAGGGTGGCGGTGTGAAGGAGTTCGGTGATCATTCACCGGACTCCTTGCTTTGCTGATGATGGCGGCGCCCTGAGCACATTCACTGGCCTAGCCGTTTTGGTGCCTACTCCCTCAAGATCGATCCAGCTTAATACCACCCCTGGTATTACTGGATTTCAATTAACCATCTCCCTGCAATGGCGGTTTATCAAGACGATCAGGATCCTGTCTCGGATTCCGGCCTTGGCCCTGGGCGACCCGTCTTGATAGCGTTCGATCCTTGAGCAGAAAAGGCAGGGGATAAAATGACCATCGCGACTTATGACGTCGTTGTTGTCGGGCTAGGCGCCATGGGCGCGGCCACGCTCTATCAGTTGGCCAAGCGTGGGGTGAGGGTCGCAGGTATTGATCGCTATTCACCGCCCCACGACCTGGGCTCAAGCCATGGGGCGACCCGGATCACCCGCCAGGCGGTGGGCGAGGGAGCGGCTTATGTTCCGCTCGCGATCCGCTCGCAGCAGCTCTGGCGCGAGCTGGAAGCGGAGCAGGGCGTCAATCTCTTCGAGCAGTGCGGCGTCTTGATCATGACGGCCACGACCACGGCCACCTCCCACCACGGCCGCCCGGACTTCACCCGGACCACCCTGGAGCTGGCTCGTCAATACGGCATCCAGCATCAGCAGTGGGATGGCGCCACCATCCGCCAGCGCTTTCCCCAATTTCGCGTCGCGGACGACGCCCTGGGCTACTTCGAACCGGGTGGTGGCTACCTCTACCCGGAAGCCTGCATCCAGGCGCAGCTAAACGCGGCTCGGGAGCGGGGTGCGCAGATTCATATCGATACCGTCATCGAGGGTCTTGAGCAAGACGAGGAGGGCGTGCGGCTGCATTCGGCGCAAGGCAGCTGGCGAGCCAAGCGGGTCATCGTCGCGGCTGGCATGTGGAGCTCCGAGCTGCTGGGTGCGTCTTTCGACCGGCTGCTGCGCGTCTGCCGTCAGACTCTGCACTGGTTCGAAGTCGCCAATCCCACGCTGTTTCCGCCTGATTCACCCAGCTTCGTCCTGGCCCACGGCAGCGGCGACAGCGATCTCTTCTATGGCTTCCCACCCTTGCCGGATGAAAACGCCATCAAGGTCGCCACGGAACAGTATCAAGATAATACCACCCCTATGGGGATTGATAGATTTTCTCATCCTGATGAATCGAGCCAGCTGTTCAGTAATCAAGTGGGAAGGTGGATTGGCGGTCTCTCTGCGCGGGCAGTGCGCAGTGCCGTCTGCGCCTACACCGTCACCCCGGATTTCGGCTTCATCATCGACGAACATCCGAGGCTGCCCGGCGTGACCGTGGTCAGCGCCTGTTCGGGACATGGCTTCAAGCACTCGGCAGCGCTGGGCGAGGCGCTCGCCCAGCGGGTGACCACCGGGCGCAGCGACATCGATCTCGGCAGCTTCTCCCTGGCGCGATTCGGCTAGCGGCTGCGTACGGTGAGGGTCACCAGGCGGGTGACCACCAGTGCGATGTACATGACGCCGGAGAACTGGCCCAGCATGACCAGTGAGCGCGCCATCGGCTTGACCGGATAGATATCGCTCAGGCCGACGCCTGAAAGGATGGCGAAGCTGACGTAGAGCAGCTCCGTCCAAGTCCGTGCGGCCATGGGGTCGTTGGCGGCGGTGAAGCTGTTCGGCTGGAGGATCTGGCAGGCCGAGTAGGCGTGAGCGAAGGCCCAGGCCAGCAGCGTGAAGGTCGCGCCTACCGCGAAGAGTTCATCGGTGGTCGCGCGCTGGTCTTCCATCATGTAGGCGATGAGACTGCCGGCAGCATAGAAATAGAAGATCGCGTCGAGAATGGCCAGGGACACCACCAGGTGCCGATCGCCATGCCATTCCACCAGTACCGTGAGCACCAGGATGCAGCCGGCGAGGATAAAGCCCAGCCACTGGATGGTCGGGCTGCGGCGCACCATGCGCAGCGCCGTGGCCAGGACGATGATGCCGAAGGCACCGATGATGGCGCGCCCGTGCTCTTCCTGTTCCACGAAGGGATACAGGAGCAGACCGAGCAACTGGATGAACAGCAGGTTGGCGGAGGGGTAGCGGACCAGGTAGTGCAGCGGGCTCTTCATCGCGACTCGGCGGATGGCTCAGGGGCGGCCAGCGTAGCGGGTGCCGAAGCGGTTAGCCACGGGAGCTTGGGCCTCCCGTGGCGCCGTCGTCAGCTGGCCTTGCGGCGAGTGGAGGGCAACAGGATGGTGAGCACGCCCAGCAGCGGCATGTAGGAGCACAGCTGATACACGTACTCGATGCCGCGATGGTCTGCCAGATTGCCCAGGCCCGCCGCGGCGATGGCACTGAAGCCGAACATCAGACCAAAGAAGATCCCGGCGATCATGCCCACGTTGCCTGGCACCAGTTCCTGGGCGTAGACCACGATAGCCGAAAACGCCGAGGCCAGGATGAAGCCGATGATGACGCTAAGCACACTGGTCCAGAACAGGTCGACGTAGGGTAGGGCAAGGGTGAAGGGCGCAGCCCCCAGAATCGAGAACCAGATGACCGCCTTGCGGCCGATACGATCACCAATGGGGCCGCCAAAAAAGGTGCCCGCCGCGACGGCGCCGAGAAACAGGAAGAGGTGCAGCTGGGAGCTGGCCACCGACAAGCCGAAGCGCTCGATCAGGTAGAAGGTGAAGTAGCTGGTGATGCTGGCCATGTAGATGTACTTGGAGAACACCAGCAGCGCCAGAATGATCAGTGCAAAGGTCACGCGCCGGCGCGACAGACCATGACTCACGGGAGCCGCCTTGCGTCCCTTGGCGCTGCGCAGGTGGTTGCGGTACCAGCGTGACAGCCCGTATTGCACGCCGATGGCGAACAGAGCGAAGACCGCGAACCAGGCGACATGGGTCTGGCCGTAGGGAATGACGATGGCCGCCGCCAGCAGCGGTCCGATGGCCGTGCCGGCATTCCCACCCACCTGGAAGGTGGATTGCGCGAGGCCGAAGCGGCCTCCCGAGGCGAGGCGTGCCACCCGCGATGTCTCGGGATGGAAGGTGGACGAGCCGACTCCGATCAGGGCCGAGGCGGCCAGGATGGCCGGAAAACTGCCGACGAAAGCGAGCAGCAGCACGCCGATCAGGGTGCAGACCATGCCGGCGGGAAGCAGATAGGGTTTGGGATGGCGATCGGTATGGAAACCGATCCAGGGCTGCAGCAGGGACGCGGTGATCTGAAAGGCCAGGGTGATGAGGCCGATCTGGGTAAAAGTCAGACCATAGCTGTCTTTGAGCATCGGGTAGATGGACGGCAGGACAGACTGGATCAGGTCGTTGATGAGGTGGGCAAGGGCACAGGAGGCAAGAATACCGGCCACCAGGGGCGAGGCGCCGGCCACGGCGGCGGTCGGGGTTTCGCCAGGCGACGCTGGCGCGGCAGAGGAAACGGCCATGCAGGTATTACCCTTATTATTTATGTCCAGCCGCTCACTGTGGCATCCTGTGCTATCGGAATCCAGTGCCAGTTACCGAATGTTTCTGGTAGCTGACGCCTAGTAACCACGGTCTTCACCCTGGTTTGGGTCGTTGGCACTGTCCATTCTTTTCACGCTTTTTGTAATGGCAAATCCCATGACAGCCAAAGATCCACTGCTTCTCGACCAACAACTGTGCTTTTCCCTCTATTCGGCTTCGCTCGCGATGACGCAGCTCTACAAGCCTCTGCTCGAGAGCATGGGGCTGACCTTTCCGCAGTACCTGATCATGCTGGTGCTCTGGGAGCACGACGGCCTCACGCTCAAGGAATTGTCCAACCGCCTGCGCCAGGACTCGGGCGCCCTGACCCCGGTGGTCAAGCGCCTCGAAGCGGCCGGACTGGTCACGCGGCGCCGCAGCGCGGAAGACGAGCGCAACCTGTCGATCGAGCTCACGCCCGCCGGACGCGCCCTGCGGGAGCAGGCCAGCGGCGTCAACAGCCAGGTCCGGGAAGTCTGCGCCCTGGGTGATGCCGGCCTGGATGATCTGCGGGAAACCCTGGTCATGCTGCGCAATCGCCTGGACGAAGAAGGCACGTCGAGCGCCTGAACCATCGGCGGGTGAGCGGTTCCCATGGCTACAGCCGCCGGGAGTTTGTATGACCTTCACCTATCAGCCCGACCAAGATTATCTGCTCGTGGATCTCACCAGCGGGCGTACAGCGGGCAAGTTGCTGCGCGGCGAGCTGCATATCGCCGAGAGCTGCCATGGCGAGGATCCACGGACCTACGCATGCCTGTCGGATGAAACCCTGCGCAGTACCCTGGGCGACGAAGTCGGCCAGCGCGAGGGGGATATTTTGACTTTGCGCCGTACCGGCATCCGCTTGCGCCTGGTGCCTTTGGAGCTCGCCTGCGACTAGGATCGTTTCAGCGTGGACGCTCGCGGTTGCCGAAGAGCCTCCTGAACAGCCAGGCGACCAGCGCCATGTTGACCAGCGCCAGCAGGCAGAGCAGCCCCAGCACGGCCCGAGGGCCGTGGTGCTCCAGCAGGTAGCCGCACAGCAAGGGGGTAGCCGCCTGGCCGAGCAGCGCTGGGCGCGCCATCCGCCCCAGGACGGTGGCGTAGTCCGCGGGACTCCAGAGCACCAAGGGCAGGGCGCCGCGAATGATGGCCCTGAGGCCATTGCCTGCGCCAAAGATCACCAGCCCCGTCACCGTGACCCAGATGACTGCGGGTCCCAGGGTAACCAGCAGCAGTCCGGCCGCCGTGCAGACTACCGAGGCCAGGGCCGTCCACAGGGGATGTCCGTTGCGGTTCAGCAGGTCGATGATCCGCGAAGCCACCTGGCTTGGGCCCAGGCAGGCACTCAGGGCTACCGCGCTTGCCAGGCTGTAGCCAATGCCTTGCAGCAGGGTGATCAATTGGATGGAGATCGCCGTCATCAGCACCGCACCCAGGGTGAACAACGCCGTGAGCACCGTGTACAGCGCCTGGTTCACCGGGGCGGATGGCGCGGCTGCCTGGGTCGAACGTGCGACCGATCCCTTGGCTACGGGCTCGGGCAAGGCGCGACGGTAGAGCGGCCAGATGGTCAGCAGCAGGACCGCGGCATAGGCCAGGCAGGCGCCGCGCCAGCCAAGGTGGGTGACCAACAGCGCCGCGACGGGCCAGGTGATGGCGGTGCAGAAGCCGGATACCAGGGTGATGCCGCTGATCGCCGAGCGTGCCTGGGCGCCATAACAGGTGCCGAGGGTCGCAAACAGCGCATCGTACAGACCGGCGGCCATGCCGATGCCCATCACCACCCAGGCCAGCAGGAACAGCGGCAGATGCTGGGCACTGGCCATCAGGATCAAACCAGCCGCCACGCCCAGGCCGCTCAGCGACAGCAGCGTGCGCCCGCCCCGGCGAGCGATCAGCCGCCCACAGGCCGGTGCCAGCAGCCCGGAGACCAGCACGCCAAGGGAGAGGCCGCCATAGACCCATTGGCGAGACCAGCCGGTTTCCTGTACCACCGGATCGGCGAGCACCGCGAGAATGAAGAAGGAGCCGCCCCAGACCAGAATCTGGCCGATGCCGAGCAGCAGGATCTGGAAGGTCGAAGCCTTGGATGGCGCAAGAGACATGGGTGCGGCGATAGGGGAAGCGAGTGGAGGTTGCGGACCTTAGCCCCAGTAGCCAAGGCCTGCAATCGTCAGATCTTTATTCGGGACGGCAGTTTGTAATCAATCCGACATCTCGCTTGCCTAGGCTGCTCCGCTCGACCGTCTTTCTGCAGTGGCGCCTCCATGTTTCGTTTCCTCGCACGCTTTCGCCGTCCGTCCCGCCGCTCCTGGCTGAGAGTCCTCAAGACCGGCCCGCGAATGCTATGCTCCTTTACCTTCGCGGCCGTACTGCTCGCCGGGCTCGGCAGCTTTTCCCTGTGGGAGATGCAGCAGTTGCGCCGTCAGGCCCTGAGCATGGAGCAGGACTGGTTGCCGAGCATCGCCATCGCCGATTCCCTGGCGATCAATCTTGGCAAGCTGCGCAATCAGGCCTCGGTGGTCCTGCTCAACGCCGAGGATCCGGGCGCCGTGGCCATGAGCAGGATCACCCTGGAGCAGCTGGTCAACGAGACCAATCAGCTGTTTCGCGACTATGAGCCGGTGATCACCGATGCCACCGAGGGCGATTCGATCAAGGCGCTGCACGAGGCCTATCTGCCATTCGTGGACGGTCTGCGCGAGGAAGTACAGCTGATCGAGCAGCAGAAGATCCCGGCCGCGCGGATGCAGCTGGATACCGTGGTGGGCCTCAAGGGCGATCTGATGGACATGCAGGTGCAGCTCCTGCGCGAGCTGAACAAGCAGGGCGCCGCCCAAGCCAGGGAGGTGGCCAACGTCCAGTTCATCCAGGCTCGCGCCATCGTCTGGTCGGTGATCGGTGGCGCCATCGTGCTATTGCTGCTGCTGGCCTGGCGCCTGACCCGTAGCGTGGTGCAACCGCTGCGCCAGGCGCTGGAGATCTCCAGTGGCATTGCCGCGGGTGACCTGCGCCAGACCATTGAGGCCAAGGGCCGTGACGAGGCGGCCCAGCTGCTGCTGACGCTGGAGCGCATGCAGGGCAATCTGCGCGAGGTACTGGTACACACCGGCAATGCCTCCGAGCAGCTGGCGTCGGCGTCGACACAGATGAGTGCGGTGATGGACGAAAGCTGCCGCAGTCTGGAGCAGCAGACCGCCGACATCCAGGATGCGGCCAATGCGGTCACTCAACTGAACCAGGCGGTTCAGGCCGTGTGCGAGCACGCGACGTCCACCTCTGCCGAATCACGGCTCTGCGTCGAGCAGGCCCAGCAAGGCCAGGCGCAGGTCCAGCAGACCCTGGTGGCCATTACCCAGTTGGTGGGCAATGTGGATGAAGCCGCCGCCCAGGCCGATCATCTGGCCGAGCAATCCAAGGGCATCAGCAAAATGCTCGACGTGATCCGCAACGTCGCCGAGCAGACCAATCTGCTGGCGCTCAACGCCGCCATCGAAGCCGCCCGTGCGGGTGATGCCGGGCGCGGCTTCGCCGTGGTGGCCGACGAGGTGCGAGGCCTGGCGCGGCGCACCGGCGAGTCCACCCGGGAAATCGAAGGCCTGATCGACGGCGTGCAGCAGGTGAGCGAAAAGACCGTGATCGCGCTCGATCACAGTCGCATCCAGGCCAGCCATACCCGCGAGCAGGCAGAGGCGACCTGGCAGGTGCTGGAGGGCATCACCCAGGCGATCACCGCGATCGGTCAGCGCAACGACGCCATCGCGGCCGCCACCGAAGAGCAGACCGCCACCACCGCGGCGGTCGACCGTAATCTGACGCTGATCCGGGATGCGGCGACCCAGACCTCTGCCGGTGCCCAGCAGACCAGTGCCAGCAGCCAGCAGCTGTCGAGCCTGGCCGCCGATCTGCACGGCGCCCTGCAGCGTTTCGAGGTCTAGGGCGCGAGCGGCGTTGCTTCAGGCCGCCAGCATCACCCGGTCGCGGCCTTCCTGCTTGCCGCGATAGAGCGCTTGATCGGCGCGCTCCAGGGCGCTGGCGAAGGCTTCGCAGTCACGGATCTCGCAGACCGCCAGCGTCGCCGTGACCCGCGTGGGACCGCGTTCAAGGGACTGGGTGACCTCGCCTAGCCGCTGGCGAATCCGTTCCGCTACGCTCCAGGCCACTTCGGTCCGGGCCTGGGGTAGCAACACCAGGAATTCCTCACCACCCCAGCGCGCAGCCAGATCCGTATGCCGGACCTCGCAGCGGATGACATCGGCGATCCGCTGCAGCACCAGATCGCCGCAGTCGTGGCCGAAGCGGTCGTTGATGTGCTTGAAGTGATCCACATCGAACAGGATGAGGCTGCCGTTCACGCCGGCTTGCTGCTCCGCCTGGTGAAGAATGCGCCGACGGTTGTACAGGTTGGTGAGGCTGTCGTGGCTGGCGGAATGCAGGAGATCCAGCTGCATCTTGGTGCTGTGATGGAAAGAGGCACCGGTGCCGTAGAGCAGCAGGACCAGGGCGCAAATGATGTTGACCGTGCCGAACAGCTTGATCGCCAGGGGCGCCAGGCTGGTGGCGGGATGCAGCAGGTAGCCACCCGCCAGGGTCACCAGGATGCCGATCACCAGCAGCAGGTGGCGTATGGGCGCGGTGCGGTAGTTGTAGATGACGATTGGCAGGATGCACAGTACGTAGTAATGGAAATTACTGTCCCAGCCCAGCTGCCAGGTGGCGATCCAGGCGTGGGCGACTATCTCACAGCTCATCGTCAGGCTGGCGACGCGATAGCGACGCTGACGCAGGGCCGCCAGGCAACCCACGTAGGCCGCCACGCTGCACACGTTGGCCCAGGCCATCAGGGCCTGGTCGAGCAGGACGAAAACCACCAGCAGGGCGACGTGGATGCACATGGCCGCCTGGACCACGGGCTTGGCCACGTCCCAGAAACGTTCGAGCGAATGCTCCAGGGCCTGGTTGCGATCGCGATGGGAAAGAGCACTCATGAAGGGTCACCAGAAAGCAGTGCGCCAATGATAAACGCGCTAAATAATAAGCTTAATGGCAAACGGCCAGCCTGAGTAATCCTTTAGCCGAATGGAGTAGAGAAAGGGCTCAATGGAGCTTGCCGAGCCCTCTGCTCACCGCGCAGGCCGGCCTAGCCGCCCAGGCGGGCGCTGATGGCCTGGGCAGCGGCCTCGAGGCGGGACGCGGCCTCACCTTCGGTATCCGCGGTGAAACCAGGGGCCGCACCTACCACCGTCAACACCCCCGCGAGGCTTCCGCCGACGCCCAGCAGCGGTGCGGAGAGCGCGTTGACGCCGGCCATCAGCAGGCCATGCACGGGCTGGAGGCGGGTTTCGCGCAGTCGGCGAGTGCTGTCGTCCAGGCTGGCAGGCGAGGGGGCCTGCGGCTGCCGAAGTTCTTCTTCCCGCAGCGCGGCGGTCTCGGCATCTGGCAAAAAGGCGTTGAACACCAGGCCCGTGGAGGAGCCGAGCAAGGGCAGCACCGAGCCGACCTGGGTCACCAGGGTAACGGCGCGGACTGCCTGCTCGACCAGAACCACGGTTGGTCCCTTGTTGCCCCAGACCGCCAGGAAGCAGGTCTCGCCGACCTCGTCGCGCAACGCCGCCAGCACGGGCGCGGCCAGTTTCACCACGTCCAGGCGGCCCAATGCCGCGAGGCCGACGAACAGCGCGGCCTGGCCGAGGCCGTAGTGGTTGGTTCGCGGATCCTGCTCGGCGAAGCCACTGGCCATCAGCGCCTGCAGATAGCGGTGGACCTTGCTCGCCGGCATGTCCAGGTGACTGGCCAGGCGTGAAAGCGAGGTGGAGGGCGCCAACTCGGCGAGCGCCTTGAGGATGTCGGTACCGACTTTCGCGGCCTGGACCTTTTGCCGCCGTGGCGGGGCTTCTTCGGAGGTATTCGTCATCTGCTCGACCGACTGGGTAAAGGCAGCGTTATAGCTTGACGCTCTCCTGGGTTCAATTTACTTTTTGCGTAAACCTGTTACGCAAATAGGTGATCCAGTTGAACGTACAACGAGAAGAAGATAGGTCAGCGACCTACCAGTCGGGCTTCGGCAACCACCTGAACTCGGAAGCCTTGCCCGGCGCGCTGCCGATCGGGCAAAACTCACCACAGCAGGCACCTTTCGGCCTCTATGCCGAGCAGCTGTCCGGTACCGCCTTCACCGTGCCGCGTGCCGAGGCGCGTCGCTCCTGGCTGTATCGGCTGAGGCCCTCGGCGGCTCACGGCCGCTTCCTGCGTTCGACGAGGCAGCTGACCGGAGATGAACCGGGCGAGGCGACGCCGAATCGGCTGCGCTGGAATCCCTTGCCGTTGCCGACAGCCCCTACCGATTTCCTGGACGGCTTGGAACGGCTCGTGGCGACCGCCGCGGGTGATCAGGCCGAAGGCGCGAGCATCTATCGCTATGCTGCCAACATCTCCATGACGCGGGTGTTCTACGACGCCGATGGTGAATTGCTGATCGTGCCGGAATTGGGCCGACTCGATCTGGTCACCGAACTCGGTCTGTTGCGCATCGAGCCGCTGCAGATCGCGGTGATTCCGCGCGGGATGAAATTCCGCGTGGAGATCCCCGAGGGCGGACCGGTCCGCGGTTATGTCTGCGAGAACCACGGGCGCTGCCTGCGGCTGCCCGAGCTGGGGCCCATCGGCAGCAACGGCCTGGCCAATCCGCGGGATTTCCAGGCACCCGTGGCACGTTTCGAAGATCGGGACGTGCCGACGCGCCTGGTACAGAAGTTTCTCGGCGAGCTCTGGGAAACCGAGCTGGACCACTCGCCCCTGGACGTGGTCGCCTGGCACGGCAACAACGTGCCCTACCGCTACGATCTGCGCCACTTCAATACCCTGGGCACGGTCAGCTTCGATCACCCGGACCCTTCGATCTTCACGGTGCTGACCGCTCCGGGCACCAGCGAAGGCATGGCCAACATCGACTTCGTGATCTTTCCGCCACGCTGGATGGTGGCCGAGCACACCTTTCGCCCACCCTGGTTCCATCGCAACCTGATGAACGAATTCATGGGCCTGATCCAGGGCGCCTACGACGCCAAGGCCGATGGCTTCGCGCCGGGCGGGGCGTCCCTGCATGGCTGCATGAGCGCCCATGGCCCGGATCACCTCTCGACGCAGAACGCCATCGCCGCGGAGCTGCGTCCGCACAAGATCGAGAACACCATGGCCTTCATGTTCGAAACCGGTCGCGTCCTGCGGCCAACCCGTCACGCGCTCGCCTCGCCGCAGCTGCAGCCTGACTATGACGCCTGCTGGGCCGATCTGGCCAAGTCCTTCGTGGCACCTTCCGGAGTACCGCAACCATGACCGCCGATGGACTCAGCTGGGTCGACTCGGCCAATGATCATCCCGATTTTTCCCTGCACAACCTGCCCCTGGGCGTGTTCAGTCGCGGCCAGGAGACGCCGCGTGGCGGGGTGGCCGTGGGTGATTTCATCCTCGATCTGCGCTTCGCCCTCGAAGCCGGGCTGTTCCAGGGCGAGGCGCAGCGGGCCGCGGAACTGGCTGGCGAGGAGACGCTGAATGCCTTCTTCGCTGCAGGCAAGGCGACACGGATCGCCCTGCGCCAGGCGGTGCAGGCGCTGCTGCGGGCCGATCATCCGCAACGTGACCAGCTCCTGGAACTGGGTGAGCACTTGCTGCCCCCCCAGAGTGCCTGCCGGATGCACCTGCCGGCGCGCGTGGGCGACTACACCGATTTCTATGTCGGCATCCATCATGCCACCCAGATCGGTCGGCTATTCCGCCCCGACAATCCGCTGTTGCCCAACTACAAGCACGTGCCCATCGCCTACCACGGGCGCGCCTCGACACTGGGCGTCTCCGGCGAAGCCTTCAAGCGCCCCAGGGGCCAGACGCTGCCGCCCGGACAGGAGGCGCCCGTCTTCGGACCCTGTCGCCGGCTGGACTACGAGTTGGAACTGGGCATCTGGATCGGGCCGGGCAATGCCCAGGGCGAGCCCATCGCCATCGCTGATGCGGCGGAGCATATCGCTGGTTTCTGTCTGCTCAACGACTGGTCGGCGCGGGATATCCAGGCCTGGGAATATCAACCTCTGGGTCCCTTCCTGTCGAAGAGCTTCGCCAGCACCCTGTCACCCTGGGTGGTGACCGCAGAAGCCCTGGCGCCTTATCGCACGGCGCAACCGGCGCGACCGGCCGGTGATCCACAGCCGTTGCCCTATCTGTTCGACGAGGACGATCAGGCCGGGGGCGCCCTGGATATCGAGCTGGAGGTGCTGCTGCACACACCGCTCATGGCGCAGCAGGGGCTACCCGCCCAGCGTATCGCCCTGAGCAACACCCTGAACATGTACTGGACCGTGGCGCAGATGGTGGCCCATCACACGGTCAATGGTTGCGCCCTGAATCCGGGGGACTTCTTCGGCTCCGGCACTCTGTCCGGTCCGGACGCGGGCAGCTGCGGCAGCCTGCTGGAAGTCACCCAAGGCGGCAAACAGCCCCTGCAGCTGCCCGGCGGTGAAACCCGCACCTTTCTGGAGGACGGCGACGAGGTCATTCTCAGGGCACGCTGCCGCAAGCCCGGCCTGCCTGCGATCGGCTTCGGCGAGTGCCGCGGCCGGGTGCAGGCGGCGGACTAGGCGTCAGCCCAGCTGATCGAGGGGCAGGGGTGAGGGACGTTTGATCTCGCGCAACACCACGGCGGAACGGATCTCGCTCACCCCCGGCAACTTGAAGATGACGCTGTGCAGAAAGGCGTCGTAGCTGGCGATGTCGGCGGTGACCACCTTGAGCAGGTAGTCGGCCTGACCGGTGGTGCTGAAGCATTCGATGATGGCGGGGCAGTCCTGCACCGCGCGCTCGAATTCCTCCACCACGTTTTCCACGTGGCGTGACAGGTTCACCTCGGCCAGCACACAGGTGGCCAGCCCGACACGAGTGCGGTCGACCACCGTGGTATAGCCCTGGATGACGCCGTCCTTCTCCAAGGTCCTGAGCCGTTTCCAGGTGGGCGTGGTGGACAGGCCGATGCGCTGGGACAGGTCCTGGACCGAGAGGCGGCCGTCCTGCTGCAAGGCGGCGAGAATTTTCAGCGAATAGCTGTCGCGAGTAGATTCATTTTTCATTTGTTGTTTTCCGTACCTGCTCTTGCTCCGATTATGCGTTTTCCGAGAAAACGGAAAAGCACTTTCTCCGCCCCGGCTCTTACCATCCTGTCCTAGGGATTCGGCGCGCCCGCCGCCGGCACCGCACTCACCACAGGACAAGAACAAGATGACGGTGATTCAGAAGAAGCCTCGCCAGGCCGCGCCTGTACCGGCAGCGCCTGCTCCTCACGCCGCCTATGACTGGCAGCGGGTGGCCTACCTGATGCTGGTCTCGCGCGCCCTCGACGAACTGGAGGAAACGCGGCTGGTGCCCGAGCGCAAGGTGCTCTACCAGTTTTCCGCGCGCGGCCATGATCTGGCGCAGATTCTTTTG
The DNA here is from genome assembly GCF_056790235.1 of Pseudomonas sp. VMV1. Classification (NCBI taxonomy): domain Bacteria; kingdom Pseudomonadati; phylum Pseudomonadota; class Gammaproteobacteria; order Pseudomonadales; family Pseudomonadaceae; genus Pseudomonas; species Pseudomonas sp. VMV1. The sequence continues at coordinate 83,333 of NZ_JBXGSE010000005.1, forward strand.
GGCCTGTCCCTCACCGATGTCCACGACGCGGCCTGCGGCTACTACCGCTCGCGGCCGATGCTGCTGGCGCTCGGGGTGGACCTGGCCGACGCCCTGGGGTCGTCCATGGCCCGCGCCGGGGGCTATTCCGACGGTCGCGACATCGGTGTGGTGTTCAATCATCCCAATGTGGGGGGTGCCACGGCGCTGCCCATGTGCGGCGGCGTCGGTGCCCAGTACACGCCCACCGCCGGCTGGGCCCAGGCTGTCGAGTACCGCGCCCGGGTGATGGGCGACGCGAGCTTTGCCCGCTCCATCAGCGTGGTGATGGGCGGCGATGGCTCGGTCGCCACCAACGGCTTCTGGTCCGCCCTGACCATCGCCACCACCCAGAAGCTGCCCATGTTGTTCTACATCGAGGACAACGGCTTCGGCATCTCCGTCCCCTCGACCTTCCAGACCCCGGGCGCGGATATCGCCCGGAACCTCGCCAGCTTTCAGGGTCTGCATGTGCTGTCTGGCGACGGTTGCGATCCCCAGCAGAGCGCGGCCCTGATCCAGCAGGCCATCGCCCACGTGCGCGACCGCCAGGGTCCCTGCCTGCTGCGGCTCAAGGTGCCTCGCCTGCAGGGGCATAGCTTCCAGGACACCCAGGCCTACAAGAGCGCGGCGACGGTGAAACGCGAGTGGTCGCGCGATCCCTTGCCGCGCCTGCGCGATTTCCTGGTGCCGGCGAGCCTGTCGGCGCATGCCTGGGAGGCGCTGGAACGTTCCGCCCACGAGGCCGTCGAGGCGGCGCGGGAAGCGGCCGAAGCCAGACCGGTCAGCGATCCGCAGCAGGTGACCCGCCACGTGTTCTTCGAGGGTGAACCGCAGCTCCGGGGTGGCCAGCATCCCGAAGGCTATGTGCCGCCACCGGTCAGCGAAACACCCACCCCCGCAGGCCAGCGACTGAACATGGTCGCCGCCATCCGCCGCACTCTTGATCACGAATTGGCGGTGAACGAACGGATCGCGCTGTTCGGAGAGGATGTCGGACCCAAGGGCGGTGTACATGCGGTGACCCTGGGGCTGCAGGAGAAGTACGGTGCCGAGCGCGTCTTCGACACCAGCCTGTCGGAGGAGGGCATCATCGGCCGGGCGGTGGGCATGGCCTTGGCGGGGCTGATGCCGGTGCCGGAGATCCAGTTCCGCAAGTATGCCGACCCGGCGATGGAGCAGATCAACGACTGCGGCACCATGCGTTGGCGTACTCATAACCGCTTCGCCGCGCCCATGGTGGTCCGCATCCCCGGCGGCTTCTTCAAGTGCGGCGATCCCTGGCACAGCCAGACCAACGAGGTCCAGTTCGTGCACTCGCCCGGTTGGCGGGTCGCGGTGCCGTCCAATGCCGAGGATGCCGTCGGCCTGCTGCGTACGGCCCTGAGGGGCAATGACCCGGTGATCTTCTTCGAGCACCGCGCCATGCTCGACGCCGCTTCGGCGCGGCGGCCCTATCCTGGTGACGACTTCGTGCTGCCCTTCGGCAAGGCGCGCACGGTGGTAGCCGGCGACGCCCTGACGCTGGTGACCTGGGGAGCCATGGTAGAGCGCTGTGAGGCCGCCGCCGAGGGTCGCTCGGTAGAGGTCATCGACCTGCGCACCCTGATGCCCTGGGACCGCGAGGCGGTACTGGCCTCGGTCAACCGCACCCATCGGTGCCTGATCGTCCATGAGGATCTGGGCACGGCCGGCTTCGGCGCTGAAATCGCCGCTGTGGTCGCCGAGCAGGCCTTTCTGCAACTGGACGCCCCCGTGGCCCGGCTGACCATGCCCGACATCCCCAGTCCGCATCATCCGACGCTGATGGAATTCGTCTTGCCTTCGGTAGCGCGGATCCAGGCCAAGATCGACGAACTGGTGGGGTTCTGACATGAACGATCTGACCGTGCAGAACCCGCCAACGGTGGAGATCCGCGCGCCGCTGGAGCGCGATGGCACCAGGGCCGAGGTCCGCCGCTGGTTGAAGGAGAGCGGTGAGCCAGTCGCCAAGGACGAGCCCGTGGTCGAGCTGGAGACCGACAAGGTGGTGGTGGAGGTCGCCGCACCGGCGGCCGGTATCCTGGAGATACTTGAGGCGGCGGGCGGCGACGTCGAACCGGGGGCCGTACTCGGCCGTATTGGCGCGGGCGCAGGGCAGTCGCTCGAACCCCAGCCGGCGCCAAATGCGGAAGCCCCGCCATCGTCAGAGAGCGAGCGGGTCCGTTTCGATCCCGCGTTGCGCTTGTCGCCGGTGGTGCGCCGCCTGCTGGCGGAGCACCACCTGGACCCGGAGGCGCTGGCGGAGCAGGGCACCGGGCGCGACGGCCGCCTGACCCGCGAGGACGTGCTCAAGGTCATTGCCGAGCGCACGCAGCCGGCAGGAAAACAGCCGGTGCCAGCGGTCACCGAGGAAGCCGCACCGGAACGGCCGGCGCCGTCAGCGGGTCCCCGCGTGGCCGCTCAGGTCCCGCACAGCACCCTGCGCCGGACCATCGCCCAGCGCCTGCAACAGTCGGTGACGGTCGCGCCCCATGTGACGACCGTCTTCGAAGCCGACTTTACCGCCGTCGAGGCGCACCGGCGTCGCCACAAGCCGCGGTTCGCGGAACAGGGCGTACGGCTGACCCACACGGCCTACCTGGTCATGGCCGCCGTGACGGCCATGCGCCGGGTGCCGGAGGTGAACAGCCACTGGCATGACGACTACCTGGAAGTGTTCGCCGATGTGAACCTGGGCATAGGCACCGCCCTGGGGGAGCAGGGGCTCATCGTGCCGGTCATCCACCAGGCGCAGGGGCTGTCGCTGCTGGGCATCGCCACCCGCCTGCAGGAGCTGACCAATGCCGCACGCGGCGGCTTCCTCCGGCCGGAAGAGGTCCGCGGCGGCACCTTCACCCTGTCCAATCACGGCGTCTCCGGTTCGCTGCTGGCCACGCCCATCATCATCAACCAGCCGCAGTCCGCCATTCTGGGCGTGGGCGCCCTGGAAAAGCGCGTGGCAGTACGAGAGATCGAGGGTATCGACACCTTCCAGGCGCGGCTCAAGGCCTATGTATCCCTGACGATCGACCATCGGGTGCTGGATGGCAGTCAGGCCAATGCCTGGTTGACGCGCTTCATCGAGGTGATCGAAGGCTGGCCGCTGGAGTAGCGACCAGCCTTGACAAGACGCACGCAGCAGGAGCAGATTCCACTTAACGTAATTCAATTACGCAAAAACAAGAAATGGTAAGGCGATCGCGGGGCAGCCCTGATGGACCTCTACACCTATTACCGCTCGAGCTCGTCCTACCGGGTCCGCCTCGCGTTGGCCCTGAAGGGGCTCGACCATCGCGCCGTGCCGGTTAATTTGCTGAGCGACGAGCAGCGCCAGCCCGCCTACCGCGCGCTCAACCCCCAGGGGCGGCTGCCCAGCCTGCGCCTCGACGGCGGCGAAGTCCTGAACCAGTCACCCGCCATCATCGAATACCTGGAAGAACGCTATCCAGCGGTGCCGCTGCTGCCGCCGGATCCACTGCTGCGCGCCCGCCATCGCGGTATCGCGGCCCTGATCGGTTGCGATATCCACCCACTGCATAACGTCTCGGTGCTCAATCGCCTGCGCGGCCTGGGCCTGGATGAACCGGCAATTCTCGACTGGATCGCCCACTGGATAGGCGAGGGGCTGGCCGCGGTGGAGGCGCAGGTCGGCGATACCGGGTTCTGTTTCGGCGCACGGGGGCTGGCCGACGTCTATCTGCTGCCTCAGCTCTATGCCGCGCGGCGTTTCCAGGTGGACCTGTCGGTCTACCCGCGCCTGCTGCGCGTGGAGGCCTTGGCCGCAGCCGATCCCGCCTTTCAACAGGCCCACCCCGCGATGCAACCGGATAGCCCGGAGCGGGTGGCCTCGTGAAATTCCTCGGTTGCCAGCTCCTCCTTGGTGACTTCCTCGCCCGCAGCGTGCGGGGCCTCTCCTGCGCGCCGCCCTTGACCTGGTGCTAGACCGCGTTACCGGCATCGTCCGTCCCGTCGCCAGTCAAGGAGCCAATCATGGCCGATCTGTTTGAGAACCCCATGGGCCTCATGGGTTTCGAGTTCATCGAATTCGCCTCGCCCACCCCGAATGTCATCGAGCCGGTGCTGGAAAGCCTCGGCTTCAGTCACGTCGCCAACCACAGGTCCAAGGACGTGCTGCTGTTCCGTCAGGGCGACATCAACGCCGTCGTCAACCGCGAGAAGACCGGCCATGCGGCCTATTTCGCCTCGGAGCACGGCCCATCCGTTTGCGGCATGGCCTTTCGTTGCCGCGATTCCCACCACGCCTACGCCAAGGCCCTCGAACTTGGCGCCCAGGCGGTGGACATGCCCACCGGCCCCATGGAATTGCGCCTGCCGGCGATCAAGGGCATCGGCGGCGCGCCGCTGTACCTGATCGACCGCTTCGAAGAAGGCAGCTCCATCTACGACATCGACTTCGTCTTTCTGGACGGGGTCGAGCGCAAGCCGGTGGGCGCCGGTCTCAAGGTCATCGACCACCTGACCCACAACGTCTATCGCGGACGCATGGCCTACTGGGCGGACTTCTACGAGCGGCTGTTCAACTTCCGCGAGCTGCGCTATTTCGACATCAAGGGCGAATACACCGGCCTCACCTCCAAGGCCATGACCGCGCCGGATGGCCTGGTGCGCATTCCGCTCAACGAGGAATCCTCGCGCGGCGCCGGGCAGATCGAGGAATTCCTCATGCAGTTCAACGGCGAGGGCATCCAGCATGTGGCCTTCCTCACCGACGACCTGATCGCCACCTGGGATCGCCTCAAGGCCTGCGGTACCCGCTTCATGACGGCACCGCCGGAGACCTATTACGAGATGCTCGAAGGTCGCCTGCCCAACCACGGCGAGCCAGTGGAGGAGCTGAAGTCCCGCGGCATCCTGCTCGACGGCAGCGCCGAAGGTGGCGAGCGCCGGCTGTTGCTGCAGATCTTTTCCCAGACCGTGCTGGGGCCGGTGTTCTTCGAGTTCATCCAGCGCAAGGGCGACACCGGTTTCGGCGAGGGCAACTTCAAGGCGCTGTTCGAATCCATCGAGCGCGACCAGGTGCGACGTGGGGTGCTGAGCACCGCGGAGTAGCGCCTGGCTCCCCGTCGGCTTGCCCAGCGGTGGGGAGGCCTCTAAGGTGACGGCGCGCCATGCAGGCGCTCTTCAACTCTAGAGGTGGCCATGGAACTGAGCCAGACCCTGGCGCAGGAAATCGTCGAGCGCGCCATGCGCATCCTGCCGGGCAACGTCAATGTCATGGATGCGTCCGGGCTGATCATCGGCTCGGGTGATCCCGCACGGTTGTTCACTCGTCATGCCGGGGCGCGTCAGGTGATCGCCGAGGGGCGCGCGGTGGCCCTGGATCGGGCTGCCGCTGCCCGGCTGCCCGGCGCCCAGGCCGGGATCAACCTGCCGTTGTATCGCCAGGGCGAGCTGGTTGGGGTGCTCGGGGTGACAGGCGAAGACACCGAGCAGCTGCGTCTGCCGGCCGAGCTCTTGCGGCTGACGGCCGAAATGCTCATCGAACAGGCAGCCGGGCAGCTGCCCAATACGCCCATCATGACTACGCCCCTGCTGCGTCAGCTGCTGGCACCGGGTGCGACAGTCGAGCTGGGTCGCCATGCCACTCTGCTCGGCCTGAAACCGGACCTGCCGCGGGACGTTTTGCTGTTGGCGTTCGCCAAGCCGGCGCCAGATTTTGGCGACTGGGCACAGCGGCGAGTGCCCGACAGCTGGTGCCTGCCGCGTGAGGACGGTCAGTGGCTCTGGTATCGCCCAGGGGCGGAGGCCCCTGAGGCGCTCCTGGAGGAATTGCCGGCCCAGGGCTGGGCACTCGCACGCAGCGCCTGGATTCCCCAGGCACGGCCTTGGACAGGGCTGGCCGAGACCACCCTGCGCGCGCTGGATCTGCTGGCGGTGGCAAGGCGACTGCGACCGCAACGCCTTCAGGTGCGCCTGGATGACCTGGCCTTGCCGACCTGGTTGCAGGGGCAGGTCTCCCGCACGGACGGCGCCTGGCTGCTGGAACCGCTACTGCGGCTTCGCCAGGCTGATCGAGAGGGTCAGTTGCTGGCGACGTTGCACAGCTGGTTCACCCAGGATGCCAGCCCCCAGGCCTGCGCCGAGGCGCTGGGGCTGCACCGCAACGGCCTGCGTCATCGACTCGATCGTATCCAGGCGCTGACGGGCCGGGATCCACGTCGCTTCGCCGACGCCGCCGAACTGTACTGCGCGCTGCTGCTGATGGATCATCACTGGGCAGACGCCTAGTCATGATCCATCTCTGCTGGGCATTCGTCCTGTTGTAGTGCCGCCTGATCCGGGAAACACTCGGCGCACAACAACGGAGAATCGCTCATGAAGATCGTCATCGCCCCTGATTCCTTCAAGGAAAGTTTGTCGGCCGCCGGTGTCGCCCGCGCCCTGGCCCGAGGTCTGCGCCAGGCCCTGCCGGAGGCGGAGCTGATCGAGTGCCCGTTGGGCGATGGCGGTGAGGGCACCCTGGACGCGGTCCTTGCGGCTACTGACGGCGAGGTGCGCGAGGCGCAGGTGACCGGCCCCCTGGGCGAAGCGGTAACCGCCCGCTGGGGCTGGCTGGCGGAGCAGCGCACCGCCTTCGTCGAGATGGCCAGCGCCAGTGGCTTGGAGCTGGTACCGAAGGCGCGTCGCGATGTCCGGGTGGCGACCTCCCGAGGGACGGGTGAGCTCTTGCAGGCGGCACTGGATGCCGGGGCCGAGCGTCTGGTTCTGGCCATCGGCGGCAGCGCTACCAACGACGGTGGCGCGGGGCTGCTGCAGGCCCTGGGCGCGCGGCTGCTGGATGCCCAGGGGCAAGCGCTGGCACCCGGTGGTGCGGCCCTGGCCAACCTGGTGAGCATCGATCTGGCGGCTCTGCACCCGCGTCTGGCTGAGGTGGCGGTGGTCATCGCCGCCGATGTCGACAATCCGCTCTGCGGCCCCCAGGGGGCCAGCCACGTCTTCGGGCCGCAAAAGGGTGCTTCGCCCGAACAGGTACAGGAACTCGATGGCGCGCTGGCGCATTTCGCCACGATCACCGCCGCCACGCTTGGCCGCGATGTCCGCGAGCAGCCCGGTGCCGGCGCTGCCGGCGGTGTGGGCTTCGCCGCCCTGGCCTTTCTCGGGGCGACCTTCCGCCCCGGTATCGAGGTGGTGGCGGACCTGGTGGGGCTGGAGGAAGCGCTGGTGGGCGCTGATCTGGCGTTGACTGGGGAAGGGCGGCTCGATGGCCAGACCCTGAGGGGCAAGACGCCCGTCGGCGTGCTGCGCCTGGCGCAGCGCCAGGGCGTGCCCGTGGTGGCCGTGGCTGGCTCCCTGGGCGAGGGCTACGACGCCCTCTATGAGCAGGGCCTGACAGCGGCCTTCAGCCTGGTCCCCGGGCCGCTCAGCCTGGACGAGGCGCTGGCCCAGGCCGAGGTACTGCTGGAGCGTACCGCCCGCGACATCGGCCGCCTCTGGCGGACCGCCAGAAGCTGAGGCCAGAGCCCTTCATGATGGCTGGCAGGGCGGCCGGATTTACCTCATGCTGGCGTCCCGTTCTCGATCGATTGCCGTGATGACCCCGACTGCGATCCTGCGTACCGGCCTGCTGTCTTTGGCGCTGGTGCTGCCGCTGCATTCCGCCCAGGCGGTGATTCCCAGCCTCAAGCCCGCCAATACCTGCGTGCGTAGCGCCTTCGTCCTGCGCTGCCAGGACGGGCAGGGAGGCTGGTACGGGGTGATGGTGCAGGGCAATGACACCCTAATGCGCGGCTATGATCCGGTCTCGGGTCTGTCCTGGTCCCAGACCAGCACCCGCCTCGGAAGGCTGCAGTTCTTCAGCGGCCTGACCAGCGACGGCAATCTCTGGCTGGGTCGCACCCGCCAGCTGGGCTGGAACGTCATCAGCCGCTTTTCCACCTCCCAGGGCGACCGCGCCCGCACCAGCTGCAATCGTGTGGCGGGGTGCGAGTGGCGCTAGGTGTCGAGTTGAATGGACCGGGCAGCTGGCCCGGGCAAGGTCTGAGCCGCGCTGCCGGGTAGGTTGCCCCTCAGCCCAACGCCTGGGTCAGCAGTGCGAACTGATCCACCCCGTCGCGGGACACCGGTGCCTCGCCCCTGGCCATCTGCTCGACCTCATCGACCTGGGGGATGCCCAGCTCGCTGAGCCAGGGATTGAGGCCGCTACGAGCCGTCACATCAAAGCGTACATAACGTCCTTCGGCGTGACGGAGCAGGGCAAGGATCAGCGCCCTGGCCTGGTCGGCGGATTCGGCGATCACCGGGCCGACCGACAGACCGCGACCGTAAGGGCGCAACAAGGCGAAGCCGCGCAGCTGGCCGTCACGCTCCAGACCGACGATGCGCTCGGCCTGCGGCAGCAGCTCCTGTAATAGGGTGGTGCGGTCCAGGCCGGTAGCAGCCTGGGCGAGAAGCTGAAGCTGGGGGGCAGCGTCCAGGGTCAACTCCAGAACCTGGCTTTCCAGCGGGTGTTGCTGTTCGTCCATGGCAGGCAACGTGGCGACCTGGTGCTGATAGATGCGCTCGTAGGAGACGAAGCCCTGGCTGCGGTAGAGCGGGGCACCGCGCAGGGTAGCGACCAGCAGTGGTGTGCGGGTGCCGGCCAGTCCGATAAGACCGTCCATGATGCGGCGACCGTGACCCTGGCCCTGGTGGCTGTCGGCGACGATCACCAGGCCGATGGTGGCGAAATCGCCCTGGGGGACGCAGAAGCCGGTACCGAACACCCCCTGGTCGTCCTCCAGCGCCAGGCCTTCTCCGGTATGGAACAGGCATTGCCAGTCTTCCAGCCGATGGGGCCAGTGCAGCGCCTGGGACAGGCGGTAGGCGGTAGCGAGGTCAGTTTCGCGCAGGGGTCTCAGGGTGGCGTGGGACACGGCGGGGCTCCGGTTCGGGTCTGGCTGATGCAGACGTCAGCCTAGCAAGGCCCGACGGCAGATTCGGTTGCCGGTAGCAGGACGCAGCGGCGTGAGGCGCCGAAGGTCCGGCCCAGTTCGGCAAAAGATGGCGGCCCGCCAGCCTAGCATGGAGCCAAGCCCACAGCCCTAGCGGAGCGCGCCATGGCCTCGTTCGACCCCAGAGAAATTGCGGTTCGTTGTGCCCATTTCATCGGCGGCCGCAGCCGCGATGCCCGTGCCGAACTGGAGGTGTTCCGGCCCTCCGATGGTGGCTTCCAGAGCGGACTACCGTGCGCCTCGGCGGATCTGGTGGATGAGGTGGTGGAAGGCACCTGGCGCGCCTGGAAGGCCAGCGACTGGGCCAGTCGGCCGCCGCGCGAACGCGCGCGGGTGATGCGTCGCTGGGCCGATCTGGTCGAAGCCGACGGTGAAATCCTCGGCCCGCTGGAGGCGGTGGGTTCGACCCGTCCGCTGCGTGAGGTGCTGGCCTGGGACATTCCCTATGTCGCCGAGGGCATCCGCTTCTTCGCCGAGTTCGCCGACAAGCACGGCGGCGAGGTGGCGGCCACCGCTACCAGTCACCTGGGTCTGCAGATCACCGAACCCTATGGGGTGGTGGGCGCCATCGCCCCGTGGAATTTTCCGCTGAACATGGCCGGTTGGAAGATCGCGCCGGCGCTCGCGGCCGGCAATGCGGTGGTGATCAAGCCGTCGGAGCTGACGCCGTTTTCCATCCTGCGCCTGGCCGAACTGGCCACCCTGGCCGGGCTGCCCGCTGGCATTCTCAGCGTGGTTCAGGGTGATGGCCGTATCACGGGTGATGCGCTGTGCCGGCATCCGCGCATCGGGAAGGTCACCTTTACCGGCTCCACCGGTACCGGCACGGCCATCATGACCGCCTGCGCCGAGAGCGGCCCCAAGCCGGTGACCCTGGAGCTGGGCGGCAAGAGTCCGCAGCTGGTGTTCGCCGATGCCCCGGATCTGGCGCGGACCGCCCGCAGCGTGGCGGCGGCCATCACTGGCAACGCCGGCCAGGTCTGCGTCTCGGGTTCGCGGCTGCTGGTGCAGCGCGCCGCCCTGGAGCCGATGCTGGAAAGCATCCGCGCGGCCTTCGCCGACTTGCATCCCGGGCCGACCTGGTCGGCAGAAGCGACGCTGTCGCCGATCATTTCCCAGCGCCAGGGCCAACGTATCCAGGACATCGTCACCCGCAGCCAGGCGGCCGGCGCGGAGATCCTGGTCGGTGGCGCGCTGGAGGAGGGACTGGGCGGCGCCTACTATCAGCCGACGCTGATCACCGGGGTTGGCGCGGACAATCCCGCCGTGCGCGAAGAGATCTTTGGCCCGGTGTTGACCGTGCAGGTGTTCGACGATGAAGCCGAGGCCCTGGCGCTCGCCGACCACCCTACCTACGGCCTGGCGGCCGGCGTGCACACGGCCGACCTCGGCCGGGCGCTGCGCCTGACCCGGGCGCTGGAAGCCGGTACCGTCTGGGTCAATCGCTATGGCCGTAGCCACGACTGGATCATCCCTACCGGCGGCTACAAGCGCTCTGGCATCGGCAAGGACCTGGGCCGCGCCGCCTATGAGGCCACGCTGCGCAGCAAGAGTGTGCTGATCGATCTGGAGCATTCCTGAGCACACCGCAAACAATGCTGGGCCCTACCGGTAAAACGGTTTTTTCTATCTCCCGCGGCGTCTGAAAGCGGACAACTGTCAGGCCCGCCAATGCTGTAATGCTTGCCAGGGGCGCCACCGGCGTTCCGACCTTCACCTACCATTCCCGTCAAAGGATCCTTGCCATGACCGCCTTTCGGCCCAAGTACATCACCTTCGACTGCTACGGCACCCTGACCCGTTTCCGCATGTCCGACATGGCCCGCGAGATGTTCGCCGACCGCATCCCGGCCGAGGCGATGGATAGGTTCTGCAAGGACTTCAACGGCTATCGCTTCGACGAGGTGCTCGGCGCCTGGAAGCCCTATTCGGAGGTGCTGTACGCAGCGGTCGAGCGTACCTGCAAGCGCTGGGGCATTTCCTTCACCGACGCCGAGGCCAATGCCTACTACGAGGCGGTGCCGAGCTGGGGTCCGCATCCCGACGTGACCGCGGGCCTGGCCAAGATCGCCGACAAGATCCCGCTGGTGATCTATTCCAACGCCGCCGACGAGCAGATCATGTCCAACGTCGACAAGCTGGGCGTACCCTTCCACCGGGTCTTCACCGCCGAGCAGGGCCAGGCCTACAAGCCACGCCTGCAGGCCTTCGAATACATGCTCGACACCCTTGGTTGTGGTCCGGAAGACGTGCTGCACGTGTCGTCGAGCTTCCGCTACGACCTCATCCCGGCCGACTACATGAACATCAAGAACAAGGTGTTCGTGAATCGCGGTCACGAGCCGAGCACGCCGTTCTACAGCAACACCGAGATCAAGGACATCGGCGGCCTGGCCGCTGTGGTCGGTCTCGAATAACACCCTGAGCCGCCGGAGCGCCTGCCCATGAGTCTTGGCCCTGCATCGTCCGATTCCTACTGGCTCGCGACCGCGCCGGGCTTTACCGGGGCCACCCCGGGGCCGGTGGCGGGCGAGGTGGATGTCGTCGTCATCGGCGGCGGCTTCACCGGGCTCTCGGCCGCGGTGGCCCTGCGCCGGCGCGGTGCCAGCGTGGCCGTGCTGGAGGCCGGACGGGTGATCGGCGAAGCCTCCGGGCGCAACGGGGGACACTGCAACACCGGCGTCGCCCAGGATTACGCGGCCCTGCATGCCAGCCTGGGTGCAGAGCGCGCGCGGGCCTTCTACCAGGCTTATGCCGATGCGGTGGCCAGCGTGGAGGCGGTGATCGCCGAGGAGGGTATCGGCTGCGATTTCCACAAAGCCGGCAAGCTCAAGCTGGCGGCCAAGCCGCAGCACTATGACAATCTGGCGCGTACCTGCGAGCTGATCCGCCAGGAGGTGGACCCGGACGTGGAGCTGCTCAGCGCCGCCCAGGTGCGCGTCGAGGTGGCCTCCGACGGCTTCCACGGGGGACTCCTGCAGCGTAACGGCGCCCAGATGCATATGGGGCGCTTCGGCGTGGGGCTGGCGGAGGCGGCGGTCCGGCGTGGCGCCCAGGTGTACGAAGGCGCGGCAGTCAGTGATCTGCAGCGGCTGCCCGATGGCAGCTTTCGCGTGTTCAGCGCCAAGGGCGAGCTGCGCGCCCGTCAGGTCCTGGTGGCCACCGGCAATGCGCGGGTTGGTCCCTTCCAGTGGTTTCGCCGACGCATCGCCTCGGTGGGCAGCTTCATCATCGCCACCGCGCCGCTGCCCAGGGCGCAGCTGGATGAGCTTTTGCCCAATCGTCGGACCTATGTGACCAGCCGCATCATCGGCAACTACTTTCGTACCACCCCGGATCACCGTCTCATCTTTGGGGGAAGGGCGCGCTTCGCGCTGTCCGATCCACGCCAGGACGCCAAAAGCGGCGCCGTGCTGCGCGCTGCCCTGGGGCAGCTGTTTCCCAACCTGGCCCAGGCGCCCATCGACTATTGCTGGGGCGGGCTGGTGGACATGACCGCCGACCGCCTGCCGCGTGCCGGCGAGCAGGACGGCCTGTTCTATGCCATGGGCTATAGCGGTCACGGCGTGCAGATGGCGGTACACATGGGCCGGGTGATGGCCGAGGTGCTGGAAGGGCGCAGCCAGGCCAACCCCTGGCGGGTGCTGGACTGGCCGGCCATCCCCGGCCACTTCGGCAAGCCCTGGTTCCTGCCCCTGGTGGGGCTGTACTACCGGGTCCAGGATCGCCTGCACTAGGTCCTGATCAGCGAACCGCCCGCCCGGACCCTGCCAATCGCAGTGTCCGGGCGGGCGGTTTTGTCGTTTCTGCAGGCCAGCGGGCACCCTGACATTTTCTTCTGTGTCTGGCAGGCGCGCGGCGTGGAAACTGCCGCGAGAGCCGGCCGTTCGCAGAAGGACGCGCCCTGCGCCTGGTCGGAAACGGCACCCCGCTGGCCAGCCAGGCGTCCTGGCGGCGCGCCAAACCCGGGCATGGGCGGCCCCGCTGCGCTGTGGCGACGCACACCGCAAACAATGCTGAGCGGCTTGGCCAAAACGGTCTTTTCTGTCTCGTCGCCCACCCAATTCGACGGTATTCGACGAGGGGCCGGTGCTGTAATGAACCAGGCCGTGCGACACGGCGGCCACGAGGACAGCGCCGCGGGCCCGGGGAGGGGCACGCGGCCCTGGTGACAGAGCCCCCAACGAGCGAGCCGACATGACCGAGAAAAAGACTGGAAGTCCCCTGATAGGTGCTGCTGAAAGCGTGCGTGCCTTCGAGGCCCTGCATCGGGGTGTCTCGCGGCGCGATGCGCTCCGCCTGCTGGGCGCCGCAGGACTGCTGGCGAGTGGCGTGGGCAGTCTGCTCGGCCGCGATGGCCAGGTGTTCGCGGCCGAGGACGCGGTCAGTGGCACCCCGCGCCGGGGCGGTCGGGTACGCGCCGCGGCGGCGGGTTCGTCCACCGCCGATACCCTCGATCCGGCCCGTGGCGCCTTTTCCGGTGACTACACCCGCCAGTATTTCTTCTATAACGGTCTCACGGTGTTCGACAGCCATCTCGAGCCCCAGATGGCCCTGGCCACCAGCCTGGAAAGCGCGGACGCCCTGACCTGGACGGTCAAGCTGCGCCAGGGCGTGCAATTCCACAACGGCAAGACCTTCGACAGCGCCGATGTCGTCTACTCGCTGCTGCGCCACAAGGATCCGGCGGTAGGCTCCAAGGTCAAGGCGCTGGCCGATCAATTCGCCGAGATCACCGCGGTCGCGCCCGATGAGGTACGGATCCGCCTGGTGTCGCCGAACTCCGAGCTGCCGGCGGTGCTGGCGATCTCGCCCTTCCTGATCATCGCCGATGGCACCAAGGACTTCTCGACCGCCAACGGCACCGGACCCTTCAAGGTCAAGGAGTTCAAGCCAGGCGTGCGCACCGTGGGCGTGCGCAACGAAAACTACTGGAAATCCGGCAAGCCCTATCTGGACGAGATCGAGCTGATCGGCATCGGCGACGAACCCTCGCGGGTCAATGCGCTGCTGGCCGGTGACGTCCAGCTCACCGTCTCGGTGGATCCGCGCTCCGCCGAACGTCTCAAGCAGAGCGGCAAGCTCAAGGTGGTGGCCAACACCTCCGGCAGCTATACCGACCTGATCATGCGCATTCCCAACCGGCCCTTCGACGATCCCAACGTGGTGGAGGGCATGAAGCTGCTGTTCGACCGCGAGCAGATCCTCAAGTCGGTGTTCCTGGGCTACGGCACCATCGGCAACGACCAGCCGATCATGCCCGGCACGCCCTATCATGCCGCGGACCTGCCGCAGCGCCCCTACGATCCGGACAAGGCCAAGTTCCTCTTCCAGAAGGCCGGCATCGCCGGGGCGAAGCTGCCGCTGGTGACCTCCACCGCCGCCGACAACGCCAACGAGATGGCCCTGGTGCTGCAGCAGTCGGCGCGCCAGGCCGGGCTCAACCTGATGGTCAACCGGGTCAGCGCCGATGGCTACTGGAACAGCCACTGGATGAAGGATCCCCTGGGTTTCGGCAACATCAACGCCCGGCCTACCGCCAACATCCTGCTGTCGCAATTCTTCAAGTCCGATGCGCCCTTCAACGAGTCGGGCTGGAAGAACGAGCAGTTCGACCAGTTGCTGGTGGCCTCCCGCGGCGAAACCGACCTGGCCAAGCGCAAGCAGATGTACGCCGACATGCAGCTGCTGATCCACCAGCACTGCGGCATCGGCCTGCCCATCTTCACCAGTTCCATCGATGCCCATTCGCCCAAGCTCGGCGGTTACGGAATCATCCCCATCGGCGGCTTCATGGGCTACATGTTCGCCGAACACGTCTGGCTGGAGGCCTGACGCTCGGTGCCTGACGGCGCGTGCGGTCCGCCGTGACCGCGCTCGCCGCTCCACGCTCAAGCAGGAGGTGGCTTTGGACCTTTCCGTGTTTTCCCTCATCACCCGACGGGTCGGGGGCGGGTTGCTGACCCTGCTCATCGTCTCGCTGCTGGTGTTCTTCGTCTCGGCGCTGTTGCCGGGCGACGCCGCGCAGCAGGCTTTGGGCCAGTTCGCGCTGCCCGAGCAGGTCGCGGCGCTGCGCGCCCAGATGGGCCTCGACCAGCCAGCGCTGCTGCGCTACTTCCATTGGCTCGGCGGTCTGGCGCACGGTGATCTGGGCCAGTCCCTGGCCAGCCAGATGCCCATCACCACCATGATCGGCGACCGGCTCGGCGGTTCGCTGATGCTGGCTGGCGTGACGGCCCTGGTGTCGGTGCCCCTGGCGCTCGGGCTGGGCATCGTCTCGGCCATGAACGCCGGAGGCCGGTTGGACCGCGCGCTCAACGTCTTCACCCTGGGCATCGTCGCCGTGCCGGAATTTCTCGTGGCGACCCTGGCGGTACTGGTGTTTGCCGTCCACCTGCAATGGACCTCGGCGCTGACCTTCGCCCACGACATCGACGGCCCCCTGGACTTCCTGCGCGCCTACGCGTTGCCGGTGGGCACCCTGTGCTGCGTGATCGTGGCGCAGATGGCGCGCATGACCCGGGCGGCCCTGGTGGAGCAGCTGCAGAGTCCCTATGTGGAAATGGCCAGGCTCAAGGGTGTCGGCCCGGTGCGCGCCGTGTTGCGTCATGCCTTGCCCAATGCCGTGGGACCCATCGCCAACGCCGTGGCTCTGAGTCTCTCCTACCTCATGGGCGGGGTAGTGATCGTCGAAACCATCTTCAACTATCCCGGGATCGCCCAGTTGATGGTGGACGGCGTCGCCAGTCGCGACCTGCCCCTGATCCAGGCCTGCGCCATGCTGTTCTGCTGCGCCTACCTGGTCCTCATGACCCTGGCGGATCTCTGCGCCATCCTGTCCAATCCGAGGCTGAGAACGCTATGACCCGACCCCTGACTCCCGTACGAGGCGCAGCCGTCCTGCCGGTGGATGGCAAGACGCTCGACACCCAGCTGTCGCCGCCCCGCACCCGTCGCCGCGCGCGCTGGTCCCTGACCGGATTGCTCGGTGGCATCCTGGTGGTCTTCTGGCTGTTCATCGCGGCCTTCGGCGTCTGGCTGGCGCCCTATGACCCGGGCGCCCTGGGTGACAGCGCGATACTCGCGAGCTACAGCGCCGCGCATCCCCTGGGCACCGATTACCTGGGCCGCGACGTGCTCAGCCGCATCCTCGATGGTGCCCGCTTCACCGTGGGCCTGGCGCTGGCGGCGGCGATGCTGGCCTGCGTGCTGGGGACCGGGCTCGGTCTCCTGGCGGCGTTGTCCGGGCGCTGGGTGGATGAGCCACTGTCGCGGCTGGTCGATGCGCTGATCTCGCTGCCGAGCAAGATGCTGGCGCTGGTCATGGTGTCGGCCTTCGGCTCGTCGGTGCCGCTACTGATCGTCATGGCGGTAGTGGGCTACGCACCGGGCTGCTATCGCATCTCGCGTAGTCTGGCGATGAATCTGACCGAGATGGAGTATGTCCAGGTCGCCCGCACCCGCGGCGAGGGCCGGCTGTACATTGCCCTGATGGAGCTCCTGCCCAACATGCGCCTGCCGCTGCTCACCGACCTGGGCCTGAGATTCGTCTACATCGTGCTGCTGCTCAGCGGCATGAGCTTTCTCGGCCTCGGCGTGCAACCGCCCAATGCCGACCTGGGCTCCCTGGTGCGGGAAAACATCGGTGGCCTGGCCGACGGCGCCCCAGCGGTGCTGATGCCGGCGCTGGCCATCGGCACCCTGACCGTGGGCGTCAACCTGCTCATCGACCGGTTCGGCGCCCGACGTCGGGGAGGGCGCTGAGATGGTGCTCCTGGTAGAGGTCAAGGACCTGCGCGTGGTCGCGGAGAACGAGGACGGCAGCGAAACCCCCATCGTCAAGGACGTCGGCTTCAGCCTGGCCAAGGGCGAGGTGCTGGCGCTGATCGGCGAATCCGGGTCGGGCAAGACCACCATTGCCCTCTCGATGCTCGGCTATGCCCGGGCGGGATGCCGGTTGGCCGGCGGCTCGATCCGGGTGGGCGACACCCAGGTGCTGGAGCTGGACGCCGGCGGCCTGCGCCACCTGCGCGGCCGCACCGTGGCCTATATCGCCCAGAGCGCCGCGGCGGCCTTCAATCCGTCACGCCGGCTGATGGCGCAGATCATCGAAAGCGCGTTGATTCACGGCGTGCTGACCCGGCAGGAGGCCGAGGCGCGCGCCCTGCAACTGTTCAAGGAGCTGGCGCTGCCGGATCCGGAGCATATCGGCGAGCGCTATCCGCACCAGGTCTCGGGCGGTCAGTTGCAGCGGCTCATGGCGGCCATGGCGCTGATCACCGATCCGACCCTGGTGATCCTCGACGAACCCACCACGGCGCTGGACGTGACCACCCAGATCGAGGTGCTGCGGGTGTTCAAGCAGGTGGTCCGCGAGCGTGGCGTGACCGCCATCTACGTCTCCCACGACCTGGCCGTGGTGGCCCAGATGGCCGACCGCATCCTGGTGCTCAACGGCGGCGAGGTCTATGAGAATCGCCGCACCGAGCGGCTGCTCGCCAGCGCCCGCCATCCCTATACCCGCAGCCTGCTGGCCGCGGCCCAGCCGGAACCCCTGGCGGAACGTGGCTTGCCGACCGTCGACAGCCAGGCGCCGGTGCTGGAGATCAAGGACCTGGTGGCCGGCTATGGCCCCATCGGCGCCGACGACCTGCCGCGTTATCGGGTGCTGGAGGGTATCGATCTGCGTATCGGCGCCGGCCAGGCGCTGGGGGTCATCGGCGAATCCGGCTCCGGCAAGTCGACCCTGGCGCGGGTCATTGCCGGCTTGCTGCCGCCGGCCCAGGGCAGCGTGCGCCTGGGTGGCGAACTCCTGCCGCCGGGCCTGGAAGGACGCACCCGCGAGCAGTTCCGCCGGGTGCAGCTGGTCTACCAGAATGCCGACACGGCGCTCAATCCGGCCCATAGCGTGGAGCGCATCCTCACGCGTCCACTGGAGACCTATCACGCCTTCGACAAGGCCACCCGTCAGCGCAAGGTTCGCGAATTGCTCGACCGGGTGCAGCTGCCGGCCAGTCTGGCCAGCCGGCGACCGGGCGAGCTGTCCGGCGGCCAGAAGCAGCGGGTCAACCTGGCACGCGCCCTGGCCGCCGAACCTGAGCTGATTCTTTGTGACGAGGTGACCTCGGCGCTGGATACCGTGGTCGGCGCGGCCATTCTCGACCTGCTCGCCGAACTGCGCCGCGAACTGGGGCTGGCCTATCTGTTCATCAGCCACGACATCTCCACGGTGCGCAGCCTTTGCGACGAGGTGCTGGTGCTCTATTCCGGGCAGCCCGTGGAACTCGGCACCCCCTCCACACTGCAGCATCCACCGCTGCATCCCTACACCGAATTGCTCACTGCCTCGGTGCCCGCGCTGCGCCAGGGCTGGCTGGAAGAACAACCGGTCCGCACGCTGCTGCCCCTGGCCTCGTCGGCTCCGGCCAGCGGACGCCTCTGCAGCTTCCTGCAGCGTTGCCCGGTACGGCTGGAAGGGCGCTGCGACCGGGTGCCGCCACGACCCCAGACGCTGGCCGGCGGCAACCGCATCCTCTGTCACCATGATGGCGAGACCCTGCAACGTCTGCAGGGTGGCGCCGTGCTGCATTCCCAAGGAGTTCGCGCATGACTTCCCGCTTCCAGCGACTCGCCGAAACCGGCCGGCCGCAGGTCAGTCTCACCGTCGATGGCCTGCCGGTCACGGCACTGGCCGGCGATACCCTGATGGTCGCCTTGCTCGCCAACGGTCCGGCGCTGCGGCGTTCCGAATTCGGTGACGAGCGCCGTGCCGGCTTCTGCCTGATGGGCGCCTGTCAGGATTGCTGGGTGTGGACCGCCGAGGGCGAGCGCCTGCGTGCCTGCGGCACCGAGGTCCGCGAAGGACTGCAGATCCTCACCGCGCAACCGGAGGCCATATGGAATCTGGCCTAGCCCAACCGGGCAAGAGCACTCCCCGGGTGGTTATCGTCGGCGCCGGTCCGGCCGGCGTGCGGTGCGCCGAGACCCTGCTGGCCGCCGGTATCACCCCGGTGGTGATCGACGAGAATCAGCGCGACGGCGGTCAGATCTATCGTCGCCAGCCCGAGGGCTTCCAGCGGGCCTATGCCACCCTCTATGGCAGCGAGGCGGCCAAGGCAGAGGACCTGCATCGCACCTTCGACGGCCTGCGCGGACGCCTCGATTACCACCCCGACACCCTGGCCTGGCACCTGCACGAGCGCACCCTCTACACGGTGCAGGGCAATCGCCAGCGGACCCTGGACTTCGACGCCCTGGTGCTCTGTACCGGCGCGAGCGACCGCCTGCTGCCCGTACCGGGCTGGAACCTGGCCGGCACCTATACCCTGGGCGGCGCGCAGATCGCCCTCAAGGCCCAGGCGGTGTCCATCGGCCGGCGGGTGATCTTCATAGGCAGCGGTCCCTTGCTCTATCTGGTCGCCAGCCAGTATCAGCAGGCCGGGGCCACGGTGGCGGCGGTGCTCGATACCGCGCCCCTGCGCCTGCGCGCCCTGGCGACGCCCAAGCTGCTGGCCCGCCCAGGGGTGGCCTGGAAGGGCGTGCAGCTCATGGTCGCGCTCAAGCGCGCCGGTGTGCCTTTGCACCTGGGCGTCACCCCGCTGGAGATCTTGGGCGATGCCGAGCAGGGCGTGCGTGGCGTGGCCTTCGCCGATGCCCGCGGACTGCGTCAGGAGGTGGTCGGCGACGCCGTGGGGCTGGGCTACCACCTGCGTCCGGAAACCCAGCTGGCCGACCTGGCCCGCTGCGCCTTCGAGTTCGAGCGGGCCACTGGCCAATGGGTGCTGCAACTGGATGGGGAGGGGCGAACCTCCATGCCGGGCGTCTATGCCGCGGGCGATGGCGCCCGGGTGCGCGGCGCCGACGGGGCCGAGCTGGCCGGCCGACTGGCCGCCTGCGCGGTGCTGGCGGACCTCCAGTTCACGCCGCCCACGGGGCTCGCCGAGCGCTGCCGCGAGGGCCTGGCGGTGCAGGAGCGCTTTCGCCTGGGCCTCGCGGAAGCCTTTCCCTGGCCGGCCAGGCAGATGGCGAGCCTGCCGGACACGGCGGTGGTCTGCCGCTGCGAAGGCATCACCGCCGGCGAGTTGCGCGCCGTGGTTCGTGAGAAGGGCGCTCGCGAGGCCAATCGCGCCAAGGCCTTCAGCCGCGTCGGCATGGGTCGCTGCCAGGGTCGCTATTGCGCCCAGGCCGGTGCGGAGATCATCGCCGCCGAATCCGGGGTGCCGGTCGAGACCGTTGGCCGCCTGCGTGGCCAGGCGCCGGTCCGGCCATTGCCGCTGGGGATCATTACCAGCGAAGAGGAGGTTTCATCATGAGCCAGAATGCCGCCAACCAGGCCGACGTCATCATCGTCGGCGCCGGCATCATGGGCAGCGCCAGCGCCTTTTTCCTGCGTCGCCGGGGCTTGTCGGTGCTCCTGCTGGAGCGTGACCAGGTCGGGCGCTTCGCCAGTGGCACCAATTTCGGCAATGTCCGCCGTCAGGGGCGCTACCTGAGTCAGGTAGCGCTCGCCACGCGCTCGCGGGGGGTCTGGGGTCGGCTACCGGAGCTTATCGGAGATGATCTGGAGTTCATTCCAGGCGGTCATCTGCGGGTGGTCTACGATCCGTCGCGCATCGCCATGCTGCACGAGTATGCACAGGCGCCGGAGACCGCCGCCCTGGAGCTGCAGGTGCTCGAAGGCGCGGCGCTGCACGAGAAGTTTCCCTACCTGGGCCCCGAGGTGGTGGCGGGATCCTATGCACCCCACGATGGCCATGCCAATCCGCGCCTGGCGGCCCCGGCGTTCGCCCGCGCCGCGGTGCGCGAAGGCGCCAATCTCCAGGAAGGGGTCGAGATCACCCAGGTCACCAAGCCGGGCGGTGACTTCCTGGTGCAGGCCGCCGATGGCCGCCGTTATCAGGCGCCACGGCTGCTGATCACCGCCGGTGCCTGGGGCAGCCGGCTGTCGAGCCAGTTCGGCGAGCCGGTGCCCATCGAGACCCATGGCCCGCAAATGGGGGTCACCGAGCCTTTGCCCTATGTCTTCAGGGAGGCGGTGGGCGTGTCTTCGCCGCTGGTGAGCGAGACCATCTACTTCCGCCAGATCCCGCGGGGCAACGTGATCTTCGGCGGCTGCTTCCGTACCCGGCCGGATCTGGACACCCGACTGGCCCGCGCCGAACCCCACGGCCTGCTCAATCAGCTCACCCAGCTGCGCCGCCTGGCGCCGGCCCTGGGGCGGGTCAACGTGATCCGTACCTGGAGCGGGGTCGAGGGCTACATCGCTGACGACCTGCCGATCATGGGTCCCAGCAGCCAGGTCGAGGGGCTCTACTACGCCTTCGGCTTCTGTGGCGCCGGCTTCCAGCTCGGCCCGGGGGTAGGGGACACCATGGCCGAGCTGATCGCCACCGGCCGTACCGACACCCCCCTGGCGGCCTTCGATGTGGCCCGTTTCGCGCAACCGCGCCAGGAGAGCCTTGCCGGATGAACAGCCAGGATCTGCTGCGCACCCTGATCGGCTTCCCCACCGTTTCCGCCGACTCCAACCTGGCGTTGATCAGGCATGTGCAGGGGCTGCTGGAAGCGGCCGATATCGCCTGCCGGCTGGTGCTGGACGAGAGCGGCCGCAAGGCCAATCTCTACGCCAGCGTGGGGCCTGCCGACGTACCCGGGGTGCTGTTGTCCGGGCATACCGATGTGGTGCCGGTGGAAGGCCAGGCCTGGACCTTGCCACCCTTCGCCGGCACCCTGCAGGACGGTCGGATCTACGGGCGCGGCGCCTGCGACATGAAGGGTTTCGTCGCCTGCGCGGTGGTCGCCCTGCTGGATGCCGCTCGTGGTGAACCGCTGAAACGACCCCTGCAGTTGGCGCTCTCCCATGACGAGGAGATCGGTTGCGTCGGTGTACGGCGACTGCTGGAGGTGCTGGAACTGGCAACCGTGCGGCCTTTCCTCTGCATCGTCGGCGAACCCACCCAATTGCAGGTCGCCCTTGGCCACAAGGGCAAGGCGGCGCTGCGGGCTAACTGCCATGGCCAGGAAGGGCACTCTTCGCGCGCCCCGCTGCACGTCAACGCCATCCACCTGGCCAGCGATCTGGTCACGGCCCTGCGCACCAGCCAGCGGCGCCTGGCGGAAGAGGGCACCCGTGACGCGGCCTACGACATTCCCTACACCACCCTGCATGTAGGCCGGATCGATGGCGGCAAGGCGCTGAACATCGTGCCCAATCTCTGCACCCTGGATTTCGAGATCCGCCACCTGCCGGCGGACGATCCCGCGAGCCTGGTGGCCACGCTGCAGGACACGGCGGACGCCCTGGTCGCCCAGGCGCGGCAGCTGTCGCCAAAGGCCGCCATCGAGATCGAGACGGTCAACGCCTATCCCGGACTAGATACCCATCCCAGCGTCGAGGCCGTGCGCTTTCTGCAGACCCTGGTCGAGCCCGGCACTGCCCAGCTCAAGGTGGCCTTCGGCACCGAGGGCGGCCTCTTCGCCAGTCGTCTGGACACCCCGGTGGTGGTCTGCGGGCCCGGCAGCATCGAACAGGCGCACAAGCCCGATGAATACGTCGAGATCAGCCAGCTGGAGGCCTGCGATGCCTTGCTCGGACGGTTGCGAGTGGCCTTGGGCTAAGGCCACCCGGAGCCTCGGCTAATACCCCCGCTGCCGATCCACCAAACCCTGCATCGGCTCACCGCGCTGGTGGCGGCGGATGTTCTCCAGCAAGACCGTGAAGGCCGTTTCCGGCACCGTCATGGCGCCCACGTGGGGTGTCAACCAGATGCGCGGGTGCTGCCAGAAGGGATGGTCGGCCGCGGGCGGTTCCGGCTCCACCACATCCAGCACCGCCTGGCTCAGCTGACCGCTGTCCAGCGCCGCCAGCAGATCGGCCTCCACCAGCTGGGCGCCACGTCCCAGGTTGATCAGGCTGGCGCCACGGGGCAGGGCGGCGAACAGTTCGGCATCGAGAATTCCACGCGTCTCCCGGGTCAGCGGCAGCAAACAGATGAGAATCTCGCAGTCGGCAAGAAAGGCAGGCAGCTGCTCGGGGCCGGCATGACAGCGTACCCCTGGCAGCTCATGGGACGATCGTGACCAGCCTGACAGCGCGAAGCCAAAGCTCGTCAGGCGCTCCAGCACCGCCTGGCCGATCTGGCCAAGGCCGAGCACCCCGACGCGTCTGTTCTCCGCTGTCACCAGGGCATGTTCCTGCCAGCGCCCCGCACCTTGCTGGTCGAGGTAGCGCGGCAGCTGGCGATGCAGCGCCAGGACCATGAGCGTCGCGTACTCCACCATGCCGGCGACGATGCCGGGATCGAGCATGCGCACCACCGGCAGGTCGGCAGTCAGCAGGCTCAGGTCGAACTGATCGACCCCGGCCGAGGTGGCGAACAACACCTCCAGGTTGGGAAAGCGGCTGGCGAGGTCTTCTGGTGGTTGCCAGCAGGCCAGGTAGCGGACCTCGTCGGCGTTGCCCACCTCTGGCCACTGGCGAAATTCGATATCGGGCGCGCGTTCCTGGAACAGGCGGCGCCAGGCCTGGCCGCGTTCGGGATCGGCCTTGTAGAGCAGCGTCATGGGAAGGTCTCCGGCAAAGCTCAAGGATGGCGCAAGGGGGCGGTAGTTTGTCCTGAAATCCCAGGCGTCGCCGTCATGATCGGTGGTGCGGCGGAAACTGCGCCGCATCTGGGAAAAACGGCAGCTTCTGTGTTGCGTCTCGCCGGAAACGCCATATCCCGGCCGTCTTGGCGGTCGATACTGACCCTGTCCGCGGCATGCCCGCCGCGCCTCTGGTCGTGAGGATTCGCCATGCCCCTGTTGCACTACTGCCAACCGCCCAATGACCGCCAGCTGCCGCGCGCGCTGCAACCCCTGCACGGTGATCCCCTGGCCGCTGGCCGGGAACTGCACCTGCACGACGGCCGCCTGGGCTATGTCATGGGCAGCGCCACCAGCCACTCCGCCGATTGCCAGCTGGATGACTTTCCCTGGGTGGAAGTGAGCATTCTCGAAGCGGGCGAGTTGCAGCTGGAGTGGGCCGGTAGCGCCCTGCAGCTCAAGGCCGGCGATGCTTTCATCCTGCCGCGTGGCCTGAGTTGCCGCTGGCGCCACAGTGGCGAGCTACGCCGCCTGTTCATGGCCTTTCCCGGCCGCGCCAGCGAAGGCCCGATGCCGTCGGCGCCATTACTGCTGGATCCGGCCGCCGTGCGTGAGCCTTCGCCGCCACCGGCCGCCAGCGTGCTGCTCAGCCCGGCGCCCACTGCCACGGGCTGCGACCTGTTCGAAAGCGGCGGCGGCGCCTTGCGGGTAGGGATGTGGGAATGCACCGGCTACGTGCGCAAGGCAGTGACCAATCCCCATTGCGAACTGATGCTGCTCTATGCCGGCTCGGTGACCCTGGCCGTTGAGGGTGAAGCGCCCTGCAGCATCAGGGCGGGCGAGGCGGTGCTGGTACCCGCGGAGACCCCCATGGCCTGGGACAGCCAGGAGACGGTGCGCAAGCTCTATTGCATCCTGCGCTAGGAACGGCGCGCTCCGGCAGCGGGGTGCTGGCGGAGCGTCGAGGTGCGAAGTACTAGCCTGCCTTGATCAGGCTGCGCAGCGGCAGGGCGTTCTTGACCACCGGCGACTTGATGACGATGTAGCTGAAGTACTTCTCGATCCCGACGTTGCGGTCGAGGATGGATTCCATCAATTCCTGGTAGTGACCGATGCTGCTGCACATGAACCGCAGCAGGTAGTCGTAGCCCCCACTGATGAGGTGGCATTCGAGGATCTCATCGACCCCGCGGATGAAGGACTCGAACTTCACGAAGTCGGCGCGCTTGTGGTCGGAGAGGGTGACTTCGGTGAACACCGTCACCGAGTTGGCGATCTTGGCGAGGTTGACGTGGGCCTCGTAGCCACTGATGTAGCCGGCCGCCTCGAGGCGCTTGACCCGCTGCAGGCAGGGGCTGGGAGAGAGGCCCACGGCTTCGGCGAGACTGACATTGGTCATCCGGCCATCCTTCTGCAGCTGCACCAGGATGTTGATGTCGATGCGATCCAGTTTTGTTGCGGCGTCCATCGTCGTTCCTCGCAATCGTGAACGGCAGGCTAGGCACGCAGGGCGGTCTGGTGGGCGTGTACCAGATCGGCGAGACTTGCGTACTCGCACCGCGTGCCATCCAGGGCCTGCCGCGAAAGGTTCCAGGGCCGCGAGCGATCACGGCGCAGGGTACACAGCGGAAAATCCACCAGGGGGTTCCAGGGATCGTCCGGTTCGCTGCCTCTTACCGGCAGCAAGTCCCCACGCACCAGGCCAAGTTCTTCCAGGGTGCCATCCAGCGCCAGGCGCAGATCGCCACCCCGGTTGGGTATGACGGCGGCGAACACCTCAGGCAACCGCGCCGTGATCGCTGCCGCCTCGCCGTCATCGGGCGAGGCGAGCAACACCAATCGATAGAACTTGCTCAGGTACTGCAGCGCGCCCGGAGCATCCTCGAACACCGGCCAGCACGCCGTGGCGTTTCCAAAAGCCACGCTGGCATCCAGGTCTGCTTCCTGTTGCAACTCCTGCGCCAGTCGCTGGTGAATGCGCAGATGCAGACTGATCTGACTGGCAGTGGGTGCTGTCTGGCGCAGTTCGCGGGCCAGGCGGTGATAGCTGCCGAGCAGCCAGTCGGGATGGGTGCTCAGCCCCGCCTGCGCCACGAGGGGGCGCAGGGCTTCGAGGATGCCCCCTTCACGGTCGACGAGGGTGCCGTAGCAGGAAAAGCCTATGGCCTGGTAACGCGTGATTCTCATGGTCGGATTCCCCTTCGCCGCGACAGTGGGGCCGGGCGGCGTTACGTTCGACCTCAGAAGCCGCTCACGATCTGCTGCGCGTCGGCCAAACTTCGTTGAAAACGCCTTCGAAATGCTCATTTACCACTTGTAAACTGCGCTTTCTCAGGCCTTTTCGCCTTGTTTGGCTCTAGCTCGCGAGACCGTGAGCAACTTCTCAGGCACTGGCCTGGGCGAGGGCCTGGCCGAACATCTGCAAGGCTTCGGCCAGTTGTGCTTCTGTAGTGACCAGAGGCGCCAGGAAGCGGATGACGTTGCGCTCCACTCCGCACTTGATCACCAGCAATCCGGCCTGACGGGCGCCCTCGATGACCTGCTGAGCGAGGGCGGCGTCCGGGCTCCTGCCGTCCGCGCCGACCATCTCCACCGCCAGCATGAAGCCGCGGCCGCGGACCTCGCCGATACGCGGATGGCGGCGTTGCAGGTCGAGCAGACCGCTGCGCAGCTGTTCACCCAGGGCGACCCCTCGGGCGACCAGGTCCTCCTCTTCAAAGATGTCCAGGACCGCCAGCGCTGCGGCGCAGGCCAGGGCGTTGCCGCCGTAGGTACCGCCGAGGCCGCCGGGCAGGGGCGCGTCCATGATGGCGGCGCGACCGACCACCCCGGAGAGCGGCAGGCCGCCGGCCAGGCTCTTGGCTACCGTCACCAGATCGGGCTGGATGCCGGTCTGCTGGAAGGCGAAGAGGCTGCCGGTACGGCCGAAGCCGGTCTGGATCTCGTCAGCGATGAGGACGATACCGTGCTGGTCGCACAGCGCGCGCAACCCCTGGAGGAATTCCACCGGCGCCGGACGGAATCCGCCGTCGCCCTGTACCGGTTCGATCAGGATGGCGGCCACCTGGTCGGGGGAGACCTGGGTGGCGAGCACTTCGCGCAGGCCGGCCAGGGCCTGCTGGGTGTCCACGCCGTGGAAGGGATCGGGGTAGGGCGCGTGATAGATGTCGCCGGGGAAGGGGCCGAAGTTCTGCTTGTAGGGCTGGGCGAAGCCGGTCAGGGTCACGCCCAGCAGCGTGCGGCCATGGAAGCCGCCGCGGAAGGCGATCACCCCCGGCCGCTTGGTATGGGCACGGGCGATCTTGATGGCGTTCTCCACCGCTTCGGCCCCGGAGGTCAGCAGCAGCGTCTTGTAGGCCTCACCATTGCCGATCAGGGTGTTGAGGCGGCTGGTCAGTTCCAGGTAGGGCTCGTAGGCCATCACCTGGAAACTGGCGTGGGAGATCTCCCCGACCTGGCGGCGGACGGCCTCCACCACCCGCGGGTGATTGTGGCCGACGTTGAGCACGCCGATGCCGCCGACGAAATCGAGGTAGCGGCGACCATCCACGTCCCAGACTTCGCTGCCCTGGGCGCGGGCCACCACGACGGGGTGGGCGGTGATGATGCCGCGGGGAACGCCTTGTTCGCGATAACCCAACAGACGTTCGGTGGCTTTGGCAGCGGAATTCATGCAGCGATACTCCAGGCAGGGGCGAGAGTTCCAGCCTACGCAGGCCGTGGGGTCGGTAACGCTGAAGTTGCCGGCCCCCGCATCGCGATCGGCTGTTTTGATCAGGGGTGACGGCATTTTCGGTTGCTCGCCGCCGTGGGATTTCAGTCGAGCCCGCCCAGGTGCCAGGCCTTGACCTCTAGGTACTCGTCCAATCCCAGGTGCGAACCCTCGCGGCCCAGTCCCGACTGCTTCACGCCGCCGAAGGGGGCGACTTCCATCGACAGGGTGCCGGTGTTGAGCGCCACCATGCCGAAATCCAGCTGTTCGCCCACCCGCCAGGCGCGGCGCAGATCCTGGGTGTAGTAGTAGGCAGCCAGCCCGTAGGGCGTGGCATTGGCCAGGGTCAGGGCCTCGGCCTCGTCGCGAAAGCGAAACAGCGGCGCCACCGGGCCGAAGGTCTCCTCGCTGGCCAGCAGCATGTCCGCCGTGGCGCCGGTCAGCACCGTGGGGGCGACGAACTGGTCGCGGCCGCTGGGCAGGCCGCCGAACAGGGCCTTGGCGCCCTGGGTCAGGGCGTCGTCGACGTGGCGGGCCACCTTGTCCACCGCCTGGCGATTGATCAGCGGACCCAGCGTCACCCCGGCCTCCAGGCCGTTGCCCACCTTGAACTTGGCGACCTCGGCGGCCAGGCGCTCGGCGAAGCGATCATGGATGCGGTCCTGTACCAGAATGCGGTTGGCGCAGACGCAGGTCTGGCCAGCGTTGCGGAATTTGCTCTGCAACACCCCCGCGACGGCCAGGTCCAGGTCGGCATCGTCGAAAATGATGAAGGGGGCGTTGCCGCCCAGTTCCATGCTGGTGCGCTTCACCGTGGCCGCGCATTGCGCCAGCAGCAGCTGGCCGATGCGGGTGGAGCCGGTGAAGGACAGCTTGCGTACCGCCGGATTACGGGTCAGTTCGCCGCCGATGCCGGCAGGCATGCCGGTGAGCACATTGAATACGCCGGGCGGAAAGCCGGCGCGGTCGGCCAATTCGGCGAGCGCTAGGGCCGAGAGCGGGGTGAGGTCCGAAGGCTTGATCACCACCGGGCAGCCGGCCGCCAGGGCCGGCGCGGCCTTGCGGGTGATCATGGCGTTGGGGAAATTCCACGGGGTAATGGCGGCGGCGACGCCCACCGGCTGCCTGAGCACCAGCACACGGCGATCGCGCGCCGGGGCGGGTAGGATATCGCCATAGGCGCGCCGGGCTTCTTCGGCGAACCATTTGACGAAGCTGGCGCCATAGGCGATCTCGCCACGGGCCTCGCCCAACGGCTTGCCCTGTTCCAGGGTCATCAGCAGAGCCAGATCGTTCTGGTGTTCCAGCATCAGGGCGTACCAGCGCTCCAGCAACGCCGCGCGCTCGGCCGCCGGACGCTCGCGCCAGGCTGGCCAGGCGGCTTCCGCCGCGGCGATGGCGCGGGCGGTTTCCGCAGCCTCCAGGGCCGCTACCTGGGCGATGGTCTCGCCGGTGGCAGGGTTTTCCACGGCGAAGGTGG
Organism: Pseudomonas sp. VMV1; assembly: GCF_056790235.1. Taxonomy (NCBI): domain Bacteria; kingdom Pseudomonadati; phylum Pseudomonadota; class Gammaproteobacteria; order Pseudomonadales; family Pseudomonadaceae; genus Pseudomonas; species Pseudomonas sp. VMV1. The sequence goes on from NZ_JBXGSE010000005.1 coordinate 112,098, forward strand.
CGCCGTTGTCGGCGGTTATCCAGTGGCCGTCGACATAGGCGGATTCCTTGAACAGGCGGGGGTCTTGCAGATCGAGGTGCAGCGGCATGGTGGCGCTCCCAATGGCAGGTCAGGCCCTGAGTCTAGGGAGCGGCGGCGGCGGCGGATGCCGAATTGGCCCCATGCGAGCGGCGGGAGAACGCGTTCGGCGCGCCCTGGCCGCAGTTTGTGCGGCGGCTATCCGGCTTGGTCAACCGGGCATTTCGCCAAACAGCGGATCGGCACGCAGCGCGGCCGCCGCCAGCGCAACGAAGAGTCTGACCTTGGCCGCCGCCTGACGGCCTTGCGGATAGACCAGATGCACCGGCAGAGGCGCCTCTTCATGGGCTTCGAGCACCAGGCGCAAGGAGCCGTCGGCCAGCGCTGGGGCGATCTGGTAGTGCAGCACCCGGGTAAGGCCCCACCCAGCCCGGGCAGCGGCGATGGCGGCCTCGTTGGTGTTGCACAGCAGCAGCGGATCCACCACTACCCGTTGACCCTGGGCGAAACGCCATTCCGGCGACGCCCAGGCACCCTGGCAGGCGAGGATGCGGTGCTCGCGCAGAGCTGCCGGCGTGGTGGGAATGCCCTGGGCGTCCAGATAGGCAGGGGCGGCGCACACCACCCGCCGCACGCGGCCGACCTGGACGGCGGTGAAACCCGAGTCCGGCAGTTGGCCGATGCGCAAGGCGACGTCCATGCCTTCGTCCAGCAGATTGACCTGGCGATCGACGAAGAAGGTACGGACACGCATCTCCGGATAGCGAGCGAGAAAGTCCAGCACCAGGGGCAGCACGTGCAGTTGCCCGAACAACATGGGCGCGGTGATCGCCAGGGTTCCCGAGGGCCTGGCCTGGTGTCCCGCGGCCGCCAGTTCCGCCTCGGCGATTTCGCCGAGGATGCGCCGACAATCCTGCAGATAGCGGGCACCGGCCTCGGTGGGCTTCACCGAACGGGTGGTACGCACCAGCAGCTGGGCGCCGACCAGCGCCTCCAGGCCGGCCACCAGGCGCGTCACCGCCGGGGCGCTCAGGTGCATTTCCCGGGCCGCACGGGCGAAACTCTCGGTTTCGGCCACCTTCACGAACACGCGCATCGCCTGCCAACGATCCATCTGCGGGGTTTTCCTCACGACGCCGGAGAGGGCCGGCCAGACGCCCATGGTAGTCGACACGCCCTGGCTGACCAGCCTAGAGGTCGAATTCCAGCGGCGCGGACCCGGCAGCCGGCAGTGCGCAACAGAGCAGGGCCTGCTCGGCGGTCACCGCCGCGGCGGGTTCCTTGGCGTAGGTAACGACGCCCTTGAGCAGCCGGGTGCGGCAGCTGCCACAGTGCCCCTCGCGACAACTGAACGCAGGCTCTAGTCCCTGGGCCTCGGCCAACGCCAGCAGGCTGCCGGTGGCGGGTATCCACTGGGTCTCCCGGCCGGACGCCGTGAAGCGCACCGGGACGGCTGCCGTGGACGCCACGGGACGTGCAGGCTGCGTAGCTGCGGCAAGGGTGCGCACCAGCCCGGCCGGACCGAAGGCTTCGGCATGGATACGGCCATCCTCGATGCCATGACCCCGCAGGCCGTCGTAGAGGCCCTGGGTAAAGGCGGCCGGACCACAGAGGTAGAAGTCGTAGTCGCCGAAGGGCAGGTAGCGCCCGAGCAGGGCCGGATCGATCCGGCCGGCGGCGTCATAGTCGACCTCAGCGATGGCGTCCGCGGGATCGCTCAGTACCCTGATTACCTGCACCGAGCCGGCGGCCAGGGCCGTCAGTTCGGCGAGTTCCCTGTCGAAGGCCCGTTCCGTCCTGGTGCGGGCGCCATAGAACAGCGTGACGGTTCGCTGACCTTCATGGACCAGCTGCCGCAACATGGCCAGCAGCGGGGTGATGCCGATTCCGGCGGCAAGCAGCACCAGCGGACGGGTGCCGGCAGGTCAAGGTGAAGTCACCAGCGGGCGCCCGCGCTTCGATCAGATCGCCTTCGCGCAACTGGTCGTGCAGCAGCCGCGAGACCGTACCCTCGCGCTTGACGCTGATGCGGTAGCGGCCATCTGCGGGAAGGGAGGTCAGGGTATAGGTCCGCACCAAGGATGGCTGGCCTTCCCTGGGTATCATCCGAATCGGTAGGAACTGGCCGGCCTGATAGGGAGACAGCGCTGCGCCGTCCACCGGCTCCAGATGGAAGGAGCGGATGGTGGTGCTTTCCTGGACGATCCGGGTAACGCGCAGCGGTCGCCAGTGTCGCGCCCGGGCCCCAGCCTCTAGGCGCCGCTCGACTTCCAGCCAGCTGCCGGTCAGCTGACTGCTGTCCGATGCGCCTCCGGCCTGCGTCTTCCAGCGCAGCGCCAGGGTGGCACGGCGGCGGACGATCCGCCGCGGGCGGAAGGTCCAGAGCCGCTCGGCCCCTTCGAACGCCGCGATCTCCGGCGAGTCGAATAGCACCTCGGCGGTGCCGCTGAGGTGCAGCAGATCGCCGTGTTCGTAGTCCACGAACAGCAGGCCGGCCTGGCCGTTGGCGACGACATTGCCCAGGGTGTTGAAGAACAGGTTGCCGTTGAAGTCGGGAATGGTCAGCAAGCCCTCGGCGTCGACCCGGACGAAACCCGGCTTGCCGCCGCGGTGGGAGACATCGACCCGCCGCTGGCCCTGCTGGTCGGTATAGGAGGCGACAAAAAAGGTATCGGCGCCAGCAATCACCGCGCGGGCATCGGCGTCCAGGCAGGCAAGGTGCTCCACCGTCGCGACCGGGGTCGCGCCCGGCGCGTGGGCGAACATCGGATCGCGCAGCTGGATATAGCGCGGGCAGTTGCCGAAGCTCTGGTCCACCGTCACGCGCAGACCCTGGGCGGTGGCGTTGAGGATGCCGTTCATACGATTGCGCCGACGCGAGTGCAGCTCGATGCCGAGCAGCGCCACGGCGGCGCCGTCGCCCAGTCCCGGTGTTGCCGGATCCTCAGCTGAAAGGTGGGCCGCGATATCCAGGGTGGTAGGCGTGGGCGAGGCAAGAAAGCCCGGCTGGCCTTCCAGGATGGTCGCCCAGGCCGCGCCCTCGGCATCGACGCTGCCCAGTACCACAAAGGGTAACTGCGCGAAGAACTGCCGATGCTGGTCGGGCATGAACGGCCGGATCACCCGCGGCCCCAGGGCCTCCAGGCGTTCACGAAGGCCTAGCTGTTCCTGGATGAAGGTTTCCCCGGCGTGCCAGGTGGGTAGGGGCTCATGCATGACCTTGACCTCCAGCAGGGTGAGGGCTCGATCAGGCCCGGAGGCCGGCCACGATCTCGGGAAAGGGCACGAAGCCGGGCAGGGCCTCCACCCGCTGCAGGAAGGCGCGCACCGCCGTATAGGGCGCCAGCTCCACATTGCCTTCCGGCGCTCCAGCCAGGTAGCTGTAGAGGGCGATGTCGGCGATGGTCGGGTGATCGGCAGCCAACCACTCGCGCGTGGTCAGGTGCGCCTCCAGGCGTTCGAGCAGGACATGGGCGCGGGCGATGACTTCTTCCGGATTCAGGCGGGCACCGAACACCGTGATCAGTCGCGCCGATGCCGGGCCATAGGCCAGTTCGCCTGCAGCCACCGATAGCCAGCGCTGCACCGCGGCCGCGCCAGCGGGGTCTTCCGGTAGCCAATCGGTACGCCCGGCCTTTTTCGCCAGGTAGACGAGGATGGCGCTGGAGTCGGCGACCACCGTTTCGCCGTCCTGCAGTACCGGTACCTGGCCAAAGGGGTTGAGGGCGAGAAATTCGGGCGTGCGATTGGCACCGCCCGGGATATCGACATCGATCAGCTCGACCTCGAACCCCAGCAGCGAAGCGAAGAGCTCGGCGCGATGGGCATGACCGGACAACGGGGTGTGATAGAGCTTCATGATCCAACTCCTGGCAGGCCTCGGGGCCGAGGGCGGTCCCGATAGGTGCTACCAGCTTGGAATCAGAACCTTTGCGAGGGAATGGGCCTTCTGGTCAGTTCAGCATTCCGCAAAATGGAATGATGGCGCTATCGACGGGCAAAGGCGAGCACCCGCGCCAGCATGGCATCGCAGCCATCCAGCTGCGCCTGGGTGATGAATTCGTCCGGCTTGTGACCCTGGGCCATGCTGCCGGGCCCACAGACTACCGTGGGGATGCCGGCCGCAGCGAACAGACCCCCTTCGGTACCGAAGGCCACCGTACCGAACTCACGGGAGCCACAGAACTGTGCGACCCAACTGGCCGCCTCGCTTTCGACGTCGGTATCCAGGCCAGGGTAGCTGGAGAGTTCGGCAAAACTCACCGTGCTCTGACCGCTGATGGCACGCATGGCGGGTAGCAGCGTCGCTTCGGCATAGGCCTGCAGCTGATGGATCACCTGGTACGGATCCTGGGCGGGCAGGGCGCGGATCTCGAAATCGAAGGTGCAGTCCTGGGGCACGATGTTCAGCGCCTGGCCGCCGCCAATGAGTCCGGTCTGGACCGTGGAAAAGGGCGGATCGAAGCGCGCATCCCGGCATTCCGGCGCTTTGAGCGCCTCGCCCAGTCGGCCGAGTTCGACGATCAGGCGGGCGGCGTATTCGACGGCATTCACCCCTTCAGACGCATAGGCCGAACGATCACGCCACCGCACGGGCGTTGCTGGCCCGCACCCTGTTCGGCGATCTGCTGCGACCGCTTTGGGAAACCCTGGCGCGGGTCGGCCGCGTCTCGCCACGCATCCTTTGGGAGAATGCCGCGGTGCGGCTCTACGCGCTGTACGACCGCCGCCTCACCGAGCTGGCCGATCCCGCGATCCGCGCCCGTTGCGCCGAGGACTTCGCCTGGCTGCTGGCCGCCTCGCCGAGCGAGCTGGGGCTGGAGACCAATCCGCTGGCGCAGTTCCGCCGCCCCGCGACCGCCAATAGCGTGGGCCGCGCGGTTCGCTTTCGGCGTACCTGCTGCTTCTACTACCAGGCGACGACGCCGGCGGAATACTGCTCCAACTGCCCGCTGATCAGGCCCCGGGAGGCCTAGGCAGCGGGGCAGGCTACTCCGGCTTGGTCCCGATCTGCTCGCGCAACAGCTGCAGATAGCGCCGTGCTCCCAGGCCCTGGGGGCGGTTCTTGATCCAGATGACGTCGATCCAGCGGCGGATCTGGCTGGCCATGTTATCGAACCCGACTGGTTCGAGCAGGCCGGCGGCAATCAGGGGGCGTACCAGCGGATGGGGCAGATAGGCCCAGCCCAGGCCGGCCTGGACCAAGTCGAGGGTGGCCAGGTAGCTGTCGGTCAGCCAGACCCGCTGCGATAGCACGATCTGCGGGTCCGAGGCGTTGCGGTCGCCGCCGGCAACCACGATCTGGCGGGTATCGGCCATGAGCGTCTCACCCAGTGGTCGGCCCGCGCGAGTCGAGGGATAGCCGGGCGCTGCGACCGCCGTGAGCAACTGGCTGCCCGCCTCGGCGAAGCCCTCGTGCTCGTCGATCCCCGGACGCTCGAAGATCAGCGCCATGTCGACGCTACCCTCGTGCAGCAGCCGGATCGCCTCGGCGCGCGCCGCCGAGCGGATCTCGATCTCCAGTGCCGGAAACTCCTCGGCCAGGGTGGCGAGTGGCCGGCTCCAGGCGCCCGTCTGCAGCTCGGGCGCCATCACCAGCACGAAGCGCCGTTCCAGCCCTGCGTGCAACTGCAGGGCATGGGCGTCGAGCAGATTGAGTTGGCTGGCCACCTGCCGCGCCTGGGGTTCCAGGGCGCGGGCGGCAGCGGTGGGCAGGGCCTTGCGGGTGGCGCGGTCGAACAGCACCAGGTCCAGCTCGGCTTCCAGCTGGGAGATCGCCATGTTCACCGCTGACGGCACCCGCCCCAGGACGCGGGCAGCCGCGGAAAACGAGCCCTCGTCGATCACGGCGAGAAAGACCCGAAGCGTTTCGCTGGTAAAGGCCATGGTTGTCAATTTCACTGATAACGATCGTCTTTTTGTATCAGCCAGACAGGCTTAGAGTCCAGTCAGACAATAACGGAGACAGCGACATGAGCGAGTCGATGGCGGGCCGGGTGGCCCTGATCAGCGGTGCCGGCAGTGAATCCGGCATCGGCATGGCGATCGCCCGCCGCCTGGGCGCGGCGGGGGCACACCTGATCGTCACCGCCAGTAGTGCCCGGATCGCCGAACGGGTGGAGGAATTGCGCGCTGCCGGTTTCACGGTGGAGGGGCGGGCACTCGACCTGACCGAAGAGGCGGCGGTCAGGGATTTCGGTCAGTGGGCCGAGGCCCGCTGGGGGCGGATCGACATCCTGGTCAACAACGCCGGCATGACCATGCAGGGCAGTCCCGAGCCCCTGGTGGAGGTGGCGCGGATGACCCTGGCCGACTGGAATCTGACCCTGGCGCGCAACCTGACCACGGCCTTCCTGCTGACTCGTGCCGTATTGCCCGGCATGCAGGCGCGCGGCTATGGCCGCATCGTCCATGTCAGTTCCGCCACCGGCACCCGGGCGGGCAATCCCGGGGAAGCAGGCTATAGCGCGGCCAAGGCCGCCATGGTCGGCATGAACATGAGCCTGGCGCTGGAAGTGGCCGGGCAGGGCATCACGGTCAATGCCGTGGCGCCCGGCTGGATCGAGACCGCTTCCAGCCTGCCGGAAGAATTGCTGGCCGCGACCCGGGTCCCCGTGGGCCGCGCCGGTCGTCCTGCCGAGGTCGCCGCGGCGGTGGCCTTCCTGGCCTCGCCCGAGGCGAGCTACATCACCGGGGAATACCTGGTGGTGGACGGCGGCAACAGCCGCATCGAAAACAAGGGGGCCTGACATGCAGCCGGTCGTACTGGTCAGTGGGGTACTGGGTGGCATCGGGGGGGCGGTGCGCGAGCATTTCCTGCAGGCGGGCTGGCAGGTCTTCGGCACCGATCTCGACGGCGCAGCCCTGGCGGCGCTCCAGGCCGACGGCCGCCTTGCCGGCCAGCACGCCGCCGACCTGCGCCAGGCCCGCGCGAGCCGGGAAGTGGTCGCCAGCGTCCTGGACCGCCTCGGTCGCCTCGACGCCCTGGTCAACTGCGCCGGTGTCTGGCGCGAAGGCCCGGCGGAAACCTTCAGCGAGGAAGACTTCGACCTGGTGCTGGACGTCAATCTCAAGGCCAGCTTCTTTCTCTGCGCCGCGGCCATTCCCGCGCTGCGCGACACCCGCGGCGCCATCGTCAACCTGAGCAGCGATGCCGGTCGCCAGGGCAATCGCAATGCCGCCGTCTACTGCGCCAGCAAGGGCGCGGTGACCCTGATGACCAAGGCCCTGGCGCTGGACCTGGCGCCAAGCGGGGTGCGCTGCAACAGCGTCTCGCCCGGGGACGTGGCGACGCCCATGCTGAGCTTCCAGGCCGAGCGCTATGGCGAAGGCGATCCGGCCGGCTACCTGCAGGACCTCCTGGCCAAGTATCCGCAAGGCGAGCAGGCGCGCTTCATCCAGCCCGAGGAAGTCGCCGAGCTGGCCTTCTTTCTCTGCCAACCCGCCGCCCGCTCCATCACCGGCGCCGACATGGCCATCGATTGCGGCGTCTCGGCCGGGCACTGAGCCCGGGCCGATCCGCCCTTCACCTCAAGAGGAATCCGACATGACTACCAGTGGCATCAGCGAAGCGGCCGTCGAGGCCTTCACCGCGCGCGAGCGCGAACGCTTTCTTGCGCGCAACCCCCAATCCCTTGCGCTGGCCGAGCGGGCCAGGCAGTCGCTGTTCGGCGGCGTACCCATGCACTGGATGAGCGACTGGTCGATGCCCAGTGCGTTGTTCGTCAGCCATGCCCAGGGTTCGCGTTTCCATGACGTCGACGGTCACGACTACGTCGACTTCTGCCTGGGCGATACCGGCAGCATGTTCGGCCACTCGCCCGAGCCCATCGCGCGCGCTCTGGCCGAGCAGGGGGCGCGTGGCCTAACGACCATGTTGCCGGGCGAGGATGCGGTCGTTGCCGGGGAACTGCTCGCCGAGCGCTTCGGCCTGCCGTTCTGGCAGGTGGCGACCACGGCCACCGACGCCAACCGCTATGTCATCCGCTGGGCGCGCGCCATTACCAATCGCAAGATGCTGCTGGTGTTCGACGGCTGCTACCACGGCACCGTCGACGACGTGATGGTGCGCCACCAGGATGGCCGCACCGTGCACCGTGGCGGCCTGATCGGGCAGGCGCACAACCTGGCCGAGACCAGCCGGGCCGTGCCCTTCAACGACCTCGTGGCGCTGGAGGCAGCGCTGGCGAAGGGCGACGTTGCCGCGCTGCTGTGCGAGCCGGCCATGACCAACATCGGCATGGTGCTGCCCGAACCGGGCTTCATGGATCGGGTGCGGGCCCTGACCCGCCAGTACGGCACCCTGCTGATCCTCGACGAAACCCATACCCTGTCCACCGGCCCTGGCGGCTGCACCCGCGCCTGGAATCTGGAACCGGATTTCATCACCTTCGGCAAGCCCATCGCCGGGGGCGTGCCCTGTGCGGCCTATGGCTGCAGCCACGAGATGGCCCAGGCGATGCGCCTGGCGCAGCAGCATGCCAGCGAGACCAGCCACGGCCATGGGCACAGCGGTATGGGGACCACCTTGTCGGCCAATGCCCTGGCCATGCGCTGCCTGCGTGTCTGCCTCGAAGAGGTGATGACCCCGGCCGCCTATGCGCGGATGCTGCCGCTGGCGGCGCGACTCGCCGCCGGCCTGCGCGCGGTGATCGCCCGCCATGGTCTTGCCTGGTCGGTCACCGAACTGGGCGCACGTTGCGAATTCCAGTTTTGCGCCACACCGCCCCGTACCGGTGCGGAGGCCGAGGCAGCCTTCCATGACAGCCTGCAACAGGCGCTGCATCTCTACCTGATCAACCGGGGCATCCTCATTACGCCGTTCCACAACATGACCCTGTGCTGCCCGGACCTGGCGCCCGCAGACGTCGATCTGCTGCTCGCCACCCTCGACCAGGGGCTTGCCGAACTGCTGGCGCTGCCGGGCGCCCGGAAGGTGCAGCCATGAAATTCGCCGACGCCCAGGAAGCCCGGGACTTTCTCGCAGCGCACCCCGAGGTGCGCAGCATCGAACTCATCCTGATCGACGCCAATGGTGTGCCGCGCGGCAAGCTGCTGCACCGCGACGAACTGCTGGCCATCTACGAGCAGGGCCGGCCGCTGCCCAGCTCCATCCTGGCGCTGACCCTGCAGGGCGAAGACGTCGAAGCCACCGGCCTGGTCTGGGAGGTGGCCGACGTCGATTGCTGGACCTATCCGCTACCCGGCAGCCTGACCCTGCAACCCTGGCGCAGCACCCCTACCGGTCAGGTGCAGGTGAGCATGCACCCGACCCAGGGGTTGCCGGCCACGCCCGCCGATCCCCGGCATGCGCTGGTGCGGGTGATCGAGCGGCTGCAGGCGGATGGCTACCAGCCGGTGATGGCGGTGGAGCTGGAATTCTATCTGCTCGACCGCGCCCGCGATGCCCAGGGCCGTCCGCAACCGGCCGTGCAGATGAATGGCGTGCGGCCGGGTTCGCCCCAGGTCTATGGCGTCTATGAACTGGAACAGCTGCAGCCTTTTCTCGACGACCTCTATGCCGCCTGCGAAGTGCAGGGGCTGCCGGTGCGTACGGCCATCTCCGAATACGCCCCCGGCCAGCTCGAACTGACCCTGCTGCACCGGGCCGATGCCCTCCAGGCGATCGACGAAGGCATTCGCTACAAGCGCCTGGTCAAGGGCGTGGCCAACCGCCATGGGCTGCAGGCCTGCTTCATGGCCAAGCCCTTCGGCGACCAGGCCGGCAGCGGTCTGCACCTGCACGTCAGCCTGGCCGACGCCGAGGGCAACAACCTCTATGCCAGCGAAGACCCGCAAGGCACGCCGTTGCTGCGCCATTCCATCGGCGGCATGCTGCACCGGATGCTGGATGCCCTGGCGATCTTCTGCCCCAACGCGAATTCCTACCGGCGCTTTCAGGCCAACAGCTACGCGCCCCTGGCCAAGAGTTGGGGCGTGAACAATCGCAGCGTCTCCCTGCGCGTACCGGGTGGTCCGGCCAGCAGCCGCCATATCGAGCACCGCATCTGCGGCGCCGATGCCAATCCCTATCTGGCCGCCGCGGCCATCCTGGCGGCCATCCACGAAGGCATCCGTGACGAACGCCACCCCGGACCGGCCATCGTCGGCAACGGCTACGAGCAGGCCACCGCCTTCCTGCCCACCGACTGGCTCACCGCGCTGCAGGCGCTGGAACGCTCTGCATGGATCAAGGAGGCGCTGGGGGACCGGTTCATCGAGGTGTATCTCGCCATCAAGCGTGCCGAATACCTGCAGTTCATGGCCGAGGTAGGGGAGCAGGACTGGCGCTGGTATCTGACCCACGCCTGAGCGTTTTCTTCAAAGCGCCAGGTTGGCCTGCCAGCGCCAGTCCCGCTGTGAAGGCCGTCGGTGCAGGCGCTCGTCCAGCAGCGCGCCGGCCCTGGTGTGATCGCCCCCACGTAGCAGGGAGACCAGCAGGGTGTCTTCGATGACTTCGCGCTGGGCGCCACTGCCCCCGATGCGGGCGACATCCGTGCGCAACGGCTCCAGCAGCCGTGCGCAGCCCTCATAGTCCTCGTCGGCGAAGGCCAGCAGGGCGCGGCAGAGCAGGGGGGCGACCGGACCGGCTGGCAGGTTGCCGGCGCGCAAACGGGTTTCGAGTCCGGCGACCCGCTCCTGCACCGCCTGGCGATCACCGGTTGCCACGGCGATCAGGGCCATATGGATGTCGGCGAAAGCCAGGCCAGGCTGCTGGAACAGTCCGGTCGCGCTGGTGGCCGTGGCCTGCCAGAGGCCCGCTGGTACCTCGTGGCCATAGAGGCCGAGGCGCCAGAGAAAGGAGGCATTGTCACTGACCCGATTGAGCGGGCCGGCAGTGGACGCCGCCGGTGCTACGAACCGCTGATAGAGATCCAGTGCGCCCTGGCTGTCACCCCGTTCCAGCGCCACCAGGGCACCATGCCAGGCGATATGGCCATGCAGGGTACCGTGCCGGGGATACTCGGGCAGCCAGCCGGCGATCAGGGCTTCAGCCGCCTGGCTGTCACCGGATTCATGCAGGACATGGGTCAGGGCATGGACTGCATTGACGTTGTGTCGGCGTAGCTCCAGCGCCCGCTCGGTCATCTGCCGGCCCCGCACCACGTCACCGTTCTCGCCAAGTGACCAGCCGCGGTAGGTCAGGAACCACCAGTCATCCGCGGCGAACTGGCGGGCATGGCGTTCACAGAGGTCGACCCGCGCCTGGTCATGATCGGCGCGTCCGGAAAATGCCAGCAGGCCGAAGGCTCCCAGGGGCAGGCCCAGGATCAGGATGTCCCGCGGCCAGCGGTCGGCATGCGCCAGCGCGCCTTGCAGCGCCTGGGCGGATTCGCCGGCGATCAGCCGCTGCAGGACCTGCACATGGCTGCGCTCACGCGGTGTGCCGCGTCGCTCGACCAACCGTTGTGCCAGGGCGATGGCATCCCGTGCTGCACCCGCCTGGTTGTCGATCAACTGCAGGCGTGCCCGGGCGGCGTGGGCCAGGGCGAAGTCGGGGTCAGCGGCGATGGCCTCGTCCAAGGCTTCCGATGCCCCCGGCCAAAGCGACAGCAGCAAATCGACGCCATCCCGATAGCGGTCGGCGGCGAGGGCGGAAGAGGTGGACAGTGGCAGGTCGTAGCGGTCGGTATAAGGCGTGGGCATCGTGTGTGTCTATCATCCGGGAAAGGGTGCCGCGGCTCGGGCGCCGGCGCGCTGTCAGGCGCCATGAATAGCAGCCAGGCCGGGTGCTGGATAGCGCCCGTCGCTCAAGGTGACATGAGTGAGTCTCATCGTCGGGAACGGATCTGTCTGCGTCAGGCGCGGAAGTCACTCAAGGCGCGCGCGCTGCGCCAGGGCACGATTAGTGTCACCCCATATTAAGACGAGCAAGCGCCCGCAAACGGCCGATTGTGTTTCACCCCTGGGCCAAAACGAAACTTCTGTCGAGTAGGGGCGAGGATACTGAAGACACTTCAGACCCAGGAGCCTTCACCCATGTCCTTCCGCTCGTTCAAAGCCATGACCTTCGACGTCGTCGGCACGCTCATCGATTTCGAAGCCGGCATCCTCAATCACGTGCGGCAGGTCAGTGGAGAAGCCGGCAAGGCGCACGGCGATGACGACATTCTTCAGGCATACCGCTATGCCCGGGCCAAGAAGGATGCGGGCTGGTTCCCGGACGACCTGGAGCGCTGCTATCACCTCATGGCGGCGCAACTCGGGCTGCCGGACAGCGAGGATCAGGCCCGAGGACTGGCGCAGTCGGTCAGGAACTGGCCGGCGTTCCCGGATTCGGTCGAAGCCCTCAAGCGCCTGCGCAAGCATTTCAAGCTGGTGGCCATGACCAATGCCCAGCGCTGGGCGCTGGACTTCATGGCCAAGACCCTGGAAAACCCCTTCGATCACGAATTCACCATCGATGACTCGCGCTACGAAAAGCCCGATCCGCAGTACTTCGCCTTCGTGCGGGGTGCGTTGTCGACCGACGGCATCCGCTTCGAGGACATCATCCACACCGCCCAGAGCCAATACCATGACATCGGTGTCGCCATGCGCCTGGGCTATCCGACCTGCTGGATCGAGCGGCGCTACGACAAGCAGGGTTCCGGTGGCACCCTCGAGTCCGAACGCACCGAGCCGACCCATCATTTTCGTTCGCTGGCGGAACTGGCTGACGCCGTCGACGCCGAGCTGCTCAGCCAGTCGGCCTGAGCACGGCCATAACCCTCGCTGGCGGACGCCCTGATGACTCCCGATTCCCTCTGGAACGCCACTGCGCTACCGGCGCCGACCTTGACCGCGCTCCAGGGCGACCACCGCTGCGATGTGGCCATCGTCGGTGGAGGGTTCACCGGGCTGGCGGCGGCCCATCGCCTGGTGCAGGCCGGCCAGGAGCCTGTGGTGCTGGAGGCGAACAGCCTGGGCTGGGGCGCCAGCGGCCGTAACGGTGGCGTGGTATCGCCCAAGTTCCGCTTCAGCTTCGCCGGGATGATGGCCCGGCACGGTCGCGAGGCCGCCCTGCAGATGTACCATCTCGGCTATGCCGCCATCGATGCGCTGGCGGAAAACATCGAACGGCTGGGGCTGCACGAGGCCGAGCTGAAGCTCTGCGGGCACATCGCCGCTGCCCATACCGAGCGCGCGCTGGCCGGCCTGCGGAGCACCGCCGAGTGGATCAGTCGGGAGACCGGTGGTGCCTCTTCGGTCATCATCTCCCGCGAGCAGGTCCGTGAACTGACGGGATCGGACCTCTACCATGGTGGCCTGCTGACGCCCAAAGCCGGCGGCATCCATCCGCTCAACTACGCACGGGGGCTGGCGCGGACCCTGGTCGAGCGCCAGGTCGGGCTCTTCGAGCACAGTCCGGTCGCGTCGGTACAGCGAGAACAGGGCGGTTTTCGCCTGCGTACCCCAACCGGTAGCCTGCTGGCTCGACAGGTGATCTATGCCACCAACGGCTACTCCAACCAGACGGCGGCGACCGCCACCTTGCATCGGCGGCTGATTCCCTTCCGCAGCGCGATCATCGCCACTGAACCACTGGCGCCGGATGTCCTTGCCCGGATCCTGCCGGGCGGACAGGTCTGCGGCGATACCAAAAGGATGCTGCGCTGGTTCCGCCTGGTCGGGAATCGCCTGATCTTCGGCGGCCGTGGCGCCTTTGGCAGCACCGACTCCGACGCTGCCTTTCGCGATCTGCAGCGCAGTCTGGGCACGGTGTTTACGCTGCTTGCAGAAGCACGCATCGATTATCGCTGGTCCGGGCTGGTCGCCATGACCCTGGACTATCTGCCCCACGCCGGTCAGCTGGACGACGGCCAGTTCTATGCCGTTGGCTACAACGGCGGGGGCGTGGCGCTCTCGACCTATCTGGGCCAGCAGGTCGCAGCCCTGAGCCTGGGGGAGACGCCGGAACTGGGCCTCATGGTCAGCCAGGGCTTCAACCCCATTCCGCTGCATGCCTTTCGCGCCCCCGGTGTCCGCCTGGCGGCCGGCTGGCAGCAGTTCCTCGACGCGGTCGGGCGCTGAGCCCAGGCCGCGCGGCCCGCCAAACACAATCTGTGCGTCGACTCTTCCAGAACAGCAGGAAGCGATACCGGCGGCGCTGAAAAGAGCATTTCCACCAGTGGGTACTATGGTGAGATGGCTGCATCGCAGACTCACGGCCATCGCGCCGCAGGAGGAACCATGCAGGGCTTCAACGAAGGCTTCGAGTCGGTCACCATCGACAAGGTGTGCAAGCACTACGGCACCCTCAAGGCGCTGGACAATGTCGACCTCAAGGTCGAGGCGGGTGAGTTCATGTCCCTGCTCGGCCCCTCCGGGTCGGGCAAGACCACCTTGCTCAGCATCCTTGGCGGCTTCAATCGCGTGAGTTCCGGCAGGATCTTCTTCGGCGACCGCGACGTGACCCTGATGCCACCGCACAAGCGCGACATTGGCGTCGTGTTCCAGAACTACGCGCTCTTCCCTCATATGAACGTGCTGGAAAACGTGGCCTTCCCGCTCAAGGCGCGCGGGGAGAAGGCGGCCAGTGCCCGCGAACGGTCGTTGCGGGCGCTGGCCACGGTCGAGCTGAAAGGCTATGAAGATCGCGACATCGCCGCGCTATCGGGTGGACAGCGCCAGCGGGTGGCGCTCGCCCGCGCCATCGTCTTCGAGCCCAGGCTGATCCTCATGGACGAACCCCTGTCGGCGCTGGACAAGCAGCTGCGGGACGTCATGCAGATCGAGCTGCGCGCCCTGCATCGGCGCCTCGGCGCCACCATGGTCTATGTCACTCACGACCAGCGCGAAGCCCTGACCATGAGCGACCGTATCGCGGTGATGAAGGGTGGCAAGCTGGTGCAGGTGGATACCCCGCGTCGCCTGCACGATCACCCGAGCGATGATTTCGTCGCCAGCTTCATCGGTGAGAGCACCCTGGTACCCCTTTCCCGGGGTGTCGGCGGCGAGTTGCTGCTGGGCCAGACGCCCCTGCGCACGGCTCGGCCCGTACCGCTTTCCGGCGAGCTCTTCCTCGCCGTCCAGGCGGAGAAGCTGCTGCTGGACAGCGAGATCGCCGGCGGCGACTGGAATCGCCTGCGCGGCCAGGTGATCGACATCGTCTTCCAGGGCGAAAGCCTGAAGATCTTCGTCGAGCTGGAAAACAAGCAGCGGATCAGCTTCCGCCAGTCCAGTCATCACGAAGGCAATCTGCAGCTGCCCCAGGTAGGGGCGTCGCTGTCCTTGCGACTGCATCCGGAAGACACCATCGTGGTGCCCCGCGCAGCCTGACAAAGGCTGGGCCCAGCGGCATTGGCACTGAGCCAATGCCGGCTTTTTCATAGACCACTTGGCGCTTACCGTCCAGATCTTATCGCTGCCATGGGCCGCGATAAGACAGTTGCGCCGCTGCACGCCTTCCCGTCAGGCGTGCTCTTTGCCGCCGCGACCGGCGATCAACACCATCAGCAGGGTGATGGCGACCAGCATGGTGCTGATGGCGGCGATGGTCGGATCGATTTCATCACGCAGGGCCGTGAACATCCGCTTGGTGATGGTCTCGTTGTTGCCACCGGAGATGAACAGGGCCACCACGGTTTCATCGAGGGAGGTGATGAAGGCGAACAGCGCGGCCGAGACCACACTGGGCTTGATCTGCGGCAGCGTCACCGCCATGAAGGCACGGAAGCGATTCATGCCCAGGCTGCGGGCGACCATTTCCTGGGTCATGTCGAAATTGCGCAGCCCCGCCAGCACGGCGATGATCACATAGGGCAGCGCCAGCATGATGTGCGCCAGGACCAGGCCAGACAGCGTACTGATGATGCCGACCCGCGCGTAGACGAAGAAGACCCCGGCGGCGATCAGGATGATGGGCACCATCATGGGCAGCAGCAGGACCAGTTGCAGCGTCCGCATGACCCGGAGTGACGAATTGCTGATCGCATAGGCCGCTGCGATGCCCATCGGCAGGCTGATCAGGGTGGTGGCCACCGCGGTGATGAAGCTCACCTTGGTAGCGGACATCCATTCGATGCTGTCGAAGAAGGCCTGGTACCAGGTCAGCGAGTAGGCCTTCGGCGGAAACTGCAGGAAGCGCGCCTCGGAGAAGGACATCGGCACCACGATCAGGATCGGCAGCACCAGATACAGCAGGATCAGCCCGACCAGCAGGGTGAACAGGAGGCGCGACGGTTTGAGCCCTTGCCGGATGTTCATCAGCGCACCCCCAGTACACGTTCGATGGGAATCACCTTGTTCACCGCCCAGAAGATCAGGAACACCGCGGCCAGCAATGTCAGGCCGACCGCACTGGCCGCGCCCCAGGCGTGGTAGAGCTCGACGTTGCGCTGGACCAGCATGGACACCAGCACGGTGCGTCCGCCGCCGAGCAGTTCCGGGGTAATGAAGAAGCCGAGGCAGATGACGAAGACCAGGATCGAGCCGGCCATCACCCCGGGTGCGGCCATCGGCAGGAAGACGCGGCGAAAGGTATAGAAGGGCCGGGCGCCCAGGCTGTCGGACGCCAGCAGCAGATCGTTGGGGATCTTCTTCATCACCGAATACAGCGGTAGCACCATGAAGGGCAGCATGACGTGCAGCGTACCGATCACGGTACCCGTCGCATTGTGCACCAGCTCCAGGGGACGGCTGATGATGCCCAGGTCGAGGAGTGTCTGGTTGATGACGCCGCGGCGCTGCAGGAGCACCAGCCAGGCATAGGAGCGGACCAGCACGCTGGTCCAGAACGGCAGGATCACGCAAAGCAGGATGAGGCTCGACAGCAAGCCGCGGGTGCGGGCCGCGGCATAGGCGATGGGAAAGCCCAGCAGGATGGACAGGACCGTCACGATCACGCTGATCTGCAAGGTCGTGCTGAAGGTGTCCCAGTAGATGGCTTCGGTGAAGATGCGGGTGTAGTTGGCGAGGGACAGGCCTTCCTCGCCCTGCACGGATTGCAGGCCCAGCCAGAGCAGCGGGAGCACCAGCAATAGGGCGACCATCAGCAGCGCAGGGGTCAGCAGGAGCACCATCGTCAGATGCTCCCTGCGCTCCTCCTTGAGCACGGCGGGACTGGTGAACAGCCCCTGTTCCGACGTTTGCAAGGCGCCTCCGGGCAAGGTCTGGATCGTTGTCGACTGGGTCATGCGCAGAAGCCTCCGATCATTTGGCCTGGACGAAGGACAGCCAGCGCTCTTCTGCCTTGACGCCCTCGGCCGAGGCCCACCATTTGGCGGACAGCACCGCTTGCTTGGCCAGGTTCTCCGGCGAGGAGGGCAGCACCGCCCGCCGTGCGGCCGGGATGGTGCCGAGGCTGAAGGCCTCCGGATTGAGCGGGCCGTAGTCGATGATCATCGGCAAGGCCGCCTGCAGCTTGGCGCTGATGGCTTCGTTGACGAACTTCATCGCCGCCTCACGGTGCCTGGTGCCCTTCAGGACACAGAGGGAATTGGTTTCCAGGATGCCATCGTTGTAGGTGAAGGCCACCGGTGCCCCGGCGGCCTGCACGGCGGAGGCGCGACCGTTCCAGATCTGCACCATGTCCACCTCGCCGTCGCTGATGAGCTGGGCGGACTGGCCGCCCGAGGTCCACCAGGTAGTGATGTCCGGCTTGATGGCTTCCAGCTTCTTGAAGGCGCGGTCGACATCCAGCGGGTAGAGCTGGTCGGCCGGCACCCCGTCGGCGCGCAGCGCGATTTCCAGGGTGGGGCGCGGCAGATTGCGTAGCGCGCGAGCACCCGGAAATTTCTTGGTGTTCCAGAAATCGGCCCAGGTCTTGGGCGCGCTCCCGTCATCGAAGGCGTCGGTCCGGTAGGCCAGGACCGTGGAATAGCTGATGTAGCCGGCCATGTAGTCGTCTTTCAACTCGGCGGGCAGCTTGGCCAGGTTGGGGATGAGCTGAGGATCCAGCTTTTCGAACAGCCCCTCGGCCTGGCCCCGTACGCAGTCACCGGTGGGCAGGTCCACCACGTCCCAGCTGACGCGACCGCTTTCGACCTGGGTCTTGATGATCGGATAGGCCTTGGGTGAACTGTCCTGCTTCAGCGTCAACCCCAGGTTCCGCGCCGCCGGCTCCAGAATGGCCTTGGCCTGGGCCTCCTGATAGGCACCGCCCTGGGAAACGAAGGTGATCTCTTCAGCGCTGCTGGCGGTCGCCAGACTTGTCAGCCCGAGGGCGACGACCAGCGAGGTGACCTGGTTGCTTAGGTGAGACATGGTCTATCTCCCGTAGTGGCAGAGCTTGAGAATGGCGGAACCTTTGTTATCCCCTGATCGCGCTGCGTGCGTTCTCGCCTCCGGTCACTGTAATGATTCTGTTAAATACGAATGCGCTGAAATCCCGGGCACGGGAACGCAATCTCCCGTTTTGCGGGAGGCAGGCGACATGTATTGCTTGGGGAGCAACACCAGCCTCTTTTCATCGCGGAAGCGACCTGCAGCTAGGAGGCTAAAACAACAGATGTCGCCAACCACTCCGGATGGACGGTTCCTTTCGTGCTGCGGCGCTAAGGAACCAGCGCCGCGATCAGTGCCTGGCGGAAGGCATTGACCGCCGGCGGCAATTCGCGACCCGCCATGCTCTGCAGTTCGATCCGCCGGGCCGCGAGGCCTTCATCCTGCAGCGGCAAGGCCAGCAGCTGACCTTCGCGTAGCCGGCTGCGCAGGCTCAGTTCGCTGGAGAGCGCCACACCGCCGCCCAGGGCGGCGAACCGGTAGAGCGCCTGCATGTTGTTGCTTACCAGCACCGGCTCGAAGGAGAGTCCCTGGACGCCGCAGCAGATGTCGAACAGTTGGCGCACCGTGGTATCGGGCATCGGTAGCGCCAGAGGATAGGGCTGCAGATCGGCCAGACTCAGGCCGGTACGGCCGGCCAGCGGGTGGTCGGGCGCCACCACGGCTTCGATGGCGCCCCTCAGGGTGGCCTCGACGCGGATATCCGGCTCGGGCCTCAGGCTGAAGGTCAGCCCCAGATCGGCATCGCCTTCCTGGACCCGCCGGGTCACCACGGCGGGGGCGCAGACTTCCAGGGAAAAGTGGATGCCGGCGTAGCCCTGGCGAAAGGCGGCGATCACCTCGGGCAGGAAGTCCAGCGAAAAGCCTTCGGTGGTGGCCAGGCGTACCTGGCCGCGGCGCAGGTCGGCCAGGCCGCGCAGTTCCGCCGCCACCTGCTCGCTGGCCAGCTGTGCCTTGCGCGCGTGCACCGCCAGGCGTTCGCCGGCGGCGCTGGGCACCACCCCACGGGCGCGGCGTTCGAGCAGCGGCGTCTCCAGCTCGCGCTCCAGCTTGGCGATCTGGCGACTCACGGCACTGGCCGCGACATTGAGCCGTTGAGAGGCTTCGCTGATGGAGCCGCAACGCACCACCTCGAGGAAATAGCGCAGGGCGGTGGACTGGATTCCGTAGGGCTGCATGGGGCCTCCTTTGCCGAAAAGGCATGGCTCGTATCTAAATATTCTGCTTGTGGCATGGGATAGCAAGACCTAGAGTCGGGCCAAGAGACCAAATAACAGGTGTCAGCTGTTCCTCCTTTCCCGCGTTTCGCGGATCTGCCTTTGACCAACCACCGCCCCGGAGACAGACGGCATGGGACTCAAAGGTTTCGCTTGTGGCATCGCGCTTTCCACTCTTCTGGCCCAGAGCCAGGCCTTCGCCGGCAAGGCCGACGACACCCTGGTCTACGCCTCCGACACCGAACCCGAAAACGTCAGTCCCTACCACAACGATGCCCGGGAAGGGGTGATCCTCGCCCACCTGGCCTGGGACACCCTGATCTACCGCGATCCCCAGACCGGTGAATACCGGCCGATGCTGGCCACGCGCTGGGAGCAGGTCGATCCGCTGACCCTCGACTTCGATCTGCGTCAGGGCGTGACCTTCCACAACGGCGATCCCTTCACCGCCGACGACGTGGTCTTCACCTTCAACTACGTGGCCTCGCCCGAAGGCAAGGTGGTCACCCAGCAGAACGTCAACTGGATCAAGAGCGCCGAGAAGCTGGGCGAATACAAGGTCCGCCTGCACCTCAAACAGCCGTTTCCGGCAGCGCTGGAGTACCTGGCCAATCCCTTGCCCATCTATCCCGGCAAGTATTTCCAGCAGGTGGGCCTGGCGGGCTTCGCGCAGAAGCCGGTGGGTACCGGGCCTTATCGCATCGTTGCGGTCAACAGCGGCCAGGGGGTCACGCTGGAGCGCAATCCGGACTATTTCAAGGACAGCCCCCAGGGGCAGCCGCGCATCGGCCACATCAGGTTCCGCGTCATCCCCGACGCCGAGACCCGGCTCGCCGAGCTCATGACCGGTGGCATCGACTGGGCCTGGCGCGTGGCGCCGGACCAGGCCGAGCAACTCAAGGCCGCGCCCAGCCTCACCGTGGAGAGCGGCGCCAGCATGAGGATCGGCTTCCTCAGCATGGACGCCCAGGGCGCCTCCAGCCCGGATTCGCCCTTTGCCAAGGCCGAGGTGCGCCAGGCGGTCAACTACGCGATCAACCGCAAAGCCATCGCCAGTCAGCTCATGGGAGGCGGCAGCCAGCCGCTGCAGGTGGCCTGCTATCCGGAGCAATTCGGCTGCGATGCCAAGGCGGTGCCGGGCTATCCCTACGATCCGGCCAAGGCCAAGGCGCTGCTCAAGGCCGCCGGCTATCCCAACGGCTTCAGCACCGAGATCTTCGCCTACCGCGATCGCGACGTGGTGGAGGCGCTGATCGGCGACCTGCGTGCGGTGGGCATCGACGCCAAGCTGCGCTATCTGAAATACGCCGCCCTGCGTGACCAGCAGCGCGCCGGCAAGGTGCCCATGGCCTTTCTCGCCTGGGGTTCCTTCTCCATCGCCGATGCCTCGGCGGCCACCGGCGTGTATTTCAAGGGTAATGCCGACGACGTGGCCAAGGATCCCCAGGTGATCGACTGGCTCAAGGTGGCCGACACCGCCATGGATCCGGCGGTGCGCAAGGACAACTACCGCAAGGCGCTGCAGCGGATCGCCGAGCAGGCCTACTGGGCACCGGTGTTCAACTATTCCATCAACTACGCCTTCACCTCGGACCTGGCCTTCCAGCCCTATCCGGACGAGTTGCCGCGATTCGCCCTGGCCCACTGGAACTGATCCGTCCCGGCGCCCCGCACGGGGGCGCCTTCAGAACCTGTTCAAGCGCTCGCGAGCTAGAGCCAAACAAGGCGAAAAGGCCTGAGGAAGCGGAGTTTACGAATGGTAAATGAGCATTCCAAAGGCCTTTTCAACGCCGTTTGGCCGACGCGCAGCGCGCAGCAGCGCTTGAACAGGTTCTCAGCCGAGGAGCCGAACATGTCCGCCTATCTCCTGCGCCGCCTGGGTATCGCCCTGGCCGTGGCCTTTACCGTTTCCCTCATCAGCTTCTTCCTGCTGCACCTGTCCGGCGACCTGGCTACCGCCATCGCCGGCCCCGAGGCCACCGCCGAGCAAATCGAGGTGGTGCGTCATCAGCACGGACTCGATAAACCCCTGGCGGCGCAGTACGTCGAGTGGATCGGGCAGTTGCTGCAGCTGGACCTGGGGCAGTCGTTCTTCTTCCAGGAATCGGTGCGGGATCTCATCGCCAGCCGCCTGCCCATCACCCTGACCCTGGGCGCCATCGCGCTGCTGGTGGCGCTACTCATCGCCATCCCGCTCGGGGTGCTGGCCGCGGTCCGGCGCGACACCTGGATCGACCGCCTGGCGCTGACCCTGGCGACCTTTGGCCAGGCGATGCCCAGCTTCTGGTTCGCCCTGGTGCTGATCGTCATCTTCGCCGTCACCCTGAAATGGCTGCCGGTGTCCGGCAATACCAGCTGGCAGCACTTCATCCTGCCGGCGATCGCCCTGGGCTACTACGCTTCCCCCTCGCTGATGCGCCTGACCCGTGCCGGGATGCTCGATGTGCTGGGCGCCGACTACATCCGCACCGCCCGGGCCAAGGGCCTGAGTCCGGCGCGGGTGCTGTTCAAGCACGCCCTGCGCAATGCGCTGATCCCGGTGGTGGCCCTGGCCGCGGTGGAGTTCGGCTTCATGCTGGGTGGCTCGGTGGTGATCGAGGCAGTGTTCTCGCTGCAGGGCATCGGCCAGCTGGCCTGGGACGCTATCGCCCGCAACGACTTCCCGGTGGTGCAGGCCATCGTCCTCTTGATCGCGTTGATCTACATCGTGCTGACGCTGGTGGCCGATCTGCTCAACGCCTTGCTCGACCCGCGCATTCGCGTGCGCTAGGAGACTCCATGACCGTCGCCAATCCCTTCGTGCTCGACGACTATCTCCCGCCGCGCCCGACCCTGGGCCGCCAGCTGCGCCGCTGGTTCGGCCACCGCGGCTTCGCCCTCGGCGCCGTGCTGCTCGTCGTCATCGTGTTCGCCGCCCTGGCCGCGCCCTGGCTGGCGCCCCACGATCCCTACGCCCAAGACGTGATGCAGCGGATGAAACCGCCGGTATGGATGGCCAAGGGCACCTGGGCCCATCCGCTGGGCACCGACAAGCTCGGCCGCGACTACCTCTCCCGCCTGCTCTATGGGGCGCGCATCTCGCTGTTCATCGGCCTTGCCGCGGCGCTCATCTCCGGCGCCATCGGCACCCTGCTCGGGGTGCTCGCCGGCTACTACGGCGGCAAGGTCGATGCCCTGGTGAGCTACCTGGTGACCACCCGCCTGGCCCTGCCGGTGGTGATGGTGGCCCTGGCCGCCGCTTCCCTGGTGGGCGGCTCGCTGCAGGTGGTGGTGATCCTGCTCGGCTGCCTGCTGTGGGATCGCTTCGCCGTGGTGGTGCGCGCCGCCGTCCAGCAGATCCGCGATGCCGAATACGTCGCCGCCGCCCAGGCGCTGGGCTGTTCGCCCTGGCGGGTCATCGTCGGCGAGATCCTGCCCAATGTGCTGGGGGCGCTGATCGTCGTGATCACCCTGGAGATGGCCCACGCCATCCTGCTGGAGGCGACCCTGTCCTTTCTCGGCGTGGGCGTGCAGCCGCCGCTGCCGTCCTGGGGGCTGATGATCGCCGAGGGCAAGCCCTACATGTTCTTTTCGCCCTGGGTGATCGCCATTCCCGGCATCGCCCTGATGCTGCTGGTGCTGGCCATCAACCTGGTGGGTGACGGTATCCGGGACCTGGCCGCGCCCAGTGGGCGCAACTAAAGCGGAGGACTGACCATGGCACTGCTCGACGTCAAAGACTTGCGCATCGATATCCCCCTGGGTGATGACACCCTACACGCCGTGCGCGGCCTCGACCTGCAGGTGGAGCGGGGCGAGATGCTCTGCCTGGTGGGCGAATCCGGCTGCGGCAAGTCGCTCACCTCCCTGGCGCTGATGGATCTCCTGCCGCGCCAAGCCCGGCGCCAGGCGGCGCGGCTGACGCTGGGCGAACACGACCTGCTGACCCTGGGTGAAAGGGGCATGCGCGACCTGTGCGGCAATCGCCTGGCGATGATCTTCCAGGAACCCATGACCGCCCTCAATCCGGCCTACAGCATCGGCGACCAGCTCGCCGAGGTGCTGCGGCGCCACCGCAGGCTGGATCGCAAGGCTGCCTGGGCGCGGGCCGAGGCGATGCTGGAAAAGGTCGGCATCAGCAACGCCGGCGAGCGCCTGCGCCAGTATCCGCACCAGCTCAGCGGCGGATTGCGCCAGCGCGTGGTCATCGCCATGGCGCTGCTGTGCGAGCCGGACCTCATCATCGCCGATGAACCCACCACGGCGCTGGACGTCACCATCCAGGCGCAGATCCTGCACCTGTTGCGCGACCTGCAGCGGGAATTCGGCACAGCCATCGTCTTCATCACCCACGACCTGGGCCTGGTGGCGCGCATCGCCGACCGGGTGGCGGTGATGTATGCCGGCCAGATCGTCGAGCAGGCACCGGCCGCCGAACTCTTCGCCGCGCCGCGGCACCCCTATACCCGTGGCCTGCTGGAGAGCATCCCGGTACCGGGCCGGACCCGTCCCGGCCAGCCGCTGGGCGCCATCCCCGGCCTGGTGCCCAGCCTGGTTGGCGAGCAGCACGGCTGCGCCTTTCGCAATAGATGCCCGCAGGCGGTGGCGGCCTGCGCCGACAGCGTGCCCTTGCTGGAGGAGGGCGCGCACCTGGCGCGTTGCCACTTTGCCCTGCCCAGCGAATTCCTGCGCCGGGTAGGAGGTGTGCGATGAGCCGCGAGATCGCCCTGGAGCTGTGTGACATCCGCCGCGAATTCACCCTGGGTCGCGGCCTGTTCCGCCCGCCTGCCACCCTCAAGGCGGTGGATGGCATCTCCCTGCGGCTCTATCGCGGCGAGACCCTGGGGCTGGTGGGGGAGTCGGGGTGTGGCAAGAGCACCCTGGCCAAGCTGCTGCTGGGGCTGCTGGCGCCCACCAGCGGCGACATCCTGGTGGGTGGCGAGCACCTGCGCGGGGTGGATCGCAAGCGCATGGCCCGGCACATCCAGCCGATCTTCCAGGACCCTTATTCGTCGCTCAATCCGCGCAAGACGGTGCGCGAGATCGTGGCGCTGCCGCTCAAGGTGCATGGCCTGGGCACGCCCGCCGAACAGCAACAGCGGGTCGCGGAGATGCTCGATGTGGTGGGCTTGCCACGGCGCGCCGCCGACAGCCATCCCGGCCAGCTCAGTGGTGGCCAGCGCCAGCGGGTGGCCATCGCCCGCGCCCTGGTGATGCGCCCGGACGTGCTGATCTGCGACGAACCCACCTCGGCGCTGGACGTCTCGGTGCAGGCGCAGATCCTCAATCTGCTGCTGGAACTCAAGCGTGAATTCGGCCTGACCTATCTGCTCATCAGCCACAACCTGGCGGTGGTGGAACACCTGGCCGACCGGGTGGCGGTGATGTACCTCGGCAAGATCGTCGAGGAGCGCGAGCGGGCGGCGCTGTTCGCCCAGCCGGCGCATCCCTATACCCGGGCGCTGCTGGACGCGGTGCTCACCCCCGATCCGGCGCTGGGGCTCCCGGCGCTGGGCCTGGGTGGCAGCTTTCCCAATCCCATCTCGCCGCCCAGCGGCTGCGCCTTCCATCCCCGCTGCCCGCGCTGCTTCGGCCCCTGCGCCGAGCGCTATCCGGAACGCGAAACCATCCCCGGCGGCAGCAAGCGCTGCCACCTGCCCGAACCCGCCTGACCCCGGAGTCCGCCATGACCAGCCGTACCCATGCCCTTGAGCTTGCCGCCGCGCACTTCGACAGCGGCGCCTTCCGTACGCGCCTCGCCTCCGCGGTGGCCCATCCCACCGAAAGCCAGGAACCCGAGCGCCAGGCGGAGCTGCAGCGCTACCTGGATGAATTCATCGCCCCCTATGTCGCCAGTCTCGGCTTCAGCAGCCGGCAGCTGGATAACCCGGTCGCCGGCAAGGGGCCCTTGCTGATCGCCGAGCGGATCGAGGATCCGACGCTGCCGACCCTGCTCAGCTATGGCCACGGCGACGTGGTACGCGGCGACGCCAGTCGCTGGCGCGAGGGCCTTGCGCCCTGGACGCTGGTGGAGCAGGGCGAGCGCTGGTACGGCCGCGGTACCGCCGACAACAAGGGCCAGCACCTGCTCAACCTGGCGGCGCTGGAGCAGGTGATCGCCGCGCGCGGCGGGCGCCTGGGCTATAACGTCAAGCTGCTGCTGGAGATGGGCGAGGAGATCGGCTCGGTCGGGTTGCGCACCTTCTGCCAGGAGCAGCGCCTGGCCCTGGCCGCCGACCTGTTCCTCGCCTCCGACGGTCCGCGAGTCTCGGCATCCCGGCCCACGCTGTTCCTGGGTGCCCGGGGCACCTTCAATTTCGACCTGCACCTGGACCTGCGCGAAGGCGGCCATCACTCCGGCAACTGGGGCGGGCTGCTGGCCAATCCCGGCATCATCCTCGCCCATGCCCTGGCCAGCCTGGTGGATGCCAGGGGCCAGATCCAGGTCGCGGGGCTCAAGCCCACCGAGCTGCCCGCACCGGTGCGCCGTGCTCTGGTCGACATCGAGGTGGGCGGCGCGCCGGGCGATCCCGCCATCGATCCCCACTGGGGCGAGCCCGGGCTGACCCCGGCCGAACGCGTCTACGGCTGGAACACCTTCGAATTGCTGGCCTTCACCACCGGCAATCCCAAGGCGCCGGTGAATGCCATTCCCGGCAGTGCCCGTGCCCACTGCCAGATCCGCTTCGTCGCCGGCTGCGACTGCACGACCTTCATTCCGCTGATCGAGGCGCACCTGGCCGAACGGGGTTTCGCCGCCGTGCGCGTCACCCGTGCCAAGGACGAGATCCTCCACGCCTCGCGGCTGGACCCGGAGAATCCCTGGGTGGACTGGGCCCTGACGTCCCTGACCCACACCCTGGGCGAAAAGCCCGCCTTGCTGCCCAATTTCGGCGGTGGCTTGCCCAATGACATCTTTGCCGACATTCTCGAACTGCCTACCCTGTGGGTACCCCATTCCTATCCCGCCTGCTCCCAGCACGCGCCCAACGAGCATCTCCTGGCCCCGGTCGTGCGGCAGGGGCTGCAACTCATGGCCGGGCTGTT
The DNA here is from genome assembly GCF_056790235.1 of Pseudomonas sp. VMV1. NCBI lineage: Bacteria > Pseudomonadati > Pseudomonadota > Gammaproteobacteria > Pseudomonadales > Pseudomonadaceae > Pseudomonas > Pseudomonas sp. VMV1. The sequence continues at coordinate 138,563 of NZ_JBXGSE010000005.1, forward strand.
CTGGGACCTGGGCGATCGCTGGAGTCGCAGCTGATGTCCCTTGCCGAGACCGCCGCCCTGGAGTGGCTCGCCACCCAGCGCGAGCCGATGACCCTTCTCCTGCAACGCCTGGTCGATACCGATTCCAACAGCTACGACAAGGCCGGCGTCGATGCCGTCGGTGCAGTGCTCACCGCCGCCCTGGCCGAAGACGGCATCGAGGTTGCCCGGACGCCGATCGCCGACTTCGGTGACGTCCTCGCCGCCCAGGTGGGGCCCGCCACCGGCGCTGCGGTGTTGCTGCTGGGCCACTGCGACACCGTCTTTCCGCCGGGCACCGTGGCCAGCCGCGGCTTCACCCGCGATGCCAGCCGGGCCTATGGCCCCGGCGTCGCGGACATGAAGGGTGGACTGGTGGCGAGTTGCTTCGCGCTGCGCGCGCTGAAGCGCGCCGGCGAGTTGCCGTTTCCGGTGCGGGTGCTCTACACCGGCGACGAAGAGATCGGTTCCGGCACGGCTCGCCCGCACCTGGAAGCGGCGGCCCGCGGCGCCCGGGCCGTGCTCAACTGCGAGCCCGGGCGGGTCAGTGGCAACGTGGTCAAGGCGCGCAAGGGCGGCGCCACCCTGGCTATCAGCGTGAGCGGTCGTGCCGCCCATGCCGGCGTCAGCCACGCCGAGGGCGCCAGTGCCATCCAGGCCCTGGCGCTCAAGGTGGCCAAGCTGCACGCCCTGACCGACTACGAGCGCGGCATCACCACCAACGTCGGCCTCATCGAGGGCGGCACCTCCAGCAATACCGTGGCGCCCAGCGCCACCGCGCGCCTGGATGTGCGCTTCGTCGCCTTGGCCGACTGGCCCGCGCTGCAGGCGCGCATCGAGGCCATCATCGCCGAGGTGGAGGTGCCGGGGACAGCCGCCCGTGTCGAACCCACCTGCCTGTTCCTGCCGATGGAGGCGCACCTGAGCCACGACCTGCTGGCTCTCTACCAGCGCGAGGCCCAGGACCTCGGCTTCAGCGTCGAGGGCGAATTCACCGGCGGTTGCGCCGACTCCGGGTTCACCGCCAGCCTGGGCGTGCCCACCCTCTGTGGCCTGGGCCCCGTGGGCGGCAAGGTACACACCGACGCCGAATTCCTGGTGCTCGATACCCTGGTTCCACGCACCCAGGCGCTGGTGGCGACCATCCTGGCCCTGGCCGTAAAGGCCTGACCCTCACGCCGGTTTCCGAAACAGGTGCGACTCCTGGTCGGGGAGGGCCACAATTGGCGGCTTTAGATCCTCGAGCTATCGATTCATAGCTGCCCTTGGTTCGGGGCAGCAATCGGCCAGGATCTGATATTGCTGGCGAAGACCTGCCTGTCGATGACAAGGGCGGTAGGGCAGCCATTCGTCAGCGAGAGAAAAGGCCCTTCCTTGACAGCGAAGTTGTCTGGGCAAATACTCGCTGCAAGATTCATATAGATGACTAGATAACAAGGTGAATAAAGTCGATGAATTCTTTATCCAGTGATGCCCGACTGCCGCTGTACCAACGCCTGCGTGACCAATTGGCTGAGCAGATCGCCAATAATCGCTGGCGTCCGGGGGAGGCGATCCCTACCGAAGCGGCGCTTTCTGCGGAATATCAGCTGTCCACCGGCACGGTGCGCAAGGCGATTGATGCCTTGGTCAGTGAGGGCATTCTGGAACGTCAGCAAGGGCGCGGGACGTTCATTCGACGGGCGCAGTTTCAATCCTCCTTGTTTCGTTTCTTCCGATTCCAGACGGTTTCCGGTGAGCGCCAGGTCCCGGAGAGTCGCATCCTCTCGATCGAGCCCGTTGCCGCACCTTCGGCCGTAGCGCAAGCGCTAGGGTTGCCCGCCGATGCGTTGGTCATTCGTATTGTCCGCGTGCGTCTGCTCGATGTTAAGCCGGTGCTCGCCGAAGAAATCTGGCTGCCCCGCCAGCGGTTCCAGGCGCTGCTGGAGATCGACCTCAGTCGCGAAGGGCCGCTGCTGTATCCGATCTACGAAGAGGTGTGCGGACAGGTTGTTGCCTCGGCCGAAGAAACGCTGACCGCCGAATCGGTGAATGACGTGCATGCCCGCCTGCTCCAGGTACCGGTCAACAGTCCGGTGATTGTGATCGAGCGCTTGGCCCGCGATTACGCGGGTAGCCCGCTGGAGTGGCGTCGTTCACGCGGCCACGCGGAGCATTTCCGCTACAGCGTGGATATTCGCTAACGCCTGTCTGCGTAGCGAAGCGTTCTGCGGCGGCTAGATCGCCAGCCGAGTGCTTGTTTGGTTGCCAACGTCGACCCTGTCGCGGTGGGGTTGGCCGTCGGCTGCCTTGCGTAACACCTATAAGGATAAGACTCATGTTCAGCTGGTATCGCCAAATCACTCCTCGTGAGCGCAAGACATTTTGGGCCTGCTTCGGCGGATGGTCACTCGACGCCTTGGAAGTACAGATGTTCGGTCTGGCGATTCCGGCGCTGATCGCCGCTTTCGCGCTGACCAAGGGCGATGCCGGATTGATCAGCGGCGTTACCCTCGTCACCTCGGCACTCGGTGGCTGGGTAGGTGGGACATTGTCTGACCGCTACGGCCGTGTACGCACCTTGCAGTCGATGATTTTGTGGTTCTCGTTCTTCACCTTTCTCTCGGCTTTCGTCACGGGCTTCAATCAGCTGTTGGTGGTCAAGGCGCTGCAGGGTTTCGGGCTTGGCGGGGAGTGGGCGGCCGGCGCGGTGCTGATGGCCGAGACGATCAATCCGCGCTATCGCGGCAAGGTCATGGGCACTGTACAAAGTGCCTGGGCGGTGGGTTGGGGCCTGGCGGTCGGGGTGTTCACGCTGATCTATACCTCTGTGCCGCAGGACATGGCCTGGCGTGTGATGTTCCTTGTCGGGTTGCTGCCGTCGTTCCTGATCTTCTGGGTACGCCGTAACGTTGAGGAGCCGGACAGCTTCCGGCGTCTGCAAGAAGGCAACGCCATTCCGCAGGGTTTCTTCACGTCGCTCGCGGGCATTTTTCGCCCGGAACTGCTTCGCGTGACGCTGTTTGGCGGGCTGCTGGGACTGGGCGCGCACGGTGGCTATCACGCGGTAATGACCTGGTTACCGACTTTCCTCAAGACCGAGCGCAATCTGTCTGTGCTGAACTCGGGCGGCTATCTGGCGGTGATCATCCTCGCCTTCTGGTGTGGTTGTGTGGCCAGCGGTTATTTGATCGATCGCATTGGCCGTCGAAAAAACATCGTGCTCTTTGCCTTGTGCTGCGTGGTCACGGTGCAGTGCTACGTGTTTTTGCCGCTGACCAATACGCAGATGCTGTTCCTGGGGTTCCCGCTAGGGTTCTTCGCCGCCGGTATTCCGGCCAGTCTGGGAGCGTTCTTCAACGAACTTTACCCGGCCGATGTACGCGGCGCCGGCGTTGGCTTTTGCTACAACTTTGGCCGGGTGCTGTCCGCTGTATTTCCATTCCTGGTCGGGCACATGAGTGATTCCATGTCCCTGGGTTCGGCGATCGGTATCGATGCCGGAATCGCCTACGGCGTGGGGGTGCTTGCCGCACTTTGCCTGCCTGAAACCCGGGGCAGGGATCTTGAAGCCAATGCCACCGCCGTTCCGGCCACTATCAACGGCAATCAGCGCGCTCGGGCGTGATGGTCCCAACCTTCAGTAGATAAAACCCATGTCAGCTCCCCGCTCCAAGTCGATCACCGGCATTGACGCCCATGCCCATGTGTTCAGCCGTGATCTGCAGCTGATCGGTGCACGCCGCTATAGTCCTGAGTACGACGCCACGCTCGACCAGTACCTTGCGCATTTGCAAACCCAAGGTCTGAGTCACGGTGTCCTGGTGCAACCAAGTTTCCTTGGCACCGACAACAGCTACCTGTTGGCGGCGTTGAAGCAAGCACCTCAGCAGTTGCGTGGTGTGGTCGTGCTGGAGCCAGGCATCAGTCGTTCTACCTTGAACGACATGGCGCAACTGGGCGTGGTCGGCGTGCGCCTGAACCTGATCGGCAAGGCGTTACCTGATTTTCGTGACAGTGCCTGGCAAGGGTTTTTCAGCGATATCGCCGATCTCGACTGGCATGTCGAGTTGCACCGGGAAGTCAGGGATCTGCCGGGCTTGATCCGGCAATTGACGCCGTTCGGGGTGAAATTGGTGATCGATCACCTGGGGCGGCCGGACGCGAATGCGGGTCTCGATCAGCCCGGTTTTGGCGAGTTGCTTGAGGCCGGATCGAAAGGCTCGATCTGGATCAAGGTATCGGGAATCTATCGTCTGGGAGGTACGCCACGACAGAACATTGATTTCGCTCGAAGGGCATTACCGTTGCTGGAAAAAAGCGTTGGCCTGCATCAGTTGGTATGGGGCAGCGACTGGCCGCATACCCAGCATGAGCAAAGCGTTGACTTCGCCACCGTCGTCGACCAGTTGCAAGCCCTGGAGCTCTCCGCGCAAGCCAGCGCCGCGCTGCTGGTGAACGCGCCTCGCAGGTTATTTGGTTTCTAGGAAGACGAACGCTGCAACCTGGCCGTTGCAGAGGCCATTCATTTCACCCTCCTACAAGAGTTTGGCACCAGCCCAACCGAGAACCTTTCATGACTCCCTTAGATATAGATCTGTTACTGACTGCATTGATCAGCGTCGTGGTGCTGGTAGTGCTGATCGTCTCGCGCCTCAAAATGCACCCGCTGTTGGCGTTGCTGGTGGTTTCCGTCGGCGTAGGCTTTGCAACCGGTATGGAGCCAGATCGCATCGTCTCCCAGCTGGTCACCGGCGCCGGCAAGACACTGGGGGCTGTGGGGGTGGTCATCGCGCTGGGGGCGATGCTCGGCAAGATACTTGCGGACGCCGGCGTCACCGAGCAGATTGCCGCGGTCATCCTCAGGCGCACATCGGATCGGATGATTCCGTGGGCGATGATGATGGTCGCGTTCGTGATCGGCATTCCGATGTTTTTCGAGGTCGGCCTGGTGATCATGCTGCCGCTGATCTTCAGCGTGGCGCGCAAGCTGGAAAGTCAGGCGCGCTTCAAGGGTTCAGCCTATGTCTATGTGGGCGTTCCGGTGATTGCCGCACTGGCCGCGATGCACGGTATGGTCCCGCCGCACCCTGGCCCGTTGACGGCCATCGCCGCGCTGAAAACCTCGGTCGGGCCGACCATGCTCTATGGTTTCCTGGCGGCTATCCCGGCGATGATCCTGGGCGGCCCACTGTATGGCGCTTTCATTTCCCCGCGCATGAGCACTCGGCCCGATCAGGTGTTGCTGGATCAGTTCACCCTGGCTGAAAAAGCCGACGATAAACCAGGCCCCAGCGTATACCTTGGCGTGCTGGCAGCCTTGCTGCCGGCGATCCTGATGCTGATCCATGCCGTCGCCGAGATGGTATTGGCCAAGGACAATGCGCTGCTGAAAATGGCTGGTTTCCTCGGCAATCCGCTGATAGCGATGCTGCTGGGCGTGCTGTTCGCCGGCGCGAGTCTGGTACTCGCGCGCGGCGGCGATGCGGAGCAATTGCGCGAATCGCTGGGCAAGAGCCTCAAGCCAATCGCCTCGATCATCATGATCATCGCTGGCGGCGGTGCCTTTCAGCAGCTGCTGACCAGCGCCAAGGTGGGCGATGCGATTGTCCACCTGACTCAGCAGTCGGCGTTCCCTCCGCTGGTCCTCGGCTGGTTGATCGCCATGTTGCTTTCGGTCTCTACCGGTTCCGCCACGGTCGGTATCGTAGGGGCTGCCGGCTTGCTGGCGCCGCTTGCCGGTGCCGATCCCAGCCTCAACCTGCCGCTGCTGGCCTTGTCCATTGGCTGCGGCTCGCTGTTCTTCAACTACGCCAACCATGCAGGTTTCTGGATGGTGAAGGAATCCTTCGGCATGACGATGGGCGAAGCCACCAAGACTATTTCGGTGGTGCAATCGATCGTCGCCGTGGTCGGTTTGATCGTGGTGTTGCTGTTGAACGTGGTCGTGTAATGGCCTGAGGCGGCGTCAAATCAGGACGCCGCCCTCTGTGAAACCCCTTATCTGAACGGGCGCCGCTCGGCACCCGTCCCTCCCTAGGCGCCACCCACCTGTTCAGATAGGCAACAGCCCCTCGGTCTTGACTTCGTTCAGCACAAAAAAGGTGCGCACCTGGCGCACGCCGGGCAGGGCGATCAGCCGTTCGCTGTGCAGGCGATTGAAGGCGGCGATGTCCTTGACCCTGAGCTTGATGAAGTAGTCGACGTCGCCGGCCACTAGGTAACACTCCAGCACCGGGGGCAGGGCGCGGGCGGCCGCTTCGAAGGCCTGAAAGGAATCCGGGGTCGATCTGTCCAGCACCACGCCTACCAGTACCGCGGTTTCTCGTTGCACCGCCTTGGGGTCCACATGGGCCCTGACGCTGGTGATGACGCCGCTCTCGAACAGCCTGCGCGTGTGGTTCCAGCAGGCGCTCGGGCTCAGGGCAACCTGGCGGGCCAGCTCGGCATTGCTCAGCCGGCCGTCCTGCTGCAGGGCGCGCAGGATCTTGCGTTCTACCGAGGTCAGTTCCGCAGCTTCGCTCATCGAAAGATTCTCCTTGGAAAGCGGTTATTGGAGGAACATCCATGCGGATTCTGGGAGTCCTTCAAAAGGAAAGCAGATTTCGTACCGCTCATTCGAAAGCACCTTTTTCAGGGTTTTCCCTAGCATTGAAGGCGTTCTCTCACCACTGGAGTCGCTGCTATGTCCCTGGATCTCGAAAAGCGTTTTCCCCGCGTCAAGCTCGGTTACTTCCCATCGCCCCTGCACAAGCTGGAGCGCATGTCGAAGGACCTTGGTATCGAACTCTGGGCCAAGCGTGACGACGTTTCCTCCGGTCTCGCCTATGGCGGCAACAAGGTGCGCAAGCTGGAATGGCTGGCCGCCGATGCCCTGGCGCAGGGCTGTGACACCCTGGTCTCCATCGGCAATATCCAGTCCAACCACACGCGCCAGGTGGCGGCCGTCGCCGCCGTGCTCGGCCTCAAGTGCCGGTTGGTCCAGGAGGAGTGGACCAAGTGGGATGATCCGGTCTACGACAAGGTCGGCAACATTCTGCTGTCGCGCCTGATGGGCGCCCAGACGCTGCTGGAAGGCGAGGGCTATTCCACCGCGGTGAAGGCGACCTGGGAGCGCGCGCTGGACGAGGTACGTCGCGAAGGCGGCAAGCCCTATGCCATTCCCGCCGGTGCCTCGGACCATCCCCTGGGCGGCCTCGGCTATGCTCATTTCACCGATGAACTGGCTGCCCAGGAACGTGAGCAGGGCCTCTTTTTCGATACCGTGGTGACAGCCACCTGTACCGGTTCTACCCAGGGCGGCATGGTGGTGGGCTTTCGCGCCCAGGAGCGGGAACGCCGCCTGATCGGCATCGACACGGCGGCGGACGCCGAGATGACCCGCGCCGCCGTGACCAAGATCGCGCGCAACACCGCCGAGATGATCGGTCTCAAGCAGGAGATCAGAGACGAGGACGTCATCATTGATCCGCGCTTCTGCGGTCCTGACTACGGCTTGCCGGACGCACCTACGGTAGAAGCGATCCGCTACACCGCGCAGATGGAGGGGATGCTCACCGACCCGGTCTACGAGGGCAAATCCATGGCTGGGCTGATCGCCATGGCGCGCAGCGGCGAGATCGCCAAGGGCAGCCGGGTGCTCTATGTTCACCTCGGGGGAGCACCAGCGCTCAACGCCTACCACAACGCCTTCGCCTGAACCCAGGCGACGTCCGGTCACCAGGAGGTCCGGCATGACGATCCAGCCCTGGACAGCGGTAGAGGACCTCCGACCGGCCGTGGCGCTGGTCATCCTGCATGGCGGTCTCGAACCGGCGGTGACAGTTGAATTACGTACCGGCCTACCGGGTTGCAGCGACCTGCCCGTGTTGCAACTGGAGGAGGCTGCCCGTCTGCATGAGGATTGGCTGGCGCGTGGCCCGCACAGCCGGATCGTGGGGCTGCTGTCCCGCCTGGGGAGCGATTGCCTGCTGCTGGTCGTCGAGCCGGAAGGCGCGAGCGAGCTGGAGTGGCTGGGATCGGTCGCGGGTCAACGGCTGCAGCATTTCTCGACCGCTACCCCCACGAGCGAGTTGATCGCGCGGCTGCGACAACTCAGGCGTGAACGCCTACTAGCGGTGTTGCCGCTTTGACCCTGTCCGTCACGCCAGTCGTTCGACCTGTTCGACAATCAGCGCCTTGATCGCGCGCAGGCAACGCAACTCGCCGGCAAAGATGGCCCGCAGCTCCGGTCGCGCGCTGGCCAGGACCTGGTTCTCCTGCTCGGTCCGTTCCAGCAGGAGTTGAGCTTGTTGCGGCAGGCGCTGACGCAGCCGCTGCAACTGGGCAGCCGCTGGCGAGCGCTTGATACCTAGGGCCTCGGCGGCATCCAGCAACCGCTCGCGGTCGATGGCAGCCAGGCGGCTTTCACCCAGGATCGGCCAGGCGAGGGTGGTCGCATCCGGCCAGCGCTGCTGATCGAACGCACGGCTCTCATAGACGGCGGTGCAGAGCAGGTCGTAGCAGGGCGCCAGGGTCAGGCCGCGGGGGGAGACCAGGAAGCCCAGATTCTTCAGATGGGCATCGGTATTGCCCACCAGCACGTTGAACGCCAGCCAATTGAACAGCCGCGTACGGGTCACGGCAGGTGCCACGCACAGCCGGGCCAACTCGGCCAGACGCTCCAGGCTACCGGCCTGGTACTTGAAGTGACGGTCCAGCCCCAGCACCTGGCAGGCGTCGATGCCATGTTGCCGCTGCCAGCCCCGGGCGGTATGGACCCGGTCGAAGCGCTCGATCAGATAGACCGGTTCGGGTACGTAGCGCCGCTCGACGGCAGGAACGATCAGTCCCACGGTACCCGCCAGGCGCATGGTGAACCACTCGTTGATCACCGAATGAGCGAAGGCCTCGTGAGGGTGATCCGGCTTGAGGATATGGGTCGAGGGCCAGGCCCCCACCGGTTCCTGCAGCCCCTGCTCATCGAGGATCACCGCCAGCTTGTGTTGGGCGCCGGCCAGCGACATGCGTTTGTGCGCTTCATGGGTCAGCGGCAACTGCGGCATGGCGCGGATTCGCCGGGAGAGGTCGGCATCGCTCAGGGGACGACGATCTCCGGGTGGAAGGTGCTGGTCGTCGGCGAGCAGGGTGAGAGAGCCGGCGGATTCGGCACCGTACCAGCTCAGGAGCGCGAAGGCATCGGCCGCATCGAGGCGGGCATCCTGGGCGAGTAGGTATCGCTGGCCTTCTTCGGGAAGCAGGTTGTCGAAGTACCACTGCACCGGACGCTGCGAGCTGCCGTCGATTAGTGGCTCAGACTGCAGGGGGAGCTGCGGGCAGAGTGCGAAGGCCTGCCAATCGGGCTCATACTGGAAGGACCAGATACCGTTCTCGTCCCGTAACCGACCTACCAACCGGTCGTCGATCCAGGCCAGCAGTTCACGCCTCATGGTTTGCGGGCATCTGAGAGGAGGTCCACCTCAGGGGGCAGATCCACGATCAGGCGCACGCCTAGGCCTTCGAGCACCTGAAACAGCTTGCCCCACTGAACGCTTTCACCGCCGCGTTCTACCTTGCCAAGGAAGTTTTCGCTGACGCCAAGACTACCCGCGGCATCGTCCTGACGTAGCGCCTGAGCCTTGCGCGCCTGGCGAACGAGGGGTCCCAGATCAGCGGCATTCTTGAGTGTCACTTGCATTATTTATCCTCACGATCGTGAGGATTATCCTACCGCCATAGGTTGGTTCCACACAATCCTTACGATCATGAGGATTCTGCTAAACCGATAAGGATATTCTCTAGAATCCTTTCGACCGTGAGGATTTTTAGGCTCGACGCAGTTACCTTATCGATTAGAGCGCCGATTGGACGGACTCGCTCAAATCAGGCCCGGAATCAACGCCGCGCCCCTATCTGCTGGGGCGCGAGAAAGGCGCTGTGGAAGTAGCTGCGAAAGGCCTGCATGGCTGGCGTCAACGGCCGTTCACGGTGCCAAGCCAGGCCCACGCTCATCGGCGTGATGGGCTCCACCAGCGTACGCGTTTCCAGCCGCTTGCCTTCCAGCGACCAAGGACGATAGACCAGGTCGGAGAGGATGGCCACGCCGCTGCCATTGGCCACCATGCTGCGCACCGCTTCTACCGAACTGGTGCGCAGCAGTACCTGGGGCTCATGACCCGCCTGGCGCCAATAGCGCCTCGCGCTCTGTTCGGCCTCGTCGACGGTAAGCAGGATATAAGGCTCGCGGGCGACGTCGGCCAGGCTGACGTTGGGATGGTCCCGTAGCGGATGGCCGCTGGGTAGCCAGAGGCGGCGCTCGGAGTTGAACAACGTTTCGGAAACGATGTCCTCGTGGGTCAGGTTGGCGGTGAGCACCACCGCCATGTCGATACGCTTGTCCAGCAGGGCTTCCTCGATGGCCTGACGCTCCTGCTCATGGACCGCCACTCGTACTTCGGGATAGAGCTGCGCCAGGCGTTGCAGGTGGTGGGGCAGGAAGTAGCCGATCACCGTGTAGCTGGCGGCGATACGCAGTTCGCCGCTGGCACGGTGGTCGGGCAGGGCGCTGCTCAGGGCGTCATCCACCCCGCGCAGGATGCCGTAGGCATGATTGAGGAAGTGCCGGCCGGCATCGGTCAGCGCCATGCCCTGGGCCGAGCGGACGAACAGACTGGCGCCCAGCAGTCCCTCCAGCTCCTGAATGGCGCTGGTAACAGCCGACTGGGAAATGTTCAGGTGAATGGCCGCCTGGGAGATCTGCCCCAGTTCGGCGGTCGCGGTGAAGTAACGCAGCTGACGCAGGGTAAGGGCCATGGCGATCGTCCTTGGGTATCGATTTTTCCGAACGCTGGGCTTTGGATAATAAATCTTCCCAAGGGGGCAGGGCAGTCCTAAGGTCAAGGACAACGCACCGCTGCCAGGGAATACCGCAATGATCGAAGTGGATTTCAATTCCGACATGGGCGAGGGCTTCGGCGCCTGGACGCTGGGCGACGGGGTGGACGACCAACTGCTCGACCTGGTCAGCTCCGCCAACATCGCCACCGGCTTCCATGCCGGTGATCCCAGTCTCATGCAGCGCACCGTGCTACAGGCCAAGACGCGCCAGGTGGCCATCGGTGCCCATCCGGGCTATCGCGATCTGGTGGGCTTCGGTCGTCGTCCGTTGCAGATGCCCGCCGAAGAGTTGGTGGCCGACATCGTCTACCAGCTCGGCGCCCTGCGTGAATTCGCCCGGCTGCATGGCCTGCGGCTACAACACCTCAAGCCCCATGGCGCACTGTTCATGCACCTTGCGCGGGACGAAGTGGCCGCCCGGCTGCTGGTGGAGACGCTGCAGCGGCTGGAGCCCGAGCTGCTGCTCTATTGCCTGCCCAACTCAGCCACCTGGCGGGTCGGCCGTGAACTGGGGCAGCCGCTGGTGCGCGAGTTCTATGCCGACCGTGACTACGACGCCAGCGGCTCCATCGTCCTGGTGCGGCGCATGGGTGCTCTCGATCCCCAGGCGGTGGCAGACCGGGTACTGCGTGCCTGTCAGCAGGGCCGAGTCGCCACGGTGGAAGGGGGCGAGGTCGAGGTGGCCTTCGAATCCATCTGCCTGCACAGCGATACCCCTGGTGCGCTAGGCCTGGCCCAGGCCATTCGCCAGCGGCTGGACGCGGCCGGCATCGCCGTCCGCGCACCCAGCGCCGGCTAGTTCCGCGTTCGACACCGGCGCCTGAGACGCCGGGTCCTTCATCCATTGGCTACGCCTGCCTTTCCGACAACATCGCCTAGAAGAGGAATCGTCATGGCCGAACATTCGGTGCTTTCACCCCTGCCCGGGACGTTCTATCGCAAACCCACGCCCGATGCCGCGCCCTATGTGGATGTCGGCGAAACCGTCACCGCCGGCACCGTGATCGGTCTCGTCGAAGTGATGAAGCAATTCTCGGAGGTCCATGCCGAAGTCGATGGGACCCTGACGGCTTTCGCGGTCGAGGACGGTGATCCGGTCGAGCCGGGTCAGCTGGTGGCCACTCTGACCGGAGCGGCCTCGTGAGCTCGGCGGCAGGGAGGATCCGCCGTCTGCTGATCGCCAATCGTGGCGAGATCGCCGTGCGCATCCTGCGCGCCGCCAAGGCCCTGAACATCGAAACCGTACTGGCCTGCAGCGAGGCTGATCAGGATTCGCTGGCAGCTCGGCAGGCCGACGCCGTGGTGGTGATCGGCCCGGCGCGGGCGGATCGCAGTTACCTGAATATCGAGGCGCTGCTCGCTGCCCTGCGGGACAGTGGCGCCGATGCGGTCCATCCCGGCTACGGTTTTCTTGCCGAGAACGCCGCCTTCGCCGACGCGGTGGAGGAGGCGGGTGCCATCTTCGTCGGCCCTTCGGGCGACATCATCCGCCGCATGGGCGACAAGGCCGAGGCGCGACGGACCGCCTTGGCCGCTGGCGTCCCCGTGGTACCCGGCTCTGAAACCGAGCCGGTCGATATAGACGCCGCTGTGGTCGCCGCCGAGGCCGTGGGCTACCCCTTGCTGATCAAGGCTTCGGCAGGCGGAGGAGGCCGGGGCATTCGTCTGGCCCGGGATGCCAACGAGCTGGCCCGGGAATTTCCCATCGCCCAGCGCGAGGCCCAGAGCGCCTTTGGCAGCGGCGCCCTCTATCTGGAACGCTTCGTCGAGCGTGCCCGCCATATAGAGGTACAGATCCTGGGTGATGGTCAGCGCGCGGTGCATCTGTTCGAACGCGAATGTTCACTGCAGCGCCGTCGCCAGAAACTCATGGAGGAGGCGCCGTCACCGGTTCTGACCGCCGTGCAACGCGAAACCCTCTGTGCCAGTGCGGTACGGCTGACCGAAAGCCTTGGCTATCGCGGCGCAGGCACCCTGGAATACCTGTTCGATGAAGCCAGTGGCGAGTTCTACTTCATCGAGATGAACACCCGTATCCAGGTGGAGCACCCGATCAGCGAGATGGTCACCGGCATCGACCTGGTCCAGGCCATGCTGCGCATCGCCGCGGGCGAACCTCTGGCGCTGCGCCAGGAGGATATCTACCTGCAGGGTGCCGCCATCGAGCTGAGACTCAACGCCGAGGACCCGGCGCGCAATTTCTTTCCCAGTCCCGGGACGGTCGAGCGTCTCCAGTGGCCGCGTGGCGCGGGCATCCGCGTCGACAGTCATCTCTACGCAGGGTACCGGGTACCACCGTACTACGATTCGCTGCTGGCCAAGCTCATCGCCCATGGCGCCGACCGTCGCGAGGCGCTGGCCCGTGCGCGTCAGGCGTTGGACGAACTGCGCCTCACCGGCATGGCTACCACCGCAACCTTGCATCGACGCCTGCTGGACGAGCCCTGGGTGATTGAAGCCCGCTTCGATACCGGTACCCTGGAACACTGGCTGGCCGAGGAGATTCCCGCATGACGACCGATATCCGCTACAGCTTCGGCGGCGACGAGCACCTGTTCGTCGAAGTGTCCGACAGCATGTCCCTGGAAGCCTTTTTCCGCGGCCTGGCCATGACCCGCGCGGTGCAGGAGCTGCAGCTGCCAGGCATCCACGACATCTGCCTGGCCAACGCCTCCTTTCAGATCCGTTTCGATCCCGATGTGCTGCCGCCCGACCAGCTATTGGCGGCGGTCCAGGGTGTAGAGGCCCTGGCAGTAGCCGAGCGCCAACTGGCCACCCGCATGATCGAGATCCCGGTGCTCTACAACGATCCCTGGACCCACGACACGCTGATGCGCTTTCGCGATCGCCACCAGGATCCGTCCGCCACGGACTTGGAATATGCCGCCCGCATCAACGGCCTGGCCGATGTCGAGGCCTTTATCGCGGCCCACAGCGGCGCGCCCTGGTTCGTGTCCATGGTGGGCTTCGTGGCCGGACTGCCGTTCATGTTCCAGATGGTGGAGCGCGAGCGCCAGCTGCAGGTACCCAAATACCTGCGGCCACGTACCGATACACCCAAGCAGACCCTCGGTCACGGCGGCTGCTTCGGCTGCATCTATTCGGTACGCGGCGCTGGTGGCTACCAGATGTTCGGTGTGACGCCGGCGCCCATCTACGATCCAGCCCAACGTCTCGACTATCTGCAGGAGCACATGGTGTTCTTCCGGCCCGGCGACATCGTCCGCTTCCGCGCCATCGACCGGGCCGAATACGACCGGATGCTGGCCGAGGTAGAGGAGGGTAGCTTCACCCTGAATATCCGTCCGGTGGACTTTTCCCTGGACGCCTTTCTCGACGATCCCCGTGGCTATCCGCGCACCCTGATGGAGGAGCCGGCATGATCAAGGTACTCAAACCCGGCCTGGCCACCGCGATTCAGGATCTCGGTCGCGAAGGCTACTATCACCTGGGCATCCCGCCGTCTGGTGCCATGGACAGCTATGCCTTGCGCGTCGCCAATCTGCTGGTGGGTAATGCCGCCGGCGCTGCGGCATTGGAATGCACCTTGCTCGGACCGGAGCTGCAATTCGCCGAAGACGCCCTGGTGGCCTTGAGCGGCGCGCGTATGACGCCACGCCTGGACGGCGCCGAGATGCCCTTGGATGAGGCCTTCACCGTGCGAGCGGGTCAGGTGCTCAAGTTCGATTATCTCAAGGCCGGCGCCCGTGGCTATCTGGCGGTGGCCGGAGGCTTTGACGTGCCCGAGATGCTGGGCAGTCGCTCGACCTATACCTTGGGTGGGCTCGGTGGCTTCCAGGGTAGACGTCTCGCCGCAGGAGACGAACTGACTGTCGGAACCCCGACGACAGGCGCCAAGCCTGGAGCCCGGTTGCCAGGCGATCTGGTGCCGGCTTGCGGTGGCGAGGTGATCCTGCGTGTCGTGCCTGGTCTCTACCATCACCGCCTGACCGCGGACGCGGCCGAAGCTTTTTTCGCCGATACCTGGACAGTAGGCTCCGAAGCCGACCGCATCGGTTATCGCTTCAAGGGCGGCCGACCGCTGGAATTCACGCCACGCGAGCAGCCCTTTGGGGCCGGCTCGGATCCGTCCAACATCGTCGACAGCTGTTATCCCATTGGGTCGATCCAGGTACCGGCGGGCCTCGAACCCATCGTCCTGCATCGAGACGCCGTGTCGGGTGGCGGCTACGCCATGATTGGCACGGTCATCAGCAGTGACCTGGACCTGATCGGCCAGCTGCAGCCGAATCAGAAGGCACGCTTTGTCGCCGTAACGCTGGAAGATGCATTAGCGGCGCGTCGGGTTTACCAGGAACGTTTGCAGCGCCTGGAGCAGACCTTGGCAGGATGACTGGCGGCAAGCAGCCAGAACGCTCAGCGGTGAACTGAAAGATCCAGAAGACGCGGTCGGTAACCGGCACGTCTTCAGGATCGTCGCTGAACGATCTTGAGTAGAAAAGCTGAGCAGCGATGCGTGCGGGTGATACTGGATGCCGGCGGGAAATTGTTCTGCAGCTGTGTAGAGGTCCAGCGATTCTTCAGCGGCCTGACTAGCGAAGGCAACCTCGCAAGCCAAAGACGGTTTTGTTCGCACAGCGAAGATTCGTCACAAGCAGCAATCGCCGCAATGAAAAATCACGTTGATCGACAACGTGAGGGTAGGGAAGCCAAAGCCGAGACTGGTCTGGCAGTAAGGGAGAAAGGCAGTGGCTTAATGGATGGCAAAGGGCAGTGGCCAGCACCGTTCCATATCCAATTTAACATAATATACATTATGCGAAGTTGTGGTTATGGAGCGCTGCACCGAGTGTCGGCCTTTTCACGTTGGCTGCTTTCTTCCATTCCCTACGATCCGGCCATTTTGCCTGACATTGCGCCTCCAGGGATTCGGATCGCCGCTTGCCACACACCTGCACCGCAAATTCCGCAGCACTCATTTGTGCAAGACGTCGTCGGCCGCTTTAATCGGATAGCGTCTTTTTGCCGGACCTCGTTGCGGTTGTCGCGCCTCTGCTATGTCACCATGCGCGAACGTCCTGGGCTTCCAACAACTATTTCATCCCGAGGAGTTTTAAATGGCTTATCAAGCCGCATCCGATCGTTATGACCGTATTCCTTACCGCCGTGTCGGCCGCAGCGGTCTCGTGCTGCCGGCGCTGTCCCTGGGTCTGTGGCACAACTTTGGCGACACCACGCCGCTGGATCGCCAACGCGCCTTGCTGCGCACCGCCTTCGACCTGGGCATCAATCACTTCGACCTGGCCAACAATTACGGTCCGCCTTACGGCAGCGCCGAGATCAATTTCGGTCGGCTGCTGCGTGAAGACTTCGCCACCTACCGCGACGAGCTCATCATCTCCAGCAAGGCCGGCTGGGACATGTGGCCCGGCCCCTATGGCCAAGGTGGCGGCTCGCGCAAATACGTCCTGGCCAGTCTGGACCAGAGCCTCAAGCGCCTGGGGCTGGATTACGTCGACATCTTCTATTCCCACCGTTTCGACGAGCACACGCCGCTGGAGGAAACCGCCAGCGCCCTGGCCACGGCGGTCCAGCAAGGCAAGGCGCTCTATATCGGCATCAGCTCCTATTCGGGAACCAAGACCCGCGAAATGGCCAAGCTGCTGGCCGACTGGAAGATCCCGCTGCTGATTCATCAGCCGGCCTACAACCTGCTCAATCGCTGGATCGAAAAGGATCTGCTGGATGCGACCGAGGAAATCGGCAGTGGCGTAATCGCCTTCACGCCGCTGGCCCAGGGGCTGTTGACCGACAAGTACCTCAACGGCGTACCAGCGGAAGCCCGGGTCAACCAGCCCGGTGGCCAGTCACTGCAGCAAGGTCATCTGTCTGCCGAGAACCTGGCCCGGGTCCGTGCCCTGGATGCCATCGCCAAGCGCCGTGGCCAGAGCCTGGCGCAGCTGGCCCTGGCCTGGACCCTGCGCGATCCGCGCGTCACCAGTGCTCTGATCGGTGCCAGTCGGCCTGAGCAGATCGTGGAAAACGTGGCGGCTTTGGACAACCTGGCCTTTACCGCCGAGGAACTGGCCGAGATCGATACCCATGCGGTCGAAGGCGACATCAACCTCTGGGCGAAGCCGTCCAGCGCGGAATAAGCCGCTATCTGGCGTACCTGGCCGTTCGACGATCAGGTACGCCAGCGTCCAGCTTGAGACGCAACCACCCTCACCCGCCCTCGCCCATTCGGCTCACGGCTGGCGTCTGCTCCCGACCAGTGCCCGTCGATACTGGCTCGGCGTCTGTCCCATCTCGTTCCGGAAATGCCGGTTGAAGTTGGACAGATTGGCGTAACCCACCTCGAAGCAGATGGTCGCGATGGACAGCTCCGCCTGCAGCAGCAAACGACAGGCCCGCTGAATACGCAGCTTGCGCGCCAGTTCGATGAAGCCGTGGCCCGTGACCTTCTTGAAAAACCGCGAAAAGCCTGCCTCGCTCATGCCAACGCGCTTGGCGATCACCGGCAGCCGGATATCCTCGGTGAGTTCGCTCAGCAGATAGTCGAACGCCTGATGGACACGTGCGGAACTGCGGGCATCCAGGGCCGGTGCATAACAGGCACTCGCCAAGACCGACATCTCGCTGGTCGGCGCCTTGATCAGCAAGCCAAGCAAGGCGAAGAGCTTGAGCAGCCGCGCGGCGCCCTGTACCTGGCCGATCCCCTCGATCAGTTCGGCGGCCTGCCGGGCCGTGTCACCGCTGAACTCCAGGCCGCGCCTGGCCTGTTCCAGCAAAGGTAGATAGTCGCCAAGCTCGGGAGCCAAGGCGCTCAGCGAGCGCAACAGCTCGCCGTTGAACTGGATGACCACGTCACGACCGGTCAATATCTCACCGGGCGGCAGATCACCAATCCAATCGTGCGGTAGGTCAGGACCGATCATGGCCACGTGGCCGGCCGCGAACGGCCCAACATAGTCGCCGGCCAGTAGCCGTCCGCTACCCTGGCGGATCAGATGGATCTCGTATTCCGGATGGTGATTCCAGCGCGCCAAGGCATAGGGATAGTCGTGCTCGTACCAGCGAAAGCTCTGGTCGGGCGCGGACAGGATCACTTCCAGCTCTGCCGGCCGCGCTTCGAGGAAGGCGGAAGCCTTCACGGTGCCACCTCTGCTTGTTATGGGCCGTTCTACCCTGCCTGAGCCTATCGATGCTTTTTTGATCTGCGACACCTAGGCACTGCCGGTCAAAAAAGTATCGGCACCCGGTCAATGGCCAGTTAGCAAGGGCTTGGGTGCTGCTGTTGTAATCATCTCCAGCCGCCAGGTTGAAATCAAATTTCCATCGGCGACCCACGATGCATAACAACAACAAGCTGCCGTTGCGGCAGTCACGGAGAGAAAACAATGAAGCGCCCCTGCGCATTGCTGCTGTTGGCCGGTCTCGGATTGACCGGTGTCGCTCAGGCTGTCGAATCCGTAACCGTTGCCACCGTCAACAACAGCGACATGGTGCGCATGCAGCGTCTGTCACAGGTATTCGAAAAGCAGCATCCCGACATCAAGCTCAATTGGGTAGTGCTCGAAGAGAACGTGTTGCGGCAGCGGCTGACGACCGATATCACCACCGGCGGCGGCCAGTTCGATGTGCTGACCATCGGCACCTACGAAACACCGCTGTGGGGCGCCAAGAACTGGCTGGAGCCGCTCGACAACCTACCGGCCAGCTACGACGTCGAGGATATCTTCCCCGCAGTTCGTCAGGGTCTGTCGGTGAAGGACCACCTCTATGCCCTGCCATTCTATGGTGAAAGCACGGTCACCTATTACCGCAAGGACCTTTTCAAGGCGGCCGGGCTGCAGATGCCGGACAAGCCGACCTGGTCGCAACTCGCCGACTTCGCCAGCAAGCTCAACCAGCCAGACAAGGACCAGTACGGACTCTGCCTGAGGGGCAAGGCCGGCTGGGGTGAGAATGTCGCCCTGCTCAGCCTGATGGGTAACGCCTTCGGTGCGCGCTGGTTCGACGAGCAATGGCACCCCGAGCTGACCAGTCCGGAATGGACCGCGGCGGCCAATTTCTATGTCGAAAACATGAAGAAGTACGGCCCACCCGGGGCGTCCAGTAATGGCTTCAATGAAAACCTGGCGCTGTTCAACAGCGGCAAGTGCGCTCTTTGGGTGGATGCGAGCGTGGCCGGCTCCTTCACCACCGACAGGACCCAGAGCAAGGTAGCCGACCAGGTCGGCTTCGCCGCCTCGCCCCAGGAGGTAACAGACAAGGGATCTTCCTGGCTGTATGCCTGGTCGCTCGCGATTCCTGCCAGTGCCAAGCACAAGGAGGCTGCCAAGACCTTCATCACCTGGGCGACCTCCAAGGAATACATCCAGCTGGTGGCCGAGCAGGATGGCATCACCAATGTGCCGCCGGGCACTCGGCAGTCCACCTACAGCCAGGCTTACCTGACCGCTGCGCCTTTCGCCAAGATCACCCTGGACATGATGCAGCACGCTGATCCGGCCCATCCCTCGGCCAAGCCGGTGCCCTATGTCGGCATCCAGTACGTGACCATCCCCGAATTCCAGGCCATCGGCACCTCGGTCGGCAAGCTGTTCTCCGCGGCCCTCACCGGCCAGATGAGCGTCGAACAGGCCCTCAATGCCGCCCAGACTTCGACGACACGCGAGATGAAACGCGCGGGCTACTTCAAGTAACGCCCCTCTACCCAAGAGGCCGCCGCCCGCTGCACTAATGACTCGCGCGGCCGGCCTCGCTGATCGGAGCAAGATCATGAACAGACTGGAAGGAAAGAGCGCCCTCATCACCGGGGCCGCCCGCGGAATCGGCAAGGCCTTCGCCCAGGCCTACCTCAGGGAAGGCGCGACGGTAGCCATTGCCGATATCAATATCGAAAGAGCACGCGAGACCGCCGAAGAGCTGGGCGAAGGTGCCTATGCCCTGGCCATGGATGTCACTGACCAGGCCTCGATCGATACCGCCATCACCCAGGTGGTCGCCACTGCGGGCAAGCTCGACATCTTGGTCAACAACGCTGCCCTGTTCGATCTGGCCCCCATCGTCGAGATCTCCCGGGAAAGCTATGACCGGCTGTTCTCCATCAACGTGGCTGGTCCTCTCTTCACCCTGCAGGCCGCGGCCCGCCAGATGATCGCCCAGGGCCACGGTGGCAAGATCATCAACATGGCCAGCCAGGCGGGCCGCCGCGGCGAACCCCTGGTCGCCATCTATTGCGCGACCAAAGCCGCGGTGATCAGCCTTACCCAATCGGCTGGGCTCGATCTCATCAAGCACCGCATCAACGTCAATGCCATCGCTCCAGGGGTGGTCGATGGCGAACATTGGGAAGGCGTAGACGCCCTCTTCGCCCATTACGAACAGCGTCCGCTGGGCGAGAAGAAACGTCTGGTCGGCGAAGCCGTACCCTATGGCCGCATGGGAACCGCGGAAGACCTGGTCGGCATGGCGGTATTCCTGGCCTCCAGTGACAGCGACTTCATAGTCTCCCAGACCTATAACGTCGACGGTGGCAACTGGATGAGCTGATCGCCATGCGGTCAGCTCAGGTCGTGCAGTTCCTTGACGATCGCTGGCCCGATCTGGAGGTCGGCAAAGCTGACCTCCAGACCTTCACGCTGCGGCGAGCAGCAATAGGGGCCGACTTCCAGGGCCGCGCCCTCTCCGCTCGCGAACCGGCACAGCCGCAACAGCGGCCAGGCCACCCCGTCCAGGGAATACTGGATGCGCAGCACTTGCTCATGCAGCGTCATCCGCAGCCAGAAACCCCGGACGGCATCGGGCATCGGCCCGAGCGCCCAGTCGGAATGCCCCAAGGTCAGGACGCTACCCAGATGCGCGATGCCGTCGTTGATCTCGAGCCCCGTCTTGCACCAGCGCTCGCTCCCCTGCCTTACCATCAGGCCGGCCTGGTCGTACAGCTCGGTAAAGGTCCCGGTGATCCGTACCTGCGCCGTGAAATCCTCACCGGCCGTGAAGCCGCGGAAATGCCCACTGTCACGCTCGAAGCCGTATTGGGTCTTCTGCCAGAAGTCGGTCCCGCTATCGGTTCTTATGTGCAGCAGGCCATCCGTGTCGGACCAATGCGTCGGCTCGTTGAGCCATTGGGCAGGCAGGGTCTTCGTTGGGCTCATGGGGAGGCATCCGCAGCTGATGGGCTGCGAACACGATAGATCAAGGATGGGCGATGCGCCAAAGCCGGTCCCAAATGGGTGACGCTACAAGGTCAGCAACTGATGAGGATAGAGCTTGGTGACCATCATAAGCAGGATGATGAACATCCCCAGAAAGCCGGCTATACCCATCCAGAACCACCAGGCATAAGCTCGCTGGAAATCGGCGCCCAGCAATTCACCACGCTCAGTAGCCTGCCGGGCCAGCTTCAACATTCGGCCCTGCAACCAGAGCACCGGTAACCAGAGAGCTCCTACCGCGAAAAACAACACGAGCGAGGCGAATACCCAGCTGGCGAATGGTGACAACCCCATCAGGGTAACCAGCGCAATACCTGTACCCAGCTGCAGGAAGCCAGCCGGCGTGGTGATCCAGGTATCGAAGAACACCACCATACGCGCGACATGGGTGATGACCTGCGGTGTGCGGCTGCGTGTAGCTGCGATCAAATAGAGATAGGAACCCATGCCGAAGCCAAATAAAAACACCGCGGCCAGGATATGCAGGTACTTCAACAACAGGTAGGTCATCGCGACCACTCCGTGATCGTGATGAACGAAGGCCCTATCGCCTCAAGGTATTCTTGCAGGCCTATTTCTCCCACACAGACCCGAGCCCCTGATGTGGGCTGGTAGCCTGCGGCCATCTTGCGAGCCAGAGCAATGGCTGCACAGCATGGAATTTCGGGTCCCTTGTTGTGGGTGGCCAGCAACTCCCAACGGTAACTCGCCGGCTGATTGCCAAGCAAACCGCCCAATTCCAGAAAGAAGGCGCTCTTGCCAGTGCCGAACGTTTCGAACCGTTGCCCAAGGCGGTGCAACTGACCGGCAATCTCCCTCGGTCTGCTTACCAGTCCGCTCCGGACAGCCCGTGCCAACAGGTGGTTGGCCAGCGTACCCAGTGCCAGACCGGGACCAGCTTTGAAGCGGATGTCCCGCAGGCCATAACGTTCCGGGAAGACTGCCATGTCGGGTACATCCACATCCGCCACGAGGCGTCGACCTCGAATACCCCTTATAGGTACCCATTCCAGACCATACCAGCCTGGTACCTGCTCCAATCGTCCATTTCGCTGCTGCGGAATGGGACTCCCAGCGTAGCTGAGCACACCCTGGACCGTGGAAAGCCCAGGCATTTTGGCTGATGAGGTGATGCCGTAGCACAGCTCCTCTGGCCGAAAATCGCCAGCTGTTCTGGCCAGGTAGGCATCGATGACGGCTGCAGACAATGTAGGTACGGAACTGCAACCGCTAAGAATCGCTACCCCTCGGGCACGAGCGGCCTCATCGAGCTGGGTAATACCCGCGACGAATTCACGAGCGTCGGACAGATCGCAATAGTGTGCACCCTCTTTGATACAAGCCCTGGCGACCGCATAGCTCTGTCCCTGGAAAGGCCCCGCTGTATGAATGACAAGACCTATCTGAAAGGTTCGTAAGGCTTCAGCGAAGTTGGGGCTCAACGCATCACCCTGCCAGAATCTGGTGCCAAGCTCCTGAGCCAATACAGCCACCTGCGCCGCGCGCCCTGCCAGCGTGAGCTCGATTCCGTCCACTCGCGCCAGGCGACGGCTGATGATGGAACCGAAATTCCCATACGCGCCGACTACCATCACCTTCAGACTCACCAGAAGCCGTCCTCTCTCGATTCAAGATCTGCCACCAGCGGCCTGGCGACACCCTTTCTGGAGCATAGGTCAACAAGGTACGGAGTGTCGGATAAGGTCCGGTAGCAAGGCGCGACACTGGTCCTTGACCAGGGACTGTTCTGAAAGGCGCAACGTGGGATTTCGCCATAGGAGTCATAGCCGACTGGTTGCGGTGCGCTGTAAGCACCACTGAAATCGGCGCGAAGCTTTCTTGCAGGCATGAAAAAAGGGAGCCCTAGGGCTCCCTCATCCAAGTACGTCTGCTGTCCTCTTGTTTTTGTTGTCGGACGTCAACGTCATCGATCTTTAGTACGCCCCACCAGAGGTGGGAAGTGAACAGATTACTTTGGTCGCTCTGGAGCGTTCCAAAATGATCGGTTCGCGAGCCTTGGCCATCTTGTTTTTGTTGTGGGCTGTTAGCGGCGCATCTTGTTGTTCTTGTGCCAATAATAAAGCAGGCACTGTGCCAACATTTGTAAGTTGCTGAATTTACTGATTTTTATCAATTCAGCTCCAAAACGAAGCTAGCCCGGCCATAGGATTTCGTTACCTTTTCACTCGGAAATGAAGGATCTGGTTACGACATCTACCCGCCCGGTAACGCCATCGGTTTCCGGAATGGTCAGCGACTGTAGGTCGATCGCTTGAGCGTGGCTTCATTGTTGCGCTGGGCCAATGGCCGCTCCGGATTATCGGTCGGCAGGTACAACAGTCGTGTAGCCAGCACTTCGCGACGCGGCTTGATGTCGGGTCGCAGCGCCCCGCGCTGGGTGCGGTCGAAGTCCCGCAGATCGACGACCTGCATGCCATCCTGGGCCGGTACCACGAAGACCGGCAGGTTGGCGTGGATCATGGCGTCGTAACGGCTTTCCTCGCCGAACCAAAGCATCGCCCGAGGATGCGGGGCGATTTTCTTGTGCCGAACCAGGATGTCGTCGTCGGCCATGCGATTGAGCGTCTGGTGTTCCTGCCATTCCGGCGTGCGATCCAGGGCGATCCGCTCACGGTCGGCGCGTGCCATGGCCAGGGTCTTTAGCTGCTCCCGTACCTTGGCCACCTTCACCCGCTCTCCTCCCGCCGTATGACCGGCCCAGGTAAAGGTCAGCTGCCGCACCGGGTCGGGAAAGCCATGCACCTTGCGGATCAGCTGCTTGGTATTGAAAGCGCCACCCAAGGCCTTGCGCATGATTCGCGGCCGCGCTTCAGGAGCCAGTTCCAGTTCCAGGCGTGTCTGCTCGATCGCCTCGCTAAAGGCAGCCTTGCAGGTGTTGATGGCCAGGATCTCTTCCATCAAGGGCTCGGCCAAGGCGATATAACCTGGCAGACGACTGACGGTACCCGGCGCCTGCCCCGGTTGCAGATGGAACGCCAGCAAGGCATCGCGGGTGAGTTCCACGGCGGCGGCGCCCTCGAAAGACTCCGCCGCGATGTGGTCAGGCACACGCTGCTGCGCCAGCAAGGGCAATCGCCACGCCCGCGCGGCTATCACTTTACTGGGCCACCGCTCATTGAAGGTCTCGATACTTCGCTTGAGATCTTCGAACGCGCTCTTGATGTCTTCGTGCATAACCGACTCCAACCTGATAACTACCAGATTGTAGCATTTGCGCGAATTTACCCTCTTCCTTGATTACCCTGCGTAGGGTTTCGATAACTAAATTGCTTATATAGGGGTGGTATTACTTGGCACGGGATGGAGCTGCTGGGTGAATTGGGAGCGTCCATCCTGATCACGCAAGGTGACGGTCAGAACAGCGGATTCGCCCTCGATCTCCACTTCGCCAAAGAACTGAAAGCCTCCCAGGGGGGATGTATTGGCCTGAGGCGGCGCTTTCTGGAAAACGACCTCGGGGCCGAAGGTGGCATCCAGTGGATTGGGGCCGAAGCTACCCGCATTGAGCGGTCCTGCCACGAATTCCCAGAAAGGCTCGAATTCCTGGAAGGCAGCCCCGTTGGGGTGATAGTGGTGAGCGGCGCAGTAATGCACGTCCGCGGTCAGCCAGACGGTATTGCGGATCTTCTGGCGAGAGATGAAGCGGAGCAAGTCAGCCATTTCCAGCTCCCGCCCCTTGGGTGCACCGGGATCGCCATTGGCGATGGCTTCCCAGCGCGCCTGACCCTGCACATCCTTGCCGTCCGGGACCTGCAGGCCGATGGGCATATCAGCGGCGATGATCTTCCAGGTCGCGGTGGACCCTTGCAGCTCCTTCTTGAGCCACTCCAGTTGCTCAGCCCCTAGGAAAGCACCAGGACCGCCCTCCTCGCTGCCCAGGTTGCTGTCATTACCCGCGCGATAGCTACGCATATCCAGGACGAACACGTCCAAGAGCGGGCCGTAGGCGATCTTGCGGTAGATGCGCCCTGCCCCGTCGGCCGACACGCCATGCATGGGCGCGTACTCCAGAAACGCCTGACGTGCCCGACCGCTCAGGACCTTGATGTCCTTGACCTGGTAGCGATCGTCCAGCGTCTTGCTTGGCGACCAGTTGTTGGTGGTCTCGTGATCGTCCCATTGCCACACCTGCGGGACTTCGGCATTGAATCGCTTCAGATGGGTATCCATCAGGTTATAGCGATAGTTGCCGCGGAATTCGTCCAGCGTTTCCGCCACCTTGCTCTTGGCTTCTGTGGTGATATTGCGCCAGATGCGCCCTTCTTCAACCGTCAGCTGTGCTGGTACGGGGCCGTCCGCATAGATGGTGTCGCCGCTGTGCAGGAAGAAATCCGGACGCCGCTCGCGCATGGCGCTATAGATACGCATGCCGCCGATGTCGGGGTTGATGCCAAAGCCCTGCCCCACGGTGTCGCCACCCCAGACGAAACGAATATCGCGGCGTTGAGTGGGTGCCGAACGTAGGTGGCCGGCAATGGGCTCGCTGAGGGCACCGGTATCCAGATCCTCGAAGCGGACGCGGTAGAAGATCTGCTGATCAGCCGGCAGCCCCGCCAGATCGACGCGGGCGGTGTAGTCCTGGGCCGCCGTGGTGACCGGCCCCGCCGCTTTGTGCGCCGAGCGAAAGCTCGCCTGGGTATCCCACTCCACCAGCAGCCGTGCCGGCCGATCCGTGCGACTCCAGATGAGGGCACGGCCGTCCATGACATCTCCGGCCTGAATCCCATCGGTTATGGCTGGTCGCCCTGCAGGCGCTGCCCAGGTACGAGCCCCGAAGGCAGGTAGCAATAACGTAGCGCCTAGTCCCTGCAGGACACGACGACGGTCAGGACGAACAAGAGACATGGCAGCAACCTCTGGTAGAAAGCTGCTAGCACTACCCTGCCTTGATTACCTGTTTGTGACAGGGAAGGTTCAGGGATAATAGGTGTTTGCATATAGGGGTGGTATTAATATCAGATGCTTGGGGTTGCATGCCCTGAAATGGCATCATGGCGCCCCTGTTGCGGCCCGCCGCCATGGCTGTCGCGAAGTTGCTTGGAGCCCCCATGTCCGCCAGACCCTACATCGTTGTCACCCCTACCAAATCCGCGCTGCACGGACGAATCGCCCCTCCCGGCTCCAAGTCCATCACCAACCGGGCGCTCTTGCTGGCGGCCTTGGCCAAGGGCACTAGCCGCCTGACCGGCGCGCTCAAGAGTGACGATACCCGGCACATGTCCGAGGCGTTGCGATTGATGGGGGTGACCATCGATGAACCGGACGCCACTACCTTCGTGGTGACCAGTAGCGGGCGCCTGCAGCAGCCGACGCAACCCCTGTTCCTGGGTAACGCTGGCACCGCGGTCCGCTTCCTGACCGCGGCGGTCGCCACCATCGATGGCACCGTCACCCTGACGGGCGACGCCTACATGCAGAAGCGCCCTCTCGCGCCCCTGCTGGACACCTTGAGTGCCAACGGCATCCAGGTGGCAGCCCCGACGGGCTGCCCTCCCGTGACGGTCACTGGCCAAGGGCGTCTCACGGCGCGCCGCTTCGAGGTGGATGCCGGCCTCTCCAGCCAATACGTCTCCGCGCTGCTGATGCTGGCAGCGCTGGGTGAAGCGCCCGTGGAGGTTGCCCTGCTCGGCAGCGATATCGGCGCCCGTGGCTACATCGATCTCACCGTGGCGGCCATGCACGCCTTTGGTGCCGAGGTCGAGCAACTGAACGCCGCGACCTGGCGGGTGGCACCGACCGGCTACGTCGCCCGGGATTATTTCATCGAGCCGGACGCCTCTGCCGCTACCTATCTATGGGCGGCGCAGGCCTTGACCGGTGGCACCATCGACCTGGGCGTGGCCGACGCTGCCTTTACCCAGCCAGACGCCAAGGCCCGCGAGTACATCGCGGCCTTCCCGCGGCTGCCAGCGGTCATCGACGGTTCGCAGATGCAGGACGCCATCCCTACCCTGGCAGTACTAGCAGCTTTCAACGAAACCCCGGTGCGTTTCGTGGGCCTGGCCAACCTGCGCGTCAAGGAGTGCGATCGCGTGGCCGCGCTGCACGATGGCCTGAACGCCATCCGTCCCGGTCTCGCCCAGGTGGAAGGTAATGACTTGCTGGTAGCCGCGGATCCCACCTTGGCCGGCAGCCAGGTCGAGGCCGTGATCGAAACCCACGCCGACCACCGCATCGCCATGTGCTTCGCCCTGGCCGGACTCAAGGTGGCGGGCATTCGTATTCTGGATCCCGAATGCGTGGGCAAGACCTATCCTGAGTACTGGAATGCCCTACGCAGTCTGAACGTCCAGCTGAGCGAGGGTATCGAAGCCTAATAACCCGCATTGCGCGCTCGCTGAACGGAACCCCAGCATGTCGATCACTTCGCTCGAACAGCAGGCACTCTTGCAGCTGACGTCCCATGCCCTGGTCATCACCGACCGCGATGGGCGTATCGAGCGTTGGAACCGGGGAGCGGAGCTCCTGTGCGGCTGGCCAGCTGCGCAGGCACAGGGGCAGCTCCTGCTCGAACTGCTGACGGCTGGCCAGGACAGCGCCTTCCTGGCGACCGCCCAGCATCAGTCGCTGGTCGATGACCACGGTCGCGGTGCAGGCTGGATCGCCGTTCAGGGCAGCGCCTCCCGTTGGGTGGAAGTCGCCACGACGGCACTGAGAAGCGCTGACGCGGTACTCGGCTTCGCCCATGTCCTGCAGGATCGAACCGATCAGCTGGTGTCCGAGGAGCGCGTGCGCCTGGCCCAGGAGGTCGGGCGCGTCGGCACCTTCGAGTTGCTGCCGGATGAAGCCCGCCTGCTCGTGTCTTCCGGCTTCTGCCAGCTGTGGGGGCTGCCGGAGCGACGCAGCTATGGCCTGGATGAGTTGATCAGGCAGTTGCATCCCAATGACATCGGCAGTCTGCGTACCCTGACCGCGACGCCCGCTGACGACGCCCTCGACTATCTCGAATACCGTATTCGTCGGGCCGATACCGGTGAGGAACGCTGGCTGGGCCGCCGTGGCCAGTTGATGAACAGTCAGGGCGGTGGGCGCTACCTGGGCGTCTGCTACGACATCACCGAGCGCAAGCGCGATGAGGCGGCCATTACCGAACGGGATGTCTGGCTGCAGGAGCTTTACCACGGCATGCGCGAGGGGTTCTATACCGCCCAGGCGATCCGGGATGCCAATGGCCTCATGGAAGACTTCCGCTTCCTGGAGGTCAATCCGATCTTCGCCACCCTGACCGGCATCCCGCTGGACCAGGTACTGGGCAGGACGCTGCGCCAGTCGCTGCCGCAACTGGAAGCCGATCTGCTGCCCGCCTACATCGATTTCATGAACTCCGACGCCGAGTTCACCCAGTTCGACATCCTGTTGCATCTGCAACACGAGCACTGGTACGAAGTACGCGCCCACAAGCTGCCGGGCGATCGCTTCGCGGTGCTATTCATCGACATCAGCGGCCACCGCCGCCAAGCCCAGGAACTGGCCCGCAACGAGGCGCAGCTGCGCGCCATCATCAACTCCATCGACCAGATGGTGTGGGCCACCCGGCCCGATGGCCATCACTTCTACTTCAACGATCGCTGGTATGAATTCACCGGGGTGCCCGAAGGCTCCACGGAAGGCGAAGGCTGGGCCAACGTCTTCCATCCCGATGACCAGGAGCGCACCTGGAAGGTGTGGCACCACAGCCTCAGCACGGGCGAGCCCTACCACATCGAATACCGCCTGCGGCATCGTTCGGGTCGCTACCGCTGGGTACTTGGCCGGGCGCAACCCGTACGTGACGCCAAGGGCCGCATCGAGCAATGGTTCGGCACCTGCACCGATATCCAGAGCATCGTCGATGCGCGGGAGGTCCTGACCCGCTCGCGCAAGGAGCTCGAACACCAGATCGAACTGCGGACCCGCGAGCGCGACCGGATGTGGCGCATCAGCCACGATCTCATGGTGATCTGCCGGGCCGACGGCGAGGTGAAGACCGTCAACAGCGCGGCCACTCGTCTATTGGGACGACGCGAGACGGACCTGGCCAGCGTTCAGTTGGCCGAATTGATTCACCCCGACGATCAGCGCCAGGTGTTCGATACCCTGAGCTGCCTGGGGCGCCAGCAGGGCTCCGCGAGCCTGAGGGCACGGCTGCGAGGGCGCGACGGCAGTTACCGGGTGCTCGACTGGACGGCCACAGCCGAGGATGACCTCATCTATGCCGTGGGCCGGGATGTCACCGAGCAGCAGGAACTGCAGGAGCAGCTGCGCCAGGCGCAAAAGATGGAAGCGGTCGGTCAGCTCACCGGCGGTATCGCCCATGATTTCAACAACCTGTTGACCGGCATCATGGGCAGCATCGACATGCTGCAGCGCCACCACAAGGCCGGGCGCCAGGACAAGTTCGATCAATACCTACACTCGGCGTTGAGCTCCGCCCAGCGCGCGGCAGCTCTCACCCAGCGCCTGCTCGCCTTCTCCCGGCGCCAGGCGCTCGATCTGCAGCCCATTCACGTGAACGATAGCGTCAGGTCCATGGAGGAGCTGCTGCTGCGCAGTCTGCGCGGTGATATCGTCCTGGTGCTCGATCTGAACGAGGATCTCTGGCAGGCCTTGACGGACGGGCACCAGCTGGAGAGCGCCCTGCTCAACCTGGTCATCAACGCTCGCGATGCCCTGCCCCACGGCGGGACCATCCGCATCGAAACGCGTAATGTCTACCTTGCCGAGAGTGGCAATGGCCTGGATGCGGTGAGTGCCGGTGACTACGTGGCGCTGCTGGTCACCGACGACGGCACCGGGATGCCGCCCGAGGTCGTGGCGCGCGCCTTCGATCCCTTCTTCACCACCAAACCCATCGGCCAGGGCACCGGCCTGGGCCTGTCCATGATCTACGGCTATGCCAAGCAGTCCAAAGGGCACGTCCGTCTTGATTCCGTACCCGGCAAGGGCACGATCGTAGGCCTGTATCTGCCCCGCTACCTGGGGGCCGACGTCGAGCCACCCCAGGTGGCCATCCCTGCCCCTACCCCCAGCGGCGCCGGCAAGACCGTTCTGGTGGTGGAGGACGAGCCCGTCGTGCGGCAGATGGTCGTGGATCTGCTACGGGAACTGGGCTACGCCACCCTGCAGGCCGAGGATGCCCGCGCCGCCCTGCCCCTGCTGGAAAGCCAGCGTCCGATCGACCTC
Organism: Pseudomonas sp. VMV1; assembly: GCF_056790235.1. Taxonomy (NCBI): domain Bacteria; kingdom Pseudomonadati; phylum Pseudomonadota; class Gammaproteobacteria; order Pseudomonadales; family Pseudomonadaceae; genus Pseudomonas; species Pseudomonas sp. VMV1. Next base: position 168,802 of record NZ_JBXGSE010000005.1, read on the forward strand.
TTGCTCTCCGATGTCGGCCTGCCCGGCATGAACGGGCGCCAGTTGGCCGAGATCGCACGCCAGCGCCGCCCCGGGCTCAGGGTGCTCTTCGCCACCGGGTATGCCGAGGGCGCTCATCTGGAAGGCTATCTCGACCCGGGCATGACCCTGATCACCAAGCCCTTCAACCTGGATGCCCTGGCGCTTCGCGTCGGCGAAACCCTGGCCGCGGACAGCGACGGCCTCAGCGCCGCAATTCCTCGCCCGCAAGACGTCGATAGCTGAGCGGACTCTGCCCGGTGCCGCGGCGAAAGAAGCGCGAGAAATAGGCCGGGTCGGCGAAGCCGAGCAGATCGGCTACCTCCGCTACCGATGCCTGGGTATAGGTCAGCCTGCGCCGTGCTTCCAGCAACAGGCGCTGGTGCACGATGGCCAGGGCCGAGGCACCCGCCAGCTGCCGGCACAGACTGTTCAGATGCACGCCCGAGATACCGAGCGCCGCCGCATAGCGGCCGAGACTCCACTGCTCGCGATAATGCTGCTCCACCAGCGCCAGGAAGCGACCCAGGTGCTGTTCGGCGCGGCGTGGCAAGGCCACCTCCTGCTCATGTCGATGTTGCCGAATGAGCCAGATCGCCAGGCTGTCGAGCAGGGCTTCGAGCAGCACTTCGCGTCCAGGCCGGCGCCCTTCGTATTCCGCGACGAGCTGACCGACGAGCTGGTCGATCCACAGGGCGTCGGCCTTGGCCAGCACCAGGCGCTCTGCCTTGACGAACAGGCCCTGTCCGGCTCTCTGGCAGCGTTGCTTCAGGCGCTCCAGCTGCGGGACCGGCAAGGTGATCACGAATCCTTCGACCGCTGGATCGAAGGCGAAGGCGTGCACGCACAGCAGGGGTAGCACCACCAGCAAGGGCCCGGACAGCTCGCCGTGCCAATCCTCCAGCTGCAATCGCACCCTGCCCCGGCGTACATAGAGCAACTGGGCCAGATCCGCGTGCCTATGGCTCTCGATGCACCAGCCATGCAGCCGACTTCGACTCTCGATCGTCTCGCAGTGCAGCAGATCCGGTGCCGGCCAGGCCTGAGCCTCGCCGTACAGCTTGAAAATGGGTGGATAGGCGTCGTTCACCGTCAGCCCCTGGGCGATAGCCGCACGAATCATTGGAAAGTACCAGAAAGTCAGCACGAACCGCCTGTCGATACTCGAAAAAATCGTTCAAAAATACCGGAGTCATACAAGAAGACGGCGATTACGCCAGATAAGAGGACCTGCTTCATGCATACCCAAGTCGTCATCATCGGCGCCGGCCCATCGGGCCTGCTGCTCGGCCAGCTGCTCACCCGCTCCGGGATCGATAACGTCATCGTCGAGCGCCAGACCGCGGACCATGTCCTCAGCCGCATCCGCGCCGGGGTACTCGAGCAGGGTACGGTGGATCTGCTGCGCCAGGCAGGTGTCAGCGAACGGCTGGAACAGGAGGGGCAGGTGCATGAGGGGGTGGAATTCGCCATCCATGGCCAGCGCGAGCGACTGGACCTAAACGATCTGCTCGGCGGTCGCTGCGTCACCGTCTATGGCCAGACGGAGGTGACCCGTGACCTGATGGCCGCCCGGGTGGCCAGCGGCGCTCCTACCCTCTACCAGGCCAGCGAGGTTCAACTCCACGAGGTCAAGGGTCAACGGCCCTCTGTTACCTGCCAGGTCGCGGGCGACGCCCTGAGGATCGACTGCGACTACATCGCCGGCTGCGACGGCTTCCACGGCGTCTCGCGCCGCACCATTCCAGAAGGTGTGCTCACCGAGTACGAGCGGGTCTACCCCTTCGGCTGGCTGGGGCTGCTGAGCGATACCCCGCCGGCCAGCGAGGAACTCATCTACGTCAATCATCCCCGCGGCTTTGCCCTCTGCAGCATGAGATCCGCAACGCGCAGTCGCTATTATCTGCAGGTGGATGCCAGCGATTCGGTGGAGAACTGGTCGGACGAGCGCTTCTGGACAGAACTCAAGGCACGGCTTCCCGCCGAGACGGCCGCTCAACTGGTGACCGGACCCTCCCTGGAAAAGAGCATCGCCCCGCTCCGCAGCTACGTGGTCGAACCGATGCAGTATGGCCGGCTGTTCCTGGTCGGCGACGCGGCTCATATCGTGCCGCCCACCGGCGCCAAGGGACTCAACCTGGCCCTGGGCGACGTGCGCAATCTGCATCTGCTGCTGGAGCGGGCCTATCACCACGGCGACGCCAGCTTTCTCGAGCGCTACTCCGAACTTTGTCTCAAGCGCGTCTGGGCCGCGGTCCGTTTTTCCTGGTGGATGACCACGGCGCTGCATCGCTTTCCCGATACCGATGCCTTCACCCAGCGGGTGCAGGATGCCGAGGTGCGTGCGCTGCTGGACTCCAGAGCCGGTCGCACTACCCTCGCGGAGAACTACGTCGGCCTGCCCTTTCCGGACTTGGATTGATCGAGCGGGCAGACAGGTGGTGAGCGGCGCCCGTCTGATGCATGATGGCGCCCCCGTTCCACCTGGCGCCCGCTCCCATGTTCGAATTCGCCCTGGACCCCATGACCCTGACGCTGCTTGCCGGGGTCGCCTTCCTGGCTGGTTACATCGATGCCATCGCCGGCGGTGGAGGTTTGCTTACGGTTCCTGCGCTGCTGATGGCAGGCATCCCGCCCCATCTGGCCATCGGCACCAACAAGCTCAGCTCCACCTTTGGCAGCGCCACCGCCGCCTATACCTTCTATCGCCGCAAGCTGTTCCAGCCCCGCCAGTGGCGACATGCGCTGGTGGCAACCGCAGTGGGCGCGGGCATCGGAGCGTTGGTGGCTCACCATTTGTCCGCGGAATTCCTCAATCAGCTGCTGCCGGTGGTGGTTTTCAGCTGCGCGCTCTATCTGCTGTTTGGCGGCACGCCCAAGGCGCCAGTGCTGAGCGATGCGCCCGTGCCGCAACGGCGGCAGTGGCCCCAGGGCCTGACGCTCGGGGCATACGATGGCATGTTCGGTCCCGGGACCGGCGCCTTCTGGACCGTCAGCAGCCTGTTGCTGTATCCCCTGGATCTACTCAAGGCCAGCGGCGTGGCACGCACCATGAATTTCGTCAGCAACGGCGTGGCGCTGGTGATGTTCATCGCTCTCGGTCAGGTGATCTGGGTACTGGGGCTGACCATGGGATTATCGCTGACCCTGGGTGCCTATCTGGGCGCACGCAGCGCCATCGCTGGCGGTGCCAAGTTCATTCGCCCGGTATTCATCTGCGTGGTGCTGGCGCTGACCGTCAAGCTAATCTGGCAGCACTGGTTTGGTCCCGCCTAGGCGTTCGACCCGATAGAGATCGATCAGATAGCGGGAGATTGAGAACGGCGGCGGTAGCGTCGGCAGCTCGTTCAGGTGGAACCAGCGGGCATCTTCGATCTCTTCCGGCTGGCAGCGGATATCACCATCCAGGTAATCGACGTGGTACCCCAGCATCAGCGAGTGCGGATAGGGCCAGTTCTGACTACCTTGGTAGCGCAGGTTGCCTACCGTGACACCCACCTCTTCCATGATCTCCCGGTGCACGCAGGCTTCCGCGGACTCCCCCGGCTCGACGAAACCCGCCAGGGTACTGAAGACCCCTGGCGCGAAGCGCGGCGATCGTGCCAGCAGGACCTCGTCACCCCGGGTGATCAGGGCGATCATGCTCGGGGATAACCGCGGATACTGAGTCAGCTGGCAATTCGGGCATTTCAAGCCACGCTGCCCATCCAGCGCGAAGGTGCCTGCGCCGCACTGACCGCAAAAGCGGTGCTGGCGTGCCCAGGTACCGATCTGATTGGCATAGCCCAGGAGCTTGAACAGCGCATGGGGCGATTGCAGCATCAGGGGCCGCAGGGGCTGCCAGGCACAGCCCTCGATGTCCGGTGGCGAATCCAGTTCGAGCAAGGTGACGGGCTGATCCTGCCAGAGCCCCAAGCCATGACGATCACCAGCAAGGCCCTGGACGTGCGGATCGTCCGTGGCGAAGAGCACGTCCGTGCCCTGGGAGAGAAAGGACTGACCGCTATGGACGACCACCCAGCCGGTCGCGGGCTGGGCGGTCTGGAACCAACCGGGCTGCCAGGCCATCATGCGGCAGCCGAGGTCCAACCCAGGGCGCGAATGCTCTGTGCCGCGATGTCGAGGATTTCCGGCGTACCGTCCTGGCCCTCGGTACCGCCACTCTCGACAAAGAACTCGATGCTGCTGAGAGCGTCGGCCAATACTTCCAGGGTGGCCGGCTCACAGGCCTGGCCGCCTTCGATCAGGCAGCGCTGGATATAGCCGGTACAGGCCCGTACCAGTTCAGCGGCACGTGGATTGCCCAGGAAGAACAACGCCCCCCGTACGGTATCGAGCAGCGCGGGGACCGTGGCCAGGTGCAGAGCATCGCCACGGGAGTCGAGGAAGGCGCCGATCGCGCGCTTGGCATCTGTCAGGCCCTTGTAGGCTTCACGGTGCAGCAACGCCTGGGCTTCGCCGAGCTGATAGTGGGCGACACTGACCTGGACATCGTCGGCTTCCAGGGGAACGTCGATCAGGGAACCCTGCCCTTCGGGATGAGCCACCAGGCTTTCCACGAGCAGCAAGGCGTCGGCCAGGGGGCTGAGATCTTCGAGTACGAAGGTCTTTTCCCGGAGCTGGGAGATGCTCGGCAGGCACTGCTGCAACACCTGCCCGGCATTCTCCTGGCCAACCATCTCCAGCGTCTTGCCAAGCAGGCCGACCTGGACATACAGCCGGGAGACATTGTCGGACAGCGGCGCACGATGCTGCGCGGCGGCGTTGCGCACCTCGCTCTCGATGAGATCGATCAGGTCCTTGACCGTCTCCAGCTCTTCGCGAATGGCTGCGGACAGCGAATGCATGACCGCATGACCGGGACCGGCCAGACGCTTCTTGCCCGCTTCGAGCTGGCTATCGGTGAAACCGAGACGCTCTATGCTGTAGGCGTTCATGACTTCCTGCTGGTGGGCGCTATCGGCCCCTGCCAGCGCCAGCAGGTAGAGAAGTTCCTTGAGGGTGCTGCGCGCAGGCTCATGCAGATCATTGCCCAGCATCTGGCGCAACTCGCGGTCGACACGGGCGAACAGCTGCTTGCGTTCGCGGGTGGCGGTCAGGCGACCTTGGGCGAACCCCTCGACCGTGGCGGCCGCGACCCAGGGCAGATAGCCGCCAACATGATCGTGCAGCAGTGCAGCGGATCGTTCCAGGGCGCGCGCCATGAGTCTGAGACTGGCCACGGCATTGACGTCACGAAGGAATCCCAGCAGGCCGATCTGGTACATCTGCCGCATCCGGCGAGCCTGGGCCTGGCGTTCACGCATGCCGAGTCGGGTGGTCTCGCTGATCAGCGGGCGCTGATCGAGACGAACGCTGAAAAAATAGCTTTCCGAAAGCTCGGGCTCGCCCCCGGCAAGGCGCAGGGCGTTGATCGCGGGCAGCAGCAGTTCGGGCATCTCGTCCTGGCCGCTGCGCAACTGTTCCAGGTACCGGCGCAGTACATGCAGCCCCCGACAGATCGACATCAGGTGTTCGTCGTGTTCGGGACCAGCGCCGGCGGGGATGTCATTGGCGATCTGCAGCGTTTCGTGGGCGAGCAGTTGGGCACCCGCCAGTTCGATGAGCGTCAAGGCGCCTCGAATCTGGCCGATACTCTCGACCGCGCGCTGCAACAGACTGCTGCAGTGCCGCTCGACAATGAAACGTTCAAGATGAGACTCAGCTTCCTCGATGGTCGCGAACAGCTGTTCGCGGACCAAGCTCAAAGCTCTCACTCCGGTCACCATGGTGCCTTACGCCTCCTGCGCCAATACAACCTCGCAAACGCCACTCTAAAACGGGAAGAAAGATTTGCTGTTTCCGATGAAGCCTAGGTGCCCGCGTCTTCCTGACCGAGCCACGCTAATCATCCCATGCATGGTTGCCGGGATCACTGCTCCGAAACACCAGACCTGTAAATCCACAACAGCGAAGCGATTATTCCGAATCGTTTTATGAATCAAAGGAACGAAGAAAGTTCCGCGAGACTCGAAATATGATGCTTCATGCGGGCTCAATTGCTTAGCCTGCAGCATCTTTGTTGAACGGTAGCTGAAAATTGTGAAGTCTTTCAGCTTATTCAGACGAACGCTAACGCCTGACCAATGATAGGCCAGGCGGTCAGCCGTTCAGAGGAGCCATCACTCGGCGCCAGGCGCGGATAGCCAGAGCGGTACCCTGCCACAGCTTTTTTCGATCGCCGCCATACGGGCGGCATGGGCGTCGAGATCCTCCGCGGTGGCGCTGATGACCCGAGTCCGCTGGCGATCGGCCGGTAGGCGCTTGATCGGCATGACGTAGTTGCCATCGCCATTGCCCTCCTGCCCATGCGCGGCCAACGACAGGCTGGTCTGGCCACCAGTCATGGCCAGGTAGACGTCGGCGAGAATCTCGGCGTCGAGCAGCGCGCCGTGCAGTTCGCGGTTGGAATTGTCTACGCCATAGCGCTTGCAGAGGGCGTCCAGGCTGTTGCGCTGACCGGGATGGCGACCGCGCGCCATGACCAGGGTATCGAGCACCGAGCAATGCTGGGTGATATCGGCCCGCTCGGGGTGAACTCCCAGGCGCGCGAACTCCATATTGATGAAGCCCACGTCGAAGGGCGCGTTATGGATGACCAGTTCCGCGCCTTCGATGAATTCGAAGAAGCTGTCGGCAATCTCGGCGAAGCGTGGCTTGTCGGCGACGAACTCGTCGGTGATGCCGTGGACCGCGATGGCACCCTCGTCGATCTGTCGATCCGGATTGAGATAGACATGGAAATGCCGCCCGGTCAGACGCCGGCCGATGACTTCCACTCCCCCGATCTCGATGACCCTATGCCCATCGGTCACCGGCATGCCGGTGGTTTCGGTATCCAGCACTACGTATCTCATCGCTACCTCTCGCCCTGCTAGACCTTGGCGGCCTGCCTGGCCTGTCTGACTTCGTCCACGCCTCGATTGGCCAACTGGTCGGCCCGCTCGTTCTCCGGGTGACCGGTATGGCCGCGCACCCAGCGCCACTCGACCTGGTGGCGCTGGACCTGGGCATCCAGGGCTTGCCACAACTCGGCATTTTTCACCGGCTGCTTCGCAGCGGTCTGCCAGCCGCGCTTCTTCCAGTTAACCAGCCACTGGGTGATGCCCTTCATTACGTACTCGGAATCAGTGGTCAGGCGGATCTGGCAGGGGCGCTTGAGCGCTGCCAGGGCCTGGATGGCCGCCATCAATTCCATGCGATTGTTGGTGGTGTTGGCTTCTCCGCCCCAGAGCTCGCGCTCCGCACCCTTGAATTTCAGCAAGGCACCCCAGCCACCCGGCCCGGGATTACCCTTGCAGGCGCCGTCGGTAAAGACCTCGACGATGTCGTCACTCATTGGATTCACTCGATTCGCGCCGGCTGATCTTGGCCACCGGCATGGGCAGCAGCTTGCCGCGCGGTTCCCTGCGCGCCTGGGGTGCGGGGCGCATGCCAAACATCAGCTTGCGCGCCGATAGCAGATAGAAGCCCGCACCCGCCGCCTGTTCGCGGTTGGGTTCGGCTTCGCCTTGCTCCATCCAGGCCAGACGCTGTTGCCACTTGGGGGATGAAAGCGGCGGACGATAACACCCGAAGCGCCGTTTCTCCAGCGCGAACCCCAGCACCGACAGCCAGTCCGCGACCCGATGAGCACCGAAACAGCGCGCCTTGCGCAGCGCATCGCGGGCCAGGTAATGACGCACCCCCCATAGACTCCAGGGATTGATCCCGACCACCACCAGATGCCCGCCGGGCCTGACACTGAGCGCCGCCTCACGTAGCAGTCGATGGGGGGCCAGGGAGAAATCCAGACCATGCTGCAGCAGCACGACATCCGCCGCGTGTTCGCCCAGGGGCCAGGCCCCCTCCTCGCAAACGATATCGACATCGCCAAGCGGCGGACCGATACGAACACGATGCCGGAGTTGGCCACAGTTGGCGGGCGACTCGGGATGAGGGCCATAGTGGACCAGGTAGCTGCCGAAATGCCGCTTGAGCTCTTCATCGATCAGCAGCCGCTCCTGTTCGAGCAGCAACTGCCCCAGGGGCCCTGACAACCACTCCCGGGCCGAGCTCATCAGCTTCAGCCAGCGCGGATCGACCTGGGCGGAGAATTCATCGTGCATCGTCTGGTCCTCTGATACTGAAGCCTCTGCTGTTACCGTGCTACCGACTGCTACCCTAGCGATCAGAGAGTAACCTCATGTTCGACATCCTTCCGCTGCGCGCTTTCAACGACAACTACATCTGGCTGATCACCGACATCGAGAAGAGACAGGCGGTCGTGGTCGATCCCGGCGACGCCGCACCGGTGCTGACCTGGCTCGATGACCACCCCGACTGGCGGCTGACCGACATCCTCATCACCCATCACCACAACGACCACACCGGCGGTATCGCCGCACTCAAGCAGCGCTGCGGTGCCCGAGTGGCGGCGCCAGCCGACGAGCGTATCGCCGAGGTCGACCTGCCGTTGGCGGACAACGATCGTCTGGAAGTCCTGGGCGCTACCTTCGAAGTCCTGCGAGTCCCTGGACATACCGCCGGCCATATCGCCTTCTATCTCGCCGGCGAGCGACCGCTGCTGTTCAGCGGCGACACCCTCTTTTCCGCAGGCTGCGGTCGCCTCTTCGAGGGGACGCCTAGCCAGATGCTGGCCTCCCTACGCCGACTGGCCAGCCTGCCGGACGCCACCGAGATCTACTGCGGCCACGAATACACCCTGAGCAACCTGCGCTTCGCCCAGGCCGTGGAACCGGATAGCCCCGCCGTCCAGGAAGCCCTGGCCGAGACCGAGCGTCTACGTGACGCCCAACGCCCCACCCTACCCTCTACACTAGGTCGTGAACGCCACATCAATCCCTTCCTGCGGACGACCGAGCGCAGCGTTCGGCAACGTTTGCAAGAGCAGCGCGAGGTGGCCGCGGATGCCTCGGAGGATACCTTTTTCGCGGCCCTGCGAGCCTGGAAGGACACGTTCTGACACTCATTGATCGGCCCCTCTGGCAGCGCTGGAACAGCGGGTTTTCGGTCGTCGTACAGGTCACAGGCTGACGGGTTGTTCCTTGACCCCCCGGGATGCGGTTCCTAGAATCGCCCATCCTCCAGTTCCCGGAAAGCCCAGACCAATGCCGCCAGCGACGCCGAAAACCCGCGAAATAGACGTGCTGGCCACCTCTTTCAAAGTCTCGGCGCTATGCCTTGCCGTCTTCCTCGCAGGTTGCCAGAGCACCCCGCAGTCGGCGGATCAGCCCTACCAGGCCGATCTGGAAATGACGCCCAACAAGATGCAGCGGCCTCCCGAGTGGTTGCGCAAAGCCCCGGCGGCGGCGGCCACCAGCGGCGATATCTGGGACAGAGTGAGGGACGGCTATCAACTACAGGGCGCGGGCGACAACGGGACCAACCCACGCATCGAACGCCAGCGACTCTGGTACGCGAGCCACGAGGCGGCGCTCGCCCAATCCTGCAGCCGCGGCGCCCCCTATCTGCACTACATCGTCGAGCGCCTCAAAGAGCGCAACATGCCGCTGGAACTGGCCCTGCTCCCGGTGGTGGAAAGCTCCTTCAATCCCAATGCCCTCTCGCGTAGCGCTGCCTCCGGTCTCTGGCAATTCATCCCGACCACGGGCAAGTACTTCAACCTGCGCCAGACCCGCTTCTACGACGGTCGCCGCGACATCACCGCCTCCACCAATGCCGCGCTGGACTATCTGACCAAGCTGCACGACATGTTCGGTGGCGACTGGCTGCTGGCCCTGGCCGCCTACAATGCTGGCGAGGGAACGGTGAGCCGCGCCATCGAGCGCAACCAGTCGCTCGGCCTACCCACCGATTACTGGAATCTGTCCTCACTACCGGCAGAAACCCAGGATTACGTGCCCAAGCTGCTCGCCGTTTCCCAGATCGTACGCAATCCGGACGCCTATGGCCTGGCCCTGGAATCCATTCCGGACGAGCCCTACTTCGAGGTGGTGGACATCAAGCAGCACCTGGACCTGGCGCGGGTCGCAGAGCTGGCCGACCTGGATGCCAACGAACTCTATCGCCTCAATCCCGCCTACACCCAGCGCGTGACCATGGACGGCCCCAAGCATCTGCTGGTGCCGGCGGAAAAGGCCAAGCGTCTGGTCGCGACCCTGCCCAATATCGCCCCCGAAGCCGTGGTGCGCTGGCAGGAATACCGGATACGTAAGGGCGATACCGTGCGCAGCATCGCCAAGCGCAATCGCGTGAGCGTCGAGCAACTCGTAGCACTCAACAAACTCAGTAGCAGCAGCCGCCTGTCCGCTGGCCGGGAATTGATGATTCCGCGTCGCGAGACCGGCAAGACCACTACCCCTCTCGAAACCATCGCCGTGGCCGAAGAGCCCGTGGTACGGACCTACAAGGTGCGGACCGGCGACAGCCTCTGGTCCATCGCCCGCGCCAACGAGGTGGAACTGGGCGATCTCAAGCGCTGGAACGACCTGGGCAAGCGTGGTCTCAAGGTCGGTGAAACCTTGAAGCTGCATGGCACTGGCAGCAGCACTGCCACGGCCGTGGCGATGCCGGCGTCCTATACCGTCAAGACCGCCAAGGCGGCAGCCAAGACGACCAAGACCGCCAAGGCTGCCCCGACCTACTACCGGGTCAAGGCCGGTGATTCGCTGTACCAGATCGCCAAGCGCTACAACATCGGCGTGCAGGCCCTGCAGGATTGGAATCCGCGCATCGCGTCGGCCCTGACGCCTGGTCAGACACTGACGCTGTTCCTCAACTGAGCCGCGACCCGCACCGCAGCGGTCATCCAGCGCTTTTGTCGCGGGTATCGACCTGCTACCTTACCGCCCCACCCGTGTCGGGTACCTCCAGGTGCCCGGACCAGATCTCGCTCTGACCTGCGCAGAGCCCTGCCCAACCCGGACCTCAGCCCTCTGGCTGCTGCCTGGGATTCAACACAGAAGAGGAAAAAACCATGGGATTTCTCGCCGGTAAGCGCGTTCTCATCGTCGGCGTCGCCAGCAAGCTGTCCATTGCCTCCGGCATCGCCGCGGCCATGCACCGCGAGGGCGCCGAGCTGGCCTTCACCTACCAGAACGAGAAGCTCAAGGGTCGCGTCGAAGAATTCGCCGCAGGCTGGGGCTCGAACCCCGAGCTGTGCTTCCCGTGCGACGTCGCTGACGACGCCCAGATCGAAGCCGTGTTCGCCGCACTGGCGAAGAAGTGGGATGGCCTGGACTGTATCGTCCATTCCGTCGGCTTCGCTCCTGGCGATCAACTGGATGGCGACTTCACCGCTGTGACCACCCGTGACGGCTTCAAGATTGCCCACGACATCAGCGCCTACAGCTTCGTCGCCCTGGCCAAGGCCGGTCGCGAGATGATGCGTGGCCGCAACGGCAGCCTGCTGACCCTGTCCTACCTGGGTGCCGAGCGCACCATGCCCAACTACAACGTCATGGGCATGGCCAAGGCTAGTCTGGAAGCCGGTGTACGCTACCTGGCCGGCAGCCTGGGCCCGGAGGGTACTCGCGTCAACGCCGTGTCCGCCGGCCCCATCCGTACCCTGGCGGCCTCGGGCATCAAGAGCTTCCGCAAGATGCTGGCTGCCAACGAGCGCCAGACCCCCCTGCGTCGCAACGTGACCATCGATGAAGTGGGTAATGCCGGCGCCTTCCTGTGCTCGGATCTGGCCTCGGGCATCAGTGGCGAAATCCTCTACGTCGACGGCGGCTTCAACACCACCGCCATGGGCCAGCTCAACGACGACGAGTGATCGTGGCAGCTGCCTGATCAGCGCGAAGGGCCGGCTATTTGCCGGCCCTTCTGCTTTCAGGTTTCGCTGCGTACCTGAGCGTGGCTGATCAGCGCGAAGATCAGGCTGCCCCCGACGATATTGCCTGCCAAGGTCGGCCCGGCGAAGGTCAGCCAGAAGTCCCCCCAGCTCGCCTCTCCGGCGAACACCAGATACGCCACCTCCACACTGCCCACCACGATATGGGTGAAGTCGCCCAGTGCCATCAGATAGGTGATGAGCACGATGATCCAGATCCTGGCGTTCTCCGCTGCCGGCAGCATCCAGACCATGGTGGCGATCATCCAGCCCGAGACTATGCCCTTGGCGAACATTGCCGAGACATCGTTCTCCATCACATGGGTGCCGATCTGCAGAAATTTCGCATCGGTCTTGGCGTCGAACAGTGGCAGGTGCAGGACCACGTAGGCCACCAGGATGGTACCCAGCAGGTTACCGACCAGCACTACGCTCCACAGCCGCGCCAGTCGGCCGAAGTTGTGTAACGTGGGCTCGCTCATCACGGGTAACACCGCCGTGAGGGTATTCTCGGTGAACAGCTGCTGGCGCGCGAGGATCACCGCCAGAAAGCCTGCCGAATAGCCGAAGCTGGCGATGATCTTGGTGTAGCCCCCCTCGGGCAGATTCGCATTGAGCAAGCCCATGGCCATCAGCGACAGGCCCATGGTCAAACCCGCGGCCAGCGCCGACCAGAACAGCGCAGCGAGGGTCCGTTCCAGCTCGTGATCACCCTGGGTACGAATGATCTCGTGCAGCACCACGGCACGTGGCAACTGGTTTTCGTCGACATCCTCCTCTTCTTCGCGACTCAGCTCCGGATCTTCCGGAGTGGACTCCCCGCTCTGTCGAGGTTCTTCGTCACGCTCCTGGTCTCGCTTCATCAGACGGCCTGCTCGTCCCAGAGAAGTTCATCGTTCTCACCGATTTCCGTCACGCGATTGAGGGCCGCATCGGCGGCTTCCTCCGCTTCGGAGGCCAGGTCGAAATGCCGCTCGGTCGCGACCTTGTGAAAGGTCGGATGCGCATCCTCCCGCCGCGCCTTGACGGCGATGACCGCTTCGAATCCCTGCTCAGCCGGAACGGCAGACGAGATCGCTTCGTGATGAGTGAAATGCTTGATAGCCATGGACGCCAATGTCTCCCAACCTGAGGCGACCGGACTGGTCGCGCCTGATCAATAGACTGTCCTGGCGGGAAAACGATCTGTGCGGCGGGTGTCGATCAGGCGCCGAGCAGCTTCTGCACCTGCAGGTGCAGACGTTCGAGGGAGAACGGCTTGGTCAGCAGAGGAACCTTGCCCAGTAGCGGGGAGCCGGTATCGATGATTTCGGCAGGATAGCCGCTGATGAAGAGGACCTTGAGGTCGGGGCGCAGCTTGAGTGCCGGCTCGGCGATCATCACGCCGGAAACGTCATCGGGCAGACGAAAATCGGTGATGAGGAGATCGAGATGTGGCCTGCCCGCGAGGATGCGGAAGGCTTCGAGCGAAGACGGGGCCTGCAAGACGGTGTAACCCAGTTCGGAAAGATAGTCCGCAAGGATCATCAAAATCTGCGGCTCATCCTCGACCACCAGGACGACCTTGCCAGTTTCCCCACTCACCATCTAACCCCTGTACGCAAACGTTCGGCTCCCTTCGACAGAAAGGGCCGATAAAGTTCAAACTATCGAAAGGTAAGGGCCGCCGAGCGTACCGGCAGCCCCTTGCCTCACTGCTGTTTTTTCTGGCCTTGCTCGTTGATGGTGGTCTTGCCAGCACCGGTGGCGGCGCCAGCGCCCTCACCGGTCTTCTGACCAGCCGGGGTACCCATACCAGCACTGTTGGCCTTAGGCGGGTTACCCGCGCTCTCGGCTGCGAAGGCAGCGCCACTGACGGCGATCAGACCAGCAAACATCAAGGCGGCGGTTTTCTTTGCGTTCATGGTAGGACTCCGGTTTGATTGGACACTGTTTAGGCAGGCCAAGCGCCAATTCGTTCTCCATCTCTGCATGCGAGGGCTGTAACCGGATGCGAACCCCATGAGCGCCGCTCATTTCTGTAGGGCGTTAGCGCCCTCTCACCTGCTCGCGCTCAATCGGCTGGCGCCAGGCCTGGCTTGGACATCCACACCAGACCCACCGCCACAATCGTGCCAGCAGTACCGGCCGAGCGTCAGAGCAGTCGCAACGGATAGTCGACGATCACCCGCAGCTGATCCACCGAACCACCGGTGGAGAGCGAGCCGCGGTGCCAGGCCTGGCGCACCCTGATGGACAGTCCCTTGGCCGAACCGGCCTGCACGACATAGCGTCCTTCCAGATTCAGCTCGCGCTCCTGGTCATCGGCTCCGTACATCCCTCGGTAGGCGCTACCCACGGGCAGGTGGCTGCCATCGATGTCGGTACCCTTGATATAGCGGGTCATGAGACTGAGACCCGGCACGCCCAGCGTCTTGAAGTTGAGGTCGTAGCGCGCCTGCCAGGAGCGCTCTCCGGGTGCGTTGAAGTCGGAAAACATCGAAGCGTTGCCCAGGAACAGACCACCGCCGGTACGGCCGTTGTCACCCATGCCGATGTAGTCGAACGGTGTATCGCCATCGATCCGCTGCCAGCCGAGGGTGAAGGTCTGGGGGCCGTGGCTGTAAGCGGCAGCCAGGCTGTATGACGTATTGTCGATAGGGCCAGCATTGGCGGCGCCGGTATCCCGGGTGCGATAGAGGTTGCCGTCGAAGGTCAGGGATTGGGTGGCCGACAGTGGCCGTACCAGATTGAAGTTGCCGTAATACTGGTTCCAGATGTCATCGAGCTGGGCGGCATAGAGCGACAGACTGACACCCTCGGCCAGCTTGTACTTGCCACCGGCGAAGTCGACGTGATCGGCGCGGCGGCGGGCGTAGCCCGCCCAAAGATCGCCGTCCCTGTTGGTACTGACCTGATCAGTACCCGAGGTGAAATGCCCGGCTTCCAGGGTCAGGTCGGGGATATCGGTGCTCAAGAGGCTCCAGCCGGTGGCACTCTGGGGCACCAGGCGGCTGGTGCTGATGGCGAACACCGGCGCCGTGGGCAGTTGCTGGCCATAGCGAACAACCGTCTGCCCCAGCCGCAGCTTGGCTGCCGCGCCGGCCCGGGAGTATTCGTCTGCCGGCTCGTTGGCGGCATGGATTGGCAGGTTGCCGGTACCCCGCCGCCCAGGACCGGCATCGAGCTTCATGCCCAGATAGCCGAAGGCATCGACACCCAGGCCAACGGTGCCCTGGGTGAAGCCGGACTGGTAGTCCAACAGGAAGCCCTGGGTCCAGTCCTTCTGGTCAGCACGCCCGTTGCGGCGATCACTGCCGAAGTAATAGTTGCGCAGGGTCAGCGTGAGCTTGCTGTCGTCCAAGAAGCCGTCAGCCCTGGCGTCCTGCCCATTCAGGAGTAGTACGCAGCTACCCAGCACGCCGAGCGCGAGAGGTGCGGCCAGACTGCGCCCCTTCAGCCCGTGAGCGCGAGGGGATGTTCCTTTCCGATATAGCGAGAGTTCCATGAAGTCCTCGGGATACTGTTGGCGATCTAGTTATGTGAAAGGCGCGCGCGCGAAAGCAGCGGATTCCTTCCGCGGCGGTGGCGACGTCCGGTGGGTGAGGCCCGCCCTCCCCAGCGCGGGCCGTTACGTCAGGTCAGGGACTCAGCCAATCGGCTGCCCCGTCCTGCTACAGCTGCCGGCTCCTGCAGCGTCCTCGTGCCGCCGGCCAGATGCAGGCGCCGGTCCGACACGGCGTCCACGAGGTCTTCGTCGTGACTGACCAGCAGTATGGCCGTCCCGAAGGCTTCGGCAGTCTCGGCCAGCAGCTCGATCATCTCCTTCTGGGTGATGAGATCCAGCCGCGAGCTGGGTTCGTCGGCAAAGATCAGCACCGGATCGAGCAGCAGTACGCGCAGCAGGGAAAAACGCTGCAGCTCGCCACCCGAGATGTTGCCGGGCAGTCGATCCAGCAAGCCTTCGTCGAGGCGCAGGCGCTGC
Organism: Pseudomonas sp. VMV1; assembly: GCF_056790235.1. Lineage (NCBI taxonomy): Bacteria > Pseudomonadati > Pseudomonadota > Gammaproteobacteria > Pseudomonadales > Pseudomonadaceae > Pseudomonas > Pseudomonas sp. VMV1. The sequence goes on from NZ_JBXGSE010000005.1 coordinate 184,620, forward strand.
ATCAGTCGGCCGATTCTGGAGGTGTCCAGCCGGTGCAGCTGAACCAGATCCGCCAGCAGCTGGCGAAGGGTCACCGAAGGCGCAAAGGCGGCGACCGGATCCTGGTGCAGCTTCTGGAAGGCGAAGCGGCTCAGACCCGGCTGACGCCGGATCGCGCCCGCGCTGGGAGCGGCAAGCCCCAGGATGAGGTCGCCCAGGGTCGACTTGCCACAACCGGATGGTCCGGTCACTCCGAGAATCTCGCCTGGCCTGACCGCGAAGGAGAGGTCTTCGAACAGCTGCCGACCGCCGCGCTGGACCGCCAGACCCTCGACCGCCACCACGGGGTCGCCCGTGAGCGGTCGCGGCACCCGTCTGGGCCAATGCGCAGGATCGGCGGCCAGCAACTGGCGGGTATAGGCGTGCTGCGGCTGACCAAGGACCTGTTCAGCGCTACCGGACTCGACCACCCTCCCCTTGAGCATGATCATCACCTCGCCGCCCAGTCGGCGCGCCACTTCAAGATCGTGGGTGATGATGAGCAGACTGCCGCCATCGGCCAACATGGCCTTGAGCAGGTCGATGACCTCGTCGATACGATCCCGATCCAGGCCCTTGGTGGGCTCGTCGGCGATCAGCACCGGCGAGCCACCGGCATGGGTGGCGGCGAAGGCCAGGCGTTGCGCCATGCCGCCGGACAACTGGAAGGGATACTTGCGCTCGGCGCCGGTCAGGCCCAGTCGCGCCAGATCCGCGGTAGCCTTCTGGCGGGCCTCCGCAGTCTTGAGCCCGACCACCTGGGTATAGGTCTCAGTCACCTGGGACAGCGCCTTCATGGTCGGGTCCAGGCTCAGCCAGGGCTCCTGGGGCAGCACGGCCAGCCCCCTGCCCCAATGCTGGCGGCGGCCGGACTGACGCCCCTCCTCGCTGAAGCCGTCCGGCAAGCCGACCTGCCCGTGCGCCTGCAGCCCCGCCGGCAGATTGCCGACGACGCCCTGGGCGAAGAGACTCTTGCCGGAGCCGGTTTCCCCGATGATGGACAGCACCTGACCCGGTGCCAGGCTGATGGACAGCGGTGCCACCAACTGCGCCTCTGCCGTGCGGATCTCAAGCGCCGTGGTCATGAGCGACGAGGTCATGGCTTGCGTCCTCCAGTGATGAGCATCAATGACAGCACGGTCAGAAAGATCGCGATGATCGGCAGGGCGATGACGTAAGGCGCCTCCGCGTAATAGGGCAGCAACTCGGTGATCATCAGCCCCAGCTCCGCCGTGGGTGGCCGCACGCCGATACTGACGAAGCCCAGAGCGGCAATGGCCATGATGGTCGAGGCGGCGCCGAAGGCTGCGATGGTCAGCAGCACCGGTGCCAGCTGTGGCCAGAGGTGACGGCGTACGATGTAGACGGGACCGAAGCCCAGCAGCTGGCTGGCGAACACCGCCGGCGAGGCCAGCACGGTGCGCGACAGGGCGCGGGTCATGCGGAAGTATTCCACCCACAGCACCAGGGCCACGGCGCTATAGAGCGCGACGAAAGACCCGGGAAATACCGCGACGATCAGCAGTACCAGCAGCAACCCCGGCAAGGCCAGGAACAGCTCGGCCAGCCCACCCAGCAGCTTGTCGACCAGACCGCCCTTCCAGGCGGCGAGGATCCCTAACAGCACACCAGGGATGGCGGCGGTACAGACACTGATGAAGGCCAGCCCCAGGGAGAAGCGGATGGCCACCGACAACCGGGCCAGCATGTCGCGCCCCAGGTGGTCGGTACCGAAGGGATAGGCGCTGCTGGGTGCCGCGAGGATCGCCATATAGTCCTGGCGGGCGATGTCGCCTTGCCAGAGCAGCGGGGTCAGCACCGCGAAGGCGACCAGGGCTCCCAGCAGGCTCAGACCCAGCCAGCGGGCGGAGGATTTTACCGGTGGCGCCGCCAGGGCGGCGGTAGCGTCCAGATTCATGCGTTTCTCCCGCGCGGATCGATCAGGTGGTTGGCGAGATCGACGAGGGTATTGAGGATGACGAACAGCAGGCCCATCGCCAGGGCGGTCCCCTGCACCATGGGCACGTCGCGCTGGACGATGGCATGGACCAGGCCGTGGCCAATGCCCGGCCAGGCGAACAGCGTCTCTACCACCACCACGCCCTCGATGAGATACACCAGCTGTACCCCGAGGTAGGTCACCACCGGCACCCCGATGTTGCGCAGGCCATGGCGCAGGAACACGCTGGCGCCTCTCAGCCCCTTGAGTCGGCCAAAGCTGTAGTAGGCGGATGCCGCCACCTCCACGGTGGCATCCCGGGCAACCCGGGAAGACACGGCCGCCAGGCCCAGTGCCAGGGTCAACGTGGGCAACACGCTGTGCCAGAAGGTGCCGTGCCCAGCCGCCGGAAACAGCTTCCAGGAGATGGCGAACAGCAGCACGAAGATCACGCCCAGAACGAATTGCGGCAGCGCCCGGATGGCGGTGGTCAGCACCAGCAGGCCGCGATCCAGCACACTGCCCGGACGCAGACCCGCCACCACGCCCAGCGGCGGCCCGATCAGTAGCGACAGGCAGACGGCGCCAATGGCCAGGCGGATGGAGCTACCTAGCTCATGGGCAACGACGTCCATCACCGGCTTACCGGACACCAGCGAATGCCCGAGATCCAGGGTCAGCAGATCGCCGATCCAGGTAAAAAAGCGCCAGAGCAGCGGCTGATCGAGATTAAGTTCGGCCCGCACCGCCTCGGCGGCGGCGGTATCCACCAGGTCGTAGCCGTAACGTCCTGCCGCGATGCGGTAGGCGGCGTCACCCGGCAGCAGATTCATGAACAGGAAGGTAAGGCCTCCGACCACCAGGGCGACCAGGCCCGCCTGCAGCAGGCGAAAGGCGAGCAATCGGGTCATTGGGTCCACCGCATCTTGCTCAGACCGAAGGTGCGCTCGAAGGGATCGATGGCGGCGCCTTCGACGGCATTGGAGACAGCCATGGTCTGGCGGTACCAGGCCACGGGAATCACCGGCAGGTCCTTTTGCACCTGGGCCATGGCGGCATAGCGCTGGCGCTGTTGCTCGGCTGGATCATCGCTGGCCAGCAGCGCGGCCAAGGCCTGGTCGAAGGCAGGATTCTTCCAACCCAGCGGCCCCCATTCAGCGCCGCCGTGGCTGAAATCATTTAAGAGGGTGACCAGAGGATCGGGCACCAGCGCGAAGTTGCGGCCATAGAGCGCCAGCTGCAGTGAGCCGTCATTGTGGGCTGCCGGAATGGCGCTGGAGTTCTGCACCGCGACCTCGACATCCACGCCAACCTCCCGCAGCTGCGCCTGCAACGCGGTAGCGATCAACGGCAGCTCAGGACGATCGGAATAGGTCAGCAGCTTGAGCTTGAGAGGCTTGCCGTCCTTCTGCAGGATGCCATCGGCTCCAGGTGCCCACCCCTGCCCGGCCAGTAGCGTGCGCGAAGCGCCCGGATCGTAGGCGAGTGGCGCCAGCCCGGGGTCATGCCAGGCAGGCACGTTCTTGGCGAACAGCTGGGTCGCCCCGGTACCCGGCGCTCGCAATACGGCGGCGGCGACTCCCTCGCGCTGGATGGCCAGACTGAGCGCCTGGCGGACCTCGACCGGCGCGGTGGCGCCAGTGCCGGAGTTGGGGGTCAGCAGCACCACCCGCGGGACCGGCTCGATCAGCACCTTGAGGCTGCTCGAGCGCTTGAGCCGGGCGATGCTCGGCGGATCGAGCTGGAACACCAGCTCCGCATCGCCACTCTCCGCCATCAGGGTACGCGTCTCGCCCCGGCCGGCGGCCAGGTAGGTCGTTCGGGCGATTTCCGGCTTAATGCCCCAGTAACCCGTGAAGCGCTCCGCGGCCAGGCGCTGCGGCGGTTCCAGCAGCGTCAGCTGGTACGGCCCCGTGCCGATGATCTTCTGCACCTTGCCCTCAGCGTCATAGGCGGCTGGTGCCAGGATATTGGTGGAGGAATGCGCCAACAGTGCCAGCAGCGGTTTGAAGGGCTTCGCCAGGCGGATCACTACCTCATTGCCTTCCGCGGTGACCGACTCCATGCCGGCCTGCTTGAGCACCCCAGGCTTGCCCCGTGCCGCGTTCAGCGCGGCCGCCGCAGCCCCAGCCGTGAGATCGCTGCCGTCATGGAATTTCACGCCCTGCCGAATGGCCAGGCGCCAGGTCAGGCCGTCTGCCGACTCCGTCCAACGCTCTGCCAATCCGGGAAGCGGCTTGCCTTTGGCGTCGGCTTCCAGCAGCGTTTCGGTGATCTGCATGCGCTGGAAGACAAAGCCCGAGATGGACGGATCCAGCCCGCCAATCTCGAAGGGGCCGACCACGTCGAAGACGCGGTCCTGGGCATTGGAAAGCGTGGGCACGAAAGCGACCAGGGTCGCCAAGGCCGAAGCCGTCAGGGCTGTACGGAAGGTGCGGGATAAAAGCATGACAGTCCTTAGCAAAGCGAAAACGCCGATACCCACCGCTGACGCCAGAGCATCGGCCAAGCCAATGAAGGCGCACGTTATATCATAACGTTTTCACGGGAATCCAAAGACATCCCTTGATGGCAACATCTTGAAACAGCTAGCTAAAATCACGCGATGGAGATCTGGCTGTCGTCGCCTAATAGCAGCGGACTTGCGCTCTGGTAGCCCTGGACGATTCACTGATGTAGGCCCGTGCAGGAAGAAAGGCCGGTACGTTCATGTGCTGAAGATGGCGTACTACAGCTAGGCGCCGTCCTGACAGGCAACTAGCGTGTCACTGGTGAGGTAGCCGTCATCGAGGGCGCGGTCGTTGCTGGCATCGGCCTATCCCACGAACCGCCAAGGCGGCGTACAGACTTGCAGCGCTAAGCCCGCCGCATCCCTTGCTCCGCCTGCGTCCCGCTCAGGCCTGAACACACAGGGTCCGCTCAGAGACCGGGGAATCTTGATAGACTGTAGCCCTCTTGCGGCGCAGCCTGATCTGGGCATAGTCATTCACGCCCTTATCTCTTTCTCGCCGTGTCATCCTTTCTTCTGCTGCCGAGTGCTAGACGTTTTTTCCGAGTGCTTAGATTTAGCACTGAGCCAGGAAGACACGCCCACAGGTGCAGCACATTGCTACAAACGAAGTCTCCCAATGCTTGCCGAAACCGCCTCAAACCCAGCAACCACGCGCCCTGAGCCGTCCCGCCGCTTTTCCGTGGCGCCCATGATGGACTGGACGGACCGTCACTGCCGTTATTTCCATCGCCTGCTGTCCCAGCACGCCCTGCTCTATACCGAAATGGTCACTACCGGTGCCTTGCTGCATGGCGATGCCCAGCGGTTTCTGCGCCATGACGAGACCGAGCATCCCCTGGCGCTACAGCTGGGTGGCAGCGTGCCGGCTGAACTGGCCGCCGCAGCGCGGCTGGGTGAGCAGGTGGGTTATGACGAGATCAACCTGAACGTTGGCTGCCCCAGTGATCGCGTGCAGAACAACATGATCGGCGCCTGCCTGATGGCCTATCCCGAGCGAGTGGCTGACAGCGTCAAGGCGATGCGCGATGCCGTGGCCATTCCGGTGACGGTCAAGCACCGCATCGGCATCTCCGGGCGAGACAGCTACGAGGCCCTGCGGGACTTCGTCGGCCAGGTCGCGGAGGCCGGTTGCCGCAGCTTTACCGTGCATGCGCGCATCGCCATCCTGGAGGGCCTGTCGCCCAAGCAGAATCGCGAGATTCCGCCGCTGCGCTACGACGTGGCAGCACAGCTGGTGCAGGATTTTCCGGATCTCGAGTTCATTCTCAATGGCGGCATCAAGACCCTGGATACCTGCCGGGAGCAGTTGGAGGTCTTCGATGGGGTGATGCTGGGTCGCGAGGCCTATCAGAACCCCTATCTGTTGGCCGAAGTGGATGTGGCGCTCTACGGCTGCGATCGTCCGCAACTCACCCGTCATGAAGTGATGCTGCAACTGCGGCCCTATGTCGAGGCGCACCTGCAACAGGGGGGCGTCATTCATCACGTCACTCGCCACGTCCTGGGTCTGGCGCAGGGGTTTCCCGGCGCGCGGCGCTTCCGCCAATTGCTGTCAACCGATCTGCATCGCAGCCCTGAACCGCTGCGCCTGTATGACGAGGCCACTGAACTTCTCAGAGGTCACTGAGTCACGTCTCCACGATGTCCATTCGCTAACCGAAGGAAAGACCTGCCATGAGCAAGCTGGAACAACTCAAGCAATACACCACGGTCGTCGCCGATACCGGCGATCTGGACGCCATCGCCCGTCTCAAGCCCTACGACGCCACGACCAACCCCTCGCTGCTGCTCAAGGCTGCTGCCCTGCCCCGCTATGAAGAACATCTGCAGGCTGCCTTCAGTGGCGCGGGTGGCGACATCGGCCTCGCCTGCGATCGATTCGCCGTGGCCGTCGGTGGCGAGATCCTCAAGCTGATCCCCGGGCGCATCTCCACCGAGGTGGACGCACGCCTGTCGTTCGACACCGGCGCCACCCTGGACCGTGCCCATCGTCTGATCGAGCTGTACGAGAAGGCCGGCATCGGCAAGGACCGCGTACTGATCAAGATCGCCTCCACCTGGGAAGGCATCCGCGCCGCCGAGCAACTGGAGAAGGAAGGCATCCAGACCAACCTGACCCTGCTGTTCTCCTTCGCCCAGGCTGCGGCCTGCGCCGATGCCGGCGTGTTCCTGATCTCGCCCTTCGTCGGTCGCATCTACGACTGGTACAAGAAGGCCGAAGGCCGTGACTACGAAGGCGCCGAAGACCCGGGCGTGAAGTCCGTGACTCGCATCTACCAATACTACAAGGCCAATGGCTACGACACCGTGGTGATGGGTGCCAGCTTCCGCAACCTGAACCAGATCGAACAGCTGGCCGGCTGCGACCGCCTGACCATCAGCCCCGAACTGCTGCAGCAGCTGTCGGACGCCCAGGGCGACCTGCCCCGCCTGCTAACCACCGACACCAGTGGTGGTGAGCCCAAGCAGCAGCTGAACGAACCTGCCTTCCGCTGGGCACACAACGAAGACGCCATGGCCACCGAAAAGCTGGCCGAAGGCATTCGCCAGTTCGCGCGGGATCAGGAAAAGCTGGAAGTGTTGCTGCCCGGCAAGCGCTGAGTGATAGCGCGGTCAGTGCCTTTCGAGGGCACTGACCAGATCGCGAAAGGCGTTGCGGTTGGATTCATTGAGGCCCATCAACACCCGGTGGGCTTCAAGCACACGACTGCGTACCTCGGCTTCTGACTGATCCTGCGGTGGCAGATCGGTCAGGCAGTCCGGGCAAGGCACCACGGTTTCGACGATATTGAACACCTGATCGAAGCCCATGGAATCCAGCAGCCGCAGGATGTCCGGGTTGTTCGTGGTCAGCATGGGCAATAGCCCGATGCGCTGCCGTGACAGGATCGACAGCTTGGCCAGCAGGCCCAGGGTGGTGCTGTCGATGCTCTGCGTCTCCGTCAGGTCGATGACGATGGACGAGAAATTCAACGACGAGAAGATGTGCTCGATGGTCGCGTCCAACGCCGAGCAGAGGGTCAGACGCACCTCGCCGGTAAACTTCAGGACGAAGGTACCGTCCTGCTCGGCAAATTGGATTTTTCCGGTGCTCATGCCAGGTTCCTGCTCAACACCAGCAAAGCGATATCGTCAGGCATCTCGGTAACGGATGCCAGATCCAGGGCTTCGCTAAGGCCTGCCAGTGTACCGCCAGCACGGCGGACGTAGTCGGGCAAGCTGTGTTCTTTCTCTTTCAAATTGTCTCCCGGCAGCAGATCGAAGATGCCATCCGAAAAGAGGGTCAGGCTGAAACGCTCGGGCAAGGCCATCTGGTGGTCATTGTAGGTGGCCTCCTGGAACAGGCCGACCGGCAGCCCCTTGCCCAGCAGGAAGCGGGTTTCTTCCGGCGTGTGCAGGACAGGCAAAGGCAGATGGCCACCGATGCTGTACGCCAGGGTACCCGTGGTTTCGTCGATGACGCCACCCAGCATGGTCACGTGCTTGCCCAATTTGCAATCCAGTAGACCCCTGTTGATGTGACCGAGCACATCCGACGGCTTGAATTCGGGCAGCGTGCCGTTGCGCTTGGACTCATAGAGCAGGCGCGTGGTCATGAACTTGAGCAACACGGTCACGAAGGCCGACGAGGCGCCATGACCGGAGACGTCGGCCAGGTAGAAAGCGACCCGGTGTTCGTCGATGCGAAAGTAGTCGACGAAATCGCCGGACAGATAGAGCGAGGGGATGATTTCGTGGGCGAAGTTCAGCCCCTCGGTCTCCCAAGGCGTCACTGGCAGCATGTTCATCTGCACGTGGCGCCCGGCGTTCTGGTCTTCCTGCAACAGGCTCAGGCTGGCCTGCAGCTCGCGATTGGTGTTTTCCAGCTTGACCCGATAGCGATCGTTTTCCAGGCGCAGGCGGGCGCGATCCAGGGCCCGATTGACCGAGTGCTCGAGCACCATCAGGTCTTCAAGTGGCTTGATCAGGTAATCGGCCGCGCCTAGCCGCAGGGCTTCCACGACGTCGCTCATGACGCCGGCGCCGGACAGCACCAGCACGGGCGTATCGATGGACAGCTCACTGATGCGGCGCAGCAGCGTCAGCCCGTCGACCTGCGGCATGCGCAGGTCGCAGATAATGAGGTCAGGCTGTTCGCGCTCGAACATCTCTAGGCCCTGCTGACCATTGCTGGCTTGCAGGACATTGAAGCCACTGTCTTCGAGATAGTCGGCGAGACTGAGGCGAACCACCTCGTCATCGTCAATGATCAAGAGCGTGGCAGGCGAATTAGACATAGAGGATCCAGGCATGCACCCGAACGGCAAACCGGCGGACACGATCCGACACGGGCCACGGTGATTACGACACGGCGGAGACACTACTCCCATCCACCGGGGCGTTCAAGCTTGCCAACCGGATGGAATTTCTTTACAGGGTGCCGTTCATGAGTTTATACCTCCAGCACACCGCCATCCATCCTCCCAAGCAGTAGGATTGCCATGAGTACCATTGACCGCTCTTACAGTGAAAAGCGCGATTTCATTCGCATGCACATCGACTCCAAGGCCGTACTGAAGGTGGGCGATGCCTCCTTCGAGGCGCGCTGCGTCGATTTGTCCAGCACCGGTTTCCAGATCGAGGCCGCCACCAGCCTGCAGGTCGGTGACAAGGTGACTGTCGTGATTCCCTCCAGCCATGCCGAACTCCCCGGACTGGAAGCGGATGCCGAGGTCCTGCGCATCCAGGCTAGCGATTCGGGCAAGCAGCTGCTTGGCCTGTCCGTGCTCGACATGCGCTAGGCGCAAAGACCATAAAAAAGGCAGCCCACGGGCTGCCTTTTTTTATGGTCCGGGACTAGAAGTCGTCGACCACGTGACCATCCTTGACCTTGAATTCGCGGGTCTGCAGATAGGCGTTGCGAATGAACACGTACTTGTCGCCAGTGATCAGGCGCTCGGCCTGCAGCAGACCGGCACGGGTATCGACGGTGCTGAGGGCGAAGGCGCTGTTACGCACGGCCACATCATCGACATAGGGATAGGCACTGGTGTAGCTGTCCGGTACCCGGGCCAGGCCATCACGTATGCTGCTGGGGCCAAAGAACGGCAGGACCAAGTAAGGACCGCTACCGGCGCCCCACTTGCCCAGGGTCTGGCCGAAGTCTTCGTCGTTGCGCTGCAGGCCGGCCTTGGTCGCCACGTCTACCAGGCCAAGACCACCCAGGGTGGTATTCATCAGCAGGCGCGCCGTATCGACCCCGGCGTGCTCGACCTTGCCCTGCAGCAGGTCGTTGGCCAGGTTGCGCACGTCACCCAGGTTGTTGAAGAAGTTGCTTACACCGGTCTGCACGAAGCCGGGAGTGAAGCGCTGATAGCCCTGGGCGACCGGCTTGAGGGCATAGGTGTCCAGGGTATCGTTGAACACGAAGATCTTGCGGTTGAAACCTTCCCAAGGATCGGGATTCTCGGTTTCAGCCGCCATCGCCTGACCGGCAAACGTCAAAGCCGTTACAAGGAGCGCTCCCCAGACCCTGGAACCACGTCGCTCGATCATCATCGCTTCTCTCCTCGTTACACTCAGACGCCTGAAAGGCGCCGATTATAGTCATAGCTTTGCCACTTTGGCTTAGGGCCAGGCGCTGTCACTCGATCTTTGACCCGCCGTTGCGGTCAAAGAATCCGAACACAGGAGAAACGCCCCATGACCACCTCTCATCTGCAGGAACAGCTCGACCACCTCCGCCACCAGCTGGACCAGGATCCGCCCGCCTCGCCCGAGGATCGGGAAGAACTGGAACTGCTGATCCGGGACATCGAATTCCAGCTGGCCAACGAAGATGCCACCCATACCCGGGATGGCAGTCTGGTAGAAGGCGTCAATCTGGCCGTGGAGCGTTTCGAGGTCAGTCACCCCACCATGGCCGGGACGCTGCGCTCGATCATGAACAGCCTGAGCAGCATGGGCATCTGATCACTGCCGTACGTAGCGCTCGGCAGCGGGCTGGATGGCGTCACTGCTTCGGTAGGGATTGATGTCCAGCCCGCCGCGCCGCACATAGCGGGCGAACACCGTCAGCTTCGCTGGCTTAAGTAGCCGCCACAGGTCCAGGTAGATGCGCTCGACGCACTGTTCGTGAAAGTCCGCATGCTGGCGGAAGGCGACCAGGTAGCGCAGCAAGCTGGCCGGGTCCAGCGCCAGTCCCTCTGCGTACTCCACCACTACGGTGCCCCAGTCAGGCTGTCCGGTAACCGGGCAATTCGACTTGAGCAGATGGCTGTAGAACCTCTGACTATCGCGCGCTTCACCCACGCTCAGCAGTTCCGCCTGCGGGTGGGCGTAGCGATCCACGCTGACATCCAGATCATCGACGCACTGGCCGTCCGGGAGCTGCACACCCCGGGTCGTCCAGGCATCCAGCGATACCACACTGACACCCACAGCACCGCCGGCTGCTGCGCTCAGGTCCCTGACCAGTACGGCTTCCAGTTCGGCCATGCTGGCGAACACCGACTGGTTCAGGGAGTTGAGGTACAGCTTGAACGACTTGGATTCAATGATGTTCGGCGAATTGGCCGGAATGGCGAATTCGCCGATGGCCACTACTGGCTTGCCGGAAGGTAGCAGCCAGGACAGCTCGTAACAGGTCCAGACATCCACACCGCGAAACGGCAGGCTCCCCCCGTCCAGGCCCAGCTCCGCCCACTTGGGCGCGCGCGGAATCGGATAGAGCAGCGTCGGCGCGTACTGGCTGACGTACTCGGTGCTTTTGCCCAGGGGCGATTGTTCTACGCTATGCATGACGCTCAAACACTCAGTGACGCATGCCGCGCCCGCTCACGAGCAGACGGATGCTGACCAGATAAAGCACGACTACGGCGAACAGCATGAAGGCGATCGCCACCCCGATGCGGATATCGGACACCCCGAGGATGCCGTAGCGGAAGGCGTTGACCATGTGCAGGATCGGATTGACCAGCGACACCTTCTGCCAGAAGGCCGGCAACAGGTCGATGGAGTAGAACACCCCACCCAGATAGGTCAGGGGCGTCAGCACGAAGGTCGGCACGATGGAGATGTCGTCGAAGTTGCGCGCGTAGACAGCGTTGATGAAGCCGCCCAGGGCAAAGATCGCCGCGGTAAGGACAATCACCAGCAGCATGATACCCAGGTGGTGCACCTGCATGTTGGTGAAGAACAGCGACAGCAGGCTGACGATGGCCGCCACGGCAAGGCCGCGCAGGATGCCGCCCATGGCATAGCCGATGAGGATGACGTGGGGCGACACCGGCGAGACCAGCAGTTCTTCCACGGAGCGCTGGAACTTGCTGCTGAAGAAGCTGGAGACCACGTTGCTGTAGGCGTTGGTGATCACCGACATCATGATCAGGCCCGGCACGATGTACTGCATGTAGGTGAAGCCACCCATGCCACCAATGCGGTTGCCGATCAGGTTCCCGAAGATCACGAAGTACAGGACCATGGTGATCGCCGGAGGCAGCAGCGTCTGTGCCCAGATGCGGGTGAAGCGGCGCACTTCGCGATGGACGATGGTCCGCAGCGCCACCATGTTGGCTTGGAATTCGGTACTCATCGGGCGACCTTGGCTAGATTCTTTTCCACCAGGGAGACGAACAGCTCCTCCAGGCGATTGGCTTTGTTTCTCAGGCTCTGGACCTGAATGCCGGCAGCGTCCAGCTGACGGAACAGGGCATTGACCCCGCTGGCCTTGTCGATCTGCACCTCGAAGGAGTGATCGCCCAACAGCTTGGCCGGATAGCCTTCCAGCTGCGGCGCCACTGTCAGCGGCTGGACCACATCGACGATGAACGTCTCGACGTTGAGCTTCTGCAGGAGCTTGCGCATGCTGGTGTGCTCGACCAGCTCGCCATGGTCGATGATGGCGATGTTGCGACAGAGGTGCTCGGCTTCTTCGAGGTAGTGAGTGGTGAGGATGATGCTGGTCCCCTGCCTGTTCAGCTCGGTGAGGAAACTCCACATGGAGCGGCGCAGCTCGATGTCGACCCCGGCGGTGGGTTCGTCGAGGATCAGCAGACGTGGTTTGTGGATCAGGGCGCGAGCGATCATCAGGCGACGCTTCATACCGCCGGAGAGCATGCGCGAGGGCGTATCGCGCTTGTCCCACAGCCCGAGCTGGGTGAGGTACTCCTCGGCGCGTTCACCGGCGATCCGCGCGGGAATGCCGTAGTAGCCGGCCTGGGTGACGACAATGTCGAAGGCCTTCTCGAACTGATTGAAGTTGAATTCCTGGGGCACCACGCCCAGGCAGCGCTTGAGGCCTGCGGGATCCTTGTCCAGGTCGTTGCCGAACACGGACACCTCACCACCCGACTTGTTGACCAGGGTCGAGAGGATGCCGATGGTGGTCGACTTGCCCGCCCCGTTCGGACCGAGCAGCGCGAAGAAATCACCTTCGACCACATCCAGGTCGATTCCCTTGAGGGCGGTGAAGCCGTTGTTGTAGGTCTTGGTCAGACCACGAATGGAGAGAGCTAGACTCATGTGCCTCCCGGCAAGAACTGATTCGCAAAGAAAAGTGCTACTTCCTATAACCCCGGCGAAGGGCAAAGGTTCGATCCTAGTCGAACCAGACAACGTCGGACAGTGCCCCTATACTGCGCAGCCGCTTTTTCAGGAGACACCCATGGCCACTTCCTATCTCGCCCACCACGTCGCCCTTCTCGCCCAGCTGCGTGCGGTCTTGGCCGACGTCGGCGCGGCCGAGCAGGTGCCCTCGGAGAACCACGCGCTGTTCCTCGACCGCTTCGATGAGCTGGTCGCCGGACTGCCCCAGGCGCCCGAAGAGTACGCCTATCTCGGCCAGGATCTGCTCAGCCAGATCTTCAGCCGCTATCCGCAGATCGCCCACCGGGTACCGCGCGACCTGCTGTGGTTCTTTGGCGGCGATTGCCTGCACTTCATGCCGGATGAAGAGCTGGCGCTCTACCAGCGGCTCGACGAGCGTCGCCACGAGGCGGAATCCCGCGGCGAAGCCTTCGACTGGGAGCAGGAACAGCGCCTGCTGGCCCTGCCGGAAGACGCAGCGCGTCACTGAAATGTCGAAGGGCTATCGATCGGCTCGATAGCCCTTCACGACTGCAAGGGCGCCAGGCTACTTAGTAGTAGGCGTTTTCGCGGTTGGTATGGTCGGTAACGTCACGTACGGCGGTGAGCTCGGGGATACGCTCCAGCAAGGTGCGTTCGACGCCGTCCTTGAGGGTGAGGTCGACCTGGCCACAACCCTGGCAGCCACCGCCGAAACGCAGCACGGCCACATTGTCGTCGACGATGTCGACCAGGCTGACCATGCCGCCGTGGCTGGCGAGCCCCGGATTGATCTCGGTCTGCAGGTAGTAGTCGACACGCTCGTTGAGCGGGCTGTCCTCGTTGACCATGGGCACCTTGGCGTTGGGCGCCTTGATGGTCAGCTGGCCGCCCATGCGATCGGAGGCGTAATCCACCAGGGCGTCTTCGAGGAAGGGCTGGCTGATGGCGTCGATATAGGCGGTAAAGCTCTTCAGCCCGACGGGCTGGTCATCGGGCTTCTCTTCACCAGGCTTGCAGTAGGCGATACAGGTCTCGGCGTACTGGGTGCCAGGCTGGGTAATGAAGATGCGGATACCGATCCCAGGGGTGTTCTGCTTTTCCAACAGATCAGCCAGGTAATCCTGAGCCGCGTCGGTAATGGTGATGGCGCTCATGGTAACTCCTCAACAGGTACCACAAGTTTACGCCACCCCACCCCTCGACGAAAGCCCTAGTGAAACAGTCGGATAATCGTCTCAGTCCAGCCGCTGAACGAAGCTGCTCACCCGATTGCGCCCGCCATGCTTGGATTCATAGAGTGCCTTGTCCGCCTGCTGGATCATCTGTTCATGATTACCCAACGGCACGGACAGGTCCGTGACGCCGATGCTGATGGTGAAGGCGACGGGCGTGCCCAGCACGTCGAGACGCATGGCCTCCACAGCCTCGCGCAGGCGTTCGGCGAGCAGCCGGGCGCCCTCCACCGCCGTATCGAGCAGCACCACGCCGAATTCCTCACCACCGTAGCGCCCGGCGATGTCGGCGTTGCGCACGTGGGTCTTGATCACCCCGGCCAGGGCCTTGATCGCCTGGTCACCGACGGCATGGCCATAGGTGTCGTTGATACGCTTGAAGTGATCGATGTCGAGCATCATGAGCGCCAGACGGCCGCCATAGCGCTGGTGACGGGCGAACTCCTCCGTAAGGCGTTCTTCCCAATAGCCCCGATTGGCCAGGCCGGTGAGACGGTCGGTGCGCGACAGCTCCTGCAGCTTGTCGTTGGAGAACTCCAGTTGCCGCTTGTTGATGGCGACATCGGTGACGTCGTAGATCACCACACAGATATGGGCGATGGCGCCGGTGGAGTCACGCAATGGCAGCAGCGTCACGTTCTGGTACATGAAGGCCTCCACGCCGGTGATCGGCTGGTAGCTCTTGAAGTGCACCAGGTAAGGCCGCTGCTCCCAGATGGAGAAAGCCCGAGTGCCGAGCAGGACCACGCTTTCAGCCTTGGCGCGAAACCAGGCCTCGTCGATTTCGGCGAAGACCGCGAACAGCGATTGCTGGCTGACCTCGCTGAGAATCCGACCGGAATGGTTTTCCATGAAGCTGTTCCAGACCTCGATGCGGTAGTCGAGGTCCAGCACCACGACGCCGACATCGATGTTCTGCACGATGTCCAGCAGCCAATGGAGTTCGTTTATATCGATCTGTGCGGCCATGTTCAATTCATCAGGTAGCCGATCTTGCGCGTGATGCGCTTCACCGAGTCCTCGGTGAACAGCAGCAGCAGATCGAAGTGGACGTTATGGCCTTCCAGGCTGTAGCTGAGCTCGACGGCCAGGGTCTTCTTCCAGCGCGTCTTGTTGATGACGATGAGTTCGTCGATGGACGCGTGATGACCGAGGATGGTGGGGTGCCCTTGGGAGAAGCGGATGTCGAACTGTTCGGCGATGCCGGCCAGGCAGGCACCGATGATGATGCTCGACAGATCCAGCAGCATCTCGATGTCGCCGGACTCGCCCGCCTCGCGCCAGCGCACCAGGCGCGCCATGTCATCGAACTCGGAGTCGTGGAAGATCAGCAGCGCCTCGCCGGCGATACCCTCGCCGATGTAGCCCTGGCACACCGCACTGAGTCGGTCCTCGCGCTGCGCATCCACCAGCGTCATATGCAGCTCGCTGACTTCCAGGATGTTGACGTTCGGAATGGGCAGCTGGACGAAGACATCCAGCGCCTTGGCCAGCAGGGCACCCGCGCGCCCCATGGAGACGTTGACGACCTCGCGGAAGGCATCGCGGAAACTGACCTGCAGTTCAGGGCGCTCGACCGGCTCCGCTGGAACCGTGGGATTGGGGGTGTAGAGACCATGCCGCTGGAGCACCGCGGCCAGTTCACCGGGATCCGCGGGCTTGCGAATGAAGTCCAGGGCACCCAGTTCGCGAACCCGCGCCAGCGCCTGCTCCTGGACGTCGCCGGAGACCACGATCACCTTGACGGCCAGGCCTTCGTTGCGGATGGCCGCCAACGTGCCATAGCCATCCAGGATCGGCATGGTCAGGTCCAGCAGCATGACCTGGCCCAGCCCCTGACGCAGCGCCGCCAGGGCTTCTTCGCCATTGGTGGCCTGGGTGATGGCTACTCCCCAGCCTTCCGGCAAGGAGCGAACCAGCTGCTTGCGCGCCATGTTCGAGTCATCGCATATCACCAGAGGAATCACGGCCACCTTCCATGACGCAGTTTTGACGCACAGTAAACGTCGGTCATCAGACAGTAAAGCAGCGCTTCAGCGGTTTGCACGGCGCCCACGCCGGATCGCGACGGCGCTGACCATGAAAGAGCCGCTGACCCTGTATGAGCATTGCTCATCCTAGAGACCTTCCAATGCCGGGAGCACCCTTGGCTTTTGCTATGCTGCCGGCCTTTGTCCTTTGCCTCTTCATCTGTGTGGAATGCCCATGACCGATCGCACCGCTCGCCTCGCCGCCCTTCGCCAAGCCCTCGCGCAGCGCATTCTCATCCTCGACGGCGGCATGGGTACCATGATCCAGAGCTATCGGCTGGAGGAAGCGGACTACCGGGGCGAACGCTTCGCCGACTGGCCGAGCGACGTCAAGGGCAACAATGACCTGCTGCTGCTGACCCAGCCGAAGATCATCGCCGAGATCGAAAAGGCCTACCTGGATGCCGGTGCGGACATCCTGGAAACCAACACCTTCAATGCCACTCGGGTCTCCCAGGCCGATTACGGTATGGAAGAGATCACCTATGAGCTGAACCTGGCCGGTGCCCGGGTCGCCCGTGAGGTAGCTGATGCCAAGACCCTGGAGACACCGGAGCGTCCGCGCTTCGTCGCCGGCGTGCTCGGCCCCACCAGTCGTACCTGCTCCATTTCCCCGGACGTCAACAACCCCGGCTATCGCAACGTCACCTTCGACGAACTGGTGGAGAACTACACCGAGGCCACCCGCGGCCTGATCGAAGGCGGCGCCGATCTCATCCTGATCGAGACCATCTTCGATACCCTGAATGCCAAGGCGGCGATCTTTGCCGTCCAGGGCGTGTTCGAGGAGGTCGGCATCGAGCTGCCGATCATGATCTCCGGCACCATCACCGATGCCTCCGGCCGCACCCTGTCCGGCCAGACCACCGAAGCCTTCTGGAACTCGGTGCGCCACGCCCAGCCGATTTCGGTCGGCCTCAATTGCGCCCTGGGCGCCAAGGAACTGCGGCCCTACGTCGAGGAACTGGCAACCAAGGCCGATACCTTCGTCTCGGCCCACCCCAACGCCGGCCTGCCCAACGCCTTCGGTGAATACGACGAAAGCCCCGAGCAGATGGCCGCAGTGGTCGAGGAATTCGCCGCCAGCGGCCTGCTCAACATCGTCGGCGGCTGCTGCGGCACCACCCCGGCGCATATCCAGGCCATCGCCGAGGCGGTCGGCAGGCATGCGTCGCGCCAGTTGCCGGACATTCCCAAGGCCTGCCGCCTCTCGGGCCTGGAACCCTTCACCATCAGCCGCGAGTCGCTGTTCGTCAACGTCGGCGAGCGCACCAACATCACCGGCTCGGCCAAGTTTGCCCGGCTGATCCGCGAAGAGAACTATGCCGAGGCCTTGGAAGTGGCCCAGCAACAAGTGGAGGCCGGCGCCCAGGTCATCGACATCAACATGGACGAGGGCATGCTGGATTCGAAGGCGGCCATGGTCACCTTCCTCAACCTGATCGCCTCCGAGCCGGACATCTCCCGCGTGCCGATCATGATCGACTCCTCCAAGTGGGAGGTGATCGAGGCTGGCCTCAAGTGCATCCAGGGCAAGGGTATCGTCAACTCCATCTCCATGAAGGAAGGCGTCGAGGCCTTCATCCACCACGCCAAGCTATGCAAGCGCTATGGCGCTGCGGTGGTGGTCATGGCCTTCGACGAAGACGGCCAGGCCGACACCGAGGCGCGCAAGAACGAGATCTGCGCCCGCTCCTACGACATCCTGGTCAACCAGGTAGGCTTCCCGCCGGAAGACATCATCTTCGACCCCAACATCTTCGCGGTGGCGACCGGGATCGAGGAGCACAACAACTACGCCGTCGACTTCATCAACGCCTGCGCCTATATCCGCGACAACCTGCCCTACGCGCTCACCTCCGGCGGCGTGTCCAACGTCTCCTTCTCCTTCCGCGGCAACAACCCGGTGCGCGAGGCCATCCACTCGGTCTTCCTCTACCACGCCATCCAGAACGGCCTGACCATGGGCATCGTCAACGCCGGCCAGCTGGAGATCTATGACGAGATTCCGGCCGCCCTGCGCGAGCGGGTCGAGGACGTGGTGCTCAACCGCACCCCGGCAGGCACCGACGCCCTGCTGGCCATCGCCGACGACTACCGGGGCGGAGGCGCGGTCAAGGAAGCCGAGACCGAGGAATGGCGCGGCCTGCCGGTGGGCAAGCGACTGGAGCATGCGCTGGTCAAGGGCATCACCACCCATATCGTCGAGGACACCGAGGAGTGCCGCCAGCAATGCGCGCGCCCTATCGAGGTCATCGAAGGCCCGCTGATGAGCGGCATGAACGTGGTCGGCGACCTGTTCGGTTCGGGCAAGATGTTCCTGCCCCAGGTAGTCAAGTCCGCCCGGGTGATGAAACAGGCGGTAGCCCACCTGATCCCCTTCATCGAGGCGGAGAAAGGCGACAAGCCCGAGGCCAAGGGCAAGATCCTCATGGCCACGGTCAAGGGCGACGTCCACGACATCGGTAAGAACATCGTCGGCGTGGTGCTGGGCTGCAACGGCTACGACATCGTCGATCTGGGTGTCATGGTCCCGGCGGAAAAGATCCTGCAGACCGCCATCGCCGAGAAGTGCGACATCATCGGCCTCTCCGGCCTGATCACCCCCTCGCTGGACGAGATGGTCCACGTCGCCAAGGAAATGCAGCGCCAGGGCTTCACCCTGCCGCTGATGATCGGCGGCGCCACCACCTCCAAGGCCCATACCGCGGTCAAGATCGAGCCGCAGTACAAGAACGATGCCGTGGTCTATGTCACCGACGCTTCCCGTGCGGTGGGCGTGGCTACCCAGCTGCTGTCCAAGGAACTCAAGGCCGGCTTCGTCGAGCGCACTCGCGCCGACTACGTCGAGGTCCGCGAGCGCACCGCCAACCGTAGCGCCCGCACCGAACGCCTCTCCTACGAAAAGGCCGTGGCCAACAAGCCGGCCTTCAACTGGCTCGGCTATAAGGCGCCCAAACCGACCTTTACCGGTGCCCGGGTGCTGGAAGACATCGACCTGGCGGTATTGGCCGAGTACATCGACTGGACCCCCTTCTTCATCTCCTGGGACCTGGCCGGCAAGTACCCACGCATCCTCACCGATGAAGTGGTCGGCGAAGCAGCGACCGCGCTGTTCCACGACGCCCAGGCCATGCTCAGCAAGCTGATCGACGAGAGGCTGATCAAGGCGCGCGCCGTGTTCGGCTTCTGGCCGGCCAACCAGGTGCGCGACGACGATCTGGAAGTCTATGGTGAAGACGGCCAACCCCTGGCCACCCTGCACCACCTGCGCCAGCAGACCATCAAGCCCCAGGGCAAGCCCAACCTGTCCCTGGCCGACTTCGTCGCGCCCAGGGAGAGCGGCGTCACCGACTACATGGGTGGCTTCATCGTCACCGCGGGCATCGGCGCCGAAGAGCTGGCCAAGGATTACGAGCGGAAGGGCGACGACTACAACTCGATCATGGTGAAAGCCCTGGCCGACCGCCTCGCCGAGGCCTGCGCCGAGTGGCTGCACGAGCAGGTGCGCAAGGAACACTGGGGCTATGCCGCGGACGAGACCCTGGACAACGAGGCCTTGATCCGCGAGCAGTACAAGGGCATCCGCCCTGCCCCTGGCTACCCGGCCTGCCCCGATCACACCGAGAAGGCCACCCTCTTCAAGCTGCTGGATCCCGAGGCGAGCTTCAACGAGGCCGGTCGTAGCGGCGTCTTCCTCACCGAGCACTACGCCATGTTCCCGGCAGCAGCGGTCAGCGGCTGGTACTTCGCCCATCCCGAAGCCCAGTACTTCGCCGTGGGCAAGATCGACAAGGATCAGGTCGGCAGCTACACCGAGCGCAAGGGCCAGGAGCTGGCGGTAACGGAGCGGTGGTTGGCGCCGAACCTGGGCTACGACAACTAGTCTGGCAGACGCCTCAGGTAACAAAAACGCGGCCCTTTTCGCTGGCGTCCCTACTAGGGTGTAGGGACTTCCACCGACGAGGACAGCGTGCCCATGAAAGGTCTCACCCTAGCTGCCGGCAGTCTCCTGCTCGGTCTCGCCACCCTGCAAGCCACGGCCGCGCCCCAGGCTTTGACGAAGGAGCAGTGGCCCTTCACCGCCACGCCCAGGGCCACCCTGGACGCGCCCTGGGCCATTGCCTTCCTGCCGGATGGTACGGCCCTGGTCACCGAGAAAGGCGGTGTGCTCAAGCACCTGAATGTGCAGACCGGCAAGGCCCAGGACATCAGCGGCGTGCCCAAGGTGGTCGCCGCCGGCCAGGGCGGACTGGGCGATGTCATCCTGCATCCGCAATACGCCAGCAACGGGCTGATCTACCTGAGTTATGCCGAAGCCGGTAAAGACGGTACCCAGGGTGCTGCCGTAGCCCGTGCCAAGCTGACCTTGAAAGAAGACGGCAGCGGGTCGCTCGGCGATCTCGAGGTGATCTGGCGGCAGACGCCCAAGGTCAGTGGTAACGGTCACTACGGCCATCGCATGAGATTCGGCCCGGACGGCAAGCTGTGGATCACTTCGGGTGAACGGCAGAAATTCACGCCGGCCCAGGACATGACCGGCAACCTGGGCAAGCTCATCCGCCTCAATGACGATGGCAGTGTCCCCGCGGACAACCCCTTCGCCAAGCAAGGCGGCGTGGCGGCCCAGGTCTGGTCGCTGGGTCATCGCAATCCGCTGGGTATCGCCTTCGATGCCCAGGGTCGGCTGTGGGAACAGGAGATGGGCCCCCAGGGTGGCGACGAACTCAACCTGATCCAGCGCGGCGGCAACTACGGCTACCCTGAGGTCTCCAACGGCGACCACTATGGCGGCAAGCCGATTCCGGATCATTCCACCCGCCCGGAATTCATCCCGCCAAAGGTGACCTGGACACCGGTGATCTCCCCTGCCGGGTTGATGATCTATGGCGGCGAACGCTTCCCGGCCTGGCAGGGCAATGCCTTCATCGGCGGGTTGTCGTCCAAGGCGCTGGTGCGGGTCGAGCTCAAGGGTGAGGAGGCGCGGGAAGTAGAGCGCTATGCCATGGGCACGCGCATCCGTGACGTCGAGGAAGGGCCCAACGGCAGTCTCTGGGTACTGGAAGACGGCGCCAATGCCCGGCTGCTGGAGCTGCAGCCGAAGTGACGGTCAGGGTCACCCAGGTTAGGGTGACCGCTGCCTCAGCGCAGCTCGGAGGGCGAGCGGCGGACGATCTTGATCGAGTGCTTGATGTCGGGCTTGCGGGTCACGCTGATAGGCCGCTTGGTGACGGTATCCAGGGTGATGTTCCAGAAGCCGGTGCTGGGTACGGTGATGCGCGCCGGAAAGGTATCGAAGGCGCCGCCATGATAGGTGTGGCGGCCGCCGTTCTTGAAGCTGCGGAAATTCGCATCGTTCATCAGGCGGATGTTGCACACCCCCGAACTCTGGATGACGACCAGGTCGCCCTCGTTGAGATGCTCGCGCTGGTGGATGAACTTCATGACGGGTCCTCGTCTTGCAAAGGACTAGGATAGCATCCCTGCCCTGTCCTATTATCCCCGCCCGCCCTCGACCTGCCCTTTTCCCATGCGTATTTCCGATGTCGTCCAGTTGCTCGCCGATGCCGGCGCCAAGCCCAAACACAGCGCCAGAATCCTGCGCGCCTGGTGCCAGGGCCTGCCACTGGATACCGGCACTCGCCGCCAGCAGGCGGAAAACTTCCTGCCGCTGGAGGTGCGCCATGCCATCCCGGCGCTGACCGAGCGCCTGGAAGGACTGGCGCGGGTCACGTCGGAACATCCCGGCGCTGACGGTTCGGCACGGATGCTGGTGACCCTGGGCGACGGTCAGGCGGTGGAAAGTGTGCTGTTGCCCCGTGACGGGCTCTGTGTGTCGTCCCAGGTTGGCTGCGCAGTGGGCTGCGTCTTCTGCATGACCGGCAAGAGCGGCCTGCTGCGCCAGGTGGGCAGTGCCGAGATCGTCGCCCAGGTCGCCCTGGCGCGACGGATCAGGGCGGTCAAGAAGGTCGTCTTCATGGGCATGGGCGAGCCTGCGCACAACCTGGACAACGTGCTGGAAGCCATCGACCTGCTGGGCACCGCCGGCGGTATCGGCCATCGCAACCTGGTGTTTTCCACTGTCGGCGATCCACGGGTATTCGAGCGACTGCCCCAGCAGGCGGTCAGGCCGGCACTGGCGCTGTCGCTGCACAGTACCAATGCCGAGCGCCGGGCCCACCTGCTGCCCAAGGCGCCGCGCTACGAACCGGGCGAGCTGATCGAACAGGGTGAAGCCTATGCCCGACTGATCGGCTATCCGATCCAGTACCAGTGGACGCTCCTCGCCGGCATCAACGACAGTCAGGAAGAGATGGACGAACTGCTGCGCCTGATGAAGGGCAAATACGGCGTGCTCAATCTGATCCCCTACAACAGCCTGGAGGTGGATGACTACCAGCGCCCCGCTGGCGAGCGCATCGTGCAGATCGTGCGCTACCTGCACAGCCGCGGCCTCCTCACCAAGGTGCGCAATTCCGCCGGCCAGGATGTCGATGGCGGTTGCGGCCAGTTACGGGCCCGGGCCGAGGTGCTGCGGCCAAGACGCGTCAGCGCCTGACCGATCGTCCTGCGACTGGCCCCGCCCATCAGGTGTGGCGGAACGCCAGGCCGGGCGGCCCCTCAGAGTGCACTCGCACCATTCAGAGGGAAGTTTTTCCATGCAGGATCGCATCAAACGCCACGACCCCTTCATCGCCGGTCTGAAGGAACGCCTGCCCGAAGAGCTGCGCGAATCCTTTACCGAGGAGCAGCTGGAAGCCCTCAAGCTGGCCTTCGGCACCCGCAGCTGGGGCAAGCACAGCGTCGATCTGCGCGGCACCGTCAAGTTCTGGCACCGGCGTTACTACTTCGTCTTCCTCGCCGGTCGCAACTACCGTCAGCTCTCGCGCCTGGAGCAGGAATTGTCCCTGCTCGGCAAGGCCACGGTGCTGGCGGCGATCCTGCTGGCCTGCGGTCTCGTGGGTCTGGTGCTGCTCTATCTGCTGAAGTCCGCGCTGGGCATCGACATCTTTCCCGACTACTCCTTCGGAGTTTGGACCTGGTTCAAGGGTCTATTCGAGTAGCACGGATTCGCTTGACCCTGGCAGGGAGGCTTGCCCATCGGGAGACTTCCTATGCCCCATCTGAATCGCCGTCAGACCCTCGGCCTGCTGGCTGCCAGCGCCGCCCTGCCCCTGCTGGGCGGCTATCCGCTCCACGCATTCGCGGCGAGCGATGAATACCTCGCCCTGGTCGAGAAGGAAGCCCCCGGCCTTGGCTTCTATCGTCTGGCCGATGGCAAGCGCATCGGCAGCCTTGAGCTACCCGAGCAGCCCCATGAGATCGTCGCCGATCGCCAAGGCCGCTATGCCTATGTCGGCCAATATGGCGTCAAGAGCTGGCAGGCACCCGGCGAAGGGGGGCATCAGGTCAGCGTGATCGATCTGGCCGAGCGCCGACTGGTACGGTCCATCGACCTGTCGCCCTATCACCGCCTGCACGGCATGCGCCTGGATGACCAGGGTCGCCTCTATGTGCTCAGCGAGACCGATTCGCTGCTCATTCGCTTCGACCAGCCCGCCACCGCCGAATCACCCAGTCAGATCGTCCCGGTGGGCGGTACCCGCAGCCACTACTTCGTGCTGACCCGCGATGGGCGTCGCGCCTATGTCGCCGATACCCTCAGCGGCCTGGTGATCCTGGTGGATGCGCATAATCCGGCCGTGCTACCGGTGAAGAAATATCTCGGCCAGGCGCCGGAAGGCTGCTGCCTGAGTCCCGACGAGCGCATCTTCTATGTGCTGGATCGGTTCGCCGGCATCCTCCATGCGCTGGACGCCCGCGACTTGACCCCCATCCACCAGATCAAGCTGCGTGGCGAAGCCGTGCGCGTGGCTGCGCTGCCAGATGGTCGCCTGCTGGTCTCCAATCTGGCGGACAAGAGTCTTTCGCTGCTCCGGCCCGATACCCTCGCCGAAGTCGCCTATCTGCCCATGGGTAGCGCCGTGCCGGGGCTCAATCTCGACGCCCGGGGTGAACGTCTGTTCGCCGCGCTGGAAGACAACCAGCTGGCAGTGGTCGACCTGCGCAACTGGCGCGAGATTCGCCGCTTCGCCACCGGCAAGGCGCCGGATACCGCGGTGGTCTTCCAAGCCTGAATCCTGCCAGCACCGTGATCCGCTGCAAGCAACTAAGCGGATTCTAGCGGCACGAGAATCATCCTCATTTAACAATCCGAATCATTGTGATACAAATCACCGACCTCCGGGCGCCTTCGCGCCCCTTCGCTTATGTCGGTGATAGCTTTCATGCTCGTTCCCTTTTTGATCATGCTCCGCGAAGGCATCGAAGCGGCGCTTATCGTTGGCATCATCGCCAGCTACCTGCAACGTACCGGTCGCGGACACTGGATGCCCGCGGTCTGGATCGGCGTGATGCTGGCTGCTGCCCTGTCGCTGTTCGTCGGCGCCGGCCTGCAGCTGGCCAGTGCCGAATTTCCGCAACGCCAGCAGGAGCTGTTCGAGGCGATCGTCGGCCTGGCCGCCACCGCCATCCTCACCTCCATGGTGTTCTGGATGCGCAAGGCGGCGCGCTCGATCAAGACCGAGCTGCACGACTCCCTGGAAAATGCCCTGTCCGCCTCACGCAACCAGGTCTATGCCCTGATCGGCATGGTGTTCCTGGCCGTCGCGCGCGAGGGCCTGGAAACCGTGTTCTTCCTGCTCGCCATCTTTCAGCAGAGCGCTGGCCCCGGTGCGCCCCTGGGCGCCCTGCTGGGGCTGATCATCGCCATCGCGGTGGGCTATGGCCTCTATACCGGCGGTGTAAGGCTGAACCTGGGCAAGTTCTTTCGCTTCACCGGCCTGTTCATTCTCTTCGTCGCCGCCGGCCTGTTCACCAATTCGATCAAGGCCCTGCATGAGGCCGGGCTGTGGAATGCGCTGCAGCAGGTGGTCTTCGACTGGAGCCACCTGCTGCCCGCGGACGGCCCGATCGGCACCGTGCTGTCCGGCATGTTCGGCTACCAGGACACTCCCACCGTCAGCACCCTCGGCGCCTATCTGCTGTTCCTGGCCGTGACCCTGCCGCTGTTCTTCCGCACCCCGGCGCCGCCCCAGCGCCCGATCACCGCTACTTCCAACGCCTCGCTGGAGCGCCCGTCGTGAGTAACCCCACCCCTCATCCGCCGAAGAGCAGCTCACTGGCGATGCGCCTGGCCGTGATTGGCTCCGCGACCCTGCTGATCGTGGCGGCCGCTGCCTTCTACTATGCCTCGCGCTCGGCTGGCCAGCGCCATGCCGAGGTGGGCGATGGCGAAGTCAGGGTCGAGATCCTGGCCAACCGCTGCGAACCCAATGCACTCGAAGTACCCGCCGGACCAGCACGCTTCCGCATCGTCAACCGTTCGGATCGAGCGGTGGAGTGGGAGATCCTCGATGGCGTCCTCGTGGTCGAGGAGCGCGAGAACATCGCTCCCGGCCTCAGCCAGGTCATCAATGCCACCCTGGCGCCCGGGGACTACGCCATCACCTGCGGCCTCCTGAGCAATCCGCGCGGGACGCTGAAGGTGCTTCCCACGGCCGCATCGGAAGCCGCCAGCAAGGCGGGCCCGACCCTGACCCAATTCGTTGGTCCCTTGTCGGAATACCGCGTCTACCTGAATCAGCAGAGCCGGCTGTTGCTGCAGGGCATCGCCACCCTGCAGCAGGCGGTGGCCGCGGGTGACCTGAACCAGGCGCGCGCCGCCTATGCCGCTGCCCGCCTGCCCTATCAGCGCCTGGCGGCGACCGCGCAGCGCTTCGCCGAGCTGGACAATCGCCTCAATGCCCGCGCCGACTACTACGAAAAACGTGAACAGGATCCGGCCTTCGGCGGCTTCCATCGCCTCGAACAAGGCCTGTTCGCTGGCAACAGCACCCAGGACTTAGAGCCGGTCGCCGACCGTTTGCACCAGGACGCCGCCGCACTGCGCGATGCGCTCCTCGGCCAGTCGCTGCCACCCGAGCAGCTCAGCGGCAATGCCGCTCGCCTGCTGCACAACCTGGCCAGCACCCGGATTTCGGGTGAGGAAGAGCGCTACAGCCAACTCGTCCTGCCAGGCTTCGCCGCCAACCTGGAAGGTACGCGCAAGGTGATCGACCTGTTGCGTCCGCTGCTGAGCAAGGGTCATGCGGATCTGCAACAGCGCCTCGACACCCAGGCCCAGGCTTTCGCCGACGCCCTGGGCGATGTCCAGCGCCCCTACACCGCCCTGTCCACCGACGACCGCCACCGCATCGCTACGGCGGCCCAGGCCCTGGCCGACTCCCTCGACCAGGTCGCCCCGGCCCTGGGCCTTGCCGCGACCAAGACCACGCCATGAAGAAGTCCGCCCCCGATCAGCCCAACATCGACCGTCGCCGCCTGCTGGGTGGCCTCGGCGCCACCGGCCTGGCCCTGGCCGGCGCCGGCCTCTGCCCGATGCATGCCCGGGCGGCCAGCACCGCCGAGGTGACCCGCGCCCCTGGCAGCGCCAATACCCATCAACACCAGGACTTCTTCGGCCGGCATCAGAGCGGCATCGTCACCCCGCGCCCGGCCGCCGGAATGATCGTGGCCTTCGATGTGCTGGCCAATGACCGTGAAGACCTGGAACGGCTGCTGCGTACCCTCGACGAGCGCATTCGCTTCCTGATGCAGGGCGGCCCTGTCCCCGAGGTGGATCCCAAGCTGCCGCCGTTGGATTCGGGCATCCTCGGCCCGGTGGTGACGCCGGACAATCTCACCGTTACCGTCTCGGTGGGCGAGTCGCTGTTCGATGATCGTTTCGGCCTGAGCGAGGTCAAGCCGCGGCAGCTGCAGCGCATGACCGGCTTTCCCAACGACGCCCTGGAAGCGGACTGCTGCCATGGCGATCTCTGCCTGCAGTTCTGCGCCAACACCCCGGACACCAACATCCACGCCCTGCGCGACATCCTGAAGAACCTGCCCGACCTCCTGGTGATCCGCTGGAAGCAGGAAGGCAGCGTGCCGGTGCAGGATCCGCCGCCCGGACAACCGGCGGAAAGCGCGCGCAACTTCCTGGGCTTTCGCGACGGTTCCGCCAATCCAGACTCCACCGACCGACAGGCGATGGATCGCCTCGTCTGGGTCCAGCCCGACAGCGGTGAGCCTGCCTGGGCTGCCCAGGGCAGCTACCAGGCGGTACGCATCATCCGCAATTTTGTCGAGCGCTGGGATCGCACGCCGCTGCAGGAGCAGGAAGCCATCTTCGGCCGGCGCAAGGCCAGTGGCGCCCCCATGGCCGGCGGTCACGAGACCGACGTGCCGGACTACGCGAGCGACCCCAAGGGCAAGGTCACCCCGCTGGACGCCCACATCCGCCTGGCTAATCCCCGCACCCCGGAGAGCCAGCGCAACCTGATCCTGCGCCGCCCCTTCAACTACTCCAATGGTGTGCGCAAGAACGGCCAGCTCGACATGGGCCTGCTGTTCATCGCCTACCAGGCGGACCTGGAACAGGGCTTCATCGCCGTGCAGAAACGCCTGGATGGCGAGCCCCTGGAGGAATACATCAAGCCCATCGGCGGCGGTTACTTCTTCGTGCTGCCAGGCATCACCGATCCAAAGGACTATCTCGGCCGCAGCCTGCTGGCAGCCGCACCGCTTTAAACCCTCGACAGGAGAAGTCGAATGAAACGCTCGTTCCTCGCCGTTGCCCTCGGTATGGCCCTGGCCACGCCGGCCTTCGCCGCCAACTCGCCGCTGGATCTGGTCGGCCCCATATCCGACTACAAGATCTATGTCACCGACAACCTGGCCAAGCTCACCGAGCAGACCCAGGCCTTCACCGCAGCGGTCAAACGCGGCGACCTGGCTACCGCGCGCAAGCTCTACGCGCCGACGCGGGTCTCCTACGAGCAGGTCGAGCCCATCGCCGAACTCTTCAGCGATCTGGACGCCGCCATCGACTCCCGTGAAGACGACCATGAACAAGGCGTCAAATCCGAGGACTTCACCGGCTTCCACCGCCTGGAACACGCCCTCTTTACCCAGAACACCACCGAGGGCCAGGGGCCCATCGCCGACAAGCTGCTGGAGGACGTCAAGGACCTGCAGAGCCGCGTCGACGGCCTGACCTTCCCGCCGGAAAAGGTCGTGGGTGGCGCCGCGGCGCTGATGGAGGAAGTGGCGGCGACCAAGGTGTCGGGCGAGGAAGAACGCTACAGCCATACCGATCTGTACGATTTCCAGGCCAATGTCGACGGCGCCAAGAAGATCGTCGACCTGTTCCGCCCGCAGATAGAGAAGCAGGACAAGGCCTTCGTGGCCAAGGTCGACAAGAACTTCGCCACCGTCGACAAGATCCTGGCCAAGTACAAGACCAAGGATGGCGGCTTCGAGACCTACGACAAGGTCAGCGAGCGTGATCGCAAGGCCCTGGTCGGCCCGGTCAATACCCTGGCCGAAGACCTCTCGACCCTACGCGGCAAGCTGGGCCTAAATTAAGGCCCCAGGTGGGCGGCATCCGGCGCCGCCCGCCTCATCTTCGCTTATCGCCGGAATAGATTTATATATAAAGAAACATCGCTTTTAAGCATATAGACCTGTTGCTATCGTGCACGACCTAGAAAAGTCGCCGGAGCACCCTTCGGGTGCCCAAGACTTCGATCACGCGCAGCCGTGCGCGCCGCCTGACAGCAGGATGACCATGTACGTTTACGATCAGTACGATCAGCGGATCGTCGAAGAACGTGTCGCCCAGTTTCGCGACCAGACCCGCCGCTTCCTGGCCGGAGAGCTCGGCGGTGAAGAATACCGCCCCTTGCGCCTGCAGAACGGTCTCTATATCCAGCGCTATGCGCCCATGCTGCGCGTCGCCGTACCCTATGGCCTGCTGAACACCAAACAGGTGCGCAAGCTGGCGCAGATCGCTCGCGACTACGACAAGGGCTACGCCCACATCAGTACCCGCCAGAACTTCCAGTTCAACTGGCCGGAGCTGGAAGACGTCCCCGAGATCCTTGCCGAGCTGGCCACCGTGCAGATGCATGCCATCCAGACCAGCGGCAACTGCATCCGCAACACCACCACCGACCAATTCGCTGGTGTCGCCCATGACGAGCTGGTCGATCCGCGCCCCTGGTGCGAGATCATCCGCCAGTGGTCGACCTTCCACCCCGAATTCGCCTTCCTGCCGCGCAAGTTCAAGATCGCCGTCAATGGCGCTGCCCTTGACCGCGCCGCCATCGAGGTGCACGACATCGGCCTGGAAGCGGTGCGCAACGACGCCGGCGAGCTGGGCTTCCGCGTCCTGGTCGGTGGCGGTCAGGGCCGTACCCCCCATACCGGTGCGTTCATTCGCGAATTCCTGCCCTGGCAGCACTTGCTCAGCTACCTGGAAGCCACCCTGCGGGTCTACAACCGCTACGGTCGCCGGGACAACAAGTTCAAGGCGCGCATCAAGATCCTGGTCAAGGCACTGGGCGCCGAGGTCTTCGCCGAGAAGGTCGAGGCCGAATGGGCCCACCTCAAGGACGGCCCCATCACCCTGACCGACGCCGAGGTCGCACGGGTCTCGGCCTTCTTCGTCGACCCGGCCTATGCCGACCTGCAGGACCAGGACGAGGCCCTCGCCCGCCTGGGCGCCGAGCACCCCGGCTTCGCCCGCTGGCGGCAGCGCAACACCTTCCGCCACAAGCGTCCGGGCTATGTCGCCGTGACCCTGTCGCTCAAGCCCACCGGCGTAGCCCCGGGTGACGTCACCGACCGCCAGCTGGATGCCATGGCCGACCTTGCCGATCGCTACAGCTTCGGCGAGCTGCGTACCTCCCACCAGCAGAACGTCATCTTCGCCGACGTCCGTCAGGACCAGCTGCTGGAGCTCTGGCACGAGTTGCGCGAGCATGGCTTCGCCACGCCCAATATCGGCCTCTTGACCGACATCATCTGCTGCCCCGGTGGCGATTTCTGCTCCCTGGCCAACGCCAAGTCGATTCCCATCGCCGAAGCTATCCAGCGCCGTTTCGACGACCTGGACTATCTGTTCGACATCGGCGAGCTGGACCTCAACATCTCCGGCTGCATGAACGCCTGCGGCCACCACCACGTCGGCCACATCGGCATCCTCGGCGTGGACAAGAAGGGCGAGGAGTTCTACCAGGTATCCCTGGGCGGCGACGCCGGCCGTGACGCCACCCTGGCCAAGATCCTCGGCCCCTCCTTCGCCCAGGACCAGATGCCCGAGGTGATCGGCAAGCTCATCAACGTCTACGTCGAGCAACGCACCGAAGACGAGCGCTTCATCGACACCTACCGTCGTATCGGTATCGACCCCTTCAAGGAGCGCGTCTATGCAAAGAATCATTAAGGGCGACCAGCTGGTCACCGACAACTGGCACCTGTTGCCCAAGGACGTCGCCTTCGAAGACGTCCCTAACAGCGACGACGTGATCATTCCGGCCGCGCTGTGGCTGGAACACGGCCATGCCCTCACCTGCCGCGACGGCCGCCTGGGTATCTGGCTGGACAGCGACGAAGAGCCGGAGAGCATCGCTGGCGATCTGGAGCACTTCGCCCTGATCGCCATCAACTTCCCGGCGTTCGTCGATGGGCGCGGCTATTCCTATGCCCGCCTGCTGCGCGAACGCTTCGGCTGGACCGGCGAGCTGCGCGCTATTGGTGATGTCCTGCAGGACCAGCTGTTCTTTCTCAAGCGCTGTGGCTTCGACGCCTACGTGATCCGTGCCGATCGTGATCCGGAAGCGGCCCTGGCCGGTCTGCGCGACTTCAGCGTGACCTACCAGAGCGCAGTGGATCAGCCAGAACCGCTGTTCCGCCGTCGTCAGGCCTGACCGCCTCGGACGCAAAACAAAACCCGCCGCGGCGGGTTTTCTTTTGCCTGGAATCGCTCAACCGAGATCGACGACCACGCGACCCACCATCTTTCCCGCCAGGATCTGGCTGATGGTATCGGGCAGTTCTTCGAGGCCGATCTCCCGGGTCAGGCTGTCCAGGTCGTCCAGCTTCCATTGCACCGAAAGCTTGTCCCAGAGCGCGGCCTTGGCCATCAGTGGCAACTCGACGGAATCGACGCCCAGCAGATTCACTCCGCGCAGGATGAAGGGAAAGACCCCCGCTTCGAATGTGGTGCCAGCGGTCATGCCACAGCAGGCCACGCTGCCGCCGTACTCCAGCGACTTGATGACGTTGAAGAGGATGTCACCACCCACGGTATCCACCGCCCCGGCCCACTGCTGATCCAGCAGCGGCTTGCCGACGCCGTCGGCCAGGGTCGCGCGATCGAGGATCTGGCGGGCGCCCAGCCGATGCAGCCACTCCGCCCGCTCCAGCTTGGCGGTCGATGCGGCGACGTGGTAGCCGAGCCGGGCCAACAGCTTGACCGCCAGGCTGCCGACGCCACCGCTGGCACCGGTCACCAGTACGGTGCCCGCCTCGGGAGTCAGGCCCATCTGTTCGAGCTTCTCGACGCACAGGGCCGCAGTGAGACCGGCAGTGCCCAGCACCATGGCTTCCCGCAGGCCGAGGTTGTGCGGACGGCGAATCACCCAGGCCGCCGGAACGCGGACGTACTGGCCGAAACCACCCGCGGTATTCATGCCCAAGTCATAGCCGGTGACGATGACCTCATCGCCCACGGCGAATTCGGCGGCGCTGGAGGCTTCCACCACGCCGGCGGCGTCGATGCCGGGGGTATGGGGATAACGCCGGGTCACGCCGCGGTTGCCGATGGCCGACAGCGCATCCTTGTAGTTGAGGGATGAGTAGCGCACCCGGATCAGCACCTCGCCCTCGGGCAGGTCGTCCAGGGTGCGCGTCACCACCTCTTGCCGGAAAGCGCCATGGGCCCCTTCGGTCACCCAGAGCGCCTGAAAATTGCTCATCGCAGATCCTCCCTCGAAATCTTGTTATGGAGTTATCGACCTCAGCGCCAGCGGGTCGACTCGGCCAGGCGCTCCCACCAGGTGGTCACCAGGCGATCGACGCCGAGGCTTGCGGCCATGCCCAGGCGTTCGGGCAGCGACTTCTTCTCGACGAAACGCAGGGAGAAGACCTCGACCACCTGGGCCCGCTCGGCCAGGTATTCGTCGCTGGTGCGCAACTCGTCCACCAGTTGCTTGCCGAGTGCGGCCTGGCCCAGCCAGACCTCGCCGGTAGCGACCTCGTCGATATTGAGTTGCGGCCGATAGTGGGCGACGAAGTTCTTGAACAGGACATGGGTGGTGTCCAGGTCGTGCTGGAATTTTTCCTTGCCCTTCTCGTCGTTCTCGCCGAACACGGTGACGGTGCGCTTGTATTCGCCGGCGGTGAATACCTCGAAGTCCACATCATGCTTCTTCAGCAGGCGATGGACGTTGGGCAGCTGGGCGACCACGCCAATGGAGCCGAGGATGGCGAAAGGCGCGCTGAGGATACGGTCGCCGATGCAGGCCATCATGTAGCCGCCGCTGGCCGCCACCTTGTCGACGCAGATGGTCAGCGGGATTCCCGCCTGGCGGATGCGCGCCAGCTGCGAGGCAGCCAGGCCATAGCTGTGGACCAGGCCACCGCCGCTTTCCAGGCGTACCACCACCTCATCCTTGGGTGTGGCGAGGGTCAACACCGCGGTGATCTCGTTGCGCAGGTGTTCGTTGGCCGTGGCCTTGATGTCGCCATGGAAATCGAGCACATAGACCCGCGACTTGCCGGACTCGCTCTTGCGCTTGGTCTTTTCGGCCTTGGTCTCACGTTTGCGCAGCGCCTTGAAGGCTTCCTTGCCCAGCACGCTCTGCTGCAATCTCAGGCGTAGATCGCGATAGAAGTCGTTGAGCTTCTGGACCTGAAGCTGGCCGGCAGAGCTGCGCCGATTGCGGCCACGGACGGCGGCGGTGAACAGCAGCACGGCGATGATGGCGACCACCACGGTGACGGTTTTGGCCAGGAAACTGGCATAGTCGGCAAGAAACTCCACGGACTCTCCTAGGATGGCGGCAGCAGTGCCCTGCCCAGCATACCGAGTCGTCGGACCGATAGAAACTCGGCTACCTTCAACCTGTTCTCCAGGCCGCACCCTCGACCGCCCGGATCAGGACGTGCTCGGCCTCCGGGCTTTCAAACAAGCGTATGAATATCCGTTGACAGGGCTCCTGCCGCCCCCTACCCTCGGTCGCGTGCCCCTGCCAGATCGCCATGACCTGGCCTTACCGATAAAGACCACAAGGACCCTCGCCATGAGCGCAGCCGATGCCATCGCCACCCTGAAGAGCAAGTTCGATCCCTCCGCCGCGGCCGGCCTGGATCTCACCTATCAGTTCGACGTCGAGGGCGGCGACAACTACTACGTGGTCATCAAGGACGGTACTTGCGACGTCCAGCAGGGCGATGCGACCGACCCGGACTGCACCCTGATCATGGACCAGGCCACCCTGGCCGGCATCGTCAGCGGCGAGACCGACGGCATGCAGGCCTTCATGTCGGGCAAGCTGCGCGTCGAAGGCAACATGATGCTGAGCATGAAGCTGGGCGAACTTTTCCCCAACTAAGCGTCAGTCGAGAAAAAGCCGGGCAATCGCCCGGCTTTTTCGTGCCTGGGATCAGGGCCGCCGCGGCGGCTCGGGCGGCGTGAGGTTGCCGTCCCAGCCGCCACCGAGCGCCGCGATCAGCTGGACGCTGGTGCTGAGGCGACTGCCCAGCAGGGTCAGGTTGGTGCGTTCGTTGCTAAGCGCGGTGGTCTGCAGGGTGACCACATTGAGGTAGTCGATCAGCCCGGCCTGGTACTGGTTCTCCGCCAGCTGCAGGGCGCGGCGCGCGGCGTCCAGGGCCTCCTGGCGCACGCCGGCCTCGTCGTCATAGGTCCGCAGCTGCACCAGGTAGTCTTCCACCTCGCGGAAACCGTCGAGCACGGTCTGGCGATAGCCGGCCACGCGGGCATCGTAACTGGCCTCGGCGGACTCCACCTGGGCCCGGCGCAGCCCCCCATCGAACAGCGCCAGGGCAAAGGACGGCCCGATCGACCAGAAGCGATTCGGTGTGCTCACCAGGCTGCCCCATTGGCTGGCACTGTAGCCGCCGCTGGCGCTCAGGGTCAGGTCGGGATAGTAGGCGGCTTCCGCCACGCCGATGGCGGCATTGGCGGCCATGACCTGGCGCTCGGCCTGGGCGATGTCCGGCCGCCGTTCCAGCAGCGCCGAGGGCACGGCGCTCGGCAGCGGTGGCAGTTGGGGAATGGCCTTCACCGCAGCCAGCTGGAAGTTGGCGGGTACCTCACCCACCAGCACCGCGATGGCATTTTCCAGTTGGGCGCGCTGGTACCGGAGGTCGATGGCGTCGGCCTGGGTGCTCTTGAGCTGGGTAGTGGCCTGGGCGACGTCGGCCGGGGTGACGATGCCGGCGCGATACTGGTTCTGGGTCAGCCGCAGGGAACGCTCGTAGGCCGCCACGGTGGCGTCGAGCAGCCGCTGCTGGGCGTCCAGCACCCGCAGCTGGAGGTAGTTGGTGGCCAATTGCGTCTGCAGACTCAGGCGGGTAGCCGCCAGCTCCGCGGCGCTGGCCTGGGCAGTGGCCCGATCCGATTCCACCTGGCGGCGCACGCGCCCCCAGAGATCGACTTCCCAGCTCACGCCGAGGCTGGCGTCGTAGGAGTTGTTGATGGTACTGACGCCTCCACTGCTGAAGGTGCTGCTGGTGCCACTGGAGTTGCGGATGACGGTGTTGCTGCCCGAACCGCCGCCGCGACCGGAGCGGGTCGCGCCCAGGCTGCTGGACAGGGTGGGAAACAGCGAGGCCCGTGCCTGGCGCACCAGCGCGAGGGATTGCCGATAGGTGGCTTCGGCCTGGGCCAGACTCTGGTTGCGCTGGTTGAGCTGGACCATCAGGCGATCCAGGGTCGGATCATCATAGCGGCGCCACCAATCCCCGCGGATGTCCAGGTCCTTGGGCGCGGCAGCCTGCCAGCCCTCGGCATGCCGATACGCGACCGGCACCGTGGTGGTTGGTCGCTGGTAGTCCGGGCCCAGGGTACAGCCGGCCAGCAACAGTGCCAGGGTCAGCGTCGGCAGGCGCAGGAGTGGGGTCATAGCGGCGTATCCAGGGCAGCGTCGGTACGGATGCCGCGCCAGCGATTGACGCGGCGGCGCAGGCGTTCGAAATAGAGATAGACCACCGGAGTGGTGTAGAGCGTGAGGATCTGGCTCAAGACCAGGCCCCCGACGATCACCAGGCCCAGTGGCTGGCGCATCTCGGCGCCTTCGGTATTGCCGATCAGCAGCGGCACGGCGCCCAGGATGGCGGCCATGGTGGTCATCAGGATCGGCCTCAGACGCAGCAGGCAGGCCTGGCGGATGCCCTCCTCGGGCGTCAGCCCCTGCTGGCGCTCCAACTGTAGCGCCAGGTCCACCATCATGATGGCGTTCTTCTTCACCACCCCGATCAACAGGAACAGGCCAAGCATGGAAATCAGGCTGAACTGGCCACCCGTGACCTGGATAGCCAGCAAGGCCCCTACCCCTGCCGACGGCAGCGTCGAAAGAATGGTCAGCGGATGCACGTAGCTCTCGTAGAGCACACCGAGCACGATGTAGACCAGCACCAGGGCGCCGAGGATCATCAGCGGCTGCCCGGAGACGGTACTGGCGAAGATGTTGGCGGATCCGCCCAGGCGACCCTGGACATCGGTTGGCAATCCGATGGCGGCCACCGCGCGCTGCACCGCGCGGGTCGCTTGCTCCAGGCTGACGTTCGGCGCCAGATCGAAGTTGATGCTTTCCGAGGCGAACTGGCCGTCGTGGGTGACGCGGTCCTCGGCTAGGCTGTTGGTGTAATGGGCGAAAGCCGACAGCGGCACCTGGGCGCCGCGACTGGTGATGACGCGGATCTGGTCCAGGACGGTCGGGTCCTGGGCATAGCGCGGGTTGATCTCCATCACCACCTTGTACTGGTTGAGCGGCTCGTAGATGGTCGAGATCTGCCGCTGGGCAAAGGAGTTGTTGAGCACCGCGGCGACGGTCTCCATGTCCACGCCCAGCCGCTTGGCCTTCTCCCGGTCGATCTGCAGGGTGATCTGCTGGGTACTGCCCTCGCGTCCATCCACCGCGGTCAGCTCCGGCAGTGCCTTGAGCGCGGCCAGCACCTTGGGTTGCCAGACCTGCAGCAGCTGGACATCGCCGGAGAGCAGGTTGTACTCGTAGGACGAGGTGCTCTGCTGGCGACCGCCAAACCTGAGGTCCTGGTCGGCCATGAGGAAGAGTTGGGCGCCCGGCACCTTGGGCGCATTGGCGCGGATGCGCTCGATGACCTTTTGCGCATCTAGCTTGCGCTCGGCGATGGGCTTGAGGCGGATCAGCATCACCGCGTTGTTCACCCCGCTGCCGGAACCGGAGCTGCCGACGAAGCCGGAGGCGCTGTCCACCGCCGGATCAGCCAGCAGCGACTTGCGCAGGATCTCGATCTTGGGCTGCATGACCTGGAACGACAGGGCGTTGTCGCCACGGATGAAACCGATCAGTTGCCCGGTGTCCTGCTGCGGCATGAAGGTCTTGGGCACCACCACATAGAGCACCACGTTGAGCGCTATGGTGGCGATCAGGCTCAGCAGGGTCAGCCGGCGATGGCGCAATGCCCAGCCGAGGGTCCGGTCGTAGCCGGCCACCAGGCGCCGATGGGCACGCTCGCTGAAGCGCTGCAGCCGGCTCTCGTTCGCGGGATCATGGGGCCTGAGCCAACGGGCGCACAGCATGGGCGTCAGCGTCAGGGACACCACCAGGGAGACCAGGATGGCGGCGGCCAGGGTCAGGGAGAATTCACGGAACAGCTTCTCGACGATGCCGCCGATGAAGAGAATGGCGACGAAGACGGCCACCAGGGAAACGTTCATCGACAACAGGGTGAAGCCCACCTCGCGGGTGCCCTGGTAGGCGGCCTTAAGCGGCGCCATGCCGTTGTCGATGTGCCGGGCGATGTTTTCCAGCACCACGATGGCATCGTCCACCACCAGCCCCGCCGCCAGGATCAGCGCCATCAGCGACAGGGTGTTGAGCGAGAAGCCGAGGACGTACATGACGGCGAAGGTGCCTACCAGCGAGATGGGCACCGCCAGGGCCGGGATCACCGCGCTGCGCAGGCGACCGAGAAACAGCCAGACCACGCCGATCACCAGGAAGACGGCGATGACCAGGGTCAGCTCGGCTTCGTGCAGGGTGGCCTTGATCACCCCCGACCTGTCCATGGCCACTTCCATCCGGGCACTGGCCGGGACGATGGCCTCCAGCGCCGGCAGGCGCGCCTTGAGCGCAGCGATGGTCTCGATGATGTTGGCGTTGGCCTGCCGGTTGACCACCAGCAATACCGCGCTCTGGTCGTTGTAGAAGCCGGCGTTGTAGCGGTCCTCCACAGCGTCGCTGACCTTGGCGACATCGCGCAGGCGCAGCGCCGCGCCATCCTGGTAGCGGATGATCAGCGGCGCATAGTCGGCAGCCTTGAACAGCTGATCGTTGGCCTGGATCTGCCAGTTGTGCTCGTCATTGGCCACCGCCCCCTTGGGCCGACGCTGGTTGGCGCTGTTGATCGCGGTACGGACGTCGTCCAGCGCCAGCCCATAGTGCTCCAGCTGTCGCGGCTCCAGCTCGATGCGTACCGCCGGCAGGGAGCTACCGCCGATCTGTACCTCGCCGACCCCGTTGACCTGGGACAGGCTCTGGGCCAGGACCGTCGAAGCAAGGTCATAGAGCTCGCCCTTGCTCAGGGTCTTGGAGGTCAGGGAGAACACCATGATGGGTGCCTGGGACGGATTGACCTTGCGATAGCGCGGCATCTGGCGCATGCCGCTGGGCAGCAGGTTGCGCGAGGCATTGATGGCCGCCTGCACCTCGCGGGCAGCGGTGTTGACGTTCTTGTCCAGATCGAACTGGATGATGATCTGGGTCGAGCCCTGGCTGCTCCGGCTGGTCATGGAGCTGATGCCGGCTATGGTGCCCAGCGAGCGCTCCAGGGGCGTCGCCACGCTGGAAGCCATCACCTGAGGACTGGCACCAGACAGCGTCGCCGACACCGTGATGGTCGGGAAATCCATTTGCGGCAGGGGCGCGACCGGCAGTAGCCGGAAGGCGATGGCACCGAGCAGCAGCAAGGCCAGGCTCAGCAGCAGGGTCGCCACCGGCCGGGCGATGAAAGGCGCCGAAAGATTCACGTCAGGCCGCCCTGCGCCGACCCAGGCGCTCGCCCAGGCGGTCGAAAGCCAGGTAGATCACCGGGGTGGTGAACAGCGTCAGTACCTGGCTGACCAGCAGGCCACCCACCATCACCAGGCCGAGCGGCTGGCGCAGTTCGGCGCCAGCGCCAGTCGCCAGCATCAGCGGCACCGCGCCGAACAGCGCGGCCAGGGTGGTCATGAGAATCGGCCGGAATCTCAGCAGCGCGGCCTGATAGATGGCCTCCTCCGGTTTCAGGCCCTGGTGCCGTTCGGCGTCGAGGGCGAAGTCGATCATCATGATGGCGTTCTTCTTGACGATACCGATCAGCAGGATGATGCCAATCACCGCGATCAGGCCGAGGTCGTTGCCGGTCAGCAACAGTGCCAGCAAGGCGCCGATGGCCGCCGACGGCAGCGTCGAGAGGATGGTCAGGGGGTGGATGAAGCTCTCGTAGAGCACCCCCAGCACGATGTACATGACCACCACCGCCGCCAGGATCAGCAGCAGGGTGCTGGACAGCGAAGCCTGGAAGGCCGCTGCCGCGCCCTGATAGTGGGTGTTGATGCCCACCGGCAGGCCGATCTCCTGCTTGGCCGCGTCGATGGCCGCCACCGCGGCACCCAGGGAAACACCGTTCGCCAAGTTGAAGGACAGGGTCACCGCCGGGAACTGGCTCAGGTGATTGATCACCAGGCGGGTCGGTCGCTGCTCCATCTTCACCAGGCTGGACAGCCGCACCGGGGCGCGACTGGTGTCCGTGGTGGTTTCGGTAGTGCTGGCCGTGCCGGTACCACTGCTGCCGCTGGAAGAGGTACCACTGCCCGCCTTTACCCAGACCTGGCTCAGGGCATCCAGTCCGAGGCTGTCGGCAGCGGCACTGGCCAGCACCACCCGGTACTGGTTGGCCTGGGTGTAGATGGTCGAGATCTGCCGCTGACCCAGGGCGTCGTAGAGGGCGTCGGTGATGGCCGAGACCTGCACACCCAGACGCGCCGCAGCGTCGCGATCAATGGTCAGGTACAGCTGCAGCCCCTTGTTCTGCAAGTCGCTGGTGACATCGGTGAGTTCCGGACGCTCCCGCAGGGCCTCGGTCAGGCGCGGCACCCAGGTGTCGAGCAGGTTGGCATCCGGCGAGTCCAGGCTCAGCTGGTACTGGGTGCGGCTGACCCGGTCCTCGACGCTGAGGTCCTGCACCGGCTGCATGTAGAGGGTGATACCCACTACCTTGGCGACCTCGGGCCGCAGGCGGTCGATCACCTCCTGGGCGGTGACGTCGCGCTCGCTCTGCGGCTTGAGGTTGATCTGCATGCGACCGCTGTTGAGAGTGACGTTGTCACCATCGACGCCGATATAGGAAGACAGGCTCGCCACCGCCGGATCCTGGAGCACCACCGCGGCCAGGGCCTGCTGGCGTTCGCTCATGCCGCGGAAGGAAATGGACTGGGGCGCCTCGGTGATGCCCTGGATCGAGCCGGTATCCTGGGCCGGAAAGAACCCCTTAGGCACCAGCAGGTAGAGCACGGCTGTCAGTACGAAGGTCGCCACGGCCAGCAGCAGCATCAGTGCCCGGTGCGCCAGCGACCAGCGCAGCGCGCGGCCGTAGCCGGCAATCAGCCGCTCCAGCCAGACCAGCTGGTGCTCGGCGGCTTCCTCGCGCTTGAGCAGCCGCGCGCACATCATCGGCGTGAGCGTCAGGGAGATCACCAGGGAGATAAGGATGGCCACCGCCAGGGTGATGGCAAATTCGCGGAACAGTCGGCCCACCACGTCCTGCATGAACAGCAGCGGGATGAGAACGGCGATCAGCGAAACGGTCAGGGACACCAGGGTAAAGCCGATCTGCCGGGCGCCCTTGAGCGCCGCCTCCATTGGCGTGGCGCCCTCTTCCAGATGCCGGGAGATGTTTTCCAGCATGACGATGGCGTCGTCGACGACGAAGCCGGTGGCGATGGTCAGGGCCATCAGCGACAGGTTGTTCAGCGAGAAGCCGGCCAGGTACATGGCGCCGAAGGTGCCGATCAGCGACAGCGGCACCGTGACCGAGGGAATCAGGGTGGCGCTGAACCGGCGCAGGAAAACGAAGGTGACCATCACCACCAGCCCTACCGCCAGCAGCATCTCGTGCTGGACGTCGGTGACAGCGGCGCGAATGGTCTCGGTACGGTCACTGAGCACGGCGATGTCGAGGCCGGCCGGCAGGCTTTCCTTGAGGCTCGGCAGCAGCGCCTGGATGCGGTCGACGGTCTGGATGACATTGGCGCCAGGCTGACGCTGGACGTTGACCAGGATGGCACCGCTGCGATTGGCCCAGGCGGCCAGGCGGTCGTTTTCCGCGCCCTGGGCGATGGTGGCCACATCCCCGAGACGCAGGGCGCCGTTGTCGGCGTAGTTGAGGATCAGATCGCCATAGGCCTTGGGATCGCGCAACTGGTCGTTGGCGTCC
The DNA here is from genome assembly GCF_056790235.1 of Pseudomonas sp. VMV1. NCBI lineage: Bacteria > Pseudomonadati > Pseudomonadota > Gammaproteobacteria > Pseudomonadales > Pseudomonadaceae > Pseudomonas > Pseudomonas sp. VMV1. The sequence goes on from NZ_JBXGSE010000005.1 coordinate 225,486, forward strand.
AGGGTAGCCACCCGGGTGGGGCCGTCGAAGCTGCCCTTGGGCTGGTTGGTGTTCTCGCTGGTGACTAGGCTGCGCACATCGGCCAGGGTCAGGTTATGGGCCGCGAGCTTGTCCGGATCGACCTGGATGCGCACCGCCGGGCGCTGGCCACCGGCGAGGCTGACCATGCCGACCCCGGTCACCTGGGCGAGCTTCTGCGCCATGCGGGTGTCGACCAGGTCATAGAGCGTGGGCAGCGGCAGCGTCCTGGAGCTGATCGCCAGGGTGACGATGGGCGTATCGGCCGGATTGACCTTGTTGTACACCGGTGGCGCCGGCAGATCGTTGGGCAGCAGGTTGTTGGCCGCGTTGATCGCGGCCTGGACTTCCTGCTCGGCGACCGACAGGTCCAGTTCCAGGTTGAACCTGAGGGTGATGACCGAGGCGCCGCCGGAGCTGGTCGAGGCCATCTGCGACAGGCCTGGCATCTGCCCGAACTGACGCTCCAGCGGCGCGGTGACGGCACTGGTCATGACATCGGGACTGGCGCCGGGATAGAGGGTGAGCACCCGGATAGTGGGATAGTCCACCTGCGGCAAGGCCGCGACCGGCAGCAGGCGATAGGCCAGCAGACCGGCGATGAGCAGTGCCACCATCAACAGGGTGGTGGCGACCGGGCGCAGGATGAAGGGGCGCGAGATATCCATCGCGGCCGATCAGCCCTGGGTCTTGCCGGGCTTGCGTACCGCCGGCTTGGCCGGTTCGCTGGGCGCCGCCGAAGCCCCGGTGACCACTTCCACCTCGTTGCCCTCGCGCAACCGGTCGGTGCCTTCGGTCACCACGCGGTCGCCGGCGGCCAGGCCTTCGGTGACCACGGTGAGGCTACCGTCATCCGGACCCAGCTTGAGGCTACGGACCTGGATCTTGTTGTCGGGCCCCACCACATAGGCGAAGGTGCCATTGGAGCCGAACTGGATGGCTGCCGAAGGCACCACCAGCGCCTGGTCCAGCACCTGCTCGCGCACCCGGACGGTCACGAACTGATTGGGGAACAGTGCCTCGTCGCCATTGGCGAAACGGGCCCGGAACTTGAGCGTACCGGTGGCAGTATCGATCTGGTTGTCGAAGCTCTGCAGGGTACCGTCCGCGACCTTGCGTGCACCGCCGCGGTCCCACGCCTCCACTGGCAGGGTCTGGCCGGCACGGGCTCGCTTGAGCAACTCGCCGAGCTGGCTTTCCGGCAGGGTGAAGACCACCGAAATCGGCTGGGTCTGGGTGATGACGGCCACCACGGTGCTGTCGTTGGCGGACAGCAGGTTCCCGCCGTCGAGCTGACGCAAGCCGACGCGGCCGGCGATGGGCGCCTTGATCTGGGTGAAGGCCAGATTCAGCTTGGCATCGGCCACCGCGGCCTGGCTGTTCTTGAGGGTGCCGCGATACTGGTTGACCAGGGCTTCCTGGGTATCCAGCGTCTGCTTGGCGATGCTGTCTTCGCGGAACAGGCCCTGATAGCGCTTGAGGTCCAGCTCGGCGTTGCGCAGCTGCGCCTGATTCTGCTGCAGGGTGCCCTCGGCCTGCTGCAGGGCCACCTGATAGGGTCGTGGATCTATGGTGGCCAACAGGTCGCCGGCCTTGACCTTCTGCCCTTCCTCGAAGGCAACGCGTACCAGCTCACCGGCGACCCGAGTGCGGACGTTCACGGTATTGAGCGCGGTTACCGTGCCGATGGACCGGCGCACGATGGGAAAGCTGCGCTGCTCGACCGCCACCACGCGCACCGGCGTCGGCCCGGTCATGCCAAAGGGCGAGCGCGCGCCCTTGCCCGCGGCAGCCTCGCTCTTCTGCCCGTGCTGGTGATACCAGTACCAGCCGCCAGCGGCCGCCAGCACGATGAGGACGAGCAGCCAGACGAGTCGGCGACGGGAGGAGGAGCGGAGCGAAGAGTCGGCCATCGGAGAATACGTACACGCTGGAGAAGGCGGAAGATAAGCAGTAGCGAGACGGCTAACCAGCGCCTTTACTGCGATTTTACCTAAAGCAAAACGGGCAGGCACAAAAGGCGCCTGCCCGTTTCGAAGCGCCCACCGCTCTGGGCGGTGGGTTGTCGGCAATCAGCCGAGAACGGCGAGTGCGGCCGCGTAGTCCGGCTCCTGGCCGATCTCGGGCACCAGCTCGCTGTGCAGCACTTTGTCCTGCTCGTCCAGCACGACCACGGCGCGGGCAGCCAGGCCTTGCAGCGGACCGCTGGCCAGGGCGACGCCATAGTCCTGCAGGAATTCGGCACCGCGCAGGGTGGAGAGGTTCATCACCTTCTCCAGGCCTTCAGCGCCACAGAAGCGCTTCTGGGCGAACGGCAGATCGGCGGAAATGCACAGCACCAGGGTGTTATCCAGCTTGTCGACTTCGGTGTTGAACTTGCGCACCGAGGTGGCGCAGGTCGGGGTGTCGACGCTGGGGAAGATGTTGAGCACCTTGCGCTTGCCGGCGAGGCTGGCCAGGGTGATGTCCTGCAGATCGCCATTGACCAGGCTGAAGGCCGGCGCCTGCTGCCCGGGCTGCGGCAGGTTACCCTGCACCTCGACCGGATTGCCGCGCAAATTGACGGTTGCCATGAACTGCTCCTTTCTCATGAGACGGGACAGGGAGTAAACACGTTTTCCGCGGACGATCAAAGCGTTACACGCCCCTGCTTTAAAAATCGCGGCGATAGAAGAAATCCAGGGAATTAGCCAGACCGCTGGCAATCTCCAGATAGAGCCGTCGGGTGAGCTGGTAGCGTAGCGCCACGGTATTGGCCGAATCGAACACCCCTACGCCATAGCGCACCGACAATCGATCGGTAAGGTTGCCCGAGGCGACGACGCTGGTCTTGTCTCCTGACCCGGCGGTATCCAGCTGGAAGTTCTGGATGCCCAGGCGCTGCGCCAGGGCGCCCGCAGTACCCGAGCTGCCGGCCAGGCCCAGTGCCAGGGCGGCCTGACCGAGCACGTTGTTGTCTCCCTCGCTTCCGCTCGACAGCGGTCGCCCCAGGACCAGGTAGGCCAGCGCCTGCTCCTGGCTCATGCTCGGCTCGGAGAACACCTCGATACGTGGCTGCTGGGCGAAGCCCGAGAGGCGCAGCCCCGCGGTGACGTTCTGCTCCTGCACCACGCGCACCGCCTCCACATCGATGTAGGGCTGGGCGATGGGGCCCTGGAAGAACAGTCGGGCGCGCCTCATGGTCAGCCGCTGACCGTAGGCGTTGTAGCGACCGTTGCGCAGATTCAGCTCGCCACGGGTGTCGAGGTTGTCACCGATATGCACCTTGCCGACGATTTCGGCGGACAGGCCGAAGGCATCGAAGGTGAGCTTGTCGGACCCGACTAGAACGTCGACGTCCATGGCGATCTGCATGGCCTGCTGCTTGGCCGGTGCCTCCTGGCCGACGATGACGACATCGTCCGACACCTTGACCGTGGACGGAGGCAGCTGCTGCACCCGGATACGGCCGCGGGGCACCCGGACCTCACCGGCCAGGGCCAGGCGGCCATCCTTCATCAGGATCTTGAGATTGGGCGCCACTTCCAGCTGCGCATAGGGCTCGACGTTGACCGGCAACTTGTCGCCGGTAACCGCCACGTCGACATCCAGGCCTTCGGCCCAGCCGACACTGCCCTGGATCTGTCCACGCCCCTGGGTGCCGCTGCGCCAGCCCCCGTCGAGGATCGCGGTATCGCCCTGGATGCGTGCGGTAAGACCGAGATCTTGCAGACGGGTCGGCACGCTACCGCCGCCAATGTCGCCGCCAGTGAGCTGGATCTGGCCATTGACCCGCGGCTGCAGCAGGGTGCCGCCCAGTTCGCCGGAGCCGCTGACCTTGCCTTCGAGATGCTCTATGCCTTCGACGAAGGCCTTGCCCAGGGCCAGGTTCAGCCCCTGCAACTGAAAGCGCCCGGCCAGCGCCTGACGCGGATCGCGAGGATCCAACCGGGCCTGGACATTAAGTTGCCCGAGGTCGGCACTGGCCAGTTGCACCTGGGTATCCACCTGTTGCGGCTTCAGGGCGCTGGTGACATCGAGGCGGTCATAGCTGAAGGTCTGCCACTGACCGGCGGCGTCGCGCAGCTTGAGGCTACCGCGCCCGGCCTGCAGGCGTATCTCGCCATCGGGCCCGCCCTTGGGCAGGCGCAGGTCGACGTCGCCGTCGAGGGTGCCCTGCCAGGCCAGCTCCGGTGGCAACAGGGGTTGCAGACTGGCCAGCGGGAAGGCACGCAGGTGCCAGGCGAGACGGGTATCGGGCAGCAACTGCTGATCGTCGCCACAGAGGCTGGCCGCGCCGGAGCGCCAGCAGTGGCGACCCAGCTCCAGACGACCACTGTTCAGGCGCTCAATGCGGGCCGGACTCTGCAGAGTCCAGTTCTGGCCGCTGGCCGCGACTGACCCACGAGACAGCTGACCCTTCCAGTCCCCGTTGCCGGCCAGGGTGCCACCTGCCGCGAGCATCAGGTTCAGTTGCGACCCCTTGAGCGAAAGATCCGCCTGCTGCTGACGGCGATCACCCTGTCCCTGCAGGCGCAAGACACCGAAATCGCGACCGGCGGCCTGCAGCCCCTGGGCGGTCAGGTCCAGCGTGCCGCGTTGGCGATCATCCAGGTTGGCGGCCAGCGCGAGGCTGCTGATGCGGCTGTCGGCATAGGCCAGCTGGCGACCGTCGAGGCGCAACTGACCGGCAGGGGCCTTGAGGCTCCCGGCCACGTCCAGGCGGCCTTGGGCGCTACCGGAAAGATCGGGCCAGAGCTGGGCCAGGCGGCGCAGGTCCAGCTGGAGCTGACCTTGCAGACGCTGGTCGAGGGCACCCTGCCCCTGAATACGGTTGTCACCCAGGCGAATGTCGAGCTCGGATACCTGCCACTGCTCGCCAGCGCCCTTGGCCTTGGCAGCCAGCACGGCCGGCTGGTTGCGCAGTCGACCCTTGAGGTCCAGATCGGCATCCAGCTGCAGGCGACCATCCTTGAAAGCGCCCGAGCTGCGCAGCGGACCGCCCAGGCTGCCGGGCAGCTGGGCTACCCAGAAGGCCGGATCGAGGCGGCTCAGGTCCAGGGCCACCTGCCAGCTGACGCCGTCGGTGAAGCCCAGATTGACCTTGCCCTGTGCCCGCCCCTGGCCGGCCTGGAGATCCAGGGACGGCAAATTGAGCTGGGTGGTGTCGCCGCTGAAGGGGGTGGCCAGGGTAAAGGCGCCGGCCGGGCCCGTGGCGGCGGCCTTAAGATTGCCCAGGTAGGCACCATCTCGATAGGCCACTTCGCCTTGCAGGCGCTGCAGGCTCACCGGTGGCTCCGCCATGGGATACAGCCGCCGCCAGGGGAAATCACGCCAGTCCAGCGTGGCATCGGCGGCCAATCCCTCGTGCCAGTCGACCTGCCCAGCCAGCACCACCCGTTGTTCGGGCGTGGCCTGCAGGCGCAGGGCGGCGATCCGCGCGCCCTGGGCATCGACGCGGCCATCCAGATTCAGGGCCACCGGACCACCCTCGCCCGGCAATTTCGCCTGGCCCACCAGGGCGTAGCCGGCGGCAAGATCGCCCCGGGCGGTCAACGTGAGGTCATTCAGGCGCAGGGTGTCGGGCAGACTGGCCGCCGCCTTGAAACCATCAGCCACCAGTTGCAAATCGGCCGGGACATTCTCCACCAGCGGCTGGACCGTGCCGGTCAGCCGTCCGGGTAGATAACCACTGCTATCGGCCTCCAGGTGCAGGGTCTTCTGCAGTTCGCCTTCGAGCTTGAGCGTCAGCGGCCAGGGAGCATTATCCGGCGCGGGCAGGCCCAAAGCGCCCTGCAGTTGCAGCGGCCAGTCGCCGTTGGGTTGCAACCGACCATGGGTATCCAGGGTGACGCCGTGGGCTGCGCCGGCCAGACGCTCGATGGCGATGCCATCGGCCTGCCAGCGGGCCTGCAATTCCACGTCTCGTGCCTGCTCGGCACCGTTGTAGAGCACTTCGCCGATGCGGACCTCGCCCAATTGCACACCGAGCGGCACGTCCAGGTTGGGCAAGCGAACCGGACCGTCCTTCTCTGGCGCGGGCTCGGTGCTGGGCGCCTGGTCGATGACGATCCGCGAGGCGACCAGGGTGTCGATGCACAGCTGCAACCGGAACAGGCAACCGGGCCGCCAGGCGAACTCGGGCGCCTCGACCGTCACCCGCGTGGCGCCGCCATCCCACACCAGCTGCCGCGCCTGCCAGTGGCCGCCCAGGCGGCCCTGGAAATCGGCTAGGGTCAAACCAGGAACGTGATCCAGCACCAGACGGCCGATACTGCCGTTACCCAGCACCAGGGCCAGCAGCAGGATCAGTGCACCGAGCAGAGTCGCCAGTACGCCAAGGATGACACCACCTACCGACTTCACAGCTCAGGTCCTATGGAAAAGTGCAGACGGATGCCGCCGGGTTCGTCGAGGCCGTGGGCCAGGTCGACACGGATCGGTCCTACCGGCGAGACCCAGCGTACGCCTATGCCGACGCTGGTCTTGAGTTCGTAATTGTTGAGGTCGTTGAAGGCGCTGCCCTGGTCGATGAAAGTCGCCAGGCGCCACTTGTCGCGCAAGGGATACTGATACTCGACGCCGCCCGCGACGAGGTACCGGCCGCCCACGTAGTCGCCTTCGTCGTTTTCCGGCGACAGGGTCTGGTAGTCATAGCCGCGGACGCTCTGGTCGCCCCCCGCAAAGAACCGCAACGACGGTGGGACCTTGTTGTAGCCGTTGGTGAGGTTGCCCCCCAGTTGCAGCCGCCCCAGGAAGCGATGGCCATCCCCCACCGTGATCAGGCCACGAGCCAGGGCGGTGGCATGGATCATGTTGGCGTCCGAGAGCAACCCCTCCTTCGCCGCCGAGACGCCGAACTGCAGCCGATAGCCGCGATTGGGGTCGATCCGGTTGTCACTGCGCAGGAGCGAGAAGTCCACCCCAGGCATCACCAGGTTGGAGGTGCCCTCGTCGTTGCCCAGGCGATAGCTTTCGTTACGCCATTTGAGGGACAGCACCCGCTCCCACCCGTTGGGAAACTTGCGGTGCCACTCGGGGCCCACGGTAAGCAGCTGGCTCAGGGAATCGTCGTCGGCGATCTGCTCGTACTGGTAGCCGCCGGCGAAGCGGAACTTGTCGTTGATCGGATCCTGGCCAGGGATGTCGTACCAGGTGGCGATGCTCTGCCGGGGCGCAGACAGCTCGGCCTCGGCGCCCAGGCTATGCCCCTGAGGGTTGAGCCAGTGGTTTTCCCAGGTGAATCTGAGTCGCGGGCCAACGTCCGTGGAATAGCCGGGGCCAAAGCCGAAGGTCCGCGGCTTGCGGGTTCTCAGGGTCACGGTCACCGGCACCTCGGCGGCGCCTTCGGACTTGGGATAGGTATCGAGCCGCGCACCGTCGAAGAAGCCACTGGCCAGCAGGTTGCTCTGGAAATCGGCGATCAGCTCGGAATCGTAGGGCGTACCCGGGGCGAAGGGCACCATGCGCTGCAGCAGATCGGGATCGAAGGGGGCATTGCCTTCGAAGGAAACCTTGCCCAGGACGAAACGCGGGCCGCTGTCGAACACCAGCGCGATGTCGGCGAACCCGGTGGCAGGATCGATACGCAACTGATGCTGGGTAAAGGTGCCGCGAAAGAAGCCGTAGCGCTGCGCCTTGTTCTGGATCAGGCTCTTGGCGTCTTCATAAAGTCCCTGATTCAGCGCCTGACCTGGCTTCAAACCCGCTGGAACCGGCCGTTGGAAGGCGCGCAGCTCTCGCGCCGGACCTTCGATACGGATGTCGACATGGCGCAACTTGACCGGCTCGCCTGGACGCACCTCGACCACCAATCTCGGCGTCTCCCCCGGCTCGACCCGGGTCTCGATCTGCGCGTGGTAGTAACCCAGCGCCTGCGCCGCCTGCTCGGCCTGCCGCTCCGTCGCCGGACGCAGACGCTGCAAGCCTGCCGCATCGCGCCCCTCGACAGAGCCGATATAGGCCTGGATGTTGTCTCGCAGCGGGTTGTTGGCCGGCTGAACACGAACGCTGACCTCGGCCGGCGCCGCCCAGGCCATGCCATGCAGACAACAAACACCAATCAGGGCACGGCGTAGAGCGTTCGGTTTATTCATACAGGAATGCTAACGGGCGTTGCGCTGTGAGACAAACCGGAAAGGCCAGGGTTCGCCTGGTGGCCGCTTCGGCAAGGCGCTTTCTGATAGGCTAGGACCAATCATCTTTCAGGAAGGTAACATGAAGATTATTTGCTTCAATATCAATGGATTACGCGCAAGACCTCATCAGCTTTCTGCAATCATAGAACGCTACGATCCCGACGTGATCGGCCTGCAGGAAACCAAGGTATCGGATGACCAGTTTCCCCTGGCGGACGTGGAGTCTCTCGGGTATCACGTGCATTACCACGGCCAAAAGGGTCACTACGGTGTGGCGCTGCTGTCGCGTCTGGCGCCGTTGGAGCTGCACAAGGGCTTTCCGGGCGACGGCGAAGAGTCTCAGAAAAGATTTATCTACGGGGTCTTCGCCGACAGGCAGGGCCAGCCCCTGGTTGTCATGAATGGCTATTTTCCTCAAGGCGAGAATATCGCTCACCCTACAAAATTCCCTGGTAAGAGGAAGTTCTACGCCGATCTTCAGAATCTACTTGAAGAGCGTTTCTCGCCTGACACGCCTTTGCTGCTCATGGGTGACTTCAATATCTCCGCCCAGGATCACGATATCGGCATCGGTGTAGCCAATGCCAAGCGCTGGCTGAGAACCGGTGCCTGCAGCTTCCAGCCCGAAGAGCGCGAATGGATGCAGCGCCTGCTGGGCTGGGGCCTGATCGACAGCTACCGTCATCTGCATCCGGACGTGTACGATCGCTTCAGCTGGTTCCCCTATCGCAGCCGGGGTTTCGAAGACGAGCCCAAGCGTGGCCTGCGCATCGACACCATCCTGGCCTCCCGGGCTTTGCGCGAGCGTATCGCCGGGGCGGGCGTGGACTATGAAATCCGCGGTATGGAGAAGCCCTCCGACCACGCGCCGGTCTGGCTAGAATTGACGTGAAGTCCTGTCACGCCGCCGTCACACGGCGTGCCTAAGGTGGCGGCCTCGTTTCAGCTTCGAGGCTCGACCATGAACCGCTCTGCGCCAGTATTCCGCCGCCTGTTCCTGGAGAGCGCAGTACTCATGCTGCTGTTTCTGCTGCTGCCCTTGCCGCTCCTGGCCAGCCAGCCGGCAACCACCCTGCTGCGTCTGCAGGGCTCCAACACCATCAACGCACGCCTGGGACCCCGTCTGGTTGCGGCGCTACTCGCCGAGCGCGGCTATCGCGATCCCCAAGTGGTACCTACCGACGTGATGGACGAATGGCGGCTGACCGCCCGCGCTCCGGACGGCACCTGGGTGGCAGTCCCCATCGCCGCCCATGGCTCCAGCACTGGTTTCACCGCGCTGGCCGCCGGCACCACGGACCTGGCCGCCGCCTCGCGACCGATCAATGATGCTGAAGTCAACGCTCTGGCCGGCCTGGGAGACTTGCGCAGCAAGGACGCGGAATATGTCATCGGCCTGGACGGCCTGGCGATCATCGTGCATCCGGGCAACTCCTTGCACGAGCTCAACCTCCAGCAACTGGCGCAGGTCTTCGCCGGAGAGATTACCGACTGGCAACAGCTGGGCGGCAAGCCTGGTCCGATCCGGCTCTATGCCCGGGATGATCGCTCGGGCACCTACGACACCTTTCGCGAGCTGGTTCTGAACCCGCAGGGCAAGCACCTCAACGCCGCCGCCAAACGCTATGAATCGAACGAGGAGCTCGCGCAACAGGTCGCCAGTGATCCGGCGGGCATTGGCTTCACGAGTCTGGCGGCGGCGGCCAAGCTGCCGAAGCTCGCCCTGCGCGATGGCCAGGGTCGTGCCATCGTACCCAGCGAAGCCAGCATCGCCACCGAAGACTATCCGCTGGCACGGCGACTGTTCCTCTACGGCCCGCCGGCGCGGCGTTCGGATTGGGCCCGCGCCCTGCTCGAATTCAGCCAGACGCCGGCGGGCCAGGCCGTGGTCCAGCAGAGCGGGTTCGTCGCCCAGCGCATCGAGCCAGTCAAGATCAGTGATACCCAGGGTATGCCGGCCCCCTATGGCGAACTGGCCCGACGCGCCCAGCGCCTCACGGTCAACTTTCGCTTCACCGCCGGCAGTGCGCATCTCGACAACAAGGCGCTACGCGACGTGGAGCGGCTGGCCGCCTTCATGCGCCGCCCGGAGAATGCGCAACGCCAGCTCATCCTGGTCGGCTTCAACGACACCACCGAAGACCCCGCGCGCGCCGCCCTCCTGGCCCGCCTGCGGGCCACCGCAGTCGCCACGGCCTTGCGTCACCAGAAAGCCTTCGCCAACGAATTGCTCTGGCTTGGCGACCAGTTGCCAGTGGCGGGGCTATCTCCCAATGGCCGCGTGAAGAATCGCCGCGTCGAGGCCTGGATTCATTAGAGATCGCGCATCCTGGCTTTGAGGCGAACGCGTAACGGCAGCGTAAGGCGCTACGCGATTGGCCGTTGCAGGCTAGTGAAAAGACGTTTCCTGACGGCCGTCCCGACATCCCTAGCTCGTGTGCACCACGCGGGGAGACTTAAAGTGGTTTCTCAAGATTAGTTAATAGAGGACTTCACTAAGCCTACTTAACCTATTGATAAAAATCATATTTATCAGGCAGTAAATCGCATTTCGTTCTAGCTGGGATAGCCTCAATTCCCATCTTGATATCTTCAATGCGCAATCGACCTGAGCCCAGGCATGGCTTGTGTCACCCAGACCAGGCAGCCCAACCAATGCTTCTTGCGCGTCGTAATCATCTGGGCACAGGCGCGACGGCACCGAGCCCCTGGATGCGCTCCCCCGGATGAATGCCCCGCGTCGAGAACCAACCCGTGGCCGTTTCCAAGGCGTAACGCGCAGGTGCACGCGAGCAGTGATGGGTGTCGCTCAATGGGCGCATCTCGACGACGTTCAGAATGTCGCCTTGCGCAGAGATGAAGGCGGCGGCCAGCGCACTGGGCGTATCGCGCATCCATAGGCAGCGCGCGTCGTCACCAGGGAAGACGAACAGCATGCCTTCGTCCGCTCCCAGGGGCGAACGCCCCATGAGCCCACGCGCCCGTTGCTCAGGCGTACTCGCCACCTCGACGCGGAGCCGATGGTCACCGATCCGTAGAACAAGGGGCTCGGCTGCCGCAACCGAAAAAGCACTCAGTGCCGCCAATAGGACAGCCAGTCTGGCCATGCCCGGCGACCGGCGCTGCCCGAGTGCCTGGGGATCATGGACAAAAAACCTCATGACGTGTGACCTTTGCCAGGCGAAAGCAATCTATCCCACATTGTCAGACAACCTCTCGAGTCCGATGTCGACCGCAAGCCTACCACCCGCACCCTCACCCGCGCTGGCCACCCGCATCACCCTCGGGACGGTGCTCTTCACCTTCATCGCCTACCTGACCATCGGTATTCCGTTGGCCGTGCTGCCGGGCTATGTGCATGAGGATCTGGGCTTCAACTCCATCATCGCGGGTCTGGTCATCAGCAGTCAGTACCTGGCTACCCTGCTCTCGCGCTCCCACGCCGGCCGCCTTATCGACACGGTAGGGGCCAAGCAGTCGGTGCTCTACGGCATGCTCGGTTGCGGCATCAGCGGACTGCTGATGCTGGCGTCGATCCTCCTGCAGGACTGGCCCTGGATCAGTCTCGGCGCCCTGCTGCTCGGGCGCCTGGTACTGGGCTGTGCGGAAAGTCTCTCGGGTACCGGTGCCATTTCATGGGCAATCGGCCGCGTCGGCCCGTCCAATACCGCCAAGGTGATCTCCTGGAATGGCGTCGCCAGCTATGGCGCCCTGGCCATCGGCGCGCCCCTTGGCGTCGTGCTAGTCGACCTGCTGGGTCTCTGGGTCATGGGCGCCAGCATCATAGCCCTGGCGGTATTGGGCTACCGCATCGCCAAGCCGCGCCCACCCATCGTTCCGGTACGCGGTGAACGCCTTCCCTTCACCACGGTGCTCGGGCGGGTCCTGCCCTTTGGGCTCGGCCTGGCGCTGGGTGGAATCGGTTTCGGTACCCTGGCCACCTTCATCACCCTGTATTACGCCAGCCAGGGCTGGAGCGGCGCGGCGCTGTGTCTCACGGTGTTCGGCTGCTTTTTCATAGGCGTGCGCCTGGTATGCGCCAATGCCATCAACCGGCATGGCGGCTTCCGTGTCGCCATCGTCAGCCTGGCGGTGGAAGCCATCGGCCTGGCCACGCTGTGGCTGGCGCCCAGCATGACCACTGCCCTGGTCGGCGCCGCCCTCACCGGGATCGGCTTCTCGCTGGTGTTCCCGGCGCTGGCCGTGGAAGCGGTGCAGCGGGTCCCGGCCTCCAACCGGGGCGCTGCCCTGGCAGGCTATTCGGTGTTCATCGACCTTTCGCTGGCGGTGACCGGCCCGCTCATCGGCGCGGTAGCCACCCACTTCGGCTATGCCGCCAGCTTCCTGTGCGCCGCACTGTCCGCCCTTGCCGGCCTGGGCCTCAGCGTCCGCCTCCTCCGCCGTTTCGACGAGTCTTCTCGAGAACAGCCATGACCACGACCGCCCCGCCTGTCACCGCACTCGCCATCAATCGACGCATCGTTTCCATCGTCATCTTCAGTTTTCTGCTGTTCCTGGCCATTGGTCTGCCACTGGCGATCCTGCCGGGCTATGTGCATGACGATCTCGGCTACGGTTCGGTGATCGCGGGGCTGGCGATCAGTATCCAGTACCTGGCGACGCTGTTCACTCGACCGCTCGCCGGCAAGCTGGCCGATAGCATCGGCGCCAAGCGCGGGGTCATTTACGGATTGTTCGGCTGCGTCGCCTGCGGCGTCCTTACCTTGCTCGCGACTTCGTTGCAGAGCGTGCCGGCGCTTAGCCTGGGCTTGCTGATCGTCGGCCGGGTGATTCTGGGCATGTCCCAGGCCATGATTGGCACTGGCTGCCTGAGTTGGGGCATGGGCAGCGTCGGCATGCAGCACGTAAGCAAGGTGATCTCCTGGAACGGCATCGCCGCCTACGGTGCCCTTGCTATAGGCGCGCCTTTGGGCGTCGCCATGGTGGCCAGCCTGGGGCTCTGGAGCCTGGGTGTCGCTATCGCCCTGCTGGGTGCTCTGGGCCTGGCGCTGGCCTGGAACAAGGAACCGGCCCCGGTTATCGCCGGCGATCGACTACCCTTCCACAAGGTATTCTGGCGCATCAGTCCTTTCGGTCTTTGCCTGCTGCTGAGCTCCATCGGCTTTGGCGCGATCGCCACCTTCGTCACCCTCTACTACGCCAGCAATGGCTGGCCGAACGCGGCCTTCTGCCTGACCGCCTTTGGCGCCGCCTTCATCTGCGCCCGGCTACTGTTCGCCGGGGCTATCAACAAGATCGGCGGCTTCCGCGTTGCCCTGGCCTGCTTCACGGTCGAAACCCTGGGGCTGCTGCTGCTCTGGTTGGCGGTCACGCCCGAGATGGCCCTGGTTGGCGCCGCCATGGCCGGCTTCGGCTTGTCACTGGTCTATCCGGCCCTGGGAGTCGAGGCCATCGTCAAGGTACCGCCCACCAATCGCAGCGCTGCCCTGGGTGCCTACTCTCTGTGCCTGGATCTGGCCTTGGGGATTACCGGGCCACTGGCCGGTGCGATTGCCAATGGCTTCGGTTTCAGCGCCATCTTTCTCTTCGCTGGCTTGATGGCCCTGGCGGGTCTGGGTCTGAGCGCCCTGCTCTATCGACGAGCGCTCAGGGAAAATCTCACCGCCTCAGGCGCCTAGGCCAGCCTGGGGAGGGCGATGCCCTAGTGGTCCGGCGCGACGCCCCCGCCTGGCTGCTTTTCCTACAGTGGACCAGGATCCGGAATCGGCGCGGGCGGCTTGGCCGGCTCGGTCAGGTTCTCCGCCACCTCATCGGGGATCTCGGTATCGATCTCCTCGTCGGCCATGTCGGAGTCGTTGAGCGGCGCCTGGTCACCACCCAGCCACCAGGCCAGGGGTACCGTCGTGTCGGGTGCGGAAGAAAGCAACAGGTTCATGCCAAGCTCCTATGAGGGGTAGGTCTTGAGCATTAGTAGGCGGTCAGCCGCAGAGGTTGCAGCGAAGCCGTGACCGCACGTCGCCAGGGCATCGCTCGTGGCGAGGCCCTGGCCAGAGCAACGCCCAAGGCCAGACTCGATCAGGAATTTGCCTTGGCACAATCGGCCAGGCAAAAAGCCGGCGCTTGACTAGACTCCAGATATCCTCCATTCCTGGAACGCCGCCTATGGATACGCCGACCCGTCCAGCCAACGATGCCAATCTGCTCGCCGTCGTCTCAGAAGACGAATTGCTGCTGCAAGCCCTGGTGCGCGAGGTGCTCAAGCAGGAAGGCTTCCAGGTGGAAACCTTCGGGACCGCCGATGCCGCCCTGCAGTTTCTGGAACTGCACTGGCAGCAGGTGAACGTAGTGGTGTCGAACGTACGAATGCCTGGGGTGATCGATGGCATCCAGCTGGCCAAGATCGTTACCGAGCGCTGGCCCGCCGTGCCCTTCGTGCTGATGTCCGGCTATGCCGGCCTGAGAAACGACGTGCCACCCGGCGTGCCCTTCCTGCATAAACCCTGGACCCTCGATCAGCTGACCGAGGCCGTTTGGAAGGTCGTTCCGCTACCGGCGCCTTAGGTCGCCATGGACAGAGATGTCCGCCGACCCGTTGACGGGGAACCGAACGCTCAAGGCATCTGTATCAGCAGGACAGATCTCGCAGGTTAGGAAATAACCAAGTCACCTACTGCATGGCATCGCCAAGGTGACCCCACAGACATCGGCTGCTGCCAGGCAGACGTTCGTGCATCGAATACGGTTATCAGAGGCCGACGCGGATGAGAAAGAACGCGGCCCTTACGGCCGGCAGTTACCCACTGCGATGGCCAAGGGCGCCCATCCCAGGTGGCAATGGTCAACCATCATCTTTATCACTCACTTAACCTCTGATGCGAATTAAGGCGCCTTCCTGCCGATGAGCACCGTATCGGCTTGCAAAGGAACAAGAGAGCCTTTCAGACGAAGTTCGTTGACGGCATACAACACCATGACATTGAGTGCCTCACTATTCAGTACCGTGCGTTTGGCAATGAGGCGCGATACCTTTGCTGGCACCTTGGGATCCAGAAGCGTCAGCAAGACGTCTTCACCCCGGTATTCGATGAAATGCTTCACCGGAGGATCCAGCATCTCCAACGCTTCTTTTAACCTGTTCATGGGGCTCCCGAGTGAAACTACCGATACGTCTCATCCTTTGACATATATCTCGCAACGCTGTCGTTGACCACCCATCCGACACTTCGGGTTTAAACTCTTTCCTAACGGTGGCAAAACGATCGCCGGATACCGATCAACCCGTACCGGAGGAAGTCGCATGAACGAACAGGACCGAAAGCATGGCCTGCTGCTGCTGGAGCGATACGCCGCGGAACAGGATGCGATCAACCAGCTACTGCGACAGATATACGAATGCCACGGAACCGCTGACTCAGAAGCGCTCAGGGACATGCTGACGCTGTGCATCGCAGAGATACAGGACCGCCAGACCACCGTTCAAAGTGCGTTTCGCTTTTTACTCGACCTACAAGACAAGCCAGTTATCAAATAGCGAAGCGGCACTTACCCTCCACAGGTGGTTACTCAAGCCATGCTTTACACCCACCATCAATTCCCACTCGAATTCTTTACTCTTTTAGCCGCTTCGTTTAATACAGGGCGAATAGGGCAATCAGAGAACTGAATCCCCTCTTATCATTACTTTCCAATATTGCCGATTGCATCACCTTCAGCAAAGAGCTCTGAAGTTTTAGAAAAAATCTCCTTTTATTCAAAACAAAAGAGACATCTAGCCTAAACCAAAGAAGGGCACTCCTCCCGCGGCTGAAAGCGTTCAACAGATAGGCTCTTCATATTGGCGCTTTACCTACCACTGTCCGTGACAGAGCCGAGCACGTCGGCTGGGCTCTGTCGGGACTCAGGGGGATTACCGAGGCGCTGGTTCCTGGTCGTCGCTTTCGCCAGGCACCGGCGTCGAGGGCTCGTCAGGATCGGCGCCATCCGTATCGGCAGGCTCCGGTGGCTTAGCCGGAGCGGGCTCTGTGGCCTGCCCACCTTGCTCCCCAGCCAGCTGGACGTCGATCCCGAACATCGACCTTGCGATCATTCCGGGAGCCTGTGGCGAACTGAATCTTTGCCAATGAGTGGTCGTTGTGATCATGGGTCACCTCGCAGTGAGGCCAATAGTGGCCTCACTGTATTGGAGACGCGCAAGGAGGTACCTGTTCGGTGGCCACTATGACCGATGGTCCCGAGGCTCAAGGCACCTGCTTTTCATTCCTGGCAGCGGTGAGCGACCGTTCCGCCAGCGCCTGCTGGTGTTGCTTCGCCATCTTCTGCATCCGCAGCTCGGCATTGCGGGCCTGGGTCTCCTCCAGCGTGGGCGGCAACTGCTCCCGCGGCGCTCCAGCATCTATACGGCTCTTCGTCTGCTCGGACATATCTGCTCCTGGGATGGCTGCATCGGTGCAGCATGATAAGCGTGCGGGTGATCGCCGTTCACTGGCCATCATCACCAGCGGTCCGAAAATCGCGCGACCCAGGGGAGTCGGAGCAGCGCTTCGGTACCCACGGCGGCCTTATCACCGCTGGCGGACCTATGAGACAATGAACGCAATGTCCGGCATGAGCTTCGGCCTCATCGCCCTACAGCTGGGAAACCCTCCTCCAGATTTTTTCTTTCCACCTACGCTCGCTGGATCGGCACAGGTTCAGCTCCGAGCGAGATAGCCAAGCTCGGCGTCGGTATCGAATAGATACCGTCAGCTCTCGCGACGCCTTTAGTCCCTGATAGGTACCCCCTTGATCTCCACCGCTAACATCACCATGCAGTTTGGCGCCAAGCCGCTGTTCGAGAACGTGTCCGTCAAATTCGGCAACGGCCATCGCTATGGCCTGATCGGTGCCAACGGCTGCGGCAAGTCCACCTTCATGAAGATTCTCGGGGGTGATCTCGAGCCCACCGGCGGCCAGGTGATGCTCGAACCCAACGTGCGCCTGGGCAAGCTGCGCCAGGATCAGTTCGCCTACGAAGACTGCACGGTCATCGATACCGTGATCATGGGCCACGCCGAGTTGGCCAAGGTCAAGGCCGAGCGCGACCGCATCTACTCCCTGCCGGAAATGAGCGAAGACGACGGCATGGCAGTGGCCGAACTGGAAGTGCAGTTCGCCGAATACGATGGCTACACCGCCGAAGCGCGGGCGGGCGAGCTGCTGCTCGGCCTGGGCATCCCGCAGGACCAGCACTTTGGCCCCATGAGCGCCGTCGCCCCCGGTTGGAAGCTACGGGTACTGCTGGCCCAGGCACTGTTCTCCGATCCGGAACTGCTTCTGCTCGACGAACCTACCAACCACCTGGACATCAACACCATCCGTTGGCTGGAAGGCATCCTGGTCGCGCGCAACAGCACCATGATCATCATCTCCCACGACCGCCACTTCCTGAACAGCGTCTGCACCCACATGGCCGACCTGGACTACGGTGAGCTGCGCCTGTTCCCGGGCAACTACGACGAGTACATGACCGCCGCCACCCAGGCCCGCGAGCGCCTGCTGTCGGACAACGCCAAGAAGAAGGCCCAGATCGCCGAACTGCAGCAGTTCGTCAGTCGCTTCTCGGCCAACGCCTCCAAGGCCAAGCAGGCCACCAGCCGGGCGCGCCAGATCGACAAGATCCAGCTGGACGAGGTCAAGCCGTCCAGCCGCGTCAGCCCCTTCATCCGCTTCGAGCAGAACAAGAAGCTGCACCGCCAGGCGGTGACCCTGGAGAACGTCACTCAAGGCTTCGACGGCACCCCGCTGTTCAAGCGCCTGGGCCTGCAGATCGAAGCCGGCGAGCGGGTCGCCATCATCGGCCCCAACGGCATCGGCAAGACCACCCTGCTGCGCACCCTGGTGGGCGAGATGGCTCCCCAGAGCGGTGAAGTGAAATGGACCGACAGCGCTGATGTCGGCTACTTCGCCCAGGACCACGCCGAGGACTTCGCCGACGATGCCACGCTGTTCGAGTGGATGGCCCAATGGACCCAGGGCGGCGAGCAAATGGTACGCGGTACCCTGGGCCGCATGCTGTTCTCCAGCGACGACATCCAGAAGTCGATCAAGGTCATTTCTGGTGGTGAACAGGGACGCATGCTGTTCGGCAAGCTGATCCTGAAGAAGCCCAACGTGCTGGTGATGGACGAGCCCACCAACCACCTGGACATGGAGTCCATCGAGGCGCTGAACCTGGCGCTGGAAAACTATCCGGGCACCCTGATCTTCGTCAGCCACGACCGCGAATTCGTGTCCTCCCTGGCCACCCGCATCCTCGACATGAGCGAGAGCGGTGTGGTGGATTTCAGCGGCAGCTATGACGATTACCTGCGCAGCCAAGGCATCAACGGCTAAGCGCGAGGTCCGTGTAGTGGGTCTTGATGCCCACTACACGGTTAAAATAGATGGTGCCCTAAGCAGTTACCCTAGGTATCATTTCGCACCGAAACGGGTACTCGACCAGGATCGCCGCGATCAATACCTATCGTTTGCGCCGGGAGACCAGAGGTCTCCTGCCACGTCTCGTAACACGTAGCGCCCCCTTCCGGCACGCTCGACGGGCTCCCTGTCGCATCCTGGCCGCCCCGCCTGGCATCGGCCTCCGCCGATCCACCAGGACATTTGGCTCCAACTCAATAAATCAGAACATTGCCGGACGGCCGCTGTCGCAACTGACTGCCATGCCCTACCGGTTGCTCACCCCTGCTCGGCCCTTTGCGGCCAGCTCGGGGTTGCCCAACTCGAGGTCGGGCTCCGACGCCCGATCTCCCTCAGGTGTAAAGCGAGACACTGTCTCAGGAGTACGATGAATGCACAGTGGTAACGAAGAGTCGGATTTCGTTTTCGTCGGCGCGGGAATCATGAGTGCGACCCTGGCGGTCATGCTCAAGGAGCTGGAGCCCACGAGTACCGTCGAGGTACTCGAACTGCTCGACGTAGGCGCGGCGGAGAGTTCCAACCCCTGGAACAACGCCGGAACCGGCCATGCGGCCCTCTGCGAGTTGAACTACACGCCCGAAAAGGCGGACGGCAGCATCGACGTCACCAAGGCCCTCAGCATCAACGGCATGTTCGAGGCCTCCAGGCAGTTCTGGTCCTACCTGGTCGAGGAAGGCCACTTCGGTTCGCCGCGCGCCTTCATCAGCCCCGTGCCACACATGTCGTTCGTGCATGGCGCAAAGGACATCGCCTTCCTGCGCAAGCGCTATGAGGCCCTCAAGGACCACGCCTGCTTCGACGGCATGGAATATTCCGAGGACCACGCCAAGCTGCGCGAGTGGATGCCCCTGGTGATGGAAGGCCGGCCAGCTACCGAAGCCGTGGCGGCGACCCATGTGGCCGGTGGTACCGACGTCAATTTCGGCGCCCTGACCATGAGCCTGCTGGGTCACCTGCAGACCCGCCCCGGCACCCAGGTCCGCTACAACCAGAAGGTGGTGGACCTGACCCGCGAAGCGGATCAGCGTTGGCGCCTGACCATCGAGGACAGTCGCTCCGGTGCTACCCGCACGCTGATCGCCAAGTTCGTCTTCCTCGGCGCCGGTGGCGCGGCCCTGCCGCTGCTGCAGAAGTCCGGCATCCCCGAAGGCGCCGGCTACGGTGGATTCCCGGTGAGCGGCCAATGGCTGCGCTGCGACGATCCGCACATCGTCGAACGGCACCAGGCCAAGGTCTACGGCCTGGCCGGGGTCAACTCCCCGCCGATGTCGGTACCGCACCTGGACACCCGCGTGGTGGATGGCAAGAAGTCGTTGCTGTTCGGACCCTTCGCCGGTTTCACCACCAAGTTCCTCAAGCGCGGTTCCTTCCTCGACCTGCCCAAGTCGATCAAGTCGGGCAATATCGGCCCCATGCTCGCCGTGGCGCGGGACAACATGCCGCTGACCCGCTACCTGGTCGGCCAGGTACTGCAGTCCTTCGACCAGCGCGTCGAAGAGCTGCGCGCCTTCTACCCGGCCGTGCGCAAGCAGGACTGGCGTCTGGAAGTGGCCGGCCAGCGGGTGCAGATCATCAAAAAGGACCCGCAGAAAGGCGGCATCCTGCAGTTCGGCACCGAGATCGTCGCTTCCGGTGACGGTACCATCGCCGCCCTGCTGGGCGCCTCTCCAGGTGCTTCCACCTCGGTGTCCATCATGCTGACCCTGGTCGAGCGCTGTTTCCCGAGCCGTTACCAGAGCGAAGAGTGGCAGACCAAGCTGCGCACCATGTTCCCCTCCTTTGGTCACAAGCTGGCCGAAGAGCCGGAGCTGCTGCGGGAAGTGCGGGAGCGCACCACCCGCGTACTGCAACTCGACCAGCCGGCGTGATACCCAAGGTGCCGAACCGGAAGCGGTCCGGCGCCTCCTTTCCCCGCGGGCCTGCGCCAGCGCCCTAGTGGCTTCCTCTCCCCCTGGGAGAGGACTGGGTGAGGATCCTCCCCTGCCCCGACGACCCGCGACCTAATCCCCCAGTGCCGCGCCCTCGCGCCGCGGATCGGCGCCACCCTGCCATCCTGATCCCACCCGGCGAATGACCTGGATGCCACTGGTCATCTCGTCTTCGCGCACCTGATGCCCACGCTGCTCCAGCGCCTGGCGCAAGGCCGGCGTGGTCTCGCCGCGCTCCAGCTCGGTGGGGCCGTTACGGCTGCCGAAATTCGGCAGGCCCGCCGCCGATTGGGGATCCAGCTGCCAGTCCAGCAGACCAACCAGTGTCTTCACCACATAGCCGGCGATCTGCGAGCCACCCGGCGACCCCAGAGCCGCTACCAGGTCGCCGCTCTGGCGATCAAACACCAGGGTGGGCGACATGGTCGAGCGCGGGCGCTTGCCCGGTTCGACCCGATTGGCCACTGGCAAACCCTTCTCGCGGGGCACGAAGGAAAAGTCCGTCAACTGGTTGTTGAGCATGAAGCCCTTCACCATCAGGTGGGAGCCGAAGTAACTCTCTACCGTGGTCGTCATGGACAGCGCGCCACCCCAGGCATCCGCAGCGACCACCTGGGAGGTGGAGATGCGCAGCGGTGAACGATCCGGCGCCCAGGCCAGGGTCGGCCCCGGCGGCGTACCCGGGGCGGCCTTGCCCAGGCTGCGCTCGCCTACCTGCTGAGCGCGACTGGCCAGATACCCTGAATCGAGCAGGCCGCTGACGTTGACCGACACCAGATCCGGGTCCGCCACGTATTGGGCGCGATCGGCATAGGCCAGGCGTTCGGCCTCACTGATCAGGTGCACGGCTTCTGGTCTGGGCTCCTGCGCCGCCGGCAGCGCGGTTGGCACCGGGCGCAAGGGAGCCAGGGCCCAGGCCGGGTCGCGCGCCTTCAGCGCCTGGAGAATGCCGAGCGTCTGGGCCACGGTGATACCACCGGCCGGCGGCGGCATGCCGCAGACGCGCCAGCGTTGGTAGTCGGTGCACAGCGGCGTGCGGACCTTGGCGCGATAACCGGCAAGGTCCTTGAGGCTCAGGCTACCGGGATTGGGACTCCCCTGTACCGCTGTGGCGATGGCTTTGGCCAGGTCGCCGCGATAGAGCGCGGCCGCACCCTCCTTGGCGATCAGCGCCAGGGTATCGGCCAGCTCGGGGTTACGCAGGCGGGTTCCCACCGGCTTCACCTGGCCTTGGGCATCCAGATAGAGCGCAGCCATGCCGGGCGATTGCCTAAGGAAGGGATCGTGGAGGAGCTGGTTGTGCAACCGTGGCGACAGTGGAAAGCCTTCCCGCGCCAGGCGAATGGCCGGCTCGAACAGGCTTTGCCAAGCCAGCTTGCCATGGTCGCGATGGGCGAGCTCCAGGGCGCGCAATACCCCCGGTACGCCCACCGAACGACCACCGATGCGGGCCTCTTCGAAGGCCATGGGGCTGCCATCCGCGTGCAGGAAGAGATTTTCCGTGGCACCTGCGGGCGCCGTCTCGCGACCGTCGTAGGCCTGGACCCGGTGACCGTCCCAATAGAGCAGGAAAGCACCGCCGCCGATACCCGAGGACTGGGGCTCGACCAGGGTCAGAACCGCCTGCATGGCGATGGCGGCATCGATGGCCGAACCACCTCGGCGCAGGATCTCGCGCCCCGCCTCGGCGGCGAGGGGATTGGCCGCTGCCGCCATCTGCCGGGTGGCTTCACTGGCCGTCAGTCCGGCCCGGTAACCAGAACCGGCCTCGGGAGCCGTGGGCAAGGGGATTTCGCGACTCTGGCTACAGGCGGCCAGGATCAGGGACAAGAACAGTGGCGTGAGGATCGTTCGAGGGGTTCGCAACATGGGGCTCCTGGGCAACGGGCGGCATTCGCCCGCAAGCCTAGCCCATCACCTGCATCGGTGCCGCTTGCCTGACCTCAGAGCGGCAGGTGACGGTGCAGAAAGCCGCCGCAGAGCACATCCAGCCACAGCAACTGATGCAGGGCGACGATGGCGAAGAACACCAGGCGAAAACTCAGCTTGACCGTCTTGTGGCGAAACCGCTGCTGGGCGATCAGGGCGCCCGGCCAGCCGCCGAGTAGCTCGCCCAGGTGCAGGACCCGCTCCGGCACCCGCCAGCCCTTGTCGCGTGCGCGTTGCTTGTCATGCTTGTAGAGCAGGTAGGTAACGATGCTGGCGATCAGGTATAGCGGCAGTGGCCAGAGCACGCCGCGACCAAAGGCCAGGGACAGCATGCCGACCAGGGGCAGGATGAAGACTGTGATCTGCAGCAGCGCCAGCATGTCCTGACGGGCGATGGCCGCGCGCTGTTGATAGGGCGTCGGTGCGGACGCCCGCTTGGCGGTCTTGGGCGTAGCGGACTGCGCAGATGCACGAGCCGGCTTGCGCCGGCTCTGCTGTTCCTTTTCGGGTTTCACCCGGCCGCCTTGGCCGCATGCCAGTCGATCCAGCCGAACTGCCAGGTGGCCAGGATCAGCAGTCCAAAGACAATGCGGTACCAGCCGAAGACCACGTAGCTGTGATTGCCGATGAACTTCAGCAGCGCCTTCACCGCCAGCATGGCGAAGATGAAGGAGGTGACGAAACCAACTGCGAAGATCATGGCGTCGCTAGGGACGAACATGTGGCGGTACTTGTATACCGAGTAGACCGTCGCGCCGACCATGGTGGGCATGGCCAGAAAAAAGGAGAACTCGGTGGCCGCTTTGCGGGACAGGCCGAACAACAGGCCGCCGATGATGGTCGAGCCGGAACGGGAGGTGCCTGGAATCATCGCCAGGCACTGGGCGAAGCCGACCTTGAGGGCGTCGTGCCAGCGCATGTCGTCCACTTCTTCCACGCGGATGCGGTGCTTGCGCTTTTCCGCCCAGATCATGATCACGCCGCCGATCACCAGGGCGAAGGCCACGGTGATGGGGTTGAACAGGTACTCGTGGATCAGGTCGCCCAGGATCACACCCAGCACCGCCGCCGGCAGGAAGGCCACGACCAGGTTGCCGGTGAACCGCTGCGCATAGGATTTGCGCGGCAGGTCGGTGACGATCTCGAAGACCTTGAAGCGGTACTCCCAGACCACGGCCAGGATGGCCGCCAGCTGAATCACGATGTTGAAGGCGATGACGGTATCGCCGCGAAAGCCGATCAGGTCAGCCACCACGATCTGGTGGCCGGTACTGGAAACCGGCAGGAATTCGGTGATGCCCTCGACGATCCCCAAAATCAGCGCCTGCAAGGCACTCCATAGGTCCATGGTATTACTCCATCCAAGTGAAACATTTGCAGGTAGCCGGGTCCGAAGACGCCGGCGGCAACGGGGTTCGAACCGTGACGCTCCGCAGGGCGTGGCCCTTCGCGGTACCCAGGACAGCTCATGCTGTAGCGGCCGCCCGGCACCTTACCAGAGCGAGACCGGTTGAAGAGACCGATAGACGGCCATTAGGTGCCGTACAATGACAAATTCAATCTTTCCGGATGTGAAGCATGTCGTTTCTGGAGTCGCTCACCACCCTGCTGGGCATGTCGCCCGTGGAGCTGCTGGCCGCCGTTCTCGGGGTGATCGCCGTCTGGCTAACGGTGCGCCAGAACATCTGGGCCTGGCCCATCGGGTTGGTGATGGTGGTGCTCTACGCCTGGATCTTCCTAGACGTGAAGCTCTATTCCGACATGCTGCTGCAGTGCGTCTATGCGGTGCTGCAGCTCTACGGCTGGTGGCAGTGGCTGCGTGGCGGCCAGCAACATCAGGGTCGGGTGGTCAGCTCGCTCACCGCCAAGCCGTTGCTGGCCGGCCTCCTGGCGGGTGCGCTGGGTAGCCTTGCGCTCGGCTATCTCATGGGCACCCACACCGACGCCGCCCTGCCCTGGCTGGACGCGGCGCTCACCGGCTTCAGCCTGGTCGCCCAATTCTGGATGGCGCAGAAGCGGCTGCAGTGCTGGGTGCTGTGGTTCGTGCTGGACGTCATCTATGTGGGCCTCTTCTATTACAAGGGCCTCTATCCCACCGCGCTTCTCTATGCGGTCTTTGTCGCCCTGGCCGCCTACGGCTGGCTCGACTGGCGCCGCGCCCTGGCGAGCCCTCGATGAAGGTGGTGGTGCTGACCGGCCCCGAGTCGAGTGGCAAATCCTGGCTGACGACGGTCCTCGCCAAGCGATTCGGCGGTGTCCGGGTCGACGAGTACGTCCGGGAATACTGCGAGCGGCACGGCACCGACACCACCCTGGCGGACGTGGAGGTCATCGCCCGGGAGCAATTGCGCCGCGAAGACCAGGCGCGGGCCGCCGCGCCGGCCCTGCTGCTGCTCGACACCCATCTGCTCAGCAACCTGCTGTGGAGTCGCCTGCTGTTCGGCGACGCGCCTGCCTGGCTGGAACCCGCGCTGCTGGCCCGCCGCTACGACCTGCACCTGCTGCTCGATCCCCGCGATGTGGCCTGGCAGGACGATGGGCAGCGCTGCCAGCCGGATCTCGCCGAGCGCCTGGCATTCTTCGCCCACTGCCGGGACTGGCTGCGGGCGCATCGCCAGCCGGTCCTGGAAATCTCCGGCGATTGGGCCGAGCGGCAACAGGCCGCGCTGGCCGCGGTGAGCCGATTGCTGCACGAGTCCTGACCCGCCGGTAGAATGACGCCCTGTACCGGAGAACGCCATGCACGACGACGATGCCTCTTTCGCTGACTTCACCCGCGGGATCCGTCCGCTCAAGCAGGATCGCGCCGACACCGGCAAGCCACGCGCCGACCTCGGCCAGGTCGCCCAGCGCCGCGCCGATGCGACCAGAACCACGACCGCGATCCGGGTCGACGGCCTGAGCGATGCCTTCGTCATCGACGTGGGCGCCGAGGACGAACTCTACTGGGGCCGTGACGGACTGCAGGACAGCCAGTTGCGCCGCCTCAAGGGGGGGCAGATCCCCTTCGAAGGTAGCCTGGACCTGCACGGCATGACCGTGGAGAAGGCGCGCGAAACCCTCTGGGACTTTCTCGCCGAGGCGACCCGCCTGGAAATCCGTTGCGTGCGGGTCACCCACGGCAAGGCCGCGCGCACGGATGGCCGCCGGCCGCTGATCAAGAGTCACGTCAACACCTGGCTGCGCCAGCACCCCCAGGTGTTGGGTTTCACGTCCTGCCTGCCGCGCCATGGCGGGACCGGCTCGCTTTATGTCTTGCTCAAGCGCACCATGCTAGAAGGTCGCGACGAGTGATCCTGTGACTCGGGTGACGTCTCATCCGAGCGCTCTCTTCCTTATCGACAAACAGGAACCCAAATGTCTCTCGAACAGCACTACTCCTCGATCCTGACCGGACTCGGCGAAGACATCAGCCGGGAGGGGCTGGTGGACACGCCCAAGCGGGCGGCCAAGGCCATGCAGTATCTCTGCCGCGGCTACAACCAGACGCTGGAAGAAGTGGTGGGCGACGCCCTCTTCACCTCGGACAACAGCGAGATGGTGCTGGTGAAGAACATCGAGCTGTATTCCCTGTGCGAGCACCACATGCTGCCCTTCATCGGCAAGGCCCATGTCGCCTACATGCCCAAGGGCAAGGTACTGGGCCTGTCCAAGGTCGCACGAGTGGTCGACATGTTCGCCCGCCGCCTGCAGATCCAGGAAAACATGACCCGGCAGATCGCCGAGGCCATCGAGCAGGTCACCGGCGCGGCAGGTGTCGCCGTGGTGATCGAGGCACAACACATGTGCATGATGATGCGCGGCGTGGAAAAGCAGAACTCGTCCATGGTCACCTCGGTGATGCTCGGCCAGTTCCGCGCCAACGATGCCACCCGCGCGGAATTCCTCGGCCTGATCAATCGCTGAGACCGCTGCGACGTCCGCTATCCTGAAGGGTCGAAACCTCGATCCTTCAGGAGACTCCCACACCATGCCGGACGTCCATAGCCTTACCCTGCTCAGGGCGCAGCCCGAACGCTCTCTGGCGCTGGGCGCCCATCTGCTGGATCTGGCCACCCTGGCCGTGACGGATGCGGGATGCCTGGACTACCGGGTATTCCAGGGCGGTGAAGACCGCGATCTCTGGGTGATCCAGGCCCGCTGGGCCTCGGTCGCCGCCCAGGACGATCACTTCAACCAGCCGCATACCCTCGCCTTTCTGGACGAGTTGCCCAAGCTGGCGGACGAGGTGGATCTGTATCCGCTGGAGCCCAAAAAGCCTACGGCTGAGCTTTGACGAGAGGCTGCCAGGCTTGCGATAAAGCGTAGGTTGGGCTGAGACGGCTTTATCGTCGAAGCCCAACGGGGCCGGCGCCAAGGCAGGAGCTGTTGGGCTTTGCTGGGCTCAGCCCAACCTACGACTTGATTGACCTTTTACGGCCATTGCGATCTGCAGACGCGGCCGGTCCCGAAAAGGTACCACCGTCGTAGGGTGGACAACGGCGCAGCCTTGTCCACGAACGGGCATCGGCATCAGGTGGAAAACGCTACGCGGTTTTCCACGCTACGGGCTGGACGCAATCGCGGCCATGGGCCGCTCCTACATTTGTTCGGTGTACCTGTAGGAGCGGCCCATGGCCGCGATAAACGAGAGCAAAGGCACAGCAGTGCGGACCGCGATAGTCGCGATCAACTGCAACTCAATACTCGGACAGCGCAAAGCTCGTCAGGGCGAAAGTGGGAATGCCTGCCGCTTCCAGGCGCTTGGAGCCACCCAGCTCAGGCAGGTCGACGATGGCGGCGGCTTCATGGACCTCGGCGCCCAGGCGCTTGATCAGGTTGCCAGCGGCGACCAGGGTGCCGCCAGTGGCGATGAGGTCGTCCACCAGGAGCACCGAATCACCGGCGCCGACGCTGTCCTTGTGCACCTCGATCACCGAGTCGCCGTATTCGGTGCTGTAGACCTCGGTCAGCAGCTCCGCCGGCAGTTTGCCCTGCTTGCGAAACAGCACCAGTGGTTTGCCCAGTTCATAGGCCAGGATCGGGCCGATGAGGAATCCGCGCGCATCCAGCGCCCCGACATGGCTGAAGGACGCCGAGCGATAGCGTTCCAGCAGTGCCTCCATGACGGCACGCAGGCCTTCGGGCGACTGGAACAACGGCGTGATGTCCCGAAAGATCACCCCCGGCTTGGGAAAATCGGGCACGGCACGGATGAGGGATTTCAGGGCGGATTCGGAAAAGGACATGGCAGAGACTCTCGGGCGTCGGGCGCCTGGTTGAACACGATTGCACAGTATACCGGGGCCTGCCCAGCCAGGGCCAACCAGCCGTCCCTGGAAGCTGAATCGATTCATGTAGTGACTTCCGTTGACAGCTACCAACGAAGCGGACATCCTCCTTCCCGCGCAAACGTTTGCGCGACCACAAGAACCATAAGAATTCGGAGATCCCCTATGCTGGCCTTTCGCCCTGCCCGCCTGCTGGCGGCTATCGCTCTCACCTCCGCTTCGCTGATCCTGCCGCTCACCGCCAGTCATGCCACGGCCGCCGAAAAGCCCAAGGTCGCGCTGGTCATGAAGTCCCTCGCCAACGAATTCTTCCTGACCATGGAAGACGGCGCCAAGACCTACCAGAAAGCGCATTCCGCGGACTTCGACCTGATCTCCAACGGGATCAAGGACGAGACCGATACCTCCAGCCAGATCCGCATCGTCGAGCAGATGATCGTCTCCAAGGTCGATGCCCTGGTCATCGCGCCGGCCGACTCCAAGGCCCTGGTTCCGGTGCTGAAGAAAGCCAGCGACGCCGGTATCAAGGTGGTCAACATCGACAACCGCCTGGATCCCGAGGTGCTCAAGTCCAAGGCCCTGGACATTCCCTTCGTCGGCCCCGACAACCGCAAGGGCGCACGCCTGGTGGGCGAATACCTGGCCAAGCAGCTCAAGCAGGGTGACCAGGTCGGCATCATCGAGGGCGTCTCCACCACCACCAACGCCCAGCAGCGCACCGCGGGCTTCAAGGACGCCATGGAAGCGGCCGGCATGAAGATCGTCGGCGTGCAGTCCGGCAACTGGGAGATCGACAAGGGCAACGCTGTCGCCGCGGCCATGCTCAACGAATACCCGGACCTGAAGGCCCTGCTGGCGGGCAACGACAGCATGGCGCTGGGTGCCGTTTCCGCCGTGCGCGCCGCTGGCAAGAAAGGCCAGGTGCAGGTGGTCGGCTACGACAACATCAAGGCCATCAAGCCGATGCTCAAGGACGGCCGCATCCTCGCCACCGCCGACCAGTACGCCGCCAAACAGGCCGTGTTCGGTATCGAAGCCGCGCTCAAGCTGGTCAAGGGCGAGCCCACCGGTGCCAAGGACGGGGTGATCGAGACGCCGGTCGAACTCGTCACCCAGCCCTGATCCGAGGAGAACCCCATGTCGTCCGAGGTCATCCTCAGCGCCCGCGGCATCGGCAAGACCTATGCCCAGCCGGTACTCGGCGGCGTGGACCTGGAATTGCGCGCCGGCCAGGTGCTGGCGCTCACCGGGGAAAACGGCGCCGGCAAGAGCACCCTGTCCAAGATCCTCTGTGGCCTGGTGCAGCCCACCACCGGTGAGCTGAGCTTCCTCGGCCGCCCCTATGCACCGGGTAGCCGCCGCGAGGCGGAAGCCCAGGGTGTGCGGATGGTCATGCAGGAGCTCAATCTGCTGCCCACCCTCACCGTGGCGGAAAATCTCTTCCTCGACCGCCTGCCCCGCCGTTTGGGCTGGATCGACCGGCGCCAGCTGCGCGAACAGGCGCGGCTGGCCATGGCCCAGGTCGGTCTGGAGTCCATCGATCCCGATACCCCCATCGCCGAGCTCGGTGTGGGTCACCAGCAGATGGTGGAAATCGCCCGCAACCTGATCGGCGATTGCCGGGTGCTGATCCTCGACGAGCCCACCGCCATGCTCACCTCCCGCGAGGTGGAGCTGCTGTTCGAGCAGATCGAGCGCCTGCGCGCCCGAGGCGTGGCGCTGGTCTACATCTCCCATCGCCTGGAAGAACTCAAGCGTATCGCCCAGCAACTGGTGGTGCTGCGCGACGGCCGCCTGGTGGCCGATGCGCCCATGGCGCACTACGGCATCGACGAGATCGTCAGCCTCATGGTGGGTCGCGATCTTGGCGAACACCTGGACATGGGCGAGCGCCGCTTCGGGCCACCGCTGCTGGAAGTCCAGGGCCTGAATCGCGCGGACAAGGTGCGCGACGTCTCCTTCAGCGTCCGCGCGGGCGAGATCTACGGTATCTCCGGCCTCATCGGCGCCGGTCGCACCGAATTGCTGCGCCTGATCTTTGGTGCCGACCGTGCCGACTCCGGCGCGGTGCGCCTGGCTGGCAAGCCGGTCGACCTGGGCTCGCCGGCCAAGGTGGTGCGTCAGGGCATCGCCCTCATCACCGAGGATCGCAAGGGCGAAGGGCTGCTTCTCAGCCAGCCGATCAGCGCCAATATCGCTCTCGGCAATATGGCCAAGGTCGCCCGGCAGGGCGTGGTCAGCGGCGCCCGCGAGGCAGCCCTGGCCGAGCGCCATATCAAGAGCCTGCGCATCCGCTGCAACGATGGCACCCAGCCGGTGGGCGAGCTCTCCGGCGGCAACCAGCAGAAGGTGGTGATCGGGCGTTGGCTCGAACGCGACTGCCAGGTGCTGCTGTTCGACGAACCCACGCGCGGCATCGACGTCGGTGCCAAATTCGAGATCTATGGCCTGCTGGCCGAACTCACTCGCCAGGGCAAGGCCCTGGTGGTGGTCTCCAGTGACCTGCGCGAGCTGATGCTGATCTGCGATCGCATCGGCGTGATCTCCGCCGGGCGCCTGGAAGCCACCTTCGAACGCCATGACTGGGATCAGGAGCGGCTGCTGGCCGCCGCCTTCGCCGGCTATCGCTCGCGCGAAGCCATGCTGGAAGAACCTGTCCCGCCGCAACCTCTTTCTCAGGAAGCCATTCGATGAGCAGTCTTCCCGTCACCTCCTCCCGCCGTGCCTTCGGCCTGGGCCTCGGCACCTACGTAGGCCTGGCCGCCGCGCTGCTGGCGATGATCGTGCTGTTCTCCCTGTTGAGCAGTCACTTCCTGTCCTACGCGACCTTCACCACCCTGGCCAACCAGATCCCCGATCTCATGGTGCTGGCCACCGGGATGACCTTCATCCTGATCATCGGCGGCATCGACCTGTCGGTGGGCTCGGTGGTGGCCCTGGCCGCCGCCGTGGTCAGCGTCGCCACCCTGGAGTGGGGCTGGGGCATCCTGCCGGCTGCCGCCCTGGGCATGCTCTGCGCGGCCCTGACCGGCACCCTCACTGGCAGCGTGACCGTCGCCTGGCGCATCCCGTCCTTCATCGTCTCCCTGGGCGTACTGGAGATGGCGCGTGGTGTGGCCTACCAGCTGACCGATTCGCGCACCGCCTACATCGGCGATGCCTATGCCTGGCTGTCGACGCCCGTCGCCTTCGGCATCTCGCCGTCCTTCGTCATCGCGCTGCTGGTGATCGTGGTCGCGCAGCTGCTGCTGACCCGTTCGGTGCTCGGCCGCTACCTGATCGCCATCGGCACCAACGAGGAAGCGGTCCGCCTCGCGGGGATCAACCCCAAGCCCTACAAGATCATCGTCTTCGCCCTGATGGGCCTGCTGGCGGGCCTGGCCGCGCTGTTCCAGATATCGCGCCTGGAAGCCGCCGACCCCAATGCCGGCGTCGGCCTGGAACTGCAGGTGATCGCCGCCGTGGTGATCGGCGGGACCAGCCTCATGGGCGGCCGTGGCTCGGTGATCAGCACCTTCTTCGGCGTGCTGATCATCTCGGTGCTGGCCGCGGGCCTGGCCCAGATCGGCGCCAGCGAACCGACCAAGCGCATCATCACCGGCGCGGTCATCGTCGTCGCGGTGATCCTCGACACCTACCGTAGCCAGCGCGCCAAGAGACAGGGCTGATGGCGACCATCAAGGATGTCGCCGCGCGCGCCGGCATCTCCTACACCACGGTCTCCCATGTGGTGAACAATAGCCGCCCGGTCAGTCCGGGCGTGCGGGAAAAGGTCGAGGCGGCCATCGCCGAGTTGGGCTACGTGCCCAGCGGCGTGGCCCGCTCCCTGCGCAGCCGCGCCACCGGCACCTTTGGCGTGCTGGTGCCCAATGCGGTGAACCCCTATTTCGCCGAACTGGCACGCGGTATCGAAGATCACTGCGAGCGCCAGGGCTACAGCGTCATCCTCTGCAATTCCGATGACGATGCGGACAAGCAGCTGCGCTATCTACGAGTACTCAAGGAGCGACGGATCGACGGTCTGGTGGTCGCCACCGTTGACGGCGATCCGCGCTTCGCCAGGGCCCTGGCCGGCCTGCGCATCCCCTTGGTCCTGGCCGACCGGCCACTGGAAGGCGTCCAGGCCGCACACATTCGCGTCGATCACCACCAGGGCGGGCTGCTCGCCACCCGCCATCTGCTGGAACTCGGCCACCGCCGCATCGCCTGCATTGGCGGCCCTGGCGACTCTCCGGTCGCCAGCGAGCGTATTACCGGCTACCAGCAGGCCCTGGCGGACGCGGGCGTGCCAGCAGGTACCATCCGGCGCTGCCCCTTCACCGCCGCCGCCGGTCATGCCGCGGCGCGCGAGCTGCTGGCCCAGCAAGAGCGTCCGACCGCGATCTTCGCCGGCAACGACACCATCGCCCTGGGCGTGCTGCGCGCGGCCGCCGAACACGGGCTCAGCGTACCCGGCCAGCTCTCGGTAGTAGGCTTCGATGACATCGAACTCAGCCGCTATCTCTACCCTGCCCTGACCACCATCGGCCAGTCGATCCGCGACCTCGGCGAGCGCGCGGCCCAGTTGCTGCTGGCGCGACGCGAGGCGGTCGGCAGCCCTTCCACCCACGACATCGCCGTACCCCGGCTGGTGCTGCGCGAATCCACCGCGGCGCCCCCTGCTCTGGAGACCTCCCATGCACCCTGACGTCGTCGTCATCGGCAGCCTCAACATGGATCTGGTGGTGCGCGCCCCGCGCCTGCCCAAGGGCGGCGAGACCCTCGCCGGCCATGACTTCACCACGGCGCCTGGCGGCAAGGGCGCCAACCAGGCGGTCGCGGCTGCGCGCCTGGGCGCCCGGGTCGCCATGATCGGCTGCGTCGGCGCCGATCCCTATGGAGACTTCCTCACCCGCAGCCTGGTCCAGGAAGGCATCGATTGCCGCGGCGTGTCGGTGGCCGCCGAGGTGCCTACAGGCATCGCCTCGATTCTGGTGGACGACCAGGGCCAGAACGCCATTGTCATCGTCGCTGGCGGCAACGGCGAGCTGTCCGCCGCGCACCTGGAAGAACAGGCGACGCTGCTCGACCAGGCCAAGCTGGTGATCGCCCAGCTGGAGGTTCCGCTGGCCACCGTAGGCGACGCCCTGGCCCGCGCTCATGCCCTGGGCAAGACGGTGATCCTCAATCCAGCACCTGCCACGGGGCCGCTACCAGCCGACTGGTACGCCCATATCGACTATCTGGTGCCCAACGAAAGCGAGGCCAGCCTGCTCACCGGCCTGCCGGTGGACGATCTGCAGCAGGCGGAAGCGGCTGCACGCCAGCTGGTCGCCGCCGGCGCCCGCCAGGTGCTGCTGACCCTGGGCGGCCAGGGCCTGCTGCAGGTCAGCGCCGACAGCTGCCGTCACCACCCGGCCACTCCGGTCAAGGCGGTGGACACCACCGCCGCCGGCGACACCTTTCTCGGTGGCTTCGCGGCAGGTCTCGCCGAAGGCCTGAGTGTCGATGAGGCCATCGCCCTGGGCCAGCAGGCAGCGGCCATCGCCGTTACCCGTCCTGGCGCCCAGCCCTCCATCCCCACTCGCCAGGAGCTCGCCCGGTGAAAAAGACGCCTTTGCTCAATATCGCCCTGTCCCAGGCCGTCGCCAGTCTCGGTCATGGTGATCTGGTGGTCATCGGTGACGCTGGCATGCCCGTGCCGCCCGGTACGCCGCTGGTGGACCTGGCCGTCACGCCTGGCGTGCCAGACTTCCTCAGCGTCCTGCGCGCCCTGCTCAGCGAGATGCAGGTGGAAAGCCATCTGCTCGCCGAGGAGTCCCTCGCCGCCCAACCGCCCGCGCTGGCTGAACTGGAGCGCCTGACCACGGAGGGCGCCCTGGGTACTCGGCACCTGGTCTCCCATGGGGAGATGAAGACCCTGTGTCGCCAGGCGCGGGTCCAGATCCGCACCGGTGAATGCCAGCCCTATACCAACCTGATCCTGGTCGCCGGCGTGGCCTTCTAGCCTGCCGCGGGCAGCAACAGACGCCGGGTTGCCAGCAGCTCCAGGGGCCGGGCGAAGTGATAGCCCTGGGCATGGCGCGCGCCCATGTCCTTGAGCAATTGCAGCGCCTGGGCGTCCTCGACACCCTCGGCGACCACATCCAGCCCCAGGGACTCGGCCATGCGCACGATGGCGCGAACGATGGCGACACTGCGATTGCTTTCCGCCAGGCGCAAGACAAAGGACTTGTCGATCTTGAGGCCACGAAAGCGATATTCGTGGACGTAGCCCAGCGACGAAAAACCCGCGCCGAAATCATCCAGCACCACCGAGACGCCCTGGCGGTCGAGGGCCTCCATGGTGGCCTTGGCCCGCTCAGGCTCGGCCACCAGGGCGCCCTCGGTCAATTCCAGGCAGATGCGCGAAGGTGCCACGCCATGCGCCGCCAGGATGCCCAGCACCTCGTCGGCGAATTCCGGCCGCACGATGCTGTAGCTGGAGCAATTGACGTGCACCACCGGCCAGTGGGCCTGGGCGGGCTCGGCCAGGATGGCGGCGATCCGCGTCAGCATGTAGGTATCCAGGCGCCCGATCAGGCGCAGCCCCTCCAGCTCGGTCAGGAAAGCCGCGGGGGCCAGTACGCTGCCGTCAGGCTGACGCCAGCGGATCAGGGCTTCCAGCGCCGCGACCCGCCCGGTCCCCACCTCGACGATGGGCTGGAAGAACGGCTCCAGCTCGTTGCCGTTCTTCAGCGCCTTGCGCAGTGCACCCTCACGTACCACCTGGTCGGACACCACCTGGCGCAGTTCCTGGTTGAACACCGCGAAGTTGTCGCGCCCACCCTGCTTCACCCGGTACATGGCCGTGTCGGCATCGCGCAGCAGGTCGTCCGGCTGCCGATGCAGCGCAGGATCGGCAACCACGATGCCGATGCTGCAGGAGGCGAACAGACTGTGGTCGTCGAACACCAGGGGACGGTCGAAGGCCTCGATGATGCGCTGGGCGATGGCCACTGGCGGTTCCAGACCGCCGCCAGGCACCAGAATGGCGAACTCGTCGCCGCCCAGCCGCGCCAGCAGGTCGGTGTCCCTCAGGCAGCTGGACAGGCGCTCGCCGGCTGCGATCAACAGGAGATCGCCAAAGGGGTGGCCGAACTGATCGTTGATCCTCTTGAAGCGATCCAGATCGAGAAACATCACCGCCAGGCCCGTCCCCTCGCGCTCCAGGGCCGACCAGTGCAGGCTCAGGCGCTGCTGGAAGAAGCTGCGATTGGGCAGCCGCGTCAGGGCGTCATGATTGTTCTCGTACAGCAGCCGGGCGTTGGCCTCGTCCAGCGCCCGGGTCCGTTCCTGCACCCGCACTTCCAGGGCATGGCGGGACTGCTGAATCGCCTCGGCGGCGCTGCGCCGTGACAGCGCGGTGTCGATATGGCGCGACACGAACGTCAACAACTCCTGATCGCGTCGGCTGTAGTAGACGTCTTCGCGATAACTCTGTACCGCCAGCACCCCACGAACGTGCTTGCCATCGTAGAGCGGGATGCCCAGCCAGGACCAGGCCTCGACGGTACCCGGCACCGGGGTGATTTCCCCCTGGGCGACCAGCAAGCGAGCCTTCTGCCGATCGATGAGACAGGGCCGCCGCTGGCGGATGGTGTATTCCGTGTAACCCCGGCTGCCACGCCGGGCGACCGGCGCCGTGGCGCGGCGCTCGTCGGCGAAATAGGGAAAGCTCACCTCACCCGACGCGTCGTCGTAGAGCGCGATGTAGAAGTTGTGGGCATAGAGCAGTTCACTGACCACCTGGTGCAGACCGCCTAGCAACTCGGGCATGTCCGTGCTGGCGCTGGAGAGCTCGGCGATGCGAAACAGGGCGGCCTGCAGTTGCTCGGCGCGCTCGCGTTCGGCGATCTGTTCGCGCAGCCGGGCATTGACCTCGGACAGTTCCTGGGTGCGCTGCCCTACCGTGGCCTCCATATCCTCGCGCCGAAGGATGCGATCCAAGGCCATGGCCACGTCGCGCGCGATCACCTGGAACAGCGCCTGGTCCTCGCTGCCGTAGCGCCGCTCACGGTCATAGACCTGCAGGCTGAGCACGCCAAAGGTGCGATCGGTGCCATCCTTGAGCGGGATGCCCATCCAGAATTCGGGGACCGATCCCTGGCAATAATAGGGACCCTGTACCTGAGCGGCTTCGATGGCCTCCTTGGGCAGCAGCAGGGGCACCCCGTGCATGAGCACATAGGCCGTCAGGGAGGGGCGCGTCCGGTCCATGAGCTCGAAGGAGCCTGGCTCTGGCGGGCTTTCATCGCGCTGGTCGAAATAATAGGGATAGTGGATCTGCTCCGAGTCGACATCCTGTAGCGCCAGGCAGAAGTTCTCGGCGTCGATCAGCGTCACCAGCAATTCATGGGTGCGCCGCATGAACAGCTGACGATCCACCGTCGAACTGGCCAGGTAGGTAATATCATAGAGCACCTGCTGAACGGCCTGGGCGCGCTGCAGTTGTAGCCGTTGCAGGACGAAGCCGAACCTGAGGGCCAGGGCGGCGAAATCGGTATGACCGTCAGGGCGCGCAAGGAGCCAGCCCAGGGGCGTCGGCCCGCCTCCCGTCGGATGGCAGCTGGCCCCTATCTCGGCGCGACGCTGAGTCAGCTCATCGTCATCGAGGACCTGCGGCCAGTCGCTGGCGCCGCTGCCCATGGCCATGCGCGACCAGTTACCCCGCCGCTGATACCAGGCCCAGTCGGCATCCGCTGTCGCCATGCGCAGCTGCGCGATGATCTCCTCTACCTCCAATCCAGGCGCATTCGGATCCGGCCAGCTTCCTTCTGGCGAACGTTGCAGCCCCGGTAAGCGCGCGTCCAGCTGCTGCTTCTCAGGCACCTTCATGCTGACTCCTTCCCTTGCACTTTTCGAATCCTGACACAGAAGCCAGTGGGCCCGGCAAGTTAGGGGTGAACGGTTTACCTGGGGGTGCGAACGGCAAAGATATGACTAAACCAAAAAAATCCGCGACAAGACTTGTACAGCAAAAGGAATCTTGTCCAATAAAACGCCCTGCCAGATACCCCGTTGCCGCTGCGCTTGTAGAACAAACAGTCGCCTACCTTTCCATCGATCCGAAAGGCCACCACGCAGCGAATCTATGGCTAGAGAGAAGCCACTAATAAGCAGACAGATCGCAATCTGGCGGGGCCTTCCAGCCCGTTGTCGCCTCTCTTCAAGAGCAGGAGTTTTTCATGACCGCTTCCAAAAAAGACAACCTCATCGACTGGCTGCGCGATGCCCACGCCATGGAAGAACAGGCCGAGAAAATGCTCTCCGCCCAGTCCGCGCGACTGGAGCACTATCCGCAGCTGCGCCAGCGCATCGAGCAGCACATCCAGGAAACCCAGGAACAACGCCAAGTGCTCGAAGGCTGCCTAACCCGCCTCGGCAGCAGCGCCTCCACCCTCAAGGACATGGGCGGCAAGTTGATGGCGCTGGGGCAGGCCATCGGTGGCGCGCCCATGAGCGATGAGGTCATCAAGGGCGCCATCGCCGGCTACATGTTCGAAAACATCGAAATTGCTACCTATACCGTCCTGATTGCAGCGGCTGCCGATGTCGGCGACCGCGAAACGCAGCAGGCCTGCGAACGCATCCTCGAACAAGAGAAGGCCATGGCGGCCTGGTTGCTGGAAGACCTGCCCGTCACCACCCGAGCCTTCCTGGAACGCTCCGCCGACCCCGATTTGACTGCGAAGCGCTGAACCGCCCGTGCTCTACCCGTGACTAGCCCCTGGAGGTTACATGTTCGTCCATAACAAGCGACTGCAATATACCGTGCGCGTGTCGGAGCCCAATCCGGGCCTTGCCAACCTGATGCTGGAACAATTCGGCGGTCCCCAAGGCGAACTCGCCGCCGCCATGCGCTATTTCACCCAGGCGATAGCCGAGCTCGACCCGGGTCGTAAGGACATGCTGTTCGACATCGCCACCGAAGAGCTCAGCCACCTGGAAATCATCGGCTCGATGATCGCCATGCTGAACAAGGGCGCCAAAGGCGACCTGGCCGAGAAAACCCAGGAAGAAGCGGACATGTATCGCTCCCTGACCGGCGCGGGCAACGACTCCCACCTCACCCAGATTCTCTACGGTGGTGGCCCGGCCCTGACCAATTCGGCTGGCGTACCCTGGACCGCGGCCTACATCGACACCATCGGTGAACCGACCATCGACCTGAGGTCCAACATCGCCGCCGAAGCACGGGCCAAGATCGTCTACGAACGCCTGATCAACGTCACCGACGATGCGGGCATCAAGGACACCCTGAGCTTTCTGATGACGCGCGAGATCGCCCACCAGAAATCCTTCGAGAATGCCCTGCACTCCATCCAGCCCAACTTTCCCCAGGGCAAGATGCCGCCGCGTCCGGAGTTCGCCAGCGTCTACTACAACATGTCGCAAGGCGAAGGCGATCTGCGCGGTCCCTGGAACCAGGGTCAGGATTGGGAATACGTGGAGCAGCCCGGACCTGCCGCGGATGGCGGCGACGGCATGGCCAGCGTCAAGCTGCCGCCCATGCAGGCCAAGGCGGTGGAGCAGCTCGCCACCCGGACCATGTCGGATCCCGAAGCCGCGCCGGTGACTGGTGCCGATCTGGGCGCTGGCCTGGCCAAGCAGCTCGACAAGAACCGCCTGGACGAGTGATGTAGAAGCGGCGACGCCTTTATGGCGTCGCCGCTTTCTCCCCGCGCTGACGACCTTCCGTCGGCCAATTCGCCCTACCCCCTCTTTTGCACGAACCTGGCCATTTGCCATCGGTCCTACCGCTCTCATCGTAGTAGGGAACCCCTGATGGAAGATTATCTGTTGGCCTTCGCCATGGTCGCTCTGACCGCCCTGTTCATAGGTCTCACTACCGTCGGTCTGGTGGAATTCACCTGATGGCGTTTTGCCGCTTTTAGCGCTGAACATTTGCCCCGCAGCGCAGTCTGCCGCTGTGCATTGATGCCATCACGTCATCTCGACGTAGCCAGGGACGCCACCATGAAACGCCACGCTTACGCCTTAGCCTTCGTTGCAGCCGTCGTATGCAGTACCCCCGCCTTCGCCATGGACCAGGATGCCCTACAGTTCGAGCAGGCCAGCATGCTTGCCTTCAAGAGTTGCGCGAACAAGGCAGTCATCGCCGGTACCCGCATCGGCGACACCGCACGTTTCTCCGATACCGACAGCTGTGTCGACCAGGCCCTGTCGCAGGTCGAGCCCGCCTACCAGAAGGCGCTGACCTCCCTGCGAAACAACGGTACCGCACGACGCTGCCTGCAGACCTACTACAGCAATTGGCTGACCCTCATGAAATCCCTGCCGGCGCTGCAGTCCAAGCCGCCGTCCTCGGTACTGCTGACCGCCAACGGTGGCGAGCGGCGGCTCAACCAGTACTGGCAATTCGTGGTCAGCGCACGCTGAACCCAGGCGCGCCAGCCTAGGGG
This sequence comes from Pseudomonas sp. VMV1, assembly GCF_056790235.1. Taxonomy (NCBI): domain Bacteria; kingdom Pseudomonadati; phylum Pseudomonadota; class Gammaproteobacteria; order Pseudomonadales; family Pseudomonadaceae; genus Pseudomonas; species Pseudomonas sp. VMV1. The sequence continues at coordinate 264,608 of NZ_JBXGSE010000005.1, forward strand.
AGCACTGCTCCCCTTTTTCATTTCAGCCGATGGCGACATGGCCCGGTTGCGCTGCGACCCGGCCCAGCCAGGCGCTGATCGCCGGAAAATCGTCCAGCGCAAAGCCGCCCTCCTCGGCCACATGGGTATAGGCATAGAGCGCGATATCGGCGATGGAGTAGCACTCGCCGACCAGGAAAGGCGTTCGCTGCAACTGCTGCTCCATCACTGCCAGCGCCCGGTAACCACGCGTCAGGCACTGTCGATGCTCGGCTCGACGCTCCTCTGGCATTCCCTGGTAGAGCTGGATGAAGCGTGCCACCGCCACATAGGGCTCGTGACTGTACTGTTCGAAGAATTGCCACTGCAGCACCTGGGTCCGTAGCCGGGGCTCGCGGGGCAGAAAGGTCGTGCCTTCGGCCAGGAAATTGAGGATGGCGTTGGACTCCCACAGGCAGGTGCCGTCTTCCAGTTCCAGTACCGGAATCTTGCCGTTGGGATTCTTTGCCAGGAACGCCTCGCGCTGGGTTTCACCGGCGAGGATATCGATCTCGTGCCAGTGATAGTCCAGCCCTAGCAGGTGCAGCATCAGCACCACCTTGTAGCAGTTGCCGGAACGACGATCGCCATAGACCTGATACATCTCACAGCTCCTTGTTGGTAGGGGTGGCGTCCCGAATCACGCCCGCCAGGCGCGCCAGGCCGGTATCCAGCCGCGCGGGCAGCACATGACTGAAATTGAGTCGTAGCAGACCAGGGTGTCGATCCGGATCGGCGAAGAAGGGCTCACCCGGCATGAAGGCGACATCCTGTGCCAGCGCCCTGTCCAGCAGCGTACGGGTATCCAGTGGCGTTTTCAGTCGCAGCCAGAAAAACAGGCCACCCTGGGGTAGCTCCCAGTCGGCGATATCGCTGAAGTGTCGCGTGAGCGCCGCGGCGAAACCGTCCCGGCGCTCGCGATAGAAACTGCGCAACTCGGCCAGGTGCCGCTCATAACGCTCACTGCCCAGCCACTGCAGCACCTGCCATTGGCTCATGCGGCAGGTATGCAGATCGGCGGCCTGCTTGAGGGCTCTTAGCGGCTGGAGCAGGTCGGGTGAGGCGATCAGATAGCCCACCCGCAAACCAGGCATCAGCGACTTGGACAGACTGCCGGTATGGATCCAGGCGCTGCGCTTGAGCTGAGCGCACAGCGGCCGCGCCGGTGCGCCGTCGTAGCTGAGTTCGCGATAGGGCTCGTCCTCGACCAGGGTCACCGCGAATTCATCCAGCAGCGCCGCCACCGCCGCGCGATTGGCCGTGGAATAACGCACGCCGGAGGGATTCTGGAAGGTCGGGATCAGATAGGCGAACGCTGGCCGCTGCTGCTCCAGGCGTTCACGCAGCTCCTCCAGATCGAGCCCCTCGGAGGTCAGGCTGACACCCAGGCACTCAGCGCCAAAGAACTGGAAGCTCTGCAGGGCCGCCAGGTAAGTAGGCCCTTCCACCAGTACCGGGGTGCCGACGTCGAGGTACAGCTTGGCGATCAGATCCAGCGCCTGCTGTGAGCCCGTGGTCACCAGCACCTGTTCCGCCGTGCAGTCCAGCCCATAGGCACGCGCCTGGGCGGCGATGGCCTCGCGTAGCGCCGGTTCACCCTCGCTCATGCCGTACTGCCCAAGCCCGGGTGGCATTCCACTCCAGTCCACGGTGGGCAGACAACACTCAGCCGGCAGGCCACCGGCGAAGGACATCACCTCCGGCCGCTGTGCCGCCGCCAGGATGTCACGGATCAGGCTGCTCTTGAGTCGGGTCACCCGTTCGGAAAATGCCATCTGCCCTCCTGTGGCCCGCGGCCTGGCAATGAGTCAAACTACTTGACCGACCCTAATCCACCCTTGAAAGACAAGTCAATATGCTTGACCTAAATCAGACCACCCAGCAGCGCCTGGTCATGGAGACCTTTTTCTTCGGTTACCAGGCCTTCACCGCCAAGGCCGACGACATGCTGGCCCGCCGCGGACTGAGCCGAGTGCACCAGCGCATCCTGTTCTTCATCGCCCGCGAACCCGGGCTGAGCAACAAAGCCTTGCTGGAGGTGCTCAACGTCAGCAAGCAGGCGCTGAACATCCCGCTGCGGCAGTTGCTGGAGATGCAACTCGTGATCATGGAGACGGATACCGCGGACAAGCGTAAACGGCGGCTGTCGCTGACCCGTGGCGGTGCGGCGCTGGAACAGACCCTGAGACGGGAACAGATGCGGCTGGTGCAAGCGGCCCTGGGCGCAGTCGGCCCGGACGCCGCCGCGGGTTGGCTGGCGTTCAATCAGGCCTTGGCCGGCCATCACGATACCGAGGCTGTTAGCCAGGACAGTTGAGAACACCTGATCGATCATGCAGAACTGTATCGGTCGTTCGCGGCCTTGGTGTACGGATACCGCCTGTCGACGCCTGGCTAAGCTGGCGCAAAGCCCAGGAATGTCCTCATGACCGTCGAACTGCTCTCTGCCTTCATGCTCTTCGCCTTTGTCTCCTCCGCCACGCCGGGCCCCAACAACATGATGCTGCTGGCATCAGGGGTCAACTTCGGCTTCCGGCGTACCCTGCCGCACATGTTCGGCATCAGCCTCGGTCATATGCTGCTGGTCATCTGTACCGGCCTGGGCCTGGGCCAGCTGTTCGTGCTCTATCCACCCCTGCAGATCGCCTTGCGGGTGATTGGTGGCGCCTACCTGCTCTATCTGGCCTGGAAACTGGCTACCGCGTCAGCGCCCACACCACGAGAGACAGGTAGCGGCAAGCCCTTCGGCTTCTTTCAGGCCGCGGCCTTCCAGTGGGTGAATCCCAAGGCCTGGGTCATGGCCATCGGCGCCGTCACCGCCTATATCCCGGCCGAGAACTTCACCGGCAACCTGTTGCTGGTCGCCGTGCTCTTCGCCCTGATCAACCTGCCCAGCGTCAGCCTCTGGACGCTGTTCGGCATGGGCTTGCGGCGGCTGCTCAGCAGTCCTGCGCGACTGCGATTGTTCAATTGGAGCATGGCGCTGCTGCTGGTACTGTCCCTCTACCCCATCCTGTTTGGCCATCACTGAGGCTCGCCATGCACGCTGCTCCGCAACGGCTGACACCTCTGGCCGATAGCTCTCCCGCCGCCGTGGTCGCCGGTTTCGTCGCCATGCTGGTGGGCTACACCAGCTCCCTGGTGCTGATGTTCCAGGCCGGTCAGAACGCCGGCCTGAGCACCGGACAGATTTCCTCCTGGATCTGGGCGCTGTCCATCGGCATGGCCGTGACCACCATCGGCCTCTCGCTGAAGTACCGCACCCCCATCGTCATCGCCTGGTCGACTCCGGGCGCCGCCCTGCTGGTCACCAGCCTGCCGTCGGTGCCCTACAGCGATGCCATCGGCGCCTTCGTGATCTGCGCGGTGCTACTTGCCCTCTGCGGCCTGACCGGTAGCGTCGACCGCCTGCTGCGCCGGGTGCCGCCAGCGCTCGCCGCCGCCCTCCTGGCAGGCATCCTGTTTCGCATCGGCATCGAGATCTGTACTGCGGTCCAGCACCAGACCGCGCTGGTACTGGGCATGGCCCTCGCCTATCTGGTGGCCAAGCGGCTGTGGCCGCGCTATTGCGTACTGGTGGCTCTGATGGTCGGCCTCATGCTGGCCGCCGGGCTGGGCCTGCTGGACTTCCATGGCTTGCGGCTGGAGCTGGCCGTCCCGGTATGGACCGTGCCGACCTTTTCCCTGGCTGCAACCATCGGCATCGCCATCCCGCTGTTCGTGGTGGCCATGGCCTCCCAGAACATGCCCGGTATCGCCGTGCTGCGTACCGATGGCTACGACGTACCGGCTTCGCCGCTGATCGCCACCACAGGGATCGCTTCACTGCTACTGGCCCCCTTCGGCTCTCACGGCATCAACCTGGCGGCTATCAGCGCCGCGATCTGCACCGGCCCTCAGGCCCATGAAGATGCCAGCAAGCGCTACACCGCCGCGGTCTGGTGCGGCCTCTTCTATGGCATGGCCGGTCTGTTCGGCGCGACCCTGGCGGCGCTGTTCGCCTCCCTGCCGGGCGAACTGGTAATCTCGGTGGCCGCGCTGGCCCTGCTAGGTTCCATCATGAACGGCCTGCATGGCGCCCTGGCCGACCCTGGCCAGCGCGAACCGGCGCTGATCACCTTTTTGGTCACTGCATCGGGGCTGACGCTGGCCGGCATCGGCTCCGCCTTCTGGGGCCTGGTGGCTGGTCTTTTGGCCAGTTTGCTACTCACCGCACGCCGCTAGGAAACCTCAGCCCCTCCTGACCGGTCGGAACTGGATCCTTCACGTCAGGAGAACACCATGTCCCGTACCAATCGCCAGTTCCTGCTCGCCAAGCGCCCGTCCGGAGAACCCACCGCCGACACCTTCGAGCGCGTCGAGCAGCCAGTCGGCGAACCCGGCGCCGGTCAGGTGCTGATCAAGAACCTGTTTCTCTCTCTCGACCCAGCCATGCGTGGCTGGATGAACGAAGGCAAGTCCTATATCAAGCCCATCGGCATCGGCGAGGTCATTCGCGCGCTGGGCGTGGGTGAGGTGGTCGCATCCAACCACCCGGATTTCAAGACCGGCGACACGGTCAACGGCATGCTCGGCATCCAGGACTACTACCTCGGCGACCCCCAAGGCTTCTACAAGGTGGATCCGAGCAAGGCCAGCCTGCCTCAGTATCTCTCGGTGCTCGGCATGACCGGTCTGACCGCCTACTTCGGTCTGCTGGAGGTCGGTGAGCCCAAGGCTGGCCAGACCATCGTGGTCTCCGGCGCTGCCGGTGCGGTGGGCAGCATGGTCGGCCAGATCGGCAAGCTCAAGGCCTGCCACGTAGTGGGCATCGCCGGCGGCGCGGAAAAATGCCGCTATCTGATCGAGGAACTGGGCTTCGACGCCGCCATCGACTACAAGGCTGAGCCGGATCTGGCGGCTGCGCTGCGTCGCGAATGCCCCAACGGTATCGACGTCTATTTCGACAACGTCGGCGGCGAAACCCTGGATGCGGTGCTGACACAGATCAACTTCCGCGCGCGGGTGGTGCTCTGTGGCGCCATCAGCCAGTACAACAGCGACAAGGTCCAGGGCCCGCAGAACTACCTGGCGCTGCTCAGCAACCGGGCACGCATGGAAGGTTTCATCGTGCTGGACCACGCCGCTCGCTACGCCGAAGCCCAACAGCAGCTGGCGATCTGGCTGGCCGATGGTCAGCTCAAATCCCGCGAGCACGTGGTGGAAGGCCTGGATACCTTCCCCGAGACCCTGATGAAGCTGTTCTCTGGCGAGAACTTCGGCAAGCTGGTTCTCAAGGTCTGAACTAGGCGTCGGAAAATCGTCACGAGCGGGCCGCTTTGGCGGTCCGCTTGGGTAAAAGACGTCAACTTACAGACGGCCACTGGCCAGCATATCGCTAAGTAGTTGATTTCATTGATTCTCCTGAGCTGGCACGGTTCTCGCTGTAGCGAGGCCATCGGCCAAGGAGAACAGGCATGGTCCCGCCCTCATCCAACACCATCAATCTCGATCGCGCGCGTCAACAGCGTAACGCCAGTCAGGCTGCCTTCAGCCGCGAAAGCAACCCTGAGGTCCTTGGCACGCTACGCCAACGCCTGACCTCCATGCTGCAGTCGTCCCTGGATCTCGAACGGGTGCTGCAGCTCTTCCAGCAGGAAGTGGGCACCCTCATCGAGCTACCCGGACTCAGCTACCGCCATGCGCGAGAAGACGTGGCCATCCGCCTCGGTCTGGAAGAAGGTCATCAGGTGCATTACCACCTGAGCCAGGGTGACATCCGCCTGGGCGACCTGAGCTTCATCCGTCACGACCCGTTTCGAGACAACGAACTCTCGGCCCTGGAATACCTGCTCGGCAGCCTGATGTTTCCCCTTCGCAACGCCCTGCTCTATCGCGAGGCCTTGAACAATGCCCTCCGCGATCCTCTGACTGGCGTCGGCAACCGCAGCGCCCTGGATCGTGCCCTGGTACGCGAACTTGAGCTGTCACGGCGTACCCAACAGCCGCTGTCGCTGCTGATGCTGGATCTGGATCACTTCAAGCGCGTCAATGACCGCTTCGGCCACAGCGTGGGTGACGATGTGTTGCGCCAGACCGCCTGCACGCTCGGCAACAGCCTGAGAAGCATGGACATGGTCTTTCGCTTTGGCGGCGAGGAATTCTGCGTTCTGCTCTCAGCCACCGGCAATGAGGCGGCGCGGATCGTGGCCGAACGTCTGAGGGCGGCAGTGGAGGCTCAGGGTACGACGGATGGGGTCATTCCACTGCCGGTGACCCTGAGCATCGGTCTGGCGACCTTGAGAGAAGTAGAGTCGCCGCGCTGCTTGGTGCTGCGCGCGGATCAAGCCCTGTACCAGGCCAAGGCCGAGGGCCGCAATCGCCTTTGCAGCCTGGCCTGAAGGTCGCCTGTAGCCAGGCGACCGTTATTGCTTAACGGCGACCGCCCTTGCCAGTACCGCCACCGCTGGGTCCACGACGCGGGGCGATGCCCGGCGAGGTACGGCCCTTGCTTACCGGCTTGCGTCCCATCTCGCTGGGCCGTTCAGCCACGGCAGAGCCTTGGGGCTTGCTGGTCTTGCTGGTCTTGTTGCGCGAACCCCGACCGGCATCGATCGGCCGCGCGGTCTTGCGCTGCTGACGCTCGATCTTTTCCTTGGTCTTACCCCCCATGGACGGGAGCGCTACCGGTGGCAGGCCGACTTCGCCCGCGAGGATGTCGATCTCCGCCTGGTTCATTTCGCGCCAGCGTCCAACCGGCAGATCGCTGGTCATGAATACCGGACCGAAACGCACGCGCTTCAGACGGCTCACCACCAGGCCCTGGGATTCCCACAGCCGGCGTACTTCGCGGTTGCGGCCTTCCATCACCACGCAATGGAACCAGTGGTTGAAGCCATCACCCTCAGGTGCCTGCTGGACGTCGGTGAAGCGCGCAGGACCGTCTTCGAGGATCACCCCGTTCTTCAGGCGCAGCAGCATCTCTTCGGTCACCTCGCCGCGGACCCGTACCGCGTACTCACGGTCCATCTGGTAGGACGGGTGCATCAGCCGGTTGGCCAATTCGCCATCGGTGGTGAACAGCAGCAGGCCGGTGGTGTTGATGTCCAGGCGACCGACGTTGATCCAGCGACCCTGCTTGGGCTTGGGCAATCGATCGAACACGGTAGGCCGACCTTCGGGGTCGTCACGGGTGCAGATCTCGCCTTCGGGCTTGTTGTAGATCAGCACACGCCGTACCACTTCCTCGGCCTGATCGCGCTTGAGCAGGCGCCCGTCCACCGCGATGGCGTCCTTGGGCATGACCCTCAGACCCAGGGGGGCGACCACCCCGTTGACCTTGATGCGGCCTTCGCCGATCCAGGCTTCGACGTCGCGACGCGAGCCAACGCCCAGGCGCGACAGCACCTTCTGCAGCTTTTCGCCGGCTGGCGCAGGTGGGGTTTCGTCGAGGGATTCGTTTTGGAGATTCTTGTCGAGGGTCATCAGGCACCTCCCGGTGTAGTGGACGACAAAGGCACCGCGGAACGGGCACCAGGAAAAAGACAGGGGCGCATGATAGCGCCCCTGCTCGCGCCAGCCTAGCGAGTGTGGCGTCTCAGAAGTTGACTGCACAATCTTGGCGGCGCTTTTTCGGCTTTGGCGGCGTTGCCACTTCTCGCCATAGCCCTGCTATGACTCCTCCCGGCGCCTCGCCACATCGGAGCGCCGAACCGCCAAAAAATCACTCGCCAATTCTTGCACGAACTTCAGAGACACCACACTAGCCTGGCAGGTGACGAATGGCCGCAGTATCAGTCGAGCGTCGCCAGGGCGTCGCGGCAGAGCTGTTCGACGCGCGTCCAGTCCTTGGCCTTCACCACATCGCCGGGCAGCATCCAGCTACCGCCCACGCACAGCAAGTTCGGCTGCTGGAAGTAGTTCTTCACATTGCCCGGATTGACGCCACCGGTGGGGCAGAATTTGAGCTCGGCGAAGGGACCGGCGAAGGCTTTAAGTGCATCCACGCCTCCATAGACGTTGGCGGGGAACAGCTTGAAGCGGCGATAGCCAAGGCGGTACGCCTGCATGGTCTCCGACGGCGTGGCGATGCCTGGCAGCAGCGGAATGGGTGCCGAAACCCCAGCCTGGAGGATCTCCTCGGTGGTACCGGGTGTGACGATGAACTGGGCACCGGCCTCGACCGCCGCCTCGAACATCCGCACATCGAGCACCGTGCCGACCCCGACGTCCAGCTCGGGACGTTCCTGACGCAGCAGACGCACCGCATCCAACCCATGGGCTGATCTCAGGGTGATCTCCAGCGCAGTGAGACCACCCGCGGCCATGGCGTCGGCGAACGGCAATACGTCGGCCGGATCGTTGATCACGATCACCGGCAGGATTCGCGCGCGGGCGCACAGGGCATCTAGGGTCGCGATCTTGTTCTGCATGTCCAAAACTCAACTCCTCGTCAGGGGCACCAATAGACGACCAGGGGTTCGCGCAGGAACGCCTTGATCGGAGTGGCCAGCTCGTCGCCCTCGGCCAGAGCGGTTTCCAGTACCTGTCGCTTGCCCGCGCCTTGGACGGCGAGGATCTGCTGACGGGCGCGGCTCAGATAGGCACGGCTCAAGGTGATCCGGGTCTGGGGCGCGGATGGCGCTACGCCGGGAAAGCTCAAGCGTTCGCTGGTCGGGTCCAGGGCCTCTTCCAGGCCAGGACTACCCGGGAACAGCGAGGCGGTGTGGGCGTCATCGCCCATTCCCAGGACCAAGACATCAGGGGTCGCCAAGGCATCGCGCAGGCGGGCCTCGGTCAGGGCCATGCCCTCTTCCGTGGTCGCCGCTGGCGTGTAGAGATCGACGAAACCCGCAGCAGCGGCCGGTCCCTGGAAGAGGTGCTTGCGCAACAGGCCGCCATTGCTGTCGGGATGGTCGCCTGGCACCCAACGCTCATCGGCCAGGGTGACCAGCACCTTGGACCAGTCGAGGTCGGCCTGGGCCAGACGCTCCAGGAAAGGCACCGGACTGCGGCCACCGGAAACGATCAGCAGCGCTTCGCCACGGGCAGCCAGGGCTTCGCGCAGCGCCGCGGTGACCGTCTCGGCCAGCGCCGCGGCGTGGGCCTCGCGGTCGGGCCATTCGTGCAGGGTCACACCCTGCCCCAGATCAGATGTCGCCATACCAGGATCTCCCGTCTCGTGCGATCAATGCGATGGAGGTCAGCGGACCCCAGCTGCCGGCGGCATAGGACTTGGGCGAATCGCCCATCTTCGACCAGCCGTCCATCAGCTGATCGCACCATTTCCAGGCCGCTTCGATTTCGTCCTTGCGAACGAACAGCGACTGGTTGCCCTGCATGACTTCCAGCAGCAGCCGCTCATAGGCATCCGGCGTACGCAGGTGCTTGAAGGTCTCGGAGAAGTTGAGTTGCAGCGGACCACTGCGCAGTTGCATGCCCTTGCGCAGGCCCTGGTCCTTGCTCATCACCTGCAGCGAGATGCCCTCATCCGGCTGGATGCGGATGATCAGGCGGTTGCTGATCAGGCTGCGTTGCTCCGGCGCGAAGATGTAGTGTGGTGGTTCCTTGAAGTGGATGACGATCTGCGACAGCTTCTGCGGCATGCGCTTGCCGGTGCGCAGATAGAAAGGCACACCGGACCAGCGCCAGTTGCGGATATCCGCGCGGATGGCGACAAAGGTCTCGGTGCGGCTTTCGGTATTGGAGTTGGGCTCTTCCAGGTAGCCCGGTACCGGCTTGCCATCGCTGTAGCCCGAGGTGTACTGCCCCAGGACCACGCGGCTGGCCAGCTGATCGGCGGTGATGGGCTCCAGTGCCTTGAGCACCTTGACCTTCTCGTCGCGGATGCTATCGGCCGAAAGATCCGCCGGCGGATCCATGGCGGTCAGGCAGAGCAGCTGTAGCAGATGGTTCTGCACCATGTCGCGCAACTGACCGGCCTGGTCGAAATAGCCCCAGCGACCTTCGATACCGACCTTCTCGGCCACGGTGATTTCCACGTGGGAGATGTAGTTCTGGTTCCACTGGGTCTCGAACAGGCTGTTGGCGAAACGCAGGGCGATGAGGTTCTGGACGGTTTCCTTGCCCAGGTAGTGGTCGATGCGATAGACGCGGTCTTCAGGGAAGAAACGTGCCACGGCATCGTTGACCACCTTGGAGGATTCCAGGTCATAACCGATGGGCTTTTCCATCACCACCCGGGTACGCTCGCACAGACCGACGGCGGCGAGGTTCTCGCAGATGGCACTGTAGACCAACGCCGGAGTGGCAAAATAGGCGATCAGCGGGGCGGTCTCGCCCACATCCTCCGCCAGTCCCGTATAGTCTTCGCGATTGCGGAAATCGATGGCGCGATAGCCCAGGCGAGCGCGCATCCGGGTCCATACCGCTTCGTCCCAATCGGCTTTGGGCACATAGTGGCGCAGACGCTCCTCGATGTGCTCAAGCTGCTTGACCCCATCGCCCTGGTCACGCGCCAGCGCCATGATGCGGGTATCCTCGTGCAGCAGACCTTCACGATCCAGCTGATACAGGGCAGGGAAAAGTTTGCGTAGGGCCAGATCGCCCAACGCGCCGAAGATTGCCAGGGTACAGGGTAGAACTCGGACGCCAGCCATAAATATTCGTTCTTTTACTTAAAGTTTGAGATATTCCAGCGCCATCATAGGGGAGCCGGGGCGATTCGCGTAGTCTTTATATTAAAAAATACGGCCCAGAGTCAGCCTGGTCCAAACCTTTTATAGCCTTAGGATAGAGGCACAACAACCACTAGGAGTTCTCATGGATCGTGCCAGCACCCTGCTGCAAACCATCCAGACCCGTATCGGCGAACTCAATCGCGCGGAGCGCAAGGTCGCCGAGGTCATCCTGCAAAATCCCCGGCAGGCCACGCGTTACACCATCGCGGCCCTGGCCCAGGCGGCGCAGGTCAGCGAACCCACGGTCAATCGTTTCTGCCGCTCCCTTGGCGTGAGCGGCTATCCCGAAATGAAGATCCAGCTGGCGCAGAGCATCGCCAGTGGTGCGGTCTACGTCAGTCAGGCGGTGGCCGCCAACGACGGTCCCGAGGCCTATGCGGAAAAGATCTTCAGCAGCACCATCGCCTCGCTGGACAGTGCCCGCCAGCGCCTGGACGCCGGGGTGGTGGATCGCGCGGTCGACCTGTTGATCCAGGCTCGGCAGATCCACTTCTTCGGCCTGGGCGCCTCGGCGCCGGTGGCCCTGGATGCCCAGCACAAGTTCTTTCGCTTCAACATGGCGGTCTCGGCGCATTCGGACGTGCTGATGCAACGGATGCTGGCGTCCATCGCCCGGACTGGCGAGCTGTTCGTGATCATTTCCTATACCGGACGCACCCGTGAGCTGGTGGACGTGGCCAAGCTGGCGCGGGATAACGGCGCCTCGGTGCTCGGCCTCACCGCCAGCAATACCCCGCTGGCCAAGGTCTGTACCCTCAGCCTGGACATCCCGCTGCCGGAAGACACCGACATCTACATGCCCATGACCTCGCGGATCATCCAGCTCACCGTGCTGGACATCCTGGCGACCGGGGTGACCCTCAAGCGCGGCGTGGATTTCCAGCCGCACCTGCGCAAGGTCAAGGAAAGCCTGGTCGCGACCCGCTATCCCTCGGAGCCGGACCAGGGCTGAGGGCACCCAGACCTGCAAGTAAAAGCCTGCTTGCGAGCTCGCACACCGGCATCGAACAAGATCTGGACGAGCCCGCGAAACCGCCCGAGGAAGCCCGCTTACCTTTAGTAAACGAGCTTCCAACAGGGCTGCCTTCCAGCGCATTTTCAACGACGCCTGGCCGACACCAGGCAGACCGCAAGCGGGTTTTCAGATGTCGTCGCGGTGGCTGAACAGGTCCCAGGTCGACATGAACAGCGCCGCGATCAGCGGGCCGATGACGAAGCCGTTGAGACCGAACAGCGACATGCCGCCGATGGTGGAGATCAGCACCACGTAGTCGGGCATCTTGGTGTCCTTGCCCACCAGGATAGGGCGCAAGATGTTGTCCACCAGGCCGATTACCACCACCGCGAAGACGATCAGGATCACTCCCTTGAGCACCGAACCGGTCGCCAGGAAGTAGATCGCCACCGGTACCCAGATCAGCGCCGAGCCGACCGCGGGCAACAGCGATAGGAAGGCCATCAGGGTACCCCAGAGCACCGCGCCCTGGACCCCCAGCACACCCAGGATAAAACCACCCAGAGCGCCCTGTACTGCAGCGACGATGATGTTGCCCTTGACCGTGGCGCGCACCACGGCGGTGAACTTGGCCATCAGGCTGCGCTTGTGCATGTCGCTGAGCGGTATGGCCTTGCGAATCATCGCCACCAGCTGCGAACCGTCGCGCAGCAGGAAGAACAGCAGATAGAGCATCACGCCGAAGCCGATGAGGAACTGGAAGGTGCCCTGGCCAAAGCTGAACGCCTGGGTGGCGACCCATTGACTGCCCTGCATGGCGCCGGTGGACAGCTTCTGGCGGATGCCATCCAGGTCACCAGCGCCAAAGCGCTGCAGGACGCCACGGACCGAGTCCGGTAGCGCACCCCAGACCTGCTGGTAGTACTGGCCGAAATTGAGTTGACCGCTACTGATCTGTTGGTAGAGCAGGGAGCCTTCCTGCACCAGGGAAATGGCGATGAACACCACCGGCAGGATGACGATGAGCAGGATCACGAACAGGGTGCAGAGGGCACCGAGATTACGTCTGTTGTTGAAGCGGCTGACGAACCAGCGCTGCAGGGGGGCGAACAGGATGGCGAGGATGGCCCCCCAGAACACCGCGCCCAGGAAGGGGGTGAGGATCCAGACGAAGGCCAGCGAGACCACCACCAGCAGGATCAGGAACGTCTTGTTTTCCAGCCGAGCACTTTTCATTGGCGTTTCGCGATTCCAAACAAGGAAGACAGGCCTTGCTTAGAGCCTCGGAAGCCGTGGGGTTCCCATAAGCACCCCCAACTCGGCCTGGAGAGGCGCGCCGGAGCTTCCGGCGCGCCTCCGGATCATACACGGAACTGGCGGACCAACCCGTTCAGGCGTTCGCCCAGGCCGACCATCCCGGCGGTGCTCTGGGCCCCCTGCTGAGCACCCTGAGCCATGCTGTCGACGGCATTGGCGATGGTATGGACGCTGCGATTGATCTCCTCGGCCACCGCGGTCTGCTCCTCGGCGGCGCCAGCGATCTGGATGTTCATGGCGTTGATGGTGGCGATCAGCTCGCTGATGGCGGCCAGCGCGGTGCCAGCCTGCTCGGCCTGGGCGGTGGTCGCCTCACCCATGCCACCCGAGCGCTCCATGGCGCCTACCGCACGTCCCGTCGCCTGCTGCAGGCGATCGATCATGCCCTGGATCTCCTGGGTGCTCTGCTGGGTGCGACTGGCCAGCGCCCGCACCTCGTCGGCCACGACGGCGAAGCCGCGACCGGCTTCACCGGCCCGGGCTGCCTCGATGGCGGCGTTGAGGGCCAGGAGGTTGGTCTGTTCGGCGATGGCGCGGATCACATCCAGAACGCCAACGATGGCCCCCACATCCTGCTTGAGGCCGTCGAGGGAGACGCTGCTCTGGCGGACCTCTTCGACCAGTTCATGGATGCGCGTCACGCTGGTGGCAACCGTTTCCCGGGCCAGACGGCCCTGCTCCTCGGTCTCCCGGGTCGCCTCCGAGGCCTTCAGCGCGCTACTGGCCACTTCCTGGGCTGCAGCGGACATCTGGTTGATGGCGGTGGCCACCTGATCGGTTTCGCTGCGCTGACGCTGCATGTCGCGATCGGTGTGCTGGGCCTGCCGAGCGACATCGCCGAGCAGACCGGTGAATTGCTGGGTGATGTCGACGACCTGGCTGATGGTGCCCTGGATCCGATCGACGAAGCGATTGAAGGAGGCAGCGAGCTCACCGATCTCGTCGCGACCGTTGACCGGCAGGCGGCGAGTGAGATCGCCCTCCCCGGCAGCGATGTCGTCGAGATTCTCGCGGATCTGCGCCAGGGGTCTCAGGGTCCGCGCCGCGAAGACGTGCGCCACGATACCGATTACCACCAGCAGCACGCCGGCCACGCCGAGGATCAGCCAGAGCTGGGCACGGGTGCGCTCGGCGACCTGATCGGCTACCGCCGCGACCTCGGCGTCCACACCGTCCAGGTTTACCGCCGACCCTATCACCAGGTCCCACTTGGGCAGGTAATCGGTGTAGGCGAGCTTGGGGACCAGCATGTCCTTGTTGCCAGGCAGCGAGGAGCTGTAGCGGCTGAAGTGAGAGCCGTCCTTGCCGGCACGCACCAACTCCTGGTTGAGGTAGACGCCCGCAGGATCGCGGTTGTCCTTGAAGCTCTTGCCGATGCCGGCCGGGTCATTGCCCTTGAACAGCCGGACGACGTTGGAGTCGTAGCCGAAGATATAGCCGTCCTTGCCATAGCTGATCGACGACAACAGGCGGATGGCCTCCTTGCGCGCCTCGGCATCACCTTCCGCGGCCTTGTCGTACAACGGCTTGACCACGGTCATGGCCGTCTCGACGGTGTTCTGCAACGCACTACGACTCTGGGCCATCAGCCGCTCGCGGGCGTCGGTGACATCCTTGAGTGCCTGCTCATGCAATACCCAGTAGGACAGGCCACCCAGTACAAGGGTAAACAGGCAGACGGGTAGCAAGGCCAACAGGGTAACTTTGACTTTCAGGCTCATGGGTTTCTCCTTGGTCGCAAGAGCTTGGGCCGTTATCGGCCTCCTGCCCGCGAACTTGACCGCGGAGTCACCTCTCGAACGAATTTTTTTTACCCACTCCTGGTGCCGGCAGCCGAATGACCACGGCGAGCCCACCGAGCGCCGAGGTTTCTAACTCAAGGGTTCCAGCGCAACCGTCGACGATGTCCCGCGCGATTCCCAGTCCCAGACCGTGGCCCGCCACGGCTTCATCCAGGCGGCTGCCGCGACTCAAGATGGCCTGACGCTCACCTTCCGGTACGCCCGGACCATCGTCCTCGACCAAGATCAGATACCCCTCCTCCTGCCGGACTTCCAGGCGTACCCGCTGCGTGGCCCACTTGCCCGCGTTGTCCAGCAGATTGCCAAACAACTCCAGCAGATCCTCCCGATCCCAGGGCAGGCGGAGCCCCTCCGGTAGCTGGCAGTCGAAGGTCAGGTGCTCGCCATGCACGCGCCTGAGCAACGCGCAGAGCTCCTGTAGCTCCGCGACCTCCAGGTGCGCCCCGGGCAGGGCCTCGCCGGCGAGCCGGGCACGCCGCAGCTCCCGCTCCAGCCGTTCACGGATGCGTGCCAGCTGCTCGCGCAATACATCGCGCTGATCAGGCAGCGCCTGCAGCTCGGGGCGCTCGGTCAGGCTGGTGAGCACCGCCAGGGGCGTCTTGAGCGCATGCCCCAGATTGCCAATGCCGTGGCGCGCGCGCTTGAGGCCCTCATCCGTGTGTCGCAGCAACCCATTCATCTCGGCTACCAGCGGTACCAGCTCGGCAGGTACCGTGGCGTCCAGTGCCGTGCGCCGCCCCTGATGCAGCTGGGCGATCTGCTCGCGCACCTGGTCCAGCGGTCGCAACGCGCGGCGGACGATGAGCCGCTGCAGGAGCAACACCAGCAGCAGCGTCGCCAGCCCTAACAGGGCACCGAGGCCAAGGATACGGGTCAGGCTCGCCAACAGCGGATTGTAGTCATCGGCGACGGTCACCCTCACGCGCTGGCCATAGCGCTGATAGTCGGCACGATAGGTGAGCAGCTGCTGGCCACTAGGTCCGTCGGCTAGCGACTCGGTCAGGCCTTCGGCGGACGGTGTCTCGAGCTGGGCATCCCAGAGCGAGCGCGAGCGCCAGCGGATATCCAGCGCCGGAATCTCGATGAGGAAATAGCGGCCAGACAGGGGCCGGGTGTACAGACTGCCCAGGCGGCCTTCGTCCAACTGCAGGCCATGAGGGCCGCGCACCAGAGCAGCCAGCAGGTTTTCCGTCTCACCGCGCAACCCGGTTTCCAGATAGCGCCGCAGTGCGTGGTCCACCAGCCAGGCACCGCTCAGCACCAGCAGCAGCCCCGCCACCAGCAGAATGGCAACCAGCCCGATCCTGAGCCGGGCCTGGATGGACCTCAATCCACACCGCCCAGGCGATAGCCCTGACCGCGGCGTGTTTCGATGACGTCTCGCCCCAGCTTGCGCCGCAGATGGTTGACGTGCACCTCGATGACGTTGGAATCACGCTCGCTCTCACCATCGTAAAGATGATCGTTCAGGCGCGTCTTGGACAGGATCTGCCCGGGATGCAGCAGGAAGCAGCGCAGCAGGCGAAACTCCGCGGCGCTCAGGGGGATGGTGTCGCTGCCGCGAACCACGCACTGGCGCGCCTCGTCCAGCGCCAGCCCCGCGGCCTGCAGCAACGGCTGATTGGTCACGCCCCGCACCCGCCGCAGCAGCGCGGCGATGCGCAGGCCCAGCTCCTCGGGATGGAAAGGCTTGGTTAGGTAGTCATCGGCACCGGCCTTGAGACCCTCGATACGCTCCGCCCAGCTATCACGGGCGGTCAGGATCAATACCGGGGTTGCCAGGGCGGCGGCGCGCCACTCGCCGAGCACCTCCAGGCCTGGTCGCCCCGGCAGGCCGAGGTCGAGCACGATGAGATCATAGGGCTCCTGGGCGCCCTGCCAGGCCGCGTCCCGACCATCCGCCAGCCAGTCGACGGCATAACCCTGGCGGGCAAGGAATGCGGCGATCTCGTCGGCCAGGGCTACGTCGTCCTCCACCAGCAGCAAGCGCATCTAATCGTCCACCTCGTCTTTCATGATAGCGCCGTCCATCGCGCCGATTTCCAGCTCGCGGACCACATTATCGACGAGAATCTCGATCTCGTAGCGATACTGGCCGTCCTCCTCCTCCAGCTCGGCCTCCAGCAGCCGTGCCTGGGGATAACGAGCATTGACCTGTTGCAACAGGGATTCCAACGGGCGGATCACCCCTTCCTTGCGAAGCCTCAAGGCCTCGTCCTGATCCAGATCGCGAGCCTGGATCAGGGGTGGCAGGCTGCCGAGCAACAGCAGCCCGACCAGCGCGACACCTAGTCGTCGCGCTGGTCTTTCAGGACTTGGCCGGTGGTGGCGTCGAGTTCCAGATCCCATTTCACACCTTTGGGGTCACGCAGTTCCAATTGGTAGACATAGCGGCCGTATTCTTCTTCCAGCTCGGTTTCGTGGGTCGTCGAACCCGGGTGCTTGACAATGGCGGCCTGGTTGAGCACCTCGAAGCTCTTGATCTTGCCACTGTCACGCAGCTTGAGGGCTTCGTCGGGGCCGAGGTCGCGGGCCTGGGCTACGCCCACGCCGGTGAGCAGGAAGGCGGCAGCAGCGATGGTGGTCAGCTTTTTCATGGTGATTCCTCTCTGGTTGCAGTTCGATCTGGGTCCAGAGTAGCGATTCGCCATTAATCGAAACTTAAACGGCACTTAAGCCAAGCTTAATCGGATCGGGCCCTGCCAGGGCACTTCGGCATCCAGGGGTTCGCCCTTCTGCGTCACCCGCAGCCGACCGTCGCGGGCCAGCTCGCGAGCCGCATGGCGCAGCGGCTCCATAAGCGGCCGCCAGTCCGCGGCCAGGTCGCGAGCCACTTCCGAAGGGCAGAAGGTCGTGCCTGGGCGCCGTGCCGCCGCCTTGGCCAGCAAGGCGTCACGCAACTGTGCGTCGGTCGGCTTGAGTGCGGTCATGAGAACCCGGTCCCTTTTCCTGGAGTCCACCGTTTCGACCAGGAAAACGTCGGTGTAGTCATGACCTCTCGCTCGAAAGTAATGCAACGTCTCGCCCAGACCGACCTGCCCGTCCCCGATGACGAGCGTGATGACACCGGTACCGCCCTCTGCACCCCCTTGCCGCCCGACCTCAGCTACGTCGACGACAGTCAGCCGGGCCTGAGTCGGCGCAAGCTGCGCGGCAAATGGGCCTATTTCACCCCGGACGGCGAGCGCATCCGCGACCAGGCCGAGGTCGAGCGCATCAACAAGCTGGCCATCCCGCCGGCCTATACCGAGGTATGGATCTGTCCGGATGCCAACGGCCATCTGCAGGCCACCGGTCGCGATGCTCGCGGCCGCAAGCAGTATCGCTATCACCCCCGCTGGCGGGAGATCCGCGACACCGACAAGTACGAGCGGATGCTGGCCTTCGGTCAGGCCCTGCCCAAGCTGCGCCAGCGCGTGGAAGAGGATCTCGCCCGGCGAGGCCTGTGCCGGGAAAAGGTCATGGCTACGGTCATCAGCCTGCTGGATGCCACCCTCATCCGCGTTGGCAATGCCCAGTACGCCAAGAGCAACAAGTCCTACGGCCTTACCACCCTGCGCAACCGGCACGCCGAAGTCCATGGCAACACCATCGCCTTCCACTTCCGTGGCAAGAGCGGCGTGGAGCACAACATCAAGGTCAGCGATCCGCGCCTGGCACGCACCGTGAAGAAATGCCGGGAGTTGCCCGGCCAGCACCTGTTCCAGTACGTGGATGCCGATGGCGAACGTCACACCGTGACCTCTTCCGACGTCAACGCCTACCTGCACGAGTTGACTGGCGCCGACTTCACGGCCAAGGACTATCGCACTTGGGCCGGCAGCGCCCTGGCGCTGGAAGCCCTGCGTGAACTGCGCTGCGAGACCCAGACCGACGCCAAGAAGGAGCTGGTGGACATGGTCAAAGCGGTGTCCCGCACCCTGGGCAATACCCCAGCGGTGTGCCGCAAGTGCTATATCCATCCGGGCGTGCTGGATGCCTTCCTCGCCGGCGACCTCTGCACCCTACCCAAACCGCGCAAGCTCAAGGGCCTCAAGGAGGAAGAGGTGCTGCTGCTCAACTTCCTGCAACGCCTGGAGCAGCGGATGGCGGAAACGCAGGCCGCCTGATGATCAGGGCGGCTTAGGCCGCCCTCTCTTCCACCCTGACCTATTGGCCGCTCGTAGCGCGCCTTGCCCACTCATGTCGCCTTCGCACAGCCGCCAACCGCCTTGATGACTCACCAAAAACGTTATGTTATAACTTAAAGGACGTTAATCAAGGTTCGATCATGGCACCCCACCGCTCTTCCCTCCTGCTGCTTTCCGTCCCTACTCGCCTGCTGCTCGCCTGCATTCCACTGGTCGCCCTGTGGCTGGCCGTCTCCTGGGCGGTCGCCTTGCCATGAGCGCCGCCATCGAATTGCAGGACCTGACCCTGGCCTATCAGCGTCACCCTGCCATCCACCACCTCAGCGGCCGTTTTCGGACCGGGAGTCTCACCGCCATCGTCGGCCCTAACGGGGCGGGCAAGTCGACCCTGCTCAAAGCCATCGCCGGCACCTTGCGTCCCGTCAGCGGGCGGGTCAACCGGGCCGTATCCCAAAGACGCCTGGGCTATCTGCCACAAGCCGCGGAGATCGACCGCAGCTTTCCCCTCAGCGTGCTCGAAACCGTGGTGTTAGGCGCCTGGCGCGGACTGGGCATCTGGCGTGGCGTCACCGCTGCCCACCGGCAGGAGGCGTGCCAGGCACTGCGGGCGGTAGGTCTCGAAGGCCTTGAAGATCGTCTGGTAGGCGCCCTGTCCTCCGGGCAATTCCAGCGGGTGCTGTTCGCCCGCCTGCTGCTGCAGGACGCGCCCGTCTTGCTGCTCGACGAGCCCTTCACCGCCATCGATGCCCGAACCACTGCGGATCTGCTGACCATAGTCCGCCGCTGGCATGGTCAGGGCCGCACCGTGATCGCCGTGCTGCACGACCTTGAGCAGGTCCGCCAGCATTTCCCCGAGACCCTGCTGTTGGCCCGGGAAGCCATCGCCTGGGGCAGCACCGAGCAGGTGCTGGTAGCCGACAACCTGGCTCGGGCGCGTAATCTCGCCGAGCGCTGGGACGCCAACGCGGCGGTCTGTGAGCGCGCATGACCCTCTATCAGCTGCTTTTCGAACCCTTCGTCGAGTTCGGCTTCATGCGCCGCGCCCTGGTTGCCTGCCTGGCCCTGGCGCTGGGCGCCGGTCCGGTCGGCGTCCTGCTGATGCTCAGGCGCATGAGCTTGGTAGGCGATGCCATGAGCCATGCCGTGCTACCCGGCGCAGCCCTGGGCTTCATGGTCGCGGGTCTGTCACTACCGGCCATGGGTATCGGCGGCATGCTCGCCGGGCTCCTGGTGGCCGGACTCGCCGGGCTGGTCAGCCGCTTTACCAATCAGCGCGAAGACGCCAGCTTCGCCAGTTTCTACCTGATCTCCCTGGCCGCCGGGGTGCTGATCGTGTCGCTGCATGGTTCCAGTGTGGATCTGCTGCATGTGCTGTTCGGCACCATCCTGGCCATCGACTCCACTGCGCTCTACCTGGTCGCCAGCATCGCCACCCTGTCGCTGTTGGTCCTGGCCGTGATCTATCGACCGCTGGCCCTGGAATGCTTCGATCCGGGCTTTTTGCGCGCCGTTGGCGGTCGTGGCTCCCTCTATCACCTGCTGTTCCTGTTGCTGGTGGTGCTCAACCTGGTGGCCGGCTTTCAGGCCCTAGGCACCCTGATGGCGGTGGGCCTAATGATGCTTCCGGCCACGGCTGCGCGCTTCTGGGCCACCAGCCTGCCCGGCCTGATGGCGGTGGCCAGCCTCATCGCCAGTCTCAGCGGCCTGGTCGGCCTGGTGCTGTCGTACCACCTTGGCTATGCGTCGGGGCCCGCCATCGTGCTTACCGCTGGCGGCTGCTACCTCTTTTCCCTGCTGTTCGGCCGTCTGGGCCTGTACCGGCGGCTACGTCCTCGCCCTCATCTCACCCACTGAAAGGAGTCATCATGAAATCCCTGTTCTCGCTGGGCGCCGCCCTGCTGCTCGCCGTTGCCGGCCAGGCACAGGCCGCGCCGGTCAAGGCCGTCGCCACCTTTACCGTAATCGCCGACGTGGTCAAACAGGTAGGCGGCGACCAGGCGCAGGTCACCTCGCTGGTCGGTCCCAACAGCGATCCTCATGCCTACGAGCCCACGCCGGCCGATGCCCAGGCGCTGAAGCAGGCCGACGTAGTTTTCATGAGCGGCTTGCACCTGGAAGGCTGGATGGATCGGCTGATCAAGGCCTCCGGCCAGGCGCGTCCGCCAGTGGTGCTCAGCCAAGGCGTCAAGACCCGGGAAATGGCAGAAGACGAGGATGAACACGGTCACGACGACCACGGTCATGACCATGGCGGCATCGATCCCCACGTCTGGAACAGCCCGCTCAACGTGATCGTCTACACCCGCAACGTGGTGAAGGCGTTGTCCGAGGTGGATCCGTCCGATGCCGCCCTGTTCAAGGCCAACGGCGATCGCTACATCGCCGAACTGGAGGCCCTGGATCGCTATGCCCGCGAACAGATTGGCCAGGTACCCAAGGCCCAGCGCAAGGTGCTGACCTCCCATGATGCCTTCGGCTATTTCGCCGATGCCTATGGCGTGACCTTCATCTCGCCCCTGGGGCTGTCGACCGAAGCCGAGGCCTCGGCCCAGGACGTCGCCAAGCTGATCCGCCAGATCAAGCAGGAGCACGTTGCCGCCTACTTCTTCGAGAACTCCAATGATCCACGCCTGGTACAACAGATCGCCAAGGCCAGCGGCGCGCAACCGGGTGGCGAGCTCTATGTGGAGGCCCTGTCACCCGCCGATGGCCCGGCGCCTACCTACGCGGCCATGTTCCGCTACAACGTGGATACCCTGGTCAAGGCGATGAAGGGCGCACACTGACAGCGGAACCCTCCCGACAGCGCAAGACGGAAGCCTCGCTGCGTTGGGCTTCGACGGCAGAGCCGTCTCAGCCCAACCTACGTCCGTAGCATCCGTAGGTTGGGCTGAGCGCAGTGAAGCCCAACAGGGCTAGACGACCGGCACCTCTTCGAGATGCCGGTACTCCGCCCCAAGGCGCCGAGCCAGTTCCGCTGCCCGCCCCAGGCGCAGGGGACCCAGCTCGATGTCCAGGACCCGAATGGGGCAATCCGGGACCGCCAGGCCTTCCAGCTCGCGCAGACGCCCATCGGTAACCAGCAGTAGCTGGCACTCCTCACCGGGATGCTGCCGACGGCGGCGCGCCAGCCAGCCCTCAGCTTCCGCCAGCCCGGCCAATAACGGCGTGCCGCCGCCTGCTCCCAGCTGATCCAACCAGGCCTGCAACACCTGGCCACTACGCTGTCCCTGGAAGGACCACTCGGGTCGCTCGCCTGCCGCTTGCAGCACCGCCACCCGGACCCGCTGTCGATAGGCCTGTTCGAACCAGTCGGCCAGCAGCCCCTTGGCCTGGGCCAAGGCGCCATGACGACGAGTGGACGCAGAGTGATCGAGGATCACCAGCCAGAGCTGTGCTGGCCGTCGACTGCGAGGCTGCCGCACGAAATCGCTCATGCGCTGCGGGCGGCCACGGAGCAATGTGGGCATCCAGGCAATAGCGCCTGCTGCGCCCGGTGACCGTGCGCCCTGACGACCGCCTGACGCCTTGCCCACCCCGACCCGGGCATCGCGATCCTGGGTGTGGGGAGATCGGATGCCTAGGGCTTTTTTAGCCCGCCCAGTCGACGTCTGGGGCCGCCTGCCACAGGCTCTGGCGCCAGGGCACCCCAGGCGTCTCCCTCACCTCCCGCAGGCTCGCCTTCACCCTGTCCCTGTTGATCACCCATCCCCTGCTCAGGAGTAGCGGAAGAAGGTGATTCATCCTGTAGGGGTGGTATTATGTGAGCGGAATCCGCTGGGTCCCTCCGCCGATGGCGCAGGGCGAAGTCGGCTACGGTGGTGATGTCCGCGTGTTCTATCGCCACGGCGCCGCGCCAGGCGGCATGCGCTCGAGCGGCGCGCAGCCAGACCAGGTCGGCGCGCAGGCCATCGACGCCAGCCTGGTGGCAGCCCGAGGTGATGGCCTCAAGGGCCGCATCATCCAGGGGAATGCTGGCCAGGCGTTCACGGGCCTGGGCACAACGCGCGCGCAACCGCGCCTGATCAGGCTCCCACTGGGCGACGAAGGCCGTGGAATCGCTGTCGAAGGCCAGTCGCCGACGCAAGATCTCAGCGCGTTCACGCGGCGCCGGCCGGCTGTCCAGTGCCAGGGCGAAACCGAAGCGGTCGAGCAACTGCGGACGCAGCTCGCCCTCCTCTGGATTCATGGTGCCTACCAGCAGGAAACGGGCAGCATGTTCATGGGAGATGCCGTCGCGCTCTATCCGGTTGAGACCGCTGGCGGCTACGTCCAGCAGCAGGTCCACTAGGTGGTCCGGCAGCAGATTGACCTCGTCGACATAGAGCACACCCCCGTCCGCAGCGGCCAGCACCCCGGGCGCGAAGCGCGCCTGCCCCGCGCCGAGGGCGGCGTTCAGATCCAGGGTGCCAACGATGCGCTCTTCGCTGGCCCCCAGCGGCAGGGTGACGAAGGGGCCGTCCCCGAGCAGATCCGCCAAACCACGCGCCAGGGTCGACTTGGCCATGCCGCGGGGGCCTTCGATCAGCACCCCGCCAATGCGGGGGTCGATGGCATTCAGGCACAGCGCCAGTTTCAGGTCGTCCGCGCCGACCACGGCGGCCAGGGGGAAGACGGGAACGGTCATTTCAGGCTTCATCCATATCCATCAGTAGCTGTTCGAGGGCTTCACGGTAGTCGCCTGGCTCCTGCCAGAGGCCGCGCTGCTGGGCTTCCAGCAGGCGTTCGGTCATGTCGCGCAGGGCTTCGGGGTTGTGGCGCTCGACGAAGTCGCGGGTATCGGCGTCCAGCAGATAGGCATCGGCCAGTTGCCGATAGTGGTGGTCCTCCACCAGTTCGGTGGTGGCGCCAAAACCGAACAGATAGTCCACGGTGGCAGCCATCTCGAAAGCGCCCTTGTAGCCATGGCGCTTCATGCCGGCGATCCATTTGGGATTGGCCGCTCGCGAACGCACGACCCGGCCCAGTTCTTCCTTGAGGGTGCGGATGCGTGGCAGGTCGGCCTGGGCATGGTCGCCGAAGTAGCTGGCGCGGCGCTGGCCGCTCAGGGTCTCGGCAGCCGCCAGCATGCCACCCTGGAACTGGTAGTAGTCGTTGGAATCGAGCAGGTCGTGCTCGCGATTGTCCTGGTTCTGCAGCACCGCCTGCAGGCGGCCCAGACGCCGGGAGAAGTCGTCGCGCGCAGCAGTGCCCTCGTCCTCGGCGCCATAGGCATAGCCGCCCCAGTTGAGATAAGCAGTAGCCAACTCGCTGCGGTCCTGCCATTGGCGCTCCTCGACTGCACCCTGGACACCGGCGCCATAGGCCCCAGGCTGGGCGCCGAAGATGCGCCAGCCCGCCTGACGCCGGGCCTGGTCGGCCTCGATGCCGGCCGCTTCCAGCGCGGCCCGCTCCCGCCGCACCTGGGCGGCCAGGGGATTGAGGTCGTCCGGTTCGTCCAGCGCGGCGACCGCCTGGATCGCGGCATCGAACAACCGCACCAGGCCACCGAAGGCATCGCGGAAGAAGCCGGAGATACGCAGGGTGACATCCACCCGCGGTCGATCCAGCAGTGACAGTGGCAGGATTTCGAAGTCTTCGACCCGGGCGCTGCCGGTCTGCCACACCGGGCGCACGCCGAGCAGCGCCATGGCCTGGGCGATGTCATCGCCGCCGGTTCTCATGGTCGCCGTCCCCCAGACGGAAAGGCCCAGCTGGCGCAGGTGATCGCCCTCCTCCTGTAGATGGCGCTCCAGCAGCAGGTTGGCCGACTGCCAGCCAAGTCGCCAGGCCGTCATGCTTGGCAGGTTGCGCACGTCCACGGAGAAGAAATTGCGCCCGGTGGGCAGCACGTCCAGTCGGCCGCGACTCGGCGCCCCACTGGGCCCGGCCGGGACGAAGCGACCGCCTAGAGCGGCCAGCAGGCCGCCGATCTCCGCAGGGCCACAGCCATCCAGGGCCGGTGCCACCTGGGCGACCAGCTGCTCCAGCACCGGGCGGGTCGCCGGCAGGTCGGCCAATGCCAGGGCCAGTGGTTCGCCATCCACCATCGCGGCGACCAGGGCGAGCGCGAGCAGCTCAAGACGCTCGCGGGTGTCGCCCCGGGTGCGCCAGGGTTCCGCGGAAAGCGCGGCAAGGCACGCCGGACGGTCGCCCTGCCAGGGCTCGCCAAGATCGGCGGCCAGAGGATCGAACGTCAGCTGCAGATCCTTGGCCAGGGCGCGCAGCAGACTGGCGTTGCCGCCCTGGGCGTCGCCGCGAGGAATGCGCAGCAGGGCCACCAGGGTGTCGCGGCGCAGCTGGCCGGTCGGGGATTCGCCGAACACGTGCAGGCCATCGCGGATCTGGGATTCCTTGAGGTCGCAGAGATAGGCGTCCAGCTGGGGCAGCCAGCTGTCGGGGTCATCGGTAATGACCAAGCCCAGCTCGCGGTCCAGGGCAGTCTCGCGCACCAGCTGCAGGATCTCGGCGCGCAGCTCGGTGGCCCGGCGCAGATCCAGCAGGCTGGCGTCATAGTATTCGTCGGCCAGGCGTTCCAGGTCGCGCAGCGGGCCATAGCTCTCGGCCCGGGTCAGCGGCGGCATCAGGTGATCGATGATCACCGCCTGGGTACGACGCTTGGCCTGAGCACCCTCGCCCGGATCGTTGACGATGAAGGGATAGACGTTGGGCAGCGGCCCGAGGATGGCGTCCGGCCAACACTCCTGCGACATGCCCACGCCCTTGCCCGGCAGCCATTCCAGGTTGCCGTGCTTGCCCAGGTGGACCACCGCCTGCGCCCCATAGGCCTCGCGCAGCCAGAAGTAGAAGGCCAGGTAGCCGTGGGGCGGGACCAGCGACGGGTCGTGATAGACCGCAGCGGGATCGACGTCATAGCCGCGGGCCGGCTGGATGCCGACGAAGGTCAGGCCGAAGCGCACCCCGGCCACCATCAGCCGGCCACGCCGCTGCATGGGATCGGCCTCGGGCGGCCCCCAGCGCTCGGTCACCGCCTGCTGCAGGCTCGGCGGCAACTGGCCAAATAACGCCTGGTAGTCGTCCAACGCCAGGCTCTGCAAGGCTGGGCGCAGATCGCGCAGGGCACTGTCGTTGGTGACGCCACCGAGCAGGCGCTCGATCAGCGCGGTACCGCTCTCCGGCAGATTGGCCACCGGGTAGCCGGCCGCCTGCAAGGCCTCCAGCACCTTGAGGGCCGCCGCCGGGGTATCCAGGCCTACGCCGTTGCCGATGCGACCATCGCGGGTCGGATAATTGGCCAGGATCAGGGCGATGCGCTTGTCCGCCGGCGGGCGCCGCGCCAACTCGACCCAGTTGCGCGCCAGGCGGGCAACGAAGGCCATGCGCTCCTCGTCGGCCTGGTAGTTGACCACGTCGCTCTGGCTGCGCTCGCAGCGCCAGGCCAGACCCTTGAAGCTGATCGGCCGGGTGATGATGCGCCCATCCAGCTCTGGCAGGGCGATGTGCATGGCCAGGTCGCGGGCGCCCAGGCCCTGGGGATTCTCCAGCCAGCGCTCGCGGTTGTCCTGGGCACAGATGGCCTGGAGCACCGGCACCGGTCGGCGGAAAGGAGCCAGGTTCGGCCGCTCCGGACTGGATTGAGCGAAGCCGGTGGTATTGAGGATTAGCGCGGTCTCGGTCTCATCCAGCAGCCGCTCCACTTCCGTCAGGCAAGCGGATTCCTTGAGACTGGCCACTGCGATGGGCAGCGGATTCAGTCCCTTGGCTTGCAGTTGCTGGCAGAAGACATCGATGAAGGCCGTGTTGGCCGACTGCAGATGAGTGCGATAGAACAATAGCGCCGCCGTCGGCCAATCCGGCTGCCAGCGTTGGCGCCAGCCGTCGAGGCCAAGGCCTTCGGGCTGGTACACCGCCACGCGCGGCAATTCTCGTGGCGCCTCGTGGGTGTAGCTGGCACCCAGGCATTCGGCGGCCAGGCAATGGAGAAAATCCCGGGCATTCGTCAGACCGCCCTGGCGCAGATAGCGCCACAGTCGCTCGGCCAGCTCGGGCGCGACCGTACCCAGGGCCATCAGCTCCGGATCAGGGCGATCACAACCCGGTACCGCGATCAGGGTCAGACCCCGTGCGGCCAGCTCGGTGAGGCGTTCCATGCCATAGCGCCAATACCCCTGGCCGCCGTGCAGGGAGATGAACACCACCCGCGCCTGGCTCAGCACCTCCTCGACATAAAGATCCACCGAGGCGTGGTTCTGCAGCTGCATGGGGTTGGCCAGGCGCAGGCTGGGATAGCCGTCATCCAGGGTGCGGGTGGCCTCGGCCAGGAGCGCCAGGTGCGAGTCGCCACTGCAGAGGACAACGATTTCACCCGGCGTCTGCGCCAGGTGGGCAATGCCGTCATCCGGGACAAAACCGCCCGGCTGGGTACGCAGCAGATGCATCTAGGTTCAGGCCACCGCAGCGCGCAGCTGAGCGGTGATCGCCGCCTGGTCCAGCTCCTGGCCGATCAGCACCAGTTGGGTGCGACGGGGTTCCGCCGCCTGCCAGGCACGGTCGAAATGCTTGTCGAAACGGGTGCCGACTCCCTGTACCAGCAGGCGCAGCGGCTTGCCGGCAATGGCGGCGAAGCCCTTCACCCGCAGCACGCCATGGCGCTTGACCACCTCGGTCAGGGCCGCCAGCAGGGTCGCTTCGGCGACTTCGGGCAATTCGACACCAAAGGAGTCGAATTCGTCATGATCATGGTCTTCATGCCCCTCGAGGTCGTGGTGGGTCGGACGGCTGTCGATATGGGCCTCGGACTCGGCCTGCAGCCCCAGCAGCACCGACAACGGCAGCACGCCGCGACTGGCTTCCACCACCTTGACCGCCGGCGGCAATTCCTCGGTCACCTCGGCGCGGACCCGGGCCAGCGCCTCGGCATCCAGGCCGTCGGCCTTGTTGAGGATCACCAGGTCGGCGCTGGCCAGCTGGTCTTCGAACAGCTCATGCAGCGGCGACTCGTGGTCCAGGTTGGGATCCTGGCGGCGCTGAACGTCCACCTGCTCAGGGTGGGCGGCGAAGGTGCCGGCAGCCACGGCCGGACTGTCGACCACGGTGATCACCGCGTCCACAGTGCAGGCGTTGCGGATCTCCGGCCACTGGAAGGCCTGCACCAGCGGCTTGGGCAAGGCCAGGCCGCTGGTCTCGATGAGGATGTGGTCGATGTCGCCACGACGCGCCACCAGCTCCTTCATGACCGGGAAGAATTCTTCCTGCACGGTGCAGCAGAGGCAGCCGTTGGCCAGTTCGAAGACCCGACCCTGGGCTTCTTCTTCGGTGCAGCCGATGCTGCACTGACGGAGGATCTCCCCGTCGATGCCCAGTTCGCCGAATTCATTGACGATCACCGCGATGCGGCGGCCTTCGGCATGGTCGAGCATGTGGCGCAACAGGGTGGTCTTGCCGGAGCCGAGGAAGCCGGTGACGATGGTGACGGGAGTCTTGGCCAGGGTTTTCATGGGCTGCCCTTAGGTGAAATGCGAGAAAAGGCGGGCAGGCATGCCGGACGCTCGCACGCTGACGAGGTCCTGGTGGCAGCCCGGATCACCCCGCCCGGTTGCGTATGGAAAACTAGCGAGGCAGGTCTCCTGGCTCACGGCGCCCGACTCCGGCCTTCCCGCGTGAGCAGTGGCCTTAGAGCTTGTTCATGATTTCGCGAGCTAGAGTCAAACAAGGCGAAGATGCTTAAGGAAGCGGATCGGACTCGCGCTCGAGTTTACGATTGGTAAATGAGCATTCCAAAAGCATCTTCAACGCAGTTTGGCCGACGCGCAGCACATTATGCACAGGCTCTGTGGAGAGGCTGAAGATGCCGCTTACAGTTGCGGGGGCAGCCGCGGTGTCGCACCGCGTTCCCTTTCAAGCTCTTGCGGACAAGAGCACCTCGAAGCCCGACAGGCTACGAGTGCCCCGCCGGGGTGTCAATCGAACAGGCTTGACCGTCGGACGACCCGCGTGGTCTGCTCGCCCCTGCTTCAGGTGTCGCGACTCCGCCATGGGTCGCGGTGAAACGGGAAGCCGGTCCAAGTCCGGCACTGCCCCCGCAACGGTAGACGAGCGCAGGATCACGATGCCACCCGGCCGGCAAGCTTGGGGAAGGCGATCCTGGTAGTCGTACGGGAATGCGATCTTGAGCGAGCCCGCGCACGGCAAGACGAAACCTTCGTAGCAAGCGTCATTTACCAGGTGTAGATGAGCCTTGCGGAGAAGGATTCGACAACGCCGGGCCGAGCGCAGCCAGCCCGCCCCCACAAGACCCTCGTGAGTCCGGAGACCGGCCTGTCGCCTTCAAGCAACCCGCGGTGGGCGGTCGTGCTGGACGGCGGCTGCCTAGCGGCCCGCTGCCTAGGCGCGTCCCTGCCGCTTCGACTCCGAGGCCTCGTCATGACCGCTGCCCGCTCCACCACCGCCCTGCCCCAGACCAGTACTCGCACCCAACGCCTGACGGCCACCCTGCTCGCCTGCCTGTTTGGCCTGGGCCTGGTGTTCCTGGCCGGCTTTTCCCATGTCGAGGCCCTGCACAACGGCGCCCACGACACCCGCCACAGCGAAGGCTTCCCCTGCCACTAAGAGGAGATCGGCATGTTTCAGCGTATCGCCTTCAGTGCCGGCGTGGCCGGCCTGCTCGCCGCCCTTCTGCTGAGCGTCCTGCAGAGCCTCTGGCTGACCCCGCTCATCCTTCAGGCGGAAACCTATGAGGTACAGGTCGAGGCACCGGTCATGACGGAGCAGCATGAGCACGACGCAGAAGCCTGGTCGCCGGAAGACGGCTGGCCACGCACCCTGGCCACCTTTGGCGGCAACCTGGTGGTGGCTGTGGGCTTCGGCCTGGTCCTGGCGGGCCTGTTCAATCTGCGCACGCCGCACCGAACCTACCAGGGCCTGCTGTGGGGACTGGCTGGCTATGCCACCTTCTGCCTCGCGCCCAGCCTCGGCCTGCCACCGGAACTGCCAGGGACCGCCGCAGCCGACCTGACCCTAAGGCAAACCTGGTGGATCGGCACCGCTGGGGCCACCGCGTCCGCCCTCGCCCTGCTGGTCTTCGCCCGCCATCCCGGCTACAAGATCATCGCTCTGGGTCTGCTGGTATTGCCGCATGTGCTAGGTGCGCCCCAGCCCATCGAGCATTCCAGCCTGGCACCGCACGAGCTGCAGCGGCACTTCCAGATCGCCGTGCTGGCGAGCAATCTGCCATTCTGGTTGTTGCTGGGACTGGCCTGCAGTTGGCTGTTTCGCCGTCAGGGCGCGTCACACCCATGAAACGGGTCCTGGGCGTGGGCTGCCGGCGGGGCTGCTCGCTGGACGAACTCGCCGAACTGGCGCAGTCGGTGTTGCAGGAAGCCGAGTGCGAAATCACCGCCCTGACGGCCCTGGCCACGGTGGAAAGCCGACTGGAAGAGGAGGCCTTATGCGCCCTCGCCGAGCGCTGGCACCTGCCACTGCTCGGTTTCGCGGCGGCCCAGCTGGCTCAGCAGGTCGGCGTCCTTTCACCCAGCGCTGTCGCGCTGGAACACACCGGTAGCTCGAGCATTGCCGAGGCCGCGGCATTGAGGGCGGCTGGCGAAGGCGCCCGATTGCGCGTGAGCAAGCGCAAGAGCGCGGCCGCGACGGCGGCCCTGGCCTATTCCTGAGGCGCCGCTTCGGCGTCGGCGCCACTGATCCGGGCGCGGACATGGATGGGGCTGAAGGCTTCGTTCTGGACCAGCTCCACCAGGGATTCCTTGACCAGTTCGAGGATGGCCATGAAGGTCACCACCACACCGAGACGGCCTTCTTCCTGGGTGAACAGGGCGACAAAGGGCACGAAGGCGCCGTCCTTGAGTCGCTCCAGCACCTGGCTCATCCGCTCGCGGGTAGACAGCACCTCACGGGTCACCTGGTGGCTCTCGAAGAGATCCGCCCGGCGCAGCACCTCGCCCATGGCCAGCAGCAGCTCGCCCAGTTCGACCTCGGGCAACAGTTTGCGCGCGCGCGCCTCGGGCGCCGGCAAAGTGGGTAGCACGAAGTTACGCCCCTCGCGCGGCAGGTCATCGAGATCCTCGGCGGCCTTCTTGAAGCGTTCGTACTCCTGCAGCCGGCGAATCAGTTCGGCGCGCGGATCCTCTTCCTCGGCTTCCAAGCCTTCGGCACGGGGCAACAGCATGCGCGACTTGATCTCCGCCAGCATGGCCGCCATCAGCAGGTACTCGGCGGCCAGTTCCAGCTGCACCGCCTTCATCAACTCGACATAGCTCATGTACTGCCGGGTGATCTCGGCGACGGGGATGTCAAGGATGTCGATGTTCTGCTTGCGGATCAGATACAGCAGCAGGTCCAGCGGACCCTCGAAGGCTTCGAGAAAGACCTCCAGCGCATCCGGCGGGATATAGAGGTCCTGGGGCAGCTCGGTGAAGGCCTCGCCATACACCAGCGCCAGGCGCAGCTGCTCGGGCTCGAGCAGCTGGGGATCCAGGGCCTCGCTCATGCTTCGATCATGAAGGGCGTGGGATCACCGGCACCGACACGGATCACCTCGGGCTCGTCGTCGGCCAGGCTGATGACGGTGGACGGCTGCAAGCCACCGGGTCCGCCCTCGATCACCAGGTCGACGAAGTGGTCGAGGCGCTCGCGGATTTCCCAGGCATCGCCGAGGGCGTCCTCATCCCCGGGAAGAATCAGGCTCACGCTCATCAGCGGCTCGCCCAGCGCTTCCAGCAGCGCCAGGGTGATGGGATGCTGGGGCACCCGAACACCAATGGTGCGCCGCTTGGGATGCAGCAGCATCCGCGGCACCTCGCGGGTAGCGTTGAGGATGAAGGTATAGGGCCCGGGCGTATAGGCCTTGAGCAGGCGGAAAGCGCTGGTATCCACCTTGGCATAGATGCCGAGCTCCGAGAGATCGCAGCACACCAGGGTGAAGTTGTGCTTGTCGTCGAGCTGGCGGATGCGGCGAATCCGCTCCACGGCGCTCTTCTCGCCGATTCGGCAGCCCAGCGCATAGGACGAATCGGTGGGATAGGCGATGACACCACCGGACTGGATGATTTCCACGGCCTGACGAATCAGCCGCGGCTGGGGATTCTGCGGATGAATCTCGATGAACTGGCTCATTGGGGTTCCCGATTCTGAGGGTACAGCGGTTGACTGAAGCGCGCCCAGAGGGGCGGCAGATCTTCGGGCAAGGGACGGTACATGCCCAGGTCCGACCAATCGGCTGGCGCATGGAAATCGCTGCCCGCACTCACCATCAGACCAAATTCCCGCGCCAGAATTGCCAGGGTGCCGACCTGCTCGGCCGGCTGTATGCCGTTGACCACCTCGATGGCATGGCCGCCACCGGTGACGAATTCGCCGATCAGCTTGCGCAGCTTGGTGCGCGTGAAGCCATACGCCAGGGGGTGCGCCAGGCTGATCCAGGCCTTGGCGCCCTTCAGGGTGGCCAGGGTATCGGCCAGGGTCGGCCAGTGCTGCTTGACGTCGCCGAGCTTGCCGCCGCCCAGCCACTTGCGAAAGGCGTCGCCCCGGTCTTGGACAAGACCGGCCTGTACCAGGTATTCGGCGAAGTGGGGTCGTGCCGGCGCGTTGCGACTATCACCCAGCGCCAACTGCACCGCCCGGGCGCCTTCCAGAGTGCCGGGCATGCCCTTGGCCGCCAGCCGCCGGTCGATTTCCCGGGCACGCTCCCAGCGTCCTTCGTGCAAGGCTTCCAGGGCGGCGTTCAGCGCCGGCGCTTCGGGATCGAAGTTGTAGCCCAGCACATGCAAGGTCGCCCCGCCCCAGGTACAGGACATCTCGATCCCGGAGAGCAGGCGAAGACCCAGGCCATCCGCCGCTTCCAGCGCTTCGGCGTAACCGTCCAGGGTGTCATGATCGGTGATGGCCAGCAGCTGTACCCCGCGCTCATGAGCCCGTCTGACGACCTCGGCAGGCGCGAAGGCGCCGTCCGACGCAGTGGTATGACAGTGCAGGTCGATACGCATGGGCTTTCTCCTTCGGCTTCATCGGGTATTATGCCGCGATGCACTGCTATCGGCTGCGTTAATGAAACAATTCATCGACTTCATTCCCCTCCTGCTGTTCTTCCTGGTCTACAAGCTCGATCCGCGTCCGGTGGAATTCGCCGGGCACGCCTTCACCCTGGGCGGCATCTTCAGTGCCACCGCGGTGTTGATCATTGCCTCTCTGGTGGTCTACGGCGTGATCTACGCGACCCAGCGCCGGCTGGAGAAGAGCCAGTGGCTGACCCTGATCGCCTGCCTGGTATTTGGCGGCATGACGCTGGCGTTCCACAGCGAGACCTTTCTCAAGTGGAAGGCGCCGGTGGTGAACTGGCTGTTCGCCCTCGCCTTCCTCGGCAGTCAGTTCATTGGCGACAAACCGCTGATCCAGCGCATGCTGGGCCACGCGGTGCGCTTGCCCGCGCCGATCTGGACGCGCCTGAACATCGCCTGGATCATCTTTTTCATCGTCTGCGGCTGCGCGAATCTCTATGTGGCCTTCACCTACGAAAGCTTCTGGGTCGACTTCAAGGTCTTCGGCAGCCTGGCGATGACCCTGGTATTCATGCTCGGTCAGGGCCTCTATCTGGCGCGCCATCTGCAACCGATGGATGAACCGCGAGATTGATCCCATGAGTCAGATTCTGCTGATCGACGACGATCAGGAGCTGTGCGAGCTGCTCGGCGCCTGGCTGAAACAGGAAGGCTTCGAGGTCACCGCCTGCCACGCCGGCAGCGACGCGCGCATCCAGTTGCGCGACGCGACGCCGGACGTCGTGGTGCTGGACGTAATGCTGCCCGACGGCAGCGGCCTGGAATTGCTCAAGCAGCTGCGCAGCGATCATCCGCAGCTGCCGGTACTGATGCTGTCGGGGCGTGGCGAACCACTGGACCGGATCCTCGGCCTGGAGCTGGGCGCCGACGACTACCTGGCCAAACCCTGCGATCCGCGCGAACTCACCGCACGCCTGAGGGCCATCCTCAGGCGCAGCCATCCGGCCCAGCCGGCAGCACGCCTACAACTGGGCGACCTGTCGCTGAGCCTGGCACGGGGCGTGGCCAACATCGGCGAAACCGAGATCACCCTCACCCTCACCGAGAGTCGCATCCTCGAAGCCCTGCTACGCCAGCCCGGAGAACCCCTGGAGAAGCAGGCCCTGGCCCAGGTGGCACTCGGTCGCAAGCTGACACTCTATGATCGCAGCCTGGACATGCACGTCAGCAATCTGCGGCGCAAGCTCGGTAGCCACGCCGATGGCCGTCCACGCATCCTGGCGCTGCGCGGTCGCGGCTACTACTACAGCGTCTAGCACCGCCACGTCGCCTTTACCCCCTCTTTACGCCCGCTGACCGCCACTGACTCCCCTCGCTCCTAGACTGGGCCCATCCGGTATTGCACCGGTCATCCCAAGGAGATTTCCCCGATGCGCAAGCTCATGCCCGCCGTGCTGTTCGCCGCCCTGCTGCCGACCCTGACCCTGGCCGCCACCCAGGACGGCCCTGAGATCACCCCGCCGCCCCACGGCAAGCTGATGGATGGCGGCCCCCGTGGCGACGGCCCCCTGCGCGGCCTCAAGCTCACCGCCGAGCAACGCGAGCAGGTCGGTAAGCTGATGGGCGAAGAGCGTCAGCAGCAGCGCGAGATCGTCAAAAGCTATCTCGACAAGCTGCCCGAGGATCAGCGCAAGGCCCTGCATGATCAGCTGGATGGCAACCGCGACAAGACTCGTCAGTCCATTCGCGCCCTCCTCAAGCCCGATCAGCAGAAGCGCTTCGACGAAATGGAAAAGAAGCGGGAGGATCGCGCCAAGGAGTGGGCCGAGTTCCAGCAGTGGAAGCAGGACCACAAGTCCTCGTAATCCCCACCCGCTGCGCCGATGGTCCTCGGCGCAGCGCCCAACCAAGAGCCTGCCCCCAATCTCGCGCGCTAGAGTCAGACAAGGCCTAGGCGGCCCCGCGAAAACACCTGAAAAAGCGGATCGGACCTGCGCTCACGGTTACCACTGGCAAGTGAACACTCCGACCGGGCTGACGACCCAGGCCTTTCCGACGCAGTCTGGCCGACCCGCAACAGGATAAAAGCAGGCTTCAAGGCGACCGCATGGTTTTTCGCTCTCTCTTCTGGCGCATCTTCGCCACCTTCTGGCTGGCCATCCTGTCCGCGGTGGGCCTGACCATGCTGCTCGGCCACCTGGCCGATCAGGACTCCTGGATCCTCGCGCAGCATCCCGGCTTGCGCGACCTGCCCGAACAGTGGGTGCAACGCTATGAAAACGAAGGCCCCGCCGCCGCCCAAGGATTGCTCGAACAGCGCAAAGGCCGCTACGGCATCGATGTGCTGGTGCTGGGCGAGAACGGCTCGCCCCTGGTGCGCGGCACCCTGCCACCGCGCATCTTCGACCAGGATCTTGACCAGCCGCAGCGTCAGCAGCGTCCCGGCCCCGGCGCCCGCGATCCAAACCGTCCGTTGCCCTGGCGACGGCTGACCGACGAATACACCAGTTCCAGTGGCCAGAACTACCTGTTCATCTATCACCTGCCCACGCCCGAGCTAGGCGCCTGGCGCCGTCAGAGTCTGTTCTGGCCGGTCGGCATGCTGGCCATCGCCACCGTGGTGTTGACCCTCTTCAGCCTGCTGCTGACCCTGAGCCTGACCCGGCCGCTCAATCACCTGCGGCGCGCGGTGCACGATCTCGGCCAGACCGCCTATCAGCAGGACACCCTGGCGCGTCTTGCGCGCCGCAAGGACGAACTGGGCGTGCTGGCCGGAGACTTCAATCGCATGGGCGCCCATCTGCAGCGCCTGATCGACAGCCAGCGCCAGCTGCTGCGCGATGTGTCCCACGAATTGCGTTCACCCCTGGCACGCCTGCGCATCGCCCTGGCACTGGCCGAGCGCTCCGATCCCCACGACCTGGGCAACATGTGGCCGCGCCTCACCCTGGAATGCGATCGCCTGGAAACCCTGATCGGCGAGATCCTCGCCCTCGCCCGCCAGGAAGCGGATCCGGGCCCACCCGAGCAGCTGGAACTGCACCCGCTGCTCGAAGGCCTGGTCGAGGACGCCCAGCTCAGCGCGCCCCAGCAGCGGATCGAACTGGACGTTCCCCTCGCCCTGCGCCTGGACGGTTGGCCGGATGTGCTGGAACGCGCCCTGGACAATCTGCTGCGCAATGCCCTGCGGTTCAATCCGCCGACACGGCCCATCATCATCTCCGCGGCAGTGGCGGAGGGCGAAGTGCGCATCCAGGTGCGCGACCACGGCCCCGGCGTCAGGGCCGAGGACCTACCGCGCCTGGGCGAGCCCTTCTTCCGCTCGGACCAGCAGCAGGCCACTGGCTACGGCCTGGGCCTGGCCATCGCCCGGCGTGCCGTTGAGCGCCATGGTGGCGAGCTGCACCTGAGCAACCACCCGGACGGCGGCTTTCTCGCTACCGTCACCCTGCCACTCAGGCCGGTCCTGGCCAATGGCTGACCTGGGCGCTCAGATCGCGCGCCGCCGGAACTCGCGGCGCCACCTCCGGCGTGCCAAGGTAGATGTAGCCCACCAACTGCTCGTTATCGGTCAGCCCCAGGCCCTGCAGCACCCAGGCGTCGTAGCTGAATTCACCGGAGCGCCAAACCGCGCCCAGGCCCAGGGCGAAGGCCGCATTGACCAGACCGTGGGCGACGCAGCCAGCGGTGATGATCTGCTCCTGCAGGGGCACCTTGGGGTGCTCCTGGGGCGCGGCGACGACGGCGATCACCAGGGGCGCCCGCAGCGGCATGCGTCGGGCCTTGTCCAGGGCGGCAGCATCCGCCTCGGGCTCGCGGCGACGCAGGGCTTCGGCATAGAGCTCACCGAGGGCGGCTCGATCCTCGCCAGACACCAGAATCAGCCGCCAGGGGCGCAGCAGCTTGTGGTCCGGGGCACGGTCCGCGGCGCGCAGCAGTGTCTTGAGTTGCTCGGGGGTGGGGCCCGGTTCGGTCAGGCGACCGACCGAGGCGCGATTGCAAAGGGCTGCGAGGGCATCCATAGCGTCTCTCCTGTAAAGATGCCGCAGTGTACCCCAGGGACGACTGGTGATTTTCGATGTCACAGCAGCGGAATTGCTGACATTCTTGGCCGCCACCCAGGCGGTCAGCTAAGATCGCGACAGCTTGAAAACCCGGCCGCTTTCATCGTCGCGAACGGAGTTATCCCGACCTCTCGCCTTTTTCGAAACGGACCCGACAGATGAAGTTTGCGCTCAACCGGTTCCTCGCTGCATCCGGTGATAGCCTGGGCGTCTACTACGCTCGGGTATTCGCCTATCTGATCGCCGCCGCCAGCGTCACCGCGGGTTATTACACCCAAGCCGATGCCGTGGGCCTGTGGCTGATCCCCTATGCCCTGCTCTATCCCCATGTGGCCCAGACCCTGAGCCTGAAGCTCAGGCGCGATCGTGGCGCCCAGACCGATATCCTGCTGGCCGCCATCGATGCCATCCATGTCGGCATGGCCGCAGTGGTGTTGCGCTTCCCGCTGATGCCCACTCTGATGCTGCTGTTCATGCTGGGCTACACCAGCATGTTGCGAGGCGGTCCGCGCCTGCTCGGTCTCTGCCTGCTGTTCGCCACCAGCGCCGCGGCGCTGGGCAGTGCCACCTTCTTCCAGGGCGTCGACCTCACCAGTCCGCTGCTGGTGGCCGTCACCAGCGTGGTGGGCACCATGCTGCACCTCTGGGGGACCGGTTACTTCCTGCATCGGCAGCGCAAGCGCCTCATACAGATCAACGACGACCTCAAGCGCGAGCAGGAGAAGTCCGCGATCCTCGCGCACAACCTGGCGAAATACCTCTCCCCTCAGGTGTGGGAGTCCATTTTCACCGGCAAGCAGCACATCGCCCTGGGCACCCAGCGCAAGAAGATCACGGTGTTCTTCTCCGACATCAAAGGCTTCACCGAGCTGTCCGAAGAACTCGAGGCCGAAGCCCTCACCGACATGCTCAACAACTACCTCAACGAAATGTCGAAGATCGCCGTGAAATACGGCGGGACCATCGACAAGTTCGTTGGCGACTGTGTCATGGTGTTCTTTGGCGACGCCAACAGCCAGGGCGCCAAGAAGGACGCCGTGGCCGCGGTCTCCATGGCCATCGCCATGCGCAAGCACATGAAGGTGCTGCGCCAGCAGTGGCGCAGCCAGGGCATCAACAAGCCCCTGGAAATCCGCATGGGCCTGAACACCGGTTATTGCACGGTCGGCAACTTCGGCTCCAGCACGCGCATGGACTACACCATCATCGGTCGCGAAGTGAACCTGGCCAGCCGCCTGGAAAACGCCGCGGACGCCGGCGAGATCCTGATCAGCCACGAGACCTACTCGCTGATCAAGGACACCATCATGTGCCGTGACAAGAGCTGGATCACCGTCAAGGGCTTCAGCAAGCCGGTACAGATCTACCAGGTGGTCGACTTCCGTCGCGACCTGGGCGCCTCGCCCAGCTATGTCGAGCACGAGCTGCCGGGCTTCTCCATGTACCTGGATACCAACAACATCCAGAACTACGACAAGGAGCGGGTCATCCAGGCGCTGCAGCTGGCGGCGGAGAAGCTCAAGGACAAGGTGATCTTCTAGACGACCGCTTTCCTGCAGGCAGAAAAAAGCCCCGGATATCCGGGGCTTTTTCATGTGACCGCAGGGATCAGTCCTCGCGATAACGACGCAGGCGCAGGGCCTTGCCCGCCACGCGGGTGTCCTTGAGTTTGGTCAGCAGACGCTCCAGGTTTTCCTCGGGCAGCTCCACCAGGCTGAAGGAGTCACGGATCTGGATGCGGCCGATGGCCTCGCGATCCATGCCGCCTTCATTGATGATGGCACCCAGCAGGTTCTTGGCAGCAACGCCATCGCGCGCGCCCAGGGCGGTGCGGCAGCGGACCCGGCCTTCCGGCAGAGGCTGCATCGGACGACGCTCACCACGATCGGGACGCTCGCCGCCACGGTCAGGGCGTTCGCCACGCTCGCTGCGCTCACCACGGGGACGCTCGCCACGGCCGGCGCCGGGGGTCAGCGGCTGCTCACGGCGCACCGACTCCAGGTCCAGGGCACGGCCGCTGGTCAGCTTGGCCAGCAGCGCCGCTGCCAGGGTGGAAGGATCGCACTGCAGACGCTCGCACAGCTCCTGACGCAGCGCGCCGTGGGTGGCGTCGGCATCGGCCAGCAGCGAACCCACGCCATCGGCCAGACGGGAGATACGAGCTTCCAGCACGGCTTCGGCGTCGGGCAGACGGATCTCGCCGACCCGCTGACCGGTCACGCGCTCGATGACCTGCAGCATGCGACGCTCGCGCGGGGTGACCAGCAGCAGCGCGCGGCCTTCACGCCCGGCACGACCGGTACGGCCGATACGGTGCACGTAGGATTCGGGATCGTAGGGCATGTCCACGTTCAGCACGTGGGTGATGCGCGCCACGTCCAGGCCACGGGCCGCGACGTCGGTGGCGACCACGATGTCCAGCGAACCGTCCTTGAGGGATTCGATGGTCTTCTCGCGCTGGGCCTGGGGCATGTCGCCGTTCAGGGCGCTGACGCGATAGCCCTGGCGCTCCAGCAGTTCAGCCAGATCCAGGGTCGCCTGCTTGGTCCGCACGAAGGCGATCAGGGCGTCGAAGTTTTCCACTTCCAGCAGGCGCAGCACCGAGGCCGGCTTCTGGTCGGCATGGACCATCAGGTGCGCCTGCTCGATGCGGGCGACGGTCTGGGTCTTGGCCGCGATGCGGACGTGTTGCGGCTCCTTGAGGTGACGCTCGGCGATGGCACGGATCGACGGCGGCAGGGTCGCCGAGAACAGTACGGTCTGGCGGGTTTCCGGCATGGCCTCGAAGATGAATTCGAGGTCGTCCATGAAGCCCAGCTTGAGCATCTCGTCGGCCTCGTCGAGCACCAGACGCTGAACGGTGGCCAGCAGGTTGTCGTCACGGCGCAGGTGGTCGCACAGGCGGCCGGGGGTAGCGACGAGTACCTGGGCACCCATGCGCAGGGACTTCAGCTGCGGCCCCATGGGCGCGCCGCCGTAGAGGGCCACGACCTTCACGCCGGGCATCTCGGTGGAATAGGTTTCGCAGGCGGTAGCGACCTGCAGGGCCAGTTCACGGGTAGGAACCAGCACCAGAATCTGGGGTTCACGACGGGACGGGTCGAGCTGCGAGAGCAGCGGCAGAGCAAAGGCTGCGGTCTTGCCCGTACCGGTCTGCGCCTGGCCGATCATGTCGTGGCCGGCGAGGATCACCGGAATGGACTGCGACTGGATGGGCGACGGCTCTTCGTAGCCGACGGCCTTGATGGCGGCGAGGATGGCGGGATTGAGATTGAGCGCAGCGAAATTGCTGATGTCCTGGGTCATTGTCTTGCCTCGTGTGCTTCGCAAAGACCCCAAAGCCAAGAGCTGCGCTTATCCGAATGACCGAAGTCGCCCAGGCAGCCAAGGTGTGAGCTTTTTGCGAAATAGCGGATGAAAGGGGGTGAAGCGTCTAGGATTGTTCGCCGTCGGGCGAACGCACGACCGGCGTGGCCATGGTGGCGGACCGGGAGAATGCAGTTCCTGAACGGAAGGTCAAAAAGACCGGGGCGAATAATACCCGAACCCTGGACATTTCTCCAGAGAACCTTGGTCTATCTTGATGGTCAGGTTGCCGCACGCAAGTTGTCCAGGTAGGACTCCACATCGAAGCCTATCTGCGGGGTCAACTCCCTTGCGCGCCGTCGCGTCTCGGGCTGGTCCAGCTCCTGTTCCAGACTGGCCGGCACCAGCAGGATGACATTGCCTTCCACCACCGGGCACTCCCAGTAATGATGGCGGAACAGCCCGCGCAGCAACGCGGCGCCCAGGGGCTTGCCGTCGGTAGCGCTCCACTGGTTGATCATCAGCCAACCGCCCGGATTGAGCTTGGCCTGGCAGTTTTCCAGGAAGCGCCAGGCCAGGTGAGCACTGGACGGGCCGACATCGGTATAGAGATCGACAAAGATCAGGTCGGCAGGCTCTGCACTGTCGAGCAGCTCCAGGGCATCGCCGATCCGGATCTGCAGCCGTGGATCCTCGCCGAGCCCCAGGTGCTGCTGCGCCAGGCGCGGAACCGCGGGACGCAATTCCAGCGCCTCCACCGCTTCCAGCGGCAGCCACTTGAGACAGGCCTGGGTCAGGGTGCCGGCGCCTAGCCCAAGAAAGAGCGCCCGTCGCGGCTGCGGATGGCAGAGCGCGCCCAACAGCATGGCCCGGTTGTAATCGTATTCCAGCCAAGCCGGGTCCTGCGTGAAGACGCAGCTCTGTT
This sequence comes from Pseudomonas sp. VMV1, assembly GCF_056790235.1. Taxonomy (NCBI): domain Bacteria; kingdom Pseudomonadati; phylum Pseudomonadota; class Gammaproteobacteria; order Pseudomonadales; family Pseudomonadaceae; genus Pseudomonas; species Pseudomonas sp. VMV1. Next base: position 305,753 of record NZ_JBXGSE010000005.1, read on the forward strand.
CCACCTCCTCACCGAACTCCAGGAAGCGATAGGGCCCCACCTCGACCACCCGGATCCGTCCATGGTCATCGATGACCTCTTCCAGCAACACTTCCGTCTCGGCCATCACTGCCCTCCTCTATAGGCGCCCATGGTATCTGCGATGGGCACTGTCTATCGAGCGTTACACCCTTCATCGGTTAGTATGAAAGGCTTCATCGAACCACCGCAGAGAGAGCCATGTCCGCGCCTTGGAGCCCCACCAGCTGGAGAGGCCTGCCCATCCAGCAGCAGCCCGAATACCCCGATCACGCCCGCCTCGCCGACGTCGAGCGCACCCTCGCCGGCTATCCGCCGCTGGTGTTTGCCGGCGAAGCCCGCGAACTACGCCGGCAATTCGCCGAGGTCACCCAGGGCCGGGCCTTCCTGTTGCAGGGTGGTGATTGCGCGGAAAGCTTCTTCGAATTCTCCGCCGGCAAGATTCGCGACACCTTCAAGGTGCTGCTGCAGATGGCCGTGGTCATGACCTTCGCTGCCGGTTGCCCGGTGGTCAAGGTTGGCCGCATGGCCGGGCAGTTCGCCAAGCCGCGCTCTTCGAACGATGAGGTCCAGGATGGCATCTCCCTGCCCGCCTACCGTGGCGATATCGTCAATGGCATCGACTTCACCGAAGGCAGCCGTATCCCGGATCCGCAGCGCCTGATCCAGGCCTACAACCAGTCCACCGCGACCCTCAACCTGTTGCGCGCCTTCGCCCAGGGCGGTTTCGCCGACCTGCACCAGGTGCACCGCTGGAACCTGGACTTCATCGCCAATTCGGCCCTGGCCGACCGCTACCACCAGTTGGCGGATCGCATCGACGAGACCCTCGCGTTCATGCGCGCCTGTGGCCTGGACACCGCGCCCCAGGTCAAGGAAACCAATTTCTTCACTGCCCATGAGGCGCTGCTGCTCAACTACGAGGAAGCCTTCGTCCGCCGCGACAGCCTGACTGGCGACTGGTATGACTGCTCCGCGCACATGCTCTGGATCGGCGACCGCACCCGCCAGCCTGACGGTGCCCATGTCGAATTCCTGCGCGGCGTGAACAACCCCATTGGCGTCAAGGTCGGTCCCTCCACCACTAGCGAAGACCTGATCCGGCTGATCGACACCCTCAATCCTGAGAACGATCCGGGTCGTCTCAACCTGATCGTGCGCATGGGCGTGGGCAAGGTCGGCGACCACCTGCCGCGCCTGATCCAGACCGTGGAGCGCGAGGGCCGCCAGGTGCTGTGGAGTTCCGACCCCATGCACGGCAACACCATCAAGGCGTCCAGCGGTTACAAGACCCGGGATTTCGCCAGCGTGCTGGGCGAGGTCAAGGAATTCTTCGGGGTACACAAGGCCGAGGGCACCTATGCCGGCGGCATCCATATCGAGATGACCGGCCAGAACGTCACCGAGTGCATCGGTGGCGCCCGTCCGGTTACCGAGGACGCCCTTTCCGATCGCTACCATACCCACTGCGACCCGCGCCTGAACGCCGACCAGTCCCTGGAACTGGCCTTCATGATCGCCGAGACCCTCAAGGGCATTCGCCGCTGAGTCGAGGTCGGGAGGTCGCCTGCGCGGCGACCTCCTAGTGCCGCGCCAGTGCCTCCTGCAGCAGGCTGGCCGGACCAAGCAGCGCTACCTCCGCCAGGCCCAGCCAGTCCGCCAGCGCACGCAACTGTCCTGCCAAGGCATCGCAGCCCTCGTCATCCAGCCCCGCCGGCTCCAGGTGCACGGCATGCACCGCCAGCCGTGAGGCCGCTCGCTCAGCCCGTAGATTCACTCGCGCCGCCAGGCGTTCGTGATAGAGAAAGGGCAACACGTAGTAGCCATAGACCCGCTTGGGCGCAGGTGTATAGATCTCCAGTCGATAGCGGAAACCAAATAACTGCTCGGTACGTTCACGCTCCCAGACCAGGGAGTCGAAGGGCGACAGCAGCGCCGCGGCGCGTACCGGCCGCCCGGGGCTTGGGGTGTCCGCGACATAGGCGAGCTTCGCCCAGCCCTGTACCTGAATAGGCCGCAGGCCGCCCTCCTCCTGCAATTCGGCGATGCCCTGACGGGCCTCGGCCGGACTCAGGCGAAAATAGTCACGCAGCTGGACCTCGGTCGCTACGCCCAGGGCTCTGGCGCTGCGCAGCAGCAGTGCCCGGCGCGCCGCCTCCGGTGTCGGCGCAGGCGCGGCAAGGGTCGCCGCCGGCAGGACCCGCTCCGGCAGGTCATAGAGCCGCTCGAAGCCCCGCCGCCCAGCCACCGTGACCTCGCCGGCGGCGAACAGCCACTCCAGCGCCAGCTTGCCCGGGCTCCAGTCCCACCAGGGACCGGCCTGATCGACCCGCTTCGCCAGGCTGCCGGCGCCCAGGGCGCCGCGCTGCACCACCGCCTCCAGGGCCTGAGCCACCAGCTGCGGCTGCTCGGCCGCGAAACGCGCCAGCTGCCGATAGATGCCGATGCCCTGACGGGCCAGCTCACGGCGCCAGCGCAATTCGGCCCAGACCTCCGCAGGCACCAGGGAGGCTTCATGGGCCCAGCATTCATAGAGCTGTCGCGCCCTGCCCGAGCCCCAGGCCAGGGCGTCGAAGTCGGCAAGGTCATAGCGTCCCAGGCGACTGAACAGCGGCAGATAGTGCGAGCGGACCAGGGCATTGACCGAGTCGATCTGCAGCACATTCAGGCGTGCAGCCTGACGGTACAGGGCGGCCAGGCCGGCGCCACCCTTGGGCTGGCTACCGAAACCCTGGGCACGCAAGGCCAGGCGCCGGGCCTCGCGCAGGGAAAGGCTATCCATCCGAGCTCCTGCTTAAAGAGGTGATCCTCCACCCTAGCAGGATTGGCGGTCGCCCTCCTCTGCAGGCTGCTGCCAGAACGGCTTGTCAGCCTCCTGCCAGGCATCAGCGCGGCTCAGACCCAGGTCGTGCAGTGCGCCTTCATCCAGCCGATAGAGGGCCCGGCGCTGACGGGAGACCTGCACTGCCCGCTGCAGCCAGACCAGGATCCGACGCAAACGAAACCTGACGTCCAGAAACTCACGGACGCGAGCGGACGAAACTGTGTGATGAGCGAGCTGAGCCATGGTGAATCTCCTTTTCCAAGGGTATGGCTCAAGTCTGAAAGCCCGTATAACATCAATCCAACGAATCCTTCTGATGCAACCCATTCATCTGATTGATGCCATGAATTATCCGAGCATAGAGACCGATCTGCTGCGTACCTTTGTCGCTATTGCCGATCAGGGCGGCTTCACCCGTGCGGCCGAAGTGGTCAACCGTACGCAGTCCGCGGTGAGCATGCAGATGCGCAAGCTGGAAGACGACCTGCTGCAGCGCCGGCTATTCGAGCGAGATGGGCGCCAGGTACGGCTGACGGCGGAAGGCCAGATTCTGCTGGGCTATGCCCGGCGAATCCTCAAGTTGCACGGCGAAGTCATGACGACCCTGCGTGCGCCGCACATGGTGGGTACGGTGCGCATCGGCACGCCGGACGACTATGTCATGAGGTTCATCCCAGGGATTCTCGCAGGCTTCGCCAAGGCCTACCCGCTGGTGCAGGTGGACGTGCACTGCGAGCCCAGCGCCGGCCTACTGCAGCGCCAGGACCTGGATCTGACCATCGTTACCCGCGAGCCTGGCAACGAGATCGGGCTGCCGCTGCGCCGGGAGCGCTTCATCTGGGCCGAGGCGCCCGGCTTCGATGTCCATCAGCGTGACCCGCTGCCCCTGGCCATGTTCAATACCTCGTGCTTTCTCAGCGAATGGGCCCGGCGTGCGCTGGACACTCGTGAACGCGGCTATCGCCTGGCCTACAGCAGCCCGAGCCTGGCGGCGCTGCTGGGCATCGTCAAGGCGGGCCTGGCGGTCACCGCGCAACTGGAAAGCCTGCTGCCCAATGAGCTGCGGCGGCTGAGCGAAGCCGATGGCATGCCGGACCTGCCCGCCTGCTCCATCGAACTGCTGCGCAATCCCCGCAGCGCTTCGCCGATCATCGACACCCTCGCCGAACACATCGCCGAAGGCTTTCGGCAATAGTCAGCGCAGCGCCAGCAGCACCGCACACAGCAGCAGGAAACCGCAGAACAGCAAGCGTAGCAGCCGCTCGGGAAGCTGGTGGGCCAGGCGCACGCCCCAGCTCACACTGAGCAGCCCACCCACCGCCAGCGGGATGCCCACGTGCCAATCCACCTCGCCGTGCCAGGCGTAGCTGGCCAGGGTGACACCTGTGGTGGGCAGCGCCATGGCCAGGGACATGCCCTGGGCCGCGACCTGGGTCATGCCCATGACGCCGGCCAGGATCGGGGTGGCGATGACCGCGCCGCCCACGCCGAACAGGCCACCGACCAGACCAGCCACCAACCCCAGCACGCCGAGGCCCAGCCGGCTGGGCGCGGTCAGTGGCGGCTGGCCGCGGCGATAGAGCTGCCAGAGGTTGTAGAGGACCAGCAGCAGCAGGAAGCCCACGAAGCCGTGACGCATCGAGCGGGCGTCCAGGGATACCGCCAGCACGGTGCCTACCAGTGCCGAGACCATGCCTGCGCCCGCCAGCAAGGCAGCGCGGCGCCAGTCGATACGATTGCGCTGGTTGTACTTGTAGACCGACAGCAGCACGTTGGGCACCACCATCACCAGGGCGGTGCCCTGGGCCAGTTGCTGGTCGAGGCCGAACAGCAGGGCCAGCACCGGAATGGCGATCAACCCACCGCCGATGCCGAACAGGCCACCCACCATGCCCAGCACCGCGCCGAGGACGACATCGATCAAAAGCTCAGGCAGCAATTCCACAGCAGCACTATCCAGGGATGAATGGATACGGAGAGGTCAGCCGGGGCGCTACGACACAGGCGCCCAGACAGCAAAAAGCCCGGCGAGCCGGGCTTTTTATCGACACGCCTGGTTTAGACCTTGGCGCGCGACTTGTACTCGTTGGTACGGGTGTCGATCTCGATGTGATCACCGATATCGCAGAACTCGGATACCTTCAGCTCGTAGCCGTTGTTCAGGCGAGCGGTCTTCATGACCTTGCCCGAGGTATCGCCGCGAACGGCCGGCTCGGTGTAGGCGATCTGGCGCACGATGGTGGTCGGCAGCTCGATGGAGATGACGCGATCGTTGTAGAACACGGCTTCACAGACGTCGGTCATGCCGTCTTCGATGAAGGCCAGAGCTTCGCCCAGGTCGTCCTTCTCGACTTCGTACTGGTTGTAGTCGGCGTCGACGAAGACGTACAGGGGATCGGCGAAGTAGGAATAGGTCACTTCCTTGCGATCCAGGATGACCGGCTCGAGCTTGTCGTCGGCACGAAAGACGGTCTCGGTCGCGCTGCCGGAGAGCAGGCTCTTCAGCTTCATCTTGACCACTGCAGCGTTACGGCCGGACTTGTTGTAGTCAGCTTTCTGGATGACCCAGGGAGCGTTGTCGATCATGGCCACTTGGCCGGCACGGAACTCTTGTGCGGTTTTCATGCGGTTATCCGTATGGATGGAAGAACGGGATTTCGAGGCGCCATATGATAGCCAATCTGAGTGGAAATGCACCAGGCTGGCAGCAAGATCGCTGTGAGAAGCCATCCGATCGCTCCAATCACGCGCCAGCAGACGCCACGCCGCCCCTTGCGCGTCCAGGGCTGACCAGGCTGCGGCCAGGTCACCGCGGCCGTTCCAGGCCAGCCAGAAGGCGGTGACCGCCGCCGCCAGTTCAGGCGAGGCGGCCTCGGTATAGCGCCCGAGAAAGGCCTCCAGTTTGACGAAGTGCGCGTCCTCCTCCTGCGGATAGATGTGCCAGACGAAGGGGTGCGCGGCCCACTGCGCACGAACGAAGGAGTCCTCACCGCGAATGGCGTTGAAATCGCAACACCAGAGCAGTCGGTCGTAGTCCTGCTGGGAAACGAAGGGCAGTACCTGCACCCGTAACGCGCCCCGGTGATGGCTATCACCGGATTTGAGCCAGTCGACCCCCAGCCAGGCGGCGATGTTGGCCAGTACCCGGCCCTCGGGCACCAGCAGACAGGTGGGCTGGGTTCCCGCGCTGAGGGCATCGAGCCAGTCGATCAGTGCGGGATTCTCGTAGGCGAACAGCGAGAACAGCCGCTCGCCCGCTTGACGCTGGACGCCCAGGCCGGCGAGATAGGCCGCCGCGGCCGCAGGATCGGCGACAAAGCCGTCGCGCTCGCCGAGCAGTCCGCGCTCACGCAACAGCCCGCCCACCTTGGCGGTGAAGCCGGGAAAGAAGAAATACTTGTTGAGTCCGGTGGGCTGCAGCGAAGGCAGGCCGTGGCAGCCTTCGATCCACTCCTCGGCGCTCAGGTACTCCAGATTGAGCCATAGCGGGCGCTCGGCGCGGCGCGCCATGGCCGTGACGAACTCCTCTGGCAACTGACAGGCGAAGGCTTCCACCACCACGTCACCGGATTCGGCGTCGGCCCAGTCGGGACGCCATAACCGGACTTCCACCCCCCGGTGCCATTGCTGTTCGGCGGCTCTGTCCACGCCGGGCTGGATGCGCGCCAGGGGATAGAGGTCGTCGATCCAGAGGCGGACCTGCTGGTCGTGTTCGGCCACCAACTGATGGGCCAGGCGCCAGGTGATGCCTGCGTCGCCATAGTTGTCCACCACCGTGCAGAAGATGTCCCAGGCTGCCATGCCTTACCTCTAAGTCATTGATATCGAATCGGGTTCCGCTTCACCAGCGGTGCGATGCGGGACGGCTTCCAGTGAACCCAGTCACATCGCGACCCTGTGCGGGTCGGTAGTATCCGCGCTTTTTCGGACGGATTCTCCATGTCGTTGCGCTCTGCCCTGCTGTTCTGTTTGACCCTGGCTTCCCTGAGCGCCCTGGCGACGCCTCAACCGCCCCGTACCTTCAGCGAAGCCAAGGTGGTCGCAGCCAAGGTCTATGCCAAGCAGGGCGTGGACTTCTACTGCGGTTGCCACTACAGCGGCAAGACCGTGGATCTCAAGAGCTGTGGCTACGTCCCGCGCAAGAGCGCCCAGCGCGCCAGCCGCATCGAATGGGAACACATCGTCCCCGCCTGGGTGATTGGCCACCAGCGCCAGTGCTGGCAGAAAGGCGGTCGCAAGAACTGCACGGCCAAGGACCCGGTGTACCAGAAGGCCGAGGCCGACCTCTTCAACCTGGTGCCGGTGGTGGGCGAGGTCAATGGCGACCGCAGCAATTTCGCCTTTGGCTGGCTGCCGCAAAAGGCGACCCAGTACGGCGCCTGCCAGATGGTGGTGGACTTCAAGGCCAAGACCGCCATGCCGCGCCCGGAGATCCGCGGCATGGTCGCCCGTACCTACTTCTACATGAGCGACCGCTACGGCCTGCGCCTGTCCAAGCAGGACCGCCAGCTCTACAGCGCCTGGACCAAGCAGTACCCGCCCGAGGCCTGGGAGCGCCAGCGCAATCAGCGCCTGGCCTGCATCATGGGCCACGGCAATCCCTACGTCGGTCAGACCAAGGCCTGCAAGTAGCGCGACTCAGGCAGCGCTTGGAATACCGCTGTGGAATCTCATCTCGCGGTCGCTGGAGCTGATCAGCTCCACTTCCAGCGCGCGGACCTCGGCGATCTTGGCATCGACGTCGTCCCGCTCGCCATAGAGGTAGGCGAGCTTGAGATAGTCCTGAAAATGCCGCGCCTCGGAGGCCAGCAGGCCGCTGTAGAACTTGCCCAGCTCCTCGTCCAGGTGGGGCGCCACGGCGCCGAAGCGCTCACAGGAGCGACACTCGATGAAGGCCCCGATCACCAGGCTGTCGGTCAGCTTCAGGGGCTCGTGATTGCGACAGAGCTTGCGTAGGGCGCCGGCGTAACGCGCCGAGCTGACATTGCGGTGCTCGATGCCACGGCGCTTCATGATCTGCAGCACCTGCTCGAAGTGGCGCAGCTCCTCGCGGGCGATGCGCGACATCTTCCAGGACAGTTCGGCGCGATTGGAATAGGTGAACAGATAGTGGAAGGCGGCGCCGGCGGCCTTCTTCTCGTTGTTGGCATGGTCCTGCAGCAGCGTCGGCAGATCCTGCAGCGCGGCGTCGACCCAGGCATCCGGCGTACGGCAACCGAGGAATTCGTTCATCTCGGGCAAGGACATCAGCGTAATCCCGTGCAAAAGCCGCGCATTATAGAGAAAGGCGCGCGCCTGGGCAGCGCCGCTCGCCTGCCAGCGCTCAGACGCGACTGTCCACGCCTTCGAGCAGGAAGCGCGGGGCGATGTAACGGTCGTAGTGGGCTTCGGAGAGCAGGAAAAATTCCCGGTCGATGGCGTCACGCAGATCGGCCAGTGGCCGCTCGCGAAATTCCGGCAGCAGGCGCACACCATAGGCATCCAGCTGCTGGATATGCCGCGCACCGCGAGCCAGCAGCTGATAGGCCCAGCAATATTCCGACTGGTCCGGCCGGAAGCGGATGCTGCGCTGCTGCAGCTGCTGACGCAGCAAGGCCGGATCGAAGACATCGACCTTGGCCGACACCACCTGCACCAGCAGCAGTTCGAGACGCGCCCAGACGGCGCGGCGCTCGTCCTCGTTGTAGAGATTCCAGTTCACCACCTCGTGGTGGAATCTCTTGCAACCACGGCAGACGTGGTCGCCGAACATCGTCGAGCACAGGCCGACGCAGGGCGTCTTGATGACAGGAGCGGGCATGGACGGCAAGCCTTGGAGCAAAACGCCTAGTCTAGCCGGAAACGCCGATGACCGGCGCGGGTACCCGTGCCGGTCGTGCAGGATCAGCGGGTCGATCACACTGCCGCCGCGCCCCGGACCGACAGCGGATTGGCGCTGCGCCGACTCAAGGCATAGAAGAACAGCCCGCCGAGGAAGCAGCCGGTAAACCAGGCGAAATTGGCGATCGGCTTGAACCAGGGCACGAAGGTGAAGCACAGCCCGATCAGCGCGGCAGCCACCAGTGCCTGCACTGCGACCCAATTGACGCCACCGCTGTACCAGTAGGCACCCTCGGGGGTGTCGTCGAACAGGGCAGCGACCTCGATCCGTCCTTTGCGCAGCAGGTAGTAGTCCACCAGCAGGATGCCGAACAGCGGGCCGATGCAGGAGGCCAGCACGTCCAGGGTGTAATGGATCACCTCGGGATTGTTGAACAGATTCCAGGGCGTGATGAAGATCGAGGCCACCGCGGCGATCATGCCACCGGCGCGCCAGCTGATCTTGCTGGGCGCCATATTGGCGAAGTCGAAGGCGGGTGAGACGAAGTTGGCGACGATGTTGATGCCGATGGTAGCGGTGATGAAGGTGAAGGCACCCAGCAGCACGGCGGTGGTGTTGTCGATACGGGCCACGGTGGCGATGGGATCGTGGATCATCTCGCCGAACACCGGCAAGGTGCCGGAGACGATCACCACGGTGACCAGCGAAAAGGCCAGGAAGTTGATCGGCAGGCCCCAAAAGTTACCGCGACGCACGTCCTGCATGGAACGGCAATAACGACTGAAGTCCCCGAAGTTGAGGGTGGGACCGGAGAAGTAGGACACCACCAGGGCGATAGCCATGATCACCTGCCAGAACGCGGCCCAGCCGGTGAGTTGCTTTTCCGCCAGGGTGAAGCTGATGTTGCTCCAGCCGGCGCGCCAGACGATCCAGGCGGCGAGCAGGAACATCACCGCATAGACCGCGGGACCGGCCCAGTCGATGAAACGACGGATGGAGTCCATGCCCGCCCAGAAGACGCAGGCCTGCAGCACCCAAAGGGTGAGGAAGCCCATCCAGCCGAGATAGGACAGCCCCAGAAAGCTGGTGTCGCCAAAGGCGGCCAGGGCCGGAAAGAATCTGAGCACCACGATGATCAGCGCGCTGGAGGCGAGATAGGTCTGGATGCCGTACCAGGCCACTGCGATCAGGCCCCGGATCACTGCCGGGATGTTCGCGCCAAAGACGCCGAAGGCCAGGCGGCAGATCACCGGATAGGGTACGGCGGCTTGCTGACTGGGCCGGGCGACGAGATTGGCGATCACCTGAATGATGCAGATGCCCACCAGCAAGGCGATCAACACCTGCCAACTGGCCAGGCCCAAGGCGAACAGGCTGGCGGCGAAGACGTAGCCACCGACGCTGTGTACGTCACTCATCCAGAAGGCGAAGATGTTGTACCAGCTCCACTTCTGCTCGACCGGCCCGAGATCTTCGTTATACAGACGTGGGCTATAGCCCGCGGGACGCTGCTGGGTCATGGATCGCCTCCTCCGTGGTGACAGGCACCTGCATACGGGGCCTATCTGATCTTGTATACAATTCGCCAGGCAGAGACCGTGCCAGTTACTTGGGAAAGGCGTTAACTTCCTGGCTCTGCAACAGATTTTCTGAATGAAGCGCTTTGCCACCGGTCTTAGAGTGCTACCTGAAACGCACTTCCTTGGGGCGTTTGGTGGCGGCCAGGCGCTACCTTGGCGCACAGGGGTGGTGTTTCTCGCCCATCGTCGCGCGCGGCATTTCTGTATACAATTCATCCAAATCGCCGGAGTTAGCCCATGGGTGCAGCCCCCTCACCACTCGCCGTTGCCGCCTCTCCCCGGGACGAGCGGATCTACCAGGACATTCTCGACGCCATCGTCGAGCATCGACTGACCCCAGGCACTCGGCTGCCGGAAGACACCCTGGCGGAAACCTTCGGCATCAGCCGAACCGGCATTCGCAAGGTGCTGCAGCGGCTGGCCCTGGAGCGGCTGGTGACCTTGCGCGCCAATCGCGGCGCCCAGGTCGCCCAACCCACCGCCAAGGAAGCCCAGGACATCCTGGCTGCGCGCCAACTGATCGAACCCGCCTTGATGCCCCTGGTGGCCGCCCGGATCGACAGCGCCCAACTGGCTCCCTTGCGGCAGCTCTGTAGCGAGGAGCACGAGGCCCAGCATGGCGGGCGCCACAGCCTGGCGATCCAGCTGTCCGCGCGCTTCCACGTCGAACTCGCGGCCCTGGCCGACAATCAGGTACTGACCGAGCAGGTCGCCCAGCTAGCCAGTCGCTCATCGCTGCTGATCGCCATCTATGGTTCGCACCACAGCCTGGGCTGCGATTGCGGCCAGCACGGCGAGCTGCTGGACCTGCTCGCCGAGGGCCAGGGCGCGGCCGCCAGCGACTGGATGGCGCAGCACCTGCGCCTGATCCGTGAATCCCTCAGGATCGACCGGCCCGTGGCCGCCGAGCCTGATTTCCGCAGCATCTTCAAACGCAGTTGAGGCGTCCCATGCAGATTCAGGTCATCAACCCCAATACCAGTGCCGGCATGACCGCCAAGATCGGCCGCGCAGCCCAGGCCATCGCCCGCCCAGGTACCACCATTCTCGCCAGCAATCCCGAGGCCGGCCCGGTCTCCATCGAAAGTCACTATGACGAGGCGGTAGCCGCGGTCGGAGTGATCGAGGAGATGCGCAAGGGCGTCGAAGCCGGCTGCGCCGCCCATGTCATCGCCTGCTTTGGCGATCCAGGCCTGCTCGCGGCACGGGAAATGGCCAAGGGGCCAGTGCTCGGCATCGCCGAGGCTGGCTTCCATCTGGCCAGCCTGCTGGCCACCCGCTTCGCCGTGGTGACCACCCTCACCCGTACGCGCATCATTGCCGAGCATCTGCTGCAGCGATATGGCTTCGCCGAGCTGTGCACCTCGGTGCGCTGCATCGATCTGCCAGTGCTGGCACTGGAGGACGCGGACGACAGCCTGATCGAGCTGATCGCCGCCGAAGGGCGCCGGGCGCGTGACGAGGAAGGTGCCGGCGCCATCGTGCTGGGCTGCGGCGGCATGGCCGATCTGCGCGAAGCCCTGAGCGAGGCCATCGGCGTCCCGGTGATCGAAGGCGTGAGCGCCGCGGTCAAGCTGGCCGAGTCCCTGGTCGACCTGGGCCTGGGGACCAGCAAGCACGGCGACCTGGCCTATCCCATCGCCAAGCCCTTCACCGGGCGCTTCGCGCATCTGGGCCGCTAGACTACGGCCAAGGTCTAACAGCGTGACGCACACGATGCGACAACGCAGCGCTTAACTTCGCCAGAGGCTTGGCGTAGAATTAGGCAGCCTTATAGGCGCAATGTCCGATACGAAGCTGTTTTCAAAGCGTCACGAGCAAAGTTTCCGGCGACCTTCCGGGCAGCGGCGGCCTCATCAACCGCCAACTGCCCGACCTGCCTTGCAGCAGCCGGCGTAAAACTTTGAAAACAGCTTCTAGCGGAGTGCGTCCGGCGTGACGGTGGTCCTGCCCGCAGCCTCCCCCGTCAAACCCTGCCGGATACATTTCGGGGCGCCAGCCCCCGGACGCAATATTGGACCACTGATGAGGGTCAACCCGTGCTTGAAGCCTATCGTAACCACGTAGAAGAGCGTGCCGCCCAGGGCATCGTGCCCCAGCCGCTGAACGCCGAGCAAACGGCCGGTCTGGTCGAACTGCTGAAGAATCCCCCTGCCGGTGAGGAAGCCTTCCTCGTCGACCTCATTACCAACCGCGTCCCGCCGGGCGTCGACGAAGCTGCCTACGTCAAGGCTGGCTTCCTCTCCGCCGTCGCCAAGGGCGAGGCCCAGTCCCCACTGATCTCCAGGCAGCGTGCCACCGAACTGCTGGGCACCATGCAGGGCGGCTACAACATCGCCACCCTGGTCGAGCTGCTGGACGATGCCGAACTGGCCGCCGTGGCCGCCGAACAACTCAAGCACACCCTGCTGATGTTCGACGCCTTCCACGACGTGGCCGAGAAGGCCAAGGCCGGCAACACCCACGCCAAGGCTGTCCTGCAATCCTGGGCCGAAGGCGAGTGGTACAAAAAGCGTCCGGAAATCGCCGAGAAGTACACCCTGACCGTGTTCAAGGTGCCTGGCGAAACCAACACCGACGACCTCTCCCCCGCGCCCGACGCCTGGTCGCGTCCGGACATCCCGCTGCACGCCCTGGCCATGCTGAAGATGGCTCGCGACGGCATCGTGCCCGAGCAGCAAGGCAGCATCGGTCCGCTGAAGCAGATCGAGGAAGTACGTGCCAAGGGCTTCCCGGTCGCCTACGTCGGTGACGTGGTCGGTACCGGCTCTTCCCGCAAGTCCGCCACCAACTCGGTGCTGTGGTTCTTCGGCGACGACATCCCCTACGTGCCCAACAAGCGCGCGGGCGGCTTCTGCTTCGGTTCCAAGATCGCCCCGATCTTCTACAACACCATGGAAGACGCCGGCGCCCTGCCGATCGAGTTCGATGTGTCCGCCCTGGAAATGGGCGACGTCATCGACGTCTATCCCAAGGCTGGCAAGGTCACCCGCCATGGCAGCGATGAAATCGTCGCCACCTTCGAACTCAAGACCCCCGTGCTGCTGGACGAAGTCCGCGCCGGCGGCCGTATCCCGCTGATCGTCGGCCGCGGCCTGACCGAGAAGGCGCGCGCCGAATTGGGCATGGGCCCGTCCGACCTGTTCAACAAGCCGGACCAGCCGGCCGAGAGCACCAAGGGCTACACCCTGGCGCAGAAGATGGTCGGCAAGGCCTGCGGCGTCGAGGGCGTGCGCCCCGGCACCTACTGCGAGCCGAAGATGACCACCGTCGGTTCCCAGGACACCACTGGCCCGATGACCCGTGACGAGCTGAAGGACCTGGCCTGCCTGGGCTTCTCCGCCGACCTGGTGATGCAGTCCTTCTGCCACACCGCGGCCTATCCCAAGCCCATCGACGTCAAGACCCACCACACCCTGCCGGATTTCATCCGTACCCGTGGCGGTGTCTCCCTGCGTCCTGGCGACGGCATCATCCACAGCTGGCTGAACCGCATGCTGCTGCCCGACACCGTCGGCACCGGTGGCGATTCCCACACCCGCTTCCCGATCGGCATCTCCTTCCCGGCCGGTTCGGGCCTGGTGGCCTTCGCCGCTGCCACCGGCGTGATGCCGCTGGACATGCCCGAGTCGGTACTGGTGCGCTTCAAGGGCAAGATGCAGCCCGGGATCACCCTGCGTGACCTGGTGCATGCCATCCCCTACTACGCCATCCAGAAGGGCCTGCTGACCGTCGAGAAGAAGGGCAAGAAGAACATCTTCTCCGGCCGCATCCTCGAGATCGAAGGCCTGGAAGACCTGACCGTGGAGCAGGCGTTCGAGCTGTCCGATGCCTCCGCCGAGCGTTCCGCTGCCGGCTGCACCATCAAGCTGTCGCCCGAGTCCATCACCGAGTACCTGCAGTCCAACATCACCCTGCTGCGCTGGATGATCGAGGAAGGCTACGGTGATCCCCGTACCCTGGAGCGCCGCGCGCGCGCCATGGAAGCCTGGATCGCCAACCCGGAACTGCTGGCTGCCGATGCCGATGCCGAATACAGCGAAGTCATCGAGATCGACCTGGCCGAGGTCAACGAGCCGGTTCTGTGCGCGCCCAACGATCCGGATGACGCCCGCCTGCTGTCCCAGGTGGCCGGCGACAAGATCGACGAGGTGTTCATCGGTTCCTGCATGACCAACATTGGTCACTTCCGCGCTGCCGGCAAGCTGCTGGACAAGGTCAAGGGCTCGATTCCGACCCGCCTGTGGCTGTCGCCGCCGACCAAGATGGACCAGCACCAGCTGACCGAGGAAGGCTACTACGGCATCTACGGCAAGGCTGGCGCGCGCATGGAAATGCCGGGCTGCTCGCTGTGCATGGGCAACCAGGCCCGTGTGGCCGCCAACGCCACCGTGGTCTCCACCTCCACCCGTAACTTCCCCAATCGCCTGGGCGACGGCGCCAACGTCTACCTGGCCTCGGCGGAACTGGCCGCAGTGGCTTCGATCTTGGGCAAGCTGCCTAGCGTTGAGGAGTACATGGAATACGCGAAGAGCATCGACAGCATGGCAGCGGACGTCTACCGCTACCTGAGCTTCGACCAGATCGCCGAATTCCGTGAAAGCGCCGAGAAAGCCCGTATCGCCGCCGTCGAAGTCTGACGCCAGCCTGCGGTACTGAAAAGCCGCCCTTCGGGGCGGTTTTTTTATGCGCCGCGATCCTGGCTCGCCAGGACGGCTCCTTCCCCTGAGCCGGCCTTAAGCGGCGGTTAACTCAGACGCCCTACGCTAAGGCTTTCCTTCTGCCGAGATCACCCCATGAAACGTCTTGTCATCGTGAGCCTATCCACGCTGTTGCTCGGTCTCGGCCAGACGACGATGGCAGCGGGTTGTATCAAGGGCGCCGTGGTTGCCGGCGTGGCGGGACATGTGGCCGGACACCACGCCATCGCCGGCGCAGTCGCCGGCTGTTTCATCGGCCATCACCTGGCGGCGAAGGCGAAGGAAGAACAGCAGCACGGTCATTCCTGAATGCGATAAGGCGCTTTCCAGAACAGGACATGAGTCGCTATCAGCATCACGACTATTCACCGAAGCAGCCATTCGCACAGCGCCTGAGACGGCTTTAACGCAGACTCTTCACGTCATCCCCAAACCCAGTCCGTATCGCGGCCATGGGCCGCTCCTACAGGTTCAGGTATGGCTGTAGGAGCGAGCCGTGGCCGCGATATCGATAGCCTGCTGACGACCCAGGTGACTGGCGGAGTCCAGGGCGACTTGGTCGCCAAGCTGTGCCGCGGGAGAACTGGCGAGGCTCGTCAAGGTCAATTGTTACAGAACATTACTTCGCACCCACGAGAGGTCGCCACCATGAAGCTCCTGCCCACCCTTGCCCTTTCCGCTCTGCTACTCGGCGCCAGCCAAGTCACCTTTGCCGCCGGCTGCGTCAAGGGCGCTGTGGTCGGTGGCGCCGCGGGTCATGTCGCCGGGGGTCACGGCGTCGCCGGTGCCGCCGCGGGCTGTGCCATCGGTCACCACGAGGCCAACAAGAAGGCCAAGGAAGAACAGCAGAACGCGCCCAAGCAATAATCCCGAGGCCCCGCCCACGGTAGCGTGCGGGGCCGATTTAACGCTTTCTTTACGCCCCGCCAACCTTCCCCGCCTCGCTTCTTTACGCCCCTCCTCCCGACAATTTCTCCACGCGGCAGCTGCCGTCTCTGGAGAACTCGTGATGACCCCCTGGAATCTTCTGGCCCTGCTTCTGGCACTGGGTCTGTTCGTCTATCTGCTGGCGGCGCTGTTGCGCGCCGGCCGCTCCTAGGGAGGCGGCATGGACAGCCACGCCGCGTTCCTGATCCTGGCCTTCCTGGCCCTGACCTTTCTTCCCGCGCCCTTCCTGGGGCGCTACTTCTACCGTGCGCTGGAAGGCGAGCGGACCTGGCTGAGCTTTGTCGGCACGCCCCTGGAGCGCCTGACGCTAAAGGTGGCGGGCACCGACGGCCGTGGCCAGGACTGGCGCACCTATGCCATCGCCCTGGTGCTGTTCAACGGGCTGGGAATCGCGCTGCTGTTCGCCATCCTGCTGCTGCAGGGCGGTCTGCCACTCAATCCGCAGCAGCGGCCTGGCCTGGAGTGGACGCTTGCGCTGAACACCGCCATCAGTTTCGTGACCAACACCAACTGGCAGGCCTACAGCGGCGAGGCCTCGCTAAGCTACTTCAGCCAGATGGTCGGCCTGGGCGTGCAGAACTTCGTCAGCGCCTCGGTAGGCGTGGCGGTGCTCGCCGCCCTGGCGCGCGGCATCGCCCGGCGTAGCACCCAGGAGATCGGTAATTTCTGGGTCGACCTGTTCCGGGTGGTCTTCTATATCCTGCTGCCGTTGTGCCTGCCGTTGGCGCTGCTGCTGATCTGGCAGGGCGTGCCCCAGACCTTCATGCCCTATGTCGACGCCACCACCCTGCAGGGCGCGACTCAGACACTGCCGCTGGGGCCAGCCGCCAGCCAGATCGCCATCAAGCAGCTGGGTACCAATGGCGGCGGATTCTTTGGTGTCAACTCCGCGCATCCCTTCGAGAATCCCACAGCGCTCAGTGATCTGCTGGAGCTGTCCGCCATCCTCATGATCCCGGCGGCGCTGGTATTCAGCTTCGGTCACTACGTCAAGGATCGGCGGCAGAGCTGGGCGATTTTCGCTGCCATGTTCGGCCTGCTGGCCATCGGCGCCACGGTCGCCATCGCCGCACAGAGCCAGGCCAACCCGGCCCTGGCCAATCTGGCGATCACCCAGGGAGCCTCGATGGAAGGCCTGGAAACGCGCCTGGGCGGGACTGCCTCCGCACTCTGGGCGACGGTGACCACCGCCGCGTCCAACGGCTCGGTGAATGCCATGCACGACAGCCTGGCACCCCTGACCGGACTGATCGCGCTGTTCAACATGATGCTCGGCGAGGTGATATTCGGCGGCGTCGGGGCCGGTCTCTACGGCATGCTGCTCAACGTGCTGATCGCCGTCTTCATCGCCGGCCTCATGGTCGGCCGCACGCCGGAGTACCTGGGCAAGAAGCTGGAGGCACCCGAGGTGCGGCTGTTGGTGGCGACCCTGCTGGTGATGCCGCTGGGCGTGCTGGTGCTGGGCGCCATCGCCGCCAGCGTCCCGGCTGGTGTAGCTGGCATCGCGGCCACGGGCCCCCATGGCTTCAGCCAGCTGCTCTATGCCTACACCTCGGCCACGGCCAACAACGGCTCGGCCTTTGGTGGCTTCGGCGCCAATACGCCCTTCCACAACCTGATGCTGAGCCTGGCGCTGCTGATCGGTCGCTTCGGCTACATCCTGCCGGTCCTGGCCATTGCCGGCAGCCTGGCGGCCAAGCGTGCCGTCCCGCTCGGCCCCAACAGCTTCCCCACCCACGGCCCGCTGTTCGTCACCCTGCTGGTGATCACCCTGCTGCTGGTGGGAGGCCTGACCTTCCTGCCGACGCTCGCCCTGGGGCCGATCGCCGACCATCTGCAACTGTTCGGAGTCCGCTGAAATGGATGCCCAGACCCACACCCTGCCCACGCCCGCTCCTGGCAACCTCTGGCGCCAGGCGCTGCGGCAGGCCTTCGTCAAGCTCGACCCACGGCAGCAGATCCGCTCGCCAGTAATGTTCGTGGTGGAGATCACCGCGCTGTTCTCCACCCTGCTGTGCCTGGCGCCGAACAATGGCGTCAGCACCGGGGTGGCGGTGCAGATCACCCTCTGGCTGTGGTTCACCCTCCTGTTCGCCAACTTCGCCGAAGCCCTCGCCGAAGGCCGCGGCAAGGCCCGCGCCGACAGCCTAAAGGGCATTGGCCAGCATCTCGCCGCACGCCTTGAGGAAAACGGCGAGCACCGGATGGTGCCGGCCAGCTCGCTGCGCAAGGGCCAGATCGTGCGAGTGGAAGCCGGCGAGCTGATCCCCGGCGACGGCGAGATCATCGAGGGCGTGGCCGCGGTCAACGAGGCGGCCATCACCGGTGAATCGGCGCCGGTGATCCGCGAATCCGGTGGCGATCGCTCGGCCGTCACCGGCAATACCCGCGTGGTGTCGGACTGGATCCGGGTGCGCATCACCGCCAACCCCGGCGAATCGACCCTGGACCGCATGATCGCCCTGGTGGAAGGCGCCAAGCGCCAGAAGACCCCCAACGAGGTCGCGCTGGACATCCTGCTGATCGGCCTGACGCTGATCTTCCTGCTGGTGGTGGTGACCCTGCAGCCCTTCGCCGCCCTGGCCGGTGGCGAGCTGCCGCTGCTGTTCCTGGTGGCCCTGCTGGTGACGCTGATCCCCACCACCATCGGCGGTTTGCTCTCGGCCATCGGCATCGCCGGCATGGATCGCCTGGTGCGGCTGAACGTGATCGCCACCTCGGGTCGCGCCGTGGAGGCCGCCGGGGACGTCCATACCCTGCTGCTGGACAAGACCGGCACCATTACCTTCGGCAACCGCCGCTGCAGCGCCCTGTACGCCGCCCAGGGCATCACCCCCAAGGCCCTGGCCGAGGGTGCCCTCTATGCATCGCTGGCCGACGAGACCCCGGAAGGCCGCTCGGTAGTTGAGTACCTGCGCAACCTGCACCCGCTGGAAGAGCCGCCACGCGCCCAGGTCGCGCCCATCCCCTTCAGCGCCGAGACGCGCCTGTCGGGCATCGACTGGCAGGGCCGTGAGTACCGCAAGGGGGCAGTGGACGCCGTGCTGATGTTTCTCGGCCAGACCCGCGCCGACCTGCCGGAGGTGCTGGCCCGGGAGATCGAGACCATCGCCAAGAGTGGCGGTACCCCGCTGCTGGTCTGCGGCGAAGGCCGGCTGCTGGGCGCCATCCACCTCAAGGACGTGGTCAAGCCGGGGATTCGCGAGCGCTTCGCCGAGCTGCGGACCCTCGGCATCCGCACCGTGATGGTGACCGGCGACAACCCCCTGACCGCCACCGCCATCGCCGCCGAGGCGGGCGTGGACGATGTCATCGCCGAAGCCACCCCGGAGAAGAAGCTGGAGCGCATCCGCAGCGAACAGGCCGAAGGCAAGCTGGTGGCCATGTGCGGCGACGGCGCCAATGACGCCCCTGCTCTGGCCCAGGCCGATGTCGGCATGGCGATGAACGACGGCACCCAGGCCGCCCGCGAGGCCGCCAACCTGGTGGACCTGGATTCGGACCCTACCAAGCTGCTCGACGTGGTGCAGGTGGGCAAGGAGCTGCTGGTGACCCGCGGCGCCCTGACCACCTTTTCGGTGGCCAATGACGTAGCCAAGTACTTCGCCATCCTGCCGGCGCTGTTCGCCGGCATCTATCCGCAGCTGAACGCGCTCAACGTGATGCACCTGGCCAGTCCGCAGAGCGCCATCCTTTCGGCCATCGTGTTCAACGCCCTGATCATCGTCGCGCTGATTCCCCTGGCATTGCGCGGGGTGCGGGTCAAGGCCGCCAGCGCTGCCGCCCTCTTGCGCCGCAACCTGTTGATCTATGGGCTGGGCGGCATCGCCGTGCCCTTCATCGGCATCAAAGCTATCGACCTGGCGCTCGGCGCCCTTGGTCTGGTCTGAGGAGACCGCCATGCTCATGCAATTGCGTTCCGCCGTGTTGATGCTCCTGCTGCTCAGCGCCCTGACCGGCGGCGTCTATCCCTTGTTGGTGACGGTGCTCGGCCAGGCGCTGTTCGCCGACCAGGCCGGCGGCAGCCTAATCCGCCGCAACGACGGCAGCGTCATCGGCTCCCGCCTGATCGCCCAGCAATTCACCGGTTCCGAGTGGTTCCAGCCGCGTCCTTCGGCCGGCGACTACGCCACCGTCTTCAGCAGCGCCAGCAACCTGGCGCAGTCGGCGCCAGCGTTGCGCGAGCGGATCAAAAAGGCCCTGCCGGACGTGCTGGCGGCCGGCCAGGGACCGGTGCCCCAGGAACTGGTGACCACCTCCGCCAGCGGCCTGGATCCTGACCTCAGCCCGGCCGGCGCCCGCTACCAGATCGCCCGTATCGCCGCCGCGCGCGGCCTCCCACCGGAGCGGCTGGAAGCCCTGGTACGCGAGCAGACACGCACCTCGCGCATCGGACCGGCAACGGTTAATGTCCTGCTTCTCAATCTGGCCCTGGCGGAACTGGCCCCATGACCGACAACACCGGGCGCGCCGAGGCGCTGCTCGCCGAACACCGCGAAGGGCGTGGTCGCCTCAAGGTCTTCCTCGGGGCGGCGCCGGGTGTCGGCAAGACCTACGCCATGCTGCAGGCGGCCCAGACCGCCCTGCGCCAGGGCCGCCGGGTACGGGCCGGCATCGTCGAGACCCATGGGCGCCGGGAGACCGCCGCCCTCCTCGCCGGCCTGCCGCAGCAGCCTCTGCGACGGGTGGAGCACCGTGGCCTCAAGCTCACCGAACTGGATCTGGAAGGCCTGCTGGCCGATCCGCCGGAGCTGGTGCTGGTCGACGAACTGGCCCACAGCAACGCCTCCGGCAGTCGCCATGCCAAGCGTTGGCAGGACGTGGAGGATCTGCTGGCCGCCGGGATCCACGTCTACACCACGGTCAACGTCCAGCACCTGGAAAGTCTCAACGACGAGGTGCGCGACATCACCGGCGTGCAGGTTCGCGAGACGGTACCGGACCAGGTGCTGCTCGATGCCGATGATCTGGTGCTCATCGACCTGCCACCGCGAGAACTGCTGGAGCGCCTGCGCGAGGGCAAGGTCTATGTACCCGAGCAGGCCCGTGCCGCCATCGACGCCTTCTTCAGCCAGACCAACCTCACGGCCCTGCGTGAACTGGCCATGCGCACGGCTGCGGCCCAGGTGGATTCGGCGCTCGCCCTGAGATACCGCCAGCAGGGCCAGGCCGCGCCGCCGCTGCTGGGCCGGCTGATCGTCGGCGCTGGCACCGCCCCTTCGGCGGAACGCCTGGTGCGCCACGCCAGCCGCCTGGCCGACCAGCGCCACCTGCCCTGGACCCTCGTCCACGTCGACACCGGCCAGCCGCTGGACGATGTCGCCCGCGCCAACCTGCAAGCTAGCCAGCGCCTGGCCGAACGGCTCGGCGGCGAGGTGCTGACCCTGCGCGACAGCGATCCCGCCCGGGCGCTGGTCCGTCATGCCCGCGACCAGCGCGCCAGCGTGCTGCTGATCGGCCGCGGCCGCCCGCGCGGCTTCAGCCTGAGGCGTCGCCTGGCCAGCCGCCTGTTGCGCCTGGCGCAGGGGCTGGAGATCGCCATTCTCGACCTGGACCGCGACGCTCCACTCACCACGCGTCCCCGGCGAACCCTGAAACCTGGCCCCTATGGCGTTGCCATCCTGGCGACCGGCGTGGCCGCGGCCATCGCCGAGGGCCTTTCCGGGTTGCTGGAGCTACCCAACATCTCGCTGATCTTTCTGGCGGCCGTCCTGCTGGTGGCGGTACGCAGCAGTCGCGGTCCGGCACTGTTCTGCGCGCTGCTGGGCTTTGTCGCCTATGACGTCCTGTTCATACCTCCTGCCTTCTCGCTGACCATCAATCGAGAGCAGGATGTACTCACCCTGGCCTTTTTCCTGCTGATGGCCCTGCTCACCGGCAACCTGGCCGCACGCCAGCGGCGACAGCTGCAGGCGCTGCGCCTGACCCAGCGCGAGACCCTGGCGCTGCTGGATTTCACTCGCCAGCTGAGCGCCGCCAGCGACCGCCAGGCGGTGGTCAGCGTGACCTTCAAGCAGCTGGGCACCACCACTCGACACGTCTGCCTGCTGTTGCCCGAAGACGGCGGACGGCTGGCGACCCAGCCCGCAGATCTGGCCCTGGCCGATAACGAGCGCATTGCCGCCGAGTGGGCCTGGAAGCAGGAAAAGCCAGCCGGTTGCGGTACCGACACCCTGCCGTCCGGTCGCTGGTGGTGGTGGCCGCTGCTGGCCGAGAGCGGCAGCCTCGCCGTCCTGGGCGTGCGCTGCGACGACGCCCAGCCGCTGGATCACGATGAACGTCGTCAACTTGCCAGCCTGGCGCAGCCGCTGGCCCAGGCCCTGGCCCGGGTTCGTCTCAGCGAAGACCTGGAGGCGGCCCGCCTGCACGGCGAGACCGAACAGCTGCGCAGCGCCCTGCTGGCCTCGGTATCCCACGACCTGCGCACCCCGCTGACGGTGATGCGTGGCTCCATCGATGCCCTCGCCACCCTGGGTGAGGCCATTCCCGCCAGCGATCGCCAGGAGTTGCTGGAGGCTACCCGCCAGGAGGCCGAGCGCCTCGACCGCTATATCCAGAATCTGCTGGACATGACCCGCCTGGGCCACGGCAGCCTGCAATTGGCCCGCGACTGGGTCGATCCCGGCGACATTCTCGCCAGCGCCTTGCAGCGTCTGCAGCCGCTGCTAACCGGGCTGCAGGTGGACACTCGGATCGAGCCGGGCCTGCCCCTCCTCTGGGTGCATCCGGCGCTGATCGAACAGGCCCTGGTCAATGTGCTGGAGAACGCCATCCGCTTCTCCGCACCCGGTGGGCGCCTGGAGATCTGCCTGGAGCGCCAAGACGGCGAGTTGCAGATCGCCGTGGCCGATGAAGGCCCGGGCATTCCGCCGGAAGACCGCTCGCGGATCTTCGACATGTTCTATACCGCCGCGCGCGGTGATCGGGGCGGCCAGGGCACCGGCCTGGGCCTGGCGATCTGTCAGGGCATGGTGGGCGCGCACGGCGGGCGGGTCAGCGTGGACGAGGGCCTGGGCGGCCGGGGCACGACGATGCGGATGCATCTGCCGCTGCCGGCGGCGCCACCTGCGGAATAAGCCTAAGTATCCCTGCAGCACCAGACGCTATGATGATGCCCTCCTGCCTGGAAAGCCCTAGATGCCTGCTCACGTCCTCGTCATCGACGACGAACCCCAGATCCGCAAGTTCTTGCGCATCAGCCTCGCCGCCCAGGGCTACCAGATCAGTGAAGCGGCCACCGGAACGGATGGCCTCGCCCAGGCGGCCTTGAGCCAGCCGGATCTAGTGATCCTCGACCTGGGCCTGCCGGATCGCGATGGCCAGGAGGTACTGGTCGAATTGCGCGAATGGTCCACGGTACCGGTACTGGTGCTGTCGGTACGGGCGGACGAGCGCGAAAAGGTCCGCGCCCTGGACGCCGGCGCCAACGACTATGTCACCAAGCCCTTCGGCATCCAAGAGTTTCTCGCCCGCAGCCGCGCGCTGTTGCGCCAAACCCCCGCCACAGCCGCCCACCAGGCCGCGGCGCTGGAAGTAGGCGCGCTGCGGGTGGATTTCGCCTATCGACAGGTAACACTTGCCGGTATCGAGATCGCCCTGACACGCAAGGAATACGCGGTCCTGGCCGCCCTCGCCCAACATCCCGGGCGTGTAGTGACTCAACGGCAATTGCTGATCGATATCTGGGGGCCGAGCCACGCCCAAGACAGCCATTACCTACGCATCGTGATCGGTCATTTGCGGCAGAAGTTGGCGGACGATCCGCTGGCGCCACGCTATATCGTGACCGAACCTGGCGTGGGTTATCGCTTGCGCGTTGATAACGGCTGAGCGAATCGGACGACACCATTGGTTTCGCTATAGACGAAGGCAGCCCGCCCAGTGTTTGCCACTAAGACGAACCCTCTTGTTGGCACTGGCCGCTACGGATACGCATCGGAAGCTGATATGGCAGTGGCAGACATCCGCCTCTTTTCAGCGGATAAAAGCCGAAAACCCGCGCGCTAGTCTGGCGACTGCAACTTCAGCTGCCGGTCTCAACCAAGAACTATCAGGGACAGCAGAAAAAGGATGCCGGTCGGTAGCGGAGCCTTGCGCTGTTACCGACCAACGTCCCGGCAGCAACTTACTGCAGCCAGCCTTCGACGGTATCGGCGCCGTGTTCGGCTTTCCAGGCCTTGAGCACCTTGTGGTTGCCACCCTTGGTTTCGATGACTTCGCCAGTCTTGGGGTGCTGATAACGCTTGGTGCTGCGCGGACGACGCTTGCCAGCCGGCTTTTCCGGATGCGGCGTCTGCGCCTTGTGCTTGGGGGCAGCGTTGGGATCCAGAATGCCAATGATATCGCCCAGGTTCATCTGGTATTCGTCCATCAACTCCTGCAGCTTGCTTTCGAATTCGATTTCCTTCTGCAGGGAACTGTCCTGCTTCAGATCTTCGAGCAATTGCAGTTGGGCGCGAAGTTGTTCTTCGGCGGCGCGGAATTCGGCGAGACGGGACATAGGCACTCCTGATGAAAAGTAACGGCGAGACGTGAGACTTCGCTGACGGGCGAAAGTTGAAGGCGAAGATAAAGGATTAATGCCAGAGTTGCCAGTGACAAATAAAAAGGGACGCGGCAAAGACCCTGTCTTGCAAACAAAAGTTGATTTAATTAAGCAATCCTTAACTAAAGCCAATCCCTTGGCGCCAGTTGTGCCTAATGGAGCGCGCGCCAACATTGGTAGGCGCCAACAGTACCCTGTAGTTCACGGCAGGATTCATGCTGGAAAAAGAGTAAAACAATCCCGTGAAAGTCACCTGGACACAACTTTTGCATGTCCAGGCAATTCGGCCAGAAGGCTCTGGTAGGCGCGTTAGGCCGATGCCTCTACGTCCGAACGAGCTTCGGGCAATGGTGACCAATTGAAGGTTTCCGCAATTACCCGCCGGTACGCCGTGTCGATGGACACCGGTGTCCGACGGATATAGTCGCGCGCATGAGTCTGACGATCGGGATCGAGTTTGCGCAGGTAGTCGAGCGCCTCTTCCACCGTGGGCATCCGCTGATTGAGCCCTGCGCTACGGGGTGGCAAGGCCGTCCAGACCACCGCCTCCAGCTCCTTCGCACGCGCCCACTCGCCAATACGTTGCTGGAACCCTGATTGCGGGCCGCTCGGCCAGCTGCCGATGCACTCAGGTTGTTCTCGCGGCACGCCCTCACGCTCGCGCAGGGCGTCGCGGGCTTCTTCCAGGCTATCGACAGCCAGGTAGGCCCAGAACACCTGAACGTCCGCGGCATCCTCACAGAGCACCGTGGCCAGCTCTCCGCTGTCGCCCTCCCGAGCGAACTCGATGGGTAACCGGGGTCCATCGACGAACCAATCCGAGGCCACCGGTAATTCCGCGGCCTTCCAGATCAACGACCCCCAGCCCAGACAGGCGATCTTCATGGCCACTCCCCGCGTATCGACGATGGGCATTGGAGGCCACCGAAGCGTTTGGGTTTCGCACCAGCAAGACGTGGCGACAAAAATTCAGGACGAAAAAAAGCGGCCACGAGGGCCGCTTCTTTCGATACCCGCGAGCCAGAGCTCGTGGGTGGTATGTGGCGCAGCGGACGGGACTCGAACCCGCGACCCCCGGCGTGACAGGCCGGTATTCTAACCGACTGAACTACCGCTGCGCATGGAAGCCTTGCGGCATCCTGCTGGCCTTTGCCGAGAACCTGTTCAGCGGGGTTCTCTGCACCAGCGGCCGCTAAGATACTGATTTATCAGGGAAGAAACAACAGGCACAGGAAAATATTTCTGATCGCGCCGCGAAGCCAGCCAGAAGCCCCGTTCTGTTCAAGCTCCGCCACCGCTCGCCTGCCGCCTGAGCAGGGTGAGAAACCCCTCCAGCGCCGCGCTGGGCACCTGTCCCGCGCGCAGCAGAATGCCGAAGGGTGTCAGGGGTTCGGTGATCTCCAGATCGAGGGACACCATCAGCCCGGTGCGCAGATGATCCCGTACCACCGCCTCGGTCAGTACCAGGATGGCGTCGGTGATCTGTACCAGCTGCAACATGGCGAACACCGAGCCGCATTCGATGACGTCCGCGGGTGGCGGCAGCTGCCGTCGGGCGAAGGCAGCCTCCAGGGCCACCCGTGCCGGGCTGGCTTCCGGCTGCAGGATCCAGGGCCACTCCGCCACCAGCTCCGCCAGATCGGGCGCGGCGCGACCGGTCAGCGGATGCCCGGTGCGCACCACCACCGCGAGGTGCTCGTTGCCCAGCGGCTCGAAGACGAAGCGTCCCAGGTCCGCCTGCTGGGTGAAGCGGGCGATGGCCACGTCGATCCGCTCCTGTTCGAGCAGCTCGGTGAGCTGGTCGCTGGTGTCGCCAAGGATGCGCAACTGCAGGCCGGGTTGGCGCGCCTTGCTCGCGGCGATGGCCCTGACCACCAGATCGGGCAAGGCGCCCATGATGGCGCCGATCGCCAGATGCCCATAGCCGCCGGAGCGCCGGGCGTCGAGATCCTCGGCGCAGCGATCCAGGCCATTCAAGGCGCGCCGCGCGAATTCCACGATCTCCATTCCCAGGGCCGTGACCTTCAAGCCCCGCGCCTGGCGCTCGAACAGCACGCAGCCAAAGGCCTCCTCGACCTCCTGCAACATGCGGGTGGTGGCGGGCTGGGACATGTGCAGGGCTTCCGCGGCGCGGTGCAGGTTGAGGGTCCCGGCCAGGGTCGCCAGCATCAGCAGATGCTTGTAGCGCAATCGATTGAACAGCGCGCGGGCATGAGGGGAGGCGTTCATCTGCAGCATCCTTGTGGAGAGATCAGTGATGCGTCCTGAGCGAGTCGGCGGGTCTGGCCAAGGCCACGTCGCCTGCCGATACCTTAAGGGTATCGATACTTAACCAAAAGCGATTATCCAGGCATTGCAACTGCGACTACCTTGGGCCGTGGCCGAATCACAACAACAAGAGAGATCGCCATGCACACCTCCCTGTCACCGGGGCTGGTCGCCAAGGTCACCCGGCGCCTGCTGCCCTTCCTGCTGCTGATGTACGTCATGGCCTTTCTCGACCGGGCCAACGTAGGTTTCGCCAAGGTCGCCTTCCAGGCCGATACCGGCATCTCCGACGCGGCCTTCGCCCTTGGCGCCGGGATCTTCTTCGTCGGCTACGCCTTTCTCGAGATTCCCAGCAACCTGATCATGCACCGCGTCGGCGCCCGCCTGTGGATGTGCCGCATCATGGTGACCTGGGGGTTGATCTCCGCCGCCATGATGTTCGCCCATACGGCGACCTCCTTCTATGTGCTGCGCTTCCTGCTCGGGGTAGCCGAAGCCGGCTTCTTTCCCGGGGTCATCCTCTACCTCACTTACTGGTTTCCCTCGCGCTACCGCGCCCGGGCGCTGGGTTTCTTCTATTTCGGCGCGCCCCTGGCCTTCATCTTCGGCAGCCCGCTGTCGGGGCTGCTGCTGGAATTCGACGGCTTCGGCGGCCTGCACGGCTGGCAATGGATGTTCCTGGTGGAAGGGGCGCTGGCCAGCCTGGTGGGGGTCTGGGCCTGGTTCTACCTGGACAACCAGCCGCGCGATGCGCGTTGGCTGAGCGATGCGGAAAAGCAGGCGCTGCAACAGGCGCTGGATGCCGAGGACGCCGCCAAGCCCCATCACGGCGGGCTGCTGCGTCTGCTCGGTCAGCCGCGCATCCTCCTGCTGTGCAGTATCTACCTGCTGATCCAGGCCAGCGTCTATGGCGTGGTCTTCTACCTGCCGACCCAGGTGGCTGGCCTGCTGGGGCAGAAGGTCGGTTTGCTGGTCGGCCTGGTCTCGGCGATTCCCTGGGTCTGCGCCCTGCTCGCCGCCTGGCTGATCCCCAGCTGGTCGGATCGTACCGGCGAACGCCGCCGCACCGCGGCCGCCACCCTGGCCATTTCCGGACTGGGCATCGCCGCCTCGGTGACCTTCTCGCCGCTCTATGCGCTGATCGCCCTGTGCTTCGCCGCCGCCGGCTTCATCGCCGTGCAGCCGCTGTTCTGGACCTTTCCGTCCGACCAGTTGCGCGGCAGCGCCGCGGCCGGCGGCATCGCCCTGATCAACACCTGCGGCGCCATCGGCGGCTTCATCGCGCCCCTGGCCAAGCGCTGGGCCGAGGTGACCTTCGCCCACCCTGGCGCCGGCCTCTACCTGCTCGCCGGGACCACCCTGGTGGCGGCCGCCCTGATTCTCGGCTTGCGCCAGCGTCGCCAGGTCGATCCCCAAGCCCAGCTCACGCCCAGTCACTAAGGGAGCCCTTTCCATGACCCTACCCACCATCAAGCAGGTTCGTGCCTACACCCTTCGTGGTGGCGGCGCCGATTATCACGACCAGGGCGACGGCCACTGGATCGACGACCATATCGCCACGCCCATGGCCAAGTACCCGGAATACCGCAAGAGCCGCCGCAGCTTCGGCATCAACGTGCTGGGCACCCTGGTGGTGGAAGTCGAGGCCAGTGACGGTACCGTGGGCTTCGCCGTCACCACCGGCGGCGAGCTGGGCGCCTTCATCGTCGAGCGGCATCTGGCACGCTTCCTGGAGGGCGCCAAGGTCACCGACGTGGAGAAGATCTGGGACCAGATGTATCTCTCCACCCTCTACTACGGCCGCAAGGGCATAGTGCTCAACACCATCTCCGGAGTGGATCTTGCGCTCTGGGACCTGCTCGGCAAGCTGCGCCAGGAACCGGTACACCAGTTGCTCGGCGGCGCCGTCCGTGACGAATTGCAGTTCTATGCCACCGGCGCCCGGCCGGACCTGGCCAAGGAGATGGGTTTCATCGGTGGCAAGCTGCCGCTGCAGCACGGCCCGGCCGAGGGTGAAGAGGGCCTGCGCAAGAATCTCGAGGCCCTGGCGACCATGCGCGAACGGGTCGGCGACGACTTCTGGCTGATGCTCGACTGCTGGATGAGCCTGGACCTGAACTACGCCACCCGCCTGGCCCAGGGCGCCCATGAATTCGGCCTCAAGTGGATCGAGGAGGCATTGCCGCCGGACGACTACTGGGGCTATGCCGAACTCAGGCGCAACGTGCCGCGCGGGATGCTGGTCACCACCGGGGAGCACGAGGCCACCCGCTGGGGCTTCCGGCTACTGCTGGAGATGGGCTGCTGCGACATCCTCCAGCCCGACGTCGGCTGGTGCGGTGGCCTCACCGAGCTGGTGCGCATCTCGGCACTGGCCGATGCCCACAACGCCCTGGTGGTGCCCCACGGCTCCTCGGTCTACAGCTACCACTTCGTCATTACCCGCACCAACAGCCCCTTCGCCGAATTCCTGATGATGGCGCCCAAGGCCGACGAGGTGGTGCCCATGTTCCATCCGCAACTGCTCGACGAACCCGTACCGGTGCGGGGCCGCATGCGCGCCTCGGCGCTGGATCGGCCTGGCTTCGGCGTGCGCCTCAATCCGGAGTGCGCCCTGGAACGACCCTATAGCCACTGAGGCGTTGCCCGGGAGGGCTGGATGAAAGCGACCCAAGATACCCTGGTGACACCGGTACCGGATGCGCGCCCCGCCGCGACGCCACTACCCCCCAAGAGTGCCCGCCTCAAGCGGGTGCAGGTAGTCGCCCTGGCGCTGCTGGTGCTGGCCGGCTTCGTCAACTACCTCGACCGTAGCACCTTGGCCATCGCCAACCAGACCATCAGCGGCGAGCTGGGCTTCACGCCGACCGAGATGGGCCTACTGCTGTCGGCCTTCGCCTGGGCCTATGCCTTTGCCCAGTTGCCCATCGGCGGCTTGCTGGACCGCTTCGGCGCGCGCCTGACCCTGGGCCTGGGCATCTGCCTCTGGTCAATCGCCCAAGGCGTGCTGGGGCTGCTCAGCAGCCTGCACCTGATGATCCTCGCCCGCATCGGCCTGGGTATCGGCGAGGCGCCGCAATTCCCGGCCGGTGCCAAGGTGGTCAGCGAGTGGTTCAACGTCCGCGAGCGCGGCCTGCCCTCCGGCATCTTCAACCTGTCGTCGTCCCTGGGGCCGGCGATCTCCCAGCCGATCCTCACCGCCCTGCTGCTCTGGCTCGGCTGGCGGCAGATGTTCATCGCCATGGGCGTGCTCGGCGTCGCCGTGGCGGCGCTCTGGTACCTGAGCTATCGCGACCGGGTCCAGGTGGCGCTGGATGCCGCCGAGCGGGCGCATCTGGACGCTGGCCTGCCGCCTCAGGATGCCGGTCTGCGGCTGACCTTCGCCGACTGGCTGGGGCTATTCCGCCGCCGCCTGACCTGGGGCGTGGTGATTGGCTATGTGGGCATCATCTACATGCTGTCGCTGTTCCTGACCTGGCTGCCGGCCTACCTGGAACGGGTCCATCACCTGTCCCTG
Organism: Pseudomonas sp. VMV1; assembly: GCF_056790235.1. Taxonomy (NCBI): domain Bacteria; kingdom Pseudomonadati; phylum Pseudomonadota; class Gammaproteobacteria; order Pseudomonadales; family Pseudomonadaceae; genus Pseudomonas; species Pseudomonas sp. VMV1. The sequence goes on from NZ_JBXGSE010000005.1 coordinate 335,974, forward strand.
TCCCAGGCCGGCTGGGTCGCCAGCCTGCCGTTCCTGGCCGGGGCCTGTGGCGTCATCAGAGGCGGCCTGCTGGTGGATCGCCTGACCCGCAGCGGTCGCAGCCTGGCCTTCAGCCGCAAGTTGCCGATCTGTGGCGGTCTTGCCGCGGCCGGGCTGTTCGCCCTGTGCAGCGCCGGGGTAACCGGCATCGGCAGCGTCATCCTCTGCTTCAGCCTGGCGTTGTTCAGCCTCAACGTAGCGGTAGCCGGCACCTGGTCACTGGTCAGCGTCGCGGTGCCTTCGCATCAGGTGGCGTCCCTGGCCAGCATCCAGAATTTTGGCGGCTACTTTGGCGGCGCCTTCGCCCCGGTCATCACCGGCATGATCGTCCAGCAGACCGGCTCCTTCGGTCTCGCGCTGGGCATCGCCGCCGCCGTCGCGGTGGCCGGCGCCCTGAGCTATGGGCTGCTGGTGCGCCTCCCCGATACCCCTTCCTGAATCCTCCTGGAGACCGTCATGGATCTGCCCCGCAATCCCTTCAAGGCCCGCCTGGCGGGCAGCGACACCCTCTACGGCCTTTGGGCCGGCTTCGCCACCGGCTACGCCGCCGAGATCGCCGCCAGTACCGGCTACGACTGGCTGCTGATCGACGGCGAGCACGCCCCCAACACGGTGCCAAGCATCCTCGCGCAATTGCAGGCGGTGGCGCCCTATTCCACGGCACCGGTGGTGCGCTGCATGACCGGCGATGCGGTGCTGATCAAGCAGTTGCTGGACATCGGCGTGCAGACGCTGATGGTGCCCATGGTGGAGACCGCCGAGCAGGCCCGCGCCCTGGTACGAGCCATGCGCTATCCGCCCCACGGCATCCGTGGCGTCGGCGGCGGCCTGGCCCGCGCCACCCGGTGGGACGCAGTGCCCGACTACCTGCACACCGCCCATAGCGAGCTGTGCCTGATCGTCCAGGTGGAATCGCGCCTGGGCAGCGACAATGTCGCCGAGATCGCTGCGGTGGAGGGGGTGGACGCCGTCTTCGTCGGTCCGGCGGACCTCTCCAGTGGCCTGGGACATGCCGGCAATCCGGGCCATCCGGAGGTCCAGGCGCGTATCCGCGCGGCCATCGAGGCGACCCGCGCCGCCGGCAAGGTGGCCGGGATCCTCGCCCCCCAGGAAGACGATGCCCGGCGCTATCGCGACTGGGGGTGCCAGTTCGTTGCCGTCGGCATCGACATCAGCCTGTTCCGCCAGGCGGCGCTGGCCAACCTGGCCCGCTATCGCCCCCTCGAAGCGCCCGAGGCGCCCTCTCGCACCTACTGACCCGGAGTCCGCCATGGCCGATCTGTCCCTCTACCAGAACTACATCGATGGCCGTTTCCTGCCGGCCGCCGAGGACTTTCTCGTCCATAACCCGGCCACCGGCGAGGCCCTGGCCCGGGTGCCGGCGTCCAGTCGCGAAGACGTCGATCAGGCGATCGCCGCCGCCCGCCGTGCCCAGAAGGCCTGGGCGCGCAAGCCAGCCATCGAGCGCGCCGGCTATCTACGGCGCATCGCGGCAAAGCTGCGCGAGCACGCACCGCGGCTGGCCCGGACCATTGTCGCCGAACAGGGCAAGGTCCATGACCTGGCCGAGGTGGAGGTCAATTTCACCGCCGACTATCTCGACTACATGGCCGAGTGGGCGCGGCGCATCGAAGGCGAAATCATCACCAGCGACCGACCCGACGAGCAGATCTTTCTACTGCGCAAGCCGCTGGGCGTGGTGGCCGGCATCCTGCCCTGGAACTTCCCCTTCTTCCTGATCGCCCGCAAGCTGGCGCCGGCGCTGATCACCGGCAACACCATCGTCATCAAGCCCAGCGAAGAAACCCCGATCAATGCCCATGAATTCGCCCGCCTGGTGGCCGAGACCGACCTGCCGCCCGGGGTCTTCAACCTGGTCAGCGGTGCCGGCGCCGTGGGGGGCCAGCTCAGTGCCCATGCCGGCATCGACATGGTCAGCTTTACCGGCAGCGTCGGCACCGGCTCGCGGATCATGGCCGCTGCGGCACCGAATCTGACCAAGCTCAACCTGGAGCTAGGCGGCAAGGCGCCGGCCATCGTCCTGGCCGATGCCGACCTGGACCTGGCGGTACGCGCCATCCGCGATTCGCGCATCATCAACACCGGCCAGGTGTGCAACTGCGCCGAGCGCGTCTATGTGGAGCGCGCGGTGGCCGAGGACTTCATCGAGCGTATCGGCCGCGCCATGGCCGCCACCCGCTATGGCGACCCCCAGGCTGATGCTGGCGTGGAGATGGGGCCGTTGATCAACGCCGCCGGCCTGGACAAGGTGGCGGCCAAGGTCGACGTCGCCCTCGGCCAGGGCGCTCGCCTGGTCACCGGCGGCAACCGCGCCGACCTGGGCCGCGGCTTTCACTTCCAGCCCACGGTACTGGCGGACTGTCGCGCCGAGATGCCGATCATGCGCGAGGAGATCTTTGGCCCGGTGCTGCCGATCCAGGTGGTGGACGATCTCGACGAAGCCATCGCCCTGGCCAACGACTGCGAATACGGCCTGACCTCCTCCGTCTATACGCGCAGCCTGAGCAAGGCCATGCACGCCATGCGCGAGATCGACTTCGGCGAGACCTACATCAACCGGGAAAACTTCGAGGCCATGCAGGGCTTTCACGCCGGGGTGCGCAAGTCCGGCATCGGTGGCGCGGACGGCAAGCACGGGCTCTATGAGTACACCCACACCCAGGTGGTCTATCTGCAGGGCTAGGGATCGAGGCTGGTGGCTACCCGCTTCGCTCGAATGTTCCTGGGCGAACGCGGGTCGAAACAGGCGCAATCCAAGATCAGGCACGGGCCAGCGGCCCCAGGGAGACCAGATGCAGAACTACCACATCGTACCTACCGACACCGGCTGGGAATTCAAAGAGGAGCATGGCGATCGTGCCCTGCTCAAGGCGTCGACCAAGGACGCCATCGTCCACCAGGCGGCGCAATACCTGGATGGCAAGACCGGCAGCGTCAAGATCCACACCAGCGACGGTCGTATCGAGGAAGAGCGTACCTATCCACGCAGTGCGGATCCGGCCCAGTCCAAGGGCTGACGCATCAGGACCTTGCTGCTGAGCACGGCAGGGTCCTGCTTTGACCGCATCCCCTCGCCTACCATCCGTAGCGGTGGTATACCGTAAGACCATAACAATCAGAATGGCGGTCAGCGAGGTCAGCATGAATTCATCTCCGCGTTTCTGCTGCCAGTGCGGCAGTGCCGAACTCCGACGTGGCCGGCCCGCCGGGGATAGCCACGAGCGGCTGCTGTGCGGCGCCTGCGGTCATGTGCTCTATGACAATCCGCGAGTGATCGCAGGCTGCCTGGTGGAGCACGAGGGACGCTACCTGCTCTGCCGCCGGGCCATCGAGCCACGCCGGGGCTACTGGACACTACCGGCAGGCTTCATGGAGAACGACGAGAGCGCCGAGCAGGCCGCGCTGCGGGAGACCTGGGAGGAAAGCGGGGTCAGGGCCCGAATCCTCGCGCCCTACTCCATCTTCAATGCGGCGGGCGTCAATCAGGTCTACCTGATCTTCCGCGCCGAATTGGTCGAAATCGACGCCGAGGCTGGCATTGAAACCCTGGAGCGCCGCTTTTTCGCACCGGACGAGTTGCCTTGGGCCGACCTGGCCTATCCCTCGATTCGCCAGATCCTCGAACGCCGGCTTCAAGAACAGGTACAGGGCCATCATGGCCTCTATTTCGGGACCGCGGAAGCCGGACAGTTGCATACCCTTGGCTGACGTGAGCGGGCCCCGTTGGGCTTCAACGATGGAGCCGTCTCAGCCCAACCTACGATAGGCGCGTAGGTTGGGCTGAGCATAGCGAAGCCCAACACATCCAGACTCGGTGCCTCCCGTTGGGCTTCAACGACGGAGCCGTTTCAGCCCAACCTACGAGAGGCGTGTAGGTTGGGCTGAGCGTAGCGAAGCCCAACGAACGGGATCAGACGCCCAGGCAGAGGTACTTGATCTCCAGGTATTCCTCGATGCCGTACTTGGAACCCTCGCGGCCCAGGCCCGACGCCTTGACGCCGCCAAAGGGCGCGACTTCGTTGGAGATCAGGCCGGTATTGATGCCGACCATGCCGTACTCCAGCGCCTCGGCCACGCGGAATACGCGGGACAGGTCGCGGGCATAGAAGTAGGAGGCCAGGCCGAACTCGGTGTCGTTGGCCAGCTCGATGACCTCGGCCTCGTCCTTGAAGCGGAACAGCGGCGCCAGCGGGCCGAAGGTCTCTTCCTTGGACACCTTGGCGCTC
>NZ_JBXGSE010000050.1:0-349 GCF_056790235.1 Pseudomonas sp. VMV1
GGTGTGACGACCGCCTTCTTCCTTGGACAGCACGTACACTTCGCACTCGAACTTGGTGTGCGGCTTGATGGTGCCCGGCTTGGCCAGAACCTGGCCACGCTCGACGTCTTCACGCTTGGTGCCACGCAGCAGGACGCCAACGTTCTCACCCGCACGACCTTCGTCCAGCAGCTTGCGGAACATTTCAACGCCGGTGCAGGTGGTCTTGACGGTGGCTTTGATGCCCACGATCTCGACTTCTTCCTGGACCTTGACGATGCCACGCTCGACACGACCGGTTACCACGGTGCCACGACCGGAGATCGAGAACACGTCTTCGATCGGCATCAGGAACGGCTTGTCGATGGCG
>NZ_JBXGSE010000006.1:0-277219 GCF_056790235.1 Pseudomonas sp. VMV1
TTGCGACCGTGTCGCTAACCGAGGCGCGCATTCTACGCTGTCCTCACATCCTGTCAAGCGTTGATTTGAACTTTTTCGTTTCAACTCAACCACTTGCGCTTGCCTGACCGGTCTAACCAATCTCGGCAGCGGGAGGCGAATCCTACAGCATCCTGAGACGCTGTCAACCCCTCCGCTTCACTCTGTTACCGCCCGGAGGCGTTAACCTAGCAGCGAGGACTCCGTGGACCCCTCGCCCGGCTCAGACCTAAGTGCTTGATTTTCAAGCCGCTTCAGCATCTGTGCCGGAAGTGGGGCGCATTATAGGCGAGTTTCAAAGGGCGTCAACAGCTAATTTCAAACTATTTCAATACAGGGGCATGGGTGCCAGGTAATAACCGCCCTCGGTGGCCACGATGCGGTACTGCTTGATCTCACCCGGCGCCAACAGGATGGACTGGGAAGGCGTGGTCGCCATGGGCGCAGCGCAGTAGCCCTGCCCTGCCGACGTCAGGCTGACGACGACCTCCCCCGGCGGCAGATTGTAGGAGGCGCTTTGCCCGGGCATCAGCGTTCCCATGAGTCGACCCTGCACTCTTACCCCAACATCACATCCGGAGGCGGAATAGGTATCGCCGCGCGTGATCATGAGGATACCGGGCGCGGCACCACTGGTGGCGGGTGGCACCTGCGCCTGCACCTCAGCCATGCCGAAGAGAAAACCGAGCAGGCAACCTGCAACTCGCTTCATATCGTATTCCTGCTGATGAAGCCCAACCTTAGCACTCCTGCAGCGCCCTGCTAGCCAGGCGCACCTGGACAATCCTCTGTCCTTATCGATAAGAGGTCTAGCCAGGACAGGGAAAACTCCTAGAATGCGCGCCCCTGTACGAATCGGTAGCGGATATCGGGATTCGTGCGTGCGCTTTCAGGAGAACGAATGAACAAGAGCTTCACGGCTGCAGCCCTGGCAGGCAGCGTCATCATGAGCAGTCAGGCGATTGCGGCGGATAGTCCATTGCTGTGGCACGGCGAAAGCCTCACCTATCTATATGGCAAGGACTTCAAGGTCGATCCGCGCATCCAGCAGACGGTGACCTTCGAACATGCCAGCGCCTGGATCTGGGGGGACCTTTTCCTGTTCGTCGACAGCATCTGGTTCAACGGGGCCACCAATGCCAATGATGGCCACCACGGCTTCTACGGCGAACTCAGTCCGCGTCTGTCCTTTGGCAAGCTGTCAGGCCGGGACCTGTCGCTGGGGCCGATCAGCGATGTGCTGCTGGCCACCACCCTGGAATACGACCAAAACGACGGCTCAGGCGCTGGACGGGATCAGCGCAACTATCTCGTGGGCCCAGGCTTCGACCTGAAGGTACCCGGCTTCGACTATTTTCAGCTGAACTTCTACTACCGCAAGCCCGATGGCGGCAGCGCGCCTTCCGGTGCCTGGCAGGTGACGCCGGTGTGGGCCTATACCCTTCCCGTTGGAAACTCGGATGTGCTCATCGACGGCTATGTGGACTGGGTGATCAACAACAAAGGCAGTTATCACGCCAACCTGCACGTCAATCCGCAGATCAAGTATGACCTGGGCAAGGCGCTGGGCTATGGCGCCAAGCACCTCTATGTGGGTACCGAATACGATTACTGGTCGGACAAGTACGGCATCAAGGACAGCCAGGCCTTCCATACCGACCAGAGCGTCTTCAGTTTTCTGGTCAAATACCAGTTCTGATCCAGGGGGATGGCGGATCCGTCCAGGACGCTCCGCACGCTCTGACCCGGGACGACTTGTGTCGCGGGTCGGGGGTGCGCTATTGATGCCCGTCCGTGCCTTCAGACCTTGCAGTGGCCAATGACCCTACTCGTACCCGCGCACCATGCTGGCCAGGACAAGCCGGCCGGACGCATCCGGCAGAAGAATGAGGAGGCGATCCTGAGCGCGGCGGAGGAGGAATTCGCCCGCCATGGCTTTAGGGGCACCAGCATGAACACCATCGCGCAACGTGTCGGGCTGCCCAAGGCCAATCTCCATTACTACTTCACCAACAAGCTCGGCCTCTATATGGCGGTGCTGGGCAATATCCTCGAGCTCTGGGACAGCACCTTCAACCACCTGACCGTCGATGACGATCCGGCCGAGGCCCTGAGCCGTTATATTCGCGCCAAGCTGGAGTTCTCGCGACGCCAACCGCTGGCCTCGCGGATCTTCGCCATGGAGATCATCGGCGGTGGCCACTGCCTGTACGAGTATTTCGATCAGGACTACCAGACCTGGTTTCGCAGCCGGGCGGCAGTGTTCGAGGCCTGGATCGCCGCCGGCAAGCTAGATCCGGTGGATCCGGTCCATCTGATCTTTATGCTGTGGAGCAGCACCCAGCACTATGCCGACTTCGCCAGTCAGATCTGTCAGGTGACGGGGCGTGCGCGCCTGACCCGACAGGATTTCGACGAGGCGGCCCAGACCCTCACCCATATCATCCTCAAGGGACTGGGTCTCAAGGCACCATGACTTTTACCCTGACTCAGGACGCCTCTTTCGAAGAAGAGGTACGCAAGAGCCGTTTCCTCGCCCTCGCCGCCCCAGTCGCGACTGTGGAAGCGGCCATGGCCTTCATCGAGCGCGTGAGCGTGCCGACCGCGACCCACAACTGCTGGGCCTGGAAGCTCGGCAATCAATACCGTTTCAATGACGATGGCGAACCCGGAGGTACGGCTGGCCGGCCCATTCTGGCCGCCATCGAAGGGCAGGATTGCGACCAGGTGGTAGTGGTGGTCATCCGCTGGTACGGCGGCATCAAGCTGGGTACCGGCGGCCTAGTACGGGCCTATGGCGGTTGCGCGGCCCGCTGTCTGCAGCAGGCGGACAAGCAGCCGCTAGTGGTGCGGCAGGACTATGGCTTTGCCTGCACCTATGCGGAATGGCCGCTGATCAAGGCGCGCCTGGCGGGCCTGGCGGTGCTGGTGCTCGAAGAGGATTACCAAGCGCTGGAGATCGCCCTGCGGATTGCGGTGGAGCCACAGCGTCGGGATGAAGTGGCGACGCTGCTGAGCAATCTGAGCAGCGGTCGTATCGTCCTGCGCTCGCTCTAGCGGCACGACCTTTGCTGTCTGGTGGTGCACGCCCTTCCGTTTCGCACCGCCCAAGCGCATCCCTGCGCCAAATCCACGTTGCGTTTCTCCTGGCGGCAAGACTGAACCTGCCGAGAGCTGCCACGCGCCCCAAAAGCGCGCACCAAGCAGCCGCCAGGCATGTTTTTGGTGCAACCCTTTCAGACGACTGCCCTGATGAACGAATTGCCTTCTGCCGTGGCGACCCTGGTCCACAGTGCCAATACCCTCTTCCTCCTGCTCGGCGCCGTGATGGTGCTGGCCATGCACGCCGGCTTCGCCTTTCTCGAAGCCGGTACCGTGCGGCACAAGAACCAGGTGAATGCCCTGTCCAAGATCCTCGCCGACTTCGCCATTTCCACCCTGGTGTACTTCTTCGTCGGCTACTGGATCGCCTATGGCGTGACCTTCTTCGCTCCGGCCCAGGTGCTGAGCGCCGACAGTGGCTATGGACTGGTGAAGTTCTTTTTCCTGGCGACCTTCGCCGCGGCCATTCCGGCGATCATTTCCGGCGGCATCGCCGAGCGGGCGCGCTTCGTACCACAGCTGTGCGCCACCGCGCTGATCGTGGCCTTCGTCTATCCCTGCTTCGAGGGCCTGATGTGGAACAACAACCTGGGGCTGCAAGACCACTTCGAGAGCCTGTTCGGCGCACGTTTCCATGACTTCGCCGGCTCCGTGGTGGTGCATGCGGTGGGTGGCTGGCTGGCGCTGGCCGCGGTGATGTTGCTGGGCCCGCGCCAGGGCCGCTATCGCGAAGGCCGACTGGTGGCCTTTCCGCCCTCGAACATTCCCTTCCTGGCGCTGGGTTCCTGGATCCTGATCGTCGGCTGGTTCGGCTTCAACGTGATGAGCGCCCAGAGCCTGGCGGGCGTCAGCGGTCTGGTGGCGCTGAACTCGCTGATGGCCATGGTCGGCGGGACGGCTGCCGCCCTGCTGCTGGGACGCAATGACCCTGGCTTCCTGCACAACGGCCCTCTGGCCGGGCTGGTCGCCATCTGTGCCGGTTCCGATCTGATGCACCCCATCGCCGCGCTGGGGACCGGCCTGGTCGCGGGAGCCCTGTTCGTCTGGGCCTTTACCGCAGTGCAGACACGCTGGAAGCTGGACGACGTCCTGGGGGTCTGGCCGCTGCACGGCCTCTGTGGTGCCTGGGGCGGCATCGCCTGCGGCCTGTTCGGCCAGACCGCGCTTGGAGGTCTGGGCGATGTGAGCCTACTGGCGCAGCTGGCCGGCACCGCGCTGGGTATCACCGTTGCCCTGTTTGGTGGCCTGGCGGTGTACGGTCTGCTCAAGGCCGTGCTGGGACTGCGCCTGAGTCAGGAAGAGGAATACCAGGGCGCCGACCTGTCGATACATCGGATCGCCGCCAACAGCCACGACGGCTAGTCGCTCAGGTTACCCACAGGGACCGTGTACAGTGATGTGGATAACCCGTGCATGAAGTCACGAGAACGCCACAGAGACCGGGCTGGCGGCGACTGGTGAAGAAATGAACACGCTACCGATGTCGTGGGGGCAACCGGAGACGGCGGGACTCAGGTAGCCCACTGGCAACCGGAATCGGTAGAGTGGGCGACCCTTCTCCCAGGAGCGCTCTATGCCCGCCCTTTCGACCCTGCTGCCCTGGCTCCGTGAGGTGGACCGCACCACCCTGAAGGCGGATCTGGGTGCGGGTCTGCTGGGGGCGGTCCTGGCACTGCCCCAGGGCGTCGCCTTTGCCACCCTGGCCGGACTGCCACCGCAATATGGCGTCTATGGCGCTGTGGTGCCCTGCATCGTCGCTGCCCTGGCGGGCTCCAGTCGCCATGTGGTGACCGGGCCAACCAATGCCAACTCCCTGGCCCTGCTGGCGGCGCTGTCGCCACTGGCGCTAGCCGGCTCTGGCCCCTATATCGATCTTGCCCTCGCGGTGACCCTGCTGGTCGGTCTGCTGCAATTGACTGTGGGCGCCCTGCGGCTCGGCGCGGTGGCCAACTTCATCTCACCCTCGGTGCTGCTCGGTTTCATGAGTGGTGCCGCCGTGCTCATCGGGCTCTATTCGCTCAAGGACCTGTTCGGGCTGTCGCCGCCGCTGGGCACCTCGGCTTTCGGCGTGCTCGGTTACGTACTCGCTCATCCCCTGGCGATCCATTGGCCCTCACTGGTGATCGGTGTGGCGACCCTGGTCGCCACCCTGCTGCTGCGCCGGCTGCGCCCGCGCTGGCCGACCATGCTGCTGGGCCTGCTGGCCGGCTGCCTGAGCGCCTGGGTGCTGGAGCGCAGCGTGCCGGGTGCGGCCCAGGGGATCGCCACGGTCGGCCGCATTCCTTCGGCGCTGCCGCCCTTCCATCTGCCCAACGTCACCCTGCAGGACCTGGGCAATCTTTCCGGGATCACCGTGGCCCTGACGCTGGTGGCACTGGGGCAGTCGCTGTCGATCGCCAAGGCGGTGGCCCAGCGCTCCGGGCAGCGGCTGGACGTCAATCGCGAATTCCGTGGCCAGGGGTTGGCCAACCTAGTGGGCGGCTGCTTTTCGGCCTATGTCTCCTGCGGCTCGCTGAACCGCTCCATGCCCAATTTCGAAGCCGGCGCCCGCACCCCACTGGCGGCGGTGTTCGCCGCCCTGCTGGTGGTGGCGCTAGTGGCGTTCGGGGGTGCCTTGATCGCCGCCACTCCCCTGGCAGCTATCGCCGCTACCCTGCTACTGGTGGCGCGCGGCCTGCTGGATCTGGGGCGCTGGCGCGAGGTCCTAAGGGTCAGCCGCACCGAGGCCCTGGTCGCGGGAGTGACCTTTCTGGCGACCCTGACCATCGCCCTGGACCGGGCCGTGCTGTTGGGCACCCTGGTCTCCCTGGTGGCCTATCTCTATCGCACTTCGCATCCGGCTATTCGCCCGCTGGTGCCGGATCCCCGTACCCCCGAGCGCCGTTTCACCCCGCTGGACGAACTGGGCCAGCCGGCGCAGGAGTGTCCGCAACTCAAGCTGGTGCGGGTGGAGGGCTCGGTGTTCTTTGGCGCCGTGCCCCATGTCGGGGATCAGCTGGACGGCTTTCGCAGCGCCCAACCTGGGCAGAAACATGCCCTGTTCATGACCAAGAGCATGAACTTCATCGACCTGGCCGGTAACGACCTGTGGCGCCGCGAGTGGCGCGAGCGCCGGGCCCTGGGCGGCGATCTCTATTTCCACCGCCCTCGTACCCCAGTGCTGCAGCTGTTCGCCAAGACCGGCTTTCTCAAGGAGCTGGGCGAAGGCCATGTCTTCTCGTCCAAGGATCAGGCCTTGCGCAGCATCTATCCACGTCTGGATCCGGAGGTCTGCCGGACCTGCACCGCACGGACCTTCGTCGAGTGCGCGGCGCGTGCCGCGGAACAGGCTCCAGGCGCGGACGCCGCCCGGACGGACTGCTAAGCTGGCGGTTTCCTTCTGCCGCTGGAGATCTCCATGACCGCTGTCCTGCGTCACGCTCGTCGCCTCGCTCTGACCTGCCTGCTGTTGCCGGGGCTGGCCCTGGCCCATGGTCACCTCAAGACCGCCGAGCCTGCACCCGACAGCACCAGCCAGGCGCCGAAACAGTTGAGCCTGAGCTTTTCCGAAGGCATCGAGGCGTCCCTGAGCCAGGTGCAGCTGCAACGCCTGGATGGTCAGGCCAGCACGGCCATCACCACGGGCAAGGTCATTTCCGGCCGCGACGAACGCACCCTGGACGTTCCGCTGGAGGCGCCGCTGGCGCCGGGCCGCTATCAGGTGAAATGGCGCGTACTGGCCAAGGATGGGCACAAGACCCAGGGCGACTACCGCTTCACCGTCCAGTAACGATGGATGGCGGACTGGCAACGCCCGACGCCTGGCGTCCGCTCGCCCGTGCCCTCTTCCTGTTGCCGCTGCTGCTGACCTGGGGCTATCTGGCGCTGGCGCTCTGGCTCGGTCGACCCGCATTGCGTCTCTGGCTGCTGGAGCGGGCACGACTCACCGCCCGCCTGCTGGGCACGCTTTTGCTCCTCGGGGTACTGAGTCAGCTGCCCTTGCAGGCGGCGCTGGTGGGCGATGGCTGGGGAGATGCCTTCAACCTGCCCTTGTGGCAACTCTACCTGGGCACGGCGGCCGGCCACGGCTGGCGCTGGCAACTGCCTCTGGGCTTGTTGCTGTCTCTGTGGCTGCTGGTGGGGCCTGGGGTCCGCGGCAGCCGCTGGCTGTGGGGATTCAGTGGCCTGCTGCTGGCCAGTCTGGCCCTAGGTGGCCATGCCGCCGCGACGGCAGGTGGGCTGGGCCTGGTGCATCAGCTCAATCAAGGCGTTCATCTGCTGACCACGGGTCTCTGGCTAGGCAGCCTGCCCGGGGTGCTGCTGTGTCTGCAGCGACCGCCGAGCGCCCTGCGCGATGACGTTCAGCAACTGCTGCGCAGCTACTCCCTGCCCGGGCAGATCAGCGTGGCGCTGGCGCTGCTCAGCGGTGTCTTCAACAGCCTGTTGATCCTGGGCCCGGATGGCCTGCTGCAGCTGACGCCCTACTCCGGTCTGCTGCTTGGCAAGGTGCTGGTGGTGGCGGCGATGGTTGCCCTGGCCCTGGCCAATCGTTATCTGCTGGTACCCCGCCTGAGGCGGCAGGCGCCTGCCTTGACGCTGTTGCGCCGGGCCACCGCCGCGGAGATCGTTCTGGGCGTGGTCGCCGTGGCGCTGGTGGCGACCTTCTCGGGCCTGGACCCCTACGGCTGAAGAAGACCGGGACGACCGCTGTCGCCCCGGCCGCGCCTTAGAAGTAGACGTTCATACCCACATAGATTTCCTTGCTGCTGTCGAGCCGGCTGGAACCGAGCTTGGCGCCGTCCTGGTCGATGTCCGGCTTGGCGTTGCTGCGCAGATAGCGGTAGCCGGCTTCCAGGGAGGTGCGCTCATTGACCTGCTGCAGAATGCCCGCCTGGACGCCGGCCACATAGCCGGTGTCGCTCTCGTGTCCAAAACTGGAACCGTCCTGGGTGAGCCGGGCGACGCCCAGGGTGCCACCGCCGAACAGCTTGGTATTGCTGCCCAGGGGGTAAAAGGCATCGTAGCTCCCCGTGAGATCCTGCTGCTTCAGCCTCAGGCCATCGCTGCTGCCGCTTGCCTGGTCGAGGGTGGCGTAGTAGCGACCGGCAGCGTTCTGCTGACCGACGCGTAGACCCCAGGTGTTGCTGCCATCGATGGCGCCATCGGTGTCAGGGCTGTTCAGGTTGCCGTCGAGGGCGTGGCTGTCGCTGAAGTTGTCGTAGCTCTTGCCATAGGTGAGGCCGGCGAAATTCTGGGTATCGGCGGCGAAAACCTGGTGACTGGCCAGGGCCAGCAGGCCGAAGAGGACGACACGGGATTTCAGGGCGTTCATGGTGGAAAGATCCTCACACGATTCGAATACAGCCCGACCGGCTGCGCGGCCATCTTTGGCGGACGCGGATTAGCAGCGGATTAAGGGGATTGAATCGGAGCTGAACGGGTGAGGCGACAGGCGAACCGGACCGCCCGTTGCAGGCGGCCCGGCAGGAGGGATCAACGCTGACGGTGGTACTCGGTCACGCGCTGGACTTCTTCCTTGGAACCCATGAACACGGCCACGCGCTGGTGCAGGCCGTCGGGCTGGACGTCGAGGATGCGCTGGTGACCGTTGGTGGCGGCACCACCGGCCTGCTCGACCAACATGGACATGGGGTTGGCCTCGTACATCAGACGCAGCTTGCCGGGCTTCTCGGGCTCACGGGCATCGCGGGGGTACATGAAGATGCCGCCGCGGGTAAGGATGCGATGGACGTCGGCCACCATGGAGGCGATCCAGCGCATGTTGTAGTTCTTGCCCAGGGGGCCTTCCTTGCCGGCCAGCAGCTCGTCCACGTAGCGCTTGACCGGGGCTTCCCAGTGACGCTGGTTGGACATGTTGATGGCGAATTCGGCGGTGGACTCGGGAATGGTGATGTCTTCGTGGGTCAGGACGAAGCTGCCCAGCTCACGATCCAGGGTAAAGCCCTTGACGCCGTCGCCCAGGGTCAGCACCAGCATGGTCTGGGGACCGTAGATGGCGTAGCCGGCAGCGACCTGCTCGGTACCCTTCTGCATGAAGGCTTCTTCGGTCACGTCACCGGTGGTGCTGCTGACGAAGTCCTTGCGCAGGATGGAAAAGATGGTGCCGACGGAGACGTTGACGTCGATGTTGGACGAGCCGTCCAGCGGGTCGAACATCAGCAGGTAGGCGCCCTTGGGGTAGTGACCGGGAATCTGGTGAACCTGGTCCATTTCCTCGGAGGCCATGCCGGCCAGGGTGCCGCCCCACTCGTTGGCTTCCAGCAGGATCTCGTTGGACAGCACGTCCAGCTTCTTCTGCACCTCGCCCTGGACGTTCTCGGTGCCCATGCTGCCGAGCACGCCACCCAGCGCCCCCTTGGACACCTCGTAGCTGATGCGCTTGCACGCCCGTGCCACGACTTCGATGAGGAAGCGCAGGTCGGCCGGGGTCTTGTGGCTGCGGGTCTGCTCGATGAGGTAACGACTGAGGGATATCCGGGACATCGCGGTGCTCCTTGTAATGATGGGCGCGAGTGTAGCGCCAAAGCTCAAGCTCCGTCTCAAGCAGAGCGGACCGACAGGCCGGGTCTGCCAGCCAGTGCCGATTTGCCGCTTCCTCGACAGGTGAGAAAGCGATCAGCGCTGGCTGCCGACCGGGAACGGGCGCCTAGGGCGCGTCCGGGGTCTCCACGGCCAGCAGTACGCCTCGGCCAACACGGAGGTTTTCGGCGCTGGGATAGACTGCCGAGTCCGGTTCCAGTTCAGGCCGGCGGCTGTCCAGCTGTATCACCCAGTGATGTCCGTCACGTGATGGGGGCAGACGCAGCTCGATCTCCTCCCGGCGCGGCTGGAAGGCCAGCCAGATTCGCGCCGCCTCGGGTTGATCCTCGCCATCGAGGGATTCCAGGGTGAGCGCAAGCGGCAAGCTGCCCCCGGCTTGCCAGCGACCGTCGTCCATCGACACGCCGTCGGCATCGAGCCATTCGATCCTCACCCAGCCACGGGAATCAGGGCGGCCCAGCAGCCGCTGTGCCTGCAAGGCCAGTAGTTCCTGGCGTAGCGCCATGAGGCGGCCGACGAAGGCACTCTGCCGTTGCCCGGCGCGGCTGGCGGCCTGCTGCCAGTCCAGCCAGGACAGTTCATTGTCCTGCACATAGGCATTGTTGTTGCCCTGCTGGGTGCGGCCGAATTCGTCGCCAGCGGTGAGCATGGGTTCACCCCCGGCGAGGATCAGGGTCGCCAGCAGGGCGCGCTGGTCGGCGGCACGGGCCTCCTGGATGGAGGGATCGTCGCTCGGGCCCTCCGCGCCGTTGTTCCAGCTCTTGTTGTCGGTGGTGCCGTCGCGATTGTCTTCGCCGTTGGCGTCGTTGTGCTTTTCGGCGTAGCTGACCAGGTCGGCCAGGGTGAAGCCGTCGTGGGCGGTGATGAAGTTGACGCTGGTGCGCAGTGGGCGATCGCCCGTGCCGAACAGATCGGCACTGCCGGCCAGACGGGTCGCCAGGGCACCGCGCAGGCCTTCGTCGCCGCGCCAGAAACGGCGGACGTCGTCACGAAAGGCGTCGTTCCACTCCTGCCAGGGCGCGCGGAAGGCACCGACCTGATGACCACCAGGGCCGATGTCCCAGGGCTCGGCCACCAGTCGCACCTGGCGCAGGACCGGATCCTGGGCCAGCGCCTGGAGCAGTGGTGCGTCACGATCGAAACCGCTTTCCAGGCGACCCAGCGCCGGTGCCAGGTCGAAGCGGAAGCCGTCGACGCCGGCGGCGGTGACCCAGTGGCGCAGGCTGTCCAGGGTCAGGCGCAGCGCCGGCGGGCTGTAGAGTGCCAGGCAGTTGCCGCAACCCATGTCGTTGATATAGCGGGCCGGATCGTCTGGCTGCAGGCGGTAGTAGCCGGCGTTGTCCAGGCCACGCAGGTTGAAGGTCGGGCCCAGTTCATCCCCTTCGCCGGTATGGTTGAAGACCACGTCGAGCAGCACCTCGAAGCCGGCCGCCTGCAGGGTGGCCACGGTCTCGCGCAATTCGCCCAGGGCATCGCGCCCGGCCAGGCGAGGATCGACGGCGGCCATGACCACCGGGTTGTAGCCCCAGTAATTGGCCAGCCCAAGGGCCGGCAGGTGACGGTCGTCGGCCCAGGCGGCGATGGGCAGCAGTTCCAGGGTGGTGACGCCGAGACGCTGCCAATGCTCGATCAGCGCAGGATGCCGCAACGCCGCGAGGGTGCCGCGCTGGCGGGCTGGGACCTTTGGATGCAATTTGGTCTGGCCGCGGACGTGCAGCTCGTAGATCAGTCCGGCGTCGCGACGCTTGGGTGCGGGCGTCAGGGCGTCGAGCGAAGGCAGGACGATGGCCTTGGGGACATGGGCGCCGCTGTCGCGCTCGTCCGGGCGGTTGGGGTCTTCGGGGTGGAAGCCATAGGTACTGGGGTGCAGCTGGAACGGCCGGTCCACCGCCAGGGCCCAGGGATCCACCAGCAATTTTTGGGCATTGAATCTGAGCCCATCCTGGGGCCGATAGGCGCCCTGGGCGCGCAAGCCGTACCTCAGGCCTGGCTTGGCGCCAGGTAGAAAACCATGCCAGACGCCGCCCTCATGTTCGCGAAAGGCCAGGCGCTGGGTCTCGGCCTCACCCTTGGCATCGTAGAGGCAGAGTTCGACGGCTTCGGCGGCAGGGGACCAGACGGCGAAGTTGATCCCGCCGTCGACGACGGTGGCACCGTAATGGGCTGGATTGCCCGCTTCGAGGCGGGTGAAGGTACGGGGCATGGGGGCTCCAGATGAACGCTTGCGAGGCGGAGGCTGCAAGGATGTAGACGTCGTGGAAGGCGGGGGTTCTCAACCGGGGGTAGTTGATCGCGGCCATGGCCGGCCCCCGTAGGTTGGGTTGAGCGTAGCGAAGCCCAACGTCGCCTCGGGGACCGGCAATGTTGGGCTTCGACGATGGAGCCGTCTCAACCCAACCTACGGTCTATCGCCGCCATGGCCGCGAAACGTACTCGGCTACAACGCCCTCCAGATCTCCGTGGCGTATTCGCGGATGGTACGGTCCGACGAGAACCAGCCCATGCTGGCGGTGTTGATCACCGCCGATTGCCACCACTTGTCCGGCTGCTGCCAGCGGGTTTCGACCTGGCGTTGGGCATCCCAGTAGGCGTCGAAGTCGGCGCAGACCAGGAAGCGATCGTGCCAGGTCAGGACGTCCAGCAGGCTGTTGTAGCGCGCCGGCTCCTCGGGCGAGAACTGCCCGGCGCGCAGCCCGGCCAGTACCTGGGCAAGCCGGGGCGAATTCTCGATGATGTCCGAGGAGATGCCACCACTGCGCTGGCGCTCTTCCACCTCGGCCGCCTTGAGGCCGAAGATGAACATGTGCTCCTCACCGATCAGCTCGCACATCTCCACGTTGGCGCCGTCCAGGGTGCCGATGGTGAGGGCGCCATTGAGGCCGAACTTCATGTTGCTGGTGCCCGAGGCCTCCATGCCGGCAGTGGAAATCTGCTCGGACAGATCCGCCGCCGGGATGATGACCTCGGCGAGGCTGACGTTGTAGTTGGGCAGGAAGACCACCTTGAGCAGGTCGCGGGTCAGGGGATCGTTGTTGACCACCTTGGCCACGTCGTTGGCCAGCTTGATGATCAGCTTGGCCTGGTGATAGCTGGCCGCAGCCTTGCCGGCGAAGATCTTCACCCGCGGCGTCCAGTCGCCATTGGGGTTGTCGCGGATGGCCTGGTAGAGGGCAATGGTCTGCAGCAGATTCATCAGCTGCCGCTTGTACTCGTGGATACGCTTGATCTGGACGTCGAACAGCGCGCCGGGATCGAGATCAATCTCCATCCGCTGCTTCACCAGACCTACGAAGGTGTCCTTGTTGCGCTGGCGCTGCAGGGCGAAACGCTCGCGGAAGTTGCTGTCGTTGGCATAGGGCTTGAGGTGCGGCAGGGTCTTTTCGGGGTCGTGCAGCACGCCCTGACCGAGGGTATCCACCAGGAGGTCGGTGAGCGCCGGATTGGCCTGGTGCAGCCAGCGGCGGAAGGTGATGCCGTTGGTCTTGTTGTTGATGCGATCCGGATAGAGCCGGTGCAAGGAGCGGAAAACCGTCTTGCGCATCAGGTCGGTATGCAGCCCGGACACGCCGTTGATGCTGTGGGAGCCGAGGAAGGCCAGATTGCCCATGCGTATCCGGCGGCCCTGGCTTTCGTCGATCAGGGAGACATAGGAGATCATGGCGCCATCGGTCTCGCCGCGGGCGCGCAGGGAGTCAAGGAACTGGGCGTTGATCAGGTAGATGATCTGCATGTGCCGCGGCAGCAGACGCTCCATCAGCTGCACCGGCCAGGTCTCCAACGCCTCAGGCAGGAGGGTGTGGTTGGTGTAGCTCAAGGTGCCGACGGTGGTGCTCCAGGCGGCGTCCCAGGGAATGCCGTGGACGTCCACCAGCAGCCGCATCAGCTCGGCCACGGCGATGGCCGGGTGCGTGTCGTTGAGCTGGATGGACACGTGCTCGGGCAGGCTGAGCAGGTCGTTGTGCTGCTTGAGATGGCGGCGGGTCAGGTCGGCGAGGGAGGCGGCGACGAAGAAGTACTCCTGGCGCAGGCGCAGCTCCTGGCCGGCTTCGCTGCTGTCGGCGGGATAGAGCACCCGCGAGATGCTCTCGGCGCGGGCCTCGTTGGCCACGGCACCAACGTGGTCGCCGGCGTTGAAGGTTTCCAGGTGGAGGATCTCCAGCGGCCGGGCGCGCCAGAGTCTCAGGGTATTGGCGCCCTCCCCGCCCCAGCCGATCACCGGGGTGTCATAGGCCACCGCACGGATGCGCTCGCCGGGCGTCCACACCTGGCGCCGCGGATCGCCTTCGCCATAGGGGGCGACATGGCCGCCAAAGCCGATCTCGTACACCACCTCGGCGCGTTCGAATTCCCAGGGGTTGCCGAAATCCAGCCAGTTTTCCGGTTGCTCCAGCTGGAAGCCATCGGCGATCACCTGGCGGAACAGGCCATGCTCGTAGCGAATGCCGTAGCCATGGCTGGCGATGCCCAGGGTGGCCATGCTCTCCATGAAGCAGGCGGCCAGGCGGCCGAGGCCACCGTTGCCCAGGGCGGCGTCCGGCTCCAGCCCGCGGATACGCTCCAGGTCGACACCCAGGTCAGCCAGGGCGCGGCGGGTCTCTTCGAGGATGCCGAGGTTGGACAGGCTGTCGATCAGCAACCGACCGATGAGGAATTCCAGGGAGAGGTAGTAGACCCGTTTCTGACCGGTGCGATAGGCGTCGCGGGTACGACTCATCCAACGATCGACGATGTAGTCGCGGGCCGCCAGGGCAGTGGCCTGGAACCAGTCGTGGTCGAGGGCGTTGTCGGGGTCCTTGCCGACGGCGTAGGTAAGCTTGGAGAGAATGTTGGTACGGAGCGCGGAAACTTCGTTGGGCGAGATGAAGCGGGGTCTTGTCATCAGGATTGACCTCTGCAAGCGCTTGAGCTTTGTCTGAAAAGTACCTGCGCATCGGTGATGCTGCGTTAAAAATCAACTCAGAATGCTCATTTACCGCTCGTAAACTGCGCTTCTTCGCTGATTTTTGCCTTGCCTCACCTTCACTTGGTGACTTTTCAGACAAGCCTGGGAATCAGATCGCGAAGTGGCCGCGGATAATGCGGCGCGTGCCGTTCGCCTTACTTTTAGGCGAAACGAAGGGGACGTCCAAGCTTTTTTCGACCCATCAGACGGTTAGACGTTACCCCTCTCCTCTCTCTAGACCGAGGTTTCCATCATGCGCAAGACCCTGCTCATCACCGGTGCAAGTCGCGGTATCGGCCGTGCCACGGCCATTGGCGCCGCCGCCCGCGGCTGGAATATCGCCTTCAACTATCGTCAGGATGAGGCCGCGGCCCAGGCCACCCTGGCCGAGATCGAAGCCCAGGGTGCGGAAGGGTTGGCCGTGCGTGCAGACGTCGCCCATGAAGCCGAGGTGGTGGCATTGTTCGAGCGCACGGTGGCGCGCTTCGGCGGGCTGGACGGCTTCGTCAACAACGCCGGGATCGTCGACCGCTCGCAGCCGCTGGTGGAGATGAGCGCCGAGCGGTTGCGGCGGATGTTCGAGGTCAACGTCTATGGCGCCTTTCTCTGCGCGCGCGAGGCGGCCCGCCACCTGTCCCGCGAACGGGGCGGTCGCGGTGGCGCCATCGTCAACGTCTCGTCCATCGCCGCGCGCCTGGGCTCGCCCAACGAATATGTCGACTACGCCGCCAGCAAGGCGGCGCTGGATACCCTGACCCTTGGCCTGGCCAAGGAGCTCGGGCCCCACGGGGTGCGCGTCAATGCCGTGCGACCGGGCGTCACCCTCACCGACATCCACGCCAGTGGCGGCCAGCCGGGACGCGCCGAGCGCCTGGGCATGACTACTCCGCTAGGCCGCGCGGGTGAGGCCGAAGAGATCGCGGCCGGCATCCTCTGGCTGCTGTCGGATGAAGCCTCCTACACCACCGGCGCGCTGCTGGACATCGGTGGTGGGCGCTAGGGCCTAGTTCCGCCGGGGCGTGAGGGCATTGAGCACCTGCTGCGACAGCGCATGGTAAAGCGGCACCGGCATCAGCCAGCCGGAAACGGCAGCGGCCAGCAGGCAAGCCGCCAGCACCGGCAACGCCATGTCCGGGCTATGGGCCAGCTCCAGGGTGATGACGGTGGCGGTCAGCGGCGTGCGGGTGACGCCGGCGAGATAGGCGGCCACCCCCAGCAGGGCGCATTGCGCCAGGCTGATACCGGGCAGCCAGTCGACCAGCCAGGGCCCCAGGGCCGCACCGACCGCCAGCGAGGGCGAGAACAGGCCACCCGGCACCCCGGCCAGATAGGAAACGACGTTGGCGAGGAATTTCCACAGCAGGAAGTCGCCCCCGGTCACCGGCTCGCCGGCCAGGATGGCATGGGTCTCGGCATAGCCGGTACCGAACACATGCTGACCGGAGATCAGCCCCAGGGCCGCCAACACCAGCCCGCAGCCTGCGGCGAAGGCGACCGGGCGCCGACCACGCAGGGCGTTGAGGCGACCGAGCCAGCCCTGGTCGGTGGGCAGCACCAGGCGACCGTAGCAGCCACCCAGCAGTCCACCGACGACCCCGATGACGGCTACCCCGATCCAGCCCAGGCCCCAGGTCAGGCGCAGATCCAGGGCGCCGAGGTAGCTGTAGGGGCCGACGATACCCAGGGTGACGATGCCGCCGAGCAGTACGGCGGTGAGCACCAGGCCGCTGAAACGCTGCTCGAAGGTGTGAGTCAGCTCCTCGATGGCGAAGACCACCCCGCCCAGGGGCGTGTTGAAGGCCGCGGCGATTCCGGCGGCGCCGCCGGCGAGGATCAGTCCGGACAGGGTTCTGCGCCCGTGCAACCCGAGGCGCTTGCCGAAGCCATAGAGCAGGGCCGCGCCGACATGAACGGTGGGCCCTTCACGCCCCACCGAGCCGCCCACCAGCAGGGCACCGGCGGTAAGCAGCAGCTTGGCGAGGGCGATGGGCGGCGCCAGCAGGCGCGCACGCAGGTCCGCTTCGGGTCGTTCGAGGGTGGCGATGACCTGGGGAATGCCGCTGCCGCGGGCATCGCGCAGCGCGCCTTGCGTCAGCCAGACCAGCAGCGCAAAACCCAGGGGTGTCACCAACCAGGGCCAGATCGCACTGTGCTGCAGCATCTTCTGAAAGAGGCCGAAGGAGGCATCGGCCAGCCAGGCGAAGGCCAGACCGGCCAGACCCACCAGCACCGCGCCGACCCAGAAGGCGATGCGCTGGCGCCACTGGCGCAGCCGACGCCGTCGGCGATGGCGCAGCAGATGCAACCGACGCCGGGCGGCGACTTCGGGATCGGTATCGGGAAAGACGTGATCGGACATGGAGACGAGGACACCAGGAGGCGGAAGCCTCCCAGTGTAACCTCTTGTTACCGCGGTATTGCCAGCGCCTGGATCAGGCGGCGGGCACCAGCTCCGTTGCCGCTTCGTTGCGCTTGAGCACCGCGTAGATGACGCCGGTAACCAGACTGCCGGCGGCGATGGCGCCCAGGTACAGCCAGGCATGGCTGATGGCATTGGGGATCAGCAGCACGAAGAGGCCGCCGTGCGGCGCCATCAGCTTGCAGTTGAACAGCATCACCAGGGCACCGGTAAGGGCCCCGCCGATCACGCTGGCCGGGATCACCCGCAGTGGGTCCTTGGCGGCGAAAGGAATCGCGCCTTCGGAGATGAAGCACAGGCCCAGCACCGAGGCCGCCTTGCCCGCCTCGCGCTCGCTCTGGGCGAACTTGTGCCGCGCCAGCAGGGTGGCGATGCCCATGCCGATGGGCGGCACCATGCCGGCGGCCATGGTGGCGGCCATCGGCCCGTAGGTCTTGGACGCCAGCAGGCCGACGGTGAAGGCATAGGCCGCCTTGTTGATCGGGCCACCGAAGTCGATGCACATCATGGCGCCGAGGATCAGGCCGAGCAGCACGGCGTTGCTGGTGCCCAGGTTGTTGAGGAAGTCGGTGAGACGACTCAGAGCGCCGGCCACCGGGGTGCCGACCAGATAGATCATCACCAGGCCGACGATGAGGCTGGCGAACAGCGGGATGATCAGGATCGGCTTGAGCGCCTCGACGCTGGCGGGCAGGCGAACGTGCTGGGCGATGGCCTTGGCCAAGTAGCCGGCCAGGAAGCCGGCGATGATGCCGCCAATGAAGCCGCTGCCCAGACTGGCCGCCAACCAGCCGCCGATCATGCCGGGTGCAAGTCCCGGGCGGTCGGCGATGGAATAGGCGATGTAGCCGGCCAGTACCGGTACCATCAGCTTGAAGGCCGAGTCGCCACCGATCTGCATCAGGGCCGCCGCCAGGGTGCCCTGCTCCTTGAAGGCCTCGATACCGAAGACGAAGGACAGCGCGATCAGCAGACCGCCCGCCACCACCATCGGCAACATGTAGGACACCCCGGTGAGCAGGTGCTTGTAGACACCCGCACTCTCTTTCTTCGCGGGCTTGGCGCCCTCGCCCGCTGCCGGCGCGGCGCTGCCGGCCAGGGTCTCGCCTTCGGCCAGGGCCTTCTTGATGGTCGCCTCGGGTTGCTTGAGCGCCACACCAGTCCCACAGCGATAGACGCGCTTGCCGGCGAAGCGCTCGACGTTGACCTCGATGTCGGTGGCCAGCAGCACCACGTCGGCCTCGCGGATGGCCTCGGCCGGCAGCGGATTGCGCGCCCCCACCGAGCCCTGGGTTTCCAGATGCAGGCGATAACCAAGCTTCTTGGCCGCGTTCTGCAGCGCCTCGGCGGCCATGAAGGTATGGGCGACCCCGGTCGGGCAGGCGGTGATGGCCACCAGCCGTGGCGTCTCGCTGGCAGTGGCCGACACGCTCGGCGCAGCGCCAGTGGCGGCCGGTGCCTGCTCCAGCACCTTGGCTTCGCTGGTGGCACGTTGCAGGAAAGCATCGACGTCGCGCAGGGCCTCTGCCGGGGCGGCGCGGTAGACACGCTTGCCGACGAAGCGCGACAGATCGACTGCGCCGGTGTGGACCACCACCACCAGTTCGGCGCGGGCCACCTGGTCGTCGGTCAGCAGGGTGGCCTCGGGGCCGTCGTGGATCTCGACGCTGGTGGTCCAGCCGCGGCGCTGGGCGGCGGCGTCCAGCAGACGTGCGCTGAGCACGCTGGTGACCATGCCGGTCGGGCAGGTCGTGACGATGGCGATGTTCATGGGGTTACCCCTGATTCTTGTTCTAACGGAAAGTCGGGAAGGACACGCACCTGCACCTGGTCTTCGAAGGTGGCGAGTTGCGCGGGATCTTTAATGCCGAAGCCGATCTGGGTGACCGCCAGGGCCGCGATAGCGGTGGCCGTGGTCAGGGTGCGTTCCGGCGACTGGCCAGTGAGCAGGCCGTGCAACATGCCGGCCAGCAGGGAATCCCCTGCGCCAACGGTGCTGGCCACGGTGACGGTTGGCGGCTGCGCCTCCAGGGTCTGGGCGCCATACCAGCGCACGCCGTCGGCGCCCTGGGAGATCACCAGGTGCTCGATGCCCAGGGCGCGCAGCTGTTCGACCAGCAGCGCCTGCTCGGTAGCGGTCTCGGCCGGGGCACCACAGGCTTCGGCCAGCTCTTCGGTATTGGGCTTGATCAGCCAGGGGCCGGCGGCCAGGGCGGCACGCAAGGCGGCGCCACTGGTATCCAGCGCCACCGGCAGGCCCAGCGACTTGAGGCGCCCGACCAGGGCGGCCAGCCACTCGGGGGTCACCCCGCGCGGCAGGCTACCCGCCACCACCACGGCGTCATGGCCGGGGGCCAGGCGATCCAGGGTTTCCAGCAATTCCTGCTGGGCGGCGGCGGACACCTCAGGGCCAGGCCCGTTGATGTCGGTGATGCGGCCAGCGGCCTCGGCCAGCTTGAGGTTGCTGCGG
This sequence comes from Pseudomonas sp. VMV1, assembly GCF_056790235.1. Classification (NCBI taxonomy): domain Bacteria; kingdom Pseudomonadati; phylum Pseudomonadota; class Gammaproteobacteria; order Pseudomonadales; family Pseudomonadaceae; genus Pseudomonas; species Pseudomonas sp. VMV1. The sequence continues at coordinate 19,492 of NZ_JBXGSE010000006.1, forward strand.
GTCTCGCCGGGCACGCGGACAAAGGCGTCGGTGAAGCCGCGACGGGCGAACAGGGCCTCGAAGGCCGACGCGTTGTCGGCGCCGAGAAAGCCGCTCACCGTCAGTTCGTGGCCAAGATCGGCCAGCACCTGGGCGACATTGATGCCCTTGCCGGCGGCATGGACGATCACCGCCTCGCTGCGATTCACCGCGCCAGGCTTGAGCGCCGGCAACTGCACGGTGAGGTCCAGCGCCGGGTTGAGGGTCAGGGTGAGGATGCGGCTCATCGCAGGGCCTCCACGCTTTGCCGGACTTCGTCGGCGGTGGCCAGCTCCAGGGCTCGCGCAGCGCAGGACTGCACCAGGCGCAGTTCCAGTTCGCGCACCCGGGCCTTGACCAGCGGCACACTACGCGCCGAGACCGACAGCTCGTCCACGCCCAGACCGACCAGGACCGGCACCGCCAGGGGATCGGCCGCCAGCTCGCCGCAGACGCCCACCCACTTGCCGTGGGCATGGGCGGCGCGCACCGTCATGTCGATCAGGCGCAGCACACTGGGGTGCAGGCCATCGGCCTCGCCGGACAGCAGCGGATGGCCACGGTCGATGGCCAGGGTGTACTGGGTGAGGTCGTTGGTGCCGACGCTGAAGAAGTCCACTTCCGGGGCCAGGACCGGCGCCAGCAGCGCGGCCGAGGGCACCTCGATCATGATGCCGACCTGCAGATCGGTGGTGGGGATCTCCTGGCGCAGGCGGTCGAGCACGTCGCGCGCCTGGCGCCACTCCTCCACCCGCCCGATCATGGGGAACATGATCCGCAGCGGCCGACCATCGGCGGCCTTGAGCAGGGCGCGCAGCTGGGTTTCCAGCAGTTCCGGGCGGCGCAGGGTCAGGCGGATGCCGCGGATGCCGAGGAAGGGATTCTCTTCCGGCGGCAACGGCAGATAGGGCAGCGGCTTGTCGCCGCCGACGTCCAGGGTACGGACCACCAGCGGCTTGCCGGCGAGACCATCCAGCGCGCGGCGGTATTCCTGCTCCTGGGTCGCCTCATCGGGCGCAGCGTCATGGCTCATGAACACCAGCTCGGTGCGCAGCAGGCCGACGGCTTCGGCGCCCTGCTCCACCGCAGCGGCGGCCTGGGCGGTGTCGCCCAGGTTCACGGCGATCTCGACCTGATGGCCGTCGCGGGTGGTGGCGCTTTCGAAACGGCGGGCCTCGGCGGCGCGACGGCGCTCGGCCTGGACCTCGCGCTCACGCTGCACGGCTTCGATACGACTGGCATCCGGGGCGATTTCCAGGGTGCCCTTGTCGCCATCCAGCAGCAGCACGCTGCGTGGCGCCAGATCCAGCACGCGGCGACCGGCACCGACGATGGCCGGAATGCCCAGGGCGCGGGCGACGATGGCGCTGTGGGAGCTGGCGCCGCCGCGGGCGGTGAGGATGCCGCAGACGCGCTCGCGATCCAGTCGGGCGACATCGCCCGGGCCGACCTCGTCCATCACCAGTACATAGGGTTCTTCGGGTTCGCGCGCCGATTCGACGCCACACAGCTGGGCCAACACCCGGCGACCGACGTCGCGCAGATCGGCGGCGCGCTCGGCGAGCAGCCGGTCGTGCAAGGCCTCCTGCTGGCTGGCCGCCGCTTCGATCTGGGCATCCCAGGCAGCCGCGGCGCTGGCGTTGGCCTTGAGCCGGGCCGTGATGCCCTGCTGCAGGTCCGGGTCTTCCAGCATCTCCAGGTGGGTCAGGAAGATCTCGCGCAGAGCACTGGCCTCGCTGCGCGCGATGAGCGCTTCAATATCGGTGCGCACCACGGCCAGGGCGGTATCCAGCCGCTGCCGTTCTGCGGCGGCGCCTTCCCCGGTGGCGGGATAGTCGAATTGCTGGGGCGCCACCACATGGGCTGGCCCCACGGCCAGGCCCGGTGCGGCGGCCACCGCCTGGGCGTGATCGCCCGGGGCCAGCGGCAGTTGTTCGGAGGGGTCCACCAGGCTGATGGCGGTGACCCGGGAGGCAGCGGCCGTTGCCGGGGCGCTGGCGGTGACCGGCTCGACCTCTTCGCCAAGACCAGCCTGCACCGCGCCGATCAGATCGTTGAGCGCGGCTTCGGCTGGGGTACCGGGTTCGACCAGGAATTCCAGGGTCTGGCCGCGCCGAGCACCCAGGGCCAGCAGGCGCGACAGGCTCTTGGCCGAAACCGGGGCGCCCGCGTCGACGCGCACGCGGATCTCGCCGTCATAGGCCTTGGCCAGACGCGCCAGCTCCTTGGCCGGACGGGCATGCAGGCCATGGGCGTTGGCCAGCACCACCTGGGCGCTGGGCCAGTCGGGGGCCACTTCGCCCCCCAGAGCCTGGAGCACGGCACGACGCGAGGTGGCCTGGGCCAGTTCCTGACCACGGCCGGCGACGAGCAGATCGCAGAGACGTTCGAGCAGTGCGCGATGGCCCTCGCCGAGGCTGGCCAGGCAGAACAGGCCACGCACCGGCTGGTCCTCGAGTTGCAGGGTCTGGAGCGGGGTGACGAACGCCAGACCGGGACGCTTCACGGCGGTTTCGCTGTTCAGCCACCAGAGGCCATCGCCCAGGGGCAGCGGCTGGCTGGCCTGCAACGCACCGGCAAAACCGGCGCCCACGCATTCCATGTGCTTGAGCATGCGCGCACCCTGCCAGGCCAGGTCTTCCAGGTCCTCGGCGTCGATGGCCAGCTGCACCAGTTCTTCGTCCAGCGCCAGCGCCTGAGGCGCGCCCTGCAGCAGATCGAGGATCTGCTGGGGCTCGCGGGCATCGCGCAAGGCCTGTTGCAGGTCGCTTTCGCCCAGGGCGCGGGTCAGCAGCTGCAGGATGCGCAGGTGTTCGTCGGATTTGGCGGCGATGGCGATGGCCAGGTAGGTCAATTGACCGTCGCCCCAGTCCACCCCGTGCGGAAACTGCATCATCCGTACGCCGGTGACATGCACCTGGTCGCGGGTTTGAGGTGTACCGTGGGGAATGGCGATACCCTGGCCGAGGTAGGTGGAGCCCTGGGCCTCGCGGGCCTTGAGCCCCTCGAGATAACCCGGGGCGACCAGGCCATCGGCCACCAGGGACTCGGCGAGCATGGCCAGGGCGGTCGCCTTGTCCGGCGCCTGCTGGGCCATGCGGATATGCTGGGCATTGAGTTCGAACATGGAAGGATACCTCCGGCGCCGCGCGCCCGATCCTGGCGCCGTGCCTTTCTTGTAATAGATGCTTGCCGGCTCGCTCAGCCCTGCAATCGCGTCGGGAGAGGCGTGGCAGGGCCCTTGGCAGATTCGTGCCAGCCCTCGGACAACAGAAAGCTGAAACGTTTCACCCAATGGGACTGGAACGTTACTCGATAATCGCCGATCCTTGAAGCACAACACACAATAAAGACCGTCTCGTTCATGGCGTACAGCACAGGCGATTCAGGTCCGATGAGGAACAGGCGTGAAACTCAGCGACATCGCCCAATTGGCCGGCGTATCCCTTACCACCGCCAGCTATGTCATCAATGGCAAAGCAGCGCAAAGGCGCATCAGCGCCGCGACCGTGGCGCGAGTCATGGCCGTGGTCGAGGCCCACGGCTATCAGCCTGATCAGCGCGCTGCCGGCCTGCGCCGCGGGGCGACCCACACCCTGGGCTTTCTGCTGCCCGACCTGGAAAACCCAAGCTACGCCCGTCTGGCCAAACAGCTGGAGCGACGTGCGCGAGCGCGTGGCTATCAGTTGCTGATCGCCTGCACCGACGACAATCCCGACAGCGAACGCCAGCTCATCGCGCTGTTTCGCGCCCGTCGCTGCGACGGCCTGTTCACCGCCAGCAGCCTGGCCGAGGACGACGCGCCCTATCGGCAGCTGCAGGAACACAACATCCCGATCATCGCCATCGATCGCCAGCTCGATCCCGCGCAGTTCTGCTCGGTGGTCAGCGACGACCACACCGCCGGTCGCCAACTGGCGGCTACTCTGCTGACACCCGACACCCACAGTATCGCCCTGATCGGCGCCCGCCCGGACCTGGTGATCAGCCGCGAGCGCGCCGCCGGTTTCGCCGCCGCCCTTGCCGATCACCCAGCGCGCCACTGGGAGCGTCATGCCCCTCACTACAGTCGCGACGGCGGCCGCGCTCAGGCCCAGGCGATGATCGAGGAACTCGGCCACTGGCCCGACGCCCTGCTGGCCACCTCCTATGTGCTGCTGCAAGGCGTGCTGGACGTGCTGCGCGATCATCCGCTGGCCGAGGGCAACACCTTGCGCCTGGCGACCTTTGGCGATACCCAGTTGCTCGACTACCTGCCGTTCAAGGTCAACGCCATCTCCCAGCAACACGAGGTCATCACCGAGCGGGCCCTAGAGCTGATGCTGGACGCCCTGGAAAACGACCACTACCTGCCCGGTGTCCAAGCCATTCCAAGGGTTCTCAAACGCCGCCTGTCATGAGCCTGCTGATCGACACCCACAACCACCTGGACTACCCGGGCTTCGACGCCGAGCGGCCCACGCTGCTGGCCGAATGCGCGCGAATCGGCGTGGTGCGCCAGGTACTGATCGGGGTCGAGCGCAGCCAGTGGCCGCAACTCTGGAGGGTTGCAACAGCCCATGACGGCCTCTATGCGGCTCCAGGCCTGCATCCGCTATACCTGCACCGCCATCAGGAGGCCGATATCGAGGCGCTCAGGACCTTCTGCCTGGACCATCGGCCAGATCCCCACCTCTGCGCAATCGGCGAGATCGGTCTGGACTATTTCATCGAGACGCCAGACAAGCCGCGTCAGGCCTGGTTCTTCGAGCAGCAGGTGCGCCTGGCCATGGAGCTGGAGTTGCCGGTGCTGCTGCACGTGCGCCGCGCCCATGCCGATGTGGTCAAGATTCTGAAACGCCTCAAGCCGCCACGCGCCGGCATTGCCCATGCCTTTTCCGGCAGCTACGAAGAAGCCCGTGAATACCTGCGCCTGGGCTTCAAGATCGGCCTGGGTGGCGCCCCCACCTGGCCCCAGGCCAGACGGCTGCAGCGCGTGCTGCCGCAGCTGCCACTGGATGGCATCGTGCTGGAAACGGACGCGCCCGATATGCCGCCGGCCATGCACCCGGACGTGCGCAACAGTCCGACCCATCTGCCAGCCATCTGCGCCGCCCTGGCGCCGCTGTGGCAGGTCTCTGCGGAGACCCTGGCCGCCGCCACCACGCGCAATGCCTGCGCGGTGTTCGGCTGGGAGGCAGACCCGCCGGCCTAATCCTCGTCAGGCTGCAACTCGGCCTCCAGGCGCTGCCAGTCGAAGGCAGGCCCCGGATCGGTCTTGCGCCCCGGCGCGATGTCGCTGTGGCCCTGGATACGCTCGGCGGTGATCGCCGGATAGGTCCGCTGCAAGGCCCTCGCCAACCGCCCCAGGGCACGGTACTGAGCATCGGTGTAGGCCAGCTCATCGGTGCCTTCCAGCTCGATGCCGAGGGAAAAGTCGTTGCAATTCTCACGACCGTCGAAGCAGGACACCCCGGCGTGCCAGGCACGCTGTTCGCAGGACACGAACTGGGTCACCACCCCGTCGCGCTCGATGAGAAAGTGGGCAGCCACCTTCAGCTCGGCGATTTCCGCGAAGAAGGGATGGGCCGAGTGATCCAGGCAGTTCTGGAAGAAGGCCTGGACGCAACCGGTGCCGAACTGCCCGGGCGGCAAGCTGATGTTGTGGATCACCAGCAGGGACACTTCCGTCCCGGGCGGTCGTTCGTTATGGTTGGGCGAAGGGCAGAGTCGCGCCTCGCGATACCAGCCATCGACGAACACCCTGTCCATCAGCGCGCCTTGGCCTTGAGCGCGTCGCGCAGGGCATTGGCGTCGCTGAATTCGCGCTGGCTGACGAAGCGGCCATGGTCGAGGGTCACCCAGAGCACCTTGTCGGCATCCCCCGGGAAGCGTGGCACGACGCGCGATTCACGATCGAGCAGCACCCGGTAGCCGTACTTGCGCATGGCCGGCACGGCGAACATCCGGGTGATGGCAGTCGGCATGCTGCTGATGTCGGCGATATAGGCCACCCGGGTGCCGTCGATATAGTTCGCGGGCTGGTCGCGCATGGCTTCCTTCACCAGCCCGGAGCCACTCATGCTGCGGGCGACCAGCAACACCTGCAACTGATCGTCGAAGGTATAGGGCTGATCCCGCTGGTCGAGCAGGGTGAAGGGCGAGACACGTTCGCCCGGCTCGAGCGCCAGCGCGGACAGCGGCAGCAACAGACACGACAGCAACAACGCCAGAACTCTTGCGCGCATGGCATCCTCTCTTGAGCGATCTATCAGGGCCGCTATCCTGCCCTACCGCTCAGGCTGGCACCACCCATCGCATCGAGGAGCCCCATGATTCCGCTCAAAGAACTGCTCGCCCAGGTTCCCCAGTCCGGCGAGGTGCGCTGGATCGGTGTGCGACCCGCCTCGCGCGCGCCCATGGTCGAGATCGAGGCCGTGGAGGCGCGCCGGGATGCGGGTCTTACCGGCGATCATGCCCGCCCTACCCCACGCAACCAGCGCCAGGTCACCCTCATTCAATGGGAGCATCTGCCAGTGGTCGCGGCCCTGATCGGCACGCCCGTGGCGCCGGCCGATCTCAGACGCAACCTGGCCATCGCCGGAATCAATCTCTTCAGCCTGAAGAATCGCCGCTTCCGCATCGGCCAGGCGGTGCTGGAAACCACCGGCTGGTGCCAGCCCTGCGCGCGCCTGGAAGAACGCCTGGGCGCAGGTACCTTCCAGGCCATGCGGGGTCATGGCGGACTCACCGCCCGGGTGCTGGAGAGCGGCATCATCCGCCTGGGTGATCGAGTACAGGTGTTGGATTGACCCCAGTTTCCCTAGGGTCGAATGGCCGGGCCAGCCCGGTTAAACTAGCGCTACCTCTCGTCGCCGCGGACATCGCCGCCTGGGTAGATGCAGGCTGTTTCCCTTGAAAACCACCAGTTCTCGCCCATCTTCCTCTCCAGATACCGCGATCCCCATACGGCGCGACGACCCCTGATTTCGTCCGACCCGGGACTGCGCCCGCTTGCGGCGACGCGCCCGGACCGGCCAAGGCTTTCCTTCTCCAAGAGTGCTCTCCATGACCCATCGCATCGTTATCGTCGGCGGCGGCGCCGGCGGCCTGGAACTGGCTACCCGCCTGGGCCGCAGCCTGGGCAAGCGCGACCAGGCGCAGATCGTGCTGATCGACGCCAACGCCACCCACCTGTGGAAACCCTTGCTGCACGAGGTGGCCGCCGGCTCGCTCAATTCCACCGAGGACGAGCTGAGCTACGTTGCCCAGGCCAAGTGGAACCACTTCGACTTCCAGCTCGGACGCATGACCGGTCTGGATCGCGAGCGCCGCAAGGTGCAGCTGGCGGCGATCGAGGACGACGGCGCCATCCTGGTCCCGGAGCGGGAGATCGGCTATGACTCCCTGGTGCTGGCCATCGGCAGCACCACCAACGATTTCGGCACCCCGGGCGCTGCGGAAAACTGCATCTTCCTCGACACCCGTGCCCAGGCCGAACGCTTCCACCGCAAGCTCCTGACCCACTACCTGCGCGCCCACGTCAGCGAGCAGCCGGGTGAATTCATCGAGGTGGCCATCGTCGGTGCCGGCGCCACCGGCGTGGAGCTGGCCGCCGAACTGCGCAATGCCGCCGAAGAGCTGCAGGCCTATGGCATGGACCGCATCCGCCCCGAAGACCTGCGCATCACCCTGGTCGAGGCTGGCCCGCGCATCCTGCCGGCCCTGCCGGAGCGCCTCGCCGGCCAGGCGCAGCGGACGCTGGAAAAACTCGGTGTCCGGGTGCTGACCAGTTCGGCGGTCAAGGAAGTCCGGGCCGACGGCCTGCAGACCGCTGGCGAATTCGTCCCGGCCAGTCTCAAGGTCTGGGCCGCCGGTATCCGCGCACCGGCCTTTCTCAAGGACCTGGCTGGCCTCGAGACCAATCGCATCAACCAGCTGGTGGTGAATTCGACGTTGCAGACCACTCGCGATCCCGATGTCTTTGCCCTCGGCGACTGCGCGGCCTGCCCCCTCACCCCGGGCGACACCCGTACCGTACCGCCCCGCGCCCAGTCCGCCCACCAGCAGGCCTCGCTGCTGGTCAAGACCTTCAAGGCGCGCCTGGAAGGCAAGCCGTTGCCCGACTATGTCTACAAGGACTACGGCTCGCTGATCTCGCTGTCGCGCTTCAGCGCGGTAGGCAATCTCATGGGTGGCGCCCTCGGCAGCCTGACCCTGGAAGGCTGGCTGGCGCGGACCTTCTATGTCTCGCTCTACCGGATGCACCAGGTCGCTCTCTATGGCCCGCTGCGGGCCCTGGCGCTGTTTGCCGGCGATCACCTGAGACGCAAGACCGAGCCACGCCTGAAGCTGCACTGAGCCCCTGACTCAGGCATAAAAAAAGCCGTCCTTGGGACGGCTTTTTTCATTCCACAACGGTTTCAGGACGGCGACTGACCACGCAGGTTGCCGATCACCGAGGTCATGGCGCGATCGAACAGCAGAGCATCGTCGAGCAGCCGTACCCGGCCTTCCTGGTAATCCAGCGCCAGTTCCTCGCGAGTGCGATCCAGGACCTTCATGCCGGTGCGATTGACGAACACCAGCCGCCCCATGGGGCGAATGACCGCGGCCAGCTTGCAGCGCAACTTCTGCTCGACGTCGAGGATTTCCAGCCAGGCGCCAACCGACAGGTTATCCACCCACTCCAGGGACTCGGCGGTCAGGCCTGCGATCCGTTCGCCTGCCCGCGGCAGCTCGAAGGGTTCGTCGGCAGGGACCGGCGTCGGCGCGGCCGCCACCACATCCGGAGTCGCCGACGCTTCCGCCAGCTCGGGGCGCGTCTGCTGAAAGGTCTGTACGTGCAGGGACTCGAGCTCGGTGAAGAATTCAGAGGTGGAGAAGGGATCGAAGGCCGCGCTGGCCAGGCCTTCGCGCAAGGCCTTGAGCAGACCGGGCACCATTTCCAGCAGCCGCTGCCGTGAGGCCACGTCGTGGTGCGGCTGGATGCTCCAGATCAGATCGTCCATGGTCTTCAGGGCCGCGCGCCATTCGCTGGAGTCGTAGCCCTGCTTCAGGCAGGTCAGCAACAGCACCTGGCTCCAGGCCTCGCGCAACACGCGCTGCACGGCGCCTGGCAACTGATGCTCCTGCAGGCGCTGACTCAGCACGTGCTCCACCTGCAACCGGGCGATCTCGGCACGGGCCCGGCCTTCCTCGGCGTCACGGGTGCGCTGTTCCAGCAGCTCGCTACGGCGCTGTTCATCGCTGACATAGGCCATGAAGTCGGCCAGCAATTCGGCAAAGATTTCTGGATCGTCGACGAAGTCGCTCAACAGGCGCTGCACGATCTGCTCGATCTTCTGATAGAGACCGTCGCGCTGCAGATCGCTTTGTTCACCCCAGCCCAGGGAGGCCGCGGCGATCTCGTTGAGCAGGCGGCGCGCCGGATGGCTGCCACGGCTGAAAAAGGTCTTATCGAGGACCGCCACCTTGAGCATGGGAATCTGCAGACGGGCGATCAGGGCCTTGAGCGAGTCCGGCAGGGTGAGGTCATCGAGAATGAATTCGAACAGCATCGCCACCAGATTGATGACGTCTTCGTCGACCTGCCCCACCACGCGCTTTCGACCCGAGCGCTCGCTGATGCGGCCCAGCGCCACGCCCAACTGCGCCTTCAGGTCGTAACCGTCCAGGGACTGGCTGGATATCTGCTGTTGCAGGTGCGACAGCAGACGCATGAGGTCGTAGCTGGTGATGACCTGGCCATCGCCGGTCGCGGCGCCCTCGTCGCTGGGCCTTCCGCCACCCAGGGTGGCACTGCCCGGGGATCGCAACTGGGCCAGCAGGCCCTGCAGGGTGCCGAAGAGCTCCTGACCATCGTCTTCGCTGTTGACGTGGGCCGGCGTGCGCCCGCTGTACCCCTTGGACGAGCGGCCCGGCACCTGCTGGGGAATGGCCTTGAGCTGGGGCAGTACCCCGGCATCGACCAGTTGCCGATTGGATTCCGCGTACAGCTGACCAAGGCCATTGAGCACGAAGCGCTCGAACAGCTTGTAGATGATCAACTTGACCTTGATGTCGGTATCGAGATCGCGGCAGGCCTCGACGAAGGCCTCGCACAGGCGGCGCGGCCCCAGGGGATGAGTCGCGTCATCCAGCTTGCTGGACAGCTGGGTGTTGAATCTGATGGTCAGGTGGCTGATGGCCATGGCGTTGTTGCTGAGCGCCTTGGCCACCATGGTGTCCACCGCCACGCTCTCTTCCAGGGCGTCGTTCTGCACCAGACTCAGGTCTTCGTAGGAGACGCTGTCCAGGCGCATCTCCGGCTTGCTGCCAACGAGGTTGTTCAGCGCGGCGAAGCGTTCGAAATATTGCTGGAGAAAGCTGCGCTCGATGCTCTTGCGTCTCAGGCGCAGATCACGCATCGCTTCGAAGTAGAGGCTCTGTTCTTGGTTGCTACCGGCCCGATCGGCCATTTCGAAGAGGGCATCGTCGGCATTGTCGAACAGCTGCTGCAAAGAGGTGTTGAGTCGCTGAGCGGCGCGATCCCTGACCGGTAAAAGCACAGCAGGCAATCGGGAAGAAGATTCCCCGAGCGCCTTGAAATGAACCACATTTACGTCGTTCTGCACCACCGCCTCCCACAACCGTCCTTGCGTTCGGCTGAATCGCGTTCCACTACAGGAGCATTGAACAACGTTGGCCGCCCTGGCCGCGAGGTGAAACGTTGTCGATGTGCCATTATTTGCTCTGCAACGGCATCGACCAATCGGCATCTGCGCAGTACATGACCGGGTTCACAAGGCACCTGTCAGCCAGCGCCTGCCCTTCGAATGATTCAACGTTGTCTATCTCAGATCGTCAACCTCCCCTAAAGTTGCCCGTCCGCTTCCTGCAGCCCCCTATCGGAGTCCCTCAATGTCCAGCGCTACCCTGTCCGATCTTGCCCAGGTCATCACCGAAAACGTCGCCGCAGCCCTGCGCGAAGACGTTGGCAGCGGCGATCTCACGGCGGGCTTGATTCCCGCCCAGCAGCACGCCCGGGCGCGTGTCATCACCCGAGAAGCGGCGGTCGTGGCAGGCAGCGCCTGGGTCGACGAGGTGTTCCGCGTCCTGGATCCGCAGGTAACCGTCAGCTGGCAGGTGGCGGATGGTGACCGGGTCGTCCCTGACCAGGTGCTGTTCGAACTCCAGGGGCCGGCGCGGGCCCTGCTCACCGGCGAGCGCAGCGCCCTCAACTTCCTGCAGCTGCTGTCCGGCACCGCCACCCGCTGCCGGCACTATGCCGACCTGGTACAGGACACGGCCGTGCGCCTGCTGGACACTCGCAAGACCCTGCCTGGCCTACGCCGCGCCCAGAAGTACGCGGTCACCTGCGGCGGCTGCTACAACCACCGGATCGGGCTGTTCGACGCCTTCCTGATCAAGGAAAACCACATCGCCGCCTGTGGCGGCATCGCCCAGGCCGTGGATGCCGCTCGCCACTTGGCACCGGGGCGCCCGGTGGAGGTCGAGGTGGAGAATCTGCAAGAACTGGAACAGGCCCTGGCCGCGGGTGCGGACATCGTCATGCTGGACGAACTGAGCCTGGCCGACATGCGCACGGCAGTGGCCCTGACCGCCGGCCGGGCCAAGCTGGAGGCCTCGGGGGGCGTCAACGAAGACACCCTGCTCGGCATCGCCCAGACCGGCGTCGACTACATTTCCATCGGCACCCTGACCAAGGACGTCAAGGCGATCGATCTGTCGATGCGGATCCTCGCGTGAGCGGGATAGGCAAAGGGCGTCGCGGCGGCTAGACTCCGCAGCCGCGCCAAGCGCACCGGCTTCGAGCGGTCCCCGCGACCGCTCGCCCCTCGCGATACTCGAACAAGATCGAACCCGTGACCAAAGATCAACTGCGCGCTGAACTGGAACGCCAGGCCCAGCGCTATCAAGATGTCTACGGTGGCGAAATCGTCACCTACGCCGCTCAGCCCAAACCCGATCGCAAACCCTGGAAGAAGCGTCCTACCGTGCAGGACGAAGTATTCGCCTCGGAAGTGCGCAAGATCGCCGACCACAAGGCCAAGACCGCTGCCGAAGCGACCGCTCAGGACGACTGAGCGGAGCCGTTGGAATGCGCGTCATCTGGCGCTGCGTCCGCGTGGCCTGCCGACGCCTGTAGCTGACGCCAGAGCGCGGCCGCCGCGCTGAAGTCCGCACCGCCCTCGCCCGTCATGGCCTGCAGGTCATAGCGGGAGAGGCAGCCTTCGCCCAGGCGCGGCGGCGGCTCCGCAGTGCCGGGCGCCGCCTGGACATCGCGGTCAGTCGAAGATGACGGTCTTGTTGCCATGGACCATGACCCGCTCTTGCAGGTGGTATCTCAGCCCACGCGACAGCACCATCTTCTCGACGTCCTTGCCCAGCCGCACCATGTCCTCGACATTGTCTCTGTGGCTGACACGTTCCACGTCCTGCTCGATGATCGGACCGGCATCCAGCTCTTCGGTCACATAGTGGCAGGTGGCGCCGATCAGCTTCACGCCCCGCAGCGCGGCCTGGTGATAGGGCTTGGCGCCAACGAAGGACGGCAGGAAGCTGTGGTGGATGTTGATCACCTGATGGGCGTAGCGGGCGCAGAGATCGGGCGGCAGGATCTGCATGTAGCGCGCCAGCACCACGGTATCCGCCTGGTGCAGATCGATCAGCCGCGAGACCTCGTCGAAGGCCGGCTGCTTGTTGGCGGGATCGACCGGCACATGGAAAAAGGGAATACCGTGCCATTCGACCATGCTACGCAGGGTGTCGTGGTTGGAGATGACACAGGGAATCTCGCAATCCAACTCGCCGCTGTGCCAGCGGTGCAGCAGGTCCGCCAGGCAGTGGGATTCGCGGCTGGCCATGAGCACCACGCGCTTGCGCTGGGCCGAGTCGGTGATCCGCCACTGCATGGAGAACTCTCGCGCGATGGGCGCGAAGGCCTGGCGAAAACCTGCCAGATCGAAGGGCAGTGAATCGGCGCGGATCTCATGGCGCATGAAGAACCAGCCACTCTCCGTATCCGAATGATGACTCGCTTCGGTAATCCAGCCGTTATAGGTCGCCAGGAAGTTGCTGACCTTGGCCACGATACCTACCCCGTCCGGACAGGCGATCACCAGACGAAACGTTTGCATAGCACAACCTCGAGCGAAAAGGGGCTGCATTCTAGGCGCAGTCGCTGGCAGCGTCGAGCGGCGCCGGGCTCCGCACACAGGCCCCAGGAGACCAGTGGATAATCGAAAGCGGCCAGTCGTCACCTGACAAGTTCCATGGATATTCCGTTTAAAGTTGCAGGCGACTTGGCAAATCCATTAATGCCGCACTCAAATGACTAATGAACGCCTATATCAAAGACCGTTTACTTATCCCGATAGCCAATCTATGATCGCTGCAGACTTTCACCTCTGCATCATTTCAGAACAAAGGCCGTTTATGTCACTCATCAATGAATACCGCCAGACCGAAGAAGCCATCAAGGAACTGCAGGAGCGCCTGAAGTCGCTGCAACAGGATGACAAACTGCAGCGCGAACTGGAGTTCGAAAAGAAACTGCGTTCGCTGATGGGTGAGTATCAGAAGTCCCTGCGCGACATCATCGGCATTCTCGACACCGAAGCCAAACCCGCGCGTCAGGCTCGCACCAACAAGGCCAGCAACACTGCCACCCCCAAGCGTGCGCGCAAAGTTAAGCAGTATAAGAATCCGCACAATGGCGAAGTGATCGAAACCAAGGGCGGCAATCACAAGACCTTGAAAGAGTGGAAGGCCAAGTGGGGCTCCGACGACGTCGAGTCCTGGGCTACCCTGCTGGATTGATCGGAGAACGCCGGCTTGCCGGCGTTTTTCTTGCCTTCTTACCAGCGCTACGGCCAGTGCAGGGCCTCAGGCGCCAGCAATACCTGCTCCTACCCTGCGCACGTTCAGCAACCTGCTCAAACCTCCACCTACTCGTGCCCATTCCCTAGTCTGCCAGGGTGGCGAGCAGGATTAGGCAGATCACCTCATCGGTTTGCCGATCCAAGCCCTTTCTTTATCCGTGCTTCTCTTGATCGGTGACAAAGCGCCGCGACTTTAGGTCGCAGTGGCAACGTCGCTATCCAGTTGCTGAATCAGGCTGCGCACATGAGCGGACCAGGCATCGAGAATGGATAGCACATCGACGGACACTTCAAGACGCAATTGTTCGCTCAAGGCAAGGAATTGACTACAGGTCATATGTCCTTGTCCGGCTTCGCTCAGCAATCGCTGCCGACAGAATTGCCGCCAGCGTATCCCCTCTTCCGCCGTCAGCAACTCAGGAAAGTTACGTGCGCGGTAGCGAAAGAACAGTTCCGGATGACGCTCATCCTGAAAGGCCCAGGTTCGAGTACCAAGTTGCTCGGCGGAACAATGACGAACTTGATCGCAGAGTTGCCGTTCCTCAGCCGCGATGAAACCGTCATACAGTCTTAGCTCGGCGTCCTGTTCCTGCTCAGAAAAACCGGATGGTTCGCTATAGATCGCCTGCACCTTGGGCTGCCAATTCGCACGCTGATCGAGAATCCGGCGAACGGTGCGCCAGACGGCGGCCAGATCGAACTGCAGGCGTTCCGTGTCCACAGGACGCAGGACGCTGAAGGGCGCCAGGATCGGGCACTTGTTGATCTGCACCAGCTTGAGGGGGACCGGCAGTTCGCCTTCAGCGAGGGCATCGCGCCGGGTGTAGAGGCGCTGGCGCAGACTATCGGCATCGAGGTCGAACAGTGGATCCGGCGCTGCGCCGAGATCACAGACGATCAACGCGTTGCGGTTGACTGGATGCCAGGCCAGCGGCAGGACGGGAGCAAGAAAGTGGCGCTCGGCGCTGAAGCGACCGGAGACATGCAGCAAGGGCTCGAGCAGGCGAATGCGTGCGAGTGCCGCCTTCTTCTGGCGCTGCGTCCAGAGATAGTCATAGAGCCGCGGCTGGCGCTGCCTGACCAGCCGTGCCAGGGCGAGGGTCGCACGGACATCGGCCAGGGCGTCGTGCGCCTGGCTGTGCTCGATGCCGTTGGCCAGGGTCAACCGGTCGAGGCGCAGGGACAGCCGCTGGTTTTCCTCGGGCCAGGTGAGGCCCTCCGGGCGAAAGGCATAGACTGCCCGGATCAAGCCCAACACATCCCAGCGACTGTTACCCTGCTGCCACTCACGGGCATAGGGATCGTGGAAGTTGCGGTACAGGCTGTGCCGCACCATTTCGTCATCGAAGCGCAGGTTGTTGTAGCCAACGGTGCAGGTGCGCGGGCGGCTGACTTCGTCATGGAGACGCTGCACGAAATCTCGCTCGCGCAGCCCCAGGCGCTGCAGGGTAGCCGGCAGGATACCGGTGACCAGGCAGGCCGAGGGATGCGGGAGGACATCCGGGCTCAGCTGGCAATGCAGATTGAGCGGTTCGCCAATTTCATTGAGTTCAAGGTCGGTACGAACCCCTGCAACCTGCAACGGACGATCCCGCCGCGGATCGATCCCCGTGGTCTCGAAGTCGTACCAGAAGATACTGTCAGTCACACCGCCCTCCTCTGGAATGGCCGCAGTCTAGCATCGCCAAGCGTCTTGCTCCCGATCGCCCGCACCCGCTAGGCTCTGGACTTATCCCCCTGTATTGCCACCACCCATGCGTTCAGTCGATCGGCTCTCCCTTCGCGCCAGATGCCGATTCATCGGTAGCCGCCTGAGCGTCGCGTTTTGGGCGCTGACGCTGTCCGCTGCCTGCCTCGCCCAACAGCCGCCCCTGTCCTGCCCGCTACCGCCACAGGCCGACAGCGGACCGGCCAGCCTGCGACTCATCCATCAGGCAGTCGACAGCCGCACCGCCCGCCAACTCGCCACCCAGCTCGCCGCAGCGAACGCGACCGATGCCGACCCGCTGTCCCTGGCGGCGGCCTATCTAAGCCACTTCGGTAGCCTGGTCCGGCGCAGCCGTCCCGAGCAGCTCGCCGAACTCCCAATGAGCGGGGGCGTGCGACTCTGGCTGGCCGGCAATCCACCGCTGTCGGAACAGGATGCCGAAAGGCTGCTGGACTGGGTCGCGTCGGGCGGGCGGCTGGTGGCCATCGCCGATGACAGCACCCTTGCCCTGACGGCGACCCTGGGCGTGCGCCCCATGCCGACCCGGGAGCTGGGCGGCGCCGCCCAGCCGATCATGGCGCTGCCACTCTGGCCCAATCTGACCCAGCTCTACCTGGCCGAGGACGATGCCCCTGCCTACCTGGGCTTCGACGACAGTCGTCATCTGTTCGATGTCGGCGATCAGGCGGTGGCCTGGGCGAGCAGCGCCAGCGCCACCCACCTGCTGCTGCTGCCCTGGGGCGACGGCAGCGTCACCCTGCTGTCGGATACCGAGCTCTGGAGCAACGCCCGGCTCCCTCGGTACGACAATGCCTGGTTGCTGTGGTACCTGACCCAAGGCGCGCCGGTGACCCTCGTTGCCCCGGCACCGCCCGTCCCCCTCTGGCTCGAAGCCCTGCAACGCGGCGGCCTGGCAGTCGTGCTATTGGGTCTGGCGCTGGCCTTCTGGCGGCGGCGTGAGCCCCGCCCTGCAGGGCGCGGGGCTGAGCGCGGGTCGGAGCTGATCAGCGCCCTGCAACGCGACATCCAGCGCGAGGTACAACGCCGCCGTCCGGAACTCGCCGACCAGGGGGTGGCCGAGCGCTGGCAATATCTCGCCCGCCTGAGCGGCCTGAGCACCCGGGTAGTGGGCGAAGCGATGCGTCCCAGCCCTGCGCGCCTATCCGGTCGAGACTTCACCCGCCGTGTCGCTCAGTTGCGCCACCTGCGCCTGGCCGTGCGTCCCACTGTTCTTGAGGAATCCCGATGACCGACACCTCCCCTTCCGACGCTGCGCCGGCGGACGCCGGCGAAACGGGCGTCAAGGCCCGCGCCCTGACCCGCCTGCAGGCCCTGCGCCAAGCCCTGCTCAAGGTGCTGCCACAGCAGGATGCCGCCGTGGACGGTTTGCTCGCCACCCTGCTGGCCGGCGGTCATCTGCTGCTGGAAGGCCCGACCGGGGCCGGCAAGACCCTGCTGGCCCGGGCCCTGGCTGCCAGCCTGGAGGCCGGCTTCGCCCGATTGCATTGTCATCCCGCACAGAATCCGGCCGACGTGGCGGGCGAAATCGTCATGGACAGTGGCAGCGACAGCGCCCGTCTGCGCCGTGGACCGCTGTTCAACTCCCTGGTGCTGATCGAGGACCTGCACCGCGCGCCGGCCCCGGTCCTCACTCTGCTGGACGATGCCCTGCAGGGCCGCCAGCTGAGCCTGGAAGGCCGCCAGGTGCCGCTGCCCACGCCCTTCATGGTGATTGCCACCCGCGCGTCGGGCAGCGACCTGCCCCTGGCAATACGCGATCGCTTCCTGGTGCAACTGCGCCTGGAGTGGCCGGCCGAGCCTCAGGAGCTCGCCGCCTTGCGCCAGGCCGTGCAACTGGGCCACGCCGATCCCCTGGAGGCGGCCGCCCTGCGCCCTCTGCTGCAAGCGCGGGACTTGCCAGCCCTGCAGCGCCTGGTAGCAGCTCTGCCGATAGCGGAGCCGGTGTTGGAGCATGCCTTGCGTCTGGTGCGCCTCACCCGGGAATGGCCAGCCTTCGAGCAGGGCGCCGGACCGCGGGCGGCGCAAGCACTGCTGCGACTCGCCCAGGCCCAGGCCTTCCTGCGGGGCGGCGACAGCGTCGCCGCCGAGGATGTACGTACGCTGCTGCCCGCCGTGCTGCGGCCACGCCTGCGGCTGACGCCGGAGCGGGAATTCGAGGGTGACAGCCTCGATGGCCAGATCCTCAAATTGCTGGGACAGTGTCCGGCGCCGCGTCCATGATCGCGCGTCACCGCCTCCCGCTGGCGCTGGCCAGCCTGGCCCTGATCAGCCTGATCCTCGGTCTGGTCGCGCCACCGTTGTGGCAGGGACTGCCCGCGGCAGGCGCGGGACTGCTCCTGGCCGTTGCCTTGCTGGAGCGCCTGCGCCCGCGCTGGCGAGGGCTAGGCCTCTGGCAACGTCCGCCGGCATGTCCTAGCCTGACCCAGGCACGGCGCCGCTCGAACACCACCCTGCACCTGCTGATCGCGAATCAGGCCCCGCACGGACAGACCGCCTGGCAAAGCGACCGCGACCAGGCCCTGGGCTTCTGGCAGAGTCTCGCTGCCAGTGGCAACGAGATGCGCCTCTACGGCTTCGATCCCGAATTGCGCCTGGTCGCGGCGACTACGCCAACCCGCGCACTGGACTCATCGGTCACCCTCTACCCTGCCTCGGGCCCGGCGGGCGATCTCAAGGCAGCACTGGCACGACTCTGCAGCCAGGCGCGAGCAGGCAGTATCCTGGTGGTGGTGGCACCACTGGAAGAAAGCGCAGTGGACTGGCTTTCCCGGCTGGATCTGCAGCGACGCGGCCTGGCGCTCTGGCTGGTCGGCACCTCGCTGCGGCAAGCGGCGGAGCCCGGCGAGATTCGTGGCCGGCATAGCGCCTGGCGCTATGCCGAAGCCTGGCAGGCACAGATCCGCAGTGAGCGACTGGCCGCGCGGCTGGATAGACGAGGGATCCGCTGGCTAGCGGCCAGCGAGACGGCGGATCTGCACATCCGCCTGCTACGACTCTGGGAAGACGACGGCCTTCAGATCGCCGACTGAGACAGGCGACCGAAGGTGAAATAATGCTGCAGCACGCCGATCAGTTCGGCGAATTCCGCCGGCGGCTCGGCGACGCTGAAGCCGGAATCGTAGTTGCCCGGGGTCACGTCTTCGTTGCTCCACTGGCAGCGAGCGTCGAAATCGACGAAGTGCAGCTGCCCATCCTGGCCTGGAATCTTCAGCCGAAGTTCGAAACTCGCGTTCACCAGCATGGGCAGCTGACTGATCATCAGGAGCCCTTCCCGGGAGATGTTGCCGATGTAGCCCATGGGCTTGTCGGTGAAACGGTTGAACACCTTCAGGTAGTAGGGCAACTGATGGCGTTCGATACGACGATTCTGAGTCATGGTGCGATTCATCCTGCACACGGTAAAGCCACTTTACCGACAACGTCCTGGAAAGCTCAGCGCTGCGGTAGGTTTCGCACCGGTTGGGGCGTCGCAACGGCCGTTCCGCCATCTAGCCCCATTTGGCGCAGGGTGTCCAGTCGGGCCTGGGCCCGAAAGGCGTATTCGCTGGCCGGGTAGCGGGCCTGGATGAAACGATAGGTCTGGGCGGCGTCGCCGTACAGCTGCTGCTGCTCCAGGCACTGGCCACGCAACATGGACATCTCCGGCTGCAGCCAGGGTCGCGCCCGCCCCTTGCGCTCGGCCTGGGAGATCTGCAGCAGAGCATTGGTGCAGTCGCCTTCGGCATAGGATTTGTAGGCGGCATCGAGATAGGAATTCATCGAAACGCTGGTACAGCCGGTGAGGCCGAGCAGCAGGAACAGGCAGAGATAAGGGCGCATGGAAAGTCCTCCTGTTCGCTAGATCGGCGCCGAGGCCAGCTTCTTGAGGCCAAACGACCATTGGTGTGACGAACCTGTAAAAAGCCGTCATGTGCTGGCCACTCGACGGCGCTACAATGAGGTGCGCTCCGTGTTCTACGTCGACTCGTCGCCGAGGACCTGTTCACCATCTCGCGAGCTAGAGGCAACAAAGTGAAAATGCTTGAGGAAGCGGAGTTTACGAAGGGTAAATGAGCACTCCGAGGGCATTTTCAACGTCGTTTGGCCGACGCGCAGCAGATCGTGAACAGCTTCTGAGGCGTCGACTCATGATTGCAATCCGCTAAAGGAAAGACTGCATGATTTATCGCCGTACCAAGATCGTCGCCACCCTAGGCCCGGCCAGCAATTCTCCGGAAGTCCTCGAGCAGCTCATCATCGCCGGCATCGACGTCGCCCGCCTGAACTTCTCGCATGGAACGCCCGACGAGCACCGTGCCCGTGGTCAGCTGGTACGGGATCTCGCCGCCAAGCACGGTCGTCACGTCGCCCTGCTCGGCGATCTCCAGGGTCCGAAGATCCGTATCGCCAAGTTCGTCAACAAGCGCATCGAACTCAAGGTCGGCGATCCCTTCCGCCTGTCCATCGCCCATCCCCGCACCGAAGGCACCGAAGAAGTGGTCGGCATCGACTACCCGGGCCTGGTCACCGACTGCCGCGTGGGTGACGAACTGCTGCTGGACGATGGCCGCGTGGTCCTGCGCGTGGAAGGCATGACCGCTACCGAACTGCACTGCACCACCCTGATCGGCGGCCCGCTGTCCGATCACAAGGGCATCAACCGACGCGGTGGTGGCCTCACCGCGCCGGCACTGACCGACAAGGACCGCGAAGACATCAAGCTGGCTGCCTCCATGGAGGTCGACTACCTGGCCGTGTCCTTCCCGCGTGACGCCGAAGACATGAACGAAGCCCGGCGCCTGATGGAAGCCGCCGGCGGCAAGTCCTGGCTGGTGGCCAAGATCGAACGCGCCGAAGCCGTGGCCTGCGACGAAGCCCTGGACGGCCTCATCCATGCCAGCGACGCCGTGATGGTGGCCCGGGGTGATCTGGGTGTGGAAATCGGCGACGCCGAGCTGGTCGGCATCCAGAAGCGCATCATTTCTCACGCCCGTCGCCTCAACAAGGCAGTGATCACCGCGACCCAGATGATGGAATCGATGATCAGCAGCCCGATGCCGACCCGTGCGGAAGTCTCCGACGTAGCCAACGCCGTGCTGGATAACACCGACGCCGTGATGCTGTCCGCCGAGAGCGCCGCCGGCCAATACCCGGTGGAAGCGGTCAAGGCCATGGCGCGCGTCTGCGTCGGCGCCGAGAAGCAGCCCACCAGCAAGCTGTCCAGCCACCGCCTAGGCCAGACCTTCACCCGTTGGGACGAGAGTATCGCGCTGGCCTCCATCTACGTGGCCAACCACTTCCCTGGCGTGAAGGCCATCATCAGCCTGACCGACACCGGCTACACCCCGCTGATCATGTCGCGCCTGCGCTCCTCGGTGCCGATCTTCTCCTTCGCGTCCAGCCGCGCCACCCAGGCCCGCACCGCGCTGTTCCGCAACGTGCACACCATCCCCTTCGACCCGACCACCATGCCGGCGAACAAGGTGAGCCAGGCGGCGGTGGACGAGCTGCTCAAGCGCGGTATCGTCGAGCACGGCGACTGGGTGATCCTAACCAAGGGCGACAGCTACACCAAGCGTGACGGCACCAACACCATGAAGATGTACCGCGTGGGCGACCTGCTGGT
The DNA here is from genome assembly GCF_056790235.1 of Pseudomonas sp. VMV1. NCBI lineage: Bacteria > Pseudomonadati > Pseudomonadota > Gammaproteobacteria > Pseudomonadales > Pseudomonadaceae > Pseudomonas > Pseudomonas sp. VMV1. The sequence goes on from NZ_JBXGSE010000006.1 coordinate 40,709, forward strand.
CTGATCCCGCCACCGGTACTCGACCGGTGCCAACGACGAAAGCCCCGAACAGGTGACTGCTCGGGGCTTTTTCATGGGCAGGGCTAAAGGTCGCCTGGGATCGGCAAGAGTCGGCAGGCCTAAAAACCGCCAAAGGCGAGGTAGGCAAGGTGCAGGGCGGCTGCGCCCAGCACGCCCAGGCTGCAGACGATAAGGATGCAGCGCTGCAACGAGCGCAATCGCCCTTCTCGCCGGGCCTGCAGGCGGCTGGCCGTGATCAGGGCTACGCTGGCTAACGGTTGTTCACGCATCGTCCCACTCCTCACCCCATTAAATGCACTATATTCTCATTCTCACATAGATCAAGGGAGTCCGACGAGCGTCCGGCCGACTGTGGCAGAATAGCCGGTTTGGTGCGAACAGCCTGGGTGAACGATGGCGTTACGTTTCGAACGGCTCAAGTGGCAGGACTGGAAAGGCGCCTTCACGGAGCGCAACTACGAGCGCGGCCGGCGGCTGGCGCTGGATGGGCTGGTGCACCTGCGCTCGGCGGTCAAGGGCCAGCTCTATGCGGAGTGCAGCAGCCCAGCGGGGCCTGCGTATCGCCAGGCGATCAGCCTGCGCCCGGGCGAGACCGCCTGGCGCGTCGACGCTCGCTGTACCTGTCCGGTCGGCCGCAATTGCAAGCACGCGGCTGCCGCCCTCATCGAACTCGAACGGCTGCAGCGCAGCGAGGCCGAACTGCCGGCCACGCCGGTGGCCAATCCGGAGTTACCGCAACCGGTACTGATCCTCGGCAGCCATACCCAGATCGATTACGACCGCCATATCGGCAAGATGCGGCCCACGGTGCGCCATCGCGCCGCCCTGGCGTTCGCCTATGGCCCGCGGCGGCTGTTCGGCCCCCTGCCCCGCACCCCTGATTCCAGCTACCCCGCGCGCCAGCTGCAGGCGGAACAACGCTGGCGGCAGACGCTGCTCGATCATGGCCTGCGCCTGGCGACCCGGCGCAGCGCCGCGCTGCCCGACGACAGCGGCGAGATGTTCGAACTGCCCGACGACCCCGCCTGGCTCAGATTCGTGCAGCAGGTCATCCCCCGCCTGCGCGAGGCCGGCTGGCAGATCGAGGCTCACCCGGAATTCACCTTCGACCTGACGCCGGTAGAAGGCTGGTACGGCCATCTCCAAGAGGTGGAAGATCAGACCACCACCAGCGGTCTGTTCGACGTCGAACTGGGCATCCGCCTGGGCCAGCGCCGCGTCAGCCTGATTCCGTTGCTGATCGACGCCATTCGCCGCGAGCCTTCCCAATACGAGCCGGCGATGCTGGCCAAACGCGCCGACGACGAACCCGTCCTGCTGCGTATCGATCCACCACGCCTGGCGGGCCAGCAGGGCCGGGTGCAGCGGGTCGCCGTGCCCCTGGGCCGGCTCAAGCCAATCCTGCAGATCCTTGGCGAGCTCTATGCCACGGATCGCCTCACCAGCGAGCGGGCCCTGCGCCTGCCGCGCCTCGACGCCGCCCGCCTGGCGGAGCTGGATGAGCGCCTGCCGCTGGAATGGGAAGGCGGCGAACGCCTGAGAAGCTTTGCCGAGCGCCTGCGCAGCTATGCAGCCGAGCCGGTGGTCCTGCCCGACACCCTGCATGCCGAATTACGCCCCTATCAGCGCGAGGGCGTGGCCTGGCTGCAGGCGCTGCGGGAACTGGAAGTCGGCGGCATCCTGGCCGACGACATGGGCCTGGGCAAGACGTTGCAAACCCTGGCGCACATTCTCGTCGAACAGGCGGCAGGACGGCTGACCGCGCCGGCACTGATCGTCATGCCCACCAGCCTGATTCCCAACTGGCAGGACGAGATCGCCCGCTTCGCGCCTGGTCTGCGCGTGCTGACCCTGCAAGGCAGCGCCCGCAGCAGTCGCTTCGACCGCATACCCGAACATGACGTGGTGCTTACCACCTACGCCCTGCTCCCCCGTGATGCCGAGCGCCTGGCCGACTATGACTTTCACCTGCAGGTACTGGACGAAGCCCAGTCGATCAAGAATGCCGCCACCAAGGCCGCTCAGGCGGCGCGACACCTGCGGGCCCGCCATCGCCTCTGCCTGACCGGTACGCCGCTGGAAAACCACCTGGGCGAACTCTGGTCGCAATTCCACTTCCTGATGCCCGGCTGGCTGGGGGACGAGAAAGGCTTCAAGCAGGCCTATCGCATCCCGGTGGAGCGCGAAGGTGATGTGCAGCGCCTGGCAGCGCTCAAGGCACGGGTGCGGCCCTTCATGTTGCGCCGCACCAAGCAGCGGGTCGCCAGCGAACTGCCGCCCAAGACCGAGATCGTCCAGTTGGTCGAACTGAGCACGGCGCAACGCGAGCGCTACGAAGACCTGCGGCTGCTGCTGGACGAACGCGTCCGCGCCGAGATCGCCCGTCAGGGGATCGGCCGCAGCCAGCTGCTGATCCTCGATGCCCTGCTGCGCCTGCGCCAGGTCTGCTGCGATCTGCGGCTGGTGCCCAACGAAGACGACAGCGTGGCCAAGCCCTCGGCGAAGCTGGCAGCCCTGAACGAAAGGCTCGACGCCCTGCTTCCGGGGGGCAGCCGCGTGCTGGTGTTCTCCCAGTTCACCAGCATGCTCGACCTCATCGCTGCCGATCTCGACCAGCGCGGCATCGAGTACGTCACCCTGACCGGCGAGACCCGCGATCGGCGCACCCCGGTGCAGCGTTTCCAGAATGGCGAGGTACCGGTGTTCCTGCTCAGTCTCAAGGCGGGTGGCAGCGGTCTCAACCTGACCGCTGCCGACACGGTGATCCACTTCGATCCCTGGTGGAATCCGGCGGCCGAGCAGCAGGCCAGCGACCGTGCCTATCGGATCGGTCAGGATCGCCCGGTGTTCGTCTACAAGTTGATCGCCCGTGGCACCCTGGAAGAACGCATCCAGCAGCTACAGCAGGAAAAGGCGCGTCTCAGCGCCGGCATCCTCAGCGAGAACAGCGGCGACTGGCGCCTGACCGAAAGCGACCTGGCCCAGCTGCTGGCACCGCTGGACCGCTAGGCTTCAGCCGGTTGGTCGTTCTGACGGCGCGGCACCTGGCTTGGCCAGCCGCGCCGCCAGTGGCGAAGCGGATAGGTGCTGCGCACGCTACTTGTCGCCCTCGCCCACCACATCGCCCGTCGCATCGAGCGCCTTGCTGGAAGGAAACTTGTTCGAAGCGACTCTGACCGCCAGCACCGAAAGCGACAGCAGAAAGATCCCGCCGCAGAGATAAAGCAGGCCGATATCAGGCGGCCGATGGTGCGACACATCGCCGATCAGATAGCGCGTCAGGGCGGTGATGGCGATGTAGAGCAGAAACCGGATGGGCAGGTGATTGGTCTTGAAGTAGATGCCCACCATGGCACCCAGCTCCAGATAGATGAAGAGCAGGAGAATGTCATCGATGCTGGCCTGCCCCTTGTCGACCATACCCATGAAGGCCATCACCGAGGCCCAGGCCGTGGCTGCCCCGATGGCGAACAGACCAAAGTAGTGGAAACCTTCCACCATCAGGTTGCCGAGCGAATTCGCCCCGTCATGCATGCGTTTGCGGCTGCTATCGGCCCATTTCATATACGGTTACTCCATTCAGGCACTGGGACTACCAGGCCTGCTAGCCAGCAGATCGCGGAAAGGTGTGAACTGGCAACGTCAGGTCGCTCTTGAAGAGAATGCCGACCCGGACGACCCGGCGATGACGCGTCCAATGGCTTAGCCTTTCGCTCAGGGATTCGTCCAAGCTGGAATTCCCGTTCTCAAGGCTGCTCTGGCACCAGCTCGCTCTTATAGCGAGAAGCCGGACGGTCGACCAGTGCGCGACTGTCGCAGACTGGACGGCCAGACGCCGGCAGGCTAAAACCTGAGAGAAAGCCCAAAGGGCCTGGAGTCTATCTTGGAACCGCGTCTTTCTTGCCTCGCCTGTCTGGACCGGCCCGACCCTCGGCTGCTGGAAGCCGCGCTCTGGATCGCGGCTGAGCACCATCAGGAGGTCGACCCTCACGCCCTGCTGCATTCACTGGACGATCTGGCCCTGCACCTGCTCGCCACCCTGGATGGCGATGCCAGTCACTCCGAGCGTGCCCAAGAATTGTTACGGCAGTTGTGCGACGCCGGCTTTCGCGCGGCCGATTGGCCATTGAATCCGACCGCCGCCCTGCTCGACGAAGTCCTGACGCGCCGCCGCGGGCAACCCCTATCGATCGCCCTGGTGGCACTGGAGCTGGCCCGGCGCTTGGAAATCGATCTGCAGGGCATCGGCTTTCCCGGCCATTTCCTGCTGCGCGTCCCGGGTGCGGATCACCTGCTCGAACCCTTCGGTGGGCGGCGCCTGTACATGAACGACTGCCGGCAGCTGCTGGTGGAGCAATTCGGCCCCGCCGCGCAACTGCAGGCGAGCTACCTGGCGCCACTGGGTCCGCGGCAGATGATGCAGCGGCTTTCGCGCAATCTGCGCGAATTGCATCGCCAGGGCGAGCAACCACTGGCAGCGCTCAAGGATGCCCAGCGAGTCATCGAACTGGGGGCGGTAGGTGTCATCGATCACCTGGCGCGCGCCGATCTGTATCGGCAACTCGAGTGCCCCCAGGCCGAGCGCTACGACCTGCAGCACGCCCTGCTGATCAGCGAAGACGAAACCGAAAGGGAGCAGGTGCGGCGGCGCCTGGAACAGCTCGGCGCGCCTTCCGCCACGCTGCACTAGGTTCCGCACGAAACGTCATCGAGTGCAGGCCCCTCATCCGACCTAACCGCGCAGCAACCAGAGCACCAGCTGGGCCCCAAGCAGATTGCTCAGACCCGCCAGCACCATGACCAGCCCGGCCACGGTGCCCTCTTCCAGACCAACCTCGTAGGCCTTGCTGGTGCCCACGCCATGGGCGCCCATGCCGAACAGGGCGCCGCGGGCCAGCGCCGACTTGAGTGGCAACAGCTTGATCAGCAGGCTACCGAGGATGGCGCCACCCAGCCCGGTGATCATCACGAAGGCCGCGGTCAATTCGGGGACGCCGCCCACGGTGGCGGACATCGGCATGGCGAAGGGGGTGCTGATGGAGCGCGGCAGCATGGACAGCAGCACCCGGTCGTCCAGCAGCAGCAGCCGGGCCAGCAACCAGGAGCTGCCGATGGCCACGCCACTACCCACGCAGAGTCCGGCCAGCAGCGCCTGCCAATAGCGCGCCAGGAGCCGGCGCTGTTGCCAGATCGGCACCGCGAAGGCCACCGTCGCCGGTCCCAGCAGGGTGATCAGCCAACGGCTGTAGTGGGCATACTGGGCATAGCTCACCTGCTGCCAGAGCGTGGCGGCATAGAGCAGCACCGTGACGAAGATGATCGGACTGACCACATACCAGCGCAGACGCGCATAGAGCAGGCGGCTCACCACGTACCCGGCCACCGTCAGCAACAGCCAGAAGAGCCCGGGCAGATCAAGCATCGCGACGCCCCCGACGGCGGAACATCCAGTCCACGGTATAGGCGGTGGCGACCATGGTCAGTACGGTACTGAGCAGAATCGCCAGCAGAATGCGCACGCCCTCCTGCCGGAGCAAGGGGCCGTAATCGAGCAGACTCAGCAAGGCGGGAATGAAGAACAGCAGCATTTCGCCCAGCAGCAGGCGCACCCCATTCTGCAACCACTCGGGCTCGACGATGCGCGCGGCCAACAGCAACAGCAGCATGGCCAGACCTACTACACCGCCCGGTACCGGCAAGGCGAAGGAGGTCGCCAGCCAAGTACCCACGCCCCACAGCGCGCCCAATCCGCACAGCTCCAGAGCCAGGCGCAGATATCTATTCACCCAGGGCTCCATCTCAAATCATCATCAGGCGCTCAAGGATACCGAGGCTGAGGTGACGAGGACAGCCGACCGGGCCCAGCGGCGGGATCAGCGCGAGTAAAGCAGCTTTGCTCACTGGGCAAGATCAGCCCAGCGCGGCGATGACCTCGCCGATCCAGCCCTCGGCGTCTTCGTCCGGCGTCACCGTCTCGCTGGCATCGATGCGCAGCATGGGCAGCAACTCACGCAGTCCCAGCTCGGCGAACAGCTCCTGCATCAGCTCGCCACCGCCGCAATAGGTGTCGCCATAGCTGGAATCACCCAGCGCCAGCACGGCACCTGGCCGTCCCTGCCAGGGCGGCAGGCGATCGCGCAGCTGGAAGTACAGTGACTCCAGGTTGGCGGGCAGCTCGCCCATGCCCGTGGTGGAAGTGATGGCCAGCAGGGCCTCGGGCGCGAAGGCCTCCAGGCTGGCGAGATCGGCATTCGGCTGGTGCCAGACCTCATGGCCCGCCGTGGCCAGACGTGCCTTCACCTGGCGCGCGATATCTTCCGCGGTGCCGTATACCGAGCCATTCAACAATGCGACTTTCATACAAACCTCTTGCGTGGAATCCCGCCCAGTATGCCTGGCGCGACTGCCGTTGGCGCTCCGTCAGTGCCGCTGCTCCGCTGGCAACCACCGCTGCTGCCAAGGGTCTCAAGGCTTGTTATGCTAGCGCCGCCTGCTACCCCAGGCGTTTTCGCCACCTGCCCGCCTACCCGGCGGCGTGACGGCATCCGGCCTATCCGGCCTGGTCGCCCGGAGTTAGAGCATGAATCAGCCTGTTACCCTCATGGTCGCGCGGCGCGTGGCGGCCGGCCAATACGACGCCTTTCTGGTCTGGCTGCGCGAAGGCGAAGCCCTGGCCACTGCCTATCCCGGCTATCTCGGCTCGGGTGTCCTGACCCCGCCACCGGGCGATAACCTGGTACAGATCATCTTTCGTTTCGCCTGCCCCCAGACCCTCGACGAGTGGGAACACTCGGACACGCGGCGCCTCTGGCTGGAGCGGGGCCAGGGACTGTTCGAAGCCCCCCAGGCACGCCGCGCCCAGGGCATGGACGACTGGTTCGGTGCCGGTATCCAGCCGCCACCGCGCTGGAAGCAGAGCATCGCCGTCTGGCTGGCGTTCTTTCCCATCTCGCTGCTGTTCAATGCCGCCTTCGGCGATCACCTCGCCCATCTGCCGTTGCTGCCGCGTATCCTGCTGAGCACCCTGATCCTCACCCCGGTCATGGTCTGCGTCTTCATTCCGCTGATTACCCGGGCGCTCAAGGGCTGGCTGCACAACGCCTCCTCGCGGACCAACGACTGGCGCAGCAGCGCCCGCTAGATCGCAAGGGATCGGCCTGCATCCTGACGAGTCGAATGCGTACAATGGCGGCCAGCCCTCTGGCCGCTTCGCTCATCAGGATCGAGTACCCTCATGTCCGCAACCCTTCCCCTTCTGGTCACCGGTGCCAATCGCCGCGTCGGTCTCGCCTTGACCCGCCGGCTACTGGCAGAGGGTCAGCCCGTCATCGCGGTCTACCGCGACGATCCGGGGCCCCTGCGCGAACTCGAAATCGAAGCCTATCAGGTCGATCTGGCGGAAGAGGCGCAGCGCGATCTCCTGCTGCAACAGCTGCATGAGCGTCATTCGGCGCTGCGTGGGGTGGTGCACAACGCCTCGGTCTGGGCCGAAGACGGCCTGGACAATCTGCGCCTGCTCTATCGCCTGCACCTGGAAGCGCCCTACCACCTCAATCTGGGCCTGCAGGAGTTGCTGCTGGCTGCGCCGCGCGCCGACATCATCCATATCGGTGACGACAGCGCGACCCGGGGCAGTCGCAATCACATCGGCTACGCCGCCACCAAGGCCGCCCTGCACAACCTGACCCTGTCCTTCGCCGAAGCCCTGGCGCCCACCGTTCGGGTCAACACCATCGCCCCGGGCCTGCTGATTTTCAAGGAAGGCGCGGACGAGGCCTATCGCCAGGCGACCCTGGACAAGGCGCTGCTGGATTTCGAACCCGGCGCCGAGCCTATCGTGGATACCGTGCTCTATCTGCTGTCGACCCAGTACGCGACCGGCAGCACCTTTACCGTCAACGGCGGGCGCCACCTGCGCCACGGCCGACGCTAGCAAGAGGAATCAGCCATGACCGAACAAGACCGTCTGGAACTGGAAGCCGCCGCCTTCCGTACCCTGGTCCAGCACCTGCGCAAGCGCACCGATGTCCAGAACATCGACCTGATGAACCTGTCCGGTTTCTGCCGCAACTGCCTGTCCAAATGGTACAAGGCCGCCGCGGATGACAAGGGCCTGGAGCTGAGTCTCGATGACGCCCGCGAAGCCGTCTATGGCATGCCCTATGCCGACTGGAAAGCCCAGCACCAGACCGAAGCCACGCCAGCTCAGGTAGCCGCCTTCCAGGAGCAGCAGAGCAAATGAGCGACCTGTCCAGCTTTCGCGCCAGCCTGGCCAGTGGCGATCATGCCTTCGCCGACACCCTGGCCTTTGTCACCGAGCACTACCACTACCAGCCTACCGCCTTTCGCAACGGTGACGTCGACAATGCCGCCGGCCAGAACGAAGGCTCCTGCAAGACTCTGGGGTTGGCCACACTCGAAGGCCTGAGCGATCAGGAAACCCTGTTGGCCTTTGGCGAACACTATCGCAGTGTGCTGCAGACGCCCGAAGGCAGCGACCACGCCAACATTCGCGCCCTCCTCGCCAACGGCTTGGCCAAGGTGCACTTCCAGGGCGAACCCCTGAGTCGTCGGTAGGGTTTCTGGCGGCCATAAAAAAAGCCCTGCGGATGCAGGGCTTTTTTGTAGAACCGGGCTCAGACGGCAGCCGCGGGTCTCATATAGGAAATGGGTGCCAGACCGGAATCTTCGAAGGTGACTACTTCCCAGGCATCACGATCGGCCAGCAGCGCACGCAGCAGACGATTGTTCATGGCGTGGCCGGACTTGTAGCCGCGGAACTCGCCGATGAGGCTCTTGCCAAGCAGATACAGGTCACCGATGGCGTCGAGGATCTTGTGCTTCACGAACTCGTCTTCATAGCGAAGACCGTCTTCGTTCATCACGCCCTTCTCGTCCACCACGATGGCGTTGTCGACGCTGCCGCCCAGGGCCAGGTTGTGCGAGCGCAGGAATTCCAGGTCGCGCATGAAGCCAAAGGTACGGGCACGACTGACTTCCTTGAGGAAGGAGGTGCTCGAAAAGTCCACCGAGGCTTTCTGGGTACGGTTGTTGACCACCGGGTGATCAAAGTCTATTTCGAAGGTCACCTTGAAGCCATCGAAAGGCACGAAGGTGGCGCGCTTGTCACCGTCGACGACGGTCACTTCCCGCTTGATGCGGATGAACTGCTTGGGCGCTTCCTGTTCCTGCAGACCCGCGGACTGGATCAGGAACACGAAGGGGCCGGCGCTGCCGTCCATGATCGGTACTTCGACCGCGGACAGCTCGACGTAGGCATTGTCGATACCCAGACCGGCCATGGCCGACAGCAGGTGCTCAACGGTACCCACCTTGACGCCACTGTCACTGAACAGGTTGGTCGACATGGTGGTTTCACCCACGTTCTCGGCCCAGGCCGGGATTTCCACGACCGGATCGAGATCGGTGCGACGGAACACGATTCCCGTATCGACCGGAGCCGGCTTCAGGGTCAGGTAAACCTTCTCCCCCGAGTGCAGGCCTACGCCAGTGGCGCGAATGGTGTTCTTGAGGGTGCGTTGTCTAATCATGCCAGGGCCGCTCGGTCGCAGGGTGCGAATGGTGTTCAACGAAGTCGCGATGATAGCAGATGCGAAAATCGATGCCCACTAATCACACCCTGGCTTGTGATATACCCGATCAATCAGCCTGACGACGCAGGAAGGCCGGGATGTCCAGGTAATCCAGGTCGTCGTTGGGATTGACCTTGGTCGCCGCTGCCGAGCCGCCATGATTCTGGCTGCCACGACCGGAGCGCATCGAGGTCGGGTACTTGAGGTCGTCGTAGTTGACCGGACCCGCTTCCTGACGTGCAGCGGCCAGGGTTTGAGCGGTGTTGTCCACCACCTTGACCGGCTTCTCGATGCGCGCACCCAGGCCGGTGGCGACCACGGTGACATGCAGCTCGTCGCGCATTTCCGGATCGATCACCGCGCCGACCTTGACGGTGGCGTGCTCGGACGCGAAGTCCTCGATGATCTCACCCACGGCGGCGTATTCACCCAGGGACAGGTCCAGGCCGGCAGTGATGTTGACCAGGATGCCACGGGCGCCGTGCAGGTTGACGTCTTCCAGCAGCGGGTTGCGGATGGCCGCTTCTGTGGCTTCACGTGCACGGTTCGGACCGCTGGCGTGACCGGTACCCATCATGGCCATGCCCATCTCGCCCATCACGGTCTTGACGTCGGCGAAGTCGACGTTCATCAGGCCGGGACGCTGCATGATGTCGGAGATACCACGGACGGCGCCGGCGAGAACGTCGTCAGCCTTGGCGAAGGCAGCCAGCAGGCTGGCGTCCTTGCCCAGAATGGTCAGCAGCTTCTCGTTGGGGATGGTGATCAGCGAGTCGACGCATTCGGACAGGGAACGGATACCTTCGTCGGCGACCTGCATGCGCTTGCGGCCTTCGAAGGGGAAAGGACGGGTGACCACGGCAACGGTCAGGATACCCATTTCCTTGGCCACCTCGGCAATGATCGGCGCAGCACCGGTACCGGTGCCACCGCCCATGCCGGTGGTGATGAAGACCATGTCGGCGCCTTCGAGGACTTCGGCGATGCGCTCACGATCTTCCATGGCCGCCTGGCGGCCGATTTCCGGGTTGGTGCCAGCACCAAGACCCTTGGTGACACCCGGGCCGAGTTGCAGCACGGTACGGGATGTGACGTTCTTCAGGGCCTGGGCGTCGGTATTTGCACAGATGAATTCGACGCCTTCAACACCGCTTTTGACCATGTGGTTAACGGCGTTGCCACCGCCACCGCCCACGCCGATGACTTTGATCACGGCGCTTTGTGGAATGTTGTCTACGAGTTCGAACATGGTCCCCTCTCTTTCCTTTCGGATCTTCGCCTACTGCCGCGGTTTAATTGTGAATTACAAGTTGCCCTGGACCCAACGCTTCATGCGTTCCAGGACTGTGGATTTGGTTTCGCTGCTATATCCGCCAGAAACAACCGGCAGGGGATCGGTCTGCTTTTGCAGACCATAGAGCAACAGGCCGACGCCTGTGGAATAGATCGGGTTGCTGATTACATCAGTCAGACCCTTGACCGTCTGGGGCACCCCCAGGCGTACCGGCATATGGAAAATCTCTTCCGCCAGTTCGACCGCGCCTTCCATCTTCGCGGTACCACCGGTGAGTACGATCCCTGCGGGGATCAGATCCTCGTAACCACTGCGGCGCAGTTCCGCTTGCACCAGTGTGAATAGCTCATCGTAACGGGGCTCGACCACTTCCGCGAGGGCCTGACGCGACAATTCTCGCGGCGGACGATCACCCACGCTGGGGACCTTGATCGTTTCACCCGGGCCAGCCAGCTTTGCTAGGGCACAAGCATACCGAATCTTGATTTCTTCGGCATATTGCGTCGGGGTTCTCAAGGCCATGGCGATGTCATTTGTGACTTGGTCGCCAGCAATAGGTATCACCGCCGTATGGCGGATGGCGCCTTCGGTAAAGATGGCAATATCGGTAGTGCCGCCACCGATGTCCACCAGGCAAACGCCCAATTCCTTTTCATCATCTGTCAGCACCGAATAAGCCGAAGCCAGCTGCTCCAGAATGATGTCGTCAACTTCCAGTCCGCAGCGCCGTACGCACTTCTCGATGTTCTGCGCGGCATTGACGGCGCAGGTCACCACATGGACCTTGGCTTCCAGTCGGACGCCAGACATGCCCAGGGGCTCACGCACGCCTTCCTGGTTGTCGATCACATAGTCCTGGGCCAGGGTGTGCAGCACGCGCTGATCGGCAGGAATGGCCACCGCCTGGGCGGCATCGAGTACCCGCTCGATGTCGGCGGGGCTCACTTCACGGTCGCGGATCGCCACGATGCCGTGGGAATTCAGACTGCGGATGTGATTGCCGGCAATGCCGACGAAGGCCGAATGGATTCGGCAACCGGCCATCAGCTGGGCTTCTTCTATGGCCCGCTGGATGGAGGCGACGGTGGATTCGATGTTGACCACCACGCCTTTCTTGAGCCCGCGCGACGGATGGGTGCCGATTCCGACGATCTCGATCTGACCATCGGAAGACACCTCGCCGACCAGAGCCACGACCTTGGAAGTGCCGATGTCGAGGCCGACGATCATCTTGCCGCTTTGCACGCTTGCCATAGTAAAAAACTTCTCCTCAATGCTTGGCCGGTTCGGTCACGGGGGTGGCAGCGATAGCGGGATCACGCCAGGCCACGGCCAGACCGTTCGGATAACGCAGATCGATCCGCGCGATATTGTCCATCTGTGCCTTGAGCACCTGATCGTACAGGCGCATGAAGCGCCGCATCTTTTCCACCAGCTGGTCGCGGCCGAACACCAGTTCCAGGCCCTGACCAGTGGTGAGGTACCAGCTGCCGCGCTCCTGCATTTCCAGGCGTGCCACGGTGTAACCGAGCGGCCGGAGCATCTGGCTGAACATCTGGTACTGCTGCATCACTTGCTGCTGGGCCCGTTTGGGGCCATACAGTCGCGGTAGATTGTCATAGTTGGCCAGATCCTGTGGGGCAAAAGCCTCACCCTGGTTATTCAGCAGCGCCTCGTCACCCCAACGGGCGATGGGCATCTGCTCTTCCAGGCGGATGCTGATCTCGTCAGGCCAGACCCGACGCACCTCGGCATGGGCGATCCAGGGCATGGTTTCCAGTTCGTGGCGCATGTCGGCCAGGTCGACCTGGAAGAAGGTGGTACCCACGAAGGGAGCGATGCGCTGCTGCACCGCCCCCTGACTGATATAGGACAGATCACCCTTGACGCTGACCTTGGCGATTGGCCGGTCGGCATAGGGCAGCAGCTTCTGGGCCCCTTCGTAGGTGCCAAAGCCCAATCCCAGCAGCAGGAACGGCCAGAGGATGCGCTTGAGCAGGCCCAGGCTTGGGCGCGGCAGGCGCGTCGACAGCGGCTCTTCGGCGACCAGGCGACTGGCGCCCCGCTGCTCGACATTGCGCGAACGGCCGAAGCCGGGCTGGTTGTGACGTAGGGTGGCGACCAAGGTTCAGCCCTCCACGTGCGCGCCGGCAGCAGGAACTGCCAGCAATAGGTTGGATGGATGACGGCTCATGCCGAACTCCCGGCGGTCGCGGCGGTGGCGAACAGCGGGTGGTTGAGCAGTTGTGGCGCCAGCGCACCGATGTCGCCCGCGCCCTGGCACAGCAGGATGTCGCCTGGGCGCAGCAGCGGCTTGACCAGCGGGGCGATGTTGCTGCCACGCTCCACATAGATCGGATCGAGCTGGCCGCGCTGGCGAATGCTGTGGCAGAGCTGACGGCTGTCCGCCCCGGGGATCGGCTCTTCGCCGGCCGGATAGACTTCCATCAGCAGCAGGACGTTGGCATCGGCCAGGACCTGGACAAAGTCCTCGTAGAGATCTCGGGTGCGGCTGAAACGGTGCGGCTGATAGACCATCACCAGCCGGCGCTCGGGCCAGCCACCGCGTACGGCCTTGATCACCGCGGCGACTTCGCGCGGGTGGTGACCGTAATCGTCGACCAGCATGACGCTGCCACCAGCGACCGGCAGTTCGCCGTAGACCTGGAAGCGCCGCCCGACCCCTTGGAAGCCGGACAGACCATTGAGGATGGCCTCGTCGCTGACGCCTTCGTCGGTGGCGATGGCGATGGTGGCCAGGGCGTTGAGCACATTGTGCACGCCCGGCATGTTGACCGAGACCGCCAGCGGCGCACGCCCCTCACGCAGGACGGTGAAATAGGTGCGCATGCCTTCCTGGCGGATATCCACGGCGCGTACGTCGGCGTCTTCGGCGGTGCCGTAGGTGACGGTGGGACGAGCGACCTGGGGAATGATCTCGCGCACCACCGGGTCGTCGACGCAGAGCACGGCCAGGCCATAGAACGGCAGGTTGTGCAGGAAATCGACGAAGGTGCGCTTGAGCCGATTGAAGTCACCTTCGTAGGTGCTCATGTGGTCGGCGTCGATGTTGGTGACCACGGCGACCATGGGCTGCAGGTGCAGGAAGCTGGCGTCGCTCTCATCGGCCTCGGCGACCAGATAACGGCTGGTGCCGAGCTGGGCGTTGGTGCCGGCGGCGTTCAGACGTCCCCCGATGACGAAGGTGGGATCCAGACCCTCGGCGGCGAACACCGAGGCGATCAGGCTGGTGGTGGTGGTCTTGCCATGGGTGCCGGCGACGGCGATGCCATGGCGATAGCGCATCAGCTCGGCGAGCATCTCGGCGCGAGGCACCACGGGAATGCGCTGTTCGAGGGCAGCGGACACCTCGGGATTGGATCTATTGATGGCGCTGGACACCACCAGCACATCGACCTGATCCAGGTTTTCCGCGCGATGGCCGATATAGATGCGCGCACCGAACTGCTGCAGACGTGCGGTGACCGCGGACTCCTTGAGGTCGGAGCCCGAGACTTCGTAACCCAGATTCAGCAGCACCTCGGCGATACCGCACATGCCGACGCCACCGATACCGACGAAATGGATGCGCCGAATGCTGCGCATGCGCCGAACCTCGGCCTGAATGGCACTTTGCGACTTAACCACGGGCAACCTCCAGACAGGCGTCGACGACGGCACGGGTCGCATCGGGTTTGGCCAGGGCACGGCTGCTAGCGGCCATGTCGGCAAGACGTTCGGGATGCATCAGGACCTCGGTAAGCTGCGCGGCGAGATCCGCCGGGCGGGTGGAATGTTGGGGCAGCACCACACCGGCACCGGCACGCTCCAGGAAGCGGGCGTTGCTGGTCTGGTGGTCGTCGATGGCGTGAGGCAGCGGAATCAGCAGCGCCGGCAGGCCGGTGGCCGTCAGCTCGGCGACGGTCAGGGCACCGGCCCGACAGATCACCAGATCGGCCCAGGCATAGGCAGCGGCCATGTCGGCGATGAAGGGCTGGACATCGGCCTCCACCGCGGCATTGGCATAACGCTCGGCGGTCACCTCGGCATGCTGGCGGCCGGCCTGGTGGCGCACATTGGGCCGCAGACCAGCGGGCAACTGGGCCAGGGCCTCGGGCAACAGCTTGTTGAGCGGCTCGGCGCCCAGGCTGCCACCTAGCACCAGCAGGTTGGCGGCGCGCTCGTCCAGCGGTGCGCGGGTCACCGGGGCGAAGAGTTCAGCGCGCACCGGATTGCCGGTGGACAGGCGTTTGGCGGAGGCCGGGAAGGTATCGGCGAAGCCTTCGCACACGCGCGCGGCCAAGGGCACCAGCAGGCGATTGGCGGTGCCGGCATGGGCGTTCTGCTCGTGGATCACCAGCGGAATATTGCACAGCTTGGCCGCCAGGCCACCGGGACCAGTGACGAAGCCGCCCAGGCCCAGTACGCAGATCGGCTTGAGCCGGCGCATGAGACCTATGGCCTGCATCAGGGCGCCGCTGAGTTGCAGAGGCGCCTTCACCAAGGAGCGCATGCCCTTGCCGCGCAGACCGGTGACTGGAATGTGGTGCAGGGTAATGCCGGCCTTGGGCACCACATCGTTTTCGATACCGCGCGGGGTACCCAGCCAGTGGACGGTATAGCCGCGGGCTTCGAACTCGCGGGCGCAGGCCAGCGCCGGGAAGACGTGCCCGCCGGTGCCACCCGCCATGATGAGGACGTTAGCGGACATCAGCGAAATCCTCCTCGGTGAATTCCACATCCTCGGTATCCGCGAGCGTTCGCCGTTCCCACTCGATGCGCAGCAACAGCCCCATGCTCACGCAGCAGATCACCAGGGAACTGCCGCCATAGCTGAGGAAAGGCAATGTCAGGCCCTTGGTCGGCAGCAGGCCGACGTTCACTCCGATGTTGATCAGAAACTGACCGATCCAGAGCATCGACAGACCATAGGCCACATAGGCCGAGAAGAACTGCTTGGACTGCTCGGCCCAGTGGCCGATGAACAGGCCACGGACGCAGACGAAGAGGAACAGGCCGACGGTGGCCATGGCGCCGATCAGCCCCAGCTCTTCGGCCAGCACGGCGAAGAGGAAGTCGGTGTGGGCTTCGGGCAGATAGAACTGCTTCTGGATGCTGTTGCCCAGGCCCAGACCGGTCCAGCCGCCGCGACCGAAGGCGATCAGCGCCTGGGTCAGCTGGTAGCCGGAACCGAACTGGTCGGCCCAGGGATCGGTAAAGGTGATCAGGCGCTGCATCCGGTAGGACTGGGTCTGCACCAGGACGAACACCGCCAGTACCGCCAGGGCGACCATCAGCATGAAGCGGAACAGGCCGACACCGCCGAGGAACAGCATGGCGCCGGCGGCACCCATCATCACCACGGTAGCGCCGAAGTCGGGCTCGCGCAGCAGCAGCATGGCCATCGGCAGGAGCACGATGAAGGGCTTGAAGAAGCCGGCCCAGGTATGGCGCACCTCGTGCTGACGGCGCACCAGGTAACCCGATAGATAGAGCACCACGAAGACCTTGGCGATCTCCGAGGGCTGCACGTTGAAGATGCCGAAGCCGATCCAGCGTAGGGAGCCGTTCACCTCGCGGCCGATGCCGGGCACCAGTACCGCAACCAGCAGCAGGAAGGCGATGATCAGCAGCGGAAAGCCGAAGCGCTGCCAGGTGGCCATGGGGATCAGCATCACCACGCCGCAGGCAACGAAGCCAATGGCCAGATAGACCAAGTGGCGATACATGAAATACAGCGGATTGCCGGATTGAGCCGCGGCGACCTCAGACGAAGCCGAGGTCACCATCACCAGGCCAAGGCCGAGTAGCAGCAGGCAGCCAGCCAGCAGCGGGAAGTCCAGGTCGATGCCGTGGCGGCTGGCCAGCGGCGAGGGATAGGGACGCAGCAGGCTGAGAATCATGACAAGCCCTCCACGGCCTGGGCGAACAGCCGTCCGCGTTCCTCGAAGTTGCGGAACATGTCGAGACTGGCACAGGCCGGCGACAGCAGCACGGCATCGCCTGGTTGGGCCAGACTGCGGCTTTCGCGCACGGCTTCCTCCAGCGTAGCAACGTGCACCTGCTTGACGGCCGGAGGCAGTATCTCGGCGACCCGCGCGGCATCGCGTCCCAGCAGTACCACGGCGCGGCAATGGCGACCGATGGGTTCACGCAGGGCGCTGAAGTCGGCGCCCTTGCCATCGCCACCGGCGATCAGTACCAGTTGGCCGGCGATGTCGTCGCCCAGGCCTTCGACGGCCGCCAGGGCAGCGCCGACATTGGTCGCCTTGGAATCGTTGTAGTAGCTAACGCCTGCGACCTCACCCACCCACTGGCAGCGGTGCTCCAGACCAGGGAAGGCACGCAGGGCTTCCAGCATGGGCGCCAGCGGCAAGCCGGCGGCCTGACCGAGCGCCAGCGCGGCCAGCGCATTGCTGTGATTGTGAGTGCCACGGATCTTGAGCTCCTCGACATCCAGCAGGTTGTCGAAGGCCAGCGCCAGATAGCGGCGCCCCTCCTCCTCGCGAATGCCGAAGGCACGAAAATCCGGACGCCCCAGGCCAAAGGTCAGGCAGGGCACGCCCTCGCCGATCAGTGGCCGCGACAGCGCATCGTCGCGATTGACCACCACCTGGCGAGCGCCCCGGAAGATGCGGTGCTTGGCCTGGTGATAGGCCGGCATGCCGGTGTAGCGATCCATGTGGTCTTCGCTGAGGTTGAGCACCGTGGCCACCTCGGCGTCCAGCCGCTCGCAGGTCTCCAGCTGGAAGCTCGACAGTTCCAGCACATAGAGCTCGACGTCATCGGCCAGCAGATCCAGTGCCGGAGTGCCCAGGTTGCCACCCACGGCAACGCGCTTGCCGGCGCGCCGGGCCATGTCACCGACCAGGGTGGTGACAGTGCTCTTGGCGTTGGAACCGGTGATGGCAACGAGGGGCGCGCGGGCATGGCGCACGAAGAGATCGATGTCGCCGGACAGCCGCACGCCACGGGCAGCGGCCTGTTGCAGGGCAGGCGTTTCCAGCGCCAGGCCTGGACTCACATAGAGCTCGGCAGCCCGGGCGAGGAAGTCGACGTCCAGCTCACCGCAGCGCACCTCGATCCCGGGGTACTGGGTTCTCAGGGTCTCCAGTTCCGGCGGCTGTTCCCGCGTGTCGGCCACGGCAAAGGGCACGCCCCGGCGCGCGAGAAAGCGCACCAGCGACATGCCACTCTTGCCGAGGCCGACGACGATACGGAACTGGTCGGAAGCGATGAGCACTGCGGTTACCTCAGTTTCAGGGTGGCGAGACCGAACAGCACCAGGATCACGGTGATGATCCAGAAGCGCACGATGACCCGCGGTTCGGGCCAGCCCTTCAATTCGAAATGGTGGTGGATCGGCGCCATGCGGAAGACGCGCTTGCCGGTCAGCTTGAAGGAGGCGACCTGGATGACCACGGAGAGGGTCTCCATGACGAAGACGCCACCCATGATGAACAGCACCACTTCCTGACGGACGATCACGGCGATGGTGCCGAGGGCAGCGCCCAGTGCCAGGGCACCGACGTCACCCATGAAGACCATGGCCGGATAGGTGTTGAACCAGAGAAAGCCCAGGCCCGCCCCGATCAGGGCGCCGCAGAAGACGATCAACTCGCCGGAGCCCTCCACATAGGGAATCAGCAGGTAGTCGGCGAATTTCACGTTCCCCGACAGGTAGCAGAAGATACCCAGGGCGCCGCCGACCATCACGGTGGGCATGATCGCCAGGCCATCGAGACCGTCGGTGAGGTTGACCGCGTTGCTGGAGCCGACGATGACGAAGTAGGTCAGCACAACGAAGAAAATCCCCAGCGGGATTTCGATGTTCTTCAGCAGGGGCAGGATCAGCGTGGTTTCGATGGGCGCCTTGGCCGTGACATAGAGGAAGATCGCCGCCCCCAGGCCGAACACCGATTGCCAGAAGTACTTCCAGCGACTGGGCAGACCCCGGGAGTTCTTTTCGATCACCTTGCGATAGTCATCGACCCAGCCAATGGCGCCGAACAGGAAGGTCACGGCCAGCACGGTCCAGACATAACGGTTGTGCAGGTCGGCCCACAGCAGGGTGCTGATGCCGATGGTGGTCAGGATCAGGGCGCCGCCCATGGTGGGGGTGCCGGATTTGGACAGGTGCGACTGGGGGCCATCGTTGCGTACGGCCTGGCCGATTTGACGGATCTGCAGGGTGCGGATCATCCAGGGGCCGAGCCACAACGACAGCATCAGGGCGGTCAGGACGCCCAGAATGCCGCGCAGGCTGAGGTATTGGAAGACAGCGAAGCCCTTGTAGAATTGTTGCAGGAACTCCGCCAACAGCAGCAGCATCAGTGTTTCTCCTCGGTGTTGATAGCGCAGAGCGCGGCGACGACCTTGTCCATCGCGGCGCTGCGGGATCCCTTGATCAGCAGGGTGGTTCCGGCCCGGTCCTCGTCCGCCAGGGCCTCGATCAATTGTTCGCGATCGGCGAAATGCCGGGCCTCGACGCCATAGGCGCGGGCCGCATGGGCCATCGAAGGACCGACGCTATAGAAGGCGTCCACCTTGCCGCGGGCATGCTCGCCCACCTCGCGATGGCCCTGTTCGGTCCATTCGCCCAACTCGGCGATATCGCCCAGGACCACCACGCGACGACCCGGCAAGGCCGCCAGCAAGTCGATCCCGGCTTTCACCGAAGCGGGGTTGGCGTTGTAGCTGTCGTCGATGACCTGTGCGCCGCGCTGGCTGGTGCGGGTTAGGGTGCGCCCCTGGACCGGTGCCGCAGCGGCAAGGCCACGGGCAACGATGGTCAGGTCCAGGCCGAGGCTGAGCGCTGCAGCGGCAGCGGCCAGCGCATTGCCGACGTTGTGGGCACCCAGCATCTGCAAGGTGATGCGCACATCGTCTTGCGCAGTGTGCAGGATGAAGCTCGGACGACCCTGGCTATCCAGGCTCACCTCGGTGGCGCGGACGTCGGCGCGGGCATCCAGGCCGAAGGAAAGGATCTTGCGACCGGCCGCGCGGCGCTGCCAGGTTTCGAACGCCGCGTCGTCACGGTTGAGCACCACGGTGCCCGTCTCGCCCACGCCTTCGATGATCTCGCCCTTGGCTTCGACGATGCGGTCGACACCGCCGAATTCGCCCACATGGGCCTGGCCGGCGTTGGTAATGATAACGACATCCGGGCGTGTCAGGCTCACGGTATAGGCAATGTCCCCCACATGGGAGGCGCCCAATTCAATGACGCCAAAGGCGTGCTCGGCAGCGAGTTGCAGCAAGGTCAGGGGCGCGCCCAGATCGTTGTTCAGATTGCCCTGGGTAGCCAGGGTGGCACCTTGCTGACGCAGGATGGCGGCGAGCAGTTCCTTGACCGTGGTCTTGCCACTGGAGCCCGTCACGGCGGCAACCTGACCCTGGAACAGGTCGCGATTGAAGGCACCCAGGCGACCCAGCGCCAAGCGGGTATCGGCCACCACCAACTGGGGCAGATGGACCTCGGGCACGGCCCGCTCCACCAGGGCTGCCGCAGCGCCCTGGGCGGCCACGTCGGCCAGATAGGCATGACCATCGAAGCGTGGCCCGGCCAGGGCGACGAACAGCTGCCCGGCCACGGCCTTGCGGCTGTCGGTGCCAACGCCGTCGAACAGGGCATCGGCGCCCAGCAGGTTGCCGGTCAGGGCCTCGGCCACTTCGGTAAGGGTGAAGGATCTAAGCATGCTGTCGCTCCCAGGCGGTCAGGGCCCGCTCGGCCTGGTCGAGATCGGAAAAGGGATGCCGGACCCCAGCGATTTCCTGGTAGGGCTCATGGCCCTTGCCGGCCAGCAGGACGATGTCGTGCGGATTCGCCTCGGCGATCGCCTGGGCGATGGCCGCCTCGCGACGCCCGGCGAAGCGCACCTGATGGGGCTGCTGGAAGCCCGCACGGATATCAGCGACGATGGCGGTGGGATCTTCAGTACGTGGATTATCGTCGGTCACTACCACCTGATCGGCCAGCCGCTCAGCCAGCGCGGCCATTTCCGGTCGCTTGCCACGATCGCGATCGCCGCCGCAGCCGAACACGCAGATCAGTCGGCCGGAGCTACTGACATGGAGCCGCAGCGCGGTGAGCACCTTGTCCAAGGCATCGGGAGTGTGGGCGTAGTCTACCACCACCAACGGCCGCCCGGCGCCACCCAGGCGCTGCATGCGCCCGGCAGGCCCCTGCAGCTGCGGCAGGATGGCGAGGATATCGGCCAGTGGATGACCCAGGCCCAGCAAGCCACCGATGGCGGCCAGCAGGTTGCTCAGGTTGAAGCGCCCGATCAACTGACTGCGCAATTCGCCCGTGCCCTGGGCGGTGACCAAACGTGCCCGTACACCGTGATCGTCGAATCGTGGATCCTGGCAATAGAGGCTGGCAGCCGGATCACTCAGGCTGTAGGTCAGGGTCGTGGCCGAGCTGGCGCGACTCGCCAGCTCGCGCCCGAAGGCGTCGTCCAGATTGAGTACGCGGGTGCCAAGCGCCGGCCAGGCGAACAACTGGGCCTTGGCTTCGCCATAGGCTTCCATGGTGCCGTGGAAATCGAGATGGTCGCGGGTCAGATTGGTGAAGACCGCGACCTTGAAGGCCAGGGCGGCCACGCGCCCTTGAGCCAGGCCATGGGACGAGACTTCCATGGCTACGGTGGAGGCGCCCCCCTCGGCGAGCTCGGCCAGGGTCGCCTGCAACTTGAGGGCATCCGGGGTGGTGTGGCGGCCTTCAGCGAGAGCGCCATAGAAGCCGTTGCCCAGGGTACCGACGATACCGCAGCGCTGACCGAGCAGGTCACAGGCCTGGGCGATCAACTGGCTGACACTGGTCTTGCCATTGGTGCCGGTCACGCCAACCAGGGCCAGGCGCTGACTGGGTTCACCATGGAAGCGACCGGCGATGGCGGACAGCTGCTCGGCAAGGCCCTCGATGGCTATCATCGGGATATCCAGGGCCGGGAGCGCCGGAGCGTCTTTCGCCTCATAGGCGATGGCGGCAGCCCCCTGCTCGCCGGCGGCCGCGACATGAGCGCGGCCATCGCTATGGGCACCGGGAATGGCCAGGAACAGAACGCCTGGGCGGACCTCACGGCTATCCAGGGCCAACCCGGCGATCTCGACGGCGGGACAGCTGACGGCCAGCAACTCGGGCAGTAGGCGGCTCATCGGTCACGCTCCCCTACCAGCAGGGGCTTGGCCGCAGCCTGGGCCTGCTGTACCGGCAGCGGCTGGAGGTTGTCCGGCTGGATGTTCATCAGGCGCAGGGCACCGGACATCACGCGACTGAATACCGGAGCCGAGACCACGCCACCGTAGTAGCCACCCTTGCTCGGGCGATCGATCACCACCACTGCTGCCAGGCGCGGATTGCTGGTGGGGCCGAAACCGGCGAACAGCGAGCGATAGGAATTCTCGGCATAGCCGCGGGTACCGGTGCTGGTCTTGCGCGCGGTACCGCTCTTGCCGGCGACGTGATAGCCAGGCACCTGGGCACGGAAGGCCCCACCGGGCGCTTCCACGACCTGTTGCAGCATGCCCTGCAGGGTCTTGGCGACGCGCGCGTCCACCGCCTGATCGCTGTCCGGCGTCTTGTCCAGACGCACCATGGACAGGGGCACCGAGCGACCGTCGTTGGCCAGCACCGAATAGGCATGGGCCAGCTGTACGGCGGTCACCGCCAGGCCGTAACCGTAGGACAGGGTCGCCGTCTCGGCTGGACGCCAGGTGCGATGGTTGGGCAGGTTGCCGACCCGCTCGCCGGGGAAGCCCAGACCGGTGTCCTGGCCCAGCCCTACGGCGCGCATGGCGTTGTAGATATTCTCGCCGCCGACGTCGAAGGCGATCTTGCTCATGCCGACGTTGCTGGACTTGATGAGGATGCCGGTCAGGTCCAGGGCGCCATCGCTGTGGGAGACGTCCTTGATGGTGTAGCGACCGATCTGCAGCGAGCCGGGATAGACGTTGACCTTGTCACTAGGCTTCCAGCGACCGCTGGCCAGCGCCGCGGTCATGGAGATCGGCTTCATCACCGAGCCGGGTTCCATGACGTCGATCATCGCCCGGTTGCGCATGGCAGCCGGTTCGAGCGTGCGTCTGTTGTTGGGGTTGTAGGTGGGCATGTTGACCATGGCCAGGACCTCACCGGTCTTGACGTCGACGATGGTCAGGCTGCCCGCCTCGGCTTCGAACTGGGTCAAGGCATTGCGCAGCTCGCGGGCGGCGAGATACTGCAGGCGCAGGTCGATGGACAACGCCAGGGTGTTGCCCGGCTTCGCGTTCTTGGCCACCTGCACGTCCCGGATCAGGCGACCACGGCGATCCTTGACCACCTGCCGACGGCCCGGCACGCCCGACAGCCATTCGTTGAAGGCCAGCTCGATGCCTTCGCGTCCGTGATCGTCGATGTCGGTGAAGCCGACCACGTGGGCTGCCACCTCGCCAGCCGGATAGAAACGGCGAAATTCCTCGATGTCGTAGACCCCGGGAATCTTGTGCGCCTTGACCTGCGTCATCACCGCCTCGCCCTGCTCGGGCGTAAGGCCTCGGGCCAGGTAGAGGAATTCCTTGCTGGCGTTCTGCTCGATGCGCTTGGCCAGATCCGCACGGGGCTGGCCAACGGCGTCGGCCAGGATCGCCCAGCGATCTTCAGCGCCGAGCAACTCCTTGGGATTGATCCACAAGGTGGTGACCGGCGTGCTGACCGCCAGAGGTTCACCATTGCGATCGGTGATCAGGCCGCGATGCGCTGGAATGGGAATGGTGCGGACGCTGCGTGCGTCGCCCTGCCCCTTGAGGAAGGCCCGGTCGATCACGTGCAGATCGACGATGCGCCAGATGATGGTGCCGACCATGACCAGCAACAGCCCGATAATGAGGCTGAAGCGCCAGGGCAGGCGCGCGACCAGGCCTTTCACGGATTGACCATCCGGATTTCGGTCGGGTCGGGAATACGCATCTGCAGTTGGCCGCTGGCCAGGGCCTCGACCCGGCTGTGGGCGGTCCAGGTGCTCTGCTCCAGCAGCAGCCGACCGTACTCGGCCTGGGCCTTGTCGCGGATGGCCATCTCGCCATAGAGGGTGTTGAGCAGCTGGCGATTCCAGTGGGCACTGTAGGCCACGGCCACCGCCGAGAGCAGCACGCCCACGAAAAGCACCAGCATGACGCTGCTGCCCAGCGGCAGCTTCTTCACGAAGAGGCGGCTCATTTCAGTTTCTCGGCGACGCGCATCACGGCGCTGCGGGCCCGGGGGTTCGCCGCCAGCTCGCCTTCGCCGGCATAGACCGGCTTGCCGAGCAGGCGCAGCGAGGGTTCGAACACGGTTGCCCGGATGGGCAGGTCGCGCGGCAACTGGTCGGCCTCGCCCTTGGCCAGCCGGCGCATGAACTGTTTGACGATACGGTCTTCGAGGGAGTGGAAGCTGATCACCACCAGCCGGCCGCCTACGGCCAGTTGCTCGTAGGCCGCCTGCAGCCCCTGCTCCAGGTCGCTCAGTTCGCGATTGATGTAGATGCGCAGCCCCTGGAAGGCACGGGTGGCGGGGTGCTTGCCCTTTTCCCAGGCCGGATTGGCCTCGGTGAGCACCTTGGCCAGATCGCCGGTGCGCTCGAAGGGTTGGACTTCGCGACGCTGCACCACGGCGCGCGCCATGCGTTTGGCGAAGCGCTCTTCGCCGAATTCCTTGAACACCTGGGCGATGTCGGCCTCGGAGGCGCTGGCGATCCAGGCTGCGGCGCTCTGGCCCCGACTCGGGTCCATGCGCATGTCCAGCGGACCGTCCTGCATGAAGCTGAAGCCGCGCTCGGGATCGTCGAGCTGTGGCGAGGACACGCCCAGATCCAGCAGCACACCATCGACCTGGCCGGACCAGCCACGACTGACGAGTTCATCGCCCAGTTCGGCGAAGCTGCGCTGGACGATCTCGAAGCGCGAATCCTCGACAGCCAGGGCCTGGCCAGCAGCGATCGCCTGCGGGTCCTTGTCGAACCCCAGCAGCCGCCCTTCCTCACCCAACAGGCGCAGCACGGCCCGGCTGTGTCCGCCGCGGCCAAAGGTGCCGTCCAGATAACGACCGGCAGGCTGGATCGCCAATGCCTGTACGGCCTCGTCCAGGAGAACGGAGACGTGGTGGAAGACTGGGTTCATGGTCACAGGATCAAATCGCGCATTTCATCCGGCATACCGCCGGGTTCCTTAATTGCCTGCAGATCCGCGTCGCACACGGCACTCCAGGCATCCTCATCCCATAACTGGAACTTGTTCAGCTGCCCAACCAGCATCACGCGCCGGTCGAGCTTGGCGTATTCACGCAGGCGCGGCGGTACCAGGAAGCGGCCACTGCCGTCGAGTTCCAGATCCACCGCATTGCCGATCAGCAAGCGCTGTAGGCGACGAGTCTCCTCCCGTAGCGAGGGCAACTGCCGCAGCTTGCTTTCGATGATTTCCCATTCAGGTAGCGGATAGACGCAAAGGCAGGGGGCGACAGCATCGATCGTCACGATGAGCTGGCCGGCACAACGCTCCAGCAGCTCGTCACGATACCGACTCGGCATCGCGGCGCGCCCCTTGGCGTCGAGACTGATGGCGTTCGCTCCCCGGAACAATTTCGCGTCCTCTAATAGGCTGTCCTTGCCATTAAATCCCACTTCGCCCCACTTCGTACCACCGGCCGCCACTATATTGAGGAGGGCCACTTTCAGTCAAGGTAAGCGAGGGGGTTCCCAGGCCGTGTGGGACGCGGATTTCAAGCAAATTGCACCTGGTCACGACCAGGACGGACGACATTGATTTCCGACAAACGGAAATCAAGTCAATTGATTGGCTCAATTGATTAAAGTGATTTGTGAAGAAGGGGGTCACAGACCCAGGCGCGGCGGCCCGAGAGGGAGGGGGTGCGAGAGCCGACCTGTAAGCCGGGTTCTGTCGAGGACAGTCATTCCTCTGGGACAACCATCGCTGATTGCCTCTAGCGACCTACCCGAATCCAGCGCGGGCCACGCCTATGGATTCCTATTTGGTCTTGCTCCAGGTGGGGTTTACCTAGCCACGAACTGTTGCCAGCCGTGCGGTGCGCTCTTACCGCACCTTTTCACCCTTACCGGCGCTTGCGCGCTTAGGCGGTTATTTTCTGTGGCACTTTCCGTAGGCTCACGCCTCCCAGGCGTTACCTGGCACCTCGCCCTATGGAGCCCGGACTTTCCTCCCTCGCAACCCTTGCGGGTCACGACAGCGACTGCCCGGTCGGCTCTCGCGGCGCAAGGGTATAGAGACTGGTGCCGGATAACAAGGAAAGATGCCCACAAAATCCCGCTTACTCGGCCTTGCGTTCCAGCGCCAGCTGATAGAGCAGGTTCTTGCGCGCACCGGTGATCTGCGCTGCCAGGGCGGCAGCGCGCTTGACCGGTAGCTCGGCCAACAACAGATCCAGGATGCGCAGGGTCTCGGCATCGACTTCGGCGTCTTCCGGCGCCGTCCAGCCAGCCACCAGCAGCACGCACTCGCCACGCTGTTGATCCAGATCCGCGCGGATCCAGGCCTGCAGCTCCCCGGCGGGCAGGCCGCGCAAGGTCTCGAACGTCTTGGTCAGTTCGCGTCCGAGCACGACGTGGCGATCAGGTCCGAAGATGGTCACCAGGTCGGCCACGCAATCGTCGAGGCGATGGGGCGCCTCGTAGAAGATGAGCGTGCGCGGGTCCTCGCGCAACGCCGCCAGCCGCCCCTGACGACCCACCGCCTTGGCTGGCAGGAAGCCTTCGAAGCTGAAGCGATCCGAGGGCAGACCGGCCGCCGAGAGCGCGGCGATCAGGGCGCAGGCACCAGGAATCGGTGAGACCCTAATCCCCTGGGCGCGCGCCGCCCGCACCAGGTGAAAGCCCGGGTCGGAGATCAGCGGCGTGCCCGCATCGGAAATCAGGGCGACGTCCTCCCCCGCCAGCAGCCGGGTGATGAAGCGCCCCCCCGCATCCCTTTCATTGTGATCGTGGCAGGCCGCAAGAGGCGTCTCGATGCCGAAATGGCGCAGCAGGCGCGCCGAATGACGGGTGTCTTCGGCGGCGATCAAGGCCACATCGCGCAGGACCTTGAGGGCGCGGGCGGTGATGTCGTCCAGGTTGCCGATGGGCGTGGCAACCACATAAAGAGTACCCGGCGAAATCATGATGAAACCTGACAGACTGGAAATAGCCCAACAGTGTACGCCGCTCTCGCCCTCGGCGTTCGCAGCGCCTGGGTGCTGTGAGACAATCGCCCCCTTTCCAGACAATTGCTCAGGAACCACCGCATGAAGTTCCGCCTGCGTCCGCTGCTCTGCGCCACCGCCTTCGCCCTGCTCGCCGCCTGTAGCAGCACGCCCACCACGAGCAGTCTCGGGGCGCTGCCTGAGCCCAGCCAGGCCAGCATCGAACAACTGCTGAACCAGGCTGGCGCCAGCCAGTCCGAGCAGGCGAACCTGTTGCGCCTGACCGCGGCCGACAAGGCCTATGCCCAGCAGAACACCCGCGAAGCGCGCCAGATTCTGGGCTCCATCAATCTGGAAGGGCTCAAGCCGGCGCAGCAGATGTTCGCCCAGACCCTGCTGGCCCAACTTGACCTGCTCGACAAGCAGCCGGCCCAGGCTCTCAAGCGCTTCGACCACCCGAGCTTCGCGCAACTGGGCGAGCTGCCGGCGCAGCAGCAGATCCGCAGCGGCCTCACCAAAGCCGATGCCCAGACTGCCAATGGCCAGCCGCTCGCCGCCGCCCAGGAACGCATTTTCATTGGCCCGCTGCTCGACGGCGACGCAGCCCATGACAACCGCGAGCAGATCTGGCAGCTGGTGACCAGCCTGCCGGATGCGCAAATGCGCCAGAGCGTGAAGGATGCCGACCTCAATGGCTGGTTGGCCCTGGCTGCCATTACCCGCAGCAACCTGGCGCTGGATCAGCAGCTCGCCGCCATCGAGGAATGGCAGAAACAGCATCCGAGCCATCCCGCCGCGCGACAGCTGCCTGACGACCTGGAGCGCCTGAAAACCCTGGCGCGCGAGCCGCTCAATCGTGTCGCCCTGCTGCTGCCCCTGCAGGGCCAACTCGCAGGTGTCTCTCGTGCGCTGCAGGACGGCTTCATGGCCGCCCGCTACGAAGCCTTGGCCGCCGGCCAGGCCGCGCCGGCCGTGACCGTCTATGACAGCACCCAGATGGGCTCGCTAGACGCCTTCTACCGCCAGGCCCAGGCTGCCGGCATCCAGCTGGTGGTCGGTCCGCTGGAAAAGAATCTGGTCAAGCAGCTGAGCGACCGGCCGCAACTGCCGCTCAACACCCTGGCACTGAATTATGGTGACAGTCAGGGCGCCCAGCCGCCGCAACTCTTCCAGTTCGGCCTGGCCGCCGAGGACGAGGCTCGCGAAGCCGCGCGCCGTGCCTGGGCCGATGGCAAGCGCAGTGCCAGCGCCATGGTGCCCCAGGGTGACTGGGGTGCCCGCGTGCTGGCCGCCTTCCAGAACGAGTGGCAGCAACTCGGGGGTCGCCTGGTCGCCGCCGAACGTATCGGCCAGCCCGTGGAAATCGCCAATCGCATCACCAGTCTCCTGCAGATGCGCCAGGGCATGGATTTCATCTTCCTCGCCTCGACGCCGGCCCAGGCTCGCCAGATCAAGCCGATCCTGGTCTACCAGAACGCCCGCGATCTGCCGGTGTATGCCACCTCCAATCTCAACAGCGGGGTCAACGAGCCCGGCGTCAACCAGGACCTGAACGGCATCCTGTTCTGCGAAACCCCCTGGCTGCTCGATCCGAGCAACCCGCTGCGCGCCAAGATCACTGCCCAGTGGCCCCAGGCCGGCAGCAGCATTGGTCGCCTCTATGCCATGGGCGCCGACGCCTACCTGCTGGCCCTGCATCTGCAGCAGCTCAAGGCGCTGCCCAACTCCGAATTGCCCGGCCTGTCCGGCAACCTGAGCGTGGCGGCTGATCAGCGCGTGGTGCGCCACCTGCCCTGGGCGGAATTCCGCAACGGCGTGGCCCAGCCGCTGCCGGCCAACAATGCGCCGCTGCCGGCCACCAGCGTGCCGCCGTCGCTCAGCACGCCGTGAAGCAGGCCCCGCACCTCCAGCGCGGTCAACAAGGCGAAGACCGCGCCCTGCAGTTCCTGCAGACGCGCGGATTGCGCCTGATCGCCCGCAACTGGCGCTGGCGCGGTGGTGAGCTCGATCTGGTCATGCTTGACGGCGATACAGTAGTATTCGTCGAGGTACGCGCCCGTCGGCACACCGCCTGGGGCGGCGCCGCGGAAAGCATAGATGCCCGCAAGCGGCAGCGACTGGTCAACAGCGCTGCCCTCTTTCTGCAATCCGAAGCGCGCTGGGCCAAGCGGCCCTGCCGTTTCGACGTGATCGCGATCGGCCCCGGGGCCGACGCATCCCCTCAGGCACTCGAATGGATCACCCAAGCCTTCGAGGCCTGAGGCCCTCCACTGCACAGGTCAAAGATATCGCGATGGACACCCACGCCCGCATCCAGAAACTCTTCCGGGACAGCATCGAAACCAAGCGTCAGGCCATGGAAGTCCTGATTCCTCATATCGATCTGGCCAGCCAAGTCATGGTTGCGGCCCTGCTCAACGAAGGCAAGATCCTCACCTGTGGCAACGGCGGGTCCGCCGGCGATGCCCAGCATTTCTCCTCGGAACTGCTGAATCGCTTCGAGCGCGAGCGCCCCAGCCTGCCGGCCCTGGCCCTGACCACCGACAGCTCGACGCTGACGTCCATCGCCAACGACTACAGCTACAACGAGGTGTTCTCCAAGCAGATCCGCGCCCTGGGTCAGCCTGGCGACATCCTTCTGGCCATCTCCACCAGCGGCAACTCGGCCAACGTGATCCAGGCGATCCAGGCCGCCCACGACCGCGAGATGACCGTGGTCGCCCTCACCGGCCGCGACGGCGGTGGCATGGCCTCCCTGCTGCTGCCCGAGGACGTCGAGATCCGTGTGCCCGCCAAGGTCACCGCCCGCATCCAGGAAGTGCACCTGCTGGTGATCCACTGCCTATGCGACCAGATCGATCAGCAACTGTTTGGAAGCGAAGAATGAAAAAAGCTCCTCTGCTCGCCATCCTGGCGCTGTCCTTTGCCGTGGTCGGCTGCAGCAACGTGGTCACTGCCAGCCGCGACAAGCCCATCGACGACAACCGCGGCACCCGCACCCTGGGCAGCACCGTGGATGACGCCCTGATCGAGACCAAGGCCGCGGTCAACATCTCCAAGGCCAACTCCGATCTGGCCAGTTCGCACATCGTGGTGGTGAGCTACAACGGCGTGGTGCTGATCGCTGGCCAGACGCCGCGGGCCGACCTCAAGGCCCAGGCCGAACAGGCCGTACGCAGCGTGCAGCGGGTCAAGACGGTCCATAACGAGCTTCAGGTGACGGGCAACTCCTCGCTGCTGGCACGCAGTAACGACTCCTGGCTGACCACCCGCATCAAGGCCCAGATGTTCGCCGACGAGGACATCCCAGGCTCGCGCATCAAGGTGGTCACGGAAAACGGCATCGTCTATCTGCTGGGCCTGGTGACCCAGCAGGAAGCCAATCACGCCGTACAGCTGATCCAGAGCGTTTCGGGTGTCCAGCGCATCGTGAAGCTGTTCGAGTACATCAACTGATCGTATTCGCCGCCCAACAAAAAGCCCCGCCAATGCGGGGCTTTTTGTTGGGCGGTGGCTGGCGTCAGGCGGCCTGCCACTCACGCTCGGCTTCGTCGCGGGTCTTGCTCAGGCGTACCTGGCTGCCTTCCACGGACTGGACCCAGCTCAACGGAATGTAGTGATGCTTGCCATCGGCATCCTGATCGCGCTTGGTCAGCTTGATGCGATCGGCGCCTTCCATATGATCGACGGTGCCCACGTGCTGGCCGTCCGAACCGACAACTTCCGCATGCTCTTTGATCTGGGTTGCATCTACCATGGTGGTTCTCCGGCAGGTTAAGAAAAAGGAGGCCGCTCTATCAGCGCCTGCAGGATAGGAGGCATGAAGCGCCGTCTGGGTTCGCCCTCTGCCGACGAAAGGCCATCATCATGGTCACAGCCCCATGACCATCAAGAGGATTCGCCAATGAGCGATGAGCCAAGCAAGCTGACCCGCTCCAAGGAGCGCTGGGCACAGGAGGGGCGCTTCCTGACCGGGCAGAGCGCACGCCCGGAAAGCGAACGCCTGCCCCCCGGCCAGCATCGCGTCAGCAACTGGCCGGTTCTGGATCTGGGTGTACGGCCGGAGGTCAGCCACGAACGCTGGCAACTGGCGGTCACCGGGGCGGTCCGCAGGACGCTGCGCTGGAACTGGGATACCTTCGCGGCCCGAGCGACCACCCAGGCGGTCAGCGACATGCATTGCGTCACCACCTGGTCGCGTTACGACAATCGCTGGATCGGCCTACCGGTCAGCGAGCTGCTGGAAGAAGTGCAGCCACGGGAAGACGCCACCCATGTGCTGTTGCACAGCTACGACGGCTACATCACCAATCTGCCCCTGGCCGACTTCGCCGCGCCCGGCGCCATGCTGGTACACAGCTGGGAGGGCCAGCCCCTGACGGCCGAGCACGGCGGCCCGGTGCGGGCATTGATCCCGCACCTCTATCTGTGGAAAAGCGCCAAATGGCTCAGACGCATCGATTTCCGCGTGGGCGATACGCCTGGCTTCTGGGAAATGCGCGGCTACCATGACCGTGGCGACCCCTGGCAGGAGCAGCGCTACTCGGACGACAGCTGATGGCACCAGAGCCGCTGACCAGGTTCCTAGGGTGCCGCCGGGGCCAGTTGCAGCTCTACGGGCTCGCCGGGATTGAGGCTGCGGATCCGGAACTCGTCACGCTTGAGACTGAGGATTTCCGTGGGATAGGTGATGCCTTCCTCGATGAGGTTCAGGCCCTTCTCGGTCCGCGTCCAGCGCCCCAGGGAGGGCTGGCTGCTCGGTGAGGCCATCACCAGGGTGCCATCGCTGAGGAAGACGTACAGCATGCCCGGTTCGATGCTGTTGCTGGTCTTGATCTGCCAGACCTTGTTGACGAAGCTTTCCTGGGTGCTGCCTGTCTTGTCGCCACCGCCCTGGACATAGCCGATCAAGCCGGCCACCACGCACAGCGCTCCTATCACCAGCACCACTGCGCGCCAGTAACGACGCGCCTTGTCTTGCAAACTCATGTCACTCCTTGGGTGTTCTTGAGACTGGCCAGGTAGGTGCCCAGCGGTGGGCGCTCCTGGAAGTAGCCATGCAGACCAGCAAAGATCGAATCGGCCAGCTGCTTCTGGTGACGGCTGTCGAGCAGCCGCCGGCAGTCGCGGTCATTGGAAATGAAGCCCGTCTCGACCAGGATCGAGGGGATGTCCGGTGATTTGAGCACGGCGAAGCCAGCCTGCTCCACCCGTTTCTGGTGCAGATTGGTGATGCTCGACAATTGCCCCAGCACCTTCTGGCCCAGGTCCAGACTCGACGAGATGGTGGCATTCATCGACATGTCCAGCAGCACCCCCGCGAGCATGGGGTCACGGCCCTTGAGGATCTCGTTGGCGCCGATCAGGTCGACGTTGTTCTCGCTATCGGCCAGGAAGCGCGCCGTGGTCGAGGTCGCGCCACGCTCGGACAGGGCATAGACCGAGGCGCCATAGGCGGTACGCCGCGGTGCGGCATCGGCATGCACCGATACGAACATGTCGGCGTTGTAGCTGCGCGCCACCTCGACACGCTTGCGCAGCGGCACGAAGAAGTCGTCGTTGCGCACTAGCTTGGCCTTGAAGCCCTTCTGCAGATTGATCCGGCGCGCGAGATTCTGCGCCACGATCAGGGCGATGTCCTTTTCCCGATCACCGCGCGCACTCAGGGCGCCAGGGTCCTTGCCACCGTGTCCGGCATCGACCACGACCATGATGTCGCGCCCCGAAGCCAGGCCCCTGCCCCGCTTGACCTCCAGCGGCGGCTCAGCATCGACCGGCTTGCGGGCAGCCACGACCGGTGCCCCGGCACGCTTGAGATCGAGCACCAGGCGATTGGCCGCGCCCTCGCCGGGGCCGAGGACGAAGCTTTCCATCTCCACCGGATGGGCCAGCTCCAGCACCACCCGAGTGTCCTGGGGACCATATTGAGCACTGCGGACGGCCCGCACGGGCGAACCTTTCAGCGCCAGGTGGTTGAGTACCGCAGGCGCCTGGGTGTCGGCGAGATCGAGAATGATGCGATCCGGCGCGACCAGGGTGAAGGTCTTGTAATGCACCGGCCCGGTGAGATCGAAGACCAGGCGGAGCTTGTCGGCGTCCTGCCAGGCCCGGGCACCCTTGAGTTGCTGACGGGCGGCAAATGCCGGCAACCCGACAGGCAAGGTCATGCCAGCCAGGATCAGATTGAGCAGACGACGGCGATTCATGGAGTCCTCGCGAGAAACGAGAAACGGCTGGGAAGTTACAACATAACGCTAAAGATCGCCTGCCACCTGACGCCTGTCAACTGCCGTTTAGACAAAATATTCCTTAGAAAACCGTGGCATAGCGTTCGTTTGCAGAATCAGCTTTAGATACAGTCACTTGCCGTCGCCAAAGGGGCTGGCGTCAGAAAGGCAAAGCGCAAGAAGTGCGACGGAGAGCGAATTTATCGGCGCCGTCATCGTCGAAGTGTCAGGCACTTCCGCCTTTGAAGGGATCACACCATGAACAAGAAGATTGCAGTCGCGGCCGCCCTGCTGGCCGGCACCGTCCTGGCGGGCTGCTCCTCGGTAAAGAACACGGCCGACTACACCGTGGGTCGCGTCGAATTTCGCGAGCAGCCCCTGGTGAAACAGATTGAAAAGGGTATGCCCAAGGCTGACGTCCTGCGTATCGGTGGCACCCCGTCGAGCACCTACACCCGCAAGTATCGTCCGGGTACCTGCAACAACTATGTCCTCAACAAGGACGGCAAGGAGCAGGTCTATTCGATCGGCTTCGACAGCATGAACCGTGTTGACAGCAAGGACTTCGAGACCTGCGAAAGCGCCGACCGCGCCTGAGTGAGGGAGCTGACCGGCCAACCAGGCCGGGTGTCCTGAAGGGCGCTGGCGGCGTCTGATGGACAGGATGGGCGAGTGGCAGCACCATTGGCCCTCGCCATCCCCGACCGTTGCGCCGACGTCATGCACTGCGGATCGACGCATGCTCGGCCAGCGCCGCCACGCTCTACCCATCGTTCCAAGGAATTCAGGCATGTCCAGACGTCACCTCATACTCACAGCTGCGGTGCTTTCCCTGACTGGCTGCGGTGGCTATGACTACAGCTGCGATGCGGCCAAGACCGCCGAAATGGTTCGTCAGCAATACGCCCAGACCATCAACGAAATCTACGCGGACGACATCACCGCCGGGCAGCCCGCGCTGGAAGCCGGTCAGGTCTCGCTGGTCGACATCAAGACCCAGGAAGAGCCATCGGACAGTGGCGACGCAGGCTTCTACACCTGCAACGCGACCGTAGAAGCCACCTGGCCCAAGGCCGCCCTGGAGCGCCTGGCACCTGCTGCCGCCCAGTTGGCCAGCGTCGGTGCCATCCTCGAAAACGGTCATCTGCGCCACGCGCTCAGCTATGAGTCTTCCCTGGAAGGCAGCGAGAAGCAGCGCGTCGACATCACCCTGCCCGAGGCCGTGGAGTTGAGCCTGAAGACCCTGGCGGGCCAGGAGCCCATGGACGAATACCTGGAAGACGCCCCCGACGGCGAACAGGAAGCGCCCTGAGCCACCGGCGCCCGCGCTGCTGTGCAGCCCTGGCGCCCGCGTGTATGATCGACTTTCCCCTCGCCAGCATCCTCCGGCGGGTTCGTGAGCCCTGGTGCCCCTGTGGTGATCCCGCACGGCGTCGCCGCCCTCCGGCCCGGCATTCGTCACTCCGCGTTTGCACCGTGCCCCGCCTGCGCTCACGATGATCAGAACCGTGACCTAAAGCCGCCTCGGAGAGACGCTTCATGCCTGACTATCGTTCGAAAACCTCTACCCAAGGCCGCAACATGGCTGGCGCCCGGGCGCTCTGGCGCGCCACCGGGATGAAGGATGAAGACTTCAAGAAGCCGATCATCGCCATCGCCAACTCCTTTACCCAGTTCGTACCCGGCCACGTGCACCTCAAGGACCTCGGCCAGCTGGTCGCTCGCGAGATCGAAAGGGCCGGCGGCGTGGCGAAGGAATTCAACACCATCGCCGTGGACGACGGCATCGCCATGGGCCACGACGGCATGCTCTATTCGCTGCCGAGCCGCGAGATCATCGCCGACGCCGTGGAATACATGGTCAACGCCCATTGCGCCGATGCGCTGGTGTGCATCTCCAACTGCGACAAGATCACCCCCGGCATGCTGATGGCCGCCTTGCGCCTGAACATCCCGGTGGTGTTCGTCTCCGGCGGCCCCATGGAAGCCGGCAAGACCAAGCTGGCCAGCCACGGCCTGGACCTGGTGGATGCCATGGTCATCGCCGCCGACAGCTCGGCCAGCGACGAGAAGGTCGCCGAATACGAACGTAGCGCCTGCCCCACCTGTGGCAGCTGCTCGGGCATGTTCACTGCGAACTCCATGAACTGCCTGACCGAGGCCCTGGGCCTGGCCCTGCCGGGCAACGGCTCGACCCTGGCCACCCACGCCGATCGCAAGGAGCTGTTCCTCCAGGCTGGCCGCACCATCGTCGAGCTGTGCCGCCGCTACTATCAGGAGAACGACGAGTCCGCCCTGCCGCGCAACATCGCCTCCTATGCGGCCTTCGAGAATGCCATGACCCTGGATATCGCCATGGGCGGCTCGACCAACACCATCCTGCACCTGCTGGCCGCTGCCCAGGAAGCCGAGGTGGACTTCGACCTGCGCAACATCGATGCCCTGTCGCGCAAGGTGCCGCAGCTGTGCAAGGTGGCGCCGAACATCCAGAAGTACCACATGGAAGACGTGCACCGTGCCGGTGGCATCTTCAGCATCCTGGGTGAACTGGCCCGTGGCGGCCTGCTTCACACCGACTTGCCCACCGTACACAGTCGCACGCTGGGCGAAGCCATCGAGAAGTGGGACATCACCCTGACCCAGGACGAGGCGGTGAAGACCTTTTTCCTTGCCGGTCCGGCGGGTATCCCGACCCAGGAAGCCTTCAGTCAGGCCACCCGCTGGGACAGCCTGGACGATGACCGCGCCGAAGGCTGCATCCGCAGCGTCGAGCACGCCTACTCCCAGGAAGGCGGTCTGGCCGTGCTCTACGGCAACATCGCCCTGGATGGCTGTGTGGTGAAGACCGCCGGCGTGGACGAATCCATCCATGTGTTCGAAGGTAACGCCAAGGTGTTCGAGAGCCAGGACGCGGCGGTACGCGGCATCCTGGCCGACGAGGTCAAGGCGGGCGACATCGTCATCATCCGCTACGAGGGTCCCAAGGGCGGTCCGGGCATGCAGGAGATGCTCTACCCCACCAGCTACCTGAAGTCCAAAGGGCTGGGCAAGCAGTGCGCCCTGCTCACCGATGGCCGCTTCTCCGGTGGCACCTCGGGCCTGTCCATCGGCCATGCCTCGCCGGAAGCGGCTGCGGGCGGCGCCATCGGCCTGGTGCGCGACGGCGACAAGGTACTCATCGACATCCCCCAGCGCAGCATCAACCTGCTGGTGAGTGACGAAGAGCTCTCTCATCGCCGCATCGAGCAGGACAAGCAGGGCTGGAAACCGGTCCACCCCCGTACCCGCCGCGTCACCACGGCGCTCAAGGCCTATGCGCTGCTGGCCACCAGCGCCGACAAGGGCGGCGTGCGCGACAAGGCACTGCTGAGCTGACCGCTGTACCCGGGCGACGGCGCCTGCCGTCGCCCTTCCCTACTGATCCGCTCCTGTCTCTTCCTCTCCAGCCCCCGCCCTAGCTCCGCCTTCTTGCTGAACCTCCTGACCTTGCCGCAGCCATCTGCCACGACGCCCATTCCAGAGGGATTCACCGTTGCTTGGCTTGCTAATTTTGTAGAAGCGCAACCTGTGATTCAGCTCACACCTCTCGATTCGCGAGCCGCTAGGCCGTTGAGTGATCAAAGGCTACCCTCCGTCTGCCGCTGAATTGATTCAGCGATAAGTTTGTAGTCAGGTTGAGCCCCAATGGTCACACCTATGCTGATCTTCCGCTGGAGCACGGCGGGTCAGGTGTAGGCCAGGCACGCGTCACACAACAACAATAAACAGGGAACATAAATGAATAAGAAAAAGGCTATGCCCTTGGCCAGGGTTTCGGTCGCCTCCTTGATGAGCACCCTTCTGCTGATTCCTTCGGCACACGCCCTGGAAACCATCGGGTACTTCCGTACCGGGCTCGGCGATTCCTCCGGTTCCGACTCCATGCGCTGCTTCAAGCTGCAGGGCGCGCAGTCCAAGTACCGCCTGGGCAACGAGTGCGAACAGTACGGCGAACTGGCACTCAAGCAGGACGTCCTGACCCTCAACGACGGCTCGGCAGTCGGCGTATACGGCATGGGCAGCTTCTTCAACCGCTACGACCGCACCCCGACCTTCAACGGGGACAATGGCGAGATCCGTGCCGTCCAGGCCTATGCCTACTGGAACAACATCGCTGCGCTGAACGGCGGTAATCTCTGGGCCGGCCGCCGTTACTACAAGCGGAACGACATCCACATCTCCGACTTCTTCTACTGGAACCAGAGCGCCACCGGCGGCGGTATCGAGGACGTCAACATCGGCGGTCTCAAGTACAGCCTGGCCTTCTCGCGCAAGGACAACCAGAACCAGAAGGACTTCCAGAACCGCCTCGACTTCAACGTCGCCGGCTTCAACACCAATCCGAATGGCTCGCTGGAAATCGGCGTCAGCTATCTGGACAAGCCCACCAATCAGCCCAATGCCAACAGCGGTGTAGCGGTCACGCTGCAACACAAGCAGGCCAACTTCATGGGTTGGGGTGGTGTGAACACCTTTGCCGTGCAGCGCGGCCAGGGCCCGGGCACCGCCCTGGGCAGCACCGGCGATCCGACCCTGAGCAGCGCCGACGTCTCCTATCGCGTCGTCGACTTCTTCGACTGGCAGATCAGCCGCTACTGGGGTGGCCAGATCGCCGCGGTCTACCAGAAGGACGAACGTCCCAACGGCAATGACCTGCGCTGGACCTCGCTGGGTGGCCGCCTGGTGTACGGCATCACCGACCAGTTCAAGTTCTCCACCGAACTGGGCCATGATCAGGTGCAGGCTCCCGGCGGCACCCGCAAGCTGACCAAGCTGACCCTGGCGCCCACCTGGTCGCCCAAGGGCCCGGAATTCAAGACCCGTCCGGAGTTCCGCCTGTTCTATACCTATGCGGCCTGGAACCGGGCAGCGCAGCAGGCAGCCGATGATTTCGACGCCGGCTCCGCGCTGTCGAGCACCGGTACCTTCGGCAACGACCTGCACGGCTCCAACATCGGCTTCCAGATCGAGCAGTGGTGGTAGCCATCCTCCGCCGCGACCGGCGTGCTGCCGGTCGCGTTCTCGTCCGCGAACCTGAGCGCACAACAATGAAAAGAACCGTCTCCCTTTCCGCCTTCACCGGCTGCCTGCTGGCCGCCGCCCTGGCCAGCGCCACCGCCCAGGCGGCCCCCGTGTCCGCCTGCCTCATCACCAAGACCGATACCAACCCCTTCTTCGTGAAGATGAAGGAAGGTGCCAGCGCCAAGGCCAAAGAGCTGGGCATGACGCTCAAGGCCTATGCCGGCAAGATCGATGGCGACAGCGAAAGCCAGGTGGCGGCCATCGAGACCTGCATCGCCGATGGCGCCAAGGGCATTCTCATCACCGCCTCGGATACCAAGGGTATCGTCCCCAATCTGCAAAAGGCCCGCGAGGCCGGTCTGCTGGTGATCGCCCTGGATACCCCCCTGGACCCGGTGGGCGCCGCCGACATGACCTTCGCCACCGACAACCTGCTGGCCGGCAAGCTGATCGGCCAGTGGGCTCGGGAGACCCTGGGCGACAAGGCCAAGGACGCCCGGGTGGCCTTTCTCGACCTGAACGCCTCCCAGCCCTCGGTGGACGTCCTGCGCGACCAGGGCTTCATGCTCGGCTTCGGCATAGATCCCAAGGATCAGAACCGCATCGGCGACGAGACCGACTCGCGCGTCGTCGGCCACGACGTGACCAACGGCAACGAGGAAGGTGGGCGAGCAGCGATGGAAAATCTGCTGCAGAAGGACCCGACCATCAACGTGGTGCACACCATCAACGAACCGGCTGCGGCCGGTGCCTACGAGGCGCTCAAAGCCGTGGGTCGCGAGAAGGACGTGTTGATCGTCTCCATCGACGGCGGCTGCCCGGGCGTGCACAACGTGGCGGACGGCGTCATCGGCGCCACCTCTCAGCAATACCCGCTGCAGATGGCCGCGCTGGGCATCGAGGCGATCAAGACCTTTGCCGACACGGGCAAGAAGCCTACCGCCACCGAAGGCAAGAGCTTTGTCGACACCGGCGTGAAGCTGGTGACGGACAAGCCGGTACCCGGCATACAGTCCATCGACAGCAAGACCGCCCTGCAGAAATGCTGGGGCTGATGCCAGTCGTCTAGCCTGAGCAGACCGGTCGCCCCGCCTGAGCGTTTTCGCCTCGGCGCGGGCGACCGACTCTCGGCTGCTTTCCCGCTATCAGGAGATTGCCATGAGCGATCCGACCTCGCCCTCCTCGTCCGGCCAGCCCTTCGAACAGGTGCTCAAGCACAGCGCCACGGAAGTCGCCTCCTTCGCCCGTGACGAGCGCAGCCCACTCGTCAAATTCCGCCACTTCCTGCATTCGCGTCCCTCGGCGGTCTCGCTGCTGGTGCTGCTGTTGTCACTGGGCATCTTTGGCGCCCTGCTGGGTGGCAAATTCTTTTCCGCCTTCGCCCTCACCCTGATCCTGCAACAGGTCGCCATCACCGGTATCGTGGGCGCGGCCCAAACCCTAGTGGTGATCACCGCCGGCATCGACCTTTCGGTAGGCGCCATCATGGTGCTGTCCTCGGTGGTCATGGGCCAGTTCA
This sequence comes from Pseudomonas sp. VMV1, assembly GCF_056790235.1. Taxonomy (NCBI): domain Bacteria; kingdom Pseudomonadati; phylum Pseudomonadota; class Gammaproteobacteria; order Pseudomonadales; family Pseudomonadaceae; genus Pseudomonas; species Pseudomonas sp. VMV1. Next base: position 80,592 of record NZ_JBXGSE010000006.1, read on the forward strand.
CCTTTCGCTACGGCCTGCCGGTGGAGCTGTCGATCCTCTGCGGCCTGGTGGTGGGCACCCTGTGCGGCATGGCCAACGGCTGGCTGATCGCCCGCATCAAGCTGCCACCCTTCATCGTCACCCTGGGCATGTGGCAGATCGTGCTCGCGGCCAACTTTCTCTATTCGCGCAACGAGACCATCCGCGCCCAAGAAATCGGTGCGACGGCGCCCTTGCTGCAGGTGTTCGGTGACAACTTCCGCCTGGGCGGTGCCGTCTTCACCTATGGCGTGATCGCCCTGGTGGTGCTGGTCGCCCTGCTCTGGTACGTGCTCAATCACACCGCCTGGGGCCGGCATCTCTATGCGGTAGGCGACGATCCCGAGGCCGCGGCGCTGGCCGGGGTCAACGTCAGGCGCATGCTGATCACCGTGTACGGGCTGTCCGGACTCATCTGTGCCTTCGCCGGCTGGGTCCTGATCGGCCGCATCGGCTCGGTCTCGCCCACCGCTGGCCAGTTCGCCAACATCGAGTCCATCACCGCCGTGGTGATCGGCGGCATCTCGCTGTTCGGCGGGCGCGGCTCGATCCTCGGCATGCTGTTTGGTGCCCTCATCGTTGGCGTCTTCGCCCTGGGCCTGCGCCTGCTGGGTACCGACGTGCAATGGACCTATCTGCTGATCGGCACGCTCATCATCGCGGCCGTGGCTATCGACCAATGGATCAGAAAGGCGGCCAGCTGATGACTACCGAACCCCTGCTGATGGCACGCGGCCTGGTGAAGCGCTATGGCCGCGTCACCGCCCTCGACCATGCCGACTTCGATCTGCTGCCCGGCGAGATCCTGGCGGTGATCGGTGACAACGGCGCCGGCAAGTCCTCGCTGATCAAGGCCATCTCCGGTGCCCTGCGCCCGGACGAGGGCGAGATCCGCTTCGAGGGCCAGCCAGTGCAGTTCGCCTCGCCCATCGCCGCGCGGCGTGCCGGCATCGAGACGGTCTACCAGAACCTGGCGCTGTCGCCGGCGCTGTCCATTGCCGACAACCTCTTTCTTGGACGCGAACTGCGCAAACCGGGGCTGCTGGGCACCCTCTGCCGGACCCTGGACCGCAAGGAAATGGAGCGCATCGCCCGGGAAAAACTCTCCGAGCTGGGGTTGATGACCATCCAGAACATCAACCAGGCGGTGGAAACCCTTTCCGGTGGCCAGCGCCAGGGCGTGGCCGTGGCCCGGGCGGCGGCCTTCGGCTCCAAGGTCATCATCCTCGACGAGCCCACGGCCGCGCTGGGGGTGAAGGAGTCGCGCAAGGTGCTGGAGCTGATCCTCGATGTGCGGGCCCGCGGCATCGCCATCGTGCTGATCTCGCACAACATGCCCCATGTGTTCGAGATCGCCGACCGCATCCACATCCATCGACTGGGTCGCCGGCTGACGGTGATCGACCCGCGCGAGCACTCCATGGCCGATGCGGTGGCACTCATGACCGGTGCCCAGACGGTGGCCGCCTAGTCGACTTCGACTGACCAGGCACCCTCCTGGGTCTTCCAGCCGGCAGTCGCCTTGGAAGACCCGGGAGGGGCCGCCTACCCAGACGCGGATCGTCGCTTCTGCGACGAAAATCTGACCGAACGCTCAAGTTATCGCGTACCGGCACCGATAAAGCCTGAATAATTATTTCGGAGCTATACGCCGTGCCTGCCTTGTCGTTGAAACAGAAACTCTCGTTGTCTGCCACCGCGGCCGTGCTGGTGGTGGGTGTAGGTCTGACGACCATCAATTTCTTCAACACCCGTGCGGCCCTCGAAGCCTCCACGGTCGAACAGCTGAAGACCGTCAGCTTCGTCTTCAACGGCGGTGTCCGTCAGTGGTTCGACGGCAAGGCCGCCGCGTTGCGTGCCCTGGCGGCGGACACCCAGGAGACGAACCTTCCGGCCGGTCTCAATCAGGTCAAGCGCTCCGGCGGTTTCGACAATGTCTTCTACGCCCGCGGCGATGGTAGCCAGGTCAATGCCAACGGCGCCCAGTTGCCGCCGGACAACAACGACCCGCGCAAATGGCTGTGGTACCAGCAGGCGATGCAGAATCCCGGCAAGGTGTTCTTCTCCATACCCACGGTGGCGGCGGCGACCAAGCAGAACGTGCTGTCCCTGGGCTGGGCATTGCAGTCCGGTGGCAAGACCAGCGCCATCCTGGGTGCCGACGTCAGCATCAGCGACATCCTCGATCAGCTCAAGCGGGTGCAGCTGCCGGGTGCCGGCAGCGCCGTACTGGTCAACGGCCAGAACATCGTGCTGGGGCATGAAAACACCGCCCTGCTGGCCAAGCCGCTCACCGAGCTCTATCCCCAGCTCACCGCGGACACCCTCCAGCGGCTGGCCCAGGCGCCCGGTGAGCGCTATATCGAGACCAACGCCGGCCAGCGGCTCTATGCTGCGCCCATGAATCGCGACGGCGAGACCCTGGTGATGATCGTCGATAGCGGCGTCCTGCTGGCACCGCTACAGCGGCAACTCTGGATCAGCATCGCCATCCTGGCCGTGGTGCTGGGTGGCTCGCTGGTGCTCATCAACCTGCTGTGCAGCTATCTGCTGCGGCCGCTGGGCGTGGTCTCGAACGGTCTGCAGGTGATCGCCGATGGCCAGGGCGACCTGACCCGGCGCATCGCCGTACAGAGCAACGATGAAGTCGGCGGCCTTGCCGGCCACTTCAACCAGTTCGTGGCCAGTCTGCACGGCTTGATCGGCGGCGTGCGCCAGCATGCCCAGAGCGTGGACGCCGAATCGCAAAAGGTCCTGCAGCGCAGCGCCGCGGCCACCCAGGAACTGGGGCGTCTGCAGCAGGAGATCACCCTGGTCGCCACCGCCGTGACCGAGATGTCTTCCGCGACCCAGGAGATCGCCCGCAACGCCGAGCAGACCGCCGAGGCCATCCGGCAGTCCTCCGACAGCACCACCCAGGGCCTGACCCTGGTGCAGACCAGCAAGCAGTCCATCAACAGCCTGGCCCAGGAAGTGGATGACGCCACCCGGGTGATCGGCGAGCTGGATCATCACTCGCAGGCCATCGCCAAGGTCCTCGACAGTATCCAGAGCATCGCCGAGCAGACCAACCTGCTGGCACTGAACGCGGCCATCGAAGCCGCCCGGGCCGGCGAGCATGGCCGTGGCTTCGCGGTGGTCGCCGACGAGGTGCGGACGCTGTCGCAGCGCACCCAGGCGTCGACGCGGGAAATCAACGAGACCATCGGCACCCTCCAGCAGATGACCCGCCAGGCGGTGCAGCGCATGGACAGCAGCATGGCCATCGCCGAACGCAGCGTCGCCGACGTGGAACGCGCCTCCAGCGCCCTGGAAGAGATCGCCCAGAGTGCCGGCATCATCGCCGAGATGTCTCTGCAGATCGCCACGGCGGCCGAGGAACAGACCTCGGTCACCGAGGAGATCACCCGCAACGTGATTACCATCAAGGGGCTTGGCGATACCCTGGCCAGTGGCGCCGAGGATTCGGAGCGGCAATCGCGCTCCCTGCAGCATCACGCCGCCGACCTCAACCGCGACGTGGCGCGCTTCATCCTGTAAGGCACCCGGGACACCTGCGGGCGACCAGCCAACAGGTGTCCCCTGGCCGAAGATCCTGCACTCCGGGACGGGCATCCGGTAAGATCGGCGCTTTTTCCGCGACGACCCGCCCATGTCCCAGTCTCCTCGCTCCGAACTGCTCTATGGTCCCCAGGACCGACCTCGTCCGCTGCCCGCCTTGCTGGCCGCCATCCAGCACCTGCTGGCGATCATCGTGCCCATCGTCACCCCGGGACTGCTGATCTGTCAGGCCCTGGGCGTCTCGCCGCGCGACACCAACCTGATCGTTTCCATGTCGCTGGTGATCTCCGGCATCGCCACCTTCGTCCAGTGTCGGCGCTTCGGGCCTTTCGGCGCCGGCCTGCTGATCGTCCAGGGCACCAGCTTCAACTTCGTCGGCCCACTGATCGCCGGTGGCGCCCTGATGGTCAAGAACGGTACCCCGGTGGAAGCCGTGATGGCGGCCATCTTCGGCGTGGTCATGGCGGGCTCCTTCGTCGAGATGGGCGTGTCGCGGGTGCTGCCCTTCGTCAAGCGCCTCATTACCCCGCTGGTGACCGGCATCGTGGTGCTGATGATCGGCCTGACCCTGATCAAGGTCGGCCTGATCAGCATGGGCGGCGGCTTCGCGGCCTTGGGCAACGGCACCTTCGCCAATGGCGAGAACCTGCTGCTGTCGGGCACCGTGCTGGCCACCATCGTGGTGCTCAATCGCATCCCGCTGCGCGGCCTGCGCAGCAGCGCCATCGTCGTCGCCCTGTTGCTGGGCTATGCCCTGGCGGCCTGGCTGGGACGCCTGAATTTCACCGGCATGCATGACGCCGCCTGGGTGCAGATCCCCCTGCCACTGCACTTCGGCCTGGGCTTTTCCTGGTCGCTGTTCGTGCCGCTGCTGGTGATCTACCTGGTGACCTCGCTGGAGGCCATCGGCGACATCACCGCCACCAGCAAGGTCTCGCGCGAACCTGTGGAAGGCCCGCTTTGGATGAGCCGAATCAAGGGCGGGGTGCTGGTCAACGGCGCCAACTCGCTGCTGGCCGGACTCTTCAACACCTTTCCCAGCTCGGTGTTCGCCCAGAACAACGGGGTGATCCAGCTGACCGGTATCGCCAGTCGCCATGTCGGGCTGTGGATCGCCGCCATCCTGGTGCTGCTGGGCCTGTTCCCGGCAGTGGCCGGGGTGATCCAGGCGGTGCCCGAGCCGGTGCTCGGGGGCGCGGCCATGGTGATGTTCGGCGCGGTCGCCGCCTCGGGGATCAACATCCTTGCCGGCGTCGAACTGGACCGCCGCGCGCTGCTGATCATCGCCGTATCCCTGGCGCTGGGCCTGGGCATCTCCCAGGTGCCGGAATTTCTCGCCCATATGCCGGCCGGCCTGCGCGCGGTGCTGGAATCCGGCGTCGCCACCGGTGGCCTGTGCGCCCTGCTGATGAACTGGTTCCTGCCAGAAACGCCCAAGGCCGCCGACTAGACGGCCTTTTTCATCCGGGGGCTGAAGTTCCATGCAGGGGTGCCGATAGCCTGGGCAAGTCACCTGTGGACTCGCCGCGATCGTCGTTTCGACCGTGGGCGACCCACCCAGCAGAGCGCCCATGATCAGCCCGGATGTTCCTGTCGTTAAGGTACCGCTGCGCGAATATGCCGCCTTGGCGCGTGCCATGGGCGCCACCGTCTTTGCCCAGAACCTCGAGAAGCAGCCGGGCGAACTGGTCGGCTGGCGCTTTCCCAAGGGCTGCTTCGTGCAGAAGGCGCACTTCCAGATACTGCTGGGCCGCCAGCCGGAGACCCTCTAGCGAGGGTCTTCCTGGGCGGCCAGAAAACGCTGGGCCGCCGCCAGCTCGGTCTCGTTGAATACGGCGACACCCGCGCGTTTCAAGGCAGCTGCCGTGACGCCCTCACCTGCCACCCGGGTGCCGCTGAAGGTGCCATCGTAATTTTCCAGATTGCCGCAGGAAGGGCTGCGCGCCTTGAGCACGGCCAGGCGGATACCATGACGCGCGACCAGTTCGAGCGCGGCCTCGGCGCCGGCAACGAACGCCGCGGTCACCTCCTCTCCCGTGTCGGTCACGACCGGCAGCCGGCCATCCAGCACGGCGCCACCCTGGCCGCCGGGGATCTCGGCGGGCGGACGCGGGGTGGGCAGGCCACCCGCCACTTCCGGACAGAGCGGCACGATGCGTCCCTCCTCCTGCCAGACGCCAAGCAGATCGAAGGGGCCATGGGCGCCACCGTCGTAGCGCACCCGATGCCCCAGCAGGCAACGACTCACCAGTATCTTTTCCATGCGTCCCTCCTGGTCAGACGCCAGTCCACTGTCTAAGCCTGCAGCGGATTCTCGCCGCGGCGGCGGAACCAGCCAGTGAGCGACAGCCGTTCGCGGGTGGCCGGCAGGACCTCGTGGGGCAACTGGCCGGAAAGAAAGCAGACCAGACTGCCGCCCAGGGGCAGGACGTCCTGCTGACGCTCCTGGTCGAGATAGAGGCGCAGCTCACCGCCCTGCTCCGGCAGCCAGGCGTCATTGAGATAGAGCACCAGGGAGACCATGCGCCGGTCATCGTCGCGGAAGCGATCCAGATGCCGGGCATAGAAGGCGCCAGGCGGATAGAGAGCGAAGTGGCTCTCGTAGTCTTCCAGGCCCAGGAACAGGGTGCGATTGAAGGCCTCGCGCAGGGTGTCCATCAGGTGCAGATAGCGCTGCACGCCCGGATGGGCATCGTCCGGCTCCAGCCAGGCGATGTGATCGCCACGGACCCCTTCGCGGATCAGCGGGCTGTCGCCGCGACCGATGCCGGCGCGCTCCAGTTCGCCGCGGGCATGGCGCAACCGGCACTCGGCCGCCAGCTCGGCGGTGAGATCCAGGGGCAGGAAGATGCTCTGCCGCGACCAGCCATGCTCGGCGAGATCGTCGACGATACGTTGCAGCAGGGGATGCTCGGGGTGCAGAGCCATCACGAAAACCAGGCTAACCGGGCCAAGCCGGCGGGATGCCGAGTGTAAGAGAAGTCGGCCGCGCCTGCGCGCCTCCCTCGACCAGGCGACGAATGCCCGGGGTGAGCGCCTCGACAGCCAGCCTGGGGTTGCCGACAATGGCGGACTTTTCGGCTCCGCGCCGCTGCCCGAGGTGTCCATGCGCGTTCTGTTCGCTTCCCTGCTTTTCGCCATCAGCCTGCCCGCCCTGGCCGACGATACGGTCAGTCTCTATCAGGCCGCGGGTTGGCCCGAGCAGCGCGGACACTTCCGCGATGCCCTGCAGGCCGCCCAGCAGCGCTATCAGAACAGTCTGCCGCCGGCGCTCTACCAGAGCTTGGTCGACAACAGCAACAAGCGCTATACCGCCGCGGCCATCGACCAGCGTGCCCTGGCCGCGCTGCGCCAGAGTCTGCCTGCCGACGGCCCCGCGCTGCAGTTCTTCCAGTCGCCGGTGGGGCGCAAGGTGGTCGCCGCGGAAATCGCCGCCACGCGCAGCGATCAGCTGGCGAAGAATGCCAACGGCGTGCCCCAGGTGCAGGCCAGTCCTGCCCGTCGCGCCCAGGCCAAGCGCCTGGCCAGCGCCCTGCCCGTGCGTGAAGCCGGCGCCGAGGTCAGCGTGGCCCTGGCTGGCCTTGCGGCCGACAGCCTGAGCTCGATGCTGCCTGGGCTGATGGGGCAGCAGCAGTCGGGTGGGATGATCGAGCAGCAGCGGCAGCGATTCATCCAGCAGATGAATGCCGGTGATTTGGAAAACACCCTGCTCTATGTCTACCGTACCCTGAACGACAACGAACTCGGCCAGTTCGCCGACTTCGCCAGCTCGCCCAACGGCAGCGCCTACTACCGGGCCGCCGTGGCCGCGCTGCGCGCCGGCCTGGGTAGCGGCGGTCAGTAAGGCTATTCAGGCGAGACGCTCGTCCAGCCAGCGGAAGTAGCGCTGGCGCAGGCTTGGCGTCTCGTTGACCAGATGGTGTCGCGCCTCCGGCAGGCGCAGCACCTCGGGCCGGGCGAACTTGGCCTCCAGCACCCCCAGGTTATGCCGCCAGTCGACGGTGAAGTCCTGCTCGCCCTGGATCACCAGGGGGCTACGGGTGCTGGCCGGCGCGCCTTCCAGTTGTGGAATCCAGCGCGCCAGGGCACCTACCCACTGAGCCGGCAGTTCCCGCGGTTGCAAGGTGTCCTGCTGCAAGAAGTCAAGGAAGGCTGGATCGCCGGAATTCACCGAGAAGCGTCGTGGCAGGGCACGCACGAAGGGCTTCACCAGCCGATAGGTCCATAGCCCCTGGCGCCAGGCATGGGGCCTGATCAACGGTGCCAGCAGCACCGTCTCGCCCAGCTCGGGCGCGGGATCGCCCCTCAGCAGATAGTCCAGCAGGATGGCGCCACCGGTACTCTGGCCCAGCAGGTGCCAGGGTTGCGGCAACGCTAGACGCCGCGCCTCGGCGATCAGCGCGGCCAGGGCAGTCTGGTATTCGGCGAAGTCGTTGATGCTGGCGCGGGCGCCGCTCGACAATCCATGCCCGGGCAAGTCGCAGGCCAGCACCGCCAGCTGCCGTGACAGGGCCCAGTCCACCACATGGCCATAGAGACCCATGTGATCGTAGTAGCCGTGCAGCATCAGCAGGCTGCCGCGTGGCTCAGGCGGCCACCAACCCTGGACCGCGAGCTGGTAGCTGCCCGCTGGCAGGGCGCCCAGCGCCACAGTGACTCCGGGGTGTACCAGGCTATCCGCCAGGCGGTAATGGGCGCGATAGCCCTGGTGGTCGGCATCCGCTGGCAGGTCGCGGCGCAGGGGCACCAAGGCCTGGCGCAGGCGGTCTAGATCGAAGTCAGGCGTCATGGGTCGGTTCAAACTGAAGTTACCCCCATGATCGGCGTCCGGGCCGCTACAGGACAAGGGTTCGCCAAAGGACTTTTCCAATTGTTTCAAAATGCGCAACGCTCCCCTGCGCAAAGGTGTCTGAATATTTCACTGCCTAGGCAGTATTCTGGATAAGCTTGATTGCCTGGGCAGATACTGCAATGTCACATTTCGACCGAAGCAACTTTCCACTGCGCAACTCCGTAGGCCATTTGATCCACCTCGCGAATCAATACAAGGATCGCGTGCTGGACAGTCACCTCGCGCCCTACGACATCACCGCTGCCCAGTTCAAGGTGCTGCTGCTGCTGGCCCGCGACCAGACCGACACCCCGGCCGAACTCAGCCGTTGCCTGTCGCTCGACAGCGGCGCCATGACCCGCATGCTCGATCGCCTGGAAGCCAAAGGCCTGCTGCGCCGCGTGCGCAGCCTGAGCGATCGTCGCCAGGTGCGGCTGGAGCTGACCGAACAGGGCCAGGCCCTGAGCAGTGAACTCATGCAGATCGGGGTGGATGCCCTCAATGACCTCACCCACTGCCTGGACCGCCAGGAACTGGATGACCTCGAACGCCTGCTACGCCGATTGCTCGGCCCCTCCGGCCTGTTGCCGGCGCCCTCTGGAGACCTCTGATCCATGACCTTTCGCCTGCCATTGACCGCCCTCTGCGCCGCCCTGCTGCTGGCCGGCTGCGTGTCGTCCGAAGGGCTGAACACCCAGGGGCACGCCGTGGATCCGGCCACCCTCAAGGGCGACGCCACCTTTGCCGGCGATCGCCTCTCCCCTGTCCAGTGGCCGAGCGCCGACTGGTGGACGCGGCTGGGCGATCCGCAGCTCGACAACCTGATCCGCGAGGCCCTGCGCGACAGCCCTTCGCTGCAGGAAGCCGATGCGCGCAGCCGCCAGGCCGATGCCGCGGTGCTCGCCGCCGATGCCAATCGCTATCCACAGATCGACGCCAATGCGGGCGTGACCCGCTCGCGTCTGGCGCGGCCAGACGATCCGGTCGGCCAGGGTGACCGTTACAGCACCTTGCGCCAACTCAATGTGAGCGGCAGCTACAGCTTCGACCTCTGGGGTGGCCAGCGCGCCGCCTGGGAGGCCGCACTCGGTCGCGCCCGCGCCGGTGAAGTGGATCGCCAGGCCGCACGCCTGACGCTGGCCGCCGACGTCAGCCGCGCCTACAACCAGCTGGGTCTGGCCTATGCCAATATGGACGTGGCTCAGCAGGACCTGGAGCGTACCCGTGGCATGCTCGACCTGGCCCAGCGCCGGGTGGACGCCGGCCTCGACAGCGACTACCAGCTGCAGCAGACCCAGAGCCTGGAGGCCAGCGCGGCGGCGTCCCATACCGCAGCTGAACAGCAGGTGCGCACGGCCCAGATCCGTCTCGCCGTGCTGCTGGGCAAGGGGCCAGACCGTGGCGCCGAGATTCCGCGGCCCAAGCTGATCGCCCCCGCCGCGGTGAACCTGCCCGCCCAGTTGCCGGTCGAGCTGGCCGGGCGTCGTCCGGACCTGATCGCCGCCCGCTGGCGGGTGGAGGCCGCGAGCAAGGACATCGTCGCCAGCAAGACCAACTTCTATCCCAACCTGGACCTGACGGTGGCCGCCGGCAGCAAGGCCATCCTCGGCGACGCCTTGCTCGGCGGTCCGGCGCGCTTTTTCAACGTCGGCCCGGCGCTGTCGCTGCCGATCTTCGATGCCGGTCGTCGCCGCGCCGATCTCGCCAGCCGCGATGCCGACTATGACCTCGCGGTGGCCCAGTACAACCGGACCCTGGTGCAAGCACTGGGCGACATCGCCGACGCCATCACCCGCCAGCGCTCGCTGGACCAGCAGATCGTCGAGCAGCAACGGGCACGGGACATCGCCAAGAGCTCCTTCGACATCGCCATGCAGCGCTATGGCGCCGGCATCGGCAACTACCTCGATGCCCTGACCGTGGAGCAGCAACTGCTGCAGACCGAACGTCAGCTGGCCAGCCTCCAGGCCGACCGCGTCGACAGCGGCGTGCTGCTGATGCAGGCCCTGGGTGGCGGCTTCCAACCGTCCAAACTGCCGCCGGCGCCCGCCGCCGCGGCCACACACTGATACCGAGAGCCCGACCATGGCCGATTCCGCCGCAACCCCCAACGACAATGCCCAGGAGCAGAAGCCGCAGCGCTCCGGCAAACGCAAATTCCTCCTGCTGCTCCTGCTGCTGGTGGTGATCCTGGCCGGCGTGGGTGTCTACTGCTACCACCTGTTCTATGGCCGCTTCCATGCCGATACCGACGATGCCTACGTCAACGGCAACCTGGTGCAGATCACGCCCCAGGTCGTCGGCACCGTGACCCGGATCGCCGTGGATGATGGCGACTACGTCCGCCAGGGCCAGCCGCTGGTGGAATTCGATCCCAGCGACACCGCCGTCGCCCAGCAGAGCGCCGAGGCCAACCTGGCCAAGACCGTGCGCCAGGTGCGCGGCCTGTACAGCAACGTCGACAGCTACAAGGCCCAGGTGGCTGCCCGGCGCGTCGAGGTCGAACGGGCCCGCGCCGACTACGCCCGCCGCCAGCAACTGGCCAAGGGCGGCGCCATCTCCAAGGAAGAACTGGCCCATGCCCGCGACACCCTGGTGTCGGCGCAGAGCTCCCTGACCTCCGCCCAGCAGCAACTGGACACCAACCAGGCACTGGTGGACGACACCGAGATCGCCTCGCACCCGGACGTCAAGGCCGCCGCCGCCCAACTGCGCCAGGCCTACCTCAACCATGCCCGCAGCACCCTGGTGGCGCCGGTCAGCGGCTATGTCGCTAAGCGCTCGGTACAGGTCGGCAGCCGCGTGCAACCCGGCGCGGCCTTGATGGCCGTGGTGCCGCTGGACCAGATCTGGATCGACGCCAACTTCAAGGAAACCCAGCTCGCCGAGATGCGCATTGGCCAGCCAGTGGAGATCCACTCCGACCTCTATGGCGACGACGTGCGCTATCGCGGCGTGGTGGAAAGCCTGGGCGTGGGCACCGGCAGCGCCTTCTCGCTCCTGCCGGCGCAGAACGCCACCGGTAACTGGATCAAGATCGTCCAGCGGCTGCCCGTGCGTATCCGCCTGGAAAGCGACAACCTGGACAAGCATCCGCTGCGCATCGGCCTGTCGACCGTCGTCGATGTCGACCTGCACGACCAGGACGGCGCCCGCCTGCCCACTACCACGCCAAAGCAGCCGCGCTACAGCACCGACGTCTACGATCACCAGTTGGCCGATGCCGACCAGCTGATCCAGCAGATCGTCCACAACAACGGTCCGGCGGCACGCGCCGCGGGCGTCGCCAAGCGCTGAGCCCCTGGAGGCTCGGTCATGAGCCTCCCCGCCCCCTTCTGGTAATCCGTCATGAGCGATAACGCCTTTCGCCCGGCGAGCCTGGTCCTCGCCACGGTGGGCCTTTCCCTGGCCACCTTCATGCAGGTGCTCGACACCACCATCGCCAACGTCGCCCTGACCACCATCTCCGGCAACCTCGGGGTAAGTTCGGAACAGGGCACCTGGGTCATCACCGCCTTTGCCGTGAGCAACGCCATCGCCCTGCCGCTGACTGGCTGGATGGCGCGCCGCTTCGGCGAGGTCAAGCTGTTCATGGCCGCCGTGGTGCTCTTCGTCATCACCTCCTTTCTCTGCGGCATCGCCACCTCGATGCCCGAGCTGGTGATCTTCCGCGCCATGCAGGGTTTCGTCGCCGGCCCGCTCTACCCCATGGCCCAGACCCTGCTGTTGGCGATCTTTCCGGCGGCCAAGCGGGGCATGGCCCTGGCGCTCCTGGCCATGGTGACGGTGGTGGCGCCCATCATCGGGCCCATCGCCGGCGGCTGGATCACCGACAACTACAGCTGGCCGTGGATCTTCTTCATCAACATCCCCATCGGCATCTTCGCCACCCTGGTGGTCTGGAGCCAGCTGGGCAAGAAACCGGAAAAACTGGTGCACCAGCCCATCGACTACGTCGGGCTGATCCTCCTGGTGCTGGGCGTGGGTGTGTTGCAGGTGGTGCTGGACAAGGGCAACGACCTGGACTGGTTCGAATCCAACCTGATCTGCCTCGGTGCGGCCTTTTCCGCCGTGGCGCTGACCGCCCTGGTGATCTGGGAGCTGACCGACAAGCATCCCATCGTCAACCTGCGGCTGTTCCGCTATCGCAACTTCAGCTTCGGCACCCTGGCGCTGGTGCTGGGCTATTCGGGCTTCTTCGGCATCAACCTGCTGCTGCCCCAGTGGTTGCAGACCCAGCTCGGCTACACCCCGGTGTGGGCGGGCCTGGCGGCAGCGCCCATCGGCATCCTGCCGGTGATCCTCTCACCGCTGGTGGGCAAGTTCGCGCACAAGACCGACCTGCGGCTGCTGGCCGGGGGCTCCTTCCTGGTGATCGGGGCGTCGTGCTTCATGCGCGCCACCTTCAACAACGAGGTGGACTATCGCCACATCGCCGAGGTACAGACCTTCATGGGCCTGGGCGTGGCGCTGTTCTTCATGCCCACCACCAGCATCCTGCTGTCCAGCCTCAAGCCGTCGGAACTGGCGGACGGCGGCGGCCTGGCGACCTTCCTGCGGGTGTTGGGCGGCAGCTTCGCCTCCTCCCTGACCACCTGGCTCTGGCAGCGCCGCGCCATCCATCACCATGCCCAGCTGACCGAGGACGTCACCGCCTACAGCCCGGCCACCCAGCATTACCTGGACGCCCTCGGCGGTCCGTCGCAGCAGGCCTATGCCCAGCTGGACAAGGTGGTGGAGAGCCAGGCCTACATGCTCTCCACGGTGGACTACTTCACCCTGCTTGGCTGGATCTTCATGGGCCTGTTCCTGATCATCTGGCTGGCCAAGCCGCCGTTCGCGGCCAAGCCGGGCGCCGGAGGCGGCGATCACTGAGCAGCGGCCCTGGCTCTCGCGAGCCAGGGCCCCATGAGCCCTGAGCAGTTTCGACGCAGTTTGCCCACCACCCAGCCGGTCGCCAGCCCGCTGACGATCAGGGTGCGCTGTGTTGGGTCTGCAGGTAGTCGGCGATATCGCGCAGATCCTCGGCATCGCCGATGCCCCAGAACCTCATCTTGGTGCCCGGCACCTTCTGCTCGGGATCACGCAAGAAGGCCGCCAGGGCCTCGCGATCCCAGGCGAAGCCGGCCTGGCGCATGGCCTCGGAGTAGTGGTAGCCCGGGAGGCTACCGGCCTGGCGACCGAAGAGGTCGTTGAGCTGGGGACCGAAACCGGATTGAGCGTTCTGCCCTACCGAATGGCAGTTATGGCAGCGCCGCTGGAAGAGATTGCGGCCATTATCGGCGTCGGCCCAGGCCAGTTCACTACCGAGCAATGCCAGCACGACCAGCCCAGCCAGGCCCTTCATCGCTGGCATTTCCGGCAATAGACGCTGGCGCGCTGGCCCAGGCGGATCTCCTGCAGGCCCGTCCCACAGACCTTGCAGAATTCGCCCTTGCGCCCATAGACGAACAGCTCCTGCTTGAAATAGCCCGGCGCCCCGTCGCCCCCGATGAAGTCGCGCAGGGTGGTGCCGCCGCTCTCGATGGAACGCGCCAGCACCTTCTTGATCTCGACGGCCAGGCGATCATAGCGCGCCCGGGAAACGCTACCGGCCGCCCGGCGGGGGTCAATGCCGGCGGCGAACAGCGCCTCGGCGGCGTAGATGTTGCCTACCCCCACCACCACGGCGTTGTCCATGATGAAGGGCTTGACCGCCATGCTGCGCCCACGTGACAGCTCGAACAGCCGACCGCCGTCGAAGGCCTCGGTCAGGGGCTCGGGCCCCAGCTTGCTGAGCAGCACATGAGCATGGGGATCCTGGGTCCAGAGCAGCGCACCGAAACGGCGCGGATCGGTGTAGCGCAACGACAGCCCGGACTCCAACTCGATGTCGACATGCTCGTGCTTGGCCGGTGGCTGATCCGCCGGCACCAGGCGCAGGCTGCCGGACATGCCCAGGTGGCCGATCAGGGTGCCGCTCTCGGCGCGAATCAGCAGGTACTTGGCACGCCGCTCCACGGCCTCGATGCGCTGACCGGAGAGGCGCACGTCCAGGTCTTCGGGGACGGGCCAGCGTAGCCGACCATCGCGGACGATGACTCGGCGCACGCGCTGACCGACGACATGGGGCTCGATGCCCCGGCGAGTGGTTTCGACTTCAGGTAATTCGGGCATGGAGATCCAGGACGATTGCAGGTGCCTTAGTAATTGATCCGGCCACTGCCCATTTCAAGGATCGTCTCCTTGAGCGACTCGAAGTCGTACTCGGACAGGCCGACGTGATCCAGCACCCGCGGCGCGATGGCCTGCCACTCGTGATCCTCGTCCTGGCCGCCCAGGGCGCGATAGCAGCGGCAGATGTGCTCGGCCATCTTCAGCAGCGCCAGCAGATTCTTGATCTGGATGTCGGTGGTCGAGTCCTCGTCGAAGACGGACTGGGCATTGTGATGGTTGGCGATGGCCTGGCCCACGTGCTCCGGCAGGCGCCAGGACCGCGAGATGAAATACCCCACCACGGCGTGGTTGGTGTTGAACATGCGGTTCTCCACGTCCACCACCCGTACCTGCTCGTTGACGCTGGCATAGGCCTCCTCCAGTACCGCCATGTAGCTGGGGAAACGCTTGAGCATCAACGGGATGCCGCAGTTGTGGAACAGACCCAGGGCATAGGCTTCGTCGGGGGTCGGATAGCCGGTCTTCTTGGCCAGGCTCAGGCAGGTCTCGGCTACATCCTGGGCGGTATCCCAGAAGCGGTTGAGAATGACGATGGTCTCGTCGGTGAGCTCCCCCTTGATCGACTGGGCGTTGATCAGGTTGATGACCGACTGGCTGCCCAGCAGATTGACCGCCCGCTGGATCGAGGTGATGCGATTGCTCAGGCCGAAGTACGGCGAGTTCACCAACTTGAGCAAGGCGCCCGACAGCCCCGGGTCCTGGCCGATCAGACGGGAAATGACCTTGAGATCCGGGCTGGGCATGAGCTGTTCGAGCTGCAAATCCACCATGATCTGCGGCTGCGGAGGAATGCTGATGCCTTGCAGAGCCTGACGGATCTGCTCCTCGGTCAGCTGAGGGGACGCTTGGGACATGGAGGCTACTCTGCGATGGATGTCGCAAATTTACTCTGCGCCGTCCGCCGATGCCATCGGGCGCGACGAAGGAACTTCAGGGGGGTAAAGCGAGACGGATTTAGGAGCGCTGGCAAAAGGCTAGCCCGACCGAATTCCAATCGAGGTATCCGCAACCATGGCTACATCCCTGAACGGCAAGAAAATCGCCATCCTGGTCACCGACGGCTTCGAGCAGGCCGAGCTCACCGGCCCAAAAGAGGCCTTGGAACAGGTAGGTGCCCAGACCCACATCATCTCCGCCGAGAGCGGCCAGGTGCAGGGCTGAGACGGCACCGAGCCGGCCGACAGCTTTCCGGTGGACCTTACCTTCGCTGAGGCCAATGCCGGTGACTATGACGCCGTGCTGTTGCCCGGGGGCGTGGTCAACGCCGACACCATCCGCATCGACACCCAGGCTCAGCAGCTGACCAAGCAGATCGCCGATGCCGGCAAGCCGGTGGCCGTCATCTGCCATGGCGCCTGGCTGCTGATCTCCGCCGGCCTGGTGCAGGGCAAGACCATGACCAGCTGGCCCTCGCTGACCGACGACCTCAAGAACGCTGGCGCCACCTGGCAGGACCAGGAGGTCATCGTCGACGGTCAACTGGTGAGCAGCCGCAAGCCAGACGACATTCCGGCCTTCAATCGCGAGTTCATCAAGCTGCTCGCTGGTTAACTACACCCCTGCAACCCCGGAAACCACTGGTGATGCGGCCTACAGACAGGCAAAGTAGTCAAACCAGTAGTAAAACCGGGTAGTAAACATGGGGTTGCCAAGGAGCTGTATCCGCAAGGCGGGCGAATCTACGATTTACGTTCGAATCGTAATTCCGAAGGACGTCCGCCATGCCTTCGATGGTCGAACAACGATCACCCGTACCACAGGCACCAGTGACGTTCGTCTAGCCGAGAAACGTAGTCACGCCATCCTTGCCGAGTGGCACCAGCAGATAGCACAGGCACGTCAGGCCGCAACGGCCAAGCGAGCCAACCTCCCTTCCGTTGCAGCGGAGATTGGTACTCTCGCCCATCAGATGGCAGAGCATCAGCTCCAGACGGCTATGGGTATGCGTGCTGGGAGTGGCAGGACGTTAGAAGAGTCCCAGGCCCTACTCCGTGAACTGATTGGACAGGTAGCCCCTCAGGAGGCCCTTTTCATTCTTGGTGTTCTGGAAGAGCGCATAGACCACGCCAAAGCCAATCCTGGCCCCCTTCCTCTTGAGGTGAAGGTAAAACACGCCCAAGAGAACAAGGACTACATCCAGCGAATGGCCTTGGATACCCTGCAACGTGGTGCTGCCCTGACGCCAGAGGAGGCCCAGGAGGCCCGTGGCTACGTTCTAAATCCTAGGCAGTACGTCGCCCCTCATCCGGTCACAAAGCAGCGTATAGCCGCTTACAGGGCCTTCCGTGAGAGTCGCGGATTACCGCCCAAGACCATAGCGCTCGAAGTCCAGCAACTCGAAGGCATCGCCGCATTTCTCAAGCAATCCGCCCTCCCCTTGACGTGGAAGACCATGGCATCTTGGGTTGAGGGTAGTACGCTCGCACCCAAGACAATTGCCGGGTATCTCAAAGTCGGCTCCGCGTGGTGGCGGTGGATGCTCAAGTACAACGATCAGTTCGCCCAAGATCACGGTACAACGCCGAACCCTTTCGATAAGCACGACCTTCCCCGCCTGTCCGTAGCAGCATCCTCGGCAGTCGAGCGCCAGGAGTTCACCCCTTCGGATGTCCTCCGGCTGATCGAAGCCGCTACACCTAAGCCGAGTCTGCAAGCATTGGTACGACTGGGAGCCTACAGCGGCATGAGGATAGAGGAGCTATGCGCTCTTAAGGTCGATTCCGTGGTCACCGTGGATGGCGTCCGAGCATTCCGTATCGCAGATGCCAAGACTAGGGCCGGGGTTCGTACCGTGCCGATCCATAGCGAGTTGATCGCATGGGTGGACGGGTTGATCGAGAACACCTCAGACGGCCACCTACTCCAGTCGGCGAGAAAGACCACAGGCGACAAGTACGGCAAAAGGTCTCCGGTGTTCTCACAGGCATTTAGCCTGTTTAAGCGGGAGCTTGGGTACGACGAGCGCTTTGTTTTTCACAGTCTCCGAAAGACCTTCATCACCCAGCTACAGAGAACCGACACACCTGGCGTCATCATCGCGGAACTGGTAGGCCATTCCACCGGAACGATCACATTCGACATTTACGCCAAGGGCCACAGCATGACCCAGCTACAAAGCGCGGTGGAGCGCGTGAGGTACTGACGCACAAATCAGGCGCCAGCCCTTACACCATACGGATTCCGATGTCAACAAATAACTCAAAAAAGTATTGACAGGAACGGGAAGTCGTGATACACTTCTCTAATAGTGGTACAAAAGTTGCTTGTACCTCCTTCTTCCCATCCTCGCCAGCAGGAGCCGACACCTCCCGGCATAGCTGGCAATTATTCTCCGGGCCGTCGATCCCGGTGTTTCGCAGTTTCAGTCTTCTGTGCATCAAGAGAGCGTCCAGTGGTGGGCGTGCGGCTGGTTACCGTTTGATCTTGGGGCTTCCATGTCGGACCTTAAAAAGACTCCTCCTTATTTCCGTCCTGGCTGGGGACGCTAATCCAGCCAACTCCAATCGTTTCGTTGCCTTTGCCCGACTCCGGTCGGGTATTTTTTCATGCCTACGATTCGATTAACTCAATAATACGGCTAAAAGCCAGCAAACATCGCATCTAAACGAAAAAGGAAAAACTCAATGTACAGATACCTGATTGTCGGGGATGTCCCCCTGCTTGATACAAAAATCCCAATGATCTTCAAAGCAGTCGAATCTCCGACCAAACTGCCTAATTCACTGTACGCCGACCTAGAAGGCGTTCGAATGATGAAGGTGAACGAACTTGGATGGAGCGCATACATCGATCTTGTCGAGAAGACAGATAATGAATACGTGCTCTTGGATGTATGGAAAGATTACCAATGATCCTCAAAGCCGAGAAGAAAGAGAAAGGCGATTACGAGTATCGCCAGCAGCTAAAGCAGTTCAAACAATCCCAAAAGCAACAACGCAATCAACGCAAATCGAAACGGAGTAACAATGATGAGTAATGAATTCGAATTCAACCAAGCAGCGGTAGACGCCGCTGTCGAAACCTACAAGGCACGCGTTGTAGTACCTTATGAGAAGGTCCAATACACCACACTTGCAGAGTGCTTTACCAAGTTCCAAAAGCTCGTGCAGGAAGGACGCGAACTGTACGTTGAGGAGCACATCCCAGGCTTTGAGCAGGTGCCGTTCCACCTCCTGCCCTCCTTTGATGCAGCAGGGGGCGGAAGCTTCCACCTCCAGCGCTTGCAATCAGACATCGATGCCCAGGTTGATGCCTACCGGACAACCATCGTAGCTGCTGAAGAGCAACGGGTGATCGATGCCAGAGCCGCACACATTGAGGCTCAGGTAGCCGCTGCCATTGCTGCCCACGAAGCCAAGGAAGCCGAAAAGGCCCAACGTGCTAAAGACGCGGTAGCCGACAAGGCGCGCGCCGCTGCAATCGCCGCTCTAGGAGAAACAGTATGAGGACCAAGACTTACTTGACCGGAAACGACTGTTCGCTCCTCTACACCACAATTTGCGTGCTTGATAAATGTATTACGGGTATCGACGGAGAAGCCTATTCGGCGTTGCTGGATAAGCTCTGTGGCTCCTCTTCTAGAATTAGCGACACTCACGAATTTGCTCAAGAAACAGGCTTGCCACTATTTGACTTCCCCTGCCCTGAGCCCGTTAATACCCTAACAGTTGATGAGCTTGCAGCTATTAAGAAGGCTCTAACGTTCGGCCTGCAATGCAATCCAACTGAAACAGGTCGCAAGATGCTCTTGGAGATGCTGGAGCGTGTTGCTCTAACAAGAGCGGCTATGGATGCAGAGGTTATGCAATGAGCCTTTCCCCCATCATCGCAGACCAGACAGTCCACTTGCTGAAAATGAAGTGGGACGCGAAGTATCGAGCCGAGTTCGAAGCTCTCCAAGCTGATCTTGCTCAAGCTCAAGCAATCCTGAAAGCTCGCAAGGAAAAACTGGACATTGCTAAGGGCGTCTATCACAGCACACGCCCTGGCGACATCAACAAGGATTCTGATCCAGAGTTGCAAGGACTAGCTGCTTTGCTAGACACAATGGTATTCATCAAGGACCCAGCCCAGCGGCTCCGAATGATGAAAGAATGGGCGAACAGTTAAGATGCTTTTGAACGACTACTACCGCCGCACCGAAACAGAATCCCGCATCCTAGCATTCATCAAAGAAAATCCTGAAGTGGATAAGGATGCTATCGGACTTTTCAGCTTCCTATGCGGCCCAACTTGGTATCACGCCCTTTACGTTGTAATTGATGGCACTGATAACAATGCTGAACAACGCATCAATACTTTGTGGCGAGATCCCCCAAGCTTCAAAGTCCTAAAGCGGTCCGGTGTTACAGCTATTCAAATCAACGCAGACGACGCGGCTAACGTTCGCCCCCTATTGGATGGCCTAGCCATTGTCCATGAAGGTCGGCTAGCTGAGAACGCTCTTCTAGAAGTTCTTCCACTGCTGAAGTAACAGAACATTGTAATCACCCAAGGCCCGAAAGGGCCTTTATTATTTGAGGAGTCACAATGACTAAATTGCATCGGGGTTTCGTCATTGTTGACCGCCCCATCCACACTAACGGCTTGGATCGCGTTATCGACTTCGTTGACGCTGGCCTAGCTGAATTCGCTGTAGTCCAGCTGCCTCAGGGGCTCCGCTCACGCCAAGCCCTGACACGTTGGTTCACTCGGAACGCCCCCACTTCGAAGTATCTGAAGGTCACAGGTCATTGGGGTCGCGACACTTGGTTGGTCGCCTTCCCAGATGTAAGAACCCTCAGAGAATTCCGTTCGTTCCTGCACACCGGGCACCAGCACTTCATCGTCTGGCAGGGCAATGACGCTGCAACCTTCATCGATGAAGCCAGCCGCGTGCTTGAGCTTGCCAAAATCGACGGACGTGTAGAGGGGGCTCGCAATGGCCGATAAACAGATTGCCAGCCTATTCGGGTCGATTGGTTTCAAGATCGATGATCGCGGCCTCATCCAGTTCCACCAGCGGATGCAGAAGACCTCCAAGCAAATGCAGGCCCTAGGTACGCTCGCTGAAGGTGTCGCCACGAAGCTGGAGCGGGTCACTGGCAAATCTGCCAAGGCTGGCGGATTGAACACAAGCCAGCTCGCCAAGGACGTTGCCCGACTGGAAATCCTCCTTTCGAAGGTAGCCCAGGCCAAGGCTCGTGCCCAAGCCCAGTTCAACCGGGAAGCCCTCTCTGCTGGTCGCCTAACGTTCGCTGGGAAGAACAATGAGTTCAAGCTCCAGAAGGGCCAGCTGGACATCGAGAAGCAGCGCCTTGCAGTCGAACAACTCCGCCAGCGTGGAGCCACAAGCGCCGCTGCTGACGAAATCAAACTCCAGCAAGCACGCCGCCGCTTGGCTGAATCAACTGCGATCAACGAACAGCGCCAACGTAACCTCGCCCTCGCCGGACAGGAACGAATCAACCGCGTAGCTCGCCAGGGAACCCTTGCCCAGCAAGCCCAGTTCAAGCTTGAGACGATGCAGGCTCGTGAGGTTGAGCGGAGAGCCCGTAGAACGCCGTCTGAGACGTTTTCTCGCCCTCGCATGGGCATGGGTAGCAGTGGCCCTCAGAACTTCTCCTTGGGCTTTGCGGGAGGCGTTGGAGCGTTCGCTTTGGGCCTTGGGTTTGCCACCAGCGCCCTTGGTGGATTCGCCTCCGCATTGAACGACAGCGTTAACAAGCTGACGGGCCAAAAGTACGCCACGATTGCCGCCGCTGGCGGTGGTGCTGCTGGTGATGCTGCGAACGCTTGGTTGGACCAGTACACAGATAGTCGCGGCCTTGCACGCCAAGACATCGCTGACCAATTCACGTCATTCCTGGCTTCTGGTCAGGGTGCCGGATTGAGCAACGAGACAACCGAGAAAACCTTCGCCGGATTCGGTGACCTCGGTACAACGTTGCACCTTAGCGGAGATCGTCAGGCCGGTATGTTCCGGGCCGTGGGTCAGATGTTGTCCAAGGGCCAAGTCATGAGCGAAGAGCTTAAGGGCCAGCTCGGAGAACATCTGCCAGGAGCCGAAAGCCTATTCGCTCAGGCATGGGCCGAGGTGAAGAACACTGGCAAGGCTGGACAGGCCGCTATCAAAGACCTGCAAGCTTCAATGAAGAAAGGTCAGGTTGGCATTGAAACCGTTCTGAAGGCCGCTGAGATTGCCGCCCGCCGTGCCGCTCCGACTCTGGAAGCATCCAGCCAGACAAGTCAGGCGATGCAAAACCGAGCGGCTAACCGCCGTGACAAAGCGGTCTTGGCATTGGGTAGCGCCGGAATCTCTGATGCCAATTCCGAGTTCTTCAAACGGCTCGATGTCCTTTGGTTCACCGTCCAACAGCGAGCGCCACAGCTGGCGAAGGTGTACTCCAACCTATCCGTTCTAGCTCAGAACGCCCTGACCAATCTCCAGTCGATTCTGCTGAGTAGCGACAACAACGGAATCATGTCTGCCCTGACTGAGGTCAGCTACATCTTGGCGGAGATGTCGAACGCGGCGACAACGTTCATCCAAATCTTCAGCGGCAAGCGCCTTGGCGCCATGGATGCCCTTCAGGACTACTTGAGCGAAGCCGAGGCGAAGGAATTCATCGCTCGCCTGGATCGTGTGGGCATTGCCTGGACGAAGTTGGTAGCCGCTTTCCAAGTGGACCTTGGAGTACACGATGGCGAGTATTTACCGGGCATCAAGCAATTCCTCACCAACACATCACGAGAGGTCAACGGCCTAGTCGGCTTGTGGGAGACGTTGCTAACGAAGATCAACAAAGGTCGTGCTGCTAACGAAGATTACCAGCTGGAGAAGTTCCAGAACGGCAACCCTGATGATCTACACGAGGATCAGTTGACGCCGTTCAACAGGTATCGCGTCAATCAGGCACGTCGCCAGGAACCTGCCCTAAGCCGGGATGAGTTCGTTCGCCGCGAGCTTCTGAAGCAGCAGATGAACCAGACGACAGGCGTCCTCCCCATCGGCAACATTCCTCGGAATCTCCCAGGGTTGGCCGAGGGTCTGGACAACATGCTCAAGCGCCCAGATGGCAAGCCGCTCATTCCAGCGACTCTCCCAGCAGCCCCAGCCGGATTGACCACAGCTCAGCAATTGGGCGTCGCCCCGATCACGTTGAACCTGGACCTGAAAGTTGAGAACGCCCACGGCATGGATGAGAACGATCTGGCTCGCCAGCTCTCGCTCACCCTCCCTGCCGCTGTGCAAGACGGTCTCCGCCAAGCAGTGGGATCAATGTCCGCTCGCCAATCCGAAAACGAATGACGCCCCTCGGGGCGTCTTCCCCTTCACCTACCCAAGGAAACTCAATGAACTTCCTACGCAAGCACCTCAGCCTCAGTGTTGCTACAGCAGCGCTCGGCATCGCCTTCTGGCTGATAATCATGTTCTCCGCCATGAACACCCGTCTTGAGTCCATCGACACCCGCCTGTCGGACATGAGCGCCCAGGTGCAACTGATGGCATCCCCGACATGGCAGCAGACCCAATTCAACGAACGTTTGGGCAGGGTGTTAGACGCGGTACGCGAACGCCAGCAGCTAGCCCTGGCTCATTCTGAATAAAATAGTTTACTGTTGGCACAGATTGTGCTTGACAACTGAATACTTTCGTGTTATTCTGTCCAAGTACCAATCGAGAAAGGTTGGTAACTCCCGATAGCCACGTTTCCGAACGGCGCCAGCCGTGCTCACGGACCGTGGTTTTTCTTTGCCCGCGATTTGAAAACTATTCCCATCACCGAACCGACGGAGGTCGACCCATGCCCGTTTCAATCTCGCGTGTCTGCCCGCATTGCGGGACCACGTTTCAAGCCCAACGCCAGGACAAGGCGTTTTGCTCCCATCAATGCACTGTCCAGTTCAACAACTGGCGGCATCGCAAGATGAACAACGCTCCACGCTCTCTCGCCTTGATCGAAGCCTATCGCCATCACCGTGCCATTACAGAGGTAACCACCAATGCGACTCGCCCTTAACGACATCGCCCAACGCCAACTCATCGAGCTGATGGACGCCCTCCGTGCCCAGACGCCCACACACGCCCTACACATGATCGTCCAGCGTGCCCACATCGAACTCATTCGCCAACCAAAGTCCCAGGAGGACCAAAATGCAACAGCCAGCACCAGCCACTAACATCCACGCCCAGGCCCTTACCGCCGTCAAAGCTCGCTTTGTCCGTGTCCCAAGCTCCACCACTTGGCCGAACTTCAAAGACCTCCAGACAGGTCTCCGCCAAGCTGATGCCACGATCCTGCTGGACTTCTACCACCGCAACGGCGGACGGGACGCATCCAAGCCAAGCGAGCTACTGGATTGCCTTGAATGGGTATACGGCGAAACCTTCCAACCGAACGGCCCAGCGATCACCAAAGACCAGTGCCTTAACTTGTGGAAGCCTGCCGAGCTGCAACCATCCAGCTCCGAGCCCATGGATGATGTTGAGGTAGCTCCGTTCCTGGCTTTCCTTGCTCGCTGGTTTCCTGATGCTGACCAGCGTCGGTACTTCCTGTGGTGGATGGCCCACGTGGTACGCCGCCCAGAGAAGCGCATCATCGCCACTCCTGTGCTTCGTTCTGAGCATGGCGTGGGGAAAGGTTTCTTCGCTGAAACTCTGATGGCTACCTTGGTCGGTAGCTCCAGCTGTGCGGTGCTGGGCCTGAAGCAAGTTGTCGGCGACTTCAATGACGCGATTGCTGGAAAGACCTTCATCCTCATCGACGAGGTTTACCGCAGCCGCAAGACCACAACCGACACCCTCAAGTCGTTTCAGGGTAATGGGACCATCGTCCTACGCCGTAAGGGCATCCCAGACACGACTATCCCGAACTTCATCAACTTCATCATCACCAGCAACGATCACATCCCGCTGGACCTTGAGGAAGGCGACCGTCGCATGTGGATTCCTGACTTCATCCGCCACAAGCAGGACGTGAAAGAGACTGGACAGTTCATCAACCGGGAGCTGAAGCCCTGGCTGGAGTCTGGTGGTTTCCAGCTGGTGCGTAACTACCTTGAGCAAGTGGACCTATCCCAGTTCCACCCAACGGCGGCACCGCCGTCCACAGCTGCGAAGGCTGACATCTCTGGCTTGGATACCAACAGCGTTGTTCAGGATGCTCTTGAGCCGCTGATAGCAGAACGCTACGTCATCACCCTGGAGGGTATGAAGCTCGCCCTGGCTGGCAAGATTGACGAACGTATCAGTGACCGCACCATCACCAGCGCTTTGATGGCGGCTGGCTGCAAGATGCGTCGAAGCAAGAGCAAGAAGTTCTACATCACCCCAGCTGGATTCGAAGCCGGGTATAGCCTGGACACCAGTCCGAAAGAGTGCGAGGCCGCGTTGTCGGCCATCGTTCAACCCTCTCTCCTGGCTGCTTGATGTGGTAGCTCACACCGGAAAGGTGACGGAAAAGGTGACGGATAACCGAAGGGTGACGGATCGATTTTCTAAGCGTCACCCTATCCGTCACCCCTGAAAAGCCCAGCTGGCAAGGGCTCCAGAGAAAGGTGACGGAGGTGACGGATAAACACCGTCTTTCTATAGATTGCTCTGGTACGCGTTGAGCAAAGCGAAACAAGTACGAGCACGCGAGTTTTTCCCCGCCCTTGAAAGAGTCCCCCTTTGCGAAGCAAAGGACAGGATTCCCCCGCACAGCATCCCCCAACCCACCTCCTGACAAGACGTGTCGCAACGACACGGAGGACACGCATGAATTTCAAAACCTGCACTGATGTCCCAGCGCTCCAAGCTGGGATAGACGGAACAATCCGCACACGCGCCACAGGCGAAACACTCACCCCGTACATTCACCGCGTCCGCTCAGGACGATCCTTTCTCGCCGTAGACTTCGATGGATTCCGCCTGCCTGTGGCTCAGCTGGTGGTTTCTGCCTTCGCCCCTGATAAGTACGGCCACATAGGCCACTTCGACAAGAAGCGGGAGAACTGCTCCGCTGCGAACCTTGGCGTGTACAAGGCTGCTCCACCTTCTATCTCCGATTGGTCGGTCAATCGTCAGCAAGGGCGTAACCGCGTCTTTGAACAGATAGGGCCACGTGCTCCGATGGTCTTCAGTGGTGGCATTCCTCTGGACTACATGCCAGGTGACTGAATCCGAGGTGACTGGCTCCCAGGCGTCGCCTACGCTTCAGGGACATTCACAGCGGAGCTGTAGCGATGACAGGTACACCGTTCAAGGTTGAAGTGAGACATACGGTTGGTGGCACACCAAAGACGTTCGAGATCGAATCCCTATTTCCTCCATCCCTTCCCGACATAGATACGGAGCACGAAGGTAGGCTGCGAGAGATCATCGATGCTATCGAGGAGAAGGAGAACGTTTGGATCACCTTGGACGGAAAGACCTTCTATGCAGGTCATCCAGTCGATGGAGTCACGCCAGTTACTATTGAGGTAACACCCGCAGGCTTTCACAACTGGAAGCCGCTTCCTGGCAGTTGGGGCCATGTTCCGAAGGACACTCCCAGTAATGTCCAGCTGGCAGTAGATAAATGAGTCTCTAGCCTCGCCAGCAAACAATACAGTTAACAACGGTAATCAATGAGCCCTCGGATTGATTCCCAGAGGTGTCCTCTGGGGCTCTCCAGCAATGACGCGGGTTGTATCAAGCAATTCAGCATGAAGCTCAATAAGCTGTTGTTATGCTAACGATTGCGTCTGTTAACTAATAGACGAAGACAGCTGAATCCTGAGATTTCCTCAGAAGTCAACTCTGAAGGTGAGGTAGTTGCTCAGCTGCCGACAAACGGCACATTCCTCCCAGCCAGTCTTCTCTCTATTCCACACAATAGTATTCTGTGTATTAGGAAACCCAGTAAACACGCTTGCTGGCGTCCCAATCTGATGTTCTAATACACACATCGGCGTGATACAGATAAGGAGTGGAATAGAATGCAAGCAGTCGAAGCGGTAAAAACCCAAGCAGAAGTCGAGCTGGTAGAACGCAAGCTGGCGAAGAACGCCAAAGGCAATCGACTGTATGCAGACATCTGGCGTATCGGCGTGAACATGGCCCTACGCATCAGCGACCTCCTGTCCATCGAGTATTCCCAGGTGCAAGGAGACACGCTGTCCATTCGTGAGGAGAAGACAGGCAAGGTGCGGGTAATCAAGATCAATGAGCAGGCACGCAAGATCATCGACAGACGCCGCCAGGACCACCCCCAGCATCGCTTCCTGTTCGAAGTAGAGAGCAACCGTGCCAAGGGTAAGGCTGTCAGCCGATTCGCTGTGAGCAAGGCATTCAAGGACGTAGGCGAAGAGCTGGACATTCACCTCAACACTCACAGCATGAGGAAGACTCGTGGTTGGGTGATGTACCAAGCTGGCGTCAAGATCGAGATGATTTGCAAGGTACTTAACCACTCCAGCCCAGCTGTGACGATGGCCTACCTCGGTATTACTGGTGCAGAGATTGCCGAGACATACGACACCTTTGTCATCTGAGCATGGCCGCCTTCGGGCGGCTTTTCTTTTGCTTTGTGCATGTGCTTCAGCGTCTGTGTCATTCGAATGGACATGAGCAGCTTTTAAAATTTCTAGACTTCAAGCTTGCCCTTGTTGGGGGTTGTCAAGCGGATAGGAGAGAGGTCGGGTCCTGAGAATCTGCCGCGTCAGATACTTCCATAATCTGCCGTGCTTGATGATGCAGGTAAGCCGCTTGCTTGGTAGCACCGCGACCGAAGTGTTTTCTAGAATCCTACAGCTTAGGTTATCGCTAGACTGCTGGTGCTAAGTGTTCTGGAGAAAGCTACGTGCTTGGAGATCCCGAAAAAGCTACGGGTTGAGCAGCATGGATAGCTGGCTTGCTTGGTAGCTCGCCGCTGGCGACGGATTTCTATTTTTCTACCGTTTCCAGCTACCCAGGGAAGCCACTGTTAAGACACTGTGCGGATTTTCGGCCCAGGAAAAAGGGGGGCTTTTCTGGCGGCGGGCGGGTTGTTTTGAGTTGAAAACGTCTTACGTCGTCAGCATCTGGATGATGTACTGCGCTTGAGGACTGTTAGCGATCTGGATGACCTTGAGCATGTAGTCCGGGGCTTCCTTCAGGGCACCAAACAGGATACGTCCGAAACCTTTCTTTTCGGCTTCTGCTTGCTGGCGGTCCTTGGGTATGGCCTGAAGCTCACGTAGCGCCAGGGCGAGCCGCAATGGGTCGGTGTCTTGTGGCAACCCCATCTGGTCCATCAACGGACCTTTGGGTAATACGTTGAACCCTTGACCGCCGTTTCCTTCGGATCGACACCCGTCGAAATCTACATCGATGTCACCAGACACCCGGAAACCGTCCCCGCCGTTTCCGAACGCCCCACAGTTCTTGAATGTAATCGCCACTACCGCCTCCTTGTGAGCATCGTCACGTTTGTGGTCGGTATGACGCTACCACGGGCAGGAATTGTCGTACATCTCACAAGCTACCACTCGCCGCCGACTTTCGGTCGCAATACTACTGGACAAGGCGAGATGATTCGTGAGTGTAAATTAGCTTGACAGCTGTTATAGAATCTGCCTATACTGCTTGTCCTTCCTAATGCGGAGCATTGGGACTGATTAATCCATTGCGAAGCAATGGGGGACTACCACAAGCGAACCACAAGTTCGCCAATCATGGGTTTATCAGCTCTTAAAGGAATCTGACTCAAAGCTGCCGCTTTGGAAGGTAGTACAGCCGACAGGCAATGCCTGTCCCCTTCTGACTCCTCTCGTCGTATCTTTAAGTAGTGAACATAGTAGTAAAAACACCACTGAAACCCCCTTTAAAATCAATAACTTACCGCGAGTTCATCAAGCTGCTCGCAGGCTGATACCTGGGGAATGGCACTTTGATCTCATAAGACGGAACTATGGCAAAGTGCCAGAGTCTTATCGAGTGCCCCCAAAGCACTTTTAGCCCGCCCTGCCCGGCGGGCTTTCTTTTGCCCGGCGTTTGGCCTGGAAGCCTGGGTACGGCCGTGCGAGCCAGGTTTGGACCGCCCTACAAAACGCTAAAGAAACGAAGGGGACTCGCGCCCGCGTTTACATCAGGTAACTGAGCAATGTCCTGGGGCGGCCCAGGCTATTGAGCCAGGGCGTTTTCAACAGCGCCGCGGATCATGGACAGGCTTTCTCAGGCCTGGAAATCGTCCTGCAGATCCACCAGATGGCGTTCGATAGCGGCCAGGCGCTGGCCCTGATCGCTCATGCCCAGCCAATCCAGCTTGAGATGGGCCTCGAACGGCAGCAGGTAGGCCAGCTGGCAGCCCAGCGCCTGACGGTCGGCGACCTGGCCGCCCATGTCCAGGCTGGCCACCAGGGGATGCTGAGCCAAGGCCGCCAGCAGCGCCATCAGATCGGCGTCGGCATCGCGCAGCGGCTGAGGATCGGTTTCAGCCAGCCATTCCACCTCGCCCACCACCAGGTGATCGGCCTGTTCTTCCTGGCTCAACAGGCGAAAGCGCCGACCGCCTTCGATGCGAATGCCCAGGAGACCATTGCTCTGTTGCTGCCAGTCGCGGATCAGCGCCTCGCAGCCAAAGGCACCCAGCCGGTTCGGCGCGGCACCGGTCTCGCGACCTTCGAGGATGGTTACCACGCCGAAGCTGCTGCCCTGCTTGAGGCAGCGGCCGAGCATGTCCAGATAGCGGGCTTCGAACAGTTGCAGATCGAGACGGCAACCGGGAAACAGGGTGGTGTTCAGCGGAAACAGGGGCAGCGTCATGAAACCTCCGAGGCCTGATGGTCCTGCTGGATAGAGCGTCGAGCGCCGTCGGCTGCTCCCGCGCGGCGACGCGCGGGGCCTTGCCGGCTCAGAAGCGGTAGACCTCGGCGCCGGTGCGAATCGGCACCACGGCTGGCAACGTTGGCCGGGCCTGGGCCTCTTCCACGAGTTTCTTCGGTTCCTTGCGTGCGACCTCGCTGTCGCGCCGACCACGCTGGGCGACCTTGGTGAGATCCGTGGCGAGACGCGCGGCCAGTTGCTGCAGCAACTCGCCTTGCGCCCGCACCTGGGCGGCACGATCACCGCCCTGACGCCCTTGCAGGTGTACCACCTCGGTGTCCAGCAGGCGCCCCTGGCCGTCACGTAGTTGCCAGCTGGCGTCCAGGGCAGCGGGAGCCTGGTCCCCGGCGTCGAGGCGGGTCACCACCAGCTCCACCCGGTATTGCGGATCGAAGCCCTCGGGCTGCTCGCCCACCACGACCCGACCGCTGTTCAAGCGGCTGGCGAGCTGGCGTTGCAGCAACTGGCGTACGTTGGCGTCGAGCGGACCGGCCCAGTGATCGCGAGTGGTCTTGAGGCTGCCGTCAGGCTGGCGCTCCAGCAGCACGTCACGTTGCAGGTAGTCGGCCAGTTGCAGGTTTTCGATCCACACCGCAAGGCCACGCGCGCTGCCCGCAGGCGCACGCGCGTTACCGCCGTCGAGTTGATAGTAGTGGCTGGGGCCAAGGCTGGCACAGCCGCCGAGGCCGGCCAGCAGGCCAACGAGCGCCAGCCTGGCGAGACACATCCGTTTCATCGAGGCTCTCTCTCGACGGGCGCCATGGCCCGGCGAGTCCTGGTCGAAAAAATCCGGCCTATGCTAGCGGCTGACCGCAGGCGGCTCAAGTTTCCACCTGCAGCGAGTCCACCCGCTGGAAGCCACGCGGCAGCTTGTTGCCTCGCCGCCCGCGCTCGGCACGGTAATGTTCCAGGTCGCTGCCCTTGAGGGTATAGGGCCGCTTGCCCGCCTGCAGGGTGAGGGACGCGCCGGCCGGGACCACGGCCAGATCGACTACGTATTCCTCACGCTTGGCCACCCGCTCGCCAGGAATGGAAATCAGCTTGTTGCCCTTGCCCTTGGCCAGCTGTGGCAGCTCGGTGATGGCGAATACCAGCAGGCGCCCCTCGTTGGTGACCACCGCGATGGAGGTGTCCTCCAGGGAGGCCACCGCCTTCGGAGACAGCACCTTGGCACCGTTGGGCAGGCTGATCAGCGCCTTGCCGGCCTTGTTCTTGGCCTGCAGGTCCTCGCCCTTGACCACGAAGCCGTAGCCGGCATCCGAGGCCAGTACATAGAGGCTGCTGTCGTCCGGCAGGAGCAGACACTCGAAGCTGGCCCCTGGCGGCGGCGTCAGGCGTCCGGTCAGGGGTTCGCCCTGACCCCGCGCCGACGGCAGGGAGTGAGCCGCAACCGAATAGCTGCGCCCGGTGGAGTCGATGAAGACGGCGAACTGATTGGAGCGGCCCAGGGCTGCCGCCTTGAAGCCGTCGCCGGCCTTGTAGGACAGCCCGGTCGGATCGACGTCATGGCCCTTGGCCTGGCGCACCCAGCCCTTCTCGGACAGCACCACGGTCACCGGCTCGGTGGGCATGAGTTCGGTTTCGGACAGGGCCTTGGCTTCGGCACGCACGACGATGGGCGAGCGACGAGCGTCGCCGTAGGTCTCGGCGTCCTTGATCAATTCGTCGCGGACCAGATTGCGCAGCTTCTTGTCGCTGCCCAGCAGGGTCTGCAGGCGCTTCTGCTCCTTGAGCAGCTCGGCCTGTTCGCCACGGATCTTCATCTCTTCCAGCCGCGCCAGCTGGCGCAGGCGGGTTTCGAGGATGTAGTCGGCCTGGTCCTCGGAGAGCTCGAAGCGGGCCATCAATGCCTGCCTGGGATGCTCTTCGGTACGGATGATGTGGATCACCTCGTCCAGGTTGAGAAAGGCGATCAACAGGCCGTCCAGCAGGTGCAGGCGGCGGTTGACCTTGTCCAGGCGGAACTGCAGGCGGCGGCGCACCGTGCCGATGCGATAGATCAGCCACTCCTGGAGGATCTGCCGCAGGTCCTTGACCTGGGGCTTGCCGTCCAGGCCGATGACGTTGAGGTTGACCCGGTAGCTGGATTCGAGATCGGTGGTGGCGAACAGGTGCTGCATCAGTTCGTCGGCATCGATGCGGTTGGAGCGCGGCACGATGACGATGCGGGTCGGGTTCTCGTGGTCCGACTCGTCACGCAGGTCGGCCACCATGGGCAGCTTCTTGGCCTGCATCTGGGCGGCGATCTGCTCCAGCACCTTGGAACCGGAGACCTGGTGCGGCAGTGCGGTGATGACCACGTCGCCGTCTTCACGGCGGTAGACGGCACGCATGCGCACCGAGCCGCGCCCGGTCTCGTAGATTTTGCGCAGGTCGGCGGGTGGCGTGATGATCTCGGCTTCGGTGGGGAAGTCCGGACCCGGCACATGCTCGAGGAGTTCGGGAATCCCGGCGATGGGATCGTCCAGCAGGCGCACGCAGGCAGCCGCCACCTCACGCAGGTTGTGCGGCGGGATATCGGTGGCCATGCCCACGGCGATGCCGGTGGTGCCGTTGAGCAGCAGGTTGGGCAGGCGTGCCGGCAGCACCGCCGGTTCGTTCAGGGTGCCATCGAAGTTGGGCACCCAGTCCACGGTGCCCTGCCCCAGTTCATTGAGCAGCACCTCGGAATAGCGCGACAGCCGCGCCTCGGTATAGCGCATGGCGGCAAAGGACTTGGGATCGTCCGGCGCACCCCAGTTGCCCTGGCCATCCACCAGCGGATAGCGATAGGAGAACGGCTGGGCCATCAGCACCATGGCTTCGTAGCAGGCCGAGTCGCCATGGGGGTGGTACTTACCGAGCACGTCACCCACGGTACGGGCGGATTTCTTGTGCTTGGCGTCGGCGTCCAGGCCCAGTTCGCTCATGGCATAGATGATGCGGCGCTGGACCGGCTTGAGACCGTCGCCGATGTGCGGCAGGGCACGGTCCATGATGACGTACATGGAGTAGTTCAGGTACGCCTGCTCGGTGAAGTCGGCCAGCGAACGGCGTTCGACGCCATCCAGGCTCAGGTCGAGGGGTGCACTCATGGGAATCCTTTGGTGTTACGTCTTTGATCGGGGGGCCCGGTCCATCGCGGTCATGGACCGCTCCTACAGGCGCTCGATACACCTGTAGGAGCGGTCGCTGCGGCGAACCGCCATGACCGCGATAAGCGCAGCCAACATATTTAAAGCAGCACTTCGGCGCGATCGCCCTTGGATTCCAGCCAGCTCTTGCGGTCGCTGGACCTCTTCTTGGCCAGCAGCATGTCCATCATCTCGAGGGTGCCGGGCACGTCCTCGAGGGTCAGCTGCACCAGGCGGCGGGTGTTGGGATCCATGGTGGTCTCGCGCAGCTGCAGCGGATTCATCTCACCGAGGCCCTTGAAGCGGGTGACCTGGGGCTTGCCGCGCTTCTTCTCCGCCGCCAGGCGATCGAGGACGCCGTCACGCTCGGCCTCGTCGAGGGCGTAATGGACCTCCTTGCCCAGGTCGATGCGGTACAGCGGCGGCATGGCTACATAGACATGGCCGGCGTCCACCAACGGGCGGAAGTGCTGCACGAACAGGGCGCACAGCAGGGTAGCGATGTGCAGGCCGTCGGAGTCTGCATCGGCGAGGATGCAGATCTTGCCGTATCTCAGCCCGCTCAGGTCGGCGCTGCCGGGGTCGATGCCGATGGCCACGGCGATGTCGTGCACCTCCTGGCTGCCCAGCACTTCGCTGCCATCCACTTCCCAGGTATTCAGGATCTTGCCGCGCAGCGGCATGATGGCCTGGAATTCCTTGCTGCGCGCCTGCTTGGCGCTGCCGCCGGCGGAGTCGCCCTCCACCAGGAACAGCTCGGATCTCATCGGATCCTGGCCGGCGCAGTCGGCCAGCTTGCCGGGCAGCGCCGGCCCTTGCGTGATCTTCTTGCGCTCAACCTTCTTGCCCGCCTTGAGGCGGCGGCCGGCGTTGTTGATGGCCAGCTCGGCGATCTGCTGACCCAGCTCGGGATGGGCATTGAGCCAGAGGCTGAACGCGTCCTTGACCACCCCGGCGACAAAGGCAGCCGCCTCGCGGGAGGACAGCCGCTCCTTGGTCTGGCCGGAGAATTGCGGCTCCTGCATCTTCATCGAGAGGACGAAGGCGATGCGCTCCCAGACGTCTTCCGGAGCCAGCTTGAGGCCGCGCGGCAGCAGGTTGCGGAATTCGCAGAATTCCCGGATGGCATCCAGCAAACCCTGGCGCAGGCCATTCACATGGGTGCCGCCCTGGGCGGTGGGAATCAGGTTGACGTAGCTTTCCTGCACCGACTCGCCACCCTCGGGCAGCCAGAACAGTGCCCAGTCCACCGCTTCCCGAGCCGAAGCCAGGCTGCCGTGGAAAGGCGCCTCCGGTAGCCGCAGGGCGTCGCCCACGGTATCCACCAGGTAGGATCTCAGGCCGTCCTCATAATGCCACTCGGTGCGTTCGCCGCTGGCTTCGTCGTGGAAGCTCACGGCGAGGCCCGGGCAGAGTACTGCCTTGGCCTTGAGCACGTGCTTCAGGCGGCTGACGGAAAACTTGGGGGCATCGAAGTACTTGGGGTCCGGCCAGAAGTGCACGCTGGTACCGGTGTTTCTCTTGCCAACGCTACCGACCACGGCCAGTTCGCTGGCCTTGAAGCCGTCGGCGAAGGCCATGGCGTATTCGTTACCCTCACGCTTGACACGTACCTCGACCCGGGTCGACAGGGCGTTCACCACGGAAATGCCTACACCGTGCAGGCCGCCGGAGAACTGGTAGTTCTTGTTGGAGAACTTGCCGCCGGCGTGCAGCTTGGTGAGGATCAGCTCGACACCGGAAACGCCCTCTTCCGGGTGAATGTCCACCGGCATGCCGCGACCGTCGTCGATCACTTCGAGGGAGTTGTCGGCGTGCAGGATCACCTGCACCTGGCGCGCGTGACCAGCCAGGGCCTCGTCCACGCTGTTGTCGATGACTTCCTGGGCCAGGTGGTTGGGCCGGGAGGTGTCGGTGTACATGCCAGGGCGCTTGCGCACCGGATCGAGTCCGGAGAGGACTTCGATGGCGTCGGCGTTATAGGCGTTCTGCGTGGCCATGGGGTCTCTATTCGAAGGTGTTGAAATCCAGCTCGCGCCAGAGCGCCGGGTCGAAGCCGGCCAGCTCGAGCAGCAGCGGCAGCTGGCGGTGGAAGCCCTGGAAGCCGTGGTCGCCACCCTGTTCGATGCGCAGGGTGCAGGCGCCGTAGTAGCGTTCGGCATCCCGGTAGTCGAGGGTCTCGTCACCAGTTTGCAGCCAGACGTGAAAGCGCTCGGGATCTGCCGGCGCTGCGACTTCCTGCGCGCTCAGGGCTTCGACGTGGGCCTCGGTGAGGGTCCAGGTCTCGCCGGTATGGTGATTGCGTTGGGGGCCGAGATAATGCTCCATGAAGCGCCAGGGCCGGACTGCCGGGTTGATCAGCACGGCCTTGAGCCCATGGCGCTCGGCCAAGACGGTGGCATAGTAGCCGCCCAGGGAGCTGCCGACCAGCAAGGGGGCGTCCAGCTCTGCCAGTTCGTGCTCCAACAGCGCGAAGGCAGCACCGGCATCGTTGGGCAGCGCCGGGGCGCGCAGGTGGTCCGCCAAGCCAAGGTGGGTCATGCAGGCGGTCAGCTGCCGGGCCTTCAAGGACGCGGGCGAGCTGTTGAAACCATGGATATAGAGGATCGACGGCATCAGGCCGCTCCTACTGGATAAAAATACAGGCAAAGAGTACCCGGTTTCGACCTCCGCGACCAAGGCAGCCGACCGGCGTCAGACCTAGTAGCCTGCCGCGCTGTGATCCACGGTGAAGGCATGCTGTTGCAGGCGCGAGACACCGGTCTCCAGCTCGCCGTCGGGGAGCAGGCGCAACCAGCGATAGCCAGGGGCCTGGTCGCCCGCCTTGAACTCCTGGCTGCCCGGTTCGAACTGCAGGCCGGTGGACGGCGAGGCCAGCAGCCGCACGCCATTGCGCAGCTGATCGAATTCCTGGTGGATATGCCCCCAGAGCACCACCTTGACCTGTGGGTGACGATCCAGCACGGCAAACAGCTCGTCCGGCCGGTTCAGGCCCAGAGGTTCCATCCAGCCACAGCCTACCGGCACCGGGTGATGGTGCAGGCAGATCAGCGCCGGACGCTCGGGCGCCGCGCTCAAAGCCTCGTCCAGGGTAGCCAGCTGTGCCTGCTCCAGCTCGCCGAAGACGCAGCCGCGCACGGTGCTGTCGAGCAGGATGAGGCGCCAGGCACCGAGATCGGTGACGGTGTCCAGAAAATCGCGGTCGCCACAGGCCTTGGCCATGGGCGCGTTTTCGTCGTGATTGCCGGCCAGCCAGCGCATCGGCGCAGCGAGGGGTTTGGTCAGTTCGCAGAACCGCTGATAGGAGGCTACCGAGCCGTCCTGGGAGAGGTCACCGCTGGCCAGCAACAGATCGATGCGTGGCTGCTCCTGTACCACCTGAGCGACCACCTGTTGCAGGCTGGCTGCCGTGTCGATACCCAGCAACCGTCCATTGGCACGGGCAAACAGATGACTATCGGTCAGCTGGACAACGAGAGGAGCGTTGACACTATCCGGCAAACTCACCAAAGCCTCCTAGGCATAAGGGGACAACGAGCGCAGGCAGGGTGCAGAAAAGTTCCCGAGAACTTGCGTGCATGCTTCACATTTTCGCAGCTTGAACGGCGCGAGGGAAGCCGCAGCTGTCAGCGTTGCGCTCTGGTGCTCATCGCTGCAGGATCGGTTCAGCTTCATGGCCACAGGCCAGGCAGTGACTCAGCCATTCGCCGAGAAACAGATTGAGCTGGTTCTTTTCGTCAGGCTGATGCATCGCCTGGTTGGGATAGGGATAGCGCCCGAGCAGGTGCCGGGAGGCCCCCGCCGACACCACTTCCGCCATCCGCGCATCGTGATAGACCCGCACCTCCAGTTCAGGAACCGGCAGCCAGGGCAGCCCCAGCTCCTGGCGGACCCGCAGGGCCGTCGTGTAGGGACAGGCCTCGGTGACCTCCAGCGCGAGCACCCCCAGCGGGCGCTCGCCTTGTGACAGCATGACGCGACGCGAAACCATGGCTTCGCGCATCTTGGGCAGAAGCCGCATCAGCCGCACGTAGTTGGCCTCGCACGTGGCCTGCAGGCCCGGCAGGTCAACTCGATAGCGATCTCGCAGTTTCAGCCCCATAACCCCCGTACCTCGGCGCGATTGAGCGCCAACCATTGCAGGGCGATGATTGCCGCTGCGTTATTGATTCGACCGTCGCGAACCCCGGCCAGTGCCTCGTCCAGCGACCAGACATGGACGCGAATGTCCTCGCCCTCCTCCTCCAGACCATGGACGCCACCGGCGTCCGCGGTGCTACAGCGACCCAGGTAGAGATAGACCTGTTCGTCACTGCCGCCGGGCGAGGGGAAGTAGGTGGAGATGGGCCAGAGCGATTGCAAGGTCAGCCCGGCTTCTTCCTCGGCTTCCCGATGAGCGACCGCCTCGACGGCCTCGCCCTGCTTGTCCACCAAGCCCGCCACCGGCTCAAGCAGCCAGGGATGAGCGGTCTTTTCCATGACGCCGACGCGAAACTGTTCGATCAGCACCACCTCGTCGCGCACCGCATCGTAGGGCAGCACGCAGACGGCATCCGGACGCACGAAGACCTCGCGCTCCAGTTCAGGGCCGAGGTCACCGGAGAACTGCCGGTGGCGCAGCCGGAAACGGGCCATGCGGTAGAAGCCCTGGAAGCAGATCTCGCGACTCAGGATCTCAACGGCAGGCACCTGGGATTCGTTGGCTTCGTTCATGGGCGCTCCAGCGCTGGTAAAAGGTCATCAGATCATCCTAGCGTGCCGCCTGCGCTCGTGCAGCCCCTGACGAGACAAGTCGCGAAACGGGCAACAAGCCAGGAAACCTCTGCCCGGGCCTGGCAAACTTATGGGTCCAGACGGGTTCGAAAGCCGTCGCACTCCGCTTCAACGAAGGTTTCAACGACAAGGAATCCCATGCGTATCCGCCCGCTCCTCCTGCTCGCCGGCCTGCTGCTCGGTGGTTGCCAAAGCGTCTTCGGCCCCAACCTGGACAAACCGCTCACGCCCCGCCACCAGGCCTGGGAGCATCGCCCCGCCGGTTGCCAGGGCGAAGAATGCCCGCTGATCAACATCGACTACGTGGAATTCGGCGAACCGGCGCTGGACGCCCTGGTGCAGCGTCACCTGCTGGGCCTGGCACGGGCCGAGCCGGGGGCACCCATTCCCACTTCGCTCGCGAATTATGAGCGGGACTTCCTCAGCCAGGCCCAGCCACGCTGGAGCAGCTATCTGCAGGCCAAGGTGCGCGAACAGCATGACGGCCTGGTGATCATCGAGTTCTCCAGCTATCTGGCCAATGGCGGCGCCCATGGCCTGGCCGGGCGCGACTTCGTCACCTGGGATCGCCACCTCGATCGGCAGATCACCCTGGGCGACATGCTGGTTCCCGGGCAGGAAGGCGAATTCTGGCGGCTGGCGCAGCTGTCCCGCGAGGCCTGGATGGTCAGCAACGGCGTCGGCGATGCCGAGTTCCGCCAGCAATGGCCCTTCCTCAAGACCAACAACGTGGCCCTGGACTTCGGCGCCCTGACGCTCAAGTACGACATCGGCAGCATAGCGCCCTACGCCATGGGCCATCCGGAGCTGAAGATCCCCTATCCCAAGCTCAACGGCATCCTCAAGGGTGAGTATTTTCCGGGGCGCGGGAAGAGTCGCCAGCCGTAGTCCGCCTTGTTGGGCTTCGACGGTGGAGCCGTCTCAGCCCAATCTACGGTGTCACCTCGGACCGCAACCGACGTAGGTTGGGCTGAGCGCAGCGAAGCCCAACAGGCCCTATTCAGCAGGGCACTGTTGGGCTTCGACGATGGAACCGTCTCAGCCCAACCTACGAGAGCCATGCGCGCCTGACGGGTATGCAATGGGCGTAGGTTGGGTTGAGCGCAGCGAAGCCCAACGGCCGGCCCCTAAACTCGCTTCAACCCCAGCAGCGCCTGTGCGGTACCGGCCACCACGATGGCCGGCAGGGTCGCGCCCCAGGCCGGCAGCAGCGTTGGCAGCAGGTGGTAGACGGCCACACCGAGGGCCCAGGCGACCAGGGACTCCAGGCGCAGTGCCCGTACCTGCTGCGGAGCCTTGCGGCGGCGCAATAGAAAATGATCTACCAGCACCACGCCGAACAGCGGCGCGAACACCGAGCCGATCAGCAGCAGGAAATGCTCGTACTGCGCCAGGGGGACCAGCAGCGCCAGCAGGGTGCAGAGAATGCCGATGGCCAGGGTCAGCTGCCAGATCTTGACCTGGGCCAGGAATCCTGTCGCCACAGCTGCCGAATGATAGGCGGCGAAGGCGTTTTCCGACTCATCCAACAGGATCAGCAGCAGTGGCAGCCCCAGGCCGGCCACGGCCAGGGCGCGCAGCAGGGCGTCGGCTTCACCGCCGCTGGCGAAGGCCAGGGTGTAGGCGAAACCCAGGCCCATCAGCCAGAGGTTGCCGCAGAAATAGCCCAGCATGACGCCCCGCCCGGCGCTGCGTCCGGTGCGGGCGAAGCGGGTGTAGTCGGCGATCACCGGCAGCCAGGACAGCGGCATGGCCACCACCAGATCGAAGCCGAGGGCCTGGGTCAGGGAGCCATCGCCCGGGCGCTGCCAGAGCGCGGCCAGGTCGGCGCGCAGGAACAGGTCCAAGGTCAGCCATCCGCAGGCGCCCAGCAGCAGCCAGATACCCCAGCGGCTGAGGAAACGCCGCACGAAGGTCAGCGGACCGGCCACTGCCAGCGCCGTGGCCAGGGCGCCGAAGACCAGGGTCCAGAGCACCGGCGAGGCCCAGTCCTGCAGACCCCAGCTGCCCAGCAGCACGCTGGCCGCCTCGCGCATCACCACCAGTTCGAAGGCGCCCCAGCCGATCAGCTGGGTGATGTTGAGCACCGCCGGCAGCAGGGCACCGCGCTGGCCGAGGCTCTGGCCCAGGGCGGTCATGCCGGCCAGGCCGGTATCGCTGCCCACCAGGCCGGCGGCCGCCAGCAGCAGCACCCCGACCCCGGTGCCCAGCACCAGCACCAGCAGGCCGTCGGCCAGGCCGAGACCGGGTGCCAGCAGCGCGCCGGCCTGGGCCACCATGAGGCCGATGCCGAGGGAGAACCAGAGGGTGAAGAGGTCGCGCCCGCCAAGGATGCGGCGGTCGGCCGGGACGGGGACGGTGGGGGTGTAGAGGCCGGGGGCCTGGGCCATGATAGGTCTCGTGAGCAAGGGGTTGAGGACGCCCAACGTCGTTGGGTGACGCTGGGCATTGTTGGGCTTCGCTGCGCTCAGCGCCAACCTACGGAAACGGCGTGCTGGCCTAGCGGACGTAGGTTGGGCTGAGACAGCTCTACCGTCGAAGCCCAACGTTGCGGGGTGACCTGGGCATTGTTGGGCTTCGCTGCGCTCAGCGCCAACCTACGGAAACGGCGTGCTGGCCTAGCAGACGTCGGTTGGACTGAGACGGCGTTATCGTCGAAGCCCAACGTTGCAGGGTGACCTGGGCATTGTTGGGCTTCGCTGCGCTCAGCGCCAACCTACGGTGGTTTGTCTGGAACCGTAGGTTGGGTTGAGACGGCTCTATCGTCGAAGCCCAACGTTGCGGGGTCGATCTGGACAACGTTGGGCTTCGCTGCGCTCAACCCAACCTACGCAAGCCCTAGACCTGCTTGTAGATCACCCCGCCTTCGTCCTTGAAGCGCGCGGCCTGTTCCTGGAAGCCGGCCTCGATGGCCTTCTGCTCGTCGGTCAGGCCGTTCTCCTTGGCGTAGTCGCGGACTTCCTGGGTGATCTTCATGGAGCAGAACTTGGGGCCGCACATGGAGCAGAAGTGCGCCACCTTGGCCGAGTCCTTGGGCAGGGTCTCGTCGTGGAAGGCACGCGCCGTGTCCGGGTCCAGGCCCAGGTTGAATTGGTCTTCCCAGCGAAATTCGAAGCGCGCCTTGCTTAGTGCGTTGTCGCGGATCTGGGCGCCGGGATGCCCCTTGGCCAGGTCCGCGGCATGGGCGGCGATCTTGTAGGTGATGATGCCGGTCTTGACGTCGTCCTTGTTGGGCAGGCCCAGGTGCTCCTTGGGCGTCACGTAGCAGAGCATGGCGCAGCCGAACCAGCCGATCATGGCGGCGCCGATGCCGCTGGTGATGTGGTCGTAGCCAGGGGCGATATCGGTGGTCAGGGGGCCGAGGGTGTAGAACGGCGCCTCATCGCAGCACTCCAGCTGCTTGTCCATGTTTTCCTTGATCAGCTGCATCGGCACATGGCCCGGGCCTTCGATCATGGTCTGGACGTCGTGCTTCCAGGCGATCTTGGTCAGCTCGCCGAGGGTTTCCAGCTCGCCGAACTGGGCGGCGTCGTTGGCATCGGCGATGGAGCCCGGACGCAGGCCGTCACCCAGGGAGAAGCTCACGTCGTAGGCCTGCATGATCTCGCAGATGTCTTCGAAGTGGGTGTAGAGGAAGTTTTCCTTGTGATGTGCCAGGCACCACTTGGCCATGATGGAGCCGCCGCGGGAAACGATGCCGGTGACGCGCTTGGCGGTCAGGGGCACGTAGTGCAGGCGCACCCCGGCATGGATGGTGAAGTAGTCCACGCCCTGCTCCGCCTGCTCGATGAGGGTGTCGCGGAACAGTTCCCAGGTCAGCTCCTCGGCGACGCCATCGACCTTTTCCAGGGCCTGGTAGATGGGCACGGTGCCGATGGGGACCGGTGAGTTGCGGATGATCCACTCACGGGTCTCGTGGATGTGCTTGCCGGTGGACAGGTCCATCACGGTGTCGGCGCCCCAGCGGATGCCCCAGGTCAGCTTTTCCACCTCTTCCTCGATGGAAGAGCCCAGGGCGCTGTTGCCGATATTGCCGTTGATCTTCACCAGGAAGTTGCGGCCGATGATCATCGGCTCCAGCTCCAGGTGGTTGATGTTGGCCGGGATGATGGCGCGGCCGCGGGCCACCTCGTCGCGGACGAACTCCGGCGTGATCTCCTGGGGAATGCTGGCACCGAAGCTCTGGCCGCGGTGCTGGTTGCCGAGCAGGCCAGCGGCGCGGGCCTCCTGCAGCTTCATGTTCTCGCGGATGGCGATGTATTCCATCTCCGGCGTGACGATGCCCTGGCGGGCATAGTGCATCTGGGAGACGTTGCGCCCGGCCTTGGCTCGACGCGGCTGGCGCGCCAGGTCGAATCTCAGGGCGGCGAGGCTCGGATCGGCGAGCCGCGCCTGGCCGAATTCGGAGGAGAGGCCGGCCAGCAGTTCGGTGTCACCGCGCTCTTCGATCCAGCGTGAACGCACGTCCGGCAGGCCCTTGCGCAGGTCGATGCGGGCGGTCGGGTCGGTGTAGGGACCGGAGGTGTCATAGACGAACACCGGGGCGTTCTTTTCACCGCCGAACGCGGTGGGGGTATCGGCGAGGGAGAT
Organism: Pseudomonas sp. VMV1; assembly: GCF_056790235.1. Lineage (NCBI taxonomy): Bacteria > Pseudomonadati > Pseudomonadota > Gammaproteobacteria > Pseudomonadales > Pseudomonadaceae > Pseudomonas > Pseudomonas sp. VMV1. The sequence goes on from NZ_JBXGSE010000006.1 coordinate 122,503, forward strand.
TTCCCGCACCGGCACGCGAATGTCGGGACGCGAGCCAGTCAGATAGACCTTGCGCGAATTGGGCAACGGCTGGGTGGACTGGCGGTCGACGCGGGTAAAGTCGGTGACGTTGTTCTGCTTGTTCATCGAGGCTCTCCTGGTGGGCGCGTTGCCGAGGGAAGAACCTGGACGAAGGGGTGGGCACGCAGGAAGACGCAAGCCCGGACGGATGGCGACCACGGAGACGAATGCGGACGCCCTCTTGTTCCCTACGCAGGTTGACGCACCGCCATGCGGCGCGCCTAGCCTGATCAGGTTCAACGGGATCCGGGACTACCCGATCTCAGCGCCTCGTAGCGCACCCCGACAAGAACGCGGTCAGTGTAAACCCAGACTGGCAGAAACTTCGACCGCTATTTCCTCTCCTATGGCGGATTCGGACGAAGTCACTACACTGGCCCGGTCCCTCAAGGAAGGCTCCAAGAATGCGAAGATTCCTGCTGCTCGCGGCGCTCTGCACCACGGCCGGTCTGGCCCAGGCCCAGGTGGCCGGCAATGGCCTGCTCGACGTCTACCGCGAGGCGCTGGACAACAACGCCGATCTGGCCGCCGAGCGCGCCGGTCTCGGCGCCCAGCGCGAAGCGGTGCCCCAGGCACGGGCCGGCCTACTGCCGCAACTCGGCCTTGGCGCCCAGTTCAACGACACCCACACCAGCCTGGAGCTGAAGGACAATCCCGCGCTGGGCGTCCAAGGTGGCCGCTACAGCAGCGATCGCAGCAGCCAGCTGATCCAGGCCACCCTCAGCCAGCCACTGTTCCGTGCCGACCGCTGGTTCCAGCTCAAGGCCGCCCAGGCCGCCACCGAGCAGGCCGAGCTGCAGTTTTCCGCCGCCCAGCAGCAACTGATCCTGCAGACCGCCGAGGGCTATTTCAGCGCCCTGCGCGCCCAGGACGCCCTGGCCACCGCCCGTGCCGAGGAAAAGGCCTTGTACCGCCAGCTGGACCAGTCCCGCGAGCGCTACAAGGTCGGCCTGACCGACGACACCGACGTGCTCCAGGCCCAGGCCAGCTTCGACAATGCCCAGGCCAACCGCTCGCAGAGCGAGCAGCAGGTGGCCGACGCCTTCCAGGCCCTGACCCGTCTGACCGATCGTGACTACGGCAGCATCGCCGGCATTCGCCACGACCTGCCGATCCTGCCGCCGCAGCCCAACGATGCCCGGCAGTGGGTGGACACCGCCATGCGCCAGAATCTGCAGCTGCTGGCTGCCGGCCAGGGCGTGAACGCGGCCCAGGAAACCCTGCGCCAGCGTCGCGCCGGGCACCTGCCGACGGTGGATGCGGTGGCGCGCTACAGCCACAGCGACAACGATGCGGTGAATCTGCCCAACGCCGAGCAGCTGGCGCTGTTCGGCAGCCCGGTCAACAGCCGCAGCATCGGTATCCAAGTGGAGCTACCGCTGTACAGCGGCGGCGCCACCAGCTCCCAGGCGCGTCAGGCCTACCAGCAGCTGGACCGGAGCGAACAGCAGCAGGAAAGCCTGCGCCGCCAGGTGGTGCAGAACACCCGCAATGCCCATCGGGCGATCAACACCGACATCGAGCAGGTGCGTGCCCGACGGCTGTCCATCGCCTCCAGCCAGCGCGCCCTGCGCGCCACCGAGATCGCCTACCAGGTGGGCAGCCGCACCATCGTAGATGTGCTCGACGCCCAGCGGCTGCTGTACAACGCCGTGCGCCAGTACAACGACGCCCGCTACAACTACATCCTGGATACCCTAAGACTCAAGCAGGCAGCCGGCACCCTGGCGCCCAACGACCTGCTGGCGCTGTCGGGCTATCTCGACCCCCACTACGACCCGGACCGCGACTTCCTGCCGCCGGACCTGGCCAAGACCCGCGCCGACGTCCTGCCGGCGCGCTCGGCTCAGGGCGTGAGCAATTTATCCAGTCCGGAGAGCAGACGCTCCAGCGCGCCCTGATTGGCGGCCAACACCGCCAGACCCGCCTGCCGGCGTCGCTCGGCTTCCGCCGGTTCGGCCCAGAGTCGGGCCACGGCGGCAGCAATGGCCGAGGCTTCCGCTACTGTTTCCAAAGCGCCGGCGTCGCGCAACTGGGCGACGATGTCGAGGAAGTTGAATACGTGCGGACCGCTGAGCACCGGCACCCCCAGGGCCGCCGGCTCCAGCGGATTGTGGCCGCCACGCTCGATCAGGCTGCCACCGACGAAGGCCACGTCGGCCAGGGCGTAGAGAAACAGCAGCTCGCCCATGGTGTCGCCCAGCAGGACCTGGGTCTGCGGTTGCACCGCCTCCCCCGTCGAGCGCTGGATCACGCTGAAATCTTCGCGGCGCACCTCGGCCAGTACCTCGGGAAAGCGCTCGGGATGACGCGGCACCAGGATCAGCAGGGCATCGGGGCATGCGGCCAGCAGTTGGTGATGGGCCTGGAGCAGGATCTCGTCTTCACCGGCATGGGTGCTGGCGGCGATCCACACCGGGCGATGGCCCCAATCCTGGCGCAGCGCAGCCGCGCAGGCCGGCAGCTCGGGATCGATGCGCAGGTCGAACTTGATGGAACCGGTCACCGCGACCCGCTCGGCACGGGCACCGAGGGCGCGGAAGCGCTCGGCTTCCACCGGCGTCTGCACCGCGAGCCAGGCCAGTTCCGCCAGCATCGGCGCGGTCACCCCGCCCAGTTTTCCGTAGCCACGGGCGGAACGCTCGGACAGCCGGCCATTGGCCAGGGCGATGGGAACGTCGCGGCGCGCCGCCTGGTGGATGAGGTTGGGCCAGAGCTCGGTTTCCATCACCACCCCCAGACTCGGTCGCAGCCGGTCGAGGAAACGCCCGGCCAGGCAGGGCAGGTCGTAGGGCAGATAGCAGTGATAGACCTCGTCACCGAACAGGGCGCGAATGCGCTCCGAGCCGGTGGGCGTCATGCAGGTCACGGTGATCGGCAGCTGCGGATGGCGCTGGCGCAGGGCGCGGATCACCGGCGCGGCGGCGATGCTCTCCCCCACCGACACCGCATGCACCCAGATGCCGCCGGGAGGTACCGCCGGTAGTCCCAGTGCCAGGCGCTCGCCGATACGTTGCCGATAGGCGGGAGCCCTGCGTCCGCGCCAGAGCAGGCGCAGCAGGATGAAGGGCAAGGCCAGGGTAAAGATCAGGCTATAGAGGGTACGGTTCATGGCGGCAGAGCTTAATGAAGCAAGGCCGCCAGTGCGAGCCCGATCCTAATGCGAATGCCGTGGCGTCCCGCCTTCGCGGGCGATCACCTTGAGGTGCAGGGTGGCCGGTTCCAGGCAGCCGCCGGTGGAGAGCTGGCCCACCAGTTGCCGATAGAGCTCCTGCCAGGGGGTCTGGGCCGGCGGCAGGTTGGGCGTCCATTCGGCGCGGCGGCGCTCCAGCTCGGCATCGTCGAGCAGCACATCGACGCTGCGGGCGTTGAGGTCCACACGCAGCCGGTCGTTGGTCTTGAGCAGGGCCAGGCCACCACCCACCGCCGCCTCCGGCGACATGTTGAGGATCGAGGGACTGGCCGAGGTGCCGCTCTGGCGACCGTCGCCCAGGCATGGCAGGGAATCGATGCCCTTCTTGATCAGCGCCGCCGGGGGTGCCATGTTGACCACCTCGGCGCTGCCCGGATAGCCCACCGGACCGGCGCCGCGGATCACCAGGATACAGCGCTCGTCGATGTCCAGGGCCGGGTCGTCGATGCGCGCGTGATAGTCCTCGGGGCCTTCGAAGACGATGGCCCGCGCTTCGAAGCTGTTTTCCTTGCCCGGTTCAGCCAGGTAGGTCTGGCGGAAGGCCTCGCCCACCACCGACATCTTCATGATGGCGCTGTCGAAGAAATTGCCACTGAGCACGATGAAGCCGGCGCGGTGCTTGAGCGGGGCCTCATAAGGCTGGATCACGGCGGGATCCGAGCTGGCCGCGCCTTCGGCGATGGCACCGATGGTCTTGCCGGAAACGGTCAGGCAGTCGCCGTGCAGGCGACCGGCCTTGAGCAGCTCGTGAAGGACCGCCGGCACCCCGCCAGCGCGGTGGAAGCCCTCGCCCAGGTACTTGCCGGCTGGCATGCAGTTGGCCAGCAGCGGGATGTCCTCGCCCAGGCGCTGCCAGTCGTCCAGCGACAGTTCCACGCCCATGTGGCGGGCGATGGCGATCAGGTGCGGCGGGCAGTTGCTGGAAGCACCCAGGGCCGAGGCCACCACGATGGCGTTCTCGAAGGCCTCGCGGGTCATGATCTGCGAGGGGCGGACGTCGTCCAGCACCAGCTGGCAGATGCGCTTGCCGGTGGCATAGGCCATCTGGCCGCGTTCGCGATAGGGCGCGGGGATGCTGGCGCAGCCGGGCAGCGACATGCCCAGGGTCTCGGCCAGGGCATTCATCGACAGGGCCGTGCCCATGGTGTTGCAGTGGCCCACCGAGGGCGAGGCGGCGGTGGTCAGGGCCATGAAGCCCTCGTAGTCGATCTCGCCGGTCGCCAGCAGGTTGCGCGCGTGCCAGAGCACGGTGCCGGAGCCGATCAGCTCACCCTTGAAATGGCCGTCCAGCATGGGGCCACCGGACAGCACGATGGCCGGCAGGTCGGTGGTGGCCGCGGCCATCAGGCAGGCCGGGGTGGTCTTGTCGCAGCCGGTGGTGAGCACCACACCATCCAGGGGAAAGCCGTGCAAGATCTCCACCAGGCCGAGGTAGGCCAGGTTGCGATCCAGGGCCGCGGTGGGGCGGCGACTCTGCTCGGCAATGGGGTGCACCGGGAATTCCATGGGGATGCCGCCCGCGTCGCGGATACCGGCCTTGACCCGCTGGGCCAGCTCCAGGTGATGACGATTGCAGGGGGTGAGGTCGCTACCGGTCTGGGCGATGCCGATGATGGGGCGGCCGGACTGGAGTTCGTCACGGGTCAGGCCGTAGTTCATATAGCGCTCGACATAGAGCGCGGTCATGTCGGCGTGGGCAGGGTCATCGAACCATTGCTGGCTGCGCAGCGGGCGTTTGGCGGAAGTCATGATGGTCTCTAGTTGTTATTAGGAAAGAGCGGTTAGCGGCCCAGCAAGCCACGGGCGGCCAGGTTGTGCATCAGGGCGCCGAGGCCGAAGCGCCAGGCCGGGGCCTGGTCGCTGGTGGTCACCCTATTGTGCAGGGTCCCCAGCAGCGGGCTGGCGATGCTCACCACGTCCCCTACCTTGTGGGTGAAGCCACCGCCCGGGGCGTCGCGATCCTGGGTCGGGGCGAACAGGGTACCGAGGAACAGCAGGAAGCCGTCGGGATACTGGTGGTTGGCATTGAGCGTCTGGGCCGCGAGGTCCGCGGGATCACGGCTGATCTGCGCCATGGAGCTGCTGCCATTGAGGTGAAAGCCGTCTTCGCCCCTCACCTCCAGGGTCACCACGCACTGGCGGACCCGGTCGAGATCGAAGGTCTCGTCGAACAGGCGGATGAAGGGCCCCAGGGCGCAGGAGGCGTTGTTGTCTTTGGCCTTGCTCAGTAGCAGGGCGCTGCGGCCCTCGATGTCGCGCAGATTGACGTCGTTGCCCAGGGTAGCGCCATGCAGGCGGCCGCGGCTGTCCGCCACCAGCACCACCTCGGGTTCGGGATTGTTCCATTGGGACACGGGGTGAATGCCGATGGCGCTGCCGCTGCCGACCGCGGCCAGCACCGGCGCCTTGGTGAAGATCTCGGCGTCCGGCCCGATACCCACCTCCAGGTACTGCGACCACATGCCCTTCTCGATCAGCAGCGCTTTGAGCGCCTGGGCGCGCGGACTGCCCGGCTCCAGGCCCTGCAGATCCGCGCCGATCACCGCCTGCACCTGCTCGCGGATGGCCACGGCGCGCCCGGCATCGCCACCGGCCTGCTCCTCGATCACCCGTTCCAGCATGCTGGCGGCAAAGGTCACGCCGGCGGCTTTGATCACCTGCAGGTCGGCCGGCGGCAGCAGGTGCAGACGTGCGGGATCGGCCTGCTCGCCACTGTTGGCCAGCAGCTCCTCAAGGCTGCCGAGGTAGCGCCCAGGAGTATCGCGCAGGGCCTGCAGCGGCGCCTCTTCCTCGAACAGGGCGCTCAGCGTAGCGAAGCGTGCCGAGACATCGAAGACGCCGTCTTCGCGCAGCATCACGGGCGAGGGACCGGCCAGCGGACCGGGCACCCAGGCACGGCCCACCAGGGTGCCGGCCAGGCCATCGGCGGGGAGAGTATTGGCAGGCGAAAGACGAAGGGGCATGGGCAGGACTCCAGGGTTGATGGGTCCACGCTAGGCAGCCAGACTGATAAACTCAAATGGGCTTATCTCATCATTCGATAACCAATGCTTATCGCCCAGGAGGCGTCCTTGTCCGAGCCGTCGTTCAGCCAGATCTGCCACTGGCTCAAGTTTCGCCACCTGCTGCTGATCGACACCCTGGGCCGCACCCGCAACATGCACCTGGCCGCGCAGCAGATGAACCTCAGCCAGCCGGCCATCAGCAAGATGCTCAAGGAGATCGAGCACCTGCTCGGCTTCGCCCTGTTCGAGCGCCAGCCGCGCAGCATGCCGCCCACGGCGCTGGGCGAGCACGTGCTGCGTTACGCCCGGGTGGCACTCAACGATGCCCGCGACTTCGCCGAGCAGATCGACAGCCTGAGACGCGGCGGTCACGGCCAGCTCAAGGTCGGTGGCATCTTCGCTGCCACGGCGGTGGCCCTGCCGCAGGCCATCGTCGCGATCAAGCAGCGCTGGCCGCTGCTGGCCATCGAGGTGGTGGAGCAGACCAGCGATCACCTGATGGAGATGCTCGACGACAAACTGCTGCACCTGGCGGTGGCACGCTTCACCGACGAAGCCCAGGCCCAGCGTTTCGACTTCCAGCCCCTGGCGCCGGAGCCCTTCCGCTTCGTGGTCAACGCCGATCATCCGCTGGTGGGCAGCGGCCCCGTGGGCCTCGACCAGGTGCTGGCCTGGCCCTGGATCCTCTATCCCAAGGGCACGCCGATTCGCGGGCGCATGGAGCGGGCCTTCGCCGCCGCCGGCCTGCCGGTGCCGAGCAACACCATCGATACCATTTCCATGCAGACCTTTCTCCAGGTGCTGCGCGCCGGCCCCATGATCGGCATGCTGCCCGAGGCCATGGTCGAACCCTATCTCGCCAGCGGCGCGCTCAGTGCCCTGGAGCTGCCGCTGCACCTGCCGGCGCAGGACTACGGCATCCTCACCCGCAAGGGCGAACCCCTCGGCGAGGCGGCCCGGGAATTCGCCGCCATCCTGCTGAGCCATGCCGGTCGCGAGGAGTCCGCAGCCTAGACAATTCGATAACGCGCCGTTATCGAATGATCCGCAAATGCCATTGGGAAAGAATCGCTTGCGCTCCTAGAGTGGCCTGGCGTTTCAGACGGCCAGTTTCACTTCACCGGCCGCCTTCGACCTCTTCATAACAACAACGGGCCTCAAGGCCCCGAAGGTCATTCCCATGTTCGAAACCACCGCTCCCCAGGGCGCCGCTGGCGACGCCTTCGAAGAACGCACCTACCGCAAGGTGGTGCTGCGTATCCTGCCGATCCTGCTGCTGTGCTACATCGCCGCCTACCTGGACCGGGTCAACGTCGGCTTCGCCAAGCTGGACATGCTCGACGACCTGGGCTTCAGCAACACCGTCTACGCGCTCGGCGCCAGCATGTTCTTCTGGGGCTATTTCCTCTTCGAGGTCCCCAGCAACCTGCTGCTGCACCGCTACGGCGCGCGCTTCTGGATCGCCCGCATCATGCTGACCTGGGCCATCGTGTCCATGGCGGTGGCCTTCACCCAGCCGCTGGCGCACGCGCTGGGCATGCAGTCGAGCACGCTGTTCTATACCCTGCGCTTCCTGCTCGGCATCTGCGAGGCAGGCTTCTTTCCCGGCGTGGTGCTCTATCTCAACTACTGGTTCCCGACCCAGCGCCAGAGTCGGGTGATGTCCGGTTTCCTGGTCGCCCTGCCCTTCAGCCTGAGCTTTGGCGGCGTGCTTTCCGGCTGGCTGATGAGCAGCCTGCACGACTGGCACGGCCTGGCCGGCTGGCAGTGGATGCTGCTGGTGGAAGGGGTGCCCTCGATCATCATGGCGGTGGTGGTGTTCTGCTGCCTGAGCGACAACATCGACAAGGCGCCCTGGCTGGACGCCCGGGAAAAGGCCCTGCTCAAGCGCAACCTGGACCAGCACAACGCTGGCAAGGCGTCGCGGCTGAGCGAGGTCTTTCTCAATCCGCGGGTCTGGCTGCTGGTGTTCATCCTGCTGACCTTCAACACCGGCTTCTATGGCCTGGCCTTCTGGATGCCCTCGATCATCAAGAACGCCGGGGTCAGCGGCAGCCTGCAGATCGGCCTGCTCACCGCCATCCCCTACAGCGTCGCCCTGGTGGTCATGCTGCTCAACGCCCGCCACTCGGCGCGCACCGGCGAGCAGCGCATGCATGCGGCGGTACCGGCCTTCGTCGGCGCCCTGGGGCTGGTGCTGAGTGCCTGGTTCATCCACAACATCGTGCTGTCGATCTTCTTCCTCACCGTGGCCGCCTCGGGGCTGCTGGCGCTGATGCCGATCTTCTGGTCGCTGCCCGGCACCCTGCTCTCCGGCGTCGCCGCGGCGGCGGGCATCGGCATGATCAACGCCATCGGCAACCTCTCCGGCTTCACCGGCTCCATGATCACCGCGACCATGGAAACCCTCACCGGCGACATCAACAACGGCACCTATGTGCTCGGCGCCTGCCTGTTCGTCAGCGGCCTGCTGATCCTGGCGATCCCGGCGTCGATGCTGCACCGGGCGCCGACCGCCGTGCCGCTCGACCTCAAGACCGCCTAGCCGGCCTCGGGCACGGCCGAGCGCCCGGCTCCCGCGGCGCTCGGTCGCCCGATCCCCAGCGCCATCACCGCCGCGACGATGCCGGTCAACCCAGCCAATACCAGGGCCTCCTGGTAGGAACCGAAGTGCTCGCGCAAGGCCCCGGCGAGAAAGGCCGCGCAGGCGGCGCCGAGCATGTGGCCGCAGAACACCCAGCCGAACACCACCGGCGCGCTCTTTTCGCCAAAGCTCTGGTTGGTCAGCTTGACCGTGGGCGGCACGGTGGCGATCCAGTCCAGCCCGTAGAAGATGCCGAACAGCAGCAGTTGCTCGGGGGCGAAGCCGGAGAACGGCAGGTAGATCAGCGAGAGGCCGCGCAGGCTGTAGTAGACGAACAGCAGCCGGCGCGGATCGTATCTGTCGGTCAGCCAGCCGGAGGCGGTGGTGCCCACCAGGTCGAAGATGCCCATCAGCGCGAGGATGCCGGCGGCCTGCACCTGGGACAGCCCATGATCGTGGCCCATGGCGATGAAGTGGGTGCCGATCAGGCCATTGGTGGTGAAGCCGCAGACGAAGAAGGTCAGGAACAGTAGCCAGAAATCGCGCCGCCGGCTGGCCATGGCCAGGGTGCCGAGGGTCACGCGAAACAGATTGCCCGGTGCGGAGGCCGCTGGCGCCTGGTAGTCCGTTGGGGCGCCATGGGGCCGCAGGCCGACGTCCGCCGGCCGCTCCGGCAGCAGCCAGGCTACCAGCGGGATCAGGGCGGCGCTGGCCACGGCCACGGTCAGCACCACGGTCTGCCAGCCTTCCTGACTGGTGAGATGGGCCAGCAGCGGCAGGAACACCAGGTTGCCGGTGGCGGTACTGGCGGCGAGCAGACCCATCATCAAGCCCCGGCGGGCGACGAACCAGCGATTGACGATGGCGGCGCCGAGCACCATGGCCACGCAACCGGTACCCAGGCCGCTGAGCACGCCCCAGGTGGCGACGAGGTGCCAGGGCTCGCGCATCAGGGTGCTCAGGGCGGTGGCCAGGCTGATCAGGGTCAGGCCGCCGAGCAGGGTGCGACGGATGCCCAGGGTCTGCATCAGGGCGGCGGCGAAGGGCCCGACCAGGCCATAGAGAAAGATGCCGATGGCGGCGGAAAGCGAGATCGTCTCACGACTCCAGCCAAAGGTCTCCTGCAACGGTAGCAGCAGTACGCCAGGCGTGGACCTCACCCCGGCCGAAACCAGCAGGGCGAGAAAGATCAGCGCCAGGACGATGAAGACGTAGCGTTGGCCGAGGGCGGGGGTTGTGGTCATGGCGATCATCCCGGATCGAGGAGGAATGACCCGAGTATCGCAGCGCTCGCGCCTTGGCGCTGGTCAAGCTGCCCCACGGATTCGGCCAGAATATGGCTGTCATGGGAAGAGGCCATGGGCGAGCGCTGAGGCTCCGTCATGTTGGGCTTCGCTTTCGCTCAGCGCCAACCTACGGCGCTCGACGTAGGTTAGGTTGAGCGAAAGCGAAGCCCAACACATCGATTTCAACCAATCGCCCGCAACTCCTCCGCCAGCCGCTGGGCCAGCCAGCGCGCCGCCGGCCCCGGCGCGGCATTGCGGCGCCAGGCCAGCTCCACCACCAGCGCCGGCGGCACCCAGTCGCAATCCAGCTCGGCCAGCAACCCCTGGTAGGAGGGATAGCGCGCCACGTGCCGCGGCAGCCAGCCCCAGCCCAGGCCGCGCATCAGCAGTTCGGCGAGCAGATAGAAGCTGTCGGCGCGCCAGACCTGGGGCGCGATCTGCTCGCCACCGGGATAGGGATTCTCCAGCGGTGCGATGAGCAGCTGACGGTGGCGGGCCAGTTCGCGCCGCCCTACCCCGCGCTGGCTGGCCAGCGGATGCTGGGCGCCGCAGGCGGTGACCTGGGCGACATCACCCAGGGCCTGGCGCTCCAGGGCCTGAGGCATGTGCTCATGGCGAAACAGCAGGCCGAGGTCGGCCTGCTTGGTCAGCAGCTTGCGCGCCACATCGCCCTGGGCGCCGCTGGTGAGCTGGACTTCCAGATGCGGGAAGGCCGCGGCCAGGGCGTCCAGCGCATCGAGCACCGGCTGGTAGGGCATGGCTTCGTCCAGCGCCAGGCGCAACAAAGGCTCCTGACCGGCGCAGAGGGCCTGGGCACGGCTGTCCAGCCGCTGGCATTGACGCAGGACCTCCCTCGCCTCCTCCAGCAAGGCCAGACCGGCCGCGGTGATGACCGGCGTACGACCATTGCTGCGCTCGAACAGCGCGACGCCCAGATCGCTCTCCAGCAGAGCGATGGCGGTACTCACCGCCGACTGCGCCCGTCCCAGACGGCGCGCTATGGCGGAGAAGCTCGCGCCCTCGGCGACGCCGACGAAGATCTCCAATTGCTCCAGATTCCACTGCACGACCCATCTCCTCAACGGATAGGTATCAACTTTTACCTATCGCAGATTAAGCGAAGAATGGGCGCATTCGACAGGAGGAATCATCATGAGCGGATACATCTACCTGGCCATCGCCATCGCCGCCGAAGTCGTCGCCACCACCTCCATGAAGGCCATCAGCGGCTTCAGCAAGCCGTTACCACTGTTTCTGGTCATCACCGGCTATGGCCTGGCCTTCTGGATGCTGACCCTGGTGGTACGCAGCATTCCCGTGGGCATCGCCTACGCCATCTGGGCCGGCCTGGGCATCGTGCTGGTGAGCATCGCCGCGGCGTTTCTCTACGACCAGAAGCTGGACCTGCCGGCCATGCTGGGCATGGGGCTGATCGTCGCCGGGGTGGTGGTGATCCAGTTGTTTTCCGGCAGTACCGGGCATTGAGACCAGCGGCGGCGAGGAGCGTGTAAAATCACTCCTTTGCCGATTATCCAGCAGGCCGTTCATGTCCCAACCCTGGTCCACCGATATCCTCATCGTCGGCGGCGGCGTCGCCGGCCTCTGGCTCAACGCCCGTCTCAGACGCGCCGGCTACGCCACCGTGCTGGTGGAGACCGGCGCCCTGGGCGGCGGCCAGAGCGGCAAGTCCCAGGGCATCATCCACGGCGGCACCAAATATGCCCTGACCGGCATGCTCACCGGTGCCTCCGAGGCCATCGCCGACATGCCGCGACGCTGGCGCGAGAGCTTGGCCGGCAGCGGCGAGCTGGATCTTTCCGGCGTGCGCCTGCTCTCCGAAGCCCACTACCTCTGGTCGCCGGGCAGCCTGGCCGGCAACCTCACCAGCTTCTTCGCCAGCAAGGCGGTGCGCGGCCGGGTGGATGCGGTCAAGGGCGACGAACTGCCCCCGGCCCTGCGCGATCGCGCCTTCAAGGGCAAGGTCTATCGCCTGGCCGAGCTGGTGCTGGATGTGCCCAGCCTGGTCGCGCGTCTGGCCGAACTGGCCGGCGACAGCCTGCTGGCCGGGCATGACCTCCAGCCCTTGCGCGAAGAGGGCGAACTGACCGGCCTGGTGGTGGACGGCCAGGCCATCCGCGCCCGCCGTATCGTGCTCACCGCCGGCGCCGGCATGGCCGACCTGCTCCAGGCGCTCCACCTCGAACAGCCGGCCATGCAGCGCCGCCCGCTGCACATGGTGGTGGTCAAGGGGCCCATGCTCAAACCCCTCTATGCCCACTGCCTGGGCGGCGGTCCTAAGCCGCGCCTGACCATCACCAGCCACCCCACCGCCGACGGCCAGTGGCTGTGGTACCTGGGCGGCGACCTGGCCGAGGCCGAGGGCGTGGCCCGTGAGCCAGACGCGCAGATCGCCACGGCGCGGGAAGAACTGCAGCGCCTGCTGCCCTGGATCGATTTCGCGGGCGCCCAGTGGGCGACCCTCCGGGTGGACCGTGCCGAGCCGGCGCAATCCGGGCTGGTGCGGCCGGACAACGCCTTCCTCGCCGAGGACGGCCGCCTGCTGGTGGGCTGGCCGACCAAGCTGGCGCTGTCGCCGGACCTGGCCGACCGGGTCCTGGCCCATCTCGACCGTGACGGTATCCGGCCGGGACAGCATCCCACCCTGCCCGCCCACCCGCAGCCACCAGTGGCCGCGCCCTTCTGGGAGGAATTGCTGCCATGAGCCTGCGCGACCTGCACGGCCTGCACCGCGCCCTGGGTAGCACCGGTCTCCAGATTTCCCCCCTAGGTCTGGGTACGGTCAAGTTCGGCCGCGACCAGGGTGTGAAGTACCCCAATGGCTTCACCATCCCCGACGACCGCACCGCCGCCGACTTGCTGAGCCTGGCCCGCGAGCTGGGCATCAACCTGCTGGACACCGCTCCCGCCTATGGCCGCAGCGAAGAACGCCTGGGCCCGCTGCTGCGCGGCCAGCGCCAGCACTGGGTGATCGCCAGCAAGGTGGGTGAGGAGTTCGAAGGCGGGCTGTCCAGCTTCGACTTCAGTCCGGCGCACACCCGTCGTTCGGTGGAACGCAGCCTGAAGCGCCTGGAAACCGATTGGCTGGATCTGGTACTGGTGCACTCCGACGGCAACGATCTGAGCATTCTCCAAGACAGTGGCTGCTACGAGACCCTGGCCGAGCTCAAGCGCAAAGGCCTGATCCGCGCCTTCGGCTTTTCCGGCAAGACCGTCGCCGGCGGCCTCAAGGCGTTGGAGACCGGCGATTGCGCCATGGTCACCTTCAACCTCAACGAAGACGCCGAGATCCCGGTGATCCAGGCCGCCGCCGCCCTGGGCAAGGGCATCCTGATCAAGAAGGCCCTGGCCAGCGGCCATGCGGTGCTGGGCGCCGGCCAGGATCCGGTGCGGGCGAGCTTCGCCCGGGTCTTTGGCGAGCCGGGGGTGACCAGTGCGATAGTCGGCACTATCGATCCCCTGCACCTGTCACATAATGTCCGTACCCTGGCCGACGTGATCACCGCTCGGCCCTGATCCAGAGCCTTTCGCTGAACCCTTGCTTCCGTTCGCTGGACGCGCCATCCGGTCGCCCCGGATGGCGTGTTCGCGGCACACAACAACAGGAGTCGGCCATGCCCCAGCTCATCGCCCGCCACAACCCCAAGGCGTTCAAGACCCTATCGCTCGCGGTGGAGGCCAATCACGACGGCCTCAGCTACCAGGCCCTCGGCCAGCCGCTGAATTTCAGCGAGATGCTGGAGCGACGCCAACCGATCGAGATCGCCGACGCCCAGCAGTTCAGTGCCAAGCTCGCCAATCTGGGCGTCTCGGTCCGCCTCACCCTCAACTGGCAGGGCCAGGATCACTGGCTGCTGGTGCGCCAGCGCCGGCCCGATCGCGGCGACGTGGTGCTCAAGCTGATCTCCGGCTATATCCCGACCCACGAACTGGCCCTGCCGCTGCTCACCGCCGTGCAGGAGGTGGCCGAGGAATGCCTGATCGAGACGCCGCGCGGCTGGCTGGCCGGACGCTTCGCCGACACCTGGCTGCCGACGCCCTATGCCCCCGCCCTGCCCTATCGCGAGGACGTGGCCTTCCGCCTGACCCCGCGCTCGGGGGCGGCACGGCCGGTGCGCTGCGGCAGCCTGGCGCTACTGGAGCGTCCGCGCGCCTATGTGCACACCCCCACCGCCTCGCTCCAGCTGGTCTACGACCTGTTGCTGGAGTTGCCCAAGGAGTGCAAGGCGCCAAGCCTGTTCCACGTCGACGAGAAGATCGAGAACGGCCAGTTGCTCGCACGTCTCGCCCGCCAGCGCCCGGATCTCTATCTGGTCGCCCTGGACGACGGCAAGCCCACCGGTGAGCTCTATACCCTGTCCGCCGGCCAGCGCCTGCCCGTGTCGACCCGCGGCCTCTGGCTGTCGGAAAGCTTCGCCCGTCAGGACGGCTGGCTGGTCCATGACAGCCGGGTGCGCTGGCGCGACTGGCTGGAGCGCATGGCGCCGCAGAGCACCCTGCAGCGGGCCTAGGACACGAGAGGAATCAGTCGCCCCCCGCGCGGCGTTCACCGGTGACGCCGCCGGCCGCGGCCTGGACCCGGCCGGCTAGCCGCGAAAAAGGCAGCGTCTGGATCCACACGGTGCCATGGCCGCTCAGGGTCGCCAGCACCAGACCCTCACCGCCGAACAGCATGCTGCGCAGCCCCCCGACCAGCTTGATGTTGTAGTCGATGCCACTGGTGAAACCCACCAGGCAGCCGGTATCCAGGCGCAGCGTTTCGCCCCTTAGCTCCTTGCGGATCACCGTGCCCCCGGCATGCACGAAGGCCATGCCATCGCCTTCCAGCCGCTGCAGGATGAAGCCCTCGCCACCGAAGAAGCCGGCGCCCAGGCGGCGGGTGAAGGCCACGCCGATGCGGGTACCCCTGGCGGCGCAGAGAAAGGAATCGCGCTGGCAGAACAGGGTGCCGCCCAGGGCCGCCAGATCCAGCGGGATCACCTGGCCCGGATAGGGCGCGGCAAAGGCGACGTGGCGCTTCTCCCGGCCCTCATTGGTGAAATGGGTCATGAACAGCGACTCCCCGCCAAGCATCCGCTTGCCGGCGCCCCAGAGCTTGCCGAGCAAGCCGGCGGAGCCATCGCCCATACGCGCGGTGAAGTCGATGTCGGCCTCCATGTAGGTCATGGCACCGGCCTCGGCGATCACCGTCTCGCCGGGATCGAGACCGATCTCCACGGCCTGCAGGGATTCGCCGAGGATGCGATGGTCGAGGATATGGCTGGCCATTATGGGCTTTCTCGGTAGCTGCGGAAGCGTCCAGCCTAGCAGTCACCGGCCGCCTTGGCGCGCCTCTTCAGGTCACTGAACGGCGCTTCGCTGTCCGCTCGCACTCGTCGGCCCGGCAGCCAGACGGTGGAACGCCAGTCCGCTTCCAGGGTTCCCCTCTAGGTACCCGCCGGCTTCCTGTCCGGCTCAGTTCCAGAGGTGAACATGACCAAGCAATCCGCCCACTCCCCCGCTCAACCCCTGCACGGCACCCAGGAGCACGGCAGCGCCGGGGGCTGGGGTGCGCTCAATGCCGTGACCCAGCACCTGAGCCGCCAGAAGGTGTTGATGCGCGGCAACAAGGCATTGCTGACCATGAACAAGCCGGGCGGCTTCGACTGCCCGAGCTGCGCCTGGCCCGATCCGAAGACCCCGCATACCTTCGAATATTGCGAGAACGGCGCCAAGGCAGTGGCCTGGGAGGCCACCCGTAAACGCACCACTCCGGAATTCTTCGCGGCCCATACCCTGACCGAACTGCGTACCTGGACCGACCATGACCTGGAAGACCAGGGCCGTCTCACCCACCCCATGCGCTACGACGCCGCCAGCGACACCTACCGCCCGGTGAGCTGGGCGGACGCCTTCGCCGAGATCGGTGCCGAACTGCGCGCCTTGGACGATCCCTGGAAGCTGGAGCTTTACACCTCGGGCCGTTCCTCCAACGAAGCCGCCTTTCTCTACCAGCTGTTCGGCCGGCTCTACGGCATGAACAACTTTCCCGACTGTTCCAACATGTGCCATGAGACCACCACCACTGCCATGCCGGAGAGCATCGGCGTCGGCAAGGGCACCCTGGACCTGGAGGATTTCGCCCAGGCCGACGCCATCTTCATCATCGGCCAGAATCCCGGCACCAACAGCCCGCGAATGATGAGCGAGCTGCACGACGCCGTGCACCGCGGCGTGCCCATCCTCACCTTCAATCCGCTGCGGGAAAAGGCCCTGGTGCGCTTCGCCTCGCCACAGGCCGTGCGCGACATGGCCTTGCCGGGTGGGGGCGTGGCCATCAGCTCCCAGTACCACCAGGTGCGTATCGGCGGCGATATGGCGGCCATGCAGGGGCTGTGCAAGGTCGTCATCGAGGCTGACGACGAGGCGCGCCGCAGTGGTGCCCCCCGCATCCTCGACGTGGCGTTCATCGAACAGCATTGCGTCGGCCTGGAAGCCTTCGCCGAACACTGCCGAGGGCTGAGCTGGGAGCGTTTGGAGCGTTATTCCGGCCTGACCCAGGCGGCCATGAGGGAAGCGGCCGAGGTCTACATGAAGGCCGACCGGGTGATCGCCTGCTGGGGCATGGGCGTGACCCAGCACCGCCGCGGTGGCGATGTCCTGCAGCAGATCATCAATCTGTTGCTGCTGCGTGGCAACGTCGGCAAGCCTGGCGCCGGACCCTGCCCGATTCGGGGTCATTCCAACGTCCAGGGCGACCGCACCGTGGGCATCTATCAGAAACCCAAGGAGCCCTTCCTGGCCCGCCTCGACCAGGCCTTCGCCTTTCGCGCGCCGCGCGAGGGCGGCCATGACGTGGTGGAATGCTGCGAGGCCCTGCTGCGCGACGAGCCCCAGGCCTTCATCGGCCTGGGCGGCAACTTCTTCCGCGCCATTCCCGACATCGAGCGGGTAGCACCCCATGTCGCCAACCTGCGCCTGACGGTACAGATCGCCACCAAACTCAACTGGAGCCACACCCTGCACGGCCGCAGCACCTTCCTGTTGCCATGCCTGGGCCGCACCGAACGCGATGTGCAGGCCAGCGGAGTGCAGACCATTACCGTGGAGGACTCCATGTCCATGGTGCATGGCTCCACCGGCAGCCTGGAGCCGGCCTCGCCGGAGTTGCTGTCGGAGATCGCCATCGTTGCCGGCATCGCCAAGGCGACCCTGGGCGAACGCCATCCCCATATCGACTGGGACGCCCTGGTCGGCGACTACGCGCTCATCCGCGACAAGATCGAAGCGGTGCTGCCCGAACAGTTCGCCGACTACAACGCCCGCATCGAACAGCCCGGAGGTTTCCGCCTGCCCAATGGTGCCCGTGAGCGACAGTGGGATACACCCAACGGCAAGGCCAACTTCCTCTTTCCCGGCGACGTGCTGGACGAGGACGACAGCCCGCCGGATGCCGAGCACCTGCAGCTGATGACGATCCGCAGTCACGACCAGTTCAACACCACCATCTACTCCAATCGCGACCGCTACCGCGACATCGACGAACGCATGGTGGCCATGCTCAGCCCAGAGGACATGCGCCGCCATGAGGTGCAGGAGGGTGACTTCATCGACTTCATCGGCGCTGCCTTGGACGGCATCTCACGCCGCGCCGGCCCCTTCAAGGTCATCGCCTACGACGTACCGGCCGGTTGCTGCGCGGCCTACTACCCCGAAACCAACAGCCTGGCGCCCCTGGCCAACCACGACACCCGCAGCCATACCCCGGCGTCGAAGTCTCTGCCGGTGCGGATCGAGCGGCTCAGTCAGGAACAGGCGATGCAGCGACGCGGGTTGATCGCGGCGGGATAGCTTCATTAGGTGTTAGTGCGAAGGACATCGCGGCCATGGGCCGCTCCTACGTAGGCCTATGCTCCTGTAGGAGCGGTCGCTACGGCGTCCCGGCATGGCCGTGATTGGATAGAAACCTTACGTTGGAAACCTCTATCCGGCTCCCTCACCCCAACCTTCTCCCAGAGGGAGAGGGGGCGCCTCGGTGCAGACGGGAGTTCCGTAGGTTGGGTTGAGCGCAGCGAAGCTCAACAACCAGACACGCCCCCACTGTTGGGCTTCGCCGATGGAGCCGTCTCAACCCAACCTACGCGGGCCGGTCAGACGTCTCGCAGTTCTCCGGCGAAGCGCTCCAGCCGTCTACGCAGGCGCTGGTTCTCGCGGCGCAGCTCTTCCACCTCATCCAAAAGGTGCAGGGCCAGGGCGGTCGCGGACCAGTCCAGGTCCAGCTCGTGGCGCAGGCGTACAGCGCGACGGGCGCGGTGCAGGGCACCGGTGTCGAAATGCCACTCGGCCGGGCGCTTGCCGCGCTGGGGCGCCAGGATGCCGTGCTCGACGATCTCCACCACCACGGGCTCGCTCACCTCGCAGAGCACGCAGAATTCCTGCAGGACGATCAGACTGCTCATCAGACTTTCCTCCAGTTTTGGCGGGGATCGAAGGCCGCCCGCTCGGCCAGTTGGCGCCACAGCGCCTGGGTTTCTTCATCGCCCTTCGGTGGCATCACGACCTTGAGCAGGGCATGGAGATCGCCCTGCCCTGCCTTTCCAGCCAGGCCCTTGCCTCGTACCCGCAAGCGGGCGCCGCTCTGGCTGCCAGGCGGAATGCTCAGCATGATCTGGCCATCCAGGGTGGGCACCTGCACCTTGGCGCCCAAGGCGGCTTCCCAGGGGGCAAGGGGTACGCTGACCACCAGGTCCTGACCGTCGACGTCGAACAGCGGATGAGGCACCAGACGGATGACCAGGTACAGATCGCCTGCCTCCGCGCCCCCCATGCCCGGCTCGCCCTGCCCTTTCAGGCGGATACGCTCGCCGTCGGTGCTGCCGGCGGGAATCTTGACGTTGAGGTTCTTGGTGGTCTCGCCGACGCGCCGGCCCAGCTCGTCGCGCTGCGGCAACGAAAAGCTCAGCGGCTTGGTACTGCCGGCCTGGCTCTCCTCGAGAAACAATGGCAGTTCCAGCTCGATGTCGCGGCCACGGCGAGCGAAGCCACCCTGCTGCGAGCGTCCGGCAGCGCCGAACAGCGACTCGAAGAAATCAGAATAGTCCTGGCCAAAGCCGGCGTGGGGATCGCTGTAGTCGGCGCCCGACCCCGGCTGCCAGTCTGGCGGCACCTGGAAGCGCTCGCCTTGCTGCTGATAGCGGCGGACCTGATCGTATTCGGCGCGCTTGTGTGGATCGCGCAGGACGTCATAGGCCTCGGCCACCTCCTTGAAGCGAGCCTCGGCATCGGCCTCCTTGCTCACGTCCGGGTGGTACTTGCGCGCCAGCTTGCGATAGGTGGTCTTGAGGGTCTTGTCGTCGACGTCGGGGGCGACGCCAAGCACCTCGTAGTAGTCCTTGAAGTCCATCGCGGTCTCCAGTGGGGGTTCCCCTAGAGACCGCGCGGCGCCGGCAACGGTTGCATGACGCCGGTCAGTCGCCGCGTTTGCGAAAGGCCAGGCTGCCGGCCAGCGCCGTGAAGGTCGCCACCAGCGCCACCAGGATCCAGAAACCGTGGGGCGAATCGGAGAGCGGGATGCCGCCGACGTTCATGCCGAAGAAGCCGGCGATGATGTTGATCGGCAGGGCCAGCACCGTGACCAGGGTCAGGGTGAACAGGGTGCGGTTGGTCTGCTCGGCGGAGGCGGCGGCGATCTCCTCCTGCAACAGCTTGAGACGCTCCACCAGGGCGGCGAGGTCGTCCAGCACCCGGTCGAATTCCTCGGTGGCCTCGCGCAGGGTCTGGATGTCGTCGCGGCGCAACCAGGCAGGCGGCCGGTTGAGCAACCGCAGCAGCGAGCCCGGTTCCAGCGCCAGCAGGCGCTGCAGGCGTACCAGGGCGCGTCTCAGGCTGCCGAGTTCGGCGCGACTGGCGGACAGCCGCTGGGACAGCAGCCGATCCTCGATGGCGTCCACCTTGACCGTGGTATCGCGGATGATGCCGGTCAGCACATCGGCCTGGTCGCGCAGCAGATGAACCAGCAGTTCCAGGGTCGAGCCGAAGCCCTCACCACGACGCACCGCATGGCGCAGGCGATCCACCGAGCGCAGTGGCTGGGCCCGGGCGGTCACCAGCAGTCCTGGGCGGGCGCAGGCCCAGAGGGTGGCGACGTCCACCGAGACCTGACCGTAGGCCAGGGTCACATCGTTCACCACCCCCAGCAGGGTGTCGTCGGCCGGCTCCAGGCGGGTCGAGTGGGAACCGGCGTGCAGGGATTCGAAGAACTCCTCCGGCAGCCCCAGGTGCTCGCGCATCCAGCGCTCGGCGGCGGCGTGGGCCAGGTTGAAGTGCAGCCAGCGAAAGCCACCCTCTTCCGCGTCCCAGGGATCTTCCGGCGCCATGGTCAGCGCCTGCCCCGGCTGACCGGAGGTGAAATGGTAGGCGTAGAGCAGCCCCAGCCGTTCGGCGGCCGGATGCAGGGGGATCAACGTATTGGTCATGACTACCTGCGGAGGAACGCGACATCAGGGCTCTGTTAGCAGGTCCGGATGAACCTTTGATGACAGAGCCCCGAGTCAGCAGGTGCCAGCGGCGCCCCCGGAAAGGAGGCGCGGCGCTTATTGCGGACGCATGTGCGGGAAGAGGATGACGTCGCGGATCGACGGCGAGTTGGTCAGCAGCATCACCAGGCGGTCGATGCCAATGCCCTCGCCAGCGGTGGGCGGCATGCCGTATTCCAGGGCGTCGATGAAGTCGGCGTCATAGTGCATGGCCTCGTCGTCACCGGCGTCCTTTTCCTGGACCTGCAGCATGAAGCGCTCGGCCTGGTCTTCGGCGTCGTTGAGCTCGGAGTAGGCGTTGGCAATCTCGCGGCCGCCGATGAACAGCTCGAAGCGATCGGTGACGCCGGGATTGTCGTCGTTGCGGCGCGCCAGCGGCGAGACCTCGAAGGGGTACTCGGTGATGAAGTGCGGCTGCTCCAGCTTGCTCTCCACCAGCTCCTCGAAAATCATCACCTGCAGCTTGCCCAGGCCTTCGTGGCCGAGGACCTTGGCGCCGGCCTTCTTGGCGATGGCGCGGGCCTTCTCGACGTCCTGCAGGTCTTCCGCGGTGATGTCCGGGTTGTACTTGAGGATGGAGTCGTACACCGACAGGCGCACGAAGGGCTCGCCGAAGTGGAACACCTTGTCGCCATAGGGCACGTCGGTGGTGCCGAGCACGGCCATGGCCAGTTCGCGGAACAGTTCCTCGGTGAGGTCCATGTTGTCGCGGTAATCGGCATAGGCCTGGTAGAACTCGAGCATGGTGAACTCGGGATTGTGCCGGGTCGAGACGCCTTCGTTACGGAAGTTGCGGTTGATCTCGAAGACCTTCTCGAAGCCACCGACCACCAGCCGCTTGAGGTACAACTCCGGCGCGATACGCAGGAACATGGCCATGTCCAGGGCGTTGTGGTGGGTCTCGAAGGGCTTGGCCGCCGCGCCGCCGGGAATGGTCTGCAGCATGGGCGTTTCCACTTCGAGGAAACCCCGCTCCATGAGGAAGCGGCGGATGTGGGCGATGACCTGGGAGCGCACGCGGAAGGTCTGGCGGACCTCCTCGTTGACGATCAGGTCGACATAGCGCTGGCGATAGCGCAGCTCGGTGTCGGTCAGGCCGTGGTGCTTGTCGGGCAGCGGGCGCAGCGACTTGGTCAGCAGGCGCACGTCGCTCATGTTGACGTAGAGATCGCCCTTGCCGGAGCGGGCCAGGGTACCTTCGGTGGCGATGATGTCGCCCAGGTCCCAGGTCTTGACCGCTTCCAGGGTCTCGGCCGGCAGGGTCTTGCGGTCGACATAGACCTGGATGCGCCCGCTGGTGTCCTGCAGCACCATGAAGGCACCGCGGTTGAGCATGATGCGGCCGGCTACCTTGACCTTGATGCCCGCGGCTTCCAGCTCTTCCTTGGTCTTGTCGGCGTACTGCTTCTGCAGGTCACCGGCCAGGCTGTCGCGACGGAAGTCGTTGGGGAAGGGAATGGCCTGCTGGTCGCGCAGCGCGGAAAGCTTTTCCTTGCGCTGGGCGATCAGCTTGTTGTCTTCCTGTTCCTGGGCTTGGGGGTCTAGGGGTTGTTCGCTCATGTCTGCTGTTTACCTGGGGAGTGCTTGCCGTAGGAGCGGCCATGGCCGCTCCTACAGGAAATGATGGATTAAACGCCCTGCTTGAGGCTGGCTTCGAGGTATTCGTCCAGATCGCCGTCGAGCACCTTGTCGCAATCGCTGCGTTCCACGCCGGTGCGCAGATCCTTGATCCGCGAGGCGTCGAGCACATAGGAACGGATCTGGTGGCCCCAGCCGATATCGGACTTGGAGTCTTCCAGGGCCTGGGACGCGGCATTGCGCTTCTGCATTTCCAGCTCGTACAACTTGGCCCGCAGCATCTTCATGGCGGTGTCCCTGTTGGCATGCTGGGAGCGCTCGTTCTGGCACGCCACCACGGTATTGGTGGGCACGTGGGTGATCCGCACCGCGGAGTCGGTGGTGTTAACGTGCTGGCCACCCGCGCCCGAGGAGCGGTAGGTGTCGACGCGCAGATCGGACGGGTTGATCTCGATGTCGATGTTGTCGTCGATTTCGGGAGAGACGAACACCGCGGTAAAGGAGGTGTGGCGACGGTTGCCCGAGTCGAAGGGACTCTTGCGCACCAGGCGGTGCACGCCGATCTCGGTGCGCAGCCAACCGAAGGCGTACTCGCCCTTGATGTGCACGGTAGCGCCCTTGATGCCGGCGACTTCACCTTCGGACAGCTCGACGATCTCGGCGCTGAAGCCATGCTGGTCGGCCCAGCGCAGGTACATGCGCAGGAGCATATTGGCCCAGTCCTGGGCCTCGGTGCCGCCGGAGCCGGCCTGGATGTCCAGGTAGCAGTTGTTGGGGTCCATCTCGCCGCTGAACATGCGGCGGAATTCCAGCTTCTCGAGGATGCCACGCAGGCGCTCCACCTCGGCCGCCACGTCATCGACCGCGCCCTGGTCTTCCTCTTCGGCCGCCATTTCCAGCAGGTCGCTGGCATCGGCCAGGCCGCCGGTCAACTCGTCCAGGGTGCCGACCACCTGCGCCAGCTGGGCGCGCTCGCGGCCGAGATTCTGGGCGTACTCGGGCTTGTTCCAGACGTTGGGGTCTTCGAGCTCACGCTCCACTTCGACCAGACGATCCTGCTTCAGATCGTAGTCAAAGATACCCCCGAATGGTCTGGGTGCGGCTGGTGAGGTCCTTGATGCTGGTGACGATCGGGTTGATTTCCATGGGGGAAACACTCGCGAGAAAAGCTGTGGAAAAGCTCGCGAGTATACCCCAATCGGCGGCGAAACTCAGCGGGCGGCGGGGTACGCCGCCCGCTGCGTCTCAATCGGCGTCGAGGTCGCGGTGGCGGGTTTCCGGCAGGCACAGCAGGCCCACTATCAGGCTGACGCCGGTGATCAGCACCGGGTACCAGAGGCCGTAGAAGATGTCGCCGGTATAGACCACCAGGGCAAAGGACACCGTCGGCAGGAAGCCGCCGAACCAGCCGTTGCCGATGTGGTACGGCAGCGACATCGAGGTGTAGCGGATGCGGGTGGGAAACAGCTCCACCATCAGCGCCGCCAGCGGTCCATAGCAGAGGGTGGCGATGAGGATGAGGGCGAAGATCACCGCCACCACCATGGGCTTGTTGACCTGCGCCGAGTCGGCCTTGGCCGGATAGCCGGCGGCCTGTACCGCGGCGCGCAGGGCCGGCTCGTCGTAGCCGACGATGACCTTGTCACCGACGTTGACCTGCACCGCGTCCCCTGGCGCCGCGGCCACGCTGCTGTAGGGCAGACCACTCTTGGCCAGCAGTGTCTTGACCCGGTCGCAGGGACTGTCGAAGCGCGCCTTGCCCACCGGGTCGAACTGGAAGGTGCAGGTGGCCGGATCGGCGGTCACCACGATGGGGGCCTGCTGGCTGGCCTGGTAGATCTGCGGGTTGGCGTAGTGGGTCAGGGCCTTGAACAGCGGGAAGTAGAGCACCGTGGCCAGCAGCAGGCCGAGCATGAGGATCGGCTTGCGCCCGACCTTGTCCGACAGCCAGCCGGCGATGACGAAGAAGGGCGCGCCGAGGATGACGCTGACGATCAGCAGGTTGTTGGCCAGCACCGGGTCCAGTTTGAGGGTCTGGGTGAGAAAGAACATCACATAGAACTGCGACAGGTAGAAGGTCACCGCCTGGCCGCCGTTGATGCTGAACAGGGCGATCAGCACCACCTTGAGGTTGCTCCAGTTGGTGAAGGAATCACGGATCGGCGCCTTGCTCTGCTTGCCCTCGGCCTTCATGCGCAGAAAGGCTGGCGACTCGTGCATCGACAGGCGGATCCAGGTGGAGATCGCCAGCAGGAAGATCGACAGCAGGAACGGCAGGCGCCAGCCCCAGACCTCGAACTGGTCGCCGGTCAGGTAGCGGCAGACCAGGATCACCACCAGCGACAGCAACAGGCCCAGGGTCGCGGTCGATTGCAGCCAGCTGGTGTGGGCGCCGCGCTTGCCGGGCGGCGCGTGCTCGGCGATGTAGGTGGCGGCCCCGCCGTATTCGCCACCCAGGGCCAGGCCCTGCAGGAGGCGCAGCAACACCAGGATGATGGGCGCGGCCACGCCGATGCTGGCATAGGTGGGCAGCAGGCCGACACCGAAGGTGGCGATGCCCATGAGGATGATGGTGGCGAGGAAGGTGTACTTGCGCCCGACCATGTCGCCCAGGCGCCCGAACACCAGGGCGCCGAAGGGCCGCACCACGAAACCGGCGGCAAAGGCCAGCAGGGCGAAGATGAAGGCGGTAGTGTCGTTGACGCCGGCGAAGAACTGCTTGCTGATCACCGCTGCCAGGGCGCCATAGAGAAAAAAGTCGTACCACTCGAAGACGGTCCCCAGGGACGAGGCGAAGATCACCTTGCGTTCTTCGCGGCGACTGCTGGCCGCGCTGGGTTGTACCCGGGGTTGGGCATAGTCGGACATCGCACGTTCTCCTGACCCGGGATCGCCGGGCTGATTGTTGTTATGGGCGACAGCTACTACGGTGGAAACGGCGGGAGGCCCCGCCGTCGGTGAAACCAGCTAATAGAAACTAGGCAGCCGAGACCCGCTCGGGTCGGGCCAGCGCCGCGGGCAGCTCGGTCACGCCCTGCTCGCGGGCCTCGGCCAGCATGAAATTGGCCGCCTGCTCGGCGATCATCAGCGTCGGCGAACAGCTGTTGCCCGAGACCAGGGTCGGCATGATGGAGGCGTCGGCCACACGAAGGCCCGGAATGCCATGCACCCGCAGGCGGGCGTCCACCACGGCGTCGGCTCCCTGGCCCATGCGACAGGTGCCGGAAGGATGGAAGATGGTGGTGCCGATGGCCCCCGCGGCCTGCTGCAACTCTGCCTCCGTCTGATAGGACGGGCCCGGCAGATACTCCTCGGGTCGATAGGCCGCCAGTGCCGGCGCGGCGGCGATGCGCCGGGTCAGGCGGATGGCGTCGGCGGCCACCTTGAGATCCTCCGGCGCGCTGAGGTAGCGCGGCTGGATCAACGGCGCGGCCTGGGGGTCGGCGCTGCGAATGGCCACTTGGCCACGACTGGCCGGTCGCAGGTTGCACACCGAGGCGGTAAAGGCGGGAAAGCCGTGCAGGGGCTCGCCGAAGCGCTCCAGCGATAGCGGCTGCACGTGGTATTGCAGATTGGCCGAAGGCTGCTCCGGATCGGAACGGGCGAAGGCGCCCAGCTGGCTCGGCGCCATGGCCAGGGGACCACTGCGGCTCCAGAGGTACTCCAGGCCCATGCCCAGCTTGCCCCAGAGACTGCCGGCCAGGGCATTGAGGGTCGGCACGCCATGCACCCGATAGATCAGGCGCAGTTGCAGGTGATCCTGCAGATTGCCGCCGACCCCTTCCAGTCGATGCTGGACACCGATGCCCAGCCCTTCGAGCAGGCCGCGCGGGCCGATACCGGAACGCTGCAGCAGGGTCGGCGAGCCGATGGCGCCGGCGCAGAGCACGATCTCCCGGCGCGCCACCAGGCGCTGGGGCTCGGCCTGGCCCGGCAGGCGCGCCAGCACCGCCCGCGCCCTGCCCTCCTCCAGCAGTACCCGCTCCACCTGGACACCCGTCAGCACCTGCAGATTGGCGCGCTGGCGGATCGGCTTGAGAAAGGCCTTGGCCGCATTCCAGCGCACCCCATTGCGCTGATTGACCTGGAAATAGCCGCAGCCTTCATTGTCGCCGGTGTTGAAGTCCTCTACCGGCTCGATGCCAGTCTGGTCGGCCGCACTGCGAAAGGCGTCGAGCAGCGTCCAGTGCAGGCGCTGGCGCTCCACCCGCCACTCGCCCCCCGCGCCATGAAAGGTCGAGGCGCCATCGCAGTGATCTTCCATGCGCTTGAACAGCGGCAGCACGTCTTGCCAGCCCCACCCCGGATTACCGGCGGCGGCCCAGCCGTCATAGTCACGGGCCTGGCCACGCATGTAGATCATGCCGTTGATGGAGGAGCAGCCGCCCAGCACCCGGCCGCGCGGATAATTGAGCGCCCGGCCGCCCAGGCCCGCTTCCACCTCGGTCTTGAAGCACCAGTCGGTGCGCGGATTGCCGATGCAGAACAGGTAGCCGACCGGGATGTGGATCCAGGGATGGTTGTCGCGACCGCCGGCTTCCAGCAGCAGTACGCGATGGGCTGGATCGGCGGACAGTCGATTGGCCAACAGGCAGCCGGCCGGACCGGCACCGACGATGATGAAGTCATATTCCGCAGCAGGACCGGGCATGACGTTCCCTCGCTTTTTTGTTGTTGTGGTCCCTATCCTAGTGTCGTCATCCGCGAACAACAGTCGCAGAAAACGGGCAACGGCTGTGCATTTCTGAACAGCGCCCAGCAA
Organism: Pseudomonas sp. VMV1; assembly: GCF_056790235.1. Taxonomy (NCBI): domain Bacteria; kingdom Pseudomonadati; phylum Pseudomonadota; class Gammaproteobacteria; order Pseudomonadales; family Pseudomonadaceae; genus Pseudomonas; species Pseudomonas sp. VMV1. The sequence goes on from NZ_JBXGSE010000006.1 coordinate 149,503, forward strand.
GCGGCCGGTCAGACAGGCACCGACGAGGAAACAGGATGTTCGATTGGAACGATCTGCGGGTTTTTCTGGAGGTCCAGCGCCATGGCCGCCTGCTCACCGCCGCTCGCAGCCTGGGCGTCAGTCATGCCACCGTCGCCCGTCACCTGGAGGCGCTGGAACGCGCCCTGGGCAGCCAGTTGCTGGTGCAGCAGGCCAGCGGCTATCAGCTCACCCCCGCCGGCCAGGCCCTGCTGGCGCATGCCCAGGCGATGGAAGAAGCCGCGCTGCTGGCCCAGGAGGCCGTGACCCAGAGGCTCAATCCGCTGGGCCAGGTACGGGTCGGGGTGACCGAAGGCCTTGGCACCGGCTTTCTCGCCCAGCGCCTGGGGGCGCTGCTGCGCGATTATCCGGGTCTGGAAGTGGAGCTGGTCTCGGTGCCGCGCTTCGTCAGCGTCACCAACCGCGAAGCGGACATCGCCATCACCCTGGAAAGACCCACCGCCGAAGGCCTGATCGGCCGGCGACTGACGCCCTATCGCCTGAGGTTCTATGCCAGTCGCGCCTACCTGGATCGAGCACCGGCGCTGGATGCCGAAGCCGACCTCGGCGAACAGGCCTTCATCGGTTACGTCGACGACCTGCTGTACACCCGTGAACTGCAATTCATCCAGGGACTCTGCCCCGAACCGCGCATCGTCTTTCGCAGCACCAGCGTCATCGCCCAGCGCGAGGCCGCTTGCGCCGGCATCGGCATCGCGGTGCTGCCCTGCTACCTGATGGGTCAGAAGACCCCCTTGGAAGGCGTGCTCCCGGAGCGGTCCTTCACCCGCGAGTACTGGATCTCGACACACCGGGAGTTGCACCGCTCAGCGCGCTTGCGCGTGGTCTGGGATTTCCTGTTGCACCTCTGCGCGGCGGAGCGGAGCGTCCTGCTGGGCGATGAACGCCCGCTCCCCTAGCCGTCAGACCGCCGCGGCCTCACGCTCCAGTTCGGCCCGCAGGCCCGGCTCCAGGCGCAGCTGACGCGCCAGTTCGTCCAGGTAAGCCTTTTCCATGTACTGCTGATCGTCGATCAGCATCAGGCTGGCCAGGTACATCTCGGCGGCCATCTCCGGTGTTTCGGCTGCCGCGGCGACCTTGGCCGGATCCAGCGGTTGTTCCAGTTCCCGCTGCAACCAGCTGCGCAGCTCGGGATCGTCATCCACCTTGGCCATCTCGGCCTCGATGGCCTGGCGCTCCTGGTCATCGACATGACCATCGGCCTTGGCTGCCGCGATCAGGGCGATGAGTACCGCCCGGCCATGGGCCTCGGCTTCGTGCTCTGGCACCCGATCCACGGTGCGAGGCTCGGCGGTCTGCGTACCCTGCGCCTGATTGGCTTGCCAGGACTGATAGGCCTTGTAGGCAGCCATGCCAAGTGCCGCCAGCCCGCCGTAGCCAACGGCCTTGCCGCCCAGGCCACGACCGCGCTTGCTGCCCAGCAGGGCCGTCAGGGCGCCGGCGGCCAACCCGCTGCTACCCAGGCCCGAGAGCAGGCCGCCCAAGGGGTCCTTGCCCGCCGACGGCGTACCGGCACCCAACCGCGTGGTCGACTGGCCGGTCTTCTTGGCCAGGGCCTGCTGGCCGGCCCTGAGCAACTGATCGAGCAAACCGCGGGTATTCATGGACAACCTCCACAAGAAACAGGGTTCAGGCTGTTGTGACCGCTCCCCTCGCCCTCCGGCTCCCGGCACCTGCTTACCGGATGTTGCAATCCCGAGGCCCGCATCGACCTGGTCGATACAAAATATTTCTTACTGACAGTTGCACTGGGCGCTACTCTTGCGTCTTCCCCTTGCAGTTGCCGGAGACACCCCATGCGTTCGCGTCTGGCTGTGCTGTTCGCGCTTTCGCTCGCCCTCACCGCCGGCCAGGTTCAGGCCGCCGCCGAGGACGCCCGCCTCATCGCCAATCGCTATCTCGATGCCTGGAACGATCACGACGCCGAGGCCGCCAGCGCGCTGCTCGATCCCAAGGTGCAGTATTTCGACAGTGGTGCCGCCACCACCGAGACCAGCCGCACCCAGGCCCGTGACCGCATCGTCAAGGTCACGCTCAAGGCCGTGCCCGATCTGCAGGTAAAGATGGTGCACAAGCCGGTGATCGGTCCGCGCAGCATCGCCTTCGAATGGGAACTGACCGGCAACCGCGTTACCGCCACCGGCAAGCAGCCGGTAAAGATTCGCGGCGCCAGCATCATGAAGATCCGCGACGGCCGCATCTGGTACCTGGGCGACTACTACGACAGCGACGCGCTGGAAGCCCTGCTGCGACCGGTCAAGCCCTGAGGCAGGCAGCCATCCGAATGGGTGGCCGCCTTTCGCTCTACTCCGCGCCGAACGGCTTGCGCAGTGGCGTATCCCGGTGCGCGGCACGCACGTACTGGGGTGGCCAGGAAACCTTTTCGCGCAGGGACTCGGCAGCGTTGAGCGGCCAGTAGGGATCGCGCAGCAGTTCGCGAGCCAGCAGCACCAGATCGGCCTGCCCGGTACGCAGCACGTGCTCGGCCTGGGCCGCATCGGTGATCATGCCTACCGCGCCACTGGGGATGTCGGCTTCCTTGCGCACCCGCTCGGCGAACTGGGTCTGGTAGCCGGGCCCGGTAGGAATGTCCGCCTGGGCTGCGGTGCCACCGGAGGAGACGTCGATCAGGTCGACGCCTAGCGTCTTCAGCCGGCGTGCCAGCTCCACCGTTTCGTCGACATCCCAGCCGTCTTCTACCCAGTCAGTGGCGGAAACCCGCACGAACAACGGCAACTCTTCCGGCCAGACCGCGCGTACATCGGCGGTGACTTCCAGCAACAGGCGAATACGATTCTCGAAATTGCCGCCGTAATCGTCCTCGCGGCGATTGGAGAGCGGCGAGAGGAACTGGTGCAGCAGATAGCCGTGGGCGGCATGGACCTCGGCAACCTTGAAGCCGGCCGCCAGGGCGCGCTCGGCGGTCTCCACGAAGGCCCGGCGGACGCTGGCGATATCATCGCGATCCATGGCCGTGGGCCGGGTGTGCTGGGGATCGAAGGCGATGGCCGAGGGCGCCACCGGCACCCAGCCGCCCTCGGCGATGGGCACGCTGCCATGCTTGCCGAGCCAGGGCTGCCAGGTACTGGCCTTGCGCCCGGCGTGGGCCAGCTGGATGCCGGCGACGCTGCCCTGGCCTTCGATGAACTGGGTGATGCGCCGCAGGGGCTCGATCTGCTCATCCTTCCACAGGCCCAGGTCCTGGGGCGTGATGCGTCCGTCGGCGGTGACCGCGGTGGCCTCGAAGATCACCAGACCGGCGCCACCGGTGGCGCGGCTGCCGAGGTGGACCAGGTGCCAGTCGTTGGCGAAGCCGTCCTCGCTGGAGTACTGGCACATCGGGGAGACCACCACGCGATTGGGCAGGGTCAGCTGACGCAGGGTCAGGGGCTGGAACAGGAGACTCATGGCGGACCTCGTCTAGTCGGGATTCACGGCATTGGAGTACGCCCGACCAGAATAGATCGCCGATCCGACAGGGCTCGTCCGAAAAGTCGCCGAGCCAAGGTCAGGCAAGGCGCAACGACCAACGGGAGTAACAGCCAACGGCTGGCCCGGAGGGTGAACGCCAGCGAATCAAATCAGCGAGGAAGCGGATCGGACTCGCGCTCGAGTTTACGAGTGGTAAATGAGCATTCCGATCGGACTGGCGAACCAGCTGATTTTTAACGCAGCATCACCGAGCGCAGGCATTTTTCAAACGAGACCTAACGCGGCGCCAGGTGCACCACCAGCAGTTGCACGCTCTCGTTGCCGCGAAACTCGTTCACGTCCAGCCGATAGGCCAGCTCGGCCCAGCGGATGTTGGGATCGGGCCAGGTGTCGCGGTCGATGTTGAAGGCGATGCCGTCCAGCTCCGGGCCACCCTGCTCGCTGCGCAGGGTCAGCTTGAGATGGCGCTCCTTGAGCAGTCGCTGGGAGAGGATCTCGAAGGTGCCATGGAACAGCGGTTCAGGAAACTGCTGGCCCCAGGGACCGGCCTGGCGCAGGGCCTGGGCCAGGTTGAGCTGGAACTCGGCAGGCGCGAGGCAGCCGTCGGTCTGCAGGCGCCCGCTGAGGTCGTCGGCTTGCAAGTGGCGCCGCACCTCGGCGTCGAAGGCGGCGGCAAAGGTCTCGTAGTGCGCCTGGGGCAGGCTGAGGCCGGCGGCCATGGCGTGACCACCGAACTTGGTGATCAGTCCCGGATGGCGGGTCGCCACGGCGTCCAGGGCATCGCGGATGTGCAGCCCGGCCACCGAACGCGCCGAGCCCTTGAGCATGCCGGTGCCGCTGCCGTCATCGGCAAAGGCCAGCGCGGGGCGGTGATACTTTTCCTTGAGGCGCGAGGCGAGGATGCCGATCACGCCCTGGTGCCATTCCGGATCGAACAGGCAGAGGCCGAAGGGCAGATTGTCTTCCGGCAATTCCTTGAGCTGCTTGAGCGCTTCGCGCTGCATGCCCTGCTCGATGCTCTTGCGGTCCTTGTTGAAGTCGTCCAGTTGCTGGGCGTATTCCTGCGCCAGCTGCGGGTCTTCGCAGAGCAGCAACTCGATGCCGATGGACATGTCGTCCAGGCGCCCGGCCGCATTGAGGCGCGGCCCGAGGATGAAGCCCAGGTCGCTGGAGGCTACCTTGCCCGGCTGGCGCCCGGCCACTTCCAGCAGTGCCTTGAGCCCCGGCCGTGCCCGGCCGGCGCGGATACGCATCAGCCCCTGGTGCACCAGGATGCGGTTGTTGGCATCCAGCGGCACGACGTCGGCGACGCTACCCAAGGCCACCAGATCCAGCAACTCGGCCAAGTTGGGCTCGGCGATGCCCTGGCGAGCGAACCAGCCGCTCTCGCGCAGGCGACTGCGCAGCGCCAGCATCACATAGAAGATCACCCCGACCCCGGCGATGCACTTGCTGGGAAAAGCGCAGGCCGGCTGGTTGGGATTGACGATGGCGTCAGCGGCGGGCAATTCGGCGCCCGGCAGGTGGTGGTCGGTGATGACCACCTGCAGCCCGGCCGCCTTGGCCACGGCCACCCCATCCAGGCTGGAGATGCCGTTGTCGACGGTGAGTAGCACCTCGGGTTCGCGCTGCAGGGCCACGGCGACGATCTCGGGCGTCAGGCCATAGCCGTATTCGAAACGATTGGGTACCAGGTAGTCGACCCAGGCGGCGCCCAGCCGGCGCAGGGCCAGCACGCCCACGGCGCTGGCGGTGGCGCCATCGGCGTCGAAATCGCCGACGATGAGGATGCGGCGGCGCTCTTCCAAGGCGCGGGCCAGCAGCTCCACCGCCGCCTCGATGCCCTTGAGCTGGTGATAGGGCACCAGCCGCGCCAGGCCCTTGTCCAGTTCTTCCGGCTGGGTCACGCCGCGCGCGGCATAGAGCCGGGTGAGCAGCGGCGGCAGGTCGCCCAGGTCGGGCAACACCGCCGGCAGCGGGCGAGGCTCCAGGCGCATCAACGCTCGCCCAGCAGCCATTCCAGCTGCAGTTCGTGCTGGCCACGGTCGTCGGTGACGAACAGGGTGCCTTCGCTGATCATCACCTGCCAAGCGATGCTACGCGGCAGATCGCGGGCCAGCTCGGCCAGGGGCTCGGCGGGTACGGCGGCGATGTGCAGATTCTTCAGCGTCTTGACCGCATCCACCACCTTGGTCTGCCAGACACGCAGGTTGCCGTAGGCCAGCAGGCTGGTACGTTCGGTGCGACGGCTGCACCAGGTCAGGCGCTCGGCATCGGGCTGCCCGACCTCGATCCAGTGCAGTACCCGGCCATCGAGACTCTTCTCCCACAGCGCCGGCTCGTCGACATCGGACAGGCCGCGCCCAAAAGCCAACTGCTCGTTGTACCAGAGCGCAAAGGCCAACAACCGTACCACCAGCCGCTCCTCGGTCTCGGAGGGATGCCGCGCCACGGTCAGGCGCAGATTCTCATAGACCCCACGATCCAGATCGGTGAGGTTGAGTTCGACTTTGTAGGGCGTGGCTTGCAGAGCCATGGGCGGGTCACCGGCAGGGAAAGCCGGGCATTGTACCGGAAAAGGCCGCGGGACTTGGGACCGTGGATCCGTAGGTTGGGCTGAGCGCAGCGAAGCCCAACAAAGACGATTCGCGTCCGACTTTGTTGGGCTTCGACGATGGAGCCGTCTCTGCCCAACCTACGGTCGTAGGTTGGGCAAACTACCCTACAGCGGTTGCCCTCGCTTGCCATGGCGGGCGACGAAGGCCTGGACGGCGGCGAGGTCGTTGGGCAGCACGGTGCAGCGCTCTTCGCGTTGCAGTAGGTCGGCCAGGTGGGTCGGCAGGCTCAGCGTCGCGCCGATGCCGGCCTTTTCCACCGCTTCGGGGAATTTCACCGGGTGGGCGGTACCCAGCACCACCATGGGGGTGGCCAGGCTGCGGCGGCATTCGCGAGCGGCGCGCACGCCAATGGCGGTGTGCGGATCCAGCACTTCGCCAGTAGCCGCATAGACCTCGGCGATGGTGGCGCAGGTCTCTTCGTCGCTGACGGCCAGGGAGTCGAACAGCTTGCGTGCCTCGGTCCAGCGATCGTCCGCCACCGACAGGGTGCCGCTGCTACGGAAATTCGCCATCAGCTCGGCTAGGGCCAGGCCGTCGCGACCGTGCAGGTCGAACAGCAGTCGCTCGAAGTTGGACGACACCATGATGTCCATGGACGGCGACAGCGAGGCCTCCAGTTGCTGCTTGTCATAGCGGTTGCCCGACATGAAGCGGTGCAGGATGTCGTTGCGGTTGGTCGCCACCACCAGCTGGCTCACCGGCAAGCCCATGTTGCGCGCCAGGTAGCCGGCGAAGATGTCGCCGAAGTTGCCGGTGGGCACGGAGAAGGCGATGGAACGCGCCGGGCCGCCCAGCTGCAGGGCCGCATGGAAGTAGTAGACGATCTGGGCCATGATCCGCGCCCAGTTGATCGAGTTGACCGCCACCAGCGGTGCGCCCTTGAGGAAGCCCTGGTCGGCGAAGCTGGCCTTGACCATCTCCTGGCAGTCGTCGAAGTTGCCTTCGATGGCGATGTTGTGGATGTTGTCGCCCAGCAGCGTGGTCATCTGCCGACGCTGCACTTCCGACACCCGCTGGTGCGGATGCAGGATGAAGATGTCCACGTTCTTGCAGCGCTTGCAGCCTTCGATGGCCGCCGAGCCGGTGTCACCGGAGGTAGCGCCCATGATCACCACGCGCTCGCCGCGCTTGGCCAGTACATGGTCGAGCAACCGGCCGAGCAGCTGCAAGGCGAAGTCCTTGAAGGCCAGGGTCGGGCCATGGAACAGCTCCAGCACCCACTCGTTGGCGTCCAGCTGGCGCAGCGGCGCGATCGAACTGTGGGCGAAACCGGCGTAGGTCTCTTCCAGGATGGCCTTGAATTCGGCATCGGCGATGGAGCCGGCGACGAAGGGCTTCATCACCCGGAAGGCCAGCTCGTGATAGGGCAGACCGGCCCAGGAGGCGATCTCCTCCAGGGAAAACCGCGGCAGGTTCTCCGGTACGTAGAGACCACCATCACTGGCGAGACCCGCCAGCAGCACTTCTTCGAAATTCAGCGCGGGCGCCTGGCCGCGGGTACTGATGTAACGCATGACTCGACCTCGGGAAAGACGGCGGCGCCGGGCGCCGCCAGGCTGCTCAGTTCAGGTGCTCGACACGGATGCGGACCACGTCGCCGACGACGTCGTCCAGGGCTTCCAGGGCGGCGATGGCCTCGACCATGTGACGCTCGATCACGCGATGGGTGATGAGGATCATGGGCACCAGGCCGTCATGCTCCTCGGCTTCCTTCTGCATGATGGACTCTATGTTGATGCCGCGTGCCGACAGGATGCTCGCCACCTGGGCCAGCACGCCTGGGTGATCCTTGGCCTGGATGCGCAGATAGTAGGCGCTCTCGCAGGACTCGATCGGCAACACCGGATGGTCGGACAGCGCATCGGGCTGGAAGGCCAGGTGCGGCACGCGGTTTTCCGGGTCGGACGTCATGGCGCGGACCACGTCCACCAGGTCGGCCACCACCGCCGAGGCGGTAGGCTCCTGGCCGGCTCCGGCGCCGTAGAACAGCGTCGAGCCGACGGCGTCGCCATTGACCATCACCGCGTTCATCACGCCGTTGACGTTGGCGATCAGCCGATCGGCCGAGATCAGCGTCGGGTGTACCCGCAGCTCGATGCCCTGGTCGGTGCTGCGCGCCACGCCCAGGTGCTTGATGCGATAGCCCAGCGCCTCGGCGTAGCCGACATCGGCGGTGGTCAGCCGGGTGATACCCTCGGTGTAGGCCTTGTCGAATTGCAGCGGGATGCCAAAGGCGATGGACGCCAGGATGGTCAGCTTGTGGGCGGCGTCTATGCCTTCCACATCGAAGGTCGGATCGGCTTCGGCATAACCCAGCGCCTGGGCCTCGGCCAGGACGTCGGGGAAGGTGCGACCCTTCTCGCGCATCTCGGAGAGGATGAAGTTGCCGGTGCCGTTGATGATGCCGGCCACCCAGTTGATGCGGTTGGCCGCCAGGCCTTCGCGCAGCGCCTTGATCACCGGGATGCCACCGGCCACCGAGGCCTCGAAGGCGACGATCACGCCCTGCTCGCGCGCCTTGGCGAAGATCTCGTTGCCGTGGACCGCGATCAGCGCCTTGTTGGCGGTGACCACGTGCTTGCCATTGGCGATGGCGCGCAGCACCAGCTCGCGCGCCAGGGTGTAGCCGCCGATCAGCTCCACCACCACGTCGATCTCGGGATTGTCGACCACGGCCAGGACATCGGCGGTGATTGGCGTGTTGCCGGTATCGCAGTGAGGATTCGGCCGGCGCTGGGCGATCTGCGCCACCTCGATACCCCGTCCGGCACGCCGGGCGATTTCCTCGGCGTTGCGCTTGAGTACGTTGAAGGTCCCGCTGCCCACGGTACCCAGACCACAGATGCCTACTTTGACCGGCTTCACACCCTTATCCCCATGTCGTGTGGCGCCGCTCCGCAGCGCCGTTGAAATCTCTGTCGCCGCGCCAGGCCCTGTACGAAAGTGCCCGCGCTTGATGCGTCGTGCAGAACCTAGCGGGCGCTGATTGCCGCCTCCGCCAACTGGTCCGCCGGCTGATAACCCGGAATCATCTGGCCGTCGGCCAGAATGATCGCCGGCGTGCCCTGGATGCCCATGTTCTGCCCCAGCGCGAATTGCTGAGCGACCGGATTCTGGCAGCTTTCGGACTTGACCTCATGCCCGGTGAACATCTGGTTCAGCGCGGTAGGCTTGTCCTTGGCGCACCATACCGCTTCCAGCTGCTTGGAGCCCGGCGAGCCCATGCCCTGCCGCGGGAAGGCCAGGTAACGCACCTCGATGCCGCGCTTGTTCAGCTCGGGCACCTCGGCGTGCAGCTTCTGGCAATAGGGGCAGGTGGTGTCGGTGAAGACGGTGATGTGCGCCTTGGTCTCGCCCTTGGCGGGATAGACGATCATCTGGTTGCGATCGAGGCCGTTGATCTGCCGCGCCACGGCGACGTTCTCGGCCTTCTCGGTCAGGTTGGAGGCCTTGCCGTCCTTGACCTGGTAGAGATAGCCCTGCATGACGAACTGGCCGTCGCCGCTGGCATAGAGCACCCGACCGCCCTTGAGCTGGACCTGGTAGAGGCCTTCCAGCGGGCTCTTGGCGATGGACTCGATGGCGAGATTGGGTTGCAGCGCGGTCAGGCTCTGGCGAATGGCCTGCTCAGGTTCGGCCTGAGCCAGTTGCACGCCGAGCCCCAGGCAAGCGGCGAGCAACAGTTGGGAAATACGCATGGTTGACTCCTGTTGAGACGCCGGCAAGCCTACCACAGACCTGCCGGCTACGGCGGTCCCGCCCCAGGGCGGGGCTTCAGAAGTATCTACGCAATTTTGGCGGCGCTTTTGATCCCTGAGCGGCGTTGCCGCTCCTCGCCATAGCCCTGCTATGACTCGTCCCGGCGCCTGACTCAGAAACCAAAATCACTCGCCAATTCTTGCGCGAACTTCTGAAACACCGCCCTAGCCGCGCGGATGGTGCTGGGCGTGCAGTTGCTGCAGCCGCACCCGGGCGACATGGGTATAGATCTGGGTGGTGGACAGACTGGTATGGCCGAGCAGCATCTGCACCGTGCGCAGGTCGGCGCCGTGGTTGAGCAGGTGGGTGGCGAAGGCGTGCCTGAGAGTATGCGGCGACAGCGAGGTGCGGATGCCGGCCACCTGGGCATGTAGCTTGATGCGGTGCCAGAAGGTCTGCCGGGTCATGGGCGTACCTCTCTGGCTGGGGAAAAGGATGTCACCGGGCTGGCCGCCCAGCAGTAGTGGTCGCGCGGTCTTGAGATAGTCCTCCAACCAGGCGATGGCCTCTTCACCCAGGGGAATCAGCCGTTCCTTGCTGCCCTTGCCGAACACCCGCAGTGAGCCCTCGCGCAGGTTGATCTCGTCCAGGGTCAGGCTGATCAGCTCGGTCACCCGCAGTCCGGTGGCATAGAGCACCTCGAGCATGGTGCGATCGCGCAGGCCCAGGGTGTCCTCGGTATCCGGCGCGGCCAGCAGGGCTTCCACGTCCGCCTCGGACAGGCTCTTGGGCAGCGGCGCGCCCAGCTGCGGCATGCTCACCAGCAGCGTCGGGTCCTCGGCGACCCGCCCCTCGCGCACGGCATACTTGTAGAAGCTGCGCAGGCCGGAGAGGAAACGCGCGGTGGAACGCGCCTGGTAGCCTTCGCTCAGCCGCCAGCCGAGGTGATCGAGCACGGCGTCGCGCCCCAGACTCTCCAGGGTCAGCCCCCTGCTCTCCAGCCAGCGGGCGAAGGCCAGCAGATCGGTGCGGTAGGCGCTGCGGGTATGGGGCGACAGCCCCTTCTCCAGCCACAGGGCGTCGAGGAACGCCTCGATCAGCCGCTCGGCGCTCACGCGGCGAATCCGGGCAGCACCGGCGTCGGCTTGCCCTCGTCGTCGACCGCGACAAAGCTGAAAGCACCGTTGATGGCGCGCTCGCGCCCTTCCGCCAACATGCCCTCGACGAAGACCTCGACCTGCACCTTGATGCTGGTATTACCGACCTTCACCACCCGCCCGATCAGTTCGACGATGGAGCCGGCGGGAATCGGATGATTGAAGTCGATGCGATCGGTGGAGACCGTCACCAGCGGCTTGCGGCAGAAGCGCGTCGCGGTGATGAAGGACACCTCATCCATCCAGGCCAGGGCAGTGCCGCCGAACAGGGTGTGGTGATGATTGGTGGTGGGCGGGAACACCGCCTTGGCCACCCGGGTTTCCGACAGCGCGGTGCGCCGCTGGATTTCCGCTTCGCGGGTCGTCATGTCTTACCTCGAACCTCAGAAACGAAAAAAGCAGCCGAAGCTGCTTTTTTCTGGTCACGCCGCGATCAGGAAAGCTTTTCCTTGATGCGGGCAGCCTTGCCGGACAGTTCGCGCAGGTAGTACAGCTTGGCCTTGCGCACGTCACCGCGACGCTTGACGCTCAGGCTGTCGACCAGCGGGCTGTAGGTCTGGAAGGTACGCTCAACGCCAACGCCGTTGGAGATCTTACGCACGGTGAAGGCGCTGTTCAGGCCGCGGTTACGCTTGCCGATCACCACGCCTTCGAAGGCCTGCAGACGCTGACGGTCGCCTTCCTTCACCTTAACCTGGACGATCACGGTGTCGCCGGGGGCGAACGCCGGGATTTCCTTGTTCATCTGCTCAGCTTCGATCTGGGCAATGATTTTGTTGGTCATGTCACTCTGCTCCTAAGACAGGCCGCGGCCCGCCATCGATACCTAACTATCGTTCCGCTGACGAAGGTATTCCGCCAACAGGTTCTGCTCTTCTCCAGAAAGCGAGCGGCCATCCAGAAGATCGGCGCGTCGCTCCGCAGTGCGTCCCAGGGACTGCTGCAGGCGCCAGCGCCGGATATGCTCGTGGTTACCACTGAGCAACACGTCGGGTACGCGACGGCCCTCGTACACCTCGGGTCGGGTGTAGTGCGGGCAATCGAGCAGGCCGTCGGTAAACGAGTCCTGCTCGGCGGAATCCACATGCCCCAAGGCTCCGGGCAGCAGTCGCGTAACCCCATCGATCAGCACCATGGCCGGCAATTCACCGCCGGACAGCACATAGTCGCCAATCGACCATTCTTCATCCACGTGCGTCTCGATGAAACGCTCGTCGATGCCTTCGTAACGCCCGGCGATGAGGATCAGATGCTCCTCCTGCGCCAGTTCCCGTACCGCCGCCTGGTCGAGCTTGCGACCCTGGGGGGACAGGTAGATCACCTTCGCCGCCGAATCACCCTTGGCATCGGCCAGGGCGCGCTCCAGCGGCTGGATCTTCATGACCATCCCGGGACCGCCGCCAAAGGGCCGGTCGTCCACGGTCTGGTGGCGATCCTCGGTATAGCTGCGCGGGTTGTAGCAGGTCAGCTCCAGGAGCCCCTGCTTCATCGCGCGACCGCTCACGCCATAGGCGCTCACGGCCTCGAACATCTCTGGAAAGAGGCTGATGACATCGATACGCATGGATTAGAAATCCGCGTCCCAGTCGACCTGCATCTCGCCCTTGGCCAGATCCACCGCCAGCACGTACTGGTCAGGCAGATAGGGCAGTAGACGCTCACGATCGTCGAGGCTGCCAGCACTGGGCTTGACCACCATGACGTCGTTGGCCCCGGTCTCCAGCAGATGATCCACCACACCCAGCCACTGGCCTTCGCGATTGATCACCTTGAGACCTTCCAACTGATGCCAGTAATAGTCGCCGGCGCCCAGCTGGGGCAATTCACTACGCGGCACGCAGATCTCGAAACCGGCCATGAGACGAGCCTCTTCGCGATCATCCAGGCCCTGCAGACGTACCGTCAGAACCTTGCCGTGCAGCCGACCGCCGAGCACCTTGACCTGCCGGATCTCGCCTTCGCGCCGCAGCGTCCAGGTCCGATAGTCCAGCAGATTGTCGAGCGGATCGGTAAAGGAGTAGATCTTGAGCTCACCGCGTACGCCGAAGACCGAAACTATCTTGCCCAGGACCACCAGGTCGGGGGCGGGAGTCGGCGTACTCATGGTCTTCAGGCAGTAGCCTGAGCGCTCTTGAGCAGCTGAGCGACGCGCTCGGACGGCTGGGCGCCCTGCGACAGCCAGTAGCTGGCACGCTCTTGATCCACCGACAGACGGATTTCGGCGCCGCTGGCGATCGGGTTGAAGAAACCGATGCGCTCGACGAAGCGACCATCACGCGCATTGCGGCTGTTGGTCACGGTCAGGTGGTAGAAGGGGCGCTTCTTGGAGCCGCCACGGGCTAGACGGATGGTTACCATTGAACTTCGTTCCTGTAGTCGGTGCTTGAAACAGTGGGCACGCTGGGCCACATGGCCCGAAAGGCCGCATATTCTAAGGGCTGCCACCCTTTTTGCCAATGGCTTTTGACGGCACTTCCGGCATCGGGGCGGACTGACGGCTCGGACAACGGCGCCGAGCCACTCGCGAAGGCGCATCAATACTGGTGCCACTGCCCTTCGCAGAGTTCTTTCCAGGGCCGACCGTCTGGCGACGGGCGGCACCGGGGATCACATCTTGGGCATGCCACCGCCGGGCAACATGCTGCCCATGCCGCGCATCATCTTGGCCATGCCGCCCTTGGCGGTGACCTTTTTCATCATCTTCTGCATCTGCTTGTGCTGCTTGATGAGACGACCGACGTCCTGCACCTGGGTACCCGAACCCAACGCGATGCGTTTCTTGCGCGAGCCGCTGATCATCTCCGGATCACGGCGCTCGGCCGGGGTCATGGAGTCGATGATGGCTTCCATCTGCTTGAAGTGCTTTTCCGCCGCGCCCTGGGCATTGCCCATCTGCTGGATGTTCATGCCACCCATCATGGTCGGCAGCTTGTCCATCAGCGAACCCAGGCCGCCCATGTTTTTCATCTGGCGCAGCTGGTCGCGGAAATCCTCGAGATCAAAGCCCTTGCCCTTCTTGAGCTTCTTGGCCAGCTTGTCGGCCTTTTCCCGATCCAGCGTCTGCTCGGCCTGCTCGATCAGCGAGAGGACGTCACCCATGCCAAGGATGCGCGAGGCGACACGGTCAGGGTGGAAAGGATCGAGGGCTTCGCTCTTCTCGCCCATGCCGATGAACTTGATCGGCTTGCCGGTGATGTGGCGAACCGACAGGGCGGCACCACCACGGGCGTCACCGTCGACCTTGGTCAGGATCACGCCGGTGAGCGGCAGGGCATCGTTGAAAGCCTTGGCGGTGTTGGCGGCGTCCTGGCCGGTCATGGCATCGACCACGAACAGGGTCTCGGCCGGCTTGGTGGCGGCGTGGACCTGCTGGATCTCCGCCATCATCTCGCTATCGATATGCAGACGACCGGCGGTATCGACGATGACCACGTCGATGAACTTCAGCTTGGCTTCGCGAATGGCGGCCTGGGCGATATCCACCGGCTTCTGACTGATGTCGGAGGGGAAGAAGGTGACCCCCACCTCCCCGGCCAGGGTTTCCAGCTGCTTGATCGCGGCCGGACGATAGACGTCGGCGGAAACGACCATGACGGTCTTCTTCTTGCGCTCCTTGAGGAAGCGCGCCAGCTTGCCCGCGGTGGTGGTCTTGCCCGCACCCTGCAGACCAGCCATGAGGATGACTGCCGGTGGCGCCACGTTGAGCGCCAGGTCTTCGTTGGCCGCGCCCATGATGGCTTCCAGCTCGGCGCGAACGATCTTCACGAAGGCTTGGCCCGGGGTCAGGCTCTTGGATACCTCGGTACCGACCGCCCGCTCCTTGACCCGGTTGACGAACTCCTTGACCACCGGCAAGGCGACGTCCGCCTCGAGCAGCGCCATGCGCACCTCGCGCAGGGTGTCCTTGATGTTGTCTTCGGTGAGCTTGGCCTTGCCGGTAATGTGGCGCAGGCTTTGGGACAGGCGGTCTGTGAGATTCTCGAACATGCGGACATCCAGGGCAGAAACGGCGGCTGACCGACAAGTATAACGAAAGAGCGCCGCGCCAGGGATAGCCGCTGGGGCCTGTACCGCGTGAATCCGTCAGCAGTGCCCGCGTCGGCGAGAAGCCGAGGAAAGGAAGACAGGCACCGGCGCCAAGGCCGGTACCCGAGGGATGGGGTCAGAAAATCAGCGAGAAGATGCCGATGACCACCACCAGGCCGATCAGGAAAATGATGCCCATGGTACCGCCGAGAAATTTAAGCATGGTCGCGACCTCTTCAAGATATGTACCTCATGGGACCATCCATTGGCGGCCAGGGTTCGGCCGGGTTGCCCGGCAGGCGCCAGGGCGTGCCTCAGACTTTCTGTGCCGCCCTGTCTGTGCCACACTCGCCTGCTTTCCGCCCTGCTGAAACCGGACCATGCACGCCCTGCTGCCCACCCTTTTGGCCGCCGCCCTCTATCTGCTCGCGACCCTCTACCAGGGCAGTTGCCTGCTGCGCAAACAGCCGTCGAGCAAGCCCCTGGTCCTGGGCGCCGGCATCCTGGCCCTGCTGCCTCACGCCCTGGCTGTCTACCTGCAGCTGATCCTCGAACCGACCCTGAGCCTGGACTTCTTCGACGCCTCCAGCCTCATTTCGGCGACTGCCATCGCGCTCATGCTGATCGGCTGCCTACGCATGCCGCTGCAACCGCTGCTGGTGCTGATCTATCCCCTGGGTGCGGTGACCGCGCTGCTGGCCGAGTTCGTGCCGCCCGGCACGGTCACGCCGCTGGACGTATCGCCCAAGATCGTCGTGCACGTACTGCTGTCGATCATCGCCTATGGGCTCTTCACCCTGGCGGTGCTGCAGTCCTGCCTGGTGCTGTTGCAGAACCATCAACTCAAGAACAAGCACCCCTCGGGACTGATCCGCAGCTTTCCGCCGCTACAGACCATGGAAAGCCTGCTGTTCGGCTTTCTCTGGGCTGGCTGGGTGGTGCTGTCACTGGCGCTGATCTCCGGCTGGTTCTTTGTCGAGGATATGTTCGCCCAGCACCTGATCCACAAGACGGTGCTCTCCTGCATCGCCTGGGTGGTGTTCGGCATCCTGCTGTGGGGCCGCCATCGCCTGGGCTGGCGCGGCCATACGGCGATCCGCTGGACGCTGCTGGGCTTCATCCTGCTGATGCTGGCCTACTTCGGTAGCAAGCTGGTGCGGGAATTCATCCTGCATCGTTGACAGTCGTCATTCCGCTACCTGCATAATCAGGCGACCGAACCACGTTCGGCGCGACCCGGCCAACAGCCAGGTCGCGCCCGGCACGTCATAACAGGTCGTCACGCCCGTCCCCACCCTCGGACAGCCGCTGCCCCATCGGGCCGCTCCGGCAGACGCCTCCTACAAGAACGACTGCCCGGTAACCCTGCATGTCCACGACCGCTGCCGCCTTCGACGCGCCCACCTCCGTGCCGCGCAACTCCCCCACCCGCGTGGCCACCGCCAGCTTCATCGGCACCGCCATCGAGTTCTACGATTTCTATGTCTATGCCACGGCCGCGGCCCTGGTGATCGGCCCGGTGTTCTTTCCCCAGGGCGCGGGCATGGCCCAGACCCTCAGCGCCTTCATCACCTTTGGCATCGCCTTCCTGGCGCGCCCCCTGGGTTCGCTGCTGTTCGGCCACTTCGGCGACCGCATCGGCCGCAAGTCCACCCTGGTGGCCTCGCTGCTGCTGATGGGCATTTCCACCACCCTGATCGGCCTCCTGCCCGGCTACGCCAGCATCGGCGTCTGGGCGCCCATCCTGCTGTGTCTGCTGAGATTCGGCCAGGGCCTGGGTCTGGGTGGCGAATGGGGCGGGGCGGCGCTGCTGGCCACCGAGAACGCCCCGCCCGGCAAGCGCGCCTGGTTCGGCATGTTCCCCCAGCTTGGCCCCTCCATCGGCTTCCTCATGGCCAACGGCCTGTTCCTGGCCCTGGCGCTGCTGCTGGACGACGAGCAGTTCCGCGCCTGGGGCTGGCGCATCCCCTTCCTGCTCAGCGCGCTGCTGGTGGTGGTCGGCCTCTATGTGCGGCTGTCGCTGCATGAGACGCCGGTGTTCGCCGAGGCCATGGCCCGCCGCGAGAAACTGCGCCTACCCATGGTCGAGACCTTCGGCAAGCACGGCAAGGCGGTGCTGCTGGGCGCCCTGAGCATGGTGGTGTGCTACGCCCTCTTCTACATCTCCACGGTGTTCTCGCTGAGCTACGGGGTGAAGAATCTCGGCTACAGCCGGCAGGAGTTCCTCGGCCTGCTGTGCATCGCGGTGCTGTTCATGGCCCTGGCCACGCCGCTGTCGGCCTGGCTGGCCGATCGCTTCGGGCGCAAGCCGGTGCTGGCGGTGAGCGCCATCGCCGCGCTGCTGTCCGGCTTTGCCATGGAGCCGCTGCTGACCCACGGTTCCAGCCAGGCGGTGGGCCTGTTCCTGGCGCTGGAGCTGTTCCTGATGGGCATGACCTTCGGCCCCATGGGCGCCCTGCTGCCGGAAATCTTCCCGACCCGGGTACGCTATACCGGCGCCTCGGCCGCCTATAACCTGGGCGGCATCCTTGGCGCGTCGCTAGCGCCCTATGCCGCGCAGCAACTGGTGGAAGCGGGCGGCCTGAGCTGGGTGGGCGGCTACGTCTCGGCGGCGGCGGCCATCAGCCTTCTGGCGGTGCTCTGCATGCGCGAGACGCGCGACCAGTCGCTGTAGATTGTCTAGCCAATAAAAAAGGGCCCCGCGGGGCCCTTTTTCGTAACGCGCAGTCGGCGTTACAGCTCGACCTTTACCGCCTGGGAAGCACGCACGGCCTTGGCCCGCGCAGCCTCGATGCTTTCGTCCCGAGCCAGCGCCACCCCCATGCGACGCTGGCCCTTGACCTCGGGCTTGCCGAACAGCCGCAGCGCGGTATCGGGTTCGGCCAGGGCCGCGCCCAGATTGGCGAAGGCGGTCTGGCGCGACTCGCCATCCACCAGGATCACCGCCGAGGCCGAAGGGCCGAACTGGCGGATGGTGGGGATCGGCAGGCCGAGAATGGCGCGGGCATGCAGGGCGAATTCGGACAGGTCCTGGGAGATCAGGGTCACCAGGCCGGTGTCGTGGGGCCGCGGCGAGACCTCGCTGAACCAGACCTGGTCGCCCTTGACGAACAGCTCCACGCCGAACAGGCCGCGACCACCCAGGGCCTCGGTGACGGCGCGGGCGACCCGCTCGGATTCGGCCAGGGCCTTGTCGCTCATGGCCTGGGGCTGCCAGGACTCGTGGTAGTCGCCCTTGACCTGGCGATGGCCCACCGGCGCGCAGAAGGCAGTACCGCCGACATGACGCACGGTCAGCAGGGTGATCTCGTAGTCGAAGTCGACGAAGCCCTCGACGATCACCCGGCCCTTGCCCGCCCGTCCGCCTTCCTGGGCGTATTGCCAGGCGGCCTGCAGCTCATCGGCGCTGCGCAGCAGGCTCTGGCCCTTGCCGGAGGAGCTCATGATCGGCTTGACCACGCAGGGATAGCCCAGCGCCTCGGCGGCGGCGGCATAGTCTTCGTAGGTATCGGCGAAATGATAGGGCGAGGTGGGCAGGCCGAGTTCCTCGGCGGCCAGACGACGGATACCTTCGCGATTCATGGTCAGCTGGGCCGCGCGGGCGGTGGGCACCACGGTATAGCCCTCGCCTTCCAGCTCCACCAGGGTGGCGGTGGCGATGGCCTCGATCTCCGGCACGATGAAGTGCGGCTGCTCGCGCTCGATCACCGCACGCAGGGCGGCGCCGTCGAGCATGTCGATGACGTGGCTGCGGTGGGCGACCTGCATGGCCGGGGCATCGGCATAGCGATCCACGGCGATGACTTCGACGCCCAGGCGCTGCAGCTCGATGACGACTTCCTTGCCCAGTTCGCCGGAGCCGCAGAGCAGCACGCGGGTGGCGCTGGGGGACAGGGGGGTACCGATACGGGGCATGATAGATCTCTCCGGCTGATATCAGGTCAGGAAGGCCGCACCGCCCGCCCGCGCACGCTCGTCGCAGCGCAGCAGCACCTCGCGGCGCTCGGCATCGCTCATGGACATCCAGCGGGTGATCTCGGCGGCGCTGCGTTGGCAGCCGATGCAGATGTCCTGTTCGTCCAGGGCACAGACATGGACGCAGGGCGAACGCACGGGTGAGTCGGCGGTGGTCATGCGGCTTCCCTCGAATGGCCGCGCATTGTGCCCGTTAATGCCCGACTTGGCATGTGCCTTTACCTTGTCGATGCCGCTCAATCCCGCTTGGGCGGTGCCTTGAGCTTGATCCCGGCGTCGTACAGCAGGTTGACCAGTTCGACGATGATCACCGCCGTCAGCCCCCAGATGCGGTGCTCGCCATACTGATAGCTGGGCACCTGCCAGCGCAGGCCATCGTGGTCGACCCTGAGGGTGTAGTCCGGCGGCACCTCGCAAAAGAACTGCAGGGGCACGGTGAAGATCGCGGCGATCTCGGCTTCGCTGGGAATGTATTCGAGCTGATCGGGAATCAGGGCGACGATGGGCGTCACCGCCAGCCCATAGCGTGACACCAGCGGGCTCAGCGGGGCGATCACCTCTACCAGACCGGGCGGCAGGCCGACCTCTTCCTGGGCCTCGCGCAGCGCGGTGGCGACCAGGTCGGCGTCCTCGGGATCGCGGCGACCACCGGGCAGGGCAACCTCTCCGCCATGGGTGGACAGGTTGCTGGCCCTCAGGGTGAGCAGCAACTCGGGATGCTCGCCGCGGATGATGGGCACCAGCACCGCCGCTTCCCGATAGTTCTCGGTGCCGCTCAGGGTGCGCGGCTGATAGTGACGCAGGCGCTGGAGCAACTCATCCACGCCGGAATTCTCCCTTGGTCATCGTATCCTCCGGATCATGGCACGCCCGCCGGGCAATCCCAAGCCCAGCCATCGCTTGCGGCTCCCGGGATCACCCCGGCACACTGCAGCAAAACGAGGATAAGCCATGAAGCATTGCAACCACTGCGGCGGACTGCTGGAAGAGCGCATTCCTGCGGGCGACAACCGGATGCGCCTGGTCTGCAGCCAGTGCGGCGCGGTGCATTACCAGAATCCGCGGGTGGTGGCCGGCTGCCTGGCGACCTGGGAAGGCCGGGTGCTGCTCTGCCAGCGCGCCATCGAACCGCGACGCGGCTATTGGACGCTGCCGGCGGGTTTCATGGAGAACGGCGAGACCACGCTTGAGGCCGCGGCCCGCGAAACCTTCGAGGAAGCCGGCGCCCAGGTGCGAGGCCTGGAGCTCTATACGCTCTTCGATCTGCCGCACATCGATCAGATCTACATGCTGTTCCGCGCCGAACTGGTCGACGGACGCTTCGGCGTCGGCGAGGAGAGCCTGGACGTACGCCTTCTGGACGAAGCCGACATCCCCTGGTCGTCTCTGGCTTTTCCGACCATCAAGCGAACACTAGAATGCTTTTTCGCTGACCGCCGTCAGGGCGACTTTCCGCTGCGCCATGAGGGCATGGCACCCATGGTGGTCGAGCGCAAGCCTGCCTGAGCCTTTCCGAGGATCTTCCCGACATGCGTCCGTTGCACCTGTTGTTGGCGCTCTGCTATGTGCTGTGCGGTTCGTTGCTTCCCCAGTTGGCTCAAGCCAGCACCAGCGTCACGGTGATCCGCCAGCCGGCCGCGCCGTTGATCGACAAGGTGCTGGTGATCAAGTCGCGCAATCAGTTGCAGCTGCTCAGCGGCAATACCGTGATGAAGTCCTATCGCGTCTCGCTGGGCAAGAATCCCCGTGGCCCCAAGCTGCGCGAGGGCGACCAGCGCACGCCGGAAGGCTTCTACTGGATCGACTGGCGCAAGACCAGCGACAAGTTCAACCTGGCCATGCACATCTCCTATCCCAACCGGGAGGATCTGGCCCGCGCACGCCAGGCTGGCGTGCCCCCCGGCAGCATGATCATGCTGCATGGCACGCCCATCGACGAGGAATACCCCGAGTGGTATTTCAACTCGCTGAACTGGACCAATGGCTGCGTCGCGCTGACCAACCACGATATGCGCGAGGTCTGGGGGCTGGTCAAGGATGGCACCATGATCGAGATCCGCCCCTGAGAGCCTATCCAAAGGCTGCTACGCGTCGGCCAAACCGCGTTGAAGAGACCCTGGGTCGCCAGCCCGACCTGGGCGGCCCCGTCGCAATGCTCATCTACCCTTCGTAAACTCGCGCGCGAGCCCGGTCGAACGCGAGTCCGACCTGCTTCCTCAGGTGTCTTCGCGGGGCCGCCCAGGCCTTGTTTGGCTCTAGCTCGCGAGCCTTTGAACAGACTCCGCGCCGATAGGCTTCCCCTGCCCTACCCCGCCACCTGCTCCGCGGGCGAAACGATGCTGGTCTTGCCCCGCGAACGGCCGCTGCTCAGGTAGTCCGCGATGGATTCCTGGGTGACTTCGCCAAGGAAGTCGTTGTCGGCGCTGAGTACCGGCAGCCAGGAAGTGTTGAACTGGTACATGCGTGACAGCAGGATGCGCAGGTGCTCGTCGAAGGCCGCGGTCGCCTTGAACGGGGTGACAAAGGGCGCGACCGGACCGCTCTGACCGCGCAGGTCACGGCGCCGCACATAGCCCAGCCCCTTGTTGGCCGCATCGGTCACCACCAGGTAGCGGCGGTCGTGCTCTTCCATCAACTCCACGGCGTCGCCGATCAGGGTCTCGGCCTGGATGGCGGGTGCATTGTCGGCGGCGTCTTCGGCGCGGATCAGCAGCAGACGCTTGAGGGTGCTGTCCTGACCGACGAAGTTGCTGACAAAGTCATCCTTGGGATGCGCCAGCAGGGTGTCCGGATGATCGAACTGCACCAGGCGCCCGCCGCGGAAAACGGCGATCTTGTCGCCCAGGCGGATGGCCTCGTCGATGTCGTGGCTGACCATGATCACCGTCTTGTTCAGCGCCCGCTGCATCTGGAAGAACTCGTTCTGGATGGCATCGCGGTTGATCGGATCCACCGCGCCGAAGGGTTCGTCCATCAACAACAGCGGCGCCTCGGCTGCCAGGGCGCGAATCACGCCGATGCGCTGCTGCTGGCCGCCGGACAGCTCGCGTGGATAGCGCGAGAGATACTGCTTGGGTTCGAGCTGCACCATGCTCATCAGCTCGGTGGCGCGCTCGCGGCACTTCTTCTTGTCCCAGCCCAGCAGCTTGGGCACCACGGTGATGTTTTCCTCGATGGTCATGTTGGGAAACAGGCCGATCTGCTGGATCACGTAGCCGATATGCCGCCGCAGGGTCACCTCGTCGATGCCGGTGGTGTCCTCGCCATTGATCAGCACTCGCCCCGAGGTGGGCTCGATCAGGCGATTGATCATCTTCAGGGTGGTGGTCTTGCCGCAGCCGGAGGGGCCCAGGAAGACGCAGATCTGACCTTCTTCGACGGTGAGGCTCACGGCATCCACCGCGGTCACGTCCTTGCCATGCTGCTTGAAGGTCTTGGTCAGGCGGTCGAGTTCGATCATCTGGGATTCCTTAATGAGCGCTGCGCAGGCCGCGCGGAGTGAGGCGACGTTGCAGCCACTGCAGGACGAGGTCGGCGACGATGGCCAGCAGACTGACCAGCACGGCACCGACGATGAGCGTGGCCATGTCGCTGCGGCTGATGGAGGTAAGGATGAGCACCCCCAGACCACCGGCGCCGATGGTGGCGGCGATGGTCATGACGCCGATGTTCATGACCACGGCGGTGCGCACTCCGGCGAGGATCACCGGCAGGGCGATGGGCAGTTCGACCATGCGCAGGCGCTGCCAGAAGGTCATGCCGATGCCGGCACCCGCCTCGCGAATGCCGGGCTCGACGCTGGTCAGCGCCAGGTAGGTATTCCTCAGAATCGGCAGCAGCGAGTAGAGAAAGACCGCGGTGATGGCGGGCAGCGGACCGAGCCCCTGGCCGAACTTGGAATAGAACGGCAGCAAGAGGCCGAACAGGGCGATGGACGGCAACGTCATGACCACCGTGGCCAGCGCCTGCAGGGGACCGGCCAGCCAGGGATAGCGGGTCATGAGGATGCCCAGGGGTACCCCCACCAGGATCGCCAGGGTCACGGCGATGCCTACCAGGGTGATGTGTTGGCGGGTCAGCTCGAGTACCTGCAGCCAGTCGATATGATTGAAGGAGGTGACGAAATCCATGGGTCATTGCCCTCCGCTTAGGGGGTGCTGGGCGAGGAAATCGCGGGCCACCTGGGCTGGCGTCTGTCGCTCGATGTCCACCTTGGCGTTGAGCTGGCGCATGGTGGCCTGGTCCAGGCTTTCGGCCAGGGGTTTGAGCAATGCGGCGAGAGCGGGATGCTTAGCCAGGTACCGGGCGTTGACCACCGGCGCTGCGGTGTAGTCGGGGAAATAGCCCTTGTCATCCTCCAGCACCTTGAGCTTGAAGGCATCCAGGCGGCCGTCGGTGGTGTAGACGAGGCCCGTGAATACCTGGCCATTGCGCAGGGCGGTGTAAACCAGCCCTGGATCCATCTGACGGATGTCGTCGCGGGTGTACTTCAGCCCATAGGCCTTCACCAGCCCGGCGAGGCCGTCGGAGCGATTGGCGAATTCGATGTCCAGGGCCGTCAGGTGCTGCTTGCCGGCTTCGGCTTCGAGCAGCCGGGCCAGGTCACTGATACTGTTCAGCTCGGGATGCTGCTGGGCGACCTTTTCCGGCAACGCCAGCGCATAGGTGTTGTTGAAGCGGGTGGGAGCGAGCCAGGCCAGGCCGACCTTGGCGTCCAGCTGCTTGACCCGCTGGTAGGAGGCGTCCTTGTCCAGGCGTTCGGTGATGTGGTTATAGGCGACCAGCGAGGTACCGGTGTATTCCCAGGTGAGGTCGAGCTGGGCGTTCTTCACACCGTTCCAGGCGATGGTGCTGCCCAGACCGCCGACGATTTCCGGCTGATAGCCGTGCTGGGCCAGATACTGGCCGGTGAGTTCGCCAAGGATGGCCTGCTCGGTAAAGACCTTGGCACCGATGCGGATCGGGTCGGCCTGGGCAGCACTGGCCAGGATGAGACCGAACCAGGCCGCGCCGAGGGCGATAAGCAACTTTTTCATCTCGTCTCCTTAGCGGGCCAGGCCGCGTTCCAGCCAAAGGCGGCTGGCGAGCAGCACCAGACCGTCGAGCAGCAGCGCCAGCAGCGCGGTGGCAGCGGCACCCAGCAGCAGCTGGGGCTGGTTCTCCAGGGCAATGGCGGGAAAGATCAGGCTGCCCAGGCTGTTGGCGCCGATCAGGAATACCAGTGGCGTGGTACCGACGTTGATCGCCAGGGCAACCCGCACCCCGCCGATGATGATGGGTACCGCATTGGGCAGCTCCACCTTGGTCAGCACCTGGGTAGGCGTCATGCCGATGCCGGTGGCGGCCTCCTTGAGCGAGCCCGGTACGTTCTTCAGGCCCTCGTAGGTGTTACGCACGATGGGCAGCAGCGAGGCGAGAAACAGTGCCAGGATCGCGGGACCGTCACCGATGCCGACGATGCCCAGGGCAATGGCCAGCACTGCCAGCGGCGGCACGGTATTGCCGATGTTGAACACCTGCATGAAGCGTTCGGCACTACGGGCGAAGCGGGGCCGACTGAGCATTACCCCGGCCGGTATGCCCACCAGCAGGGCAAGAACCATGGAGACGGCCACCAGGTAGAGATGAGCCTGGAGATAGAACAGCAGATCCGCGCGATAGGTACCGAGGGTATCCCTACCGATCCAGTGCACCAGCAGTGCCAGGATCACCACTCCCACGGCCGTGCCGAGCAGGAGGGTCTTGAACTTCGCCATGTCAGGCTCCTTCAACGGGCGGACAGGCCGCATGCCTTCCGATTGCGGACCTCGCGACAGAAGCGAGGCGCAGGACGGCTGTCCGGGTTCAGGGTCGAGACACAGCAGGGCATGGCGGGTATGCCGGCTGGACCAACGGGGCACTGCGGATCTTGTATCTGCCTAGCCCTTGGGTGTCGCTTTCTGGGGAGCGACATGGCGCGTTGCCTCGACCGAAGAGATTGACGCCCATCGCAGTCGATAGTTCGCCAGCTCTTTTTCAGGCTAACCCAATAGACTCACTCAATGTCAACCCGTTGGCGATAACCGCTTCGCTTGAGCTCCAAAAACGCCTGAATGAAGGGCTTCGCGTGATCCCGGCAACAGGAGCCCGATCTAGAGCGGCCGGCCAGTTTGTGACAATAAATTTAATGCTCTGACTGTTAGCCAGCTGGCAAGACACGCAAGACATCCATCACAACTTCCCGGGCAACCTGCTTCGGTTTCGTGGAAGAGCACACAGGCAAGGTGACGTATGGTCATCCCTGAAACATCTTTCTGTGAGCCAGTGCGGCGCCGAGCGTTTGACAGCCCTTTATCATTCTGACGAGTGGCTGACGCTTTGAGGGAACATTCAGCCCAACCAAGGTCCATAGGTGGCCCAGTGATAGCACCAAGTGTCGTTTCTGGTACCGCTATAAAAACAGACTATTCATCGAGCTAACTTCAAAGGGAACGTTATGAATGACATGACGGCTTGTGCATCGTTGGACTCCGCTACTCTGTCTTCTGCCCCCGTCCTGCTGCTGCAACCCAAAGTGGAAAATTGGGTGGTGGTGTATGCGCACGGTGGCCTGATCGCCGACTTCGATGACGAGGCTTCAGCCCGCCGCGAAGCCGAGCAGTGGGCTGGAATCTGCCTGCGTCGCTAAAGACCGCTATCGGATGACCTGCCTGCGCCGTCAACGGACGGAAAAGCAGTCACAGGCAGCTCATCACTCGCCACAGCGCTCTCTCCCCCTCTTCAGTAGTAGCTTGCCCGCTAGGCGACCCACCGCCGGGGTCCATGCTGCCCAGGCTTTACCCAGCTCGCATTCCAACGCTTTCGCCCGGCCGTAACGTTGTCTGGCGCACCTTCTGAGCGTTGCGCTGCAACTTCCCTGCGACTCTTCAGGCCTCATGGCGGATCGGGCATTCGCTGCCCGTCATTCCTACCGTCTGCCGTCACTGTCCGGGACCTTGCCGATGACGTTACGCCTGAAACTCGCCTGCACCACCTTGTTTGCCCTTCTCTCCTGCCTGGTGACCGCGCCGGCCGCCCAGGCCGAGCCTCGCGATTTTCCCACCGACCTGGTCGGACTGAATTTTTCCGGAGCCGGCTTCGCTCCCCACGTGTTGCCGGGCAAACCCGGGACCAACTACTTCTTCCCCGATGCCGGTCATTACCGGCGCTGGTCGGCCAAGGGCATCCGGGTAATCCGCTTCCCGGTCATCTGGGAACGTCTCCAGCCTCGCCTGGGGCAACCGCTGGATCCTGTCTATGCCAAGCTGATCGACCAGACCCTGGATCACGCCAAGCGCTATCGCATGAGCGTGATCCTGGATCTGCACAACTACATGAGATACCGCGGCCAGGTCATCGGCAACGCGGCCGTGCCCTACCCGGCCTATGCCGATGTCCTGCGACGAATCGCCCAGCGCTGGCACGCCCATCCCGCCCTCGCTGCCTACGACATCATGAACGAGCCCCACGATGCCGTTGAGCAGTGGCCGATCGCCGCGCAGCACGGCATCGATGCAGTACGGGACGTGGATCGCGCGCGGCCGATCCTGATCGAGGGCAATGGTTGGTCCAGCAGCTATCTCTGGCCGCGCTACAACGCCAAGCTGCTCGGGCTCAAGGATCCGGCGGACAACCTGATCTATTCGGCGCACGTCTATTTCGACAATGACGGCGGTGGCAAATACCTCAGGAAGGACATGACCGATTTCGATCCGGACGTCGGTATCCGCAGGGTCGAGCCGTTCATCACCTGGCTCAAGCAGCATGGCAAGCGCGGCCATATCGGCGAATTCGGTGTACCGGACAACGACCCGCGCTGGCTGGCGGCAATGGACCGGCTGCTGGCCCGTCTACGCAAGGAATGCATTCCGGCCATGTACTGGGCAGCCGGCCCCAACTGGGGCGATTACCCCTTGGCGATCGAGCCGGTCAAAGGCAAACCCCGCCCGCAATGGGCAGTACTGCAGAAGTACGTGAAACCTGCCGACTGCGCCGACGTAGGTCCTCGCTAAGGCAGAGTGCCCTTGGCCAAGCCAGACGGCGCCTGCTGCCACTCATCAGCGACTTGCCTGAAAATAGGTGACTTAAGTCACAAAAGTCATGGCCATGGACGGCCTGCACAGAACTTGCTGGCTCTCTGCGATCAAATTGTTACAGCAAGTAATAGTTCGACTATTAAGACGCTTGCACGATCAAGAGCTAGGATGCCATGTCACCGTTAACTTCTCCGCTCCCTCCTCTTTCCCTTTCCCCTTAGCGGCAGCGCTGCCTCCGTTCGCCTCTTCCGGCTCTACCGTCAGGGAATTCCCATGGAAAGATTCGTCGCTTTGGATAGCTTTCGCGGTCTATTGGCCGTCGCCGTTGTCCTCTTCCACACCTATGTCGCTCAGGCTGCCTCGGAAAATCCGCTGATAGCCAACGCCTACCTGTTCGTCGAATTCTTCTTCGTGCTCAGTGGCTTCGTGCTGATGCACACCTACGAGACCCGCCTGCGCACCCTGGACGACTATCGCGACTTCACCATCAGTCGCTCGGCGCGCATCCTGCCGCTGCATCTGGCCATGCTCGGCCTCTATGTCCTGCTGGAAACCGGGCGACTGCTGGCGGAAAAGCTGGGCATCAGCTTCAACGATCCGGCCTTCAGCGGGGCCACCGGGCCCGAGCAGTTCCTGCCCAACCTGCTGCTGCTGCAATCCTGGCTGGGGGAAGCCATCACCGGCTCCTTCAACTACCCCTCCTGGAGCATCAGCATCGAGTACTACCTCTATCTGCTGTTCGGCCTGCTGGTCCTCAAAGGCCAGGGGCACCAGCGCCAGTGGTTTCTGGTGATCGCGCTGCTGGCCTTCGTGCAGCTGCTGTTTCCCATCCTGCCACTGAAGACCGAGATCTTTCGCGGCCTGTCGTGCTTTTTCGCCGGCACCTGCACCTATCGCCTCTATGCCTGGATGAAGACGCATTACCAGGGGCAATTCGGCGGCACCCTGCTGGAGGTAGCCTGCCTGATCGCCGCCGCGGCGGTGATGACCTCCGACCTGCCGGTGGCCAAGAAGGGGGTGCTGGCCAGCCTGGTGTTCTGCCTGACCATCCTCACTTTCGCCTTCGAGCGTGGCCTGGTCTCCAGCGTGCTGCATCAGCGTTTCTTCGTGCGCCTGGGCGTGCTGTCCTACTCCATCTACCTCTGCCACGCCGCCGTGATCTTCGTGTTCAAGAGTGCCTTCATCGTGCTGGGCAAGCTGCTGCACCAGGATCTCACGGTGGTGGCGCCCTCCCATGACGTGCCGGTGCCCTTCATGATCCGCTACATCGCCACTGGCAGCCCCGTGCTGGACAATCTGGTGGTGCTGCTGGAGCTGGGCGTGGTCTTCGCCCTGGCCTGCCTCACCCACAGATACATCGAGATCCCGGGAATCGCCCTGGGCAAGCGGCTGGTACGCAAGAGACGCAACACCGCGTTCTGCGACGGCAAGATCCAGCCGCAGCCCTAATGGGCAACGCAGGCAGCCCCCGCCGACACCGAGCCGGCGGGGGCTGCCTTCTGCTATACTCCGCCCCCACTTTTTCGTTCCCGCCCAGGTTCATCCATGACCACCCAGGCCGCCGAAGTCGCCAAGCGCCGTACCTTCGCCATCATCTCCCACCCCGACGCGGGCAAGACCACCATCACCGAGAAGTTGCTGCTGATGGGCCAGGCCATCGCCGTCGCGGGCACGGTGAAGTCGCGTAAATCCGACCGCCATGCGACCTCCGACTGGATGGAGATGGAAAAGCAGCGCGGCATCTCCATCACCACCTCGGTGATGCAGTTCCCCTACCGCGAGCACATGATCAACCTGCTCGACACCCCCGGACACGAAGACTTCTCCGAAGATACCTACCGCACCCTGACCGCGGTGGACTCGGCGCTGATGGTGCTCGATGGCGGTAAAGGCGTGGAACCCCGGACCATCGCCCTGATGGACGTCTGCCGCCTGCGCGATACTCCTATCGTCAGCTTCATCAACAAGCTCGACCGTGATATCCGCGATCCCATCGAGCTGCTCGACGAGATCGAGGCGGTGCTCAAGATCAAGGCCGCGCCCATCACCTGGCCGATCGGCAGCTACCGCGACTTCAAGGGCGTCTATCACCTCTCGGACGATCGCATCTACGTCTACACCCCCGGCCATGGCCACGAGCGCATCGCCACCAAGACCATCGACAAGCTGGATTCCGACGAAGCCCGCGCCCACCTGGGCGATCTCTACGACCGCTTCGTCGAGGAACTGGAGCTGGTGCAGGGCGCCTGTCACGAATTCGACGGCGAGGCCTTTCAGCGCGGCGAGATGACCCCGGTGTTCTTTGGTACCGCCCTGGGCAACTTCGGCGTCGACCAGGTGCTCGACGCCGTGGTCGACTGGGCACCGCGCCCGCTGTCGCGCGCCGCCCACGAGCGCGTGGTGGAACCGGTGGAAGAGAAATTCTCCGGCTTCGTGTTCAAGATCCAGGCGAACATGGATCCCAAGCACCGTGACCGTATCGCTTTCATGCGCATCTGCTCGGGCAAGTACGAGAAGGGCATGAAGCTGCGCCATGTGCGCATCAAGAAGGACCTGAAGATCGCCGACGCTCTGACCTTCTTCTCCAGCGAGCGCGAGCACCTGGAAGAAGCCTTCGCCGGCGACATCATCGGTCTGCACAACCACGGCACCATCCAGATCGGCGACACCTTCACCGAAGGCGAGCTGCTGGGCTTCACCGGCATCCCGCACTTCGCCCCGGAACTGTTCCGCCGGGTGCGCCTCAAGGACCCGCTGAAATCCAAGCAGCTGCGCCAGGGTCTGCAGGAGCTGGCCGAGGAAGGCGCCACCCAGGTGTTCTTCCCCGAGCGCAACAACGACATCGTGCTGGGCGCGGTGGGCGTGCTGCAGTTCGATGTGGTCGCCAGCCGCCTGAAGGAAGAGTACAAGGTGGAGTGCGCCTATGAGGCCATCAACGTCTGGTCGGCACGCTGGATCGAGTGCGACGACAAGAAGAAGCTCGAAGACTTCAAGACCAAGGCCTACGAGAACCTGGCCGTGGACGGCGGCGGGCACCTCACCTATCTGGCGCCGACCCGCGTCAACCTGGCGCTGATGGAAGAGCGCTGGCCGGAGATCAGATTCCGCGCCACCCGCGAGCACCACTAAGGGCTACCTCCCTGGCCGGCGATCCTCCTGCCGGCCAGCGGCCCATACCCTTCCTCGCCGGGCGCTCTGCCCCACCGCCGTCAGCTGCGGTCTTCCAGCTCCACTACATTGAGTTCCAACTCCGCCCGCTCGGTCCACTGGCCATCCAGCTCGGTGCGGACCGCCACGCCCAACTCCTTGAAGTCGGCCACCTGCTTGACCAGGTTGCCCGGGCCGCCCACCAGCTGACCGCAGGCCTTGCGATAGGCTTCGCCGGCCTTGTCCAGACTCTTGCCGATGCCGTCCATGCTGCCGAGAAAGGTGCGCAGCTTGTCGTAGACCTTGGCCGCGCGCTCGGCCAGTTCGGCGGTGTGGCGGTTCTGGTCCTCGAAGCGCCAAAGCTGGCGGACGATGTTGAGGCTGGTCAGCAGGGTGGTCGGCGTGGCCACCAGCACGTTCTGCTCGATGGCGCGCTGGAACAGGCTCTCATCGGCCTTGAGCGCCTCGACGAAGGCCGATTCGATGGGGATGAAGAGAAAGACCATCTCCGGCGAATTCAACCCCGGCAGACTGAAGTACTCACGATCGGCCAGCTCACGGATGCGGTCGCCCACCGCGCGCACGTGCTCGCCCAGGGCCAGGCGGCGCTCACCCTCGTCCTCGCTGTTGACGTAGCGGGTATAGGCGTTGAGCGACACCTTGGCGTCCACCACCAGATGCTTCTTCTGCGGCAGATGGACCAGGACGTCCGGGCGGCGGCGACCGGTCTCGGTGGTGAAGCTGCGTTCGCGGACGAAGTCGCGACCCTCGCGCAGGCCCGAGCGCTCCAACACGTTTTCCAGGATGAGTTCACCCCAGTTGCCCTGGGCCTTCTTCTGACCGCGCAGGGCGGTGGCCAGGTCATGGGCCTCCTGGGTGATCTGGCGGTTAAGCTCCTTGAGGTCGAGCAGTTGCTGGCCGAGCGCGGCCTGCTGCTGCACATCCTTGTGGTGGATGTCCTCGACCTTGGCACGAAAGCCTTCGATCTGCTCACGGAACGGTCGCAACAGAGCGTCCAGCGACTGCTGACTGTGCTGGGCGAAGGCCTGGCCCTTGGCGTCGAAGATGCGCCCGGCCAATTGCTCGAATTCCAGCTTGAGCTGCTCGCGACTTTCGCGCAGCAGCTGGTGCTGCGCCTGGAAATGTTCTTCTTTCTGCTCCAGCGTGGTCTTCAGGGTGGCGTGTTCTTCGGCCAGGCGTGCATGGCGCTCCTGCACCTCGGCGTACAGTTCCTGCTCGCGGTGCTGGCGCTCGCGTAATTCGGCGAGCTGCTCCTGGCTCCCCTGCAGCTGGGCGCGGGTGGCCTCGGCCAGGGCGTGTTGTTCGGCGGTTTGCAGCTGGGCCTGGCGGGTCTGCTGGCGCAACTCGGCCTCCAGTTGCCGATTGGCCTCCAGCTGACGCTGCAGGGTGGCGTTGCGTTCGCGCTCGGCGCCCAGCTCCACCACCTGGCGCCCGTTGGCCAGTTCGGCGCGCTGCAGGTCGTCGCGCAGCATGTCGTAGCGCTCGGCGGCGCTGTCGATCTGCTGCTGCAGATAGCGCTGGCGCCCGGTCAGCCAGACGGCCGAACCCGCCCAACCGGCGAGCAGCAAAAGAGGAAGCACAAGGGAAACGAAAGGCAGGGAAGTCATGGCGCTCTCATTGCGGACGGCTCCCCTCACCTTAGGCAGGCACAGGAGGAGCGTCCAGCGTTTATCTGTACATTTACACAGTATTTCGCAAATCCAGGTCCAGGCCACTGACGCGGCGGACCCGGCGTGCCACCGCCTCGGCGAAGATGCCGCCGCGGGCCTCGATCAGGGTGAAATCATCGCGTGCCCGGGTGATGCCGGTATAGACCAGCTCCTTGGTCAGCACCGGGCTGAGCTGCTCAGGCAGCAGCAGCGCGGTATGGGCGAATTCCGAGCCCTGGGACTTGTGCACGGTCATGGCGAACACCGTCTCCACTGCCGATAGCCGGCTGGGCAAGACAAATCTCAGGCCGCCGCTACCATCGCCCCGGGGGAAGGCGACCCTCAGCACCTTGCGCCCGGGATGGGTGGCATCGGGCAGACAGAGGGTGATGCCGATGTCGCCGTTCATCAACCCCAGGCTGTAGTCGTTGCGTGTCACCAGCACCGGGCGGCCTTCGTACCAGCCGTGCTCACTCGAGAGCAGGCCGGCCTCCAGCAGGGCACTGGCGATGCGCAGGTTGAGACCTTCGACGCCCCAGGGGCCCTTGCGCACGGCGCAGAGCAATTGGAAATCATCGAAGGCGGCCAATACCTGGCCGGCCCAGTGCGTCCAGGCCGGATCCTCCAGCACGCTGTCGAGGTGGGGCCGCGTCTCATGCAGGACCTCGAGATAATGACGATAGCCACGAGCGCGCCCACGCCCTTCCAGTACCAGGCGCTCCAGGGCGCGATCCTCCGGTCCCTTGAGCAGCACCCGGTGCAGGTCGGCGTAGCCACCGTCGATTAGTACCTGCTGGGCCCCCAGGCCGTCCTGGGCATTGACCCGCCGTGCCAGTTGGCCGATGCCGCTGCCCGCGCCGAAGCGTCGCGAGCGCCTGAGCATCACCACCTGTTGGGCCAGGGCGTCACCCTGGTCGTCACCGACCGTCAGCGCCGTATGGGCGAGCGACTGACCGCTCACCCCTTCCAGCCAGGCACGGGTGGCGGGGCTGTAGCGCCCTGCCTCGGCGTCGCGACAGAGATCGCCCAGCACCGCCCCCGCCTCCACCGAAGCCAACTGGTCCTTGTCCCCAAGCAGCACCAGGCGCGCCCGGGGTGGCAAAGCCGCCAGCAGGCTGGCCATCATTTCCAGATCGATCATCGAGGCCTCGTCCACCACCAGCACGTCCAGCGGCAGCGGGTGCCCGCGATGATGGCGGAAGTGCCGGGTATTGGGTCGACTGCCCAGCAGCCGGTGCACCGTGGTCACCCCCGTGGGGATGTGCCGGCGCAGCTCGTCATCCACCGGCAGACGGCTGACCTGGCCGCCGATGGATTCGGTAAGGCGCGCGGCGGCCTTGCCAGTGGGCGCGGCCAGGCGGATACGCAGGGGGCGACCGGCCGCCACCGCCGGCGCCTGGAGCAGCGCCAGCAACCGCACCACGGTGGTGGTCTTGCCGGTGCCGGGGCCGCCGGTCACGATGCTGAAGGCACCACGTACCGCCAGGGCGCAGGCCAGCTTCTGCCAGTCGGGCTCACCACCCGCATCGGGATCCGGCGGAAACAGCTGGTCGAGGCGCTCGGTGAGATCCGCGGGCAGCGGCTCCGGGGTCGCCAGGCGCTGGCGCAGGCTGGCAGCCACCTCGCGCTCATAATTCCAGTAGCGGCGCAGATAGAGGCGATCGCCCCCCAGTACCAGTGGCCGCTCCGGCGCGCTGCCGTCGCCATCGACCAGCACGCTGGCCAGCAGCGCCTGGCGCCAGGCCTCCAGGCTCTGGCCCTGGAGCAGTTGCGAGGGCAGCAGCGAGCTGCGCGTCTCGTCACCCTCGGGCGGCAGCGACAGGGCGGCATCGGGATTGCGCAGGGCGGCAGCCAGATCCAGGCAGACATGCCCATGGCCGAGCTGATGGCTGGCCAGTGCCGCGGCCAGGAGCACCGCCGCCTCGCCGTCCGCTTCGAGCTCACCGAGAAAGGTGGTGAAGGCACGATCGACCTGGCGCAGCCAACCGCGCTGCACCCAGAGTTCCAGCAGGCGGAAGAGGTCGTCGCGCTGACGTAGCGGCGCCAGCTCGCCTTCCGGCACCAGGGAGGCCAAACGCAAAAGACGTTGGGTAGCCGTGCTGAAATCAGACATTGGGGTTCTCCGCACCGCTGAACAGCAGATCCAGGGTTTCGATCAGAGCCGCGGAGGGACGCTCGACGAAGACGCCGTGCCCGGCCGGATCGCACCCGCGCAGGAAGAGGTAGACGGCACCGCCGAAGTGACGCTCGTAGCTGTAGTCGGGCAGCCGCGCCTTGAGCAGCCGATGCACCGCCAGGCTGTAGAGCACGTATTGCAGGTCGTAGCGCTTGGCCAGGACAGCGGCCTCCATGGCCGCGCGGGTATAGGCACCGGCCTCGGCGCCCAGCCAGTTGGACTTGTAGTCCACCACGAAATAGCGCCCCTCGTGTTCGAAGACCAGGTCGATGAAGCCCTTGAACAGGCCGTTGAGCTGGCCCGGCTCGAGCACCGGACGGGCCTGGCCGCCCTGGGTGCCGCGGCGAACCAGGTCATCCAGGCGCTCCAGGTCGACACCGTGGGTGGCGAACCAGAATTCCATCTCCACCTGGTAGCGGGCCAACTCGCCTAGGCGCTGGGTGCCGCCCGGCAAGGGGAGCGGCAGGGCCAGCAGCTGACGCAGCCAGCTCTGCAGGATGGGAATCCAGTGATTCCAGCCGCGCCGCTGGCAGCGCCGGGCGATCAGGTCGTCCAGCCGCTCGGGCGCCGCCTGGATGGCGGCGAAGCCTTCTTCGCCGACCCACTCCAGCAGGCTGTGCAAGAAGGTGCCCGGGCCGGGACCACGAGGAAAGCGATGCAGATCCTCGCCGCCGGCCGGCTGACGGGCTTCGTCCGGGGCGAGCCGGTCATCGTCGAACAGCTTTTGGGCCGCGGGGGTATCCAGGTCCAGCTCCAGGTTGAGCTGGCCCTCCTCCCGCGCCTCACCCAGGCGCGTGCCGATGCGCAAGGCGCTGTAAGAGGCTATCCACCAGTCCTCGCGGGCCGCACGACGGGCCGTCAGCGCCTTGAGGGTCACGGGCGCCTCGCGCGCCTCCGGCAGCCGCACGGGACTGGCCTCGGGCAGCGGCAGGATGAGGGTGTCGGGTTGCGCACCGATCAGGGTCGTCAGGGCGGCGCCCAAGGACGCCGAACTCGCCAGGGGCTCGCCACCGGTAGCCAGATAACCCAAGGCGCTGCGAGCGAAGCCGGAGTCCTTGCTGCGGCCGCGCTTGAGATCGGCCACCCCGACCCAGCAGGCATACCGGGCACGGGTCAGGGCGACATAGAGCAGCCGCAGGTCCTCGGCCAGGCGCTCGTCGTCAGCGCGGGCCAGTTCCTCGGCGGAGGGTTTGAAGGTGCGGCGCAACTGGCCCTGGTCGTCGTGATAGCGCAGCGGCAGGGTAGCGCCCTCCTCGGCGCGATAGGCGCAGGCGAAGGGCAGGAACACCAGGGGATACTCCAGCCCCTTGGACTTGTGCACCGTCACCACCTTGACCAGCTCGGCGTCGCTCTCCAGGCGCAGGATCTGCTCGTCGGCAGCGCCCTGGGCGGCCAGCTGCTCGGCCAGGTGGCGGATCAGCGCCTGTTCGCCGTCCAGTTCGCCAGCGGCGCGCTGCAGCAGTTCGGCAAGGTGCAGCAGGTTGGTCAGTACCCGTTCGCCATCGGCACGGGCCATCAGCCGCTGCGGCAGCCGGAAGTCCTGCAGCAGGCGGCGCAGCATAGGTAGCACCCCCTGGCCACGCCAGAGCTGGCGATAGCCGCGGAATTGCAGCACCCGCGACTCCCAGGCCTGCTCGTCGTGGTTGAGGGCGTCCAGTTCGGCCAGCGGCAGGTCCAGGGTCAGGCTGCCCAGGGCCGCGCGCAGGCGACGATCCACATCGGGCTCGGCACAGGCCTTGAGCCAGTCCAGCAGGCAGCGGGCTTCCTGGGCGGTGAACACCGAATCCTTGTCCGACAGATAGACGCTGCGCACCCCACGGCGCACCAGCGCCTGGCGTACCGCCTGGGCCTCGCTGCCGGCGCGCACCAGGATGGCGATGTCGGCCGGCCGCAGGGGCACCAGCTCGGCGTCTTTACGGCGAAAGCCGGCCTTGCCCTCGGCCGCCAGGCTCAGCAGTCGGACGATCTCGCTGGCGGTGCTCTCGGCCAGGGTGGCGCGATAGGCGGTACCGGCCAGGGGTTCGTCGCCCGCCAGCTGCCAGAAGGTCAGGGCCGCAGCAGGTACGCCGTCGATCTCCAGCGCCTCGCGCCGTCCCTGGGCACGGACCGGCTCGAAGGGCACCGGATTGTCCTCGCCCTGGCGGAACAGAAAGGCTGCCCGGGGCGCCGTGGCCTCGCCATGCTGGAACACCTGGTTGACCGCCGAGACCATGGCGGCGGTGGAGCGGAAGTTGGTGTCCAGCGAATGCAGGTGGCCGGCGTTGGCGCGGCGGGCTTGCAGATAGGTATGGATATCAGCGCCGCGGAAGGCGTAGATGGCCTGCTTGGGATCGCCGATCAGGAACAGCCCGGCGCCCTCTCCCCTCCCGTAGACGCTGCTGAAGATGCGGTACTGCACCGGATCGGTGTCTTGGAACTCGTCGATCAGCGCCACCGGGAACTGCTCGCGGATCAGCGCCGCCAGCCGCGCCCCGGCGCCATCGGCCTGCAGTGCCCGATCCAGACGGGTAAGGATGTCGTCGAAGCCCAGCTCGGCGCGGCGCAGCTTTTCGCGCTCGAATTTCTGCTGCACCCAGGCGGCAGCATGCTCCAGCAGGGGCACCTCGGGGCTGGGCAGCTCGGCCAGTTGCATGGGCAAGCGCGCCATGGCTGCCAGCGCCGGATGATCCGGCGGGCTGGCCTTGGTCCAGACCTCGGCGAAGCCCTCCTCGGTCAGCCGGATGAAGCCGGTGCCGATATCGAGGTCTTCACTGGTGGGGTTGTCCGCCCAGGCGACCAGCTTGTCGCACCAGGGCCCGAAGAATCGCTTCTGCAACTTGCGACCATCGACCACCTTGGCGTCGCAGCCAGCTTGGCAGAGATCGCGCAACTCTTCTGCCCACTGGGTCCAGGGTGCCTTGAGCCGTGCCAACCGCTCTCGGCGTTCGGCCAGGGCGGTGGCCAACAAGGCGGCGGGTTCGCCCCTGGGCGCACCCAAGGCCTCGCTCAACAGGGGGCGGAGGCGCACGGCCAGGGCGCGGGGTTCGCCCCAGTGCTCGATCACCCAGTCCAGCGCTTCCCCTTCGAGGGGATAGCAGAAGCGCCGCCAGTAGTCGCGCACCACCTGGGCCAGCAATTCGCTCTGGTCCTGCTCCAGGTTCTGCACGAAGAGACTGCCGCTGTCGAAGGCGTGCTCGCGCAGCATGCGTTGGCACCAGCTGTGGATGGTGGAGACGGCCGCCTCGTCCATCCACTGGGCGGCGATGTCCAGGCGCCGAGCGCAATCCGCCCA
Organism: Pseudomonas sp. VMV1; assembly: GCF_056790235.1. Classification (NCBI taxonomy): domain Bacteria; kingdom Pseudomonadati; phylum Pseudomonadota; class Gammaproteobacteria; order Pseudomonadales; family Pseudomonadaceae; genus Pseudomonas; species Pseudomonas sp. VMV1. The sequence continues at coordinate 186,767 of NZ_JBXGSE010000006.1, forward strand.
GGCTTCGGCAGGAAAGTCCTCGCGCAACTCGGCGAGCAAGGGATCGGGCGCCGCGATCTCGTCGCGAAAGAAGCGCGCCGCCTCGGCCAGGCGATGGCGAATACGATCGCGCAACTCCTGAGTGGCGGCCTCGGTAAAGGTCACCACCAGGATCTGTGGCGGCAACAGGTCACGGCCAAAGGCCGTCTCGGACGTGCCGTGGCCGAGCACTAGGCGGACATAGAGCGCAGAAATGGTGAAGGTCTTGCCGGTGCCGGCACTGGCTTCGATGAGCTGATTGCCCTGCAGCGGAAAGCGCAAGGCGAGCGGACGCTGACTCATGCCTGCCCCTCCCCGCTCACGACCTGCCAGCCGGCCGTATGGACCGGCGCATAGAGGGTCTGGCACCACCCATCGAATTCCTCGTCGGCCAGCAAGGCGGCGAAGTCCGGATACTGCCGGCGCAGTGCCGGGTGGGTCGCCGCCTCGCCCTGATAGGCCTGCTCGGCCGCGGCCTTGTCCGAGTCATTGGCCAGCCAGGCGAAGGCGGTGCGCGGCGCGACGGGCAGTGGACGACGCTGGCCCAGCGCCCAGGCATCGAGCAACTCGTTCAACTGACGTCGAGCCAGATCGACGTCCAGCGGCGCCAACAGCAGGGTCAGATCGGTCGCCACCACCGCCGTGGTCAATTGCAGTCCACCCGCCGCGGCGACCAGGTGTTGCACCCAGGGTCGCAGCAGCCGATGCCATTTGCGGGTACGGGTGCTGCCCAGGCCATTGGCCTGAGCGGTCAGCGCCAGTAGTCCCGCGGGCCCTCGGCGCAGGCGTTCGAGGTTGGCCACCAGTTGCAGCTCGCGATGTTCGATATCCAGGGTCACAGCCTCTTCCAGGGATTCGGGCCAACGCATTATCAAGGCCTCAACCTGGGCGACCACGGCGGGCAGCGGCTCGCGCAACGCCTGTCCGGCTCGTTCGCCAAAGCCGGCCAGTGGCAGGCGACCACTGCCGCGCAAGCGCTCCGCGGCGGCCATGAGCGCCTGGTCGGCCTCAGCCGGCGCAGCCAGTGCCGCCTCCAGCAGCCCTTCTCCCAACTGGTAGCGGGTCAGGGCGTCCAGGCCAAAGGGTTCCTCATCTTCCGCCGGCGCATCGGGCGCCTCGAAATGCACCTTGAGTCGATTGGCGAAGAACAGGTCCACCGGCCCCCGCAGAAAGCGCGCCAGGTCGTCTAGACCCAGGGGCTCTTCAGGTATCAGCGGCGGCAGCAGGGCGTCCTCATTGCGCGTGGTGCGGTCATGCACGCCCAGCCATTCGGCAGCAAAGCTGAAATACCCACGCTCGCCGCGAAAATAGCGGGCGCTAAAGGGTTGCAGGGGATGCTCCTGGGTCAGGGCCGCCAGCAGACGCTCAGGCTCCTCTTCATGCCCTGCCAGCCGCCAACCGGCCTGGAGATGGTCACGCAACTGGGCGACCAGCACCGACGGCGGGCGCTCGCTATTGTCGCGGATGCTGCGCCCCACCCAGCTGACATAGAACTGATCGCGTGCCGAGAGCAGCGCCTCCAGCAGCAGATAGCGATCATCCTCGCGCCGCGAGCGGTCACCGGGGCGATAGTCCTGGGCCATGAGATCGAAATCCAGCGGCGACTGGATGCGCGGATAGGCGCCATCGTGCATGCCCAGCAGACAGACCACCCGGAAGGGAATGGCGCGCATGGGCATCAGGGTGCAGAAATTGACCGCCCCGGCGAGAAAGCGCTGGGCCAGGCCCCCGCTGTCCAGTCCGGCCAGCCAGGCCTCGCGGACCACGGTGAGCGGCAGCTCTTCGTCCAGGGCAACGTCTTCGCACAGCTCCAGCCAACGCTCGCGCAGATTTTCCAGCTGCTCCAGCAGGTATTCGTCATGCTCATCCTGAGCACTGAAGAACAGCGCCAGCAGCGCCTGCAGGCGAGCGCCCCACTCCGCCGGCCGGGCCGGCTGGGCCAGCGCCACCTGGGCCGCATCCAGCGCATCGAGTAGATCCACCAGCGGCCCGACCAGCGCCGCGTCCAGGCCACCCACCTCGTCGAAGGGTTCGATATCGCCCAGGGCCGCGCCGCTGCCTACGGCATAGCCCAGCAGCATGCGCCTCAGGCCAAAGCGCCAGGTGTTCTGCGTCAGGCCTTCAGGCAGGTCGAGGCGACTGCGTTGCTCGGCATCCAGCCCCCAGCGCACGCCGGCGCCCTCCAGCCAGAGATGCAGGGTCGGCAGATCGCCCTCACGCAGGCCGAAGCGAGCACGCACCGCCGGCACGTCCAGCAGGTCGAGGATCTCGCTCAGGGCGAAGCGGCTGTCGGGCAATTGCAGCAGATGCTCCAAAGCGATCAGCAACGGCTGGAAGCCACGCTGGTGCTGGTCGGCCAGGCTGAAGGGGATGAAGCGCGGATCCTGGCGGTCGAGCTGACCGAACACCGCACGGATGTGCGGCGCATAGGCATCGATGTCCGGCACCATGACGATGACGTCGCGCGGCCTCAGGCTGCCATCGCTATTGAAGCGCGCCAAGAGCTGATCGTGGAGGATCTCCACCTCACGCTGCGGACTATGGGCCACATGGAAACGCATGGACCTGTCCCGCGCCGGATCAACTGCCGGCCAGCGTTCGCGGGTCTCGGTCAGCGGACGCAGCTCGAGGATATCGTCCTGCAACTGGCCGAGCAGATGCTGGGGTTCGGTCTCGGCGAAGAGATCGATACGGCCGCCATTGAGGTCCTCGAACAGCCGACGATAGCCGTCAGGCTCGTCGAATTCGTCCAGCAGGTGGATGTAGTCGCGGCCCTGCTTGCCCCAGCTCGCCAGCAGCGGCTGACCGTGCTGATGCAGCGCCTCGGCATCCAGGGTCTGGGGCATGCCCGGCTTGCGCTGCTGGCGCCGATAGTTCTGTCGCAGCAGATCCTGGTCGGCGACGATGTCGGACCAGTGATGGCGACAGGGATTGTGCACGCAGAGCAGCACCTGGCTGAAGCGCGCCAGCGCGGCCAGGGCTTCGAGGGTCTGCGCCGGAATCGCCGACAGGCCAAAGATCACCACCCGCCGCGGCAGACCAGCCGGCGCTTCGGTGGCCGCCTGCATCACCTCCAGAAAGCGCCGGTGCACTCCGGCCCGGCTGCGGGCCAGGCCGCCGTCGCCCACATCGGCCAACAGCGCCCGCCACAGCTGCGCCTGCCAGCGACAGCTCTCGGGCAGGGGGCGCCGACTGTCACGCAGGCTGGCCAGCAGATCGCGGCCCGCTGCCCAGTCGTTGAGCCAGTCGGCGCGGTAGACCTGGTAGCCGTCATAGAGATCGGCCAGACGCTCGGCCAACTGGTATCTCTTGCGCAGATCGCCGTCATCGTCGAGAAAACGCCGCAGTGCGGCGAAGTCGGGCTGCATGAGCAGGGTCGGCAAGAGCCGCATCAGGCGCCAGGTCAGGGGCGCGCGGTCCAGCGGCGAGGATGGCGGTACCTGGTCACGGCCCAGCACCTGGCGATAGGTGCGCCAGAGAAAGGCCGCCGGCAGTTGCACTTCCAGCGCCGCGGCCACCCCGCAGCCGCCCTCGTCGTCGCCACGCGGATCTTCGGCCAACGCCAGCTTGAGCCACTGGGCGATGCCATTGCTCTGCACCAATACCTGTTCGTTTTCCAACGGCGCCAGGGGATACCGCCGCATCCAGCCGACCGCCAGGCCGCGCAGCTCTTCGAGCCGATTGCCGTGTACCACCATGAATCCGGGAGTGAGCGCCTCGGACATCCTACGCCTCGCTGTTCGCTGTCTGCGGCCAGGGTAAGGATCACCCGCGCCGGATACCAGTCCGCAATGTGCCTACCGACGCATGACGCAGCGCACAGCCGCTCCTGTCTCCCCGCCTGAAACGAGGTTCCAGCCGGTAGACTCGGCCTCTATCGGCCGCCGGCCATCGACAGGATGTTTTCATGCGTTTCCTCGTTGCCCTTCCCCTGCTCCTGGGCGCTGCCCTCGCCCATGCCGATAACGGCGAACCCGTCGACTGCTCCAGCCTGCAGGCCCAGCTGCCCCTACCCCTGCTCCAGCAGACCTCCGGCCTGCCCCTGGCCTATGCCCGCCAGATCGCCGGCGGCTGCGCCTTCACCGACCGCGACACCGGCCAACCCGCCAACTACCTGCTGGGCCTGTCGGCGGGCTACGAAAATGGTGGCAGGGCGCTGCCCAAATTGCGCCGGCAGGTGCAATCGCTCAGCGAGCAACTGGAGTGCAAGGCCATCGACGGTCTCGGCGAAGGCGCGAGTGCCTGCAGCAAACCGCTGCTGGGCACCCAGGTGTTCTTCATCAAGCGCGACCGCATCCATACGGTAACGGCGTCGAGTCCGCTGGAATACGAGAAACCCGAACTGGCGGCCAAACTGCGCCAGGCAGCCCAGGCGACTGCCCAGGCGTGGGCGCAACGGCTATGAGGGAAGGCGCCTCCTAAGCTTGTCTGAGAGGTCGCCGAGCGAAGGCCAGGCAAAGCAAAAATCTGTGAGGAAGCGGAGTTTACGAGTGGTAAATGAGCATTCCGAGCGGATTTTTAACGCCGCATGGCCGAGCGCAGGCACTTTTCAGACAAAGCTTAGTGGCCGCGCCGATTAAGGTCTTCCGAGTAGAGATCGTCTTCCAGCTCATTGCCCGGGATGGCGTGTTCTTCCGCCGCCCAGGCACCCAGGTCGATCAGTTTGCAGCGGTCGGAACAGAAGGGCCGATTGGCGCTCTTCTCGCTCCATTCCACGGGTGCGCCACAGGTGGGGCAGTCCACGGTGAGAGTGCTCATGCTTGGCCTCCGTCAAGGGTCAGATAAAAGGAATGCAGGCGCTCCACTTCGGTGTGGAGCGTGGCGAGATCGCCGTCGTTGCAGATGACGTCATCCGCCTTGGCCAGGCGCTCAGCCCGCGGCAGCTGCGCCGCCAGGATGGCCCGCACCTGGGCTTCGTCCACTCCGTCACGGCGCATGGCTCGCTCAAGCTGCAGCGCTTCCGGCGCGTCTATCACCAGCCCGCGCCGGACCAGCGCCCGTTGCCCGGATTCGAACAGCAACGGCGACACCAGGATGGCGTAGGGCGACTCGGCCCGGGCCAGGGCCGCCAGGATCTCCTGGCGAATAAGGGGATGCAGCAGGGCTTCGAGCCAGCGCCGCTCGGCCGGATCGGCAAAGATCGCGGTCCGAAGCGCCGCCCGGTCCAGGCTGCCATCCGGCTGCAAGACAGCCGATGAAAAATGCCCGGCGATCTCGGCCAGCGCCGGTCGTCCCGGCTCGACCACCCAACGGGCGGCCTGATCGGCGTCGACACAGGTGATGCCCAACTGGGCGAAATGCTCGGCAGCGGCGCTCTTGCCACTGCCGATGCCCCCGGTCAGGCCGAGGGTCCAGGCAGAAGTCATCGGAATCCGGCGAAGTTCAGGTACAAGCCGGTTATTTGATCACCCCAGAGCAAGGCAATCCACCCCGCTACGGCGAGATAGGGACCAAAGGGCAAGGGCGTGCTGGTTTCTGCCCGCCGCAGACGCAGGGTGATGACGCCCAGGATGGCACCCACCAGCGACGACAGCAGGATGGTCAGGGGCAGGATCTGCCAGCCCCCCCAGGCGCCGAGCAGCGCCAGCAACTTGAAGTCGCCATAGCCCATGCCTTCCTTCCCGGTCACCAGGCGGAACAGCTGGAACACTAGCCACAGACTCAGATAGCCCGCTACCGCGCCCCAGACGGCATCGCCGAGGGTGGTGAACAGCCTGAACTGATTGGCGATCAGCCCCAACCATAGCAACGGCAGGACGATGACGTCTGGCAACAGCTGATGATCGGCATCGATCAGACTGGCCGCCAGCAGCCCCCAGGTCAGCAGCAGGAAAGTCCCGCCCTGCCAGGTGACACCTAGATGCCAGATCACCCAGGCGGATAGCAGTCCGCAGGCCAACTCTACTATTGGATAACGCAAGCTGATGCTCGCCTGACAGCCCTTGCAACGACCGCGCAAGAGCAGATAGCTCAACACCGGCACATTTTCCCAGGGCCGTACGGCACGCTGGCAATGAGGGCAGCGAGAAGCAGGCCGCGCCAGGTCGAAAGGGGCGCCGGCCGGCTCGGCTGGTAGCTCCAGTACTTCGCGCGCCTCCGCCTGCCAATCCCGCCTGAGCATCATCGGCAGGCGATAGACCACCACATTGAGAAAGCTGCCTACCAAAAACCCCAGGACTAGCGCGCACAGCGCCGCGGCCAGCGGCGCGCTGGCCAAAAACTCCAACAGCGCCATCAGACCACCGAGCCGAGCTGGAAGATGGGCAGGTACATGGCAATGATCAGACCACCGACCAGAACCCCGAGGACCGACATGATCATCGGCTCCATCAGCGTGGTGAGGTTGTCGACCATGTTGTCGACCTCGTCTTCATAGAAGGTCGCGACCTTGGACAGCATCTCGTCCAGCGAGCCCGACTCCTCACCAATGGCCGTCATCTGGATGGCCATCGAAGAGAACACCCCGGTGGTACGCATGGAGAAGTTGAGTTGCATACCGGTGGACACATCGCCTTTGATCTTCTCCACGGCATTGCGGAACACCACGTTGCCGGCCGCACCCGCTACCGAGTCCAGGGCATCCACCAGGGGGACCCCCGCCGCGAAGGTAGTGGCCAGGGTCCGCGCATAACGGGCAATGGCCGATTTATAGAGAATGGAGCCGATCAATGGGATCTTCAGTAATCCCCGGTCGACCGCGTCGCGGAATTTTTCCGATTTCTTGTAGAAGTGGCGAAGGAAGAAAGCCAGCACAAAGAGCCCGCCCAGTACCAGCAACCACCACTCCTGCAAGACCTCGGAAATCGCGATGACCATAAGGGTAAAGGCCGGCAACTGAGCCCCGAACCCCTCGAATACCGACTGGAATTGAGGCACTACCTTGATCAATAGAATGGCCGACACGATCACCGCGACGACGATCACCGCTGCGGGATAGGTCATGGCCTTCTTGATCTTCTTCTTCAACGCCTCGGTCTTTTCCTTGTAGGTGGCTACCCGATCCAGCAAGGTCTCCAAGGCACCCGATTGCTCACCGGCATCCACCAGGTTGCAATAGAGGTCATCGAAATACTGCGGCTGCTTGCGCAAGGAGTTGGCCAGGCTGTTACCCGCGGCAACGTCCTGCTTGATGTCGTCGACCATCTTGCGCATGTTGGGATTGTCGAAGCCCTCGCCAATGATGTCGAAGGCCTGCAGCAGGGGCACACCGGCGCTCATCATGGTCGCCAGCTGTCGAGTGAACAGGGCAATATCCATGGGCTTGATCTTCTTGCCCTTGCCGAACAGCGACACCGACTTCTTGCGCACCCGGGTCGGATTGATGCCCTGCTTGCGCAACTGCGCCTTGATCAGCGCAGGATTCAGGCCCGTCATCTCGCCCTTCACCTTGGTCCCTTTGCGATCGGTCCCTTCCCAGGTGAAGCTGCCCATCTTGATAGCTTTATCGGCCATGGCCTCGACTCGTCAAAGGCTCGGCCCGCCGTGGCGAGCCCGTCAAAAGAATGCTCTGTTCAGAGCCGGTTGCCGCTTTAAAGGCAAGCATCGCGCCATATGCCGGACTTGTAGACGCCCTGTGATGCTGAAACCTTATGCGCGCTCCACAACCGCCGCTCCGATCAAGTCCTCTCTCCCTCTGGGAGAGGGCTAGGGTGAGGGAAAACCATCAGTCCTTGGTCACCCGATTGATCTCTTCCAGACTGGTAATCCCCTGCATGGCCTTCACCAGCCCCGACCGTCGCAGATCATTGAAGCCCTCTTTGCGCATCCGCGCCGCGATCTCGATGGAGTTACCCTCTTCCATGATCATCTGCTGCAGCGCCGGGGTGACCTTCACCACCTCATAGATACCTACCCGACCACGATAACCGGCATTGCAGTCCTCACAGCCAATGGGTTGGTAGAGGGTAAAGCTACCGATCTCTTCCTCGCGAAATCCTTCGGCCAAGAGCGCCTCACGCGGTACCTCATGGACTCTCTTGCATTTATTGCACAGCTTGCGCGCCAGACGCTGGGCGATGATCAGGTTGACCGAAGTCGCCAGGTTGAAGGCGGGCACCCCCATGTTCCGCAGACGCGTCAGGGTTTCCGCCGCGCTGTTGGTGTGGAGGGTCGACATCACCATATGGCCGGTCTGGGCCGCCTTGATGGCAATCTCCGCCGTTTCCAGATCTCGAATCTCACCAACCATGATCACGTCAGGATCCTGACGCAGGAAGGCCCGCAACGCCTGGGAGAAGTCGAGTCCTTGACGGGGATTGACGTTGACCTGGTTGATGCCTTCCAGGTTGATCTCCACCGGATCCTCGGCAGTGGAAATATTGATGTCTTCGGTATTGAGGATATTGAGACCGGTATAGAGGGAGACCGTCTTGCCCGAACCGGTCGGCCCGGTCACCAGGATCATTCCCTGTGGCTGCTTGAGCGCCTGCAGGTAGAGCTCTTTCTGCACATCCTCGTAGCCTAGGGCATCGATCCCCATCTGGGCACTGGAGGAATCCAGAATCCGCATCACGATCTTCTCGCCCCACAGGGTGGGCAAGGTGTTGACGCGGAAGTCAATGGACTTGGTCTTGGATACCTTCAGCTTGACCCGCCCATCCTGGGGTTTGCGCCGCTCGGAGATATCCATATTGGACATCACCTTGAGCCGCGCCGAGATCCGTGACACCAGTTGTACCGGCGGCCGCGCCGCCTCGTGGAGGACGCCGTCAGTGCGGAAGCGCACCCGGTACATCTTTTCATAGGGCTCGAAGTGCAGGTCGGACGACCCCTTCTTGATGGCATCGAGCAGCATCTTGTTGACGAACTTCACCACGGGCGCATCGTCGGCATCGGTGCCGGCTACGGCTTCTTGAGGACGCTCGCTGCCATCTGTCTCCAGGTCGAGATCAATGTCACCCAGATCCAGACCACCCGTACCCGTATCTAGATACCGCTCGATGGCCTGATGGAGCTTGTCGTCCTCGACCAGCACGACCTCGACCGCCAGCTTGCTGCCAAAGGAGACATCGTTAATGGCCTGCTGGTTGGTCGGATCCGAGAGCGCGATGAAAAGCTTGTTGCCCCTCTTGCTCAGCGGCAGGAAGTGATGCTGTTGCATCAGCTTCTCATTGACGATGTCCTTGGGCAGTTGCTCCTTGTCGATGGCCGATAGATCCAAAAAGGGCACACCGAACTCCTGAGCAGCCAATTCTGCCAGCGGTCGGCTCTGCACTAGCCGCTGCTGAACGAGATAGGTCACTAGTGGCACCTTGGCCTGCTTGGCCTTGACCACCGCCTGCTGCGCTGCCGCCTCCGCCAGCAGTTGAGCATCCACCAACTGCCGTGCCAGCCCTGACAGCATCACCGTCTCGTTCATCATTATTCCCGCCCTTGGCTACAACAGGCGTTATAGCACCCCCCAGACCGTCCGCAAAATGGCGTCAGACAGCTGACATTTTTTGTCACGTGCTGCCCTTTTATTGACGCCCACCACAAGGAAAACGTGCTGCAGTCGCCACTTTTCTTTGGCACGGCCTGTGCTATACCTCAAGCAGGCACGTTGGCCTGATCCAACCTCGGAGATTTGAAATGAAAGCTCAAAAAGGTTTTACCCTGATCGAATTGATGATCGTGGTTGCGATCATCGGTATTCTGGCAGCAATCGCAATCCCGCAATATCAAAACTATACCGCCCGCGCGCAAGTAGCCGAGGCGATGACTTTGCTAGGCGGGCTAAAGACCCCCCTCGTTGATGTAGCCGGCTCGGCTGGATTAGCTAACGCTTGTAGCACAGCTGCTGCTGGCGGTACGAGTGCAGCCCCCGTACCTGCAGGTGCGCTTAACAGCTCTAACGGCTATACATTGTCGGGAAAGTATGTTTCTGGAATCACCGCAACAGCAACTGGCACAACTTCCTGCAAGCTAGAAGCAACCTTTAAAACGAGCGGCGTGAACGACAAGATCAATGGAAAGAAAGTTGATCTCGTATATACCGTTGCTGATGGCAGCTGGGTTTGCACTTCTGATCTAGCAGATGCAGTCCGCCCGTCAAACTGCGCATCGATGTAATTTTTTGTGTGTTTGAAAGGCCAGTGAAGGCCTTTCAAACACAACTAAGATAAACGCAAAAATCTAGCTTTGAATAGAAAACGCTATTAAGGCATCCCCTTCCCCCCAAACGCCCCCACCACCGTCCCTGTACTAAAACTCGCATCCTCCTCCGCCAGCGCTACATAAAGCCCCGCCAACTCCGCCGGCTGCCCGGCCCTGCCCAGCGGCGTGTCCTGGCCGAACTCCTTCATCTGTCCTTCCAATTGCCCACCCGCTACCTGCAGCGGTGTCCAAACCGGACCCGGTGCCACGGCGTTGACGCGGATGCCCTTCTTGGCCAGTTGCTTGGCCATGCCCTTGGTGAGATTGAGGATGGCGGCTTTAGTCGAGGCGTAATCGATCAGCTCTTCACCAGGATCGTAGGAATTCACCGAGACGGTATTGATGATGCTGGCGCCCGGCGGCAGGTGCGGGATGGCGGCCTTGCTGAAGCGGAAGACGTGATAGACGTTGGTCTTGAAGGTTCGGTCGAATTGCTCGTCGGTTATTTCGAGGATGTCGGCCTTGCTCTGTTGGTAAGCCGCGTTGTTCACCAAGAGATCCAGGCCACCTAGTTGCTGGATGGCCTTGTTCACCACCTCTTCGCAAGCCTCCTGGGTACGGATGTCGGCCGGCAGGGTGATGGCCTTGCGCCCGGCCTCCTGGATCAGCTTGACCACTTCCTGGGCGTCGGATTCTTCGGAAGGGTGATAGTTGATGGCCACATCCGCCCCCTCGCGGGCGAAGGCGATGGCCACGGCGCGACCGATACCGCTGTCGCCGCCGGTGATGAGGGCCTTGCGCCCGGCCAGGCGGCCCGAGCCGTGATAGCTGGTCTCGCCATGATCGGGACGCGGTTCCATCTTGCTGGTCAGCGCCGGCCATTCCTGGCGCTGCTCCTTGAAGGGCTCACGGGTGTACTTGGTGCGCGGGTCCTGCAGCGGCTTGGCGGGGCGAGGCACGCTGGCGCCTTCCTGGGCGACGGCAGCGCCTGAAGCAGCGGCAGCTAGCCCCACGGCGGAGCCAACGAGTACGTTACGACGCGTAAGGGAGTAATCGGTCATTGGGGCTCTCCGCATGGGCAGCTATCAATTGGAAGGATCAGGGGGTCGAAGCTGCGGCAAGGCTGGATCCGCGAAGGATTAGGTATGACGACTCCCGCAAAGGTTTCCCGAATGGACCTCGCTCCTGACCGCTGACCTCTCCTCTCAAAAATCGCGTATGGCCGAGAGGCATTGGTGAATCGCGAAATCCGGAGCAGGCAGCAGTGCGACACATCGCCACAGGCCTTCATGCACACTCAATGACCAGGCTTGCACAGCAGATAACCGAAGACTTATCATTGAAAGCTTCGTGCCGGTGTAGCTCAGTTGGTAGAGCGGCGCATTCGTAATGCGAAGGTCGTAGGTTCGACTCCTATCTCCGGCACCACCCTTCTGCTTCTTCCTCGCCCTGTCTTTTCAAAGCCTTCAAGGCCTTAGCCGCCTTGGGCCGCGCTTTTTTGCGCCCTTCCCCGACCTGAGCCTTGCCTCCGGGCGAACCGCATAAGCCTGATCAAACTGGCGACTCCCCGCTGCTCAGCTACTCTTACCCAGCGCATGACAGTGCCTTACACCGCCCGTTTTCTGCTTTCTTGACGGCCGGCAAGACCTGAACGGCGGCTGACCAAAGGGTCGAATATCCAGCCCCTCTGTGGCACCATACCGCGCTGCGAAATCCCGCAATTTCTGCAATCCATCAGCCTGCCGCACGGATGCCTGTCCGTTGCGGAGCATGAGGCTGGCGACAGGCACGTTGAGAGAATAACCACGATGAGCCGCTCTACTGAGGTCGTGAGATGAAACTAACGAAGTATCTAAAACCAACCGGTTGGCTTCTGGCCGGTGCCGCCGCGCTGCTGCTCAGCGGGTGCGACGCCGTGCTGCTGGATCCGAAAGGCTCCATCGGCGTGCAAGAACGCAACCTCATCTACACAGCGTTCGGCCTCATGCTGATCGTGGTGATCCCGGTCATCGTGATGACCTTCCTGTTCGCCTGGAAGTACCGCGCGACCAACAAGGACGCCAAGTACACCCCGAACTGGGCTCACTCCTACAAGATCGAAGCCGTGGTCTGGCTGGTCCCCCTGGCGATCGTGGTGTTCCTGAGCATCCTGTCCTGGAAGACCTCCCATGAACTGGATCCCTTCAAGCCCCTCGACCATCCCGAGCAGCCGCTGGTGATCGAAGCGGTCTCGATGGACTGGAAATGGCTGTTCATCTACCCGGAGCAGGGCATCGCTTCGGTGAATGAAATCGCCATCCCGGTCAATCGCCCGGTGCAGTTCAAGATCACCTCCGAGTCGGTCATGAACACCCTGTCCATCCCGGCCCTGGGCGGCATGATCTACGCCATGTCCGGCATGCAGAGCCAGCTGCACCTGATCGCCGATCATCCCGGCGAGTTCGAAGGCCGCTCTGCCAACTACAGTGGCGCTGGCTTCTCCGACATGATCTTTGCCGTGCACGCGGTACCCACCGCCGGTGATTTCGACGCCTGGGTAAACAAGGTCAAGCAGTCGGGTGGCAAGACCCTGGATCAGGCGAGCTACACCGAGCTGGCCAAGCCCAGCGAGAAGCAGCCGGTCGTCTACTACTCGACGGTCGAGCCGGATCTGTTCAGAACGGTCATCAAGAAGTTCATGAAGTCCGACTTCAGCAAGCAGACCGATCACGTGATGGACATGAGCCAGCACGGCGGTCAACACGGTACCGAGGAATAAGTCATGTTCGGTAAATTAACTCTCGCGGATATTCCGTATCACGAGCCGATCATTCTCGTAACCTTCCTCGCGGTCGCCCTGGGCGGCCTGGGACTGGTGGGAGCGATCAGTTACTTCGGCAAGTGGGGCTACCTCTGGAAAGAGTGGCTGACCACCGTCGACCACAAGAAGATCGGCGTGATGTACTTCATCGTCGCCCTGATCATGCTGCTGCGCGGCTTCTCCGACGCCATCCTCATGCGTAGCCAGCAGGCCATCGCCTCTGGCGGGGCCGAGGGCTACCTGCCGCCTCATCACTACGACCAGATCTTCACCGCCCACGGCGTGATCATGATCTTCTTCGTGGCGATGCCCTTCGTGGCCGGCTTGATGAACGTGGTGACACCGCTGCAGATCGGTGCCCGCGACGTGGCCTTCCCCTTCCTGAACTCACTGAGCTTCTGGCTGTTCGTAGCCGGCGCCGTGCTGATCATGATGTCGCTGTTCGTGGGCGAATTCGCCGCGACCGGCTGGGTGGCCTATCCGCCGCTGTCAGGCATCAAGTACAGTCCAGGCGTAGGGATGGACTACTACATCTGGGCGCTCCAGTTGTCCGGTATCGGCACGACCCTGACCGGCGTCAACTTCTTCGTGACCGTGCTGAAGATGCGCACCAAGGGCATGACCCTGATGCGCATGCCGATCTTCACCTGGACCTCCTGGTGTACTGCCATCCTGATCATGGCAGCCTTCCCGATCCTGACCGTTACCCTGGCACTGCTGACCCTGGACCGTTACCTGGGCTTCCACTTCTTCACCGCGGAAGCCGGCGGCAACCAGATGATGTACACCAACCTGATCTGGGCCTGGGGCCATCCCGAGGTATACATCCTGATCCTGCCGGCCTTCGGCGTGTTCTCGGAAGTGACCTCCACCTTCAGCAAGAAGCGTCTGTTCGGCTATGTGTCGATGGTCTGGGCAACGGTAGCCATTACCGTGCTGTCCTTCATCGTCTGGCTGCACCACTTCTTCACCATGGGCTCGGGCGGTAACGTCAACGCCTTCTTCGGCATCGCGACCATGATCATTGCGATCCCGACGGGTGTGAAGATCTTCACCTGGCTGTTCACCATGTACCAGGGCCGCATCCAGTTCACCTCGCCGATGCTCTGGACCCTGGGCTTCATCGTGACCTTCAGCATCGGCGGCATGACCGGCGTTCTGCTGGCGGTACCGGGCGCCGACTTCGTGCTGCACAACAGCCTGTTCCTGATCGCTCACTTCCACAACGTGATCATCGGCGGCGCCGTGTTCGGCTACTTCGCCGGCATGATCTACTGGTTCCCGAAGGTCTTCGGCTTCAAGCTGAACGAGAAGCTGAACAAGCAGGCCTTCTGGTGCTGGCTGATCGGCTTCTATGTCGCCTTCATGCCGCTGTACATGCTGGGCTTTATGGGCATGACCCGTCGTCTGAACCACTATGACAACCCCGACTGGCACCCCTTCCTGGTGACCGCCGCCATCGGCGCCGGCATCATCGCCCTGGGTATCCTGAGCCAGCTGTGGATGTTCTACGTCAGTATCCGCGACCGCAATCTGCCGGAGAACATGGACGTGACGGGCGATCCGTGGGATGGCCGTACCCTGGAATGGTCCACCTCTTCGCCGCCGCCCTTCTATAACTTCGCTGAAGTGCCGGAAGTGCACGACATCGACGCCTACTGGGGCATGAAGGAAAAAGGCATCACCGAGAAGAAGGATGCGGACTACAAGCAGATCCACATGCCGCGCAATACCGGCGCCGGCATCGTGATCAGCCTCTTCGCCCTGATCCTTGGCTTTGCCCTGATCTGGCACATCTGGTGGCTGGCCATCGCCAGCTTCGTAGGCTGCATCGTCACTGCGGTCGTCCGCAGCTATGACGAAGACGTCGACTACTACGTACCAGCGGAAGAAGTGGCACGCATCGAAAACGCGCGCATTCAGTCCCTGGCGAAATTGAAGCAGGCCTAACCAATGGCGAATCAAGTTATGCATAACGAAGTCGCCCATGCCGAGGAGCATGGGCACCACGACGCCGGATCGATGAAGACGTTCGGCTTCTGGTCCTACCTGATGACCGACTGCATTCTGTTCGGGACGCTGTTCGCGACCTATGCAGTACTGAGCGGGGCCCATGCTGATGGCCCCTCCCAGAAGGACATCTTCGAACTGTCGTTCGTCCTGGTCGAAACCTTCCTGCTGCTGTTCTCCAGTATCACCTATGGCTTCGCCATGATTGCCCAGCACCATGGCAGCAAGGGTGGCGTCCTGGGCTGGCTGGCGGTCACCTGGCTGTTCGGTGCCGGCTTCATCGGCATGGAAGTCTATGAGTTCCACCATCTGATCGAAGAAGGCTACGGTCCGGATCGCAGTGCCTTCCTGTCGTCGTTCTTCGCGCTGGTCGGCACCCACGGCCTGCACGTGAGCTCGGGTCTGATCTGGATGATCGTGTTGATGCTGCAGGTCGCTTCCAAGGGCCTGACCACCACCAATGCCACCCGCCTGTCGTGCCTGAGCCTGTTCTGGCACTTCCTGGACATCATCTGGATCTTCGTCTTCACCATCGTCTATCTGATGGGGGTGCTGTAATGGCGCACGACCATAACGCCCACGGGCATACCGCCGAAAGCCATGGCACTCTCAAGAGCTACATGGTCGGCTTCATCCTGTCGGTCATCCTGACGGTCATTCCCTTCGGCCTGGTGATGTTCCCCACCTTCTCCAAGGGCGCGACCCTGGCGATCGTGGTGATCATGGCGGTGGTACAGCTGCTGGTGCACCTGTACTTCTTCCTGCACCTGAACACGTCCGAAGAGCAGCGTTGGAACGTGATCTCCTTTGGTTTCACCGTGGTCATCGTCGGTATCGTGGTCGTGGGATCCCTGTGGATCATGTACCACATGCACCACAACATGATGATCCACTGAACCGGGCCGACGTAATGATCAAGAAGTACCTTCTCGTGACCAAGCCGGGCATCATCTTCGGCAACCTGATCTCGGTTGCCGGCGGGTTCTTCCTGGCTTCCAAAGGAAGCATCGACCCGCTGTTGCTGCTGGCGACGGCTATCGGGGTGTCGTTGGTCATTGCTTCTGGCTGTGTGTTCAACAACGTGATCGATATGGACATCGATCAGAAGATGGAAAGGACCCGCAATCGTGCCCTGGTCCAGGGCACGATCTCCTCGAAGGTGGCGCTGGCCTATGCCACCCTCCTCGGCCTGGCCGGAGTGGGGCTGCTCTACGTGGCGACCAACCTGGTCGCCACCGCCTTCGCGGTGATGGGGTTCGTGGTATACGTGGGGCTCTACAGCCTCTGGCTCAAGCGCGCCTCGGTCCACGGTACCCTGGTCGGCAGCCTGTCCGGTGCCGCTCCGCCGGTGATCGGTTATTGCGCTGCCAGCGGCCAGTTCGACAGCGGTGCTGCGGTGCTGCTGCTGATCTTCTGCCTCTGGCAGATGCCGCACTCCTACGCCATCGCCATCTTCCGTCTCAAGGACTACACCGCGGCCTCGATTCCGGTGCTGCCGGTGGCCAAGGGCATCTCGGTAACCAAGCGTCACATCGTCTGGTACACCGTAGCCTTCCTGGCCGCCACCCTGCTGTTGACCGTGCTTGGCTATGCCGGCTACGTCTACCTGGCAGTGGCCGCCGTGATCGGCGCCTGGTGGCTGCGCCTGGCCTTCATGGGCTATCAGGCCGAGAATGACGTGCAGTGGGCCCGCAAGCTGTTCGGGTTCTCCATTATCGCCATCACCGCACTGTCCGTGATGATGTCGGTAGATTTCCAGATCCCGGGTGACGTGCTGGTAACCTACGCGCGTTGAGACGCCCCGCTCCATGAAAAAGCCCGGCCTAGTGCCGGGCTTTTTCATGCCTGCGTGAAAGCCGCTGCCGCTAGTCCTGGTTGGTGATTACGCGCCAGGTCTGGCGGCGACTGGCGGGCAGATCACCCCGCAAGCCATTCGGTGACTTGCCGTCGCTGCCATAGATCGCCGCATCCGCCAGGGTCCCTTCCATGCTGAAAGTGCCGTCACCGTAGACGAAGGGCACGATCCCACCGAGCAGACCATCGAGCTGGATACGCCCATAGACCGTGTCCGTCCCCAAGTTGAACAGGCCGCTGTTGTTGCCGCCGGTGTAGGGATCCAGGGCATAGAGGTAGGTAGTGACCCCGGCGGTACAGGCGTCGGTGCTGGGAATCAGGGAACTCATCAGCAGGGTACCGTTGAACAGTTGGGGCTTGTTGATTACCAGTTCGCCATTCAAGGGCAGATTCAGATACCAGCCCTGTTTGCCATTGGTCGCCGTAATGGCGTCATAGCTGACTGACGTCGTGGAGAGGGTGTTAGCCGTACTGCTGACGCTGGAACCGGCAGAACTGGTGTAGCTGATGCGCTGATCGCTGCCCAGGGTCTGCTGCTGGAGGTTGGCGATCGTCAGTACCGGAGTACTGCCAGCGGCCGAGCCATCGGTCTGGCGATCCCAGATGCCGTAGAGAGTCATCGCCTTGCTGGTATTGGCGAGGGCGTCGCTGGCTTCGAGATACTTACCGGTACCAAAGAGCACCAGATGTCCCGTTCCACTCGGGTGAGCCACGACCGCAGGACTGGCGGTGATCGGCTGGACCAGATTGGTAGTACCGGACACCAGGCTACTGGCCTGGGCGGTATAGAGTGGCCGCCCCCCGAAGGCGACACGGAAGTTGTCCGCTGCGGCCGTTGCGGTTAGGGAGGTGCCGATCAGATCGAAGCGCCAGAGATTGCCGTGGAGGTCACCGGCATAGGCGTAATCGGCAATCAGGTCGCCATCGACATCGGCCACGAAGGGCGAACTCAGGCCGTTGGGTGTGGCGATATTATCGCTGGCCGGCAAGGCCTTGATCAGGCTGCCGTCGGCCACGCTCATTACATAGAGCACGGCGTTGTCCTGGGCACTGTTGTAGCCATTGCTGACCACCACGCCCCAGCCGCCGGTATGCAGCCGGGTAATGACGGGCTGGGCGTAGGTGAAGCCCAGGTCCTTGTAGCTGGCGTCGGCGTCAGACTTTTCCCAGAGCAGCACCGGGGCATTGGGATTGGTTATGTCCAGTGCAAAGATGCCCCGCCCTCCCCCGCGCAACGTGCCGATCAGTACCGTGCGCCAGGCCCCGTTGAAATAGACGTCGCCCACTACTGGCGTGTTGTCGACATAGGACTGATGGCCCCCTCCGTTATAGCTGCGCTCCGTCAGCCGGGTGAGATTGACGATGACCGCGCTGGGAACGAAGGCATAGACCTCCTGCCCCTGGTCGTTGAAGGCATGCAGCATGCCGTCGTTGGCACCGACATAGATACGTCGCTCACGGGACGCATTGGTGCTGCGGAACGTCGCGTAGGAATTGTCGCCAACGGTCGCGTCCATCAGGGCGATGGGACTATTGGGGCCATCCACTACCACCGGTGAGGAATTCACGATGTCACCAAGGATATGACTGCGCGGCCGGAACGCCGGCGTAGCGCCAGGCGCCTCCTGGCCACGATCGCCGCGCAGATAATCCACTCGACGACTGCCATAGGTGTCGGTCGTGCCACCGGAAGTCTTGTTGAGACTGAGTCGTTGATCGGTATTCAGATTCACCCAGGCGAAATCGGTCAAGGCGCCACCCTTGGCCATATAGATCTTGCGAGTGCCGAAGCCGGTATTACCTGCAGCGTACTTGCCATCGAGTTGTTGAGCGGCGCTCCAGATCCTCGTCTGGGTGGTACCCGTGCGTTGGTACTTGATGACATCCCCGCTCCAGTCGGCACTGGAAAAGGATGGGGAATAGGTAAAGAGCGCGTTGGTGTCCCCCACTCGGGTGGGCGATACGATCTGGCTGGCGCCGACGCTGGTGGACTGGGTGATCCGCGTGACGACCTTGCCAAGGGAGGTGATCAGATCGCTGGCGTTTTCCGCACTGAAGAACTCGCCCCGCGAATTGATCGCCGCGTGCCAGAGGTCGTAGACGTTATTCTGATTGACCGAGTTATCCGCACCCGCCACCGGCCAGGGCGTAGTGCTTGCGGCCAAGCCAGCATAGCCACCGGCGAAGGTATCGCCATCCCAATCGGGATTGATCAGCGCACTGCTCAAGCCGATACCCACGTAGAACCCCGTGAGGTGCTGCCAGGTGGCGGGGTCATTGCGCGGATTCCAGTAGGGCGAAAGCGTATTGGGGCCCCGAACCTCGCTGTTGGTCACGGTATTGTAGGGCGGTACCTTGTTGTCGAGCCCGGGTTGGGCATCGGTGCGCCAGTAGAGAAAGGCCAGGTCTGCGAGAGTGCTGGAGGTGGTGTCTTGGAAGGGTGCCTGGGGTGAGTACTGCTGTCCGTCCGGGAGGGTCGCGGCAGAGCCGTCGGAGTTGCTGGAGGTAAAGGCCGAATTCCAGATCCCGTCCGTCACCACCAGACTATAGCTGGCGCGACAGCCATAGACCGGTGACTCGCTGTTACCTGGATCGTAGGCGTATGGGCTATTGCTCCCACTGGTCTTGAGCAGCTCGCCGACACGAGCAACCGCCTGGAGCAGCGGCGTGCTCTGGTTGTAATAGACATCACCGAGCCAGGTGAAGAAAGCCGCCCGGTGCGAACCAGCAAAGGGTCTCAACCGATTGTCATAGGTCGTGGAACTGGAGTTGCTGATGCCGCGGCAGTTGGCGTTGGCTGTTACCAAGATGCAGCTGTCACTGGTACCTAATGCCTGCCAGCCAAGTCGGAGATTTTCCGAGGCATCCGCCAGGGCCAGGTTGGTCGATGTCTGAGCGGCCAGGGCACGGCTGCGATAGAAGGAATACCAGTTAGCAAAGTTCTGCCGCTCGTCCGTCCCGCCGGGACCGGAAGAGCTGCCGACCAGGACCCGGCGGTAACAGCCCTCGGTCTGCAAGGTGGCGGGAAGACAAGTACTGAGTGTCGTATCGTAGAGATAGTAATAGGCCTGCACGCCGGTGATGGCAGCAGAAACATTGGTATTGGCCGTGACCGTGTAGTTGACCGAGGAAACCACCCCAAGCAGCCCGTAGTCCACGTTGCGGGTACAGGTAACATTGCTGTAGGTAACCGACGTCGTATTGGCAATGCTCGCAGTACAGCCACCATTGAGCGCTGCCCCTGTCAGTAGGCGCTCAAGCAGGGAGGCGTCGCTGATACTGACTTGAGCACCGTTGATGTTCTCGCTGAAGCCGACACCCAACAGAATAGTGAGCAGCGTGAGGCTGCCATAGGTCGAGCTGGTTCCACGGTAATTACCACTACTGAAAAAATCCTGAGACGGGTTCTCCGCCAGCATGCTCGGGCTATTGTTCTGCAGCCCCGGATTTCCGTAGGAGTTACCCCGCGCCACATTGGGATCTGTAGTAACCAGATTGGGGTTATAACTCCAGCTGACGCGGTAGTCGGTGGCCAGATTGACGCTACCCAGGCTCGATCGATAGCCGTTTACATAGGCACTGGTAAAGCTGGTGGACAGTCGCGTACGGGTCAGCCCGCCCGTACTGCTGTAGCTCACCGCATAGGGCGCCGGATAGCTGATCGCCGGGTTGTAGTAGAGACTGTTGAAGGCCGCCGATTTGGCACGGCGGGTTGGGCGGATGGCATCGGTATTGGAGGCATCCGGCACCACCGCCATCTGCATGCTGGTGGAATTGTCCAGGGTAACGAACAGATTGGGACCGACACTGTTGGTCAGAAACAGCAGCTGTTGGCTCAGATTCAGGGCCGCAGCCTGAGCCGCAGGTGCGGCCAGGGTCAGCAGCAGGGCCAGAGACCCGATGCCCGATGCAGCTCGGCTCATGGCACCTCCAGGGCGACGACACTTTGCAGGATTACCGGAAAGCGCTTGCCGCGATCCTGGGCCACGGCAGTGATCCGAAACAGGTTGGTGGCTGGCGCCGAGACATCGACCGAGCTGCTACCTATGGCCGTCACTACCCAACGGGGTGTCTGGGCGAAGGAAGCGCTGCCATCGGAGCCGCGATAGGCGACGGTACGCGCTGTAGGATCGGTCCCGCTTGCCTGAAGCGCCGCTGCTGCCCAGGTCTGGGTCAGGGCACCGGTATTGAGATCGCTAGCCTTGGTCAGGATGCACAGGTCGCCGGTTGGCGCCTTAGCGAAGGCACTGCGTACCGCTGGCACGCTTTCCGAACAACTGGCGAAGCCGGCACTGAAGGCCGTGAAGGACGGTTGCCGACTGAGGGCCACCAATCGCCGCTCACCTTCGCGCAACGCCGCCTCCGCGGCATTGAAGGCCTGGGTGTTTTCC
Source organism: Pseudomonas sp. VMV1 (assembly GCF_056790235.1). Classification (NCBI taxonomy): domain Bacteria; kingdom Pseudomonadati; phylum Pseudomonadota; class Gammaproteobacteria; order Pseudomonadales; family Pseudomonadaceae; genus Pseudomonas; species Pseudomonas sp. VMV1. The sequence goes on from NZ_JBXGSE010000006.1 coordinate 207,914, forward strand.
AGAGCGGCACCGCCACTGCGCGCCTGCAGCAAGGTCTGACGCATGCTGGAGGCGGCCAGTAGCGACAGCAGCAACAACATCACCAGGGCGATCAGCAAGGTCGCGCCGCGCTGCCTGCCAAGGACCGGGCTCATAGCGCAAGATTCCTCAGGGTGACGGTGCTCTGCAGTATCTGCATGGGTCGACTGGCGTCCGCGATCTGCAGTCCGGTCAGGGTCTGCCAATTGGCAGCCGTATTGCTGGCCACATCGCTGGGTAATGCTTCAGTGGTACTGAGCAATGCCGCGTAGCGCACGGCTGGTGTATCCGCCTTGGGTGGGATTGACCAGCGGAAGTCCTGCAGTCCCTGCACCAGCACCGCACTGCCCTTCGGTGTCAGCGCGCCCCCACGCTCGCTCCAGACGGTGCAGCTCAGGGTGCCACTGCCAGGGGCATTTCCTGCCGTATAGCGCAGCTTAAGCAGGACGTTGCCGCCTGCATTGAGATTCACTCGCGGGATGGGGTTGCCGAGGCAGTCCTGGTCCTTGCTGTCCAGTGCGCCCTGATAGCGAATGCAGACACCGGTGGGTGCGTTGACGCTGTCCGTGGTCGCTGCGAAGGTGGCGCCGGCAGCGAAGGCTGGACAGCTGATGTCATCGGCATCCTTGACCTCACCCACCGCCGGAAAGGCTGCCTGCAGGCTACCCTGATAACGGATTTCGGCGCGGAAGCCGGTCCGTGCCAATTGCCGATCGAGCACCTGCAAGGTCAGCTGGGCGTTGTTGCGATTGCCGGTCTGGCCCTGCTGGAAGAGAAAGCTGCGCTTGTTGTTGATATAGATCTGCGAAACGCCCAGCACTAGAAAGGTGCCCACGGTCAGGACGATCATCATCTCGATGAGGGAAAAGCCCCTCTGTCTGCGTGGTTTGAGGTCCATGGCCTACAGCTCCGAGCGTAGGGCGTAGTAGCAGACGCCCCTGGGGCAATTCAGCGAATCGTTGCTGACGTCCTGCCAGGCCACCACCACCATTACCGGTGCCACCGCATTGGTCTCGCAGACCTTGAGCGGTGTGGTATTACCGGCGGTATCGCTGGAGGGCAATGGCGGTACGCCGGACGCCGGACAGACCGCGAAACTGCTGGCGATCAGCGTATCCGTCACCGGCAGCAAGGCTTTCACCTGATTCAACCAGCAAACCAGATCCTGCCCCGCCACCGTCTCGCCTCCTGCGGAGCGATCCCGGGTCAAACAGGTCTTGCCGGCATCGAGCGCCTTGGTGCGAAAGTTGGTGCCGGGCTGCTTGATATAGGCTCCGTCGATCTTGACCTTGTCACTCGCCACCACCTGATCACGATTGCTGCGCATCAGTTCGAGCAGCTCGTTGGCCAGCACCATGGCGTTGCTGCGCTGCACGGAGTCTTGGGACAGCGCCACGCTACGCGTTTGCAGGGCGACCATGCCCAGCACGCCGATGCAGATGATCACCAGACTGACCAGCACCTCGATCATGCTGAACCCACCCTCCCGACGCTTCATCTAGCTGCACCCCACGGCGCTGGCACGACTAGGCGTGTAGTCGATTACTGTCAGCACTCCGCCTTGGTTGAGGGTGAACTGCTTGCCTTGGGTGAGCGCATTGGTGGCGCAGATGCGAATGGTGGCTTCGCCGCTGAGTTTCAGACTGCCATTGGGCTGGAAGGTCAGACTAGTGAGAGGAGCACCGCCAATGAAACCCCTCCCGTTGACGCCATTTCCCAGCCCGCCACTGTATTGCCGCAGGACTTCGGCATTTGGCAGCACCACAGTCTTGGCCGTGGTGATTTTCAGCGCACCCATCCAGCCATTGGTATCTTCCGGCTCGGTGGCGATCACGACGTTCACCCCCCGGCTCATGGCTTCACTGCGTGCATAATAGAGAGCGCGCTGCAACTCCCCTGCTGCCGCCTGGACGCGGTTGCTTTGCACCAGGTTCGCGAAGCCAGGCGCCGCCAGCGCCGTTACAATACCCAGCAGCGCTATGACGACCAGGACCTCGATGAGCGTGAAACCCGAGAGGCGTTTCGACTGCATTCCCACCGCCTAAAAGCTCGTTACTTCACCTGATAGTAGTAAGTGCTTAGGCAGTCGCTATGACCGGCTATCGCTTCTATTCGCGCGGAAAGCTACCCGGATTAAGGTGTTCGCCGGAGATGAGCGAAATAGAGCGCGGCGTGATAAGTCGAGGATGGCAAGGCGGAATACTGGAAGCAGAAAGATTTCGGGATAACGCTTAGTCTGGGGCTGGGTCTGAGGAAGAATAAGTGCCCAGAAACGCAAAAACCCTCCTTGCGGAGGGTTTCTGGTAGAAATGGTGGGTCGTGTAGGATTCGAACCTACGACCAATTGGTTAAAAGCCAACTGCTCTACCAACTGAGCTAACGACCCAAATATGGTCGGGGTAGGGGGATTCGAACTCCCGACATCCTGCTCCCAAAGCAGGCGCGCTACCGGGCTGCGCTATACCCCGAAACTGGAAGTGGCTCCGCGACCTGGACTCGAACCAGGGACCCAATGATTAACAGTCATTTGCTCTACCGACTGAGCTATCGCGGAACTTCGGTCTTCCAACCCCGCTTACCGTAAAGCCCTTTAGGCTTTGCCGTAAGTGAGGTGCGCCATTTTACGGAAGTAGAAACAGACGTCAACACCTAGCCTGCTGTTTTTTCACAAATTTATGTAGAAAGCCGGGCGACCCTGAAGTCGCCCGGTGTTTTCCTAGGCAAAGACGATCTCGTCATCCTCCACACTGCCCTGAATCCGGCTGCCCGGCGCGAAAGCGCCAGACAGGATGCGCTGGGCCAGCGGGTTCTCGATCCAGCGCTGGATAGCCCGCTTCAGCGGACGCGCGCCGTAGACCGGGTCGTAGCCCACCGCGACCAGCTTGTCCAAGGCCTCGGGCGTCAGCTCCAGCTGCAGATCACGCTCGGCCAGTCGCTGCCGCAGGTGCTGCAACTGGATCTCGGCGATGCCGGCGATCTGTTCGCGCCCCAGGGGCTCGAACACCACCACCTCGTCGATCCGGTTGATGAACTCGGGGCGGAAATGGCTCGCTACCGCATCCATCACCGCCGCGCGCTGGGCGTCGGGGTCGCCGACCAGTTCCTGAATCTGCGCCGAGCCCAGGTTCGAGGTCATGACGATCACCGCGTTGCGAAAATCCACCGTCCGGCCCTGGCTGTCGGTCAGACGGCCGTCGTCCAACACCTGCAGGAGGATATTGAAGACGTCCGGATGGGCCTTCTCCACTTCGTCCAGCAGGACCACCGAATAGGGTTTGCGCCGTACGGCCTCGGTCAGGTAACCGCCCTCCTCATAACCGACATAGCCGGGCGGCGCACCGATCAGCCGAGCCACGGAGTGCTTCTCCATGAACTCGGACATGTCGATGCGCACCATGGCGTCTTCGGTATCGAAGAGAAACTCCGCCAGCGACTTGCATAGCTCGGTCTTGCCCACCCCGGTCGGGCCGAGGAAGAGGAAGGAGCCGCTGGGGCGATTCGGATCGGACAGCCCCGCCCGCGACCGGCGCACGGCATTGGCCACCGCGGTAACCGCCTCGTCCTGACCGATCACCCTGTTGTGCAGGGCGTCTTCCATGCGCAAGAGCTTGTCGCGCTCACCTTCGAGCATCTTGCTGACCGGGATGCCGGTCCACTTGGAGACCACTTCGGCGATCTCGTCTTCGGTGACCTTGTTGCGCAGGAGCTGGTTGGCCGGTTTCTCGTGCTGGTCGACCATCTGCAGGCTGCGCTCCAGATCGGGGATGGTGCCGTACTGCAGCTCGGCCATGCGGTTGAGGTCACCCTTGCGACGGGCCGCCTCCAGCTCGATACGTGCCTGCTCGATGCGCTGCTGCAGCTGAGCGGAATCCTGCACTTCGGCCTTTTCGGCCTTCCAGATCTCTTCCAGGTCGGCGTATTCCTGCTCGAGGCGAGCGATGTCCTCGTCGAGCTTTTCCAGACGCTTGCGCGCGGCCTCGTCCTCTTCCTTCTTCAATGCCTGGCGCTCCACCTTGAGCTGGATCAGCCGGCGGTCCAGACGATCCAGGGCCTCGGGCTTGGAATCGATCTCCATGCGGATGCGGCTGGCGGCTTCGTCGATCAGGTCGATGGCCTTGTCCGGCAGCTGGCGATCGGTGATGTAGCGATGGGACAGCTTGGCCGCGGCGATGATGGCGCCGTCGGTGATGGCCACCTTGTGGTGCACCTCGTAGCGCTCCTTGAGGCCACGCAGGATGGCAATGGTGTCTTCTTCGCTCGGTTCGTCCACCAGCACCTTCTGGAAGCGCCGCTCAAGGGCCGCATCCTTCTCTATGAACTGGCGATACTCGTCGAGGGTGGTGGCACCGACACAATGCAGCTCGCCACGGGCCAGGGCCGGCTTGAGCATGTTGCCGGCATCCATGGCGCCCTCGGCCTTGCCGGCGCCGACCATGGTGTGCAGTTCGTCGATGAACAGGATGATGCGGCCTTCCTGCTTGCCCAGTTCGTTGAGCACGCCTTTCAGGCGCTCCTCGAACTCGCCGCGGAACTTGGCACCGGCGATCAGGGCACCCATGTCCAGTGCCAGCAGGCGCTTGTCCTTGAGGCCGTCAGGCACTTCGCCGTTGATGATGCGCTGGGCCAGGCCCTCGGCGATGGCGGTCTTGCCAACGCCAGGCTCACCGATCAGCACCGGGTTGTTCTTGGTCCGGCGCTGCAGGACCTGGATGGTGCGGCGGATCTCGTCGTCACGACCGATCACCGGATCGAGCTTGCCATCCTCGGCGCGCTTGGTGAGGTCGACGGTGAACTTGTCCAGGGCCTTGCGGCTGTCCTCGGCATTGGGGTCGTTGACCGCTTCGCCACCCCGCAGGTTGTTGATGGCGTTCTCCAGCGCCTTGCGCGAAACGCCCTGCCCCAGCAGCAACTTGCCGAGACGGGTGTTCTCGTCCATGGCGGCGAGCAGGACCAGTTCGCTGGAGATGAACTGGTCACCCTTCTGCTGGGCCAGGCGATCGGCCTGGTTGAGCAGACGCGCCAGGTCCTGGGAGAGATTCACGTCGCCCGTGGGCGTCTGGATCTTGGGCAGCTTGTCCAGCTCTTCGGCCAGGGTCTTGCGCAAGCTGGCGAGGTCGAAGCCGACCTGGCGCAGCAACGGGGAAATGGAACCACCCTGCTGTTCGAGCAGAGCGGAGAACAGGTGTAGCGGCTCGATGGCCGGATGGTCATGGCCTACGGCCAAGGACTGGGCATCCGCCAGGGCGAGCTGCAGTTTGCTGGTAAAACGGTCTATACGCATGGGCAAGGTCCTATCTGAAACGCGGGACAGCGCGGCAGACGGCGCTTTTGATTACCCGCGGGAATGACCTTTAGATAGGGGCGATGCGTAACGATTCAAGCCAATGAGGCTTGACATCCCGAAAAAAGACCTAGGGATTGATCCAGATCAGGCTGGCGAAGCGACCCGTGCGAGGGGCACGCCGATAGGAGAAGAAGCGCTGGTGATCAGCGAAGGTATCGAAGCCGCCGCCATATACCGCGGTGATGCCCTGGGCAGCGAGCCGCAGACGCGCCAGGGCGTAGAGATCACCCAGGTACTTGTCTCCGCCTCGCGCCATGAAGCAGCGTTCCGCCTCGGCGTGCTGGGCGATGAAAGCCTCGCGTACCTCGGCGCCCACTTCGAAGCTGGCCGGACCAATGGCCGGGCCCAACCAGACCAGCACCTCGGCGGGCGCTACCTCCAGGCTGGTGGCGGCAGCTTCCAGTACGCCACCGGCCAGACCGCGCCAGCCGGCATGAGCCGCCGCGACGCGCGAACCATCGCGGCGACAGAACAACGCCGGCAGGCAATCCGCGGTCATCATGGTCACGGCAACGCCGGGCGTCTCAGTCCACGCGGCATCGGCGCACAACACCCGAGCCGGATCGGCCTCGACCACGTCGGTGCCGTGCACCTGTTCGAGCCAGGCCGGCTGGCAGCCAAGCGCCTCGCCCAGGCGCCGACGATTTTCCGCGACTGCCGCCGGATCGTCGCCGACGTGGTTACCGAGATTGAAGCTAGCGAAAGGCGGCTGGCTGACACCACCGGCACGGGTGGTGACGCAGGCCTGGACGCCGACCGGCGCCGGCCAGTCCGGCCGCAGCCAGTCAGCGCCTGTCACTCGAAGGACTCCCGGTCCTGGCGCAACAGATCGAGCAGCCAGACCAGATCTTCCGGCAGCGGCGATTCCCAGCGCAGACGCTCGCCGGTCACCGGATGATCCAGTTCGAGAAAGCGGGCATGCAGGGCTTGGCGCGGAAACTCGCGCAGGGTCTTGATCAGGGTCGGGTTGGTCGCTGGCGGAATCTTGAAGCGACCACCGTAGACCGGATCGCCTACCAGGGGAAAACCGACGTGGGTCATGTGCACGCGGATCTGGTGGGTCCGGCCGGTCTCCAGCTTGACCCGGGTATGGGTATAGGCGCGGAAGCGCTCCAGCACCCGGTAGTGACTGACGGCGGGCTTGCCACCGGCGATCACCGCCATCTGCTGACGCCGCTGGGAATGCCGACCGATGGGGGCATTGACCGTGCTCCCGGCGACGATCACCCCGGCGACGATGGCTTCGTAGATGCGGCTCACCGACCGCGCCTGCAGCTGGGCGACCAGATGGGTATGGGCCTCCAGGGTCTTGGCCACCACCATGAGACCGGTGGTGTCCTTGTCCAGGCGATGGACGATACCGGCGCGCGGCACGCTTTCCAGTCCCGGCACATGGTGCAGCAAGGCATTGAGCAGGGTGCCATCGGCGTGGCCAGCGGCCGGATGCACCACCAGCCCGGCCGGCTTGTCGAGCACCAGCAGGTGATCGTCTTCGTAGACGATGTCCAGCTCGATGTCCTGGGCAACCCACTCGCCCTGGGCTTCGCGCTCGGCACGCAGTGCCAGCTGGGCCCCGCCGTGCACGGTGTCACGTGGGCGCAGCACGGCGCCATCGACGGTCAGGCTGCCATCCTTGATCCAGGCGGCGAGACGCGAGCGGGAGTGTTCGGCGAACAACTGGGCAGCGACCTGATCGAGGCGCTGGCCACCAAGTTCGTAGGGGACTTCGGCATTGAGAACGATGGATTCGGACATGGATCTGCGCGGGCAATGGCGGGGCTTTTGGAATCGGCCCGACCCTGTGGTTAAATACGGCGACTTTTTTGCCCCGGCATTCCGGGTCGATCATCATAACAGGACGGTTCCGGCCCCGTCACAGGCTAGGTGAGTGCCTTCCGCCCTCATCCCTGCACCGCCGACCGTTTCGGGGAATCCAAGCCGCCATGCAATTGAAGCACCTGCTGCTGGTCACCAGCCTAGTCCTCACCGCCGCCTGCTCCTCGAAAGCGCCCGAGGTTCCGGAAAACATGCCGGAAGGCGAGCTCTATACTCAGGCTCAGCGCGATATCTCCAACAGCAGCTACACGGACGCCATCAGCAAGCTGAAGGCCCTGGAGTCGCGCTATCCCTTCGGTCGCTATGCCGAACAGGCCCAGCTGGAGCTGATCTACGCCAACTACAAGAATGGCGAGCCCGAGGCAGCGCGCACGGCGGCGGATCGCTTCATCCGTCTGCATCCGCAGCACCCCAATGTCGACTATGCCTACTACATGAAGGGCGTGTCTTCCTTCGAACAGGACCGCGGCCTGCTGGCGCGCTTCCTGCCGCTGGACATGACCAAGCGTGATCCAGGCGCGGCGCGTGACTCCTTCAATGACTTCGCCCAGTTCGCCAGCCGCTTCCCCAACAGCCGCTACGCGCCGGACGCCAAGGCGCGCATGGTCTACCTGCGCAACCTGCTGGCGGCCTACGACGTGCATGTCGGCCACTACTACCTGACCCGCAAGGCCTATGTGGCCGCCGCCAACCGCGGCCGCTACGTGGTCGAGAATTTCCAGGGTACGCCGTCCGTGGGTGATGGCCTGGCGATCATGACCGAAGCCTACAAGCACCTGGGCCTCAACGACCTGGCGGCCACCAGCCTGGAAACCCTCAAGCTCAACTACCCGGACAACGTCAGCCTCAAGGATGGCGAATTCCAGCTGCGCGAGCCGGACGACAAGGATCAGCAGCGTTCCTGGCTGACCCGCGCGACCCTGGGCCTGATCGATCGCCCGAGCGATCCGCTGCCGCCCGGTGAGACCCGTGCCAGCCAGGACATCCAGCGCAAGTTCCAGGAAGAGCGTGACAACCTGGCGCCCGAGCTCCGCATCGTCGACCCGGCCGAAGCCGAGAAGGCCGGTGGCGCGACGCCGGCTCCGGCCAAGCGTTCCTGGTTCAGCCGCCTGACCTTTGGTCTGTTCGACTGATCCAGCACCAGACGTGAAAAAGGGGAAGCCAGTGGCTTCCCCTTTTTATTGCGTCAGCTTCTGATCGTGAAGACTGACGCCGGATCAGAAATCCGGCGCCACGTATCCTAGTCGCCTATCCGCCAGCCCGAGGTGATGGGATAGCGCCGGTCACGACCGAAGCCGCGTTCGGTCACACGTACCCCGACTGCCGCCTGCCGTCGCTTGTACTCGTTGAGATCTACCAGGCGCAGCACCTTGCGCACCATTTCCTCGTCGAAACCGGCGGCGACGATATCCACCGCCGACAGATCCTGCTCGACATACAGCCGCAGGATCTCGTCGAGCACCGAATAGGGCGGCAGCGAATCCTCGTCCTTCTGGTCCGGCGACAGCTCCGCCGACGGCGGCCGGTCGATCACCCGCTGGGGAATCACCTCGCCATGGCGATTACGGTACTCGCAGAGGCGGAACACCAGGGTCTTGGGCACGTCCTTGAGCACATCGAAGCCACCGGCCATGTCGCCATAGAGGGTGGCATAGCCCACCGCCATCTCGCTCTTGTTACCGGTAGTGAGCACCAGATAGCCCTTCTTGTTGGAAATGGCCATCAGCAGGTTGCCCCGACAGCGCGCCTGTAGATTCTCCTCGGTGGTGTCCCGGCCGAGCCCGGCGAATTCGCCAGCGAGGGTCTGCTGGAAGGCTTCGACCATGGGTGCGATGGGCAGGACGCTGTAGCGCACCCCCAGCGCCCGGGCCTCGGCCTCGGCGTCTTCCAGGCTGATCTGGGCGGTATAGTGGTAGGGCATCATCACCGCCTCTACCTGCTCCGCGCCCAGGGCATCCGCAGCGATCGCCAGCACAAGGGCCGAGTCGATGCCGCCGGACAGGCCCAGCACCACCCCCTTGAAACCGTTTTTGCGCACGTAGTCGCGCACGCCGAGCACCAAGGCGTCATAGACGCTGGCCTCCAGCGAGGCCAGCGGCGCGAGCTCGGCGGGCTGCGGCTTCAGGCTCCTGTCGAAGACCACCGGATAGAGTCCCTCGACGAAGGCAGGTGCCCGCTGGCTGGCCTGGCCCTGGGCATCCACCACGAAGGAGTGGCCATCGAACACCAGTTCGTCCTGGCCGCCCACCTGATTGACGTAGACCACCGGCATGCCGCCTTCGCGGGCACGTTCGCCTACCACGGTTTCACGCTCCAGCTGCTTGCCGCCGTGGAAGGGCGAGGCGTTGAGGTTGAGCATCAGCCGCGCCCCGGCCGCTCGCGCCTTGGCCATGGGCTCGGCGAACCAGATGTCTTCGCAGATGGTGACGCCGATGGACACGCCCTGGTAGTCGAACACCGCGGCGCTGTCGCCTGGTTCGAAATAGCGCTTTTCATCGAACACCCGATAGTTGGGCAGTTGCTGCTTGCGATAGAAGGCCAGCTCGGCGCCGTCACGATAGACCGCACAGGCGTTGAAACGGCGCCCCTCCTCCAGCCAGGGAAAGCCCACCAGCACATGGATGCCGGCGATCTCCTGACGAATTCGCTGCAGACCCTGCTCGATCCGGCGCTGCATGCTCGACCGCAGCAGCAGGTCTTCCGGCGGATAGCCACACAGCGACAATTCCGGGAAAACGATGAACTCGCCCTGCCACCGATCACGGGCCTCATGGGCCGTGGCGATGATCCTTTCCACGTTACCGTGGATGTCGCCGACCTTGAGGTTCAATTGCGCCATCACGACCTTCAGCAGCTGACTCATGCACTCTTCCTTGCCCGATTTATCCCCACATTTTCCCGCATGCAGCGAAGCGGGACAATCGATGCCATAGGGGGCTCACCCGCTGCGGCGGCCCTGCTAAACTTCCCGTTCCTTCACGCTGCGAGATCGCCATGGGTCTGCTTCGCCTGCTGTTGTGGCTCGTCCTCCTGGGCGCGCTGTTCTGGATGATCAGGCGCTGGTGGCGCGGCAAGACGCAGACGCCGGCTGGCAAGTCGCGTCAGCTGCCGCCCCAGGCCATGGTGCGCTGCGCCCATTGCGGGGTCCATGTGCCCCAGGAAAGAGCCCTGGCCGATGGCGAAGGCCAGCGCTGGTATTGCAGCGCCGAACATCGCCGGTTGCAGCATGAGCAACGCAGCTGATCCAGGCATCCTGAGAGCCGACGCGGTCCTGCGGCTCTACCATCTCTACCGCATCGTCATCGGCCTGGCACTGGTGGTGCTGATCTCCAACGACCTGGATCAACACTGGCTGCGCACCGTTGATGGCCACCTGTTCCGCCAGGCCAGCTGGGCCTATCTCGCCACCAACGCCGTGCTCGCGGTCGGCCATCGACTGCTGCGCGGTCGCGCCTTCACCCTGGCGTTGATCGATATTCTCGCCCTCGGCGGGCTGTTCTTCCTCGCTGGCGGCATCGCCAGCGGCATGGGCAGCCTGCTGGTGGTGACCGTCGGGGTGTCCAATGTCCTGATCCGCGGTCGACGCGGCCTACTGATCGCCGCCCTGGCCGCCATCGCCCTGCTGCTGGCGACCGGCTATCTCGACCTGCGCCGCGGCGACAGCGGCAGCGGTTACGTCCAGGCGGCTGGCCTGGGCACCCTCTGCTTCGCCACGGCGCTGCTGGTACAGGGACTGGTCCGGCGCTTGCTGGACAGCCAGGCCCTGGCCGAAACCCGAGCCACCGCCGTAGCCGAGCTGGAGGCCCTCAACGCCCTCATCCTCGAGCGCATGCGCACCGGCATCCTGGTCTTCGATGCCGAATACCAGGTGCTGCTGGCCAATCCGGCAGCCCGTCGCCTGCTGGGCGTGGACGACGAAGACACCATCACGCCGCTGACCCTGGGGCTGGCCCAGCGGCTGGAAGAATGGGAGCGCAATCCCAGCATCCGCCCCGCACCCTGGCGCGCCTATGCCAACGGCCCGCTGCTGCAGCCCAGCTTCGCACACCTGCAGCAGGGCGAAGGCGAGCGGGTCCTGACCTTTCTCGAAGACGTCTCGCGCATCGCCCAGCAGGCCCAGCAACTCAAGCTCGCCTCCCTTGGCCGCCTCACCGCCGGCATCGCCCACGAGATCCGCAATCCGCTGGGCGCCATCAGTCATGCAGCGCAATTGCTGCAGGAGTCCGAAGAGCTGACCACGCCGGATCGGCGCCTGGCGCAGATCATCCAGGACCAGTCGCGGCGGATGAATCGCGTGGTGGAAAACGTCCTGCAGTTGTCCCGCCGCCGGCAGTCGGCGCCGCAGCTGATCGACCTGCGCTACTGGGCACACCGCTTCGCCGGTGAACTGCGCCCTACCCTGCCCGCCGGCCAGACCCTGCACGTCAAGACCGAGCCCGGCACCCTGCAGACGCACATGGACCCCCACCAGCTGGGCCAGATCCTGACCAACCTGGTGCAGAACGGCCTGCGCTACAGCTGCCAAAAGCACGGCATAGGCCAGGTCTGGCTAAGCACCTACCGCGACCCGGAAAGCGATCTCCCCATCCTCGAAGTGGTCGACGATGGGCCCGGGGTTGCCGCCGAACAGCTCGATCACCTGTTCGAGCCCTTCTTCACCACCGAGAACAAGGGGACCGGACTTGGCCTGTACATCTCCCGCGAGCTTTGCGAGAGCAACCAGGCCAGACTTGGCTATCATCCCTTGGCGAATGGCAGCTGTTTTCGCATCACCTTCGCCCATCCCCGCACAATGAGCTGAGCATGGCCCGACAGAAAGTCCTGATCGTCGACGATGAACCCGATATCCGCGAACTCCTGGAAATCACCCTGGGGCGGATGAAGCTCGACACCGCCAGCGCCAAGAACATCACCGACGCGCGAGCCATTCTCGAACGGGAAAGCTTCGACCTCTGCCTGACCGACATGCGCCTGCCGGATGGCTCGGGCCTTGAGCTGATCAATTTCATCCAGCAGCGGATGCCGCAATTGCCGGTGGCCATGATCACCGCCTTCGGCAGCCTGGAAACTGCCGTTCAGGCCCTCAAGGCCGGCGCCTTCGACTACCTCACCAAGCCGGTGGACCTGCCGCGTCTGCGCGAGCTGGTGGGCACGGCGCTGCGCCTGTCCGGCCCTACCCCGCCAGCACCCGGTGCCAGTGAAACCCAGCTGCTGGGCGAATCCCCGCCCATGCGCGCCTTGCGTGGGCAGATCGCCAAGCTCGCCCGCAGTCAGGCGCCGGTCTACATCAGTGGCGAATCGGGCAGCGGCAAGGAGCGCGTGGCACGCCTGATCCACGAGCAGGGTCCGCGCGCGGGTCGGCCCTTCGTGCCGGTCAACTGTGGCGCCATTCCTTCCGAGTTGGTGGAAAGCGAATTCTTCGGACATCGCAGGGGCAGCTTCACCGGCGCCATCGAGGACAAGCAGGGCCTGTTCCAGGCCGCCCAGGGCGGCACCCTGTTTCTCGACGAGGTGGCCGATCTACCGCTGCCGATGCAGGTCAAGCTGTTGCGCGCCATCCAGGAAAAGGCCGTGCGCCCAGTAGGCAGCCAGCAGGAAATCAGCCTGGACGTGCGCATTCTCAGTGCTACCCACAGGGACCTCGCCGCCGAAGTCTCCGCCGGCACCTTTCGCCAGGATCTCTACTACCGCCTCAACGTCATCGAGCTGCAGGTGCCTGCCCTGCGCGAACGTCGCGAGGATATCGGCGCCCTGGCCACCCACATGCTCGAACGCCTGGCACGGGATGCGGGGCTCGCGCCGGCCACCCTCGGCGACGATGCCCTGGCCAGACTCAAGAGCTATAGATTCCCCGGCAACGTGCGCGAACTGGAAAACATGCTGGAACGGGCCTACACCCTGTGTGAAGGCGATGTCATCCGGCCGGCCGATCTGCGCCTGGCCGATGCGCCAGCGGCCACCGCTACCGGCGAAGCCAGCCTGGCCAACATCGCCAATCTCGAAGACCACCTGGAATCCATCGAGCGCCAGCTGATCATGCAGGCACTCGAAGAGACCCGCTGGAATCGCACCGCCGCCGCGGAGCGCCTGGGCCTCTCCTTCCGTTCGATGCGCTACCGCCTGAAAAAGCTTGGCATCGACTGATCAGCCCGCCGCCAGCCGCATGCCTGGCGCATAGGGTGCCGGATCGATGATTGGCGTGCGTTCGGTGAGCAGATCGGTCAGCAACTGACAGGAGGCCGGCGCCAGCACCAGGCCGTTGCGATAGTGCCCGCAGTTGAGCCACAACCCGGGCAGCTCCGGCACCGGCCCAATGAAGGGCACGCCATCCGGCGACCCTGGCCGCAGTCCTGCCCAGTGCCCCACCGGCGCCTGGCCGGCCAGCGCCGGTAGCAACTCGGCGGCCGAAGCCTGCAGGCTGGCCAAGGCCTCGGCGGTTGGCGTCTTGTCGAATTCGGCGTGTTCCAAGGTACTACCGATCAGGATATGACCATCGCGCCGCGGTATAGCGTAGCGCCCCTTGGCCAACACCATGCTGGTCAGAAAGCCCACCGGCTGGCGATACAGCAGCATCTGTCCCTTCACCGGCCGTACCGGCACCGCCAGCCCCAGACTCTGCAACAACTCGCCGCTCCAGGCCCCCGCGCACACCACCACGGATTCGGCATGGATGTCCTCGCGCCCGGTCTGCACGCCCACCACGCGCTCGCCCTGGCGCAGGAAGCCGGTCACCGGCGCCTCGCTCAATAGCGTCACATTCGGCATGCGCAGCAGGGCTTCGCGCAGGGAGCGCACCAGCCGGGGATTGCGTACATTTGCCACTCCCGCCATGAAGACCGCCCGTTCATAGCCCGGCCCCAGCACCGGCACCCGCTGCCGCACCTCCGCGACCGATACCGCCGCCAGCGGCCGCACATTGCGCCGCGCCCAGTCCAGCGCCTCGGCCTCGTCGTCTAGGTCGAGCCAGTACAGCCCGGTGACCTCGACCTCGGGATCCACGCCCGTCTCCTGCCGCAACCGCTCACCCAGCACCGGATAGAAATCCTGCGACCAGTGCGCCAGCGCCGTCACCGCCGGCTGATAGCGCCAGGGATACAGCGGCGAAACGATCCCGCCGCCCGCCCAGGACGCCTCCCGTCCTGGCTCGCCCCGCTCGACCACTACCACCCGCCGACCGCTCAAGGACAGGTGATAGGCCGACATCAGCCCTATCGCGCCGGCTCCAATCACAGCTACATCAAAGATCACGTCATACCCTCATCATCTAGCCTTGACACTCTCTACCAATACGAGCAAAAAGTCCTTCCAGGACGGCGTCTACCTTTTTCTCAAGGATGAGAATGAAGAGAACCTCTGAACTCGGACTGAGCCTGTTCGAGATGCTTTTAATGCTAAGCATACTTGCCATTCTGGCCGCTGTAGCCGCGCCCATCGCCTCGGACTGGTTGGAGCGAATCCGTAATCAAGCAACGGCCAATACCCTCCTCAGGCATTTGCAGGCGGCCCGTACCTTGAGCATTGAGCGTGGCCATACCGTGGTGCTATGTCCGATTGATGAATCAGGATGTGGAGATAGCTGGGCACGCGGTTGGCAGGTGCGGGATACCGATACCGATGAGGTTCTGCTGCGGCAATCGGATATGCCCCCTGGCTTGAAGATCAGATGGAACCGGACGAGTGCCATTACCTACCGCCACAACGGCACCAGTGCTGGACTCAACGGCACTCTTTCCCTGTGTAATACGCATGGCAAGGAAATCTCTCGAATTGCCGTCAATAACCATGGCCGTGCGCGCCTGGCCAGACCAAAGGGTCGTCCCCTGTGCCTTGAGCAAGCGGCAGATTGATCATTCCGAAGCCGCGTAACCGGCCATCCAAGATCTCCTCCCGACCGTCCCTTCCCAGGCGACAGCTGCAGAGCTCGGCAAGAAACTAACCCCTGGCTGAGTATAGGAAGTCATCATGCATCGCGCCCATGCGCAGAAGGGATTCACATTACTCGAGATGTTGACGGTGGTGGCCCTGCTGGGCATTTTCGCAGCTATCGCAGTACCGAGCTTTACAAGCCTCATCAACCAGACCCGGACCAGCAGCGTAGCGGATAATATATTTGGCTTGATCATGCATGCGCGATCAGAGGCGGTACTCAGGCGTGCAACCGTTTCCCTTTGTCTGTCTGATACGCAGTTGATATCGGTTCTCGGCTCCTGTGACGCTCCCAGCGCACAGCTGCGTACGATGTCTATCAGTCCGGCCCAGGTGAATGTCCGGGCAAGCCAGGCGAATCTAAGCTACTACGCCGACGGAACCACCAACGGCGACGTCGCATCCCGCGTCAGTTACTTCATCTGCCACGACCTAGAGGTGGCTTACGGCTACAAGATCGACATTCAACGTAATGGTGTGACCAGGCGTTACGCCAAGGGCAAGGCAGACGAAACGGGCAACGCCCTGGCCGCGTGCAAACCATGAGTAGGTCACTCATCAAGTCAGATGGTTTCAGCCTGATCGAAGTACTGGTGACTCTGGTACTCATCACGATCGGCGTGCTCGGCATGGTCGCACTCCAAAGCAAGTCCATCGCCTTTACTCAGGACACCACGCAGCGCAATACGGCAGCGATGCTGGCTCAGGACGCGCTCGAACTGATGCGCGCCCAAGGAAAGGTCTCTGAAAAGAAGAAAGGAGATGCTTTTACTGCCGTAGATAGCTGTACCAGCACGCCCAGTGAAGCGGACAAGCAATTGGGCTGTTGGTCCCAAGAAGCCGCTCGACTGCTTCCAGGCGTGGATGCGGACCTACTAACGAACGAATTTCAGGTGTGCAAAGCGAAAGCTGCCAAAACGTGCGATGCCGATGGCACCACAGTTGAGATCCAGTTGGCCTGGAGAGTCAGAAACGGAGAGTGTATGGATAGCCAAGATGCCGATGCGGACAAAGGCATCTGCCGTTATCGCTTGCGGTCGGAGCTCTAGGCCATGACCCACCATCAAAGGGGCCTTTCTCTTATTGAGCTTATGATTGCCTTGGTCATCAGTAGCTTTCTCATATTAGGCGTAACCCAACTCTATATCTCCAATAAGCGAAACTACCTATTCCAGCAAGGCCAGGCCATCAACCAAGAGAATGGGCGCTATTCGCTCTTGATGCTGGAGCAGCAGCTATCCAAAGCCGGATTCAGAAGACGTCCCTTTGTCGACGTCACCGTAGAATTTCCTGCGAAAGATTATAAATTTTGCAAGTTTTCAAGCGGAGAAGCGATCAACACCCCTGACAGCCAGACCCTGTGTATCAGATACAAACCCAGGGATACAGCCGAACTAGACTGTCTTGGCTATGGCGCATCCGATAGCGCAAACCTGAAAATACCCTATACCAGTACTACTGCGGAATTCGTCGAGCGCTACACCTTAACAAAGAATGCGGATGAGGACCTTCCCGGGCTAACCTGCCAGACCCCAAAAGGTATCGGCACTCTGATCGATGGCGTAGCCGATGTGCGATTCGACTTCGGGGCAAGCACCACTGCAAGGAAGGTTTCCAGCTACAGTGACAAACCAGCCTCTGGGCAACAGATCGGTGCAGTTCGTTATCGACTCCTACTCGCCAGCAGCAAGAATCTGGATACAGGCGTCAACCCTATCATCGCCAGCTGGAATGACCGCTACAAAACAGACTTCAAAGATGGCGATAGCCGTATCTACCAAATTGCCGGCAGCACCATCAGCCTGAGAAATCTGATGCCATGAAACGTCGCTCCCAAAAAGGCGCCTCGCTGCTGATCGCGCTGATCATGCTGATCCTCATCACGCTGCTGGCAGTGTCGAGCATCCAGGAAAGTACGCTGCAAACCCGGATTACCGGCAATCTGCTTGAAGAGAAGAATCTGCTTGCCGCCGCTGAAGCCGGTCTCCGCGATGCTGAACGCCGACTCAGTAAAAACGGCGCGCCCGATGGCTGTCCGAATCCTCTAACGCAGAAGCCTTGTATTCAGGGCTTCGTTCCTAGCACTGCCGATGGTTACAAAACCGACTTTGTCAGTAAGTCGCTGGCCTATGGAGATACCAGCAATCCGACAAAATTGGACAGAAACGTTCATTGGTACCTGCGTGATATTCCTCAGGGCGCCAATAGCAGCTGCAGCGATCCGGAGAAAAATGCCAGGGGTGAGGGCTGCGTGTCCTATTACGAGGTCAACGCTCAGGCTTACAAATCAGACGTCAGTTCAGCCGATGCCAAGCCTTGTTCGGTTGACGTGGTTTGCTTGCGAGCGGTGATCTCCAGGCAATTCTAGACAGCAGGGAATTGATAATGAAAACCTTCTTGGCGAGATCGCTGATAACCGTTGGCGCCCTAGTATCGCCTTTGCTGTCGAGTGCCGCGGATGATGTCAACGTGGCGCAAAGTCCTTTGTTCGTGACCGACTCCGTTCCGCCACTAAATCTCTTGGTAATGGGGCGTGATCACAAACTTTTCTATGAAGCCTACAATGATGCCTCCGACCTGAACGGCGATGGCATTCTAGACATCGGCTACAAGGGTTACAAAACCAAGGCCGACAAGGGCATAGATTACTACGGCTATTTCAACTCCAAGCTCTGCTATACCTATACCAGCAATCGCTTTGTTCCCACCGGTGTAGGCTCAGGTACCACAGGCAAGGAATGTACCGGTCAATGGAGTGGCGATTTCCTAAACTATATCGCCACTTCCCGTATGGATGCGCTGCGCAAGGTACTCTTTGGCGGCTATCGCAGTACCGATGACGCTACCACTACCGTTCTGCAAGGCGCGCACATTCCTCAGGACGCTCACACCTGGGGCAAGGAATATACCAGCGTTGCAGTTGATGGTTACGACATCAGTAAGTTCACACCGTTCAAGGCGCCGACTGTAGGTTATCGGCACTTGATAGCCGTGGCATCTCTGAGTGAAACCGGCGTTCCGCAAATGCGGGTGTTGACTAACGTCAACTTGCGGATTTGGAACTGGGTATCCATTGAACGCCCCGTGGGAGGCGATGAATGTGTCAATGCCAGCGGCGCTCGGATCATCTGTACGAATGCAGGCCCCAAGAACGGCTGGACGCTGATACCGCCTGAGACGTTTACAAACCTAAAGATTTCGACCTGGGCAAAGTCCAACAATACTCACCCCACCAATGCCGCCGGCATGACGACCCTGTTCAATACCGATGGGCAAAGCAGCAGACTGTGTGGATCAAAAGCCATCAGCAATGGCATCTACGCACCCGGTTCGAATAATAACCCTTTCAACGGCGCTGTAACCTCTGGAAAGCAAACATGCGGCAATGACTACTATATAACCGAAATTACCGGAACGATAAAAGTCGACACGACTGGCACCTATAAAATTTCTGTCGACGGCGATGATGCCGTTGAAGTAAAGCTGGGAGGCACCACAGTAGGTTGGTACGGCGGCCATGGTCCTCTTGACAGTGGCAGCGATGCTCACTCGGGAAGCGTCAGCCTTCAAGCGGGCGTCAACTACGATATCGTTTTCCGCCACGAGGAAGTGGATGGCGGTGACTCCTGGGGATTGTATTGGCAAACACCGGCAGGCATACCCGAGAACGCCAAAAGGGTTGACTACAACGTCCAGGTAGAGGTGTGCCCTAATGACGTGGGCAATACCAGTAATTCCGCCCTACGCGAGAGCAACTGCCGCCTTTATCTTAAAGGAAACTACAAACCGACCGGCATCCTTCATGACTATGGCGAAACCGACAAGATGTATTTCGGCTTGCTGACCGGATCGTACAAAAACCACTTTTATGGCGGCGTGCTGAGATCCAACATCCAGAGCTTTGCCCGGGAGCTCACCCTAAGCACCGGGCAGTTTTGTCTCAATGGCAATTGTGGTGCTGGCAATGACGTCAGTGGCATAGTCGACACGATCAACAAATTCCGGACTGTTGGTTTCACCTACTACAATTCCAACGGCACGAACAACTTCCAGTACGACCAGGACAGCTGTGGTTACAACCGCAACCCTACCAGCAACCTGGCAACCGACCCCTGCTATATGTGGGGCACACCTACCGCGGAAATGATGTATGAGGCGCTGCGCTACTTTGCTGGCGCCTCAGGGCCGACGCCAAGCTTCGCTTATTCCAAAACGACCACCACTCCTGATTCCAAGCTTGGACTTTCACAACCGGATTGGCTACCGCCCTATTCCAAAGGCAATGGCGGTTCTGGCTATCCGCGCTGCTCTGTCCCGGCCATGACGGTTCTGAGTGATATCAATCCCAATTACGATTGGAAACTGCCGGGCAGTCGCTGGGACAACACGACGGACGGCAGTGGTAATCCCAAATCCATCAGCGATCTCAACGTAAGCACCGAAACGGATGCAATCGGCGCCGCAGAGGGCCTGAACGATACCAAGGTCTTTATCGGCGAAACCGAATCAGCTGCCGACAGTGCACCCACGCAAAAAACGCTGACGACACTCTCTCGCGTTCGCGGCCTCGCGCCTGAAGAGCCAGGCAAGCAAGGCACCTACTACTCGGCTGGGATAGCCCGCTTTGGCGCCATGCACAACATAGGTGGCAGCAAGCCCTTGCTGACCTATGCGGTTGCCCTTGCTTCGCCTTTTCCCAAGATCGAATTTCCAGTTGGGGACAACAAGATCACTCTCGTTCCCTTCGCCAAATCCGTACAGAATCCGGGGCAGAATCAGTATCAGGCCACCAACCAGATCGCTGATTTCTACGTGCAGAAGCTAGCCAACACTACGACGGCAAATACCGACAGCACCGTCAACGGTGGCCGTCCCTATGCAGAGTTTCGGATCAACTGGGAGGACAGTGAAGAGGGCGCAGACTTCGACATGGACGCTATCGTCCTCTATACCCTCGCGGTCGCTCCCGATCCGAATGATGGTGGAAGGCTCAAGCTCAATATAACCCTAACCTCCGAATACGCTGCGGGCGGCGCCCAGCAGCACATGGGTTACACGATTTCCGGCACCGATAAGGACGGACTCTATCTCGAGGTCTGTGACCTAAGAGACGGCACCGTCAATAACGGTCAGAGAAGTGTATGTGATAGTCAGACCGCCTACCGTCTCAATACCCCGCCCAATCGACCTGCTGGCTGGTGTATCGCCAACCTGGATAACCCCGAGTGCAAGGGCCTGCCGCCCACGGCAGTACGCCAATTCAGCGCGACCGGCGTAGGCGCCGGGGTACTCAAGGACCCGCTGTGGTACGCCGCCAAATACGGTACTACTGGCAACTGGGATACAGATGGTGATCAGGTGCCCGATAATTATCTCTTGGTGACCAATGCCCTTACGCTAAAGGACCAGTTGGCCAAGGCCTTCAACAGCATCGTTCAGAAGAACTCCTCCGTTACCCGCGTTACCGTTCAGGGCGGCCAGACCGACGATACCGGGCTGGGAAATCGGGTCGTCTATCGGACGTCCTTCAACGCCGATGGCTGGACGGGAGATCTGATCAGGGACACCTACAAGAGCGATGGCAAGACGATCAACTCAACCATCAGAGCCAACTTCCCCGATGGCCGTATCGTCAAGATGGCCGGTGCCGACGGCAAGAGCCTGCAAGATTTCTCTTATGAAAATCTCAAAGACAGAAGCTTCGACGGTACAAATCTTCGGGACTCGCTCGACAGTACGCCTTCTGGCAATAGGGATGGACAAGGCGCCGATCGGGTCAGGTTCCTGCTGGGCCAATGTACTTCTTCAGGATGCCCGAATTTCCGCACTCGAACCTCGCTGCTGGGTGACATCGTCAATTCCTCACCGGTCTTGGTAGGACCCGCTCAGTATCTAGCGTACCGGATCGGCAAGGTCGATGGGACGGCAGCCAGCTATACCGAATTTCAAAAGACTCAGGCCTCGCGACGTGCCCAGATCTATGTCGGTGCCAACGATGGCATGCTGCATGCCTTCGATGCGGCCACTCTAAAGGAGACCTTTGCTTTCGTACCCACGCCGGTCATACCCAATCTCAACCGATTGATGGCAAAGGACTACGGCACAGCCAATCTTGCCCACCATTACTATGTAGATGGGCCCATCACGGTCAGAGACGTCTACTTCAAGAGTGACAGTACGTGGCGCACGGTCCTGGTTGGGACGCTTGGCGGTGGTGGACGGGGCTTGTTTGCCCTGGATATCACGGATCCAGATCCTGCCAAAATCAAACTGCTCTGGGAGTTTACGTCCGATAGCGCAGCAACACTTGATGCAGCCACCAAGTTAAGCAACCTAGGTTATAGCTTCGGTAAGCCATCTATCGAGCGCCTACACGACGGTAATTGGGCGGCCATTTTCGGTAACGGCTACTACAGCGCCAACGCCAATAGCGGCAAGGCCATCCTCTACGCCTTGAAGATCGAAGACGGCACCTTGATAAAAGCGCTGGAAGCAAAGAGCCCCACCGGAGGCAGCAATGGCCTTTCTACGATTCAAGCCGCGGATTACAACGCGGATATCGTGACTGACGCAGCCTACGCAGGGGACTTGCTGGGTAACCTGTGGCGATTCGATCTGTTCAAGCCGACGTCAGCGGATACCCCCTTTGCCCGAGACAACGATGGTGCAGACAGTGCCAGAAGTTTCCAGGTAGCTTTTGGTGGAGCCCCGCTCTACCGTGCCACTACCAATGACCAGACCACGGGGTCTGGCGCCGGTAAGCCGCAAGCGATCACGGTGGCGCCCGTGCTGATTCAGCATCCCACCCTAACGGGCTATCTGGTCGCCTTCGGGACGGGTCGCTACCTGGGCGTCAATGACAAGGTCTCGCCCTTCGATGTTCAGACCGTTTATGGCGTCTGGGACCGCTGGACACTAGGTCAAACCACCACTAACAACATGGTGAAGACTCGAAACCGCTCATCTCTGCAACAGCAAACCCTCACCGCCGCCACCTACTCGAACAACGGCGTGACGAGAAACGTTCGGCTCCTTTCCGCCAACCCAATCAACTGGTACAGCGCGAGCGGTGAAACAGATGCCGATGTCGACAAATCCGGCTGGTATGTCGACCTCAAACTGGTTGGCAGCACGACGAATACCGGTGAAAGGATAGTGTTTCCGCTGCGTACCCTGGGTGACGCTCTGGTATTCACGAGCATTACACCCAACGCTGATCCCTGTTCCGCGGGCTTGGATAGCATCCTCTATGCAACAGATGCCAAAGCGGGGGGGCGAACCTTGCACAACGTTTTCGACCTCAACAATGACGGTCGAATAGATGGGGCAGACAGCCTGAGTTCCGGCTCCATTTCAGGTACGGATGGCACCATCGGAGATAACTCTCTCACCGGAACCCGAACGGGCAACACCAACCTCACCACGCTGATCTGTGATTCCAGCGGCAACTGCATTTCGGCCACGACAGGTCTTACAGCCAATGGACGTCAGTCCTGGCGGATGCTGCTTCCCGCTCAATAACAAAAAGGCCGCTACTCTTGGGAGCAGCGGCCTTTTTGTTTACCTGCTGTGCCGAGGCGTTATACCGCCTTTATCCTGAGCTCGCGCGGCAGGGTGAAGGTGATGTTCTCCGGCTCGCCTTCCAGCTCCACTTCGCCAGTGGCACCCCAGCTCTGCAGCCGGTCGATGACGCCGCGCACCAGGACTTCGGGAGCCGAGGCACCAGCGGTAACGCCGATACGCTGCACGCCTTCGAACCAGCCCTGCTGCATATCCTCGGCACCATCGATGAGATAGGCCGGGGTGCCCAGGCGTTCAGCGAGTTCGCGCAGGCGGTTGGAGTTGGAGCTGCTGGGACTGCCCACTACCAGGACCACGTCGCTCTCCAGCGCCAGGGTCTTTACCGCGTCCTGGCGGTTGGTGGTGGCGTAGCAGATGTCGTTCTTGCGCGGGCCGTTGATGTGCGGAAACTTGGCACGCAGGGCGTCGATCACCTTGCGGGTGTCGTCCATCGACAGGGTGGTCTGGGAGACGTAGAACAGGGCCTCGGGATTACGCACCTCTAGCTTTTCCACGTCCTCTTCGTCTTCCACCAGGTAGATGGCACCGCCAGCGCGGTCGTCGTACTGGCCCATGGTGCCCTCCACCTCCGGATGCCCGGCGTGGCCGATGAGGATGCATTCCTGGCCGTCGCGGCTATAGCGCGCGACTTCCATATGCACCTTGGTTACCAGCGGGCAGGTGGCATCGAACACCTTGAGGCCACGCTCGGCGGCCTCACGGCGCACGGCCTGAGAGACACCGTGGGCGCTGAAGATGAGAATGACATCGTCCGGCACATCGGCCACGTCTTCGACGAAAATGGCGCCGCGGGCGCGCAGGTTGTCGACCACGAACTTGTTGTGCACCACTTCATGACGCACATAGATGGGCGGACCGAAAACATCCAGCGCACGGTCGACGATGTCGATAGCGCGGTCCACGCCGGCGCAGAAGCCGCGGGGATTGGCGAGCTTGATCTGCATAGGCTCCTCTGCCCGCTTCACGGGCGGCGGTAGATCAGTGGGAGACGGCAGGTTCGATGGCCAGGATTTCCACGTCGAAGGTAAGCACACGGCCGGCCAGCGGGTGATTGAAGTCGATGACCACCTGCTCGTCGTCGTAGCTCTTGACCACGCCGGGCATCTCGCCACCGGCGGCATCGCTGAAAATGATCAGCAGACCGGGCGACAGCTCCATGTCATTGAAGTCGTCGCGTGCCATGGTCTGCAGGTTGCCGTCGTTTGGCTGTCCAAAGCCGCGCTCCGGCGGGACGGTCAGACTGGTTTTGGCACCGGCTTCAAGGCCGAACAGCGCCTGCTCGAAACCAGGCAACAGATTGCCGTCACCGACGGTGAAGGTGGCCGGTGCCTTGTCGAAGGTGCTGTCCACCACGTCGCCGTTCTGCAGCTTGATGGCAAAATGCAGGGTGACCCGGGTGTCCGGGCCGATGGTGATCTCAGCCATGGGCTTCCTCGGGCGTTTTCTTGCGGAACATATCCAGGGCCAACATGATGGCGCCAACGGTAATGGCGCTATCGGCCAGGTTGAAGGCCGGGAAGCGCCACTCCTGACGCCAGTGCACCAGGATGAAGTCGACGACGTGGCCTAGGACCATGCGGTCATAGAGATTGCCCAAGGCACCGCCGAGGATCAGGGCCAAGGCGATCGCGGTCCAGGTATCGTTGCGCAGGCGCTTGAGCCAGACCACCAGCACCACGCTCACTACCAGCGCGATGCCGGCAAAGAACCAGCGCTGCCAGCCTGAATGGTCGGCCAGGAAGCTGAAGGCGGCCCCGGTGTTGTAGGCCAGGGTCCAGCTGAACAGATCGGTGATGACCGGTACCTGTTGGTAGAGCGACAGGTTGTTCTGGAAATAGGCCTTGCTCAGCTGATCCAGCAGGATCACCACCACGCTCAAGACCAACCAGGGCAAGGCGCCGAAACGCTGCGTGTCACGCATGCTCGCGCACCTCGCCCGAACCATAGACGTTGGTCACGCAGCGCTCGCAGATCTCCGGATGCGCGGCGTCCTGGCCGACGCTGTGGCTGTGGTGCCAGCAGCGAGCGCATTTGGGCGCCTCGGACTTGCGGACGACCAGCTTGAGGCCGCTCAGCTCGCTGGCGACGGCGCCTTCCGGAGCCTTTTCCAGCGGCTGGACAGCCGCCTGGGAAGAGATCAGCACGAACCTGAGCTCGTTGCCCAGGGCCTCCAGCACGGTCTGCAGGGCGCTGTCGGCATAGAGGGTGATCTCCGCCTGCAGGCTACCGCCCAGGGTCTTGGCCGCGCGCTGGTTCTCCAGCTCCTTGTTGACCGCGGCCTTGACCGCCATGACCTGATCCCAATAGGCGCGATCAAGGGACGCACCCTCGGGCAGGGCGAAGAGGCCGTCATACCAGGTGGTCAGCATCACCGACTCTTCCCGCTGGCCTGGCAGGTACTGCCAGATCTCGTCGGCGGTAAAGGACAGGATGGGCGCGATCCAGCGCACCAGGGCCTCGGCGATGAGGTACAGCGCGGTCTGGCAGGAGCGCCGCGGCAGGCTGTCGGCCCCAGTGGTGTACTGGCGGTCCTTGATGATGTCCAGGTAGAAACCGCCCAGTTCCTGTACGCAGAAGTTGTGCACCTTCTGGTAGACGTTGAGGAAGCGGTACTCGGCGTAGGCCTGTTCGATTTCCTGCTGCAGCAGCAGGGCGCGATCCACCGCCCAGCGGTCCAGGTCGATCATGTCCTCGGGGGCGACCCGGTTGACCGCCGGATCGAAGCCGGACAGGTTGGAGAGCAGGAAGCGCGCGGTATTACGGATGCGGCGATAGGAGTCGGCGCTGCGCTGCAGGATCTGGTCGGAGACCGCCATCTCGCCGGTGTAGTCGGTCGAAGCGACCCAGAGGCGCAGGATGTCGGCGCCCAGGCTGTCGATGACCTTTTGCGGAGCGACCACGTTGCCCAGCGACTTGGACTGCTTGCGACCCTGCTCGTCCACGGTGAAGCCGTGGGTCAGCAATTCCTTGTAGGGGGCATGGCCGTCGATGGCGCAACCGGTCAGCAGCGAGGAGTGGAACCAGCCACGGTGCTGGTCAGAGCCCTCAAGGTAGAGATCGGCCGCCGGACCCTGCTGGTGCGCCAGTTCGGCATGGGAGCCGCGCAGGACGTGCCAGTGGGTGGTACCCGAGTCGAACCAGACGTCGAGGGTGTCGCGGCTCTTGTCGTACTGGCTGGCTTCTTCGCCAAGCAGTTCGACCGGATCGAGCTTGAACCAGGCTTCGATGCCTTCACGCTCGACGCGCTGGGCGACCTCCTCCATCAGCTCGACGGTGCGCGGGTGCAGCTCGCCGCTTTCCTTGTGGGTGAAGAAAGGAATCGGCACACCCCAGTTGCGCTGACGCGAGATGCACCAGTCGGGACGACCGGCGATCATGCCGTGCAGGCGCGCCTGGCCCCAGGCGGGGACGAACTGGGTCTGCTCGATGGCTGCCAGAGAACGCTCGCGCAGGGTGGCGCCCTCGTTGGGCTGCTTGTCCATGCCGACGAACCACTGGGCGGTAGCGCGATAGATCAGTGGGGTCTTGTGGCGCCAGCAGTGCATGTAGCTGTGATTGATCGCCTCGTGCTTGAGCAGGGCACCTGCCTCTTCCAGCGCGGCGACGATGGCCGGATTGGCCTTCCAGATGAACTGGCCACCAAACAGCGGCAGCGACTCGACATAGACACCGTTGCTCTGTACCGGATTGAGGATGTCGTCGTTGCTCAAGCCGTACTGCTTGCAGATGCGGAAGTCGTCCTCGCCATAGGCGGGCGAGCAATGCACGACACCCGTGCCCGCGCCCAGCTCGACATACTCGGCCAGGTAGATGGGTGACAGCCGCTCATACAGCGGATGGCGGAAGTTGATCAGCTCCAGGGCGATACCCGGCGCGGTGGCGATCACTTCCCCCTGCAAGCCATAGCGTGCCAGGCAGCTTTCCACCAATTCCTCGGCCAGCAGCAGCTGGCGGTCGCCCACGTCCACCAGCGCATAGGTGAATTCCGGGTGCACGTTGAGCGCCTGGTTGGCCGGGATGGTCCAGGGGGTGGTGGTCCAGATGACGATGGCGGTGGGCTTGGCCAGCGCGTCGAGGCCGAAGGCGGCCGCCAGCTTGTCGGCATCGGCGACCGGGAAGGCCACGTCGATGGCGTCGGAACGCTTGTCCTGGTACTCCACCTCGGCCTCGGCCAGGGCCGAGCCGCAGTCGAAGCAGAAGTTGACCGGCTTGAGGCCCTTGAAGACGAAGCCCTTCTTGACCAGCTCGCTCAGGGCGCGGATCTCGCCAGCCTCGTTGGCGAAGTTCATGGTCAGGTAGGGATTGCTCCAGTCACCCAGCACGCCCAGGCGGACGAAGCCGGCCTTCTGCTCTTCGATCTGCTCGCTGGCATAGGCGCGGCAACGCTCGCGGGTCAGGTCCGCCGGCTGATTCTTGCCAAAGGTGGTCTCCACCTTGTGCTCGATGGGCAGACCATGGCAGTCCCAGCCCGGCACATAGGGGGCGTCGTAGCCGGCCAGTGTCTTGGAACGGGTGATGATGTCCTTGAGGATCTTGTTCAGCGCATGACCGATGTGAATGCTGCCGTTGGCATAGGGCGGACCGTCATGCAGGATGAAGGTCGGCCGGCCCTTGCCGATGGCGCGCAGCTTCCCGTACAGGTCGATGTCCTGCCAGCGCTTGAGCGCTTCCGGCTCGCGCTGCGGCAGGCCGGCTTTCATCGGGAATGCCGTTTCCGGCAGGTTGAGCGTCGCTTTGTAATCGGTCATGTCAGTCCAGGCTCGTTGACGGTTGCCCCTGCCAGTAGGCGCGGGCCGTGGCGACGTCCGCTTCGATCGCCGCCTTGAGGGCCTCCAGAGAGGCGAATTTCTGTTCGTCGCGGACCTTCTGCACGAAGGTCACGCTGAGGTGGCGACCATAGAGGTCGCCGGAAAAGTCCAGCAGATGGATCTCCAGGTGCGGACGGCCATCGCCCTGCACCGTCGGTCGCTGGCCGATGTTGGCCACGCCCGGTACCACCCGCCCATCGATCAGGCTGCTGACCAGATAGACGCCGCGCAACGGCGGCCGGCGCCGCTTGAGTTGGACGTTGGCGGTGGGCCAACCCAGCTGGCGTGCCAGCTTCTGGCCGTGCAATACCCGGCCCGAGAGGCTGTAGGGTCGCCCCAGCATACGCGCGGCCAGGTCCAGATCACCGTCGTCCAGCGCCTGACGAATCAGGGTGCTGCTCACCCGCAGGCCATCGAGCTCGACGGTAGTGGCGGCTTCCAGGGTGAAACCATGGTCACGGGCAGCCAGATTCAGAAAGGTGAAGTCGCCTGCGCGATCACAACCGAAGCGGAAATCGTCGCCGATCTCCAGATGCTTCACCCCTAGCCCCTCCACCAGCACCTGCTGGACGAAGGCCTCCGCGGACAACTCGCGCAGCCGCCGATTGAAGTTCAGGCAGAGCACGTTGTCGACGCCATGGCGCGCAAAGCATTCCAGCTTCTCGCGCAGGCGGGTCAGGCGCACCGGCGCGATGTCGGGCAGGAAGAATTCACGCGGCTGAGGCTCGAAGATCACCACGCAACTGGGCACTCCAAGCTCCGCCGCCCGCTCACGCAGCCGCGCGAGGATGGCCTGGTGCCCCAGGTGAACCCCGTCGAAGTTGCCGATGGTGGCAACGCAGCCCTTGGGAAAGGCGTCGAGATGATGGAGACCGCGAAACAGCTGCATGGGTAGGTATTGCTCAGAAATTAATCGATTATATCCGGATGCCCGCCTTGAGGACAGGCGCACACCCGGTCTCGTGCAATCCTCTGGCCGTTACAGCAAGGCCCGTCGATTGAAGTCACGTACACGGAAACCAAGCAGGAAAAGACTGGCGAAATAGGCCAGCACGCCTGCCGCGACCAAACCGCCCAGCCGCAGCAGCCGCTGCCACATCAATCCCTCGCTCCAGCTCGGCAAAATCTGCATCAAGCCGAACAGCACCGCGCTCATGATCGCCACGGCAATCAGCAACCGTAGCAGGAAGCCCGTCCAACCTGGTTGGGGCGTAAACAGGTTATGGCGGCGCAACTGCCAGAATAAAAGGCCCGCGTTGAGACAGGCCGCAAGACCAATGGCCAGCGCCAGACCGACATGCTGCAGCGGTCCGATCAGGATCAGGTTGAGCACCTGGGTCACGGCCAGGGTGAAGAGCGCGATCTTCACCGGCGTCTTGATGTTCTGCTGGGCATAGAAGCCCGGCGCCAGCACCTTGACCAGGATGATGCCAAGCAGGCCCACGGCATAGGCAACCAGTGCCCGTTGGGTCATCAGGGCGTCATGGGCATCGAAGCGACCGTACTGGAACAGGGAAACGGTCAGCGGCTCGGACAGCAGCGCCAGGGCCGCGGAACAGGGCATCACCAGCAGGAAACACAGCCGCAGCCCCCAGTCGAGCAGCCGCGAATACTCCTGGCGGTCGGCCTTGGCATAGGTACGCGACAGGGCTGGCAGCAGGATGGTCCCCAGGGCCACGCCAAGCACCCCCGAGGGTAGCTCCATGAGACGGTCGGCGTAGTACATCCAGGACACGGAACCGGCGACCAGGAAGGAAGCGAAGATGGTGTTGATGATCAGTGAGATCTGGCTGACCGAGACCCCGAGGATCGCCGGCCCCATCTGCCTAAGCACACGCCAGACACCGGTATCACGCAGATTCAGGCGCGGCAGCACCAGCATGCCGATGCGCTTGAGGTGCGGCAGCTGATAGAGGAACTGCGCCAGACCGCCCGCCAGCGTCGCCCAGGCCAGGGCCATGATCGGCGGGTTGAAATAGGGTGTCAGGAACAGCGCGAAGATGATCATGCTGATGTTGAGCAGGGTCGGCACGAAGGCCGGCACGCTGAATCTGTTCCAGGTGTTGAGCACGGCGCCGGCCAGCGAGGCCAGGGAGATCAGCAGGATGTAGGGGAAGGTCACCCGCAGCAGGTTGGAGGTGAGAGCGAATTTTTCCGGGGTATCGGCGAAACCGGGCGCGGTGATCCAGATCACCAGGGGTGCCGCCAGCATGCCGAGCACCGTGACCACGGCCAGCACCAGGGTCAGCAGGCCGCTGACGTAGGCCAGAAAGGTCCGCGTGGCCTCCTCGCCCTGCTGGGCCTTGTATTCGGCCAGGATGGGCACGAAGGCCTGGGAGAAAGCGCCTTCGGCGAAGATGCGGCGCAGGAGGTTGGGCAGCTTGAAGGCGACGAAGAAGGCATCGGTGGCCATGCCGGCGCCAAAGGTTCGGGCGACGATGGTGTCACGCACGAAACCCAGCACGCGGGACAGCATGGTCATGGAGCTGACGGCGGCCAGGGACTTGAGCAGATTCATGGCTTGGGAAGGACTCGGTGAACGCAGCGGGACGTGACGAAGAAGGCCCCTGGGCGCAGTCGCGCAATGGGCACAAGCGATCGAGTGTAACGACGCACTTCATCGGCGACCAGCCGGATATCCATCCAGACAGCCTTGACAGGCGGCGCCAGGGGCGTCAAGATTCGCGACCTTAATTTAGCTCTGTACTCGCTACAGAGTTCGCTCTGTACCCAATACAGTCTTTTTCGAAGGAGCTCCACGGTGGCTAACTCCCCCTCCGCCAAAAAACGCGCCAAACAGGCTGAGAAGCGTCGCAGCCACAATGCGAGCCTGCGCTCCATGGTGCGCACCTACATCAAGAACGTCGTCAAGGCGATCGACGCCAAGGACCTGGAAAAAGCCAAGTCCGCTTATGTTGCTGCCGTTCCGGTCATCGACCGCATGGCCGACAAGGGCATCATCGACAAGAACAAGGCCGCTCGTCACAAGAGCCGCCTGAACGCCCACATCAAGGCCCTGGCTACCCCAGCCGCTGCCTGATAGGCGTTCGAATAAAAAACCGGCCTAGGCCGGTTTTTTATTGCCTGCGATTCGTCGATCCTGACACCTCCGGGGAGGCGCCAGGACCTTCAAGCCTCAGACCAGGACCAGATTATCCCTGTGGATCAGCTCGGGCTCATAGACATAGCCCAGCTCGACGACGATGGCATCCGAAGGCCGACCCAGGATGCGCCGTGCTTCGGTCGCACTGTAGTTGACCAGACCGCGCGCCACTTCGCGCCCGTCCGGGCCGACGCAGGCGACCATCTCGCCACGACGGAAACTGCCTTCCAGCTCCTGCACGCCTACGGGCAGCAGACTGCGATGCCCGCCCACCAGCGCCTGAACCGCACCCGCATCCAGGCGTAGGGTGCCACGTACCTGCAGGTGGCCAGCCAGCCACTGCTTGCGCGCCGCTACCAAGCCTCGCTCGGGCGACAGCAGGGTGCCCAGCTGCTCGCCCTGCTGCAGGCGACTGAGCACCTGCTGGATACGCCCGCCGACGATAACGGTATAGGCACCGGAACGCGCCGCCAGACGGGCAGCGCGCAGCTTGGTCTGCATGCCGCCACGACCCAGGGCACCCCCGGTACCGCCGGCAACCAGATCCAGGGCAGGATCGTCGGCCCGCGCCTCGCTGATGAGACTGGCGTCAGGATTGTTGCGCGGATCGGCGTCGAACATGCCATCGCGATCGGTGAGGATAACCAGTAGATCGGCCTCGACCAGATTGGCCACCAGTGCGGCCAGGGTATCGTTGTCGCCGAAGCGGATCTCGTCGGTGACGACGGTATCGTTCTCGTTGATCACCGGCACCACGCCCAGGCTCACCAGGGTGCGCAGGGTGCTGCGGGCATTGAGATAGCGCTTGCGATCGGACAGGTCGTCATGGGTCAGCAGGATCTGGGCGGTCTGCACCTGGTGCTCGGCAAAGCTGGATTCCCAAGCCTGCACCAACCCCATCTGCCCCACCGCCGCCGCCGCCTGCAACTCATTGATGGCAGTTGGGCGCTGCGCCCAGCCGAGTCGACTCATGCCGGCCGCCACCGCACCAGAGGACACCAGCACCAGCTCGATACCCGCCTGGTGCAGGGCCACCATCTGCTCGACCCAACCGGCCATGGCCCCACCATCCAGACAACGACCGTCGTCGGTCAGCAGGGCACTGCCAATCTTCACTACCCAGCGCTGGGCGCCAGACACCTGATCACGCATGGGCGAGCTCCTTTCTTACCGTACGTAGAAGATTTCCGGACCGTCACCGTCGTCTTCGTCATCGAAGTCGTCATCGGCATCGTCCACCGCCTTGACGCCGGAGCGTCGCAGGGCACGCTGATCATCCAGCGCCTGCAACCGCGAGCGCGCCTCGTCCTCGATCCGCTGATCGAGCTCCTGCAGCGCCTCGGCGTAGGCCGGATCCTCGGCGATGCGCAGGGAGCGCTCGTCCAGGTACTGCATGATCGCCTGGCAAAGCTTCTCGGTCCCTTCACGCTCCAGCGCGGAGATGACGAATACCGGCCCCTTCCAGTCCAGGTGCTCGACGACCGCCTGCAGGCGCTCCTCGCGCTCGTCGTCGAGCAGCTGATCGGCCTTGTTCAACACCAGCCAGCGATCGCGCTCGCCCAGCGCCGGACTGAACTTGGTCAGCTCGTTGATGATGGTCTCGGCGGCTTCAGCCGGATCGCTTTCATCCAGCGGCGCCATGTCGACGAGATGCAGCAGCAGCCGGGTCCGCGCCAGGTGCTTGAGGAAGCGGATCCCCAGACCGGCGCCCTCGGAGGCACCCTCGATCAACCCCGGAATGTCGGCGACCACGAAACTCTTGAAGCGACCCACGCTGACCACACCCAGATTCGGCACCAGGGTGGTGAAGGGATAGTCCGCCACCTTGGGCTTGGCGGCCGACACCGCACGAATGAAGGTGCTCTTGCCGGCATTGGGCAAGCCAAGCAGACCGATGTCCGCCAGCACCTTGAGCTCCAGCTTGAGATCGCGCTCTTCGCCAGGCTTGCCTGGCGTGGTCTGCCGCGGCGCACGGTTGGTACTGGACTTGAACCGGGTATTGCCCAGACCGTGCCAGCCACCCTGGACCACGCGGATGCGCTGGCCGGGCTGAGTCAGGTCGCCAATGATTTCCTGGGTGGCTGCATCGATCACCGTGGTACCGACGGGCACCGGCAGCACCAGGTCTTCACCCTTGGCACCGGTGCACTCGGTGCTGCCGCCCTTCTCACCGTTCTGCGCGGTGAAACGGCGGGTGTAACGGTAGTCGACCAGGGTGTTGAGGTTGATGTCGGCTTCGAGCCAGATCGACCCGCCGTCGCCACCGTCACCGCCATTGGGGCCACCCTTCTCGATGAATTTCTCCCGGCGGAAACTCATCATGCCGTTGCCGCCGTCACCCGCTTTTACGTGTATGGATACTTCATCGACGAATTTCATCTGGACCTCCCGCGCTCGCGGGCCGCTGCAAACAAGGAACTAGTGTGGTGTTTCAGAAGTTCGCGCAAGAATTGGCGAGTGATTTTTTGACCTGGGCTAGGCGCCGCGACGAGTCATAGCAGGGCTATGGCGAGGAGTGGCAACAACACCCAGGCCGAAAAAGCGCCGCCAAAATTGTGCAGGTAATTTCTGAAACACCACACTAGCTTAACTACAAACGAAAAAGCCCCGTCGGGTAGACAGGGCTTTTCTTTCGTCACGAGCCTTAGGCGGCGGCGACGATGCTCACGTAACGACGACCAAAGGCGCCCTTCACGTCGAACTTGATCACGCCATCCACTTTCGCGAACAGGGTGTGATCCTTGCCGAGGCCCACGCCGTAACCGGCATGGAACTGGGTGCCGCGCTGACGCACGATGATGTTGCCGGCCTTGACGACCTGGCCGCCGTACAGCTTCACGCCAAGGCGTTTGCTTTCGGAATCGCGACCGTTACGAGTAGAACCACCCGCTTTTTTGTGTGCCATGAGTCAATTCTCCGGTAAAGGCGAGATCAGGCCTGAATGCCAGTGATCTTGATTTCAGTGAACCACTGACGGTGGCCCTGACGCTTCATGTGGTGCTTACGACGACGGAATTTGATGATGGTGACCTTGTCGTGACGGCCCTGGGCAGTCACTTCGGCGGTCACTTTGGCACCATCAACGACCGGCAGACCGATCTTGACGTCGTCACCGTTGCCAACCAGCAGAACCTGGTCGAAGGTGACGGTTTCACCAGTGGCGATGTCGAGCTTCTCGACCTTCAGGTATTCGCCTTCGGCGACCTTGTATTGCTTGCCACCAGTAACGATAACTGCGTAGGACATGGTAAATCTCCGTTAAACCTGCTCACCCGGTGCTTTATAAGAGGAATCGTCGACCGGCATGGCTGCACGGGACCGGAAGGAGCGCCGCGCAATTGCGTAAGACAGGGGGTTAACCCTAGGAATGTTCAGGGCCCGCGATTCTACGCAAGCAATGACCAAGAGGCAAGAGCCGCCAGGCCGTGCCTTGACACGCCCCCACCCCACCCCTAGCATGCCGCGCAACCTCGTTCAGCGGCCATGCCGGGTCGGTGCCCATCCGAATCGGCAGGAGCGGCGAGCCGCGGGAGCGCGATGGCATTCCCTGGGATGGCACTTTGGCCGGTCCCTAGGGCATAGTCTGGCGGTCATGCGCCATCCGGCCGCCTGAATATTGCCCGGACCTCCAGTGGACACCTCTCAATGACGCAGCAATCCCAGTCCTTCTATCGTGTGGTGACGGACGATTTCGCCGCCGTAGACGGCATCATCCGCCAGCAGCTGACCTCGCGCGTGCCGCTGGTCGAGAAGATTGGCGACTACATCGTCTCCGCCGGCGGCAAACGCCTGCGTCCGCTCCTGGTGCTGCTGGCCGGCAAGGCGCTGGGGCGCGCCGATCATGACCTCCAACTGCTAGCGGCCACCATTGAATTCCTGCACACCTCCACCCTGCTGCACGACGACGTCGTCGATGCCTCGGGGATGCGCCGTGGCCGCTCCACCGCCAATGCCCTCTGGGGCAACGCCCCCAGCGTCCTGGTCGGCGACTTTCTCTATGCCCGCTCCTTCGAGATGATGGTGGCGTTGGGCTCCATGGAGGTGATGCGCATCATTTCCCAGGCGACCCGCGTCATCGCCGAGGGCGAGGTACTGCAGCTGTCGAAGATCCGCGACGCCAGCACCACCGAAGAAATCTACATGGAGGTCATTCGCGGCAAGACCGCCATGCTCTTCGAAGCCTCCACCCATAGCGCGGCGATCCTGGCCGGCGCGAGCGCGGAACAGGCCGAAGCCCTGCGCCGTTATGGCGATCACCTGGGCGTGGCCTTCCAGCTGGTAGATGACCTGCTCGACTACCAGGGTGATGCCGTGGCCCTGGGGAAGAACGTGGGCGACGACCTGGCCGAGGGCAAACCGACCCTGCCGTTGATCGTGACCATGCGCGAAGGCAATGCCGAACAGGCTGCCCTGGTGCGCCAGGCGATTCGCCAGGGCGGCAGCCAGGACCTGGAAAGCGTGCGCGCCGCCGTCGAAGCCGCTGGCGCTCTGGACTATACCGCTCGCAAGGCGCAGGAATTCGCCGAGCGTGCCATTGCCTGCCTGGACGCCCTCCCCGCCAGCCCCTACCGCGATGCCCTGGCCGACCTAGGTCGTTTTTCGGTGGCCCGTACCCACTGAGGTTCGTTACCGATAGAGCAAGCCCGCCGTCGTCAGACTGCGGGCTTTTTCATGTCCGACCAAAAAAGTCAGGCAATGGCTTGCTATTTATTGAATAAGAATTATTCTCATAGATAGCCCTCAGGAGCCCTTGCCATGACCTATCTCATCGACGCCTGGCTGGACCGGCCTCAGCCCTATCTACGCATTCTCAATCGGGAAACCGGCAAAGTCTGCGCGGAGCTGGACGAAACCGCCTTGGAAGAACTCAAGGATCTAGGCGAACTGGATCTGCACAGCCTTACCTCCAGCGAACCGCGGGTGGTGAAGGAGCAGATCCGCCAGGTCTTCCTGTTCAGCTACGCTCTGGCGTTGCGCCCGGAAAACGACGGGCTGCGCCTGGACTGCTGAAAATCTAGAGGACGTCGAGGAGCTCGACGTCGAACACCAGCACGCTATGTGGCGGGATACCACCGACGCCCTGGGCGCCATAGGCCAGCTCGCTGGGGACATGCAGGCGCCACTTGCTGCCAGCCGGCATCAGCTGCAGGGCTTCGGTCCAACCGGCGATCACGCCACCGACCGGAAACTCGGCTGGCTGGCCGCGCTGGTAGGAGCTGTCGAACACACTGCCGTCGATGAGGGTGCCGTGGTAGTGGGTACGCACCTGGTCTTCACGGGTAGGCGTGGCGCCCTCGCCCTGGGTGAGCACCTCGTACTGCAGACCGGACGGCAGCACCACGACACCGGGGCGCTCGGCATTGGCCTTCAGGTAGTCGACGCCTTCCTGGACCGCGGCCGTTGCCTTGGCTTGGGCTTCCGCCTGCATACGCTCGCGAATGACGCGAAAGCTGGCGTTCAGCGCCTCGACATCCACCCGGGAGTCCTGGCCGTCGAAGGCCTCGTTGAGACCGGCGAGCACAGCGGCCAGCTGCATGCCGGGGACCGGATTCTGACGCAGCTGATCGCCCAGCTGGCGGCCGATGCCATAGCTGACGCGGGCTTCGTCGGTATCGAGCAGGATGTCGTTCATAGCAGTTTTCCATCATGAAAAAGGAGCCGAGCCTAGCACATCAGCGGCTCGGCTCGCCGCCGCCCTGGGTGCCGCGCTGCCGTCGACAGCGCTCGGAGCAATAGCGCACCTCGGCCCAGTTACGCTCCCACTTCTTGCGCCAGGTGAAGGGGCGCTGGCAGACCGGACAGAACTTGGTGGGCAGATCGCCCTTCTTCATAGGGATTTCCCTGCGTCGAGACGCACCAGCAATTCCTCGGCTGACCGCCTCAGTGCCTGCCGCCGCTGCAGTGCCGGGCGGCGCCCTCGCTCAAGAAGCGTTCCGATAATTCAACGGAATTTTCAGTGGTTCTGTCGAGCGTGGCGCCATACCGACCATCTCGTCGTAGGCGCTGTGCTGGATGAGAAAGCATGGCAGCGCCGGCAGGTCGGCCAGCAGGCGTCGCGCCTGGGCGGCCGAGCCCAGGCGATAGAAGTGGCCATCACGCCCGGTCAGCCGTGTACGACCGTCCTGAGTGAGCACTTCGAGTACATAGAAGCCGCCCTCGATGGACAACAGATTGAGTTCACGAACCTCACCGGCCTGGGCGCGCTGGGTCAATTCCGGCAATTGCATGGAAACCTCCGGGTCGAGATCGGCAACCGGGATGGTGCCGAACGGCTGCTGTGAGCATTCGACAACCTAGGACAGGCAAGCGCAGCGGCGCAATCCACAAAGCGTAAGCGGAGATGCCCGGAACGGACGAGCGGCTGCCCTACCCTAGTGCTTGGTCAGACGATCCAGGTAGCCCATGGCAAAGGCAGACACCACGAACACCAGGTGGATGATCACGTACCACTTGAGGTATTCGGGATTGGTGTTCTGAGCGTCCATGAAGATGCGCAGGAGATGGATCGAGGAGATGGCGACGATGGAGGCGGCCACCTTGTTCTTGAGCGAACCCGAATCCATCTTGCCCAGCCAGCTGAGCTTTTCCGACCCTTCGTCGATATCCAGCTGGGACACGAAGTTCTCATAGCCGGAGATCATCACCATGACCAGCAGACCACCCACCAGCGCCATGTCGATGAGCGACAGCACCAGCAGGATCAGCTCGGCCTCGGTGGACTCGAAGATATGCGGCAGGACGTGGAAGACTTCCTGAAAGAACTTCAGCGCCAATAGGACCAGCGCCAAGGATAGCCCCAGATAGATTGGGGCCAGCAGCCAGCGGGAGGCGTAAAGGGCTTTTTCGATCAGACGTTCCATGCAGACTCGCTCGGATTACCAGGGCCGGGCGAGTATACCGGGGCGTTGCAGGCGGACCAATGCGGCAGGTTGTACCTGACTCAGGCGTCGGGGCCGACCTGGAAACGCACCTGCTGATGAGCACGCTCGCCATTCATCTTGCGCAGCTCGCTTTGCATGTGCAGGCGCCAGATCTGGGTCTCTTCGACCTGGATGTAGCCCTGCTCGACCAGGTTCTCGGCAATGGCGGTCATGACACCTTCAGCGGCCTTAGGACCATGGAAGGGGCCCTGCGCCTTTATGGCGGTAGGCTGCTGACCGTTGAGGCCAGCGGCGCACAACAGGGTCCAAAGGCCCTGCTCCTGACCGAGCGGCTTGATTTCGCATTCGATACGGGTGACGAGGCCCAGGCAGGGGCGGATCAGGGTAATGGTGCGGGACATGGCGTCATCCTCTCGAAGCGCTCGATGCTCGCCGGTCCTAGGGCCAGAGGTATCCACAGAGGCTGTGGACAACCCTGTTGGTCAACAGGGGGCAAGCGGGTCTGGGCGCCGTGCTACTTGGGCTGCGACGCCTTGTACAAAATCCGACCTGCCCCCTGGACCTCAGTTCTCCTCCGCTTCGTTGTTTTTCCCTTTTGCCTGGGAGTTATCACTGAGTTTGTCGGCCAGTTCATCTTCCAGCTCGAGCTCGGCGATTTCCTTGAGACGCTGCACCACACGGGCATTCACGCTGCCATCGGGGAAGCGGCCCTTGGCATCGGGCGCACCGGCAGGCTCACCCACCAGCAGCGACAGGGCCTCGTCCGCCTGACGTACGGCATAGACATGGAACAGCCCCTCGCGGACCGCTTCCAGCACCGTTTCGTCGAGCATCAGATTGGTGACGTTGGCGCGTGGAATGATCACGCCCTGCTCGCCGGTCAGGCCACGGGCCTTGCAGAGGCGGAAGAAGCCTTCGATCTTCTCGTTCACACCGCCGACTGGCTGCACCTCCCCGAACTGGTTGATGGAGCCGGTGATGGCGAAGCACTGCTTGAGCGGTGTGCGCGACAGCGCGGAGATCAGGGTGCAGGCCTCGCCAAGGGAGGCACTGTCGCCATCGACATAGCCATAGGACTGCTCCAGGGCAATGCTGGCCGAGATCGACAGGGGGAATTCCTGGGCATAGCGACTCCCCAGGTAGCCGGTCAGGATCATCACGCCCTTGGAGTGGATGGGCTGGCCCAGGCTGACCTCGCGCTCGATGTCGAGGATGCCGCTGGCGCCCGGGTAGACGGTGGCGGAGATGCGCGCCGGCATGCCAAAGGCGGAGTCGGCCACTTCCAGCACCGTCAGGCCGTTGCACTTGCCCACCGCGGCGCCCTGGGTGTCGATGAGGATAAGCCCGGTGAGCATGTCGTCCAGCACCCTGGCGCAGACGCGTCCGGTGCGGGTTTCCTTGGCCTTGAGGGCGCGCTCCACATGGCCCTTGTCGGTGCGCTCGTCACCGGCCAGATGGCGGATGAAATCGGCTTCGCTGACCAGCTGGAAGAGATCGCCGATGCGCGCCGACAGCCGCCCCTGGTGTTCGGCCAGGCGGGCGCTGTAGGTGGCCAGGCGCGCCACCGCGGCCGAGGTCAGAGGCGCCATGCCCTCTTCCGAGGTGCGCGTCTTGAGCAACTGGGCGAACTGCTCCAGGCTCTCGTCGCGCAGCGGCAGCTCTTCATCGAAGTCCACCAGCACCCGGAACATCTCCTGGAAGTCCGAATCCAGCTCTTGCAGGGTGTAGTAGATGTTGCGCGAGCCGATGATGATGACCTTGAGCTGCAGCGGAATCTGCTGCGGCGCCAGGCTCATGGCGGTGAGTCGCCCCAGCTCGGCCAGCGGCGACTCCATCTTCAGCTGGCGTGAATGCAGGGCACGCTTGAGCGCGTCCCAGACGAAGGGCTCGGTCAGCAGCTTGTCCGCCTCGACGATCAGGAAACCGCCATTGGCGCGATGCAACGCACCCGGGCGCAGCTGGCGATAATTGGTGTAGAGCGCCCCCTGGTCGGACTGGTATTCGATGCGGCCGAAGAGGTTGTCGTAGGTCGGATGGGGCTCGAACACCACCGGGGCACCACCAGTGACATGGTGGCCGATGATGAGATTGGGCTCGTACTGCTCGCGCAGTTCCTTGCGCCGCTGCATGTCGGGCTTGGCGTCGTCGGCCAGTTGCTCGACCACCGTCTTGAGCAGATCCACCTGCATGGCCTGCAGATAGGCACAGACGCCGGGGTTGTCGTTGTACTTCTCCGACAGCGGCGCCAGGAGCGGCTGCAGGGCCTGGATGATGGTGTCCTCGTTCAGCGCCCGCAGCTGATTGCTCGACTCGCGCCGCCATTGCGGCAGGCTGGACAGCTCTTCGTTGAGACGTTCTTCGAGACTGGAGATATCGGCGTGAAAGCGTTCGCGCTCGGCCTCGGGCAGCTGGGCGAATTCGGCTTCATCCAGCGCCTTGCCCTCCTTCATCGGCGTGAAGGCGACATTGTTGGCATCGCGATAGAGGGCGATCTCCTTTTCCAGCGCGAGCTTTTCCACCACGTCCAGGGCCTGGTCGTAGCGCTGATTGAACGCACGTTCGATGGCGTTTTTCTTCTGTTGGAATGCCGGATGCTCGAACACCGCCGGAAAGGTGGCCAGCAGGTTGTCGATGAACTGCGCCATGTCGGCCACGAAGGCCTCGCCTTCACCAGGTGGCAGTTCCAGGGCGCCGGGAGCGCGCGGCTCTTCGAAATGATTCAGGTACACCCAGTCGTTCGGCGTGGGCTGGCGTTTGGCTTCGGCCTTGAGGTAGCGCTGAACGAAGGAGAAGCGGCCGGTGCCCGGCTCGCCCATGACAAAGACGTTGTAGCCGGGCCGTGGCATCGCCACCCCGAACTGCAGCGCCTCTACCGCACGCTCCTGGCCCAGGATGCCGCGGAAGGGTTCGAGCTGATCGGTATCGGCGAAGGAAAATTGTTCGGGAGCGAAAGGGCGGGTCAGCTCATCGGGAGCGAGCCGGAGACCGGCCGCGACGGGATCGTGCATCGTAAGTCCTTGTCAGGCATGCAGGCAGTGTCCGCATTCTGCGACCGGGATGACAACCGAGGCAAGGCAAGTAGCGCGCCGCGGTCGCTTTCGGCAGCGTGTCTCGAACACGCGACTGCAACGTCCGTCGGTATTTTTCAGTGGCAGCGTTTTTTGACGAATTTCTCACCAGCCGCCAACTAAGCTCTGTTCATGGGGATCAGTCGTAGGATCCCGTGAGGAGGCCCGATGGCTGTCTCTCGTCGTTTCATACCGTTGTTCGCCCTGCTGTCCGCGCTCGCGGCCTGTACCAGCTATCACGACCAATTGATCGCCAAAGGCTATCCGCCGGCCTATGCCGACGGCTTCAGCGACGGCTGCCAGACCGGCAAGCAGGCGGTCAACGGCATAGGGTACGAGCACAAGGATGCGCGCCGCTTCGCCGCGGAGAAGCCCTATCAACAGGGCTGGGACGCAGGCTACGCACAGTGCGTGCAGGTGGCCCAGCGCGAAGAACAACAACGCTTCATGGACCAGGTTCGGGAAAACCGCGAAGGCGCCGAGCAACTGCACCTGCGCTCCAAAACACGTTGAGGTCGCAGCCAACCTTGCAGCGCGGATAGGATGACCTATGCTGGCGGGCCCGCTTGTCGAGCCCTGCCGATGTCTGCCCGTTCGCCGCTGTTCGCCGTCGCCCTGCTGCTGGTCGCCATGACCTCCATCCAGACCAGTGCGAGTCTGGCCAAGACCCTGTTCCTGCGCCTCGACCCGGTCGGCGTTACCACCCTCCGCCTGATCTTCGCCGCCCTGGTGCTGCTGATCGTGTTGCGGCCCTGGCGCAATTTTCGTCGCGAGGCCCTGGGCAGCCTGCTGGGCTATGGTGTCGCCATGGGCGTGATGAACCTGACCATCTACATGGCCATGCAGCGGCTGCCGATCGGCATCGCCGTCGGCTTGGAATTCGTCGGCCCTCTGGTGGTGGCCTTGTGTGCGCTGCGCCGCTGGCTGGACCTGTTATGGATCGTCCTGGTGGTCGCCGGCCTGGCCGTGCTGTTGCCCTTCGGCCACAGCGCCTCGGCATTGGATCCGTTGGGTACCGCCCTGGCCCTGGGCGCCGGTGCCTGCTGGGCCCTGTACATCGTGCTGGGCAAGCGCGCGGGCGCGGTCCATGGCACTGCCACGGTAGCCTTTGGCGCCACCATCGCCGCCCTGGTCATCCTGCCCATCGGCATCCTGCACAGCGGCAGCAACCTCTTGATACCGGAAATCTGGCCGTTGGCACTGGCCCTGGCGCTGATGTCCACGGCCATCCCCTACGCCCTGGAAATGGTCGTACTGACCCGCCTGCCCGCCTCTACCTTTGGCACCCTGATGAGTCTGGAGCCCGCGCTGGGCGCGCTCTCCGGCTGGGTATTTCTCGGCGAGATCCTCGGCGTCGCCCAGTGGTTCGCCCTCGCCTGCATCATCGTGGCATCGATCGGCGCCACCTGGAGCAGCCGCCTGACTCCGGAGCAAACGCCGCTCTAGGGACTCTATAACGAGGCGAACCCTTAAGCGGAGTGCCGACGATGATCTATCTGATAATGGGCGTTTCGGGTAGTGGCAAGACTACCCTGGGCGAACTCCTGGCCAGCCGGCTGGGCTGTCGTTTCGACGATGCCGACACCTTTCACAGCCAGGCCAACAAAGACAAGATGGCCAAGGGCATCGCCCTCACCGACGAGGATCGCTGGCCTTGGCTGGATGCCATCCACGATGCCATGCAGCAGGCGCGGACCGAGGGCACCACCCGGGTGTTCGCCTGCTCGGCGTTGAAGAAGGTCTATCGCGATCGCCTGCTGAACGGTCTCGAAGGCGTGCGCCTGCTGTTTCTCAAGGGCTCCCCGGAGCTGCTCGCCGAGCGTATCGGCAGCCGCCGTGGGCACTTCTTCGATCCCAAGCTGTTGCAGAGCCAACTCGATACCCTGGAAGCACCCGACCACCTGGAGGCCCAGGTACTGGACGTACGCAAGCCGCCCGAGCAACTGG
This sequence comes from Pseudomonas sp. VMV1, assembly GCF_056790235.1. Classification (NCBI taxonomy): domain Bacteria; kingdom Pseudomonadati; phylum Pseudomonadota; class Gammaproteobacteria; order Pseudomonadales; family Pseudomonadaceae; genus Pseudomonas; species Pseudomonas sp. VMV1. The sequence goes on from NZ_JBXGSE010000006.1 coordinate 250,426, forward strand.
TGGACGAGGTGCTGGAGCACGACCGCAGCGCCTGAGCGTTGCGGTCACGGCGTCAGACCGCGACCGGTGCCTTGATGTGCGGATGGGCCTGGTAGCCTTCCAGCTCGAAATCCTCGAAGCGGAAGGCAAACAGGTCCTGGACCGCCGGATTGAGCTTCATGGTCGGCAGCGGCAGCGGTTCGCGGGTCAGCTGCAGATCGGTCTGCTCCAGGTGATTGGCATAGAGATGGCAATCACCCCCGGTCCAGATGAATTCGCCAGGCTGCAAACCGGTCACCTGGGCGACCATCAGGGTCAGGAGCGCATAGCTGGCGATGTTGAAGGGTACGCCGAGGAAGATGTCGGCGGATCTCTGATAGAGCTGGCAGCTCAGGCGGCCGTCGGCGACATAGAACTGGAACAGTGCATGGCACGGCGGCAACGCCATCTCGTCCACCAGCGCCGGGTTCCAGGCCGAGACGATCAGCCGGCGTGAATCGGGCTTGGCGCGGATCATGTCCACCACCCCGGCGATCTGGTCGATATGGCGACCATCCGGTGCCGGCCAACTGCGCCACTGGTAGCCGTAGACCGGTCCCAGCTCACCGTTCTCGTCGGCCCATTCGTCCCAGATGGAGACGCCGTTGTCCTTCAGGTAGCGGATATTGGTCTCGCCCTGCAGGAACCACAGCAGCTCATGGATGATGGATCTGAGATGGCATTTCTTGGTGGTGACCAGGGGAAAGCCCTCGGCCAGGTCGAATCTCATCTGGTAGCCGAAGACGCTGTAGGTCCCGGTGCCAGTGCGGTCGCTCTTGAAGGTGCCGTGTTCACGCACGTGGCGCATCAGGTCGAGGTACTGTTTCATGGCGGGAGCGCTACCTGGCAAAAGCCAAATGGTATCAAATCGCGCCCTGCGGGAGCGGTCGCGCTTGTCGCAGCCAGCAGCGGGGCACAAAAAAAGCGGCCCGAAGGCCGCTTCTCGTCGCTTAGTTGTTAGCTGTTGGCCGGCGGCGCCGTGAGGGTCGCCGTCTCGCGTTCGCGCTGGGTGATCTCCGAGGCCGTGGCGTCCATGGCCTCCTGCAGCCCCTGCAGGCGCTTCTTCTCGGCACGCCGGGTGAAATACCAGGCGAAGAAGGTGAACAGCGAGACCGCCAGCAGGATCAGGCTGGCAATGGCATTGATCTCCGGCTTCACGCCCAGGCGCACCGCGGAGAACACCTCCATGGGCAGCGTAGTGGAGCCGGGACCGGACACGAAGCTCGCCAGCACCAGGTCGTCCAGCGACAGGGCGAAGGACATCATGCCACCCGCCGCCAGCGACGGCGCGATCATGGGAATGGTGATCAGCAGGAACACCTTCCAGGGGCGTGCGCCCAGGTCCATGGCCGCCTCTTCGATGGATAGGTCCAGTTCGCGCAGGCGCGAAGACACCACCACCGCCACATAGGAGGCACAGAAGCTGGTGTGGGCGATCCAGATGGTGGTCACGCCACGGTCCTGCGGCCAGCCGATCAGCTGCGCCATGGAGACGAACAGCAGCAGCAGCGACAGACCGGTGATCACCTCGGGCATTACCAACGGCGCCGTGACCATGCCGCCGAACACGGTGCGGCCACGGAAGCGTGGGATGCGGGTCAGCACGAAGGCCGCCAGGGTCCCGAGGATCACCGAGGAGATGGCCGTGTAGAAGGCGATTTCCAGGGAGCGGAACACCGCACTCATCAGCTGGGTGTTGTCCAGCAGTCCGACATACCACTTCACCGACCAGCCACCCCAGACGGTCACCAGGCGTGACTCGTTGAAGGAGTAGATGACCAGGATGACCATCGGCAGGTAGATGAACAGCAGCCCGAGCACCAGCATCAGGTTGGTGAACTTGAGGCCTCTCATAGCTTGCCCTCCAGTTCCTTGGCTTGGTTCCTGTTGAACAGCACGATGGGCACGATCAGGATCAACAGCATCACCACGGCCAGCGCCGAGGCCACCGGCCAGTCACGGTTGTTGAAGAACTCCTGCCAGAGCACGCGGCCGATCATCAGGGTCTCCGGGCCACCCAGCAGCTCGGGAATGACGAATTCTCCCACCGCCGGAATGAACACCAGCATGCAGCCGGCGATGATGCCATTCTTGGACAGCGGCACGGTGATCTTCCAGAAGCTGGTGAAACGGCTGGCTCCCAGGTCGCCAGCGGCTTCCAGCAGGGTCAGGTCGTGCTTCACCAGGTTGGCGAACAACGGCAGGATCATGAACGGCAGGTAGGAATAGACGATCCCCAGGTACACCGCGAAGTTGGTGTTGAGCATCTGCAGCGGACTGCTGATGATCCCCAGATTCATCAGGAAGCTGTTGATCAGGCCGTTGGTGGAGAGCAGGCCCATCCAGGCATAGACGCGGATGAGGATGGCGGTCCAGGTCGGCATCATGATCAGCAGCAGCAGCACCGTCTGCTTCTCGCGACTGGCGCGGGCGATGGAATAGGCCATGGGATAGCCGATCAGCAGGCAGATCAGGGTGCTGATACCGGCCATCTTCAGCGAGCCGAGATAGGCATCCAGATACAGCGGATCGTCGGCGAACATCATGTAGTTGCCGAAGTTGAGCGCGATATCCAGTTGCTGATCGGCGTAGCTGAACAGCTCGGTATAGGGAGGAATGGCCACGTCCGCTACCGAGAAACTGATCTTGAGCACGATCAGGAAGGGCAGCAGGAAGAACAGGAACAGCCAGACGAAGGGCACGCCAATGGTCAGGCGGCGGCCATCCAGCAGGCGCTTGAGCAAGGGAGGTCTGGTCATGCTTGCAGTACCACGCCGCTGTCGTCTTCCCAGTACACCACCACGGCGTCATCCCAGGTGGGTCGCTTGCCGAGCCGCTCGGCGTTGGCGATGAAGCACTGCACGATGGGCCCGGTCCCCAGCTTGACGTGATACACCGAGTGCCCGCCCAGGTAGGCGATGTCGTGCACGGTACCGCTGCACCAGTTGTAGTTGGGATGCTCGTGATCGGCCGGCAGGCTGGTGCCCATCAGCAGTTTCTCGGGACGCAGGGCGAAGGTGACCTGCTTTTCCTGGGCCCGGGTGCTGATGCCGTGACCGATGTAGATCGGCCGTTCCAGCTGCGGGCTGTGGATGATGGCGTGGTCGGCGCCATCGTCGGTCAGCTCGCCGTCGAAGATGTTGACGCTACCGATGAACTCACAGACCAGCCGGCTCGCCGGGGTCTCGTAGATGTCCATGGGGCTGCCCACCTGGGCGATCCAACCCAGGTGCATGATGGCGATGCGCTCGGCCATGGTCATGGCCTCTTCCTGGTCGTGGGTCACCATGACGCAGGTCACGCCCACGCGCTCGATGATCTCCACCAGTTCCAGCTGCATCTGCGAACGCAGCTTCTTGTCCAGGGCGCCCATGGGTTCGTCGAGCAGCAAGAGCTTGGGCCGCTTGGCCAGGGAGCGTGCCAGGGCCACCCGCTGGCGTTGGCCACCGGAGAGCTGGTGCGGTTTGCGCTTGGCGTACTGGGTCATGTGCACCAGCTTGAGCATCTCGGCCACGCGTGCGTCGATCTCGGCCCTGGGCAGCTTGTCCTGCTTGAGACCAAAGGCGATGTTCTGCTCCACGCTCATGTGCGGGAACAGCGCATAGGACTGGAACATCATGTTGATCGGCCGCTCGTAGGGCGGCATGTCGGTGATGTCCACGCCATCGAGGAAGATGCGCCCTTCGCTGGGTCGCTCGAAGCCGGCCAGCATGCGCAGTAGGGTCGACTTGCCCGAGCCCGAGCCGCCGAGCAGGGCAAATATCTCGCCCTTGTTGATGGTCAGGGAGACGTCGTCTACAGCGACGGTTTCGTCGAATTTCTTGGTGACCCGGTCGATCTTGACCAGGACTTCCTTGGCTTTCTTGTCGCCGGTGGCGGCTTTCTTGAAGGCACTGGTGGCGGTCGCCATGTACATCTCCCCAGGAAAATCGGGGACCGGCCTGGCCGGTCCGCTTAGCGTTGGTTATTTGCCGGACTTGACCCGCGTCCAGCTACGGGTTTCCAGGCGCAGGAGTTGCGGGGGCAGCTCCTTCATGACGTAAAGCTTGTCCATCACCGCTTGTGGTGGATAGACGGTCTCGTCCTGCCGCAATTCGGCATTCATCAACTCGCCTGCCTTGGGATTGGGGTTGGCATAGCCGACATAGTCACTGACCTTGGCAATCACCTCGGGCTGCAGAAGATAGTTGATGAAGGCATGGGCCTCCTTCACGTTCTTCGCATCCTTGGGGATGGCCAAGAGGTCGAACCAGAGGTTCGCACCCTCCTTGGGAATCGCGTAGCCGATATTGACGCCCTTCTTCGCTTCCTCGGCACGCGAGCGCGCCTGAAAGACATCCCCGGAATAACCAAAGGCCACACAGATGTTGCCGTTGGCCAGATCCGAGATGTACTTGGAGGAATGGAAATAGGTGATGTACGGCCGCACCTTGAGCAGCTGTGCCTCGGCCTTCTTGTAGTCGTCAGGGTTGGTGCTGTTGGGGTCGAGCCCCAGGTATTGCAGTACTGCTGGATAGACCTCATCGGGCGAATCCATGAAGGAGACGCCGCACTTACTCAGTTTCTTGAGGTTCTCGGGTTCGAACAGGATGGCCCAGGAATCCAGCTTGTCGGTTCCCAGCGCAGCCTTGACCTTGTCGACATTGTACCCGATGCCGTTGGTACCCCACAGGTAGGGAACGCCGTATTGATTGCCCGGATCACTCTTTTCCAGTTGCTTGAGCAACGCCGGATCGAGGTTCTGCCAATTCGGCAGCTGGCTCTTGTCCAGCTTCTGGAAGGCGCCCGCCTTGATCTGCTTGGCCAGGAAGTTGCTCGAAGGCACCACCACGTCGTAGCCGGTATGGCCGGCCAGCAGCTTGCCTTCGAGGGTCTCGTTAGAATCGAAGACGTCATAGACCGGGGTGATACCGGTGGCCTTCTGGAAATCCTCGAGCGTGGTCTCGCCGACGTAATCGCTCCAGTTGTAGACGCGTACCGTCGGCTCGGCGACAGCAGTTCCCATGACGGTCAGGGTGGTCATGGCCAGCAGGGTTTTACGCAACGAAAGCACGGGCGGCTCCTTTCATGGTGGGCATCGGGGCGACACCCTTTCAGCGGTCCATACAGACGTACGGCACGCCGGAGCAACCCCGGCGTGCCGTCCTTTTATCCGCACATGGCGGCAGACATCACTTACCGGACTTGATGGTGGTCCAGGTGCGGGTCATCAGACGCTGGGTCTTGGCCGGAAGATCCGGGAAGGCGTACAGCTTGCTCATGGTTTCCTGGGTCGGGTAGATGCCCGGGTTGGTGCGGATCTCTTCGGCTACGAGCGGAGTCGCCTCTTTGTTGCCGTTGGGATACTGCACATAGTCGCTGACCGCAGCGATTACCTTGGGCTCCATCAGGTAGTTGATGAACTTGAGCGCGCCCTCGGGATTCTCGGCATCCTTGGGAATGGCCATGGTATCGAAGAAGGTACCAGCGCCTTCCTTGGGAATGTTGTAGGCCACGGTCACACCGTTCTTGGCATCGGCCGCGCGGGCCTTGGCCTGGGCGATGTCGCCGGAATAACCGACGGCCACGCAGACGTTGCCGTTGGCCAGGTCCGAGATGTACTTGGAGCTGTGGAAATAGGTGATGTACGGACGGACCTTGAGGAACAGCTCCTCGGCCGCCTTGATCTCCTTGGGATCCTGGCTATCCGGCTTGTAGCCGAGATAGTGCAGGCCGGCGGGAATGATCTCGGTGGGCGAATCCAGTACCGCCACGCCGCAGCCCTTGAGTTTGGAGAGGTTCTCCGGCTTGAAGATCAGGTCCCAGGAATCCACCGGCGCATTGTCGCCCAGGGCCGCCTTGACCTTGGCCGGGTTGTAGCCGATGCCGATGGTGCCCCACAGGTAGGGGATGGCGTACTGGTTGCCCGGGTCGCTGACTTCCAGGGTCTTCATCAGCTGCGGATCGAGATTCTGGTAATTGGGCAGCTTGGATCTGTCCAGCGGCTGGTAGACGCCGGCCTTGATCTGCTTGGCCAGGAAGGAGTTGGACGGCACCACCACGTCGTAGCCGGAACGGCCGGCCAGCAGCTTGGCCTCGAGGGTTTCGTTGCTGTCGTAGACGTCATAGACCACCTTGATCCCCGACTCCTTCTCGAAGTTGGCGATGGTGTCTTCGGCAATGTAGTCGTTCCAGTTGTAGACGTGCAGGACCTTGGGGTCCGCCGAGGCGTTGCCGGCGAAGAGACCGGCCAGGCTCAGCGCTAGAAGAGTCTTGCCAAAAACATTCATGCGGTGGTGCTCCTCAAGTCATCGTTGGTCTTTCGATTCGGTGCGCGGCCAGCGCCCGCGCGCAGTCTGGCAAGGTCCGCCGCTAGGCTCAAGCCTTGCCGGCCATTAGCCACGTTGACGCAGCACCGCATGGGTCTGATCGAGACTCAGGCGCGCCAGGGTGACGAGCTCGTCGATGGACTCCGGCGTGATGACCAAGGGCGGGGCGATGATCATGGTATCGCCCACCGCACGCATGACCAGACCATTGCGGAAGCAATGCTCGCGGCAGAGCATGCCCGCCCCACCCTCGTACCTGGTCCGCGTCTTCTTGTCGCACACCAACTCCAGCGCCGCCACCATCCCGACGCCGCGGGTCTCGCCCACCAGCGGGTGGTCGGCCAGCTCCGCCCAGCGTTTTTGCAAATAGGGTGCCGTGGCGCTGCGAACCCGGTCGACGATGCCCTCGTCACGCAGGATGCGGATGTTTTCCAGGGCCACGGCAGCCGCCACCGGATGCCCCGAATAGGTGAAGCCGTGGTAGAACTCGCCGCCCTCGTCCAGCACCTTGACCACTTCGTCGCGCACCACCACTCCACCCATGGGCACGTAGCCAGAGGTGAGACCCTTGGCGATGGGCATCAGGTCCGGGGCGTTGCCGTAATACTGGCTGCCGAACCATTCGCCGGTACGGCCGAAGCCGCAGATGACCTCGTCGGCGATGAAGAGGATGTCGTACTTATCCAGGATCTGGCGCACTCGCGGCCAGTAGCTTTCGGGCGGGACGATCACCCCGCCGGCACCCTGGATGGGCTCGGCGATAAAGGCGGCGACACGTTCTTCGCCGACCTCGAGGATCTTCCGCTCCAGCTGATCGGCCGCCCAGACGCCGAATTCCTCCGGACTCATCTCGCCGCCTTCACCGAACCAGTAGGGCTGCGGGATATGCACGATGTCGGGCAGCAGACCGCCCTGCTCGTGCATCGCCGCCATGCCGCCCAGGCTGGCGCCGGCCATGGTCGAGCCGTGGTAGCCATTCCAGCGGCCGATGACCACCCGCTTCTCCGGCTGGCCCTTGGTTGCCCAGTAATGGCGCACCAGACGCAGCACCGTATCGTTGGCCTCCGAGCCCGAACCGGTGAAGAACACGTGATTCATGCCTTCCGGTGCCAGCTCGGCGATGGCCTTGGCCAGCTCCAGCGCTGGCGGGTGGGCGGTCTGGAAGAATAGGTTGTAGTAGGGCAGCTCACGCATCTGGCGACTGGCTGCCTCGACCAGCTCTTCACGGCCGTAGCCGACGTTCACGCACCAGAGCCCGGCCATACCGTCGAGGATGCGCTGACCCTCGCTGTCCCAGAGGTGCACGCCCTCGGCACGGGTAATGATGCGTGCGCCCTTCTCGTTGAGCTGGCGATAATCGGTGAAGGGCGCCAGCAGGTGCCGGCGACTCAGGTCCTGCCAATGGGCGGTGGTAAAGGTAGTCACGAAGCCTCTCCTTGAATCGCTGTCAGACGCTGAGCAGCAGGAATTCCCGCTCCCACGAACTGATCACGCGCTTGTAATTCTCATGTTCGGCGCGCTTCACCGCGACGTAGCCACGGGTGAAACGACTCCCCAGATAACGCTCCAGGGTGGCCGACTGCTCCATGCGCTCCAGGGCGGCTTCCAGGGTCAGTGGCAGGCGCAGGTTGCGGCGCTCATAGCCGCGGCCTTGTACCGGAGCACTGGGCGAGACGTTCTCGACCATGCCCAGGTAGCCACACAGCAGGCTGGCCGCCAGGGCCAGATAGGGGTTGGCATCGGCCCCGGCCAGGCGGTTTTCCACCCGACGATTCTGCGGATCGGAATCCGGTACCCGCAGGCCCACGGTGCGGTTCTCTTCACCCCACTCCACGTTGACCGGCGCCGAGGTATCGGGCAGGAAGCGGCGGAAGGAGTTCACGTTGGGCGCGAACAGCGGCAGCGCCTCGGGAATGTATTTCTGCAGACCGCCGATGTGGTGCAGGAAGAGCTCGCTCATGCTGCCATCGGGATTGGAAAACACCGTCTTGCCGGTCTTGAGATCCACCACGCTCTGGTGCAGGTGCATGGCGCTGCCGGGCTCGCCGGTCATGGGTTTGGCCATGAAGGTGGCGGTGACGTTGTGCTTGAGCGCGGCCTCGCGCAGGGTGCGCTTGAAGACGAAGATCTGGTCGGCCAGGTGCAGCGGATCACCGTGACGGAAGTTGATCTCCATCTGGGCGGTGCCTTCTTCGTGGATCAGGGTATCCAGATCCAGCTCCTGGGCCTCGCACCAGTCGTACATGTCTTCGAACAGCGGATCGAATTCGTTGGCCGCATCGATGGAAAAGGATTGGCGCCCCGTTTCCTGGCGGCCTGAGCGGCCCACCGGAGGCTGCAGCGGATAATCGGGGTCGTCGCTGCGCTTGGTCAGGTAGAACTCCATTTCCGGCGCGACGATGGGCTGCCAGCCGTGCTCGGCATAGAGCTTGAGCACCTTTTTCAGCAGATTGCGCGGCGACAGCTCGATGGGGATGCCGCGCTTGTCGTAGGTATCGTGGATCACCAGGGCCGTGGGCTCCAGCGCCCAGGGCACCAGGAACACCGCGCGATCGTCCGGGCGACAGTGCATGTCGATGTCGGCCGGGTCGAGCAGTTCGTAGTAGATGTCGTCGTCGACATAGTCCCCGGTCACGCTCTGCAGGAGCACACTCTCCGGCAGGCGCATGCCCTTTTCATTGAGGAACTTGGCGGTGGGGGAAATCTTGCCGCGGGCAATGCCGGTCAGGTCGGCTACCAGGCATTCCACTTCAGTGATCTTGCGTTCTTTCAACCAGGCGGTCAGCCGGTCAAGCGGGGTGCTCATAAAGACCTCGAAGGTTCGAGCGGGGGATAGAGAACATCAGCGATGGGCAGCGCGCTCCTTGCAGGCACTCCCGAACGCCTGGAACAGGGCAAGGTACACGGGATGACTGCGCACCTGCCATTCCGGGTGCCACTGCACACCACAGGCGAAGACCTGGGCTTCACGGACCGAGACGGCCTCGATGAGGCCATCGGGAGCCAGCGCCTCGGCGCGCAACCCCGGTGCCAGGCGCTCGATGCCCTGGCCATGAATGGAATTCACCTCGAAGCGCGCCGGCAGGTCCAGGGCCTCGAACAGGCCACCCGGCTGGACCTCGACCGGGTGGTGCAGGCCATAGTGCTCCTCCAGGGTTTCGCCGCGCTCGCGGTGATCCATGAAAGGCCCTGCCTCGTGCACCTTCTGGTGCAGGCTACCGCCAAAGGCCACGTTCATTTCCTGGAAGCCCCGGCAGATGCCCAACACCGGCACACCGGCCGCCACGGCCGCACGCAGCAGTGGCAGGGTCACGGCATCACGAGCCGCGTCGTGCAGGGTACCGGGCTCGCTGGGAGCGCCCTGGTAGTGTTGGGGCTCCACATTGGACGGCGAACCGGTGAACAGCAGACCGTCCAGGCGCTGGACCAACGCCTCGGTTGCGATCAGATCGGCTAGCGCGGGAATCACCAGCGGCATGCCTTCGGCCCCCTCCACCACCGCGCGCAGATACTTGTCGCCCGCGATATGGAAAGGATGCAGACCTAGTTGTCGGGTACAGGCTGTGACACCAATGAGCGGCAGCGCAGACATGGGACACCGGGGTGATCAGGATCACCCGAGCCTAGTCTTGTTCGTTATTTTTCACAACCACCGCCAAAAAGTTTCGAGATTCTGCACAGAAGCAGCGAAACAGAGGTCCTCGACCGCCCATGAGTGCGCCAAAAACAGGCACCTCCGCACCACCCTTGAGCGCCGCTGCCGCCAGTTGACTTTGGTCCGCCTTTCGGATTGACTCCAGGGTGGTAACTCCGCTGATTGATATTTTTAACAGGGGCGCTGGCAAAGCGTCGGAGCGCAGGCGAGACCGTACTCTCAGGTCGCTGTCGGATCGACAGCGGGCACTCGTGCCCTCACTGCGGTTGGCCCACTGGGCAAACAGGCGCGTCAGGCGCTAACCGTTTTGTCGAGCGCAGCCAAAAGCAAAGGTGTTTCATCATGTCGGTACCCCCGCGTGCCGTTCGTTTGGATGAAGCGACCGACTTCCTCAGGGAACATCCTGAGGTTCAGTTCGTCGATCTTCTGATTGCAGATATGAATGGCGTGGTGCGTGGCAAACGCATCGAGCGCAACAATCTGCCCAAAGTCTTCGAGAAAGGAATCAACCTCCCCGCTTCGCTGTTTGCCCTCGACATCACCGGCTCCACCGTCGAAAGCACCGGTCTCGGTCTCGACATCGGCGATGCCGACCGCGTCTGTTTCCCCATCACCGACACCCTCTCCATGGAGCCCTGGCAGAAGCGCCCCACCGCGCAATTGCTGATGACCATGCACGAGATGGAAGGCGAGCCCTTTTTCGCCGATCCCCGCGAGGTCCTGCGCCAGGTCGTGCAGCGCTTCGACGAACTCGGACTCACCGTCTGCGCCGCCTTCGAGCTGGAGTTCTATCTGATCGATCAGGAGAACATCAACGGCCGTCCGCAGCCACCGCGCTCACCCATCTCCGGCAAGCGTCCCCAGTCGGTCCAGGTCTACTCCATGGACGATCTGGACGAATACGCCGACTGCCTGCAGGACATCATCGACGGCGCCCGCGCCCAGGGCATTCCAGCCGACGCCATCGTCGCCGAATCAGCGCCAGCGCAATTCGAGGTCAACCTCAATCACGTCGCCGATCCGATCAAGGCCTGCGACTACGCCGTGCTGCTCAAGCGTCTGATCAAGAACGTCGCCTACGACCATGAAATGGATACCACCTTCATGGCCAAGCCCTACCCGGGCCAGGCGGGCAACGGCTTGCACGTGCATATTTCCCTGCTGGACAAGGAAGGCCGCAACATCTTTGCCGGCGAGGATCCCGAGCAGAACGCCGCATTGCGTCACGCCATCGGCGGTGTGCTCGAGACCCTGCCCGCCTGCATGGCCTTCCTCTGCCCCAACGTGAACAGCTATCGCCGCTTCGGCTCGCAGTTCTTCGTGCCCAATGCACCAAGCTGGGGCCTGGACAACCGTACCACCGCCCTGCGCGTGCCTACCGGTACACCGGAAGCGCACCGCATCGAGCATCGGGTAGCCGGCGCCGACGCCAACCCCTACCTGCTGCTGGCCGGTGTCCTGGCTGGCGTGCACCACGGCCTGACCCGACAGATCGAGCCCGGCCCGGTGACCGAGGGCAACTCCTACGAGCAGCACGAGCAGAGCCTGCCGAACAACCTGCGTGATGCCTTGCGCTACCTGGACGACAGCTCGGTGATGGCGGAGTACATCGATCCGAAGTACATCGACATCTTTGTCGCCTGCAAGGAGCACGAGCTAGAGGAGTTCGAACACTCCATCTCCGACCTCGAGTACAACTGGTACCTGCACACCGTGTAGGCGTATGCCTGCCGACCGGCCCCGCGCCGGTCGGCAGGCACCTGCGCTGCGTACCGCCCGCCCCGAGCCTGGTCGATCGCCCCATCGCTCGCCGCAACACCCTCGCCGACGCTCCTACCGTTACAGGAGATAAACTGCGGACCTCGAACGTTTCCCGCCGTACTGCGCCAGCCCGCCCGCGCCTTTGCGCCTGAGGCGATCTGCCGGCACTTTTCCCTTTCAGCCCCCCGAAGACTCTGGATGGAGAGCCTCGCCATGACTACCCTCACCACGCCGCGTGCCGACGGCTTCCACATGCCGGCCGAATGGGCCGACCAGCGCCAGATCTGGATGGTCTGGCCCGAGCGCCCCGACAACTGGCGCCTCGGCGGCAAACCCGCCCAGGCGGCCTTCACCGCGGTCGCCCAGGCCATCGCCCGCTTCGAGCCGGTCACCATCGGTGCCTCGGCGCAGCAGTACGAAAACGCCCGCGCCCGCCTGCAGCATCCCAATATCCGGGTGGTGGAAATCAGCAATGACGACGCCTGGTGCCGCGATACCGGCCCGACCTTCGTCAGCGATGGCCAGGGTGGTGTGCGCGGAGTGGACTGGAGTTTCAATGCCTGGGGCGGCCTGGACGGTGGCCTCTACTTCCCCTGGCAGCGCGACGACCAGGTAGCGGGCAAGATCCTGGCAATCGAGAATCTTCCGGGCTACCGCACCCCGGATTTCGTTCTCGAAGGCGGCTCCATCCATGTCGACGGCGAAGGCACCCTGATCACCACCGAGGAATGCCTGCTCAACGCCAACCGCAATCCACACCTGGATCGCGCGCAGATCGAGCGTTATCTGAGCGACTACCTGGCGGTGGACAAGGTCGTCTGGCTGCCCCACGGTCTCTACAACGATGAAACCAACGGCCACGTGGACAACTTCTGCTGCTACGTGCGCCCGGGCGAGGTGCTGCTGAGCTGGTGCGACGACCAGGCCGACCCCAACTACAGCCGCTGTCGCGAGGCGCTGGCCGTGCTGGAGCGCGAGACCGATGCCCGTGGCCGCACCTTCAAGGTGCACCGCATCGTCACCCCGGGTCCGCTGTTCGCCAGCGAGGACGAATGCCGCGACGTGGACGCCTGCCTCGGCACCCAGCCACGTCGTGCCGGCGAGCGCCTGGCGGCCTCCTACGTCAACTTCCTGATCGTCAACGGCGGCATCATCGCACCGAACTTTGGCGTCCCCGAGGATGCGGAGGCTTTGAGCACCCTGCAGGCCTGCTTCCCGAAGCACGAGGTGGTGCAGGTGCCTGGCCGCGAGATCCTGCTAGGCGGCGGCAACATCCATTGCATCACCCAGCAGCAGCCAACCGGTCGCTGACTTCCGGTAGAAACGAAAAAGCCCGTCTTGCGACGGGCTTTTTCTTGACCTGAGCGCGGCTTAGAGCAGCGGCAGGGTGTAGCTGACGATCAGACGGTTTTCGTCGACATCGCGCTGGCCCGGCACACCGGCTTGGGAAACGGCCGGCAGGTCGGAACGCAGCATGGCGTTACGCCAGGTGAAGCCCAGACCTTTCAGCTGGCCTTCCGGGATCACGTAGCTGACGGTCAGGTCGCGTTCCCATTCCATGGCGTCGCCAGTACGGGTACGGATGTTGTCACCGCGCTGATAGATGACGCCAGCGGTCAGACCCTTGACGCCCAGCTGAGCGAAGTCATAGGAGTAGCGAGCCTGCCAGGTGTCTTCGCCGGAACGGGTGAAGTTGTTGATCTGAATATCGGTGATGGCATAGGTCGAAGCGCCACCGTTCTCGTTCAGGTAGGGGAAGGCGCTGTTGCCGTTGCTGCCCTGATAGCCCAGACCAAAGGTGTGGCCGTAGATCGAGTAGGTGAACAGGCCGCTGTAGAGGCGGTTGTCGATCTCGCCAGTGGTACGGGTACCACCGTAGTAGCCGCTGGACACGTAGAGACCGGTGCTGTCGGCCTTGCGGTTCTCGCCCTGGCTGTTGCTATCGAAATAGCGAAGGTCGGTCTTGAAGGTACCGTCGCCCAGCTTGACGTTGTGAACCAGGCCCAGGAAGTGCTGGTTGTAGAAGTCTTCCAGCTGACCAAAGTAGTACTGCAGGGTCAGGTCTTTGGTGACCTTGTAATCGGCACCGACGAAGCGGAAATGGTCGCTGTTGCGACGCAGAGCGGCATTCGCCGCACCGTTGGAGCCAGCGATGGACAGATCGTCTTCGTCGGTGGAGTTACGGTTCTTGGCACGCTCAAGCTGGCCGGCGGTCAGAGTCAGGTTCTTGATGTCCTTGGACGTGACCTGAGCACCCTGATAGGTCTGTGGCAGCAGACGACCGTCGTTGGATACCACCACCGGCAACTTCGGCATCAGAGTGCCGTAGCGGAACTCGGTTTCGGAGATCTTCATCTTGGCAGTAGCGCCCAGGCTGCTGAACTCGTCGACGGCACTGTTATCGGTATCGCGCGGGAACATGCCCCCGTTCTGCACACTACTGGCATTGGTAGCCTTGCCACCGCTGTCCAGACGCAGGCCCAGCATGCCGACCGCATCGACGCCGAAGCCAACAGTGCCTTGGGTGAAACCCGACTGGTAGTTCAGCATGAAGCCCTGACCCCAATCCATCACGCGAGAAGGATTGGCGGTACCGTTACGGTTGTCTGTGTTGATGTAGAAGTTACGCAGACTAAGCGTTGCTTTGCTGTCTTCGACGAAGCCGGCAGCTTGAGTGGCGGCAATAAGGGACAGGTTCAGACAGGCCGCGGAGACCGCGACCACCAGTGGCTTCTTGACCATGAGTGCTCCAGGGGTGAATCGTTGTTATGCAGCCACCAGAGGTGTCAGCGCCTGCTGGTGGTATGCCCGACGGGCCGTGCGGAAGGGAAAGCTAGAGGGCTTTTGTTTCATTTTCGAGAATTTTCCCGGGCCTGGTCGACTTTTGAGTTGCGACCTCCGGCACAGGACCTCTGCTACCGTCTTCCACGTTGCGAAAGCTAATTGCAAAAAAGCATTTCGTCTAGCAATACGTGGTCGAAAAACCGCCCTAAGGTCTTCCCCTGTAACCGGTCGGTCATGAACAAGGGGAACCTGTTCTTCCGCACCTGTGGTAAAGACGAATCTTTTCCCTGATATCTTCGACCCCTTCCCTTCCCGGACGCTCTGGGACGGTAGTTTCGCGCTCTATCTCAGCGCTTCAGAAAGCACACGCCCTGATCTACCACACTCTAAACCCATTAGAGTTCTGTATATATTTCAATGGCTTGCAGCTTTTTTCCGTCGACCCTAAGGTTGCTCCCTACAGCCGAAGGCATTCTTGCCTTACCTGCCGGTAAGAATGTCCGCGCGGAACCATGCTCGTCTGGTTACGAAAAGGTCCGAAAGTCTATTCATGACGTCGGTCAATTCATGCCGAGCGCCGGCCTATGAAGCAAAGGCGTTGATACTGACGGCAGGCGAGGAAGGCGCCAGCTAACGGGCGATGTTGCTCTTGAGACGCGTCAAGATCGAGCGCGGGAGTAGAACGTAGAAAGGCCTGCCAGGATGCAGGCCCTTTACCGGGCAACCGCCCTGCTAGAGCGGTCGGGAGAGCTGGTCAGCGCAGCGAAGCCAAGGACAGCAGGGCCTGGCAACGGCGTGCTAGCCCTGAACCACCTGATCCTTACCCTGGCGCTTGGCTCGGTACATGGCCTCGTCAGCGCGAACATAGAGGGTATCCAGCGACTCATCCTCTTCGCGCAGGACGGTGACCCCCTGACTGATGGTAACTTTCAGTGGACCTTCAGCAGTGGGCACCGCCAGTTGCCGGACGGCACGCTGCAGGCGGCTGCCTATTTGCAGCGCGAGGTCGCTGTCACACCCCGGCAGCAACAGGGCGAATTCTTCACCACCGATGCGGCCGAAAAGATCACCGCGACGGGTAGTTTGAGCCCCACATTCGGCAACACGCTGTAACACTTGATCGCCCATCTGGTGGCCGAAGCGATCATTGATCTTCTTGAAGTCGTCAATATCGAGCAGCAGGAAGGCGAGCGGCTCCCCTTCGCTGCGGGCGAATTCGAAGGCACGTTGCGCGCTTTCGAAGAAATGGCGGCGGTTGCTGCTTCGCGTCAAGACATCGGTGGTGGCGAGCCGCTGCAGCTCTTCCTCCATACGCTTCTTCTCGGTGATGTCTTCGGCGATTCCCACCACCAGGAGCGGCATACCGGCTTCGCTGCGCTGACTGACAAAGCATTTGTCACTGAGCCAGCGAATCTCGCCGTCGGCACGGATGATGCGGTACTCACGCGATTCGATAGCGCCCTGCTCTATCACCTGTTCCAGGGTTCGTTGCGCGTATTCGAGGTCATCGGGATAGATGTTGTTGAGCCAGGTACTGTAATCGCTCAACACCTGCGATTGGGAGCGACCGAAGATCTGCTGGTAGGCGGGGCTGACGTAGATGATCTGGCGAGTGCGCCAGTCCAGCGCCCACAGTACGGCGTTGACGCTTTCCAGGAGCGCACTGAACAGCTGTTCGCGATCACGCAGGCGATCTGCTTCGGCCCGCGAGTGCAGGAGCGCCAGAAGATTCTCTTCCGGAGTGGGAAGAGCAGACAGCGGGGGTTGTTCATCCATATACACATGCGCCTACGCGGGGTCCTGAGGGAATTAGAGACAGCTGAAAGCAAGCTGGTTCAATCCCCGCGCAGCGCAGCCCACCGCTTCGGTGGGCTTTTGTGAAGCCTTTCTCAGGCGGTCCCAGCCGGTCGCAGCGAATAGGTCTTCAGCTGTTCGGCGAACTCGCGCAGCGACTGGATACCGCTGGCTTCGGCCTCGCCGATCCACTGCCGGGTCGCGGCCAGCATGTCGTGGCCATTGGCACTGGTGCGGGCCCAGATCTGCTGCAGCGCCAGGCGCTTTTCGTAGATCAGCTTCAGCGTCTGGCTGTGCTCGAGCAACTCATCGATGCGTACCTGGTGGCGCGCCTTGAGCAGACTGGTCTCTCGCGCTAGCAGACCACGCGCCCGACGAAACAGCGGGCGCTGGGAGGGTGCGGCGCTGACGCGCTCCTGCCGGAGCAGCGGACCTATTACCTGCTTGCGGTACTGGGCCATGATCTGGAAACGGTTGTTGAGGATGGCCATGGCGGTATCCATGTCCAACTGTCCCTTGCCCTCGATACGGTGGGCGATGGGCGCGACGCGATTGACCTTGGCCAGGCGCAGCCAGGTGAACAGCTTGATCCAGGCCCAGCCCATGTCGAATTCCCAGCGCTTGACCGACAGCTTGGCCGAGTTGGGATAGGTGTGGTGGTTGTTGTGCAGCTCTTCACCCCCGATGACGATGCCCCAGGGAACGAGGTTGGTGGCGGCGTCGCGGCATTCGAAGTTGCGATAGCCCACCGCGTGCCCCAGGCCATTGACCACACCGGCGGCCCAGAAGGGAATCCAGACCATCTGCACTGCCCAGACAGTGAGACCCAGGGCGCCGAACAGAGCCACGTCGATCAGCAGCAGCAACACGACCCCCAGATTGCGGGTACGCGGATTGGAATAAAGCTTGCGCTCGATCCAGTCGTCCGGGCAGTTCTTGCCATAGATGCGCAAGGTGTCGGCGTTGTTCGCCTCGGCCTTGTACAACTCGGCGCCGCGCCGAACCACGGTGGCGAGCCCCTTGTGCACCGGGCTGTGCGGGTCGTCTTCGGTTTCGCACTTGGCGTGGTGCTTGCGGTGGATGGCGGTCCACTCGCGGGTGTTCATCGCCGTGGTCAGCCACAGCCAGAAGCGGAAGGCGTGCTTGAGCGCCGGATGCAGCTCCAGCGAGCGGTGGGCGGAGTAACGATGCAGGTAGACGGTGACACTGACAATGGTCAGGTGAGTCAGCACCAGGGTGACCACCACCAGTTGCCAGACCGTCAGGTCGAGCAGGCCGTTGTAGCTCATGACGCAGAGGACCTCGCGCGGATGTTGTAGTGCAACTGTCACTGAAAGTTCAGTGAACAGGCGTTCGCGCATTATTGCCGGGGTTGGCGATAAATCCAGCCCTACCTTTTGCTACACAACGTGTCCTTCACAAACCGCTAATTCTAAAAGCGCATAAACAAAGCATTATTAGCAATTTTAAGAAATAACAAACCTCCTTCTAAGATGGCGTCACCTCTTCACTTACCCCTCCTTCGAGGACGCCATCCCATGAGCTCCGCTCCGTTCCGCAGCCTGGAAAACCAGGACGAAACCGCACTGCTCCGCGACATCCAGCAGGCCTTGCGTGGCCTCAGGTTCGGCGCCATCGAGATCACCGTGCACAACGGCCAGGTGGTGCAGATCGAGCGCAAGGAAAAATTCCGGCCTCAGACCGGTCCGTCAAACAAGCATTGAGTTCACGAGATTAGTGGACGAGCGGGCAAGGTGCCCGCCAGACGGTGTCCGCCTTTCCACGTCAAGGAGCCTTCCCATGTCCCTTCGCCGCTTCGCCATGGCCGCACTTGCCGGCGCCTTGCTCACCAGTCAGGTCCAGGCCGTCGAGTTGCTCAACGTGTCCTACGATCCGACCCGTGAGCTCTACCAGCAGTACAACGCCGCCTTCGCCAAGCACTGGAAGGCCGAGACCGGCGAAGACGTGAGCATCAAGAATTCCCATGGTGGCTCCGGCAAGCAGGCCCGCTCGGTGATCGATGGCCTGCAGGCCGATGTCGTCACCTTGGCACTGTCTGGTGACATTGATGCCCTCAACCTGCACCAGCAGCTGGTCGACCCTAGCTGGCAACAGCGTCTGCCGGACAACAGCACGCCCTATACCTCGACCATCGTCTTCCTGGTGCGCAAGGGCAATCCCAAGGGCATCAAGGACTGGGACGACCTGGTGAAGAAAGACGTCCAGGTCATCACCCCCAATCCCAAGACCTCCGGCGGCGCACGCTGGAACTTCCTTGCCGCCTGGGCCTATGCCAAGGCCACCTACGGCAGCGATGCCGAGACACTGAAATTCGTCACCGAGCTCTATCGCCATGCGCCGGTGCTGGATACCGGCGCGCGCGGCGCCACCATCAGCTTCGTACAGCGCCAGCTCGGCGACGTGCTGATCGCCTGGGAGAACGAAGCCTATCTGTCGCTCAAGGAAGAAGGTGGCGACCAGCTGGAGATCGTCACGCCGTCGCTGTCGATCCTGGCCGAGCCGCCGGTGGCCGTGGTGGACAAGGTGGTAGACAGGAAGGGCACCCGCAAAGAGGCAGAGGCCTACCTCAAGTACCTCTACAGCCCCGAGGGCCAACGCATCGCCGCAGAGAATTTCTATCGGCCCCGCGATGCCAAGGTGGCGGCGGAATTCAAGGATCAGTTCAAGCCGGTCAAGCTGGTGACCATCGACCAGGCATTCGGCGGCTGGAAAGCGGCGCAGCCGAAGTACTTCGCCGACGGCGGCGTGTTCGACAAGATCTTCGCCGACATCAACAAATAGCACCCCGGCCGGGACGGCTCACGCCGACCAGCCCGGAACAGGTATCGTTCCACCCCTCTGCGCCCTGGCGAAGGCATCGCCGGGGCGCCTTGCAGAAGGACGTCTCATGTCTCGCCGCCTCTCTCCGGTCATACCCGGCTTCGGGTTGACCCTGGGCTTTTCCCTGACCTACCTGGCGCTGATCGTGCTGATCCCGCTGGGCGCCATGTTCCTCCATGCCAGCCAGCTGACCCTCGGCCAGTTCTGGTCGCTGATCACCGGGCGCCAGGTGCTGGCCGCGCTGCAGCTGTCCTTTGGCACGGCCCTGCTCGCCGCCCTGGTCAACGGCATCCTCGGCACCCTGCTGGCCTGGGTGCTGGTGCGCTACGAGTTTCCCGGGCGCAAGCTGATCGATGCCATGGTCGACCTGCCCTTCGCCCTGCCCACCGCGGTGGCCGGCATCGCCCTGACCGCGCTCTATGCGCCCAACGGCATGATAGGTTCGCTGTTTCCCTTCAAGATCGCC
This sequence comes from Pseudomonas sp. VMV1, assembly GCF_056790235.1. NCBI lineage: Bacteria > Pseudomonadati > Pseudomonadota > Gammaproteobacteria > Pseudomonadales > Pseudomonadaceae > Pseudomonas > Pseudomonas sp. VMV1. Next base: position 270,053 of record NZ_JBXGSE010000006.1, read on the forward strand.
TATACCCCGATCGGTATCACCCTGGCGCTGATCTTCGTCACCCTGCCCTTCGTGGTGCGCACCCTGCAGCCGGTGCTGGCGGACATTCCCAAGGAAATCGAGGAAGCCGCCACCTGCCTGGGCGCGCGCCCCTGGCAGGTGTTCCGCTACGTGCTGGTGCCGACCCTGCTGCCGGCCTGGCTGACCGGCTTCGCCCTGGCCTTCGCCCGCGGCGTGGGCGAGTACGGCTCGGTGGTGTTCATCGCCGGCAACATCCCGTTCAAGACCGAGATCCTGCCGCTGCTCATCGTCTCCAAGCTGGACCAGTACGACTACACGGGTGCCACCGGCATCGGCGTGTTCATGCTGCTGGTGTCCTTCGTCATGCTGCTGCTGATCAACATCCTGCAGCGCCGCATCCAGCCCAACATCTAAGGACGACCGCATGAGCCTCATGACTTCGACCAAGGCCGATGCGCGCGCCAGCAAGCAGCGCACCCCGGTGGCCATCGCCCTGATCGCCAGCGCCTGGCTGATCTTCCTGCTGATCCTGGTGCTGCCGCTGTACATGGTGCTGAGCCAGGGCCTGGCCAACGGCATCGGCGCCTTCTGGAACGCCATCAGCGAACCGGATGCGATCTCGGCGCTCAAGCTGACGCTGTTCGCCACCGCCATCTCGGTCCCCCTGAACCTGGCCTTCGGCCTGGCAGCGGCCTGGTGCGTCACCAAGTTCGAGTTCACCGGCAAGAGCCTGCTGATCACCCTGATCGATCTGCCCTTCTCGGTCTCGCCGGTGATCGCCGGTCTCATCTATGTGCTGCTGTTCGGCGCCCAGGGGCTGATGGGCCCCTATCTGCAGAGCGTGAACGTGCAGATCGTCTTCGCCGTGCCCGGCATCGTACTGGCGACGATCTTCGTCACCTTTCCCTATGTCGCCCGCGAACTGATCCCGCTGATGCAGGAACAGGGCACCCAGGAGGAAGAGGCGGCGCGGTTGCTGGGCGCCAGTGGCTGGCAACTGTTCTGGCACGTGACCCTGCCCAACGTGAAATGGGCGCTGATCTATGGCGTGGTGCTCTGCACCGCGCGGGCCATGGGCGAGTTCGGCGCGGTGTCGGTGGTCTCCGGCCACATCCGCGGCCTGACCAACACCCTGCCGCTGCACATCGAGATTCTCTACAACGAATACAACATCGTCGCCGCCTTCAGCGTGGCGATCCTGCTGCTGATGATGGCCCTGGTGATCCTGCTGCTGCGGCAGTGGAGCGAGAGTCGCCTGAGCCGCCAACTGCAGCACCGTGACGAGGAATAAGGCGCCATGAGCATCGAGATCCAGGGCATCAACAAGAGGTTCGGCGCCTTCCAGGCGCTCAAGGACATCAATCTGCACATCGAGAGCGGCGAGCTGGTCGCCCTGCTCGGCCCCTCCGGCTGCGGCAAGACCACCCTGCTGCGCATCATCGCCGGCCTGGAAGCGCCGGACACCGGCAACATCGGTTTCCATGGCGAAGACGTCTCCGGACGCGACGTGCGCGATCGCAACGTCGGCTTCGTCTTCCAGCACTACGCGCTGTTCCGCCACATGACGGTGTTCGACAACGTGGCCTTCGGCCTGCGCATGAAGCCGCGCCGCGAGCGGCCGAGCGAGGCGCAAATCGCCAGCAAGGTGCATGAATTGCTGAACATGGTGCAGCTCGACTGGCTGGCCGACCGCTATCCCGAGCAGCTCTCCGGCGGCCAGCGCCAGCGCATCGCCCTGGCCCGTGCCCTGGCGGTGGAACCCAAGATCCTGCTGCTCGACGAACCCTTCGGCGCGCTGGATGCCAAGGTGCGCAAGGAATTGCGGCGCTGGCTGGCGCGCCTGCACGAGGAGATCCACCTGACCTCGGTATTCGTCACCCACGACCAGGAAGAAGCCATGGAGGTGGCCGACCGCATCGTGGTTATGAACAAGGGCCAGATCGAGCAGGTGGGCTCGCCCGGCGAGGTCTACGAGCAGCCGGCAAGCGACTTCGTCTATCACTTCCTGGGTGACTCCAATCGCCTGGCGCTGGGCGAACAGGAGGTGTTGTTCCGCCCCCACGAGGTGGAGCTGGAGCGCGAGCCGCGGCCGGGTTATCACGCGGCCGAAGTGCGCGACATCCGCCCGCTTGGGGCCATCACCCGGGTGACCCTGCGAGTACCGGAGCAAACCGAGGTGATCGAGGTGGAGCTGGTCAAGGACCACCCGGTGCTGAGCGGGCTGCAACGGGGCACGCCCCTGCATTTCCTGCCGCGCACCCCCTGAATCCGGGGCGGGCAGCTACGACGAAAGTCGTAGCCGCCAAGGTCAGACAACGGTTGCAACCTCCGGAAAGCTGGCTCCATGATCGATAAAAGCTGACAGCCATCACGCTTTGACATCGATCCGAGCAGAATAACAAGGAGGTCCCATGCCCAGGCGCTGGCTGATCGTGTTGTCGCTTCACCTGGCCACCCTGGTCGGGGCCCTGCTGGCGTGGCAACTCCTGGCGCTGCCCAGCGTCCTTGGCCTCGGCCTGACCGCTGTCGCCGCCCTGTGGCCCTGGCTGCTGGTGCGCTCCCCCGCGCCACCGCCTGCCCCTCCCCTGGCGCTCGACGACCTCACCAGCGACCTGTCGCGCAGTACCGCGCGCAATGCGGTGGCCATCGCCGGCGTGGCCTTTGCTGCCCAGCAGCTGGCAGCCCGGGTGCAATCTCAGGCCAGCACGGCTGCGCAAATTTCCAGCAGTGCCACTGCCCTCACCCGGACCGAGCAGGACAGCGCCGGCAGCGCCCGCCAGGCCCTGGAAGTGGCGCAGCAGGTCCATGCGCGCAGCGAGATCGGTCGCGAAGCGCTGAGTTCGGCGATCGCCGCCATTCGCGCACTGAGCAATCACGCCCGCCAGAGCCGCGAACTGATCGCCGGCCTGAGTGCCCGCACCGACAAGATCCAGCAGGTCACCGAAGTCATCCAGGCCATCGCCAGCCAGACCAATCTGCTGGCGCTCAATGCTGCCATCGAAGCGGCGCGGGCCGGCGAGCACGGTCGCGGCTTCGCCGTGGTGGCCGACGAAGTCCGTGGCCTGGCGGCGCGGACCTCCACCGCCACCGGTGAGGTGGGGGTGATCGTCGCCGACATCAGCCAGCAGACCGATGCCGTGGTCGCCCAGATTCAGGAACTGGCCCAGGCGCTGGAAGACGGTGTCCGCCAGGTGGAGCGCACCGGCGAAGGCCTGCAGGAGATCGCCCAGCTGGCGCAGACCGCCGAGCGCCAGGCCGAGGACATCGCCCAGGGCACCTCGGCCAATCTTGCGCAGCTGGAAAGCCTGGCCCAGGCAGTGGAACAGGTGCATAGCGATCTGGCCGACAGCGAACGCCAGACCAGCCGCCTCAGCAGCGCCGCCGACGAGCTGGTGGACATGGCCGAAGCCAGCAGCGAGCGCCTGGCCGAGGTCGGGCTGGACAGCTATCACCAGCGTATCTTCGAACTGGCGCGCCAGGGGGCGGATGCCATCGGCAGGCGCTTCGAAGAGGATCTGGCCGCCGGGCGCATCACCCAGGACGCCCTCTTCGACCGTCAGTACCAGCCCGTTCAGGGCAGCCAACCCGCCAAGTACCGCACCCGCTTCGACAGCTATACCGATGGCGTGCTACCGGCGATCCAGGAGCCGCTGCTGGAGCAGCATCCCGGCCTGGTGTTCGCCATTGCCTGTACGCCGGAGGGTTATGTGCCCACCCACAACCGCGCCTTCGCTCATCCGCCTACCGGGGATCTGGCAGTGGACACGGCGCGCAGCCGCAGCAAGCGACTGTTCAGCGATCGCACCGGCAAGCGTTGTGGCAGCCATCAGCGCCGCCTGTTGCTGCAGACCTACATGAGGGACACCGGCGAGGTGATGCACGACCTCTCGGTACCCATCCTGGTGAACGGTCGCCACTGGGGCGGACTGCGCCTGGGCTATCGCCCCGATACCGCGCGCTAGGTCACCTGCAGCTGGGTGACGGCCAATTTCCACACCGGCGCCTCCAGGCCCAGCATGCGCCCGGCCTTGTGTTCGAGCAGATCGTCGAGGGCTTCGCCAGGCGCCAGATTCGCTGCCTGAGCGGCCAGATGCAGGATCAGCGACGGCTTGGGCAGCACGCCGTGCAGGCTGTGCACGGCGGCTACCAGCTCGCGCAACTCCAGCGGCAGGCGCCAGTGCCGCTGCAACTCCGCAGAGAATTCCAGACTGTAGCTCAGCAAGGCACGCTCCAGCGCAGCCTCATCGATGGCACCGCCCTCCTCGCACCAGCGCTGCACGCCTTGCAGTACGGCCAACTCACCCAGCCGGTGCAGCAGGCCTGCGGTATAGCAGCGCTCGGCGTCCTCACGGGCATAGCGCAGCGCCAGCAAGCGAGCACAGTCGGCGGCGCGCTGGGCCAGGTGCAGATAGCCTTCGGCACGCCCGGCCAGCAGCGGCTCGGCCAGGCGTGTCGCGCGCCTCAGACTCAGACCCAGGACCAGGTTCAGGGTAAAGCCGACGCCCAGGCGCGGCAGGGCCTGGCCAAGCGTCTGGCAGGACTGTCCGACGCGCTGGGAGGCACTGTTGGCCGCGGCGATCAGGGTCGCCGTGACCAGTGGATCCTGGCCGAACTCGGTTTCCAGCTCGCCCAGGCTGCAATTGGCGCTATCGCGACAGCGCTGAATGATGGCGGGCAGGTCGGCGAACAGCGGCACCGCATCGATCTCGGCTGCCATGCGCTGCAGATGGTCACCCAGCGTGCCCAGCGCCGTAGCAATGGTCGTCTGCGTCTCGTCACCCGCAGGCGGCAACAGGCTGCGCAGGCGGCGCAACACCTCTTCGGCGGCATAGGGTTTGACCAGATAGGCCGTGGGTGCCAGGCGCAGGGCAGCGCGCACATAGGCGGCATCGGCCTGATCGGATAGCAGAATCACCGGCTGCAGGGGCTGGGCGCCACGCTGGCGGATCCGCCGCAGGAGATCGACTCCATCGCAATCAGCGGGGCGTTCGACGATGACCAGGGCGCATCTCTTGCACTGATCCAGTTCGGCGAGGGCCTGGTAGCCATGGCCATATTCATGGACAGCGGCATCGGCACGCACGGCCAGGACGAGTGACTTGAGCAAATCACGGGTCCAAGGATTGGCATCGACGATGAGTATCAGGGGCGGCATCCCAACCCACTCCTGCATGAGGCAAGCGAAGCGGCGGATGATGCGGCAAAGCGGGCATTATGCCAAGCAGGCCACACAAAGCGTCTGTAATGGGGTTTTTCACCCGCTTGGTTAGCGCCGGAAGGGTGGCCGACGGGGATGAGCAGGCGAAAAAAAACCGCCCTGTTGCAGGGCGGTTTGGTCAGGACTCAGGCCAGTTCGGCAAAACACTCGCCGATGATGGCCAGGCCGCGATCCAGCTCTTCATCGCTGGCGGTCAGGGGGACCAGGATGCGCAGCACGTTGCCGTAGCTACCGCAGCTGAGCAGGATCAGGCCCTTCTGGCGCGCCCGGACCACGATCTGGCTGGTCAGCTCGGCATCGGGCTGCTCGACGTCGCCGCCCTTGCCCAGTTCCATGGCGATCATGGCGCCCAGGCCGCGCACGTCGCAGATCTGCGTGTGCTTGGCGGCCAATTCGCGCAGGCCGGCGGTAAGGCGCTCGCCCACGGCCTTGGACCGGTCCAGCAGCTTCTCTTCCTCGAAGGTCTCGATCACCGCCAGGGCTGCGGCGCAGGCGATGGGGCTACCGGCATAGGTGCCGCCCAAGCCACCAGGGGTGACGGCATCCATTACCGTGGCGCGACCGGTCACGCCCGATAGTGGGAAGCCGCCGGCGATGGACTTGGCGAAAGTCAGCAGATCGGCATCGACGCCCATCTGCTCCATGGCGAAGAAGGTGCCGGTACGACCGGCGCCGGACTGGACTTCGTCAGCGATCAGCAGGATGCCGTGGGTGTCGCACAGCTTGCGCAGGCGCTGCATGAACTCCTTGGGCGCGGCATAGAAACCGCCTTCGCCCTGCACAGGCTCAAGGATGATGGCGGCGATGTCGCCAGGCGCGGCATCGTTCTTGAAGATGCGCTCGACACTGGCGATGGCGTCATCAACGCTGATGCCATGCAGTTCGCAGGGGTAGAGCGCGCGATAGACGCCGCCGGGCATCAGGCCCATGCCGGCCGAATAGGGCGCGACCTTGCCGGTCAGTGACAGGGTCATCATGGTGCGGCCGTGGTAGGCGCTGGAGAAGGCGATGACACCGGCGCGCTGGGTGGCGGCGCGGGCGATCTTGACGGCATTCTCCACGGCCTCGGAGCCGGAGTTGAACAGTGCGGTTTTCTTCGGGAAGTTGCCTGGTACCAGCTCGTTGAGCTTTTCGCAGACCTCGACGTAGGGCTCGTAGGCCAGCACCTGGAAGCAGGTGTGGGAGACCTTGGTCAGCTGCTCCTGCACGGCCGCCACCACGCGCGGATGCAGGTGACCGGTATTGAGCACGGCGATGCCGCCGGCGAAGTCCAGGAACTCGTTGCCCTCGACGTCCCAGACCTTGGCGTTCTCCGCACGGGCGACGAAGATCGGGTGGGTCTGGCCGACGCCACGGGCGACGGCGGCGCTGCGACGGTGCATCAGGGAATCATTGGTGTGGCTCATTGCAGTCCTCGATGGCCGCTCATCGTGGCGGCCGGCTACGGGAAAAACGCGGACCGGATTCCGGGCAGCATACGATGATCGACTGCCAACGGCCCGGCGTCCGCGCCGGGAGAAATCTTTGGATCGGGCGGGCCCCGTTGGGCTTCGACGATGAAGCCGTTTCAGCCCAACCTACGTATCTAGCGTAGGTTGGGCTGAGCGTAGCGAAGCCCAACAGACTGGCGGGATCAGACGCCCAGGCAGAGGTACTTGATCTCGAGGTATTCCTCGATGCCGTACTTGGAGCCCTCGCGGCCCAGGCCCGAAGCCTTGACGCCACCAAAGGGCGCGACTTCGTTGGAGATCAGGCCGGTGTTGATGCCGACCATGCCGTACTCCAGCGCCTCGGCCACGCGGAATACGCGGGACAGGTCGCGGGCGTAGAAATAGGAGGCCAGGCCGAACTCGGTGTCGTTGGCCAGCTCGATGACCTCGGCCTCGTCCTTGAAGCGGAACAGCGGCGCCAGCGGGCCAAAGGTCTCTTCCTTGGACACCTTGGCGCTT
>NZ_JBXGSE010000007.1:0-240946 GCF_056790235.1 Pseudomonas sp. VMV1
TATCGGCCAGATCCTCGAAGTCATCCGCGGCATCTCCGAGCAGACCAACCTGCTGGCGCTCAACGCCGCCATCGAAGCCGCTCGGGCCGGTGAGGCCGGTCGTGGCTTCGCCGTGGTGGCCGACGAGGTGCGTTCCCTGGCCAGCCGTACCCAGAGTTCGGCGCAGCAGATCCAGCAGATGATCGAGGAACTGCAGACCGGCTCGCGCGATGCCGTGGCCCTGATGCAGGAAAGCCAGCGGCAGAGCGCCCATAGCATGCAGGTCGCCAAGAGCGCCGGCGAACGCCTGGGCAGCGTGACCGAGCGCATCGGCGAGATCGACGGCCAGAACCAGTCGGTGGCTACTGCGACCGAGGAACAGACCTCGGTGGTGGAGACCCTGAACATGGACATCAGCGAGATCAACCTGCTGAACCAGCAGGGCGTCGACAACCTCCAGGCCACCCTGGCGGCCTGCACCGCGCTGGAAGCCGAAGCCGGTCGCCTGCAGCGCCTGGTGGGGGGCTTCCGGATCTAGCTAGAGCGACGCCCGCTCCACCAGCGGGCAGGGCAGTCTGATCAGCCCGCGGTCAGTGCGGGCCTCGATCAGGTGCAGGGCGGCTTGGCGGCCCAGTTCGAAATGCGGCAGTTGCACCGTGGTGAGGGGCGGATGAAAGAGTTCGGCCACCCCCACCATGTTGTCGTAGCCGAGTACCGCGACGTCCGTGGGAATGCGTAGGCCGCGGGCCAGCAACCATTGATAGGCCACCAGGGCAATGCGATCGTTGCCGCACACCACCAGGTCGGGTGGCGACTGGTCGGCAGCGAAGCGGCGCTCCAGTTCGGCCGGAATTTCCTGATAGGCGTCGTCGCCGCTGAGGTCGTATTGCCTGAGGTCCGCCGCGGTCAGGCCCGCCTCACGGCAGGCCTGCAGCATGCCGGCCTGACGCAACGGCCAGGCCAGGCTGTGACGCGGCAGGTTGAGGCACAACGGCTGCCGCACGCCGCGCGCCAGGGCCGCACGCATGCCAAGATACTGGCCAGCGCTATCGTCGGGCACATAGCAGGGCAGGTCGGCCGCCAGGGTATGACAGTTGCTCAGCACCAGGGGGCGTTCGCCCAGGCCGGCGGGAATCTCCACCTGGCACAGGTGCATGGAGCTGAAGACAATGCCGTCAGGACGATGCGCCAGCATCAGGGCCAGATCCTGTGGGCGGGGGCCCTCGTCCAGCAGGTTGACGATGAACAGATTCCAGTCGTGCTCACGGGCGGTACGCTCCAGGCCCAGCAGCAGATCCACGGCGAAGGGTGTGGTGGCGGTGCCGAGGGCGAAGACCCCGATGGTCTTGCCACTGGAGTGCCCGCCGCGGGTGCGCCGGGCAGCTAGGTCGGGCACATAACCCAGGGCCTGGATCGCTGCCTGGATGCGTGCCAGGGTGTCGGCGCTGAGCTTGTCCGGGCTGTTCAGGGCGCGCGACACGGTCATGGCTGAAACCCCCGCCAACCGGGCCACATCCTTTACCGACGCCATCCGCTACTCCACCGCCTGTTATCCAGGGCTGGGAGTATGCCGTCTTCAGAGCTGCAGGTCGCGCAACGTCCAGGCCTGCATGTCGCCGAACAGGGCCTGGCCGTCATGGGCGAACAGCGCCAGTCCCTGGCTGTCCCGGCGGGGATAGAGGCGGCTGCTGAGAACCCAGGCGCCGTCGTCGACAAACACCTCCAGCGAAGAGCGATCGAGAAACAGCTGCAGCTTCAGCCGTGCCTGTCCGGGCGTCAGCGGGATGCTGCGCACGCCGCTGACGCCGCATCCGGCACGTTCTCGGTCCAGCACCAGGCGGCCGGCCTGGGCATCCACATAGAGGCGGGTCTGCTCCTGACCCGTGGCGTCGCAACGCAGGGCCAGGCCGAACCGCTCGGCATCGCTGGTGGCCAGATCCAGTTCAAGCTGCAATTCCAGGCGGTCGCCCCGGAGTGGCAGCAGACGGCGCTCGTTGCGCAGCCGTGTCGCACCGTACTGCTGCGCGGTCTGGCGCAGACCCACCAGCTCCCGCGCCGGACGTTGGCGCAGACGCTCACCGTCCAGGCTCAGCTCCCGCGGTAGCGAGAGCTGGCCGCACCAGCCCTGGGCCTGGCTGGGCATGGGGCTTTCCCACATGTCCAGCCAGGCCCACAGCAGGCGGCGGCCGTCGGGCGCGTCCAGGGTCTGAGCCGCGTAGAAATCGTGGCCGTGGTCGAGTTCGACGAAGGGGGTGCGTGGCTGGAAGCGTCCGTTCGCGTCCAGCCGGCCGAGCCGGTAGCCGGTCTGGTAGCGGTTGCGATGAGCGTAGCCGCAAGGCGCCAGGCCTTGCGGTGAGTAGAGGAAGACTTCGGTGTCGTCGAGCCGAAACAGGTCGGGACACTCCCACATGTAGCCGTCCGCCTCACGGGTACCCGCAAGGGCGCTGCCCAGTGTCTCCCAATGATGCAGGTCAGTGGAGCGATAGAGCAGCAAGTAAGGATCTTCGCCATATCGCGCGCCCAGGGCCAGCCACCAGCTGTCGTCCTGGCGCCAGACCTTGGGGTCGCGAAAGTGTTGCAGCGCCGGCTCGGGCGGATCGATGATCACGCCGTGCTTGGTAAAGGTCTGGCCATCCCGGCTGCTGGCCAGACATTGCACCTGGTGCAACCCCTCGTCGTCGCGGCCCGGCGTGCCGAGCCAGCGGTGACCGGTATAGACCAGGTACAGGGTGTCGTCCCAGACCACCGCCGAGCCGGAAAAGCAGCCGTCGCGGTCGGCCTCGCTGTCCGGTGCCAAGGCCACCGGCAGATGCTCCCAGTGGACCAGGTCGGCACTGCGCGCATGGCCCCAGTGCATGGGGCCCCATTGGGTCGAATAGGGGTGGTGCTGATAGAAGACGTGGTAATGGCCGCGAAAGAACACCAGGCCGTTGGGATCATTCATCCAGCCTACCGGCGGTGCCAGGTGATAGGCCGGGCGCCAGTCATCCTGGCGCTGCGGCAGAAGATGCAGGAGGGCGGCTTGCGCATCGCGCAGGGCGGAGCTGGACATGGACTTCTCTCAGGCAGGGGTCGAGTGTTCGACGGCAAGGGCAGGGCGGGTCGTGCGTGGATCGCCGCGCAGCAGTGACCAAGACAGCAGCAGGCAAACACCCACGAGTGCGGCCAGCAGGAGGTAGACCGGGGCGAAGCCCAGCCGGTCGTAGCCATAGCCGACCACGGGGGCGAGCAGCATGGCGGTGAGTTGCTGGGCAAATTGGTAGCCGACGATGTAGAGGGTCGCCGACAGGCGCGGATCGAAGTGCAGGTTGATGTATTTGAAGACCGCTACCAGCAGGATGGGTACCTCCAGGGCATGCAGCATCTTGCAGGCAGCGAGGGCCCAGGCGGTGTCGACCAACCCCGAGCCGAGGATGCGCACGAACATCACCGTGCCGGCCAGGATCAGGCCCTGCTTGGCCCCCAGGCGGATCACCAGCCAGGGCGCCAACAGCATGCAGCCCGCTTCCACCAGCACCTGGCTGGAATTCAGGTAGCCATAGGCGCGGACGCCCTCTGCCGGCGTGGCGAAGAAGCTGGCGAAATACACCTGGAATTGCTGTTCGTAGACCATGTAAACCCCGGCCACACCAGTCAGGTACAGACTCAGCGCCCAGAACCGCCGCAGGCGCAGCAGCCCCAGGAGATCGGCACCGCGTACCGGCACGGCGGCGGTATAGGCGCGGGCTTCGGCCTGATTGAAGAGGCTCAGGTCGAGCCGGCTCAGCAGCAGCAGAAAGACCGTGCCGGCAGCGCTGCTCAGGTAGAAGGTGATCTGTGGATCGATGTTGAAGGCTATGCCCGCCACTGCGGTGGCCGCAGCCCAGCCGAGCGAGCCCCAGGTGCGGACCAGGCCGAACTCGAAGCCACCGCAACGGGCCAGGCGCTCGGTATAGGACTCGATCACACCGACGGCGGCGAGCATGGCGAAGCCGAGGAACAGCGCACCCACCAGGGCGCCGAGTACCAGGTTACCGGCTAGCAGGGTGGCGTAGACATGAGTGGAGAAGGGGGCGCCCAAGGCCAGCAGAACGCCGATCCAGACCAGGATCTTGCGCGACAACCCAAGTCGATCCTGCAGGGCCCCGTAGCAGGGCTGGATAAGCAGGGCCGCGATGGCATTGGCAGCAAAAACGAAACCGGTCTCGGTGCCATTCAAACCGACCTCTCGGTGCAACCAGAGCGAGAACAACGAGTAGCTGGACGACCAGGCGAAAAAGAAAGTGAACAGCAGACCACTGACCAGCCAATAGGCGCGACGATGCGAACGAGCCATGGAAGAACCTCTTGTTGTTGTTTTGGTAACGTTAACACTGACGCTTACTAAACGTCGTCTTTAGCGTGAAAGTCAAGGGCTGCTGCCGCAGCAGCGCTCCTGCCGGTAGGACCCAATCACGTCGAAATCTCTGGCATCTGGCGTAATTGGCCGACTAGCTACCACCGCCGTTCGTCAGATAGGGCAAAACCTGTTAGCGCACCAACTTGCTCTGGTCCGCCCTTTTCCGCGCCTGCAGCGCTGTGTTTCAGCGCTGCGACCGTTCCGCGGTATCAAGAAAGCGTTTTTTCTCGCCGATGGGTTAGCCGTTACCGCCAGGTCTGGTGGAGGCCCGCTCCCGTTGAGCTTCCTGTCCCTGGCATCGCCAATTCGCGGTGTGGCACCTTTTGCCATCAGGGGCTCCATGTTCATCAGGCTGTGCAAATCCTCTCGCGTACGCTGGAGTCTCGGCGTCTTTCTCTTTGGCGTCGTGCTGACCAGCCTGACCATGCGTCATCTGACCGAGCGTAACGATCAGCAACTGCGCAGCGCCCTGGACAGCGTGGCCGAAGACGTTCGCGATCAGGTGGTGGATCGGCTGCGCATCTACGAATACAGCCTGATCGGCATGCGTGATGTGGTGGTGGTCGCCGGGGACAATCTGTCTCGTGAGCTGCTCGGCAACTATGGCCGCGTCCACGACCTGGGCCAGGAGTTTCGTGGTGCGCGCGGCGTCGGTTTCATTCGTCGGGTGCCGCAGGCCGACGAGGCCCGCTTTCTGCGCGAGGCCCGTGCCGACGGTTGGCCCGATTTCAGCATCCGGACCTTTGCTCCCCATGACGGCGATCGCTATGTCGTCCAGTACCTGGAGCCGAGCCCGCGCAATCTGAAGGCCATTGGCATGGACGCGGCGTCCGATCCCGTCCGCCGCGAGGCCGCCGTCATGTCGATGCGGCATGCCGACATTCACCTGACGGGGCCGCTGCAACTCCAGGCCTCCTCACCGCCGGAGCCGGGCTTTCTGATGCTGCTGCCCATCTACCAGGGCGGGCGGGCACCCGCCGATCCGACCGCGCGTGAGGCCGCTACCCTGGGTTGGTCCTATGTGCCCCTGAGCATCGGCGAGATGTTCGGCAGCCTGCGCCTGAACATTCCGGGCCTGATCATTCGCCTGAGCGACGTGACCCAGCCCGAAGCGCCCAATCTGTTCTATCAACAGGGCGAAGAGGAGCAGGGCGCCGAGGAAGTGTCCGAGCGCCGGCTGGTGCAGGATGTCTATGGGCGTGAATGGCAGCTGGCGTTCACCGCCACCCCGACCTTCGTCGCGGCCCAGCACCTGGTCTCGGTGCCGCTGGTGCACCTCTTTGGCAAGCTGTTCAGCCTGCTGGCGGCCTGCCTGACCTTTGCCCTGCTCACCACCCGCCAGCGACGTCGTCAGTATCAGCAGGACCAGGCCAACCTCACCGCCGTGGTGGAAAGCTCTTCCGACGGCATCATCAGCAAGAACCTCCAGGGCGTGGTGCTGAGCTGGAACCATGCGGCCGAGCAGCTGTTCGGCTATTCCGCCAGCGAGGCCGTGGGCCAGCGCCTGCTCGATCTGGTGGTGCCCACCGAACTCGAGCACGAAGAGTGGAACGTGCTCGGCCGCATCGGTCGCGGCGAGCCGGTACCGCACTTCGAGACCCGGCGTCAGCACCGCGACGGTCGCCTGATCGATGTCCTGGTCAGCGTCTCGCCCATGCGCGGCCGTGACGGCCGGGTGATCGGCGCCTCCAAAACGGTGCGCGACATCTCGGTGCAGAAGGCCGCCCAGGCCGAGATCCTGGCGCTCAATGCCCGCCTGGAAGAGCAGGTGGCCCAGCGCACCGCCGAACTCAGCCAGACCAACCGACTGCTGGGCGACGTGCTGCGCGCGGCCTCCGAGGTGGGCATCATCGCCACCGACCGCGAGGGCCGCATCACCCTGTTCAACGAGGGCGCCGAACGACTGCTGGGCTATCGTGCCGCCGAGGTGGTGGGGCGCTGGCACGCCAGTGATTTCCATCTGCCGGAAGAGCTCTCGACCCAGGGCGTTGCCCTGGAAGCCGCGTACGGCGTGCCGGTCGCCGGCTTCCGGGTGCTGGTGGAGCGCTCCGAGCGCGCCGGCGCCGAGGCCCGCGAATGGACCTACGTGCGCCGCGACGGCGAGCACCGCGACGTCAGCCTGGTGGTGACCACCATGCGCGACGCCGGTGGCCAGATCAGCGGCTATCTGGGTATCGCCTCGGACGTCACCGAGCGCAAGGCCGCCGAGCAGGAGCTGGCCGCCAGTCTGGCCCTGACCCGGGCGATCCTGGACACCGCGGTCAGCCCCATCGTCACCGTGGACAGCGCTGGCCTGGTGCGCTCCTTCAACCCGGCCGGCGAGCACATCTTCGGCTATCGCGCTGACGAGGTGATCGGTCAACCCATCCGTCGCCTGATTCCCGGCTATCTGGCCGGCTACGAGGCGCTGTTCAGCTGCTCGCAGGCGGTACCCGACGACAATGCCGCCCAACAGGGCCAGGAAATGGAGGGGCGCCGTGCGGACGGCAGTGTCTTCCCCATCACCCTGAGCCTGGGGGTGATGTGGACCGATGGCGAGCGCCTGGCGGTTGCCATCATCGCCGACATCACCGAACAGAGTCGCCAGCGCCAGGCGCTCGTGCAGACCCGCGATCAGCTGACCATGGCCGCCGACGTCGCCCAGCTCGGCATCTGGTGCTGGCAGCCCGACACCGGCCAGGTGCAGTGCAACGATCGGATGTTCGATCTCTATGAATGGAGCGAGGAGCAGCGCACTAGCGGCATCACCTACAACGACTGGCGCGACCGTGTGCACCCGGACGACCTGGGCAGCGCCGAAGAGCGTCTGGGTGCGGCCATGGCCGGGCGCGCGGTATTCGATCCGGTGTTCCGGATCCGCCGTCGGGATGGCTCGCTACGGCACATCATCGCTGGCGCCCGCACCGAGCGTGATCCGCGCGGCCGGGTGCTGCGGGTAGTGGGCATCAACCGCGACATCACCGAACAGCTGGAGCTGGAGCATCGCCTGCGCGAGGAGCGTACCCGCGCCGACCTGGCCAGCCAGGCCAAGTCGTCCTTCCTGGCCAACATGAGCCACGAGATCCGCACCCCGATGAACGCGGTGCTGGGTATGCTGCAGCTGCTGCAGCGCACCGCCCTGGACGCGCGCCAGGGCGACTACCTGACCAAGGCCCAGCAGGCGGCGCGCTCGCTGCTGGGGCTGCTCAACGACGTGCTGGACTATTCCAAGATCGAAGCCGGCAAGCTGCAGCTGGACGTCCATCCCTTCAGCCTGGAGCAGGTGCTGCGCAACCTGGGCGTGGTGCTCTCCGGCAACAGCGGCGAGAAGAACGTCGAGATCAACTATCACCTCGAAGCCGGGCTGCCCACCGCGCTGATCGGCGACAGCCTGCGCCTGCAGCAGATCCTCATCAACCTGGCCGGCAATGCCCTCAAGTTCACCGAGGTGGGCCAGGTGCTGGTCAGCGTGCGCCAGCTGTCCTGGGCGGACGGCCAGTTGCGGCTGGAGTTCTCGGTGCAGGACACCGGCATCGGCATCAGTCCGGCCCAGCAGGCGCAGCTGTTCCAGGGCTTTACCCAGGCCGAGGCCTCCATCAGCCGGCGCTTTGGCGGTACCGGGCTGGGCCTGGCCATCTGCAAGCGCCTGGTGGAGCTGATGGATGGCCAGCTGCAGGTGGAAAGCGAACTGGGCGTGGGCAGCCGCTTCTGGTTCGATGTGACCCTGGCGCTGGATAGCCAGAGTCAGGCCCTGCTCGCGCCCCGGCAGCGCCGGGTGCTGCTGGCCGACGACAATATCCTGGTCGGGGAGGTGCTGGTGGAAACCCTGGCCGCCCTCGGCTGGGACGTCGACCTGGTCACCAGCGGCGCCGCCGCTCTGGCGCGGGTCGCCCAGGCGCAGCAGCAGGAGCAGCCCTATGAGGCGGTGCTCATGGACTGGCGCATGCCCGATGGCGACGGCCTGGTCACGGCCCGGCACCTGCGCGAGCACCAGCAGGCCAGTCGACCCAAGGTCATCATGCTCACCGGCTTCGGCCGCGATTTTCTCAATGAAGCCCAGCAGAGCGCCGATGCGCCCTTCGACGACTACCTGACCAAGCCGGTGACCCCGGCGCAGATCGTCGAGGTGGTGGAGCGCGCCCTGGGCGCCGAGGTCCCGGCCGGTGTCCACGCCGCCGCGGTGGTCGACGAAAGCCACCGCCTGGCCGGCATGCGCCTGCTGGTGGTGGAAGACAACGCCCTCAACCGCCAGGTGGCCGCCGAGCTGCTGCTGGCCCAGGGCGCCCAGGTGGAACTGGCGGAGGGTGGGCTGGAAGGCGTCGAACGGGTGCTCTCCGGTGCGCCACTGGACGTGGTCATCATGGACATGCAGATGCCCGACATCGATGGCCTGGAGGCCACCCGCCGCATCCGCGCCGACGGTCGCTTCCGCACCCTGCCGATCCTGGCGATGACGGCCAACGCCTCCCACACCGATCGCGACGCCTGCCTGGCCGCCGGCATGGATGACCACGTCGGCAAGCCCATCGACCTGGAGTTGCTGGTCAGCCGGCTGCAACGCCTGACCGGCCAGGAGGTCAGCGCCGCCGTGGACGTCGCCCCGGTCGCCACCGACCGCCAGGTGGAACCCCTGAGCATCGTCCTGCGCCGCTTCGGCGGTGATGCCCGGCTGTTCGGCTCGCTGCTCGAACGCTTCGCCGAGGACTCCGCCAGTCTGCTGGAAAACCTCGCGCGGGCCTGGCAGGCCGGCGACAGCGAGGGCGCGGTGGCTGTACTACACTCGCTCAAGGGCAGTGCCGGCACCATGGGCGCGCAGCGCCTGGCGGCTCGTGCCGCCGAGGGTGAGCGCCACGGCAAGGCCGGTGCTGGAGTGCCCGCGGATGTCATGGCTGAACTCGCTACCTTGCGACTGTTGCTGGACGAAGCCCTGGTGGAGCTGCGCAGCGCCCTGGCCGAGGTGCTGCCACCGCCGCCGGTCGTGGTCAGCCAGGACCCCGAGTCGACGGTCGACTGGTCCGCGCGCCTGGACGAGCTCGAGCAGCTGCTCGGCCAAGGCAGTCTCGAAGCCCTGGATCTCATCGCCGAGCTGCCTGTGCAGTGCCGCGCCGAAGCCCAGGTGCGTTACGACCTCTTCCGTGCCCAGGTCGAGACCCTCGACTTCGCCGCGGCCCTCACTACCCTGCCTGACCTGAAGGAAGCCCTATGAATCCGCCGACCGCCGAGGCCGCCGGGCGGCGCAGCAAACCCAAGCTGCTGATCGTCGACGACCAACCGCTGAACATCCGCATCCTCCACGAGCTCTTTCGCCAGGATTGCGAGACGCTCATGGCCACCAATGGCGCCCAGGCGTTGCAGCTGGCCCTCGCCCAGCAGCCGGACCTGATCCTGCTCGATGTGATGATGCCCCAGCTCGATGGCCATGAGGTGCTGCGGCGGCTGCAGGCCGATCCGGCCACCGCCGCCATTCCGGTGATCTTCGTCACCGGCCAGGAAGGCCCGGACGAAGAGGTCACCGGCCTGGAACTGGGCGCGGTGGACTTCATCAGCAAGCCGATCAATCCGGTCATCGTGCGTGCCCGGGTACGCACCCAGCTGACCCTCAAGGCGCAGCGTGACGCCCTGCGCAGCATCGCCCTGGTCGATGGCCTCACCGGGGTCGCCAATCGCCGCCAGTTCGACGAGGCGCTGCTGCGCGGCTGGCGCCAGAGTCAACGCGAAGGCACGCCTTTTTCGCTGATCCTCATGGATATCGATCACTTCAAGGCCTACAACGACCACTATGGCCATCTCGCCGGCGACCAGTGCCTGCGTCAGGTCGCCCAGGCCCTGAGCCAGGGGCTGTTCCGTCCCTACGACCTGTTGGCGCGCTACGGTGGCGAGGAATTCGGCTGCCTGCTGCCGGGCACCGACCTGGAGGGTGCCACTCAGGTCGCCGAGCGGCTGCTGCAGCAGTTGCACGACCAGCGGCTGCCCCACGGTTATTCATCGGTGACCGGCTACGTCACCCTGAGCCTGGGCGTGGCCACCGCGCTTCCGCCGACCAATGTCGATCCAGCCGCCCTGATCACCGCCGCCGATGCGCAGCTCTATGCGGCCAAGCACCAGGGGCGCGCGCGGGTCTGCGCCGCCGAGCTGGCCGGCTGAGGCGTTCGGTCGAAAAGGGCCGGTCGGGTAACGCCGGGTAACAGAGGCTCAGGCTTTCTTCGCTATCCAGGCTGGGCGGCGAGGCGGCAGGCTGGCAGACTGCGGACAGGGATTCTGCCGCCGGTAATCTATGTACGCCTTCACGCAACGCCAGGCCATCTTGGCCAGTTGGATCATCGTCTTCACCGCGCTTTACCTGGTTCTCCCGCTCAAGCTCCTGCCCAGCCTGCTGGCTGGGCTCCTGGTGTATGAACTGGTCAACACCCTGGCCGGGCGCCTGCAGCGGCAAATGCCTGGCGGCGGCGCGCGCTGGCTCGCCGTGGCCCTGCTCGGGACCCTGGTGGTGAGCCTGCTGACACTGTTCTTCGTCTGGTTCACCAGCTTCATCATCCAGGAGGTGCAGAACCCCGGACGGTTGCTGGACAAGTTCATGGTGCTCACCGAGCGCGCGCGCGCCCAGTTGCCGCCCTCGCTGGATGCCTACCTGCCGGCCAACGCCGACAGCATGAAGCGGGAGCTGGTGGAGTGGCTGCGCGCCCACGTGGCGCAGTTGCAGCTGTTCGGCCGTGATGCGGCGCGGACCTTCGTCATCGTGCTCATCGGCATGATCCTGGGCGCCATCGTCGCCCTGCAGCCCACCCCCGATCCCGAGCGCCTGCGGCCGCTCAGCGGCGCCCTGCTGGTGCGCGTCGGCCTGGTTGCCCAGGCCTTTCGCAACATCGTCTTCGCCCAGATCAAGATCTCGCTGCTCAACACCACCCTGACCGGCATTTTCCTGCTCGGGGTGCTGCCGCTGTTCGACGTCCATCTGCCGCTGGCCAAGACCCTGGTGATCCTCACCTTCATCCTGGGGCTGCTGCCGGTGATCGGCAACCTGATGTCCAACACCCTGATCTTCATCGCCGGCCTGTCGCTGTCAATCTGGGTCGCGGTGGCGGCGCTGGGCTACCTCATCGCCATCCACAAGCTGGAATACTTCCTCAACGCCCGCATCGTCGGCGGCCAGATCAGCGCCCGCTCCTGGGAGTTGCTGGTGGCCATGCTGGTATTCGAAGCGGCCTTCGGCCTGCCGGGCCTGGTGGCGGCGCCGGTGTACTACGCCTATCTCAAGAGCGAATTGAAGGCGGAAGGGTTGGTGTGATGCGTAACCAGATTCGTGTCCTGGCGCTCTGTCTCCTGCGTCAGGGCAACCGCATCTTGGTGCGCGAGACGCAGGACCCGCACGATGGCCGGAGTTTCTGCCGGCCCCTGGGCGGTGGCGTGGAGTTCGGTGAAACCAGCCACGCAGCCGTGCGCCGCGAGATTCGCGAAGAATTGGGCGTCGAACTGGCCGAGGTAAAGCTGCTAGGCACCCTGGAATCGCTGTTCAGTTACGCGGGGCGGCCGGGCCATGAGGTGGTGCTGGTCTATGCAGCGGAATTTGCTGATCGGCAGCTCTACGCAGAAGCGGAGCTGCCGGGTCAAGAAAGTGATGGCGAAGCCTTCGTGGCGACCTGGCGGTCACTCCACTCCTTTGACCAGGCTTGTCCTCTGGTACCTGAGGGCCTGCTGGACCTTATCACCAGGTCAGCCTAGGGCGTTTTCCGGCTTTCCTGACGATCCAGATTCGACCACATGCGTTGCCAGAAGGCGCCGGCTTCTTCATTAATGGCGCGCCAGTTCTGTTCCAGCCGCTCACGCTCGGGCGTGCCCAGGTCTTCCGGACAGGCCAGGTAGCGATCGGCGGCGGCCTGGGCCTCGGCCTGCAGTCGGCGCCATTCGCGGACGTCATCCAGCCAGCAGCGGCCGGTGACGACTTCATAGTATTCGTGAGCGATCGCGTCTTTGTTCATGGCATATTCCGGACGGTGATAGAGCCCTAGACCTCAGGCGACGTCCGGGGTGCCCGTATCAGACGTCGAAGAAGTCGACATGGCCGTTTTCCAGGGTGTAGTAGGCGCCCACCACCTTGACCCGACCCTCCTTCTGCGGCGCCAGCAGGGTTGGTTCGGAGGCTGCGCGCAGCCGCCGGACCGTGCGCTGCACATTGCTGCGCACCGCGGCTTCCAGCAGATCCGGCGGATTGCCGGCGCGGGCGCTGAGTACCGCCGGCAGGATGGGTTCGATCATGGCGCCGATGGCGCCGGGATAGAGGACGTTCTGCTCCACCACCGCCACCGCGGCCTCCACCGCGCCGCATTTCTCGTGGCCCATGACCACGATCAGTGGCACGCCCAGCTGGCTGATGGCGTATTCCACCGAGCCGAAGGCGGTGGTGTCCAGGGTATTGCCGGCGTTGCGTACGATAAACAACTCGCCCAGCCCGCGCCCGAACAGCAACTCCGGCGAGACCCGCGAATCCGAGCAGGACACCAGCACGCAGAAGGGCGTCTGGCCCTTGGCGATCTCCAGGCGGCGGTCGCGATTGGTTTCCCCATGCAGGGGCTTGTCCTCCATGAAGCCCTGGTTGCCGTCGATCAGCCGTTGCAGGGCCTGCTCGGCCGTGAGGGTGGTGTGGGCCTTGGTGGGAGCAGCCAGGGCGGGCAGGGTCAGGGGCGCCAGGGCCGCGGCGAGCGGCAGGTAACAGGCGCAGTGCAGGAGCTGGCGACGCGACAGGGCAGGCTTCATCGGAACACCTCTTCGAGGGCGGACGGGCAGGGCGTGCCGGTACGGCGATCTCCAGCGCTTCAGCTAACTATTGCTGGCCACTGCCGATCACGCCAGCCGCCTGGACGCCAGACATGAAAAAGCCGCATCGGGGACGCGGCTTCGGGCCTTTCCTGGGCGAGTTACTTGCGCGCCAGTACCGTGCTGCGTGCGCCCTTGGGCGCGCCCGGCAGGGGCGTCAGCTCGCCACTTTCCAGCCAGCGACGGACGCGGGTGGCGTCGGCCATGTGGGTGAACTTGCCAAAGGCGTCCATCACCACGAAGGCCACCGGACGACCGGCCATCACGGTGCGCATCACCAGGCAGTGACCCGCCTTGTCGGTGTAGCCGGTCTTGGTCAGCTGCACGCTCCAGTCGGCGTTGTAGACCAGGTGGTTGGTGTTGCGAAAGCCCAGCACATAGTTGGGATTGTGGAAGGCCTGGGTCTTTTCCGGGGTGGTGCTGAGCTGACCGAGCAGGGGGTAGCGCTCGGTGGCCTTGAGCAGGGTGACCAGGTCGCGGGCGGTGGAGACGTTGAGCGGCGACAGGCCGGTGGGCTCGGCGTAGCGGGTATTCTTCATGCCCAGGGCACGGGCCTTGGCATTCATGGCGGCGACGAAGGCGCGCTGACCACCCGGATAGTGGTGGGCGAGGCTGGTGGCGGCACGGTTTTCCGAGGACATCAGCGCCAGTTGCAGCATGTCGCGGCGGGTCAGCTGGCTGCCCAGGCGCACCCGCGAGAAGATGCCGCGCATGGCGGGGTTCTCGCTGATGTCGATGTCGATGGTCTGCTCCAGCGGCAGCTTGGCATCGAGCACCACCATGGCGGTCATCAGCTTGGTCACCGATGCGATGGGGGCGACCTGATCGGGGTTCTGGGAAAAGAGTACCTGGTTGGTCTTGAGGTCGACGACCAGGGCGTGGTTCGAGGCCAGGCGCTGGGCGGTGGCGGCAGCCGCGGCCTTGACCTTGGGTGGGGTCTGGGCCAGGACGGCCGGACTCAGCCCGACCAAGCCAGCCAGCAGCAAGCCGGCAAGTTGATGACAGATCTTCACGGTGGCAGCTCTCAAAGGGGGGCGGGGTTAGAACAACCGCGAACGGCAATGCACCTTGCAGATCAAGGACATTGCTCAGAGATTTCACGTCTTTTATCACCCGGGATGTCGGCTGGGAATCCGACAAGGCAGCTTTTTACACAGCGCGCTGGCAAAAAGTCACAATTAGTTGCATATGGGCGACGGACGGCATGGATGGCAGGGCGAAAGGGCGCCCGAGTGGCCTCGGACGCCTTGCCTTCAGTCGTGGGCTTCCTGGGCGGCGGGACCGAGCATGCTGCCGGTGATCAGGTAGCGTTCGTGCCAGGCCAGGGCCTCGGGAAGGAGGTGCGGAGTGTGCTTGCCATGGCTGCCGGCCAGGGCGCGCTCGAAGTAATCCTCCAGCGCCGGGCGGAAACTCGGATGCACGCAGTGCTCGAGGATGGCCCGGGCACGCTGCTTGGGACTGAGCATGCGCAGATCGGCCAGGCCCTGGTCGGTGACGATCACCGAGACATCATGTTCGGTATGGTCGACGTGGCTGACCATGGGCACCAGGGTCGAGATCAGGCCGTTCTTGGCCGTGCTTGGCGCCATGAAGACCGACAGGTAGGCATTGCGGGCAAAATCCCCGGAGCCGCCGATGCCGTTCATCATCCCGGTACCCATCTGGTGGGTGGAATTGACGTTGCCATAGAGGTCGGCTTCGAGCATGCCGTTCAGGGCGATGCAGCCCAGGCGGCGCACCAGTTCCGGATGATTGCTCACCCCCTGCTGGCGCAGGATGATGCGCTGGCGCAGGGACTCGGCGTGTTCGAGGAAGCGCTCGATGCCCGCCGGGCTCAGGGAGAAGGACGTCGCCGAGGCCAGTTCCATCTTGCCGCTGATGAGTAGCTCCAGCATGCCGTCCTGGATCACCTCGGTGAAGGCGGTCAGCCCCTCAAATTCGCTTTCGGCCAGGCCCTGCATGAAGGCGTTGGCGATGTTGCCGACGCCCGACTGGATGGGCAGCAAATTGGCCGGGATGCGCCCCTGGCGTACCTCGAATCTGAGGAAGTCCAGCAGGTGCGCGGCGATGGCCTGGGACGCGGCGTCGGGTGCCTTGAAGGGACTGTTGCGATCGGGGGCGTCGGTCTCCACCACAGCCACCACCTTGTCCAGCGGTACCTCCAGGTAAGGCGAGCCGATGCGGTCACTGGGATGGGCGAGCGGAATGGGCGTGCGGTGGGGCGGCAGGGCGCCGTCGGTGTAGATGTCGTGCATGCCGTCCAGGGCATCGGGCTGCCAGCGATTGACCTCGAGGATCACCGCATCGGCCATGTCCAGCCAGGTCTTGTTGTTGCCGACCGAGGAGGAGGGTACCAACAGGCCGTCTTCGCGGATCGCCGCGATCTCCACCACCGCCACGTCGATCTTGCCGAAGAAACCGTAGCGCACCTTTTCCGCCAGCTGGCCCAGGTGGATGTCCATGTAGTCCAGGCCGCCGGCGTTGATGCGGCTACGCAGCTCGGGATCCGACTGGAAGGGCACCCGCAGCTCGATGCCATCGACCCGCGCCAAGGCGCCATCCAGTTCCGGAGCGGTGGAAGCACCGGTCAGCACCTTGATACGAAACGGCTCGCCGGCGCCATGGCTGGCAGTGATGCGCTGGGCCAGGGCGCCGGGCACGGCCTTGGGATAACCGGCTCCGGTAAAACCGCTCATGCCCACGGTCATGCCGTGACGGATGAACTGTGCGGCCTGCTCGGCGCTCTGGCGCTTGGCGGCGAAACCGGGATGGCGAATACGGTGGGACATGACGACCTCTGCGGGCATTATCGAAAGCACACTAAGAATGTGGATTCTACGCCGAAGGGATGCTTAGGTCCCTAAGCAAAAGGTCGGGTGGGCGAAACGAAGACCATCCGAGTACTCGATAAGCAGCCAGGGCACCGCTAAACCAAGGCTTCACGGCAACCTCCGCAATGTTGGGCTTCGCTATCGCTCAACCCAACCTACGGTGCTCCGCACGGGCCTCCGCCTCATGCCACCATCATGATCCACGGCACCCCGATCCCCAGCAGCACCAGCAGGAACAGCGCGCCGAAAATGGTCCCCAGTCGCCAGTAGTCCGCGCTGGGCAGGTAGCCGCTGCCGTAGTACACCGGACTTGGCCCGGTGCCATAGGGGGTAATGATCCCCATCAGCCCCAGCGAGGTGCCCAGCAGCAGGGCGAACACCGGCAGGTCGATGCCGGGGATGCCCATGCCGGCGGCCAGCATCACGGGGAGCAGGGCGGTGGTATGGGCGGTAGAGCTGGCGAACAGGTAGTGGGCGAGATAGAAGACCACCACCAGCGCCACCATGGCGGTGCCGGCATGGAAGCCGCCCAGGTGGCCGGCGACCCACTGGCCGAACCAGGCTACGAAGCCGACCCGGGTCAGGCCGTCGGCCAGGGATACCAGGGTGGCGAACCAGGCGAAGGTGTTCCAGGCGGCCTTGTTGCCCAGGGCATCGTTCCAGTTGATGACCTTCAGCAGCAGCATCAGCACGATCACCAGGATGCCCACCAGTGCCGGATCGGCCCAGGCGGCACCGAAGATCCATAGCGCCAGGGCGCCGATTACCAGGGCCAGCAGCAGCTTCTCGTTGCGTGTCAGCGGGCCGAGTTCGGCCAGTTCCTTGGCTGCCCACAGCGGCACCTGGTCGTTGCGTTTGATCTCAGGCGGATATAGCCAGTAGGCCAGCAGCGGCAGCACGGTCAGCAGCAGGATGCCCATGGGCGCGGCGGCGATGAACCACTGGCCCCAGCTGATGTGCACCTGGGCGGTCTTCTCGATCAGGGCGGCGGCCAGCAGGTTGGGTGCCAGGGCGGTGAGGAAGAGGGTGCTGGTGACGCAGGTGGAGGAGATCGCCACCCACATCAGGTAGGAGCCGATGCGCCGGGCGCTGGGGTCGTTGGGCTTGGAATCGTAGAGCAGCGGCAGGTTGCGAATCACCGGGTAGACGGTGCCACCACTGCGCGCGGTGTTGGACGGCGTGAAGGGCGCCAGGGCCAGGTCCGCCAGCATCACCGCGTAGCCCAGGGTCAGGGTCCGGCGGCCCATGGCCTTGACCAGCAGGAGGGCGATCCGTCGGCCGAGACCGGTCTTTTCGTAGCCCAGGGCGAACATGAAGGCGCTGAAGATCAGCCAGACGGTGTTGTTGGAAAAGCCCGCCAGGCCCCATTTCAGAGCCTCCTGGGGCGCGCGGAAGCCCGGTGTCGCCAGTTGCGCCGGGCTGAACAGCACCCAGGGCGCCAGCAAGGCCGCCAGGGCCACGCCGATCAGACCGATCACCGCCCCGGGCAGGGGTTCGAGGATCAGCCCCACCACCACCCCGGCGAAGAGGGCGAAGTACAGCCAGGCATGGCTGGGCAGGCCGGCGGGGGCAGGCAGCAGCGCCAGCAGTCCGGTGACGGCGAGGGGCAACAGGAATTTCCAGGTGGTACGCATCGGGCGCTCGCAGATTCCGGTGGTCTCGGGAAACCGGCCTGGGCCGGGATGGCTGACGTCCCTGGCCCGGTAGGGGCCAGGGACGTCAGCAGCAGCAAGCTTTGCAAAGGGCAGCACCCTTTCCCAGCGCTCTGGCCGTGGTCATTCGTCGCAGTCCTGCGGTCTTAGGTTCCCTGAAGGCATTCTTTCGTTATCGAGAATGACTTGCAACAACCGATGGGCTGATCGCGCACCGATTGCACCCGCAGCTCGCATCGGCGAACAATCGGCCCTTCCGCCAATGACAACAACACGAGGATGAGCACCATGAAGTACCGCCTGGGAGAACACCGCGTCGACGCCCATCCGCACAGTTGGGTCGCGCCCACTGCCGCAGTGATCGGCAAGGTACGCCTGGATGAAGGCGCCAGCGTCTGGTTCGGCGCGGTGCTGCGCGGCGACAACGAGCTGATCCACATCGGTCCGGACAGCAATGTGCAGGACGGCGCCGTGTTGCACACCGATCCCGGCTCGCCGCTGACCTTGGGGCGTGGCGTCACCGTCGGCCACCAGGCCATGCTGCATGGCTGCGAGATCGGCGACGGCAGCCTGATCGGCATCCACGCCGTGGTGCTCAACGGCGCGCGCATCGGGCGCAACTGCCTGGTGGGCGCTAATGCCCTGGTCACCGAGAACGCGGTGATCCCCGACGGCTCCCTGGTGCTCGGCTCGCCGGCCAAGGTGGTCCGCACCTTGAGCGACGCCCAGCAGGCGCAGCTGGCGGCCAACGCCCAGGTCTATGTGGCCAATGCGCGACGCTATCTGGAAGAGTTGTTCGAGCAGGGGGAATAGGGGGAGTCAGTCGGTTGGCAGCGGTGATATGAAGGGGCACTGGACCACCCCTCGCCCTCAGGGAGAGGGCCGGGGTGAGGGAGGAGTCGCCAAAAGCCTGTTGGGCTTCGCTGCGCTCAACCCAACCTACGGCGAGTGTCGTAGGTTGGGTTGAGACGGCTCCATCGTCGAAGCCCAACACTGGTGGCGTAGCGGGGGAAGCGGCGCAGCCTTTTCCGCATGAAGATTCGTTGCCAGGCCGGCCCTCACCCCAACCCTCTCCCGAGGGGAGAGGGAGCTTTCCGAGCAGGCGTTCGTTTCCAGCGCCAAAGGCAGATTCGCGATTCATCGTCGCCACGCCATCCGCTACCGCGGAACTACCCCCGCTCGCTCTGGGAAAGGGTTGAGGTGAGGGTGAAACCCCTCCAGGCCGTTAGGCTTCGCTGTGCTCAACCCAACCTACGGCGATTGTCGTAGGTTGGGTTGAGACGGCTCCATCGTCGAAGCCCAACACTGGCGGCGTAGCGGGGGAAGCGGCGCAGCCTTTTCCGCATGAAGATTCGTTGCCAGGCCGGCCCTCACCCCAACCCTCTCCCGGAGGGAGAGGGGGCTGTCCGGGCGGGCGTTCGTTTCCAGCGCCAAAGGCAAATTCGCGATCCCTTGTCGCCACGCTAGCCACAGGCGCGAGACCACCTAGAGGGTTGGGGAGGGAAGGCTATGCATTGATCGCGGCCATGGGCCGCTCCTACAGGTGCTTCCTGATCTGTAGGAGCGGTCGCTACGGCGCACCGGCATGGCCGCGATGAGCCTCTACCTCATGGCTTCTCGAAGCGATAGAACAGATTCGGCTCGCTGACCACGTACAGCCTGCCCTGGTCGTCCATGGCCACGCCCTCGGCCTGGGGCACGCTGCGGCTCAGGCCGTGCTGGCCGCGCAGCAGGGACAGGGAGCTGATCGGCTTGCCGTCATCGTCCAGCTCCAGTACCAGCCGCGACTGGTCGGAGAGCGCCAGCAGGTGGCCGGTGCCAGGATCGAATTGCAGGCTGGAGAGATCGCGCACGAACAGCCGGCGGTCACGCTTGGGGTCGCTGCGCAGTGACAAGGCCTGCAGGCCCTCGAAGGCCTCGCTGCCCAGGCCGTCGATCTCGTAGATGCGTACCGGATTGCTTTCCTTGGCGACGAAAAAGCGCTCGCGGGCGGCGTCGTAGGCCAGACCTTCGTTGCCGCGGTTGTCGCTTTCCACGTCGCTCAGGCTGAAGGGGTGACTGACCTGGCGATCGTCGATGTCCACCTCGCGGGTGTCGGCGCCGATATGTACCCGCACCAGGCGCTGGCGGCGCTCCTCGCTGATCATGTACACACCCGGCTTGATGTACTCGATGGCTTCCGGATCGCTGAAGCCCTTGAGATCCACCTGGCGCAGCAGCCGTCCGTCCAGGTCCAGTTCGAGAAAGCGCGCCGGCTTGTTGGTCACGCTGACCAGGGTATGGCGATCCGGATCGAAGCTCAGGGCCGAGACGTCGGTGATGCCCTCGCCAATGGGTCGCGCTTCGACGGTGACCCGGTAGCTCGGCAGCCACAGCGAACGGGCCTGGCGGCTCTCGGCCTGAAGCTGGCTCTGGACGTTGAACAGGAGCCGCTCGAACAGCCGGTGCTGCTGGGCCACCAGGGTCAGGCCCAGCAGCAGCGCAGCACCCAGCAGGGCGGCCAGGGTGCGGGGGGAAAACAGCGGAAACATCGACAGGGTCCTGAGGCGGTGATGCCGCGCAGCCTAAGGGCGCCACCCTGAATTCAAGCTGAATAGGCGCTCATTGCACCGCTTTGGACACCTTGTGAAACACGTGGAAGAGATTGGGTTCACCAATCAGGTAGAGATTGCCGGCCTCGTCGAGGGCCACGCCCTCCGGCTGCTCCATGGTGGCGTTCAGGCCGTGCAGGCCGCGTCTCAAGCTGATGAAGCTGACCGGTGCACCTTCCGCGGTCATTTCCACCAGCGTGTGGGACTGATCGGAAAGGGCCAGCAGGTGACCGGTGCGCGGATCGACCGCCACCGCGGAGTAGTCGATCACCAGCTGCTTGAGGGGAAAGGGCTGGAGGGTACCGGTAACGCCGCGGCCGTCGCTGGCCAGGGTGAAGAGGGCGGCCGGGTCGCGCTCCTTGCTGAGGATCAACCGCTGGTGACGCGGATCCCAGGCGATGCCTTCGAAGCCCTTGTTGCCGGCGTCGGGAAAGCCCAGGTCATGGTGTTCGAAGGTATTGGCATCCAGCTCCTGGGTGTCGTCCGTCAGCTGGAACAGCGACAGGCGCCGCTGGCGCTCGTCGACGATGGCCAGGCGCCCGTCCTGCAGGGCGCTCACCCCTTCCAGGTTGGAGACGTTGCGGATCGGGATGCGCCTGAGGATGTCGCCGGTCAGGCTCAGCTGCACCAGGTAGGGGGTGCTGCCGGTGACGGCGAAGAGGGTGCGGGTACGGGGATCGTAGGTGAGATCGGAGGTCTCGGCTTCGGCCAGGCCCGGCAGTGCCTTGCCTTGGATCACTGCCTGGTAGTCCGGCAGCCAGACCGCCTCGGCCCGGACTTCCGGCGGCGTGCGGTATTCCTGCCACCAGAGCAGGGCCCGGTCGTTCCAGTGCCAGACGAAGGTAAGGACGATCAGCACCAACAGCACGAAGGCGGGGAGGAGACGGAACAGGATGAGGCGAGGGAGTCTGGACATGCGGGCTCGTACGGCTTCTTGTTATGGCTTGCCTGCAACGTCGCCGAGCGAAGGTCAGGCAAGGCAAAAACCCTTGAGGAAGCGGATCGGACTCGCGCTCGAGTTTACGAGGGGTAAATGAGCACTCCGAAAGGGTTTTTAACGCCGCATGGCCGAGCGCAGGCACTTTTCAGGCAAAGCCTGGAGCGTCGTGGCCGTGCCGGCACACCATCGCCAGGCACTCGCCAGGCGACGGTGGGTGGCGGGGTTATAGCACGCGCGTTTCGAAGCGGCTAACGTCCGGCAGCTCCAGCACCAGCTCATCGCCCACGTTGAGAGGTCCGACACCCACGGGCGTACCGGTGAGGATGACGTCGCCTGGTTGCAGGGAGAAATGCCCGGCGATGGTCTGGATCAGCGGCAGGATGGGATTGAGCATGTCGCGGCTGTTGCCGTCCTGGCGGACCTCGCCGTTGATGGTCAGGCGCACCGGGATGTCGGCCAGGTCCTCGAAGGCATCGCCGGGCACGAAGGGCGCGAGCACGCAGGCGCCGTCGAAGCTCTTGGCGATTTCCCAGGGATAGCCCTTGTCCTTGAGGCGGCTCTGCACGTCTCTCAGGGTCAGGTCCAGGGAGGGGGCGAAGCCGGAGATGGCGTCGCGGACTTCCTCTGCCGAAGGCTTCTTCGACAGCGGCTTGCCGATCAGCACGGCGATCTCGGCCTCGTAGTGCACCGAACCCTGGTCGGTGGGAATGGCGAAGCCGTCCGCCACCGGCACCACGCAGCTGGCCGGCTTGATGAACAGCAGGGGCTCGGTGGGAACCGGGTTGTTCAGCTCCTTGGCATGTTCGGCATAGTTGCGGCCGATGCAGACGACCTTGCCCAGGGGGAAGTGGATCTTGGTGCCATCGAGGTACTGGTGCTGATAGGCCATCTTGTGCTCCTGGTGAGTGGCGTCTGCTGGCGATCTTAACCAAAAGCGGGCGCCGCGGCGCGTTGCCGGTCGCGAAGTGCTCATGGTCGCCCTGAGAAAGCTTCAGGTCGCAACCGGACCTGCATCCGGCGGCTCATGCTAAGATAGCGCCCCCTTTGCCGCTGGCTGAACTGGCCTGCGCCGCGCCGGCATCCTTCTCCCTGGAAACTCTGGATTCAACGCAGATGAGCAAGACTTCCCTCGACAAGAGCAAGATCCGCTTCCTTCTCCTGGAAGGCGTCCACCAGTCCGCCGTGGATATCCTGAAGTCCGCGGGTTACAGCAACATCGAGTACGTCACCAGCTCCCTGCCGGATGCCCAGCTCAAGGAAAAGATCGCCGACGCCCACTTCATCGGCATCCGTTCGCGCACCCAGCTCACCGAAGAGGTGTTCGACTGCGCCAAGAAGCTGGTCGCCGTCGGCTGCTTCTGCATCGGCACCAACCAGGTCGACCTGCAGGCCGCCCGCGAGCGCGGCATCGCCGTGTTCAATGCCCCCTATTCCAACACCCGTTCGGTTGCCGAGCTGGTGCTGGCCGAGGCCATCCTGCTGCTGCGCGGCATCCCGGCCAAGAACGCCTCCTGCCACCGTGGCGGCTGGATCAAGAGCGCGGCCAACTCCTTCGAGATCCGCGGCAAGAAGCTCGGCATCATCGGCTACGGCTCCATCGGCACCCAGTTGTCGGTGCTGGCCGAGGGCCTGGGCATGCAGGTGTTCTTCTATGACGTCATCACCAAGCTGCCCCTGGGCAACGCCCAGCAGGTCGGTTCCCTGACCGAGCTGCTCGGCATGAGCGACATCGTCACCCTGCACGTGCCGGAAACTCCCGCCACCCAGCTGATGATGGGCGAGCGCGAGATCCGCGCCATCAAGAAAGGCGGCATCCTGATCAACGCCGCCCGCGGCACCGTGGTCGACCTCGACGCCCTGGCCGCGGCCATCAAGGACGAGCACCTGATCGGCGCCGCCATCGACGTCTTCCCGGTGGAGCCGCGCTCCAACAACGACGAATTCGTCTCGCCGCTGCGTGGCCTGGACAACGTCATCCTGACCCCGCACATCGGTGGCTCCACCGCCGAGGCCCAGGCCAACATCGGCCTGGAAGTGGCCGAGAAACTGGTCAAGTACAGCGACAACGGCACCTCGGTGTCCTCGGTCAACTTCCCCGAAGTGGCCCTGCCGTCGCACCCGGGCAAGCACCGCCTGCTGCACATCCACCAGAACGTCCCGGGCGTGCTGTCGGAGATCAACCGCGTCTTCTCCGAGAGCGGCATCAACATCTCCGGTCAGTACCTGCAGACCGACGAGAAGGTCGGCTACGTGGTGATCGACGTCGATGCCGAGTACTCCGACCTGGCCCAGGAAAAGCTGCAGAACATCAAGGGCACCATCCGTTGCCGCGTGCTGTTCTAAGCATCCTTGCGCCATGAAAAGCCCCGGTCGGGTTCGCCTGACCGGGGCTTTTTTGTGGGCTCAGCGTTTGGGCGGTGTTGGGCTTCGCTGCGCTCAACCCAACCTACCCAAGCCTCGTAGGTTGGGTTGAGACGGCTCCATCGTCGAAGCCCAACAGCTGCTAGCGTAGCGTGGATAACGGCGCAGCCTTATCCACTGGCCGTGCTTGAGCTCACCTGTGGAAAACGCTGGCGCGGTTTTCCACGCTACGGGTGGCTTAGCTGCGCTCCAGGCGCTCCACGCCCTGGGCGGTGCCCAGCAGCAGCACGTCCGCCGGGCGGGCGGCGAAGAGGCCGTTGGCGACCACGCCGACGATGTTGTTGATCTTCGCTTCCAGGCCCACCGGATCGACGATGTGCATGTTGTGCACGTCGAGGATGACGTTGCCGTTGTCGGTCACCACGCCGTCGCGGTATTCCGGATCGCCGCCCAGTTTCACCAGCTCGCGCGCCACGTGGCTGCGGGCCATGGGGATCACCTCCACCGGCAGCGGGAATTCGCCGAGGACGTCGACGCGCTTGCTGGCGTCGGCGATGCAGATGAATTTGCGTGCCACCGCGGCAACGATCTTCTCGCGGGTCAGGGCCGCGCCGCCGCCCTTGATCAGGTTGAGGTGGCCGTCGGCTTCGTCGGCCCCGTCCACATAGAATTCTAGGTCGCTGACACCGTTGAGGTCATAGACGGTGATGCCGTGGCTCTTCAGCCGGTCGGCGGTGGCCTGGGAGCTGGCCACGGCGCCATCGAATTCCAGCTTGTGCTTGGCCAGCAGGTCGATGAAGAAGTTGGCGGTCGAGCCGGTGCCCACGCCGACCACGCTGTCGCGGGAGAGCAGGGGAAGGATGAGGTCGACCGCGGCCTGGGCGACGGCCTGCTTGAGCTGGTCCTGATTCATGGGGATATCCGCAGAGAAACGGGTGAAGGGCCCTCGATTATAGCCGCTCGGACGGCTTGGCTAACCTACCCGGGAGTGCCCGTAGTAGACTTTTCGCCCCCGCCGCACCCACCGGATCGCCCCGCCGATGCTCGAACAGTATGTAAAGAAGACCCTGCTCGCCCCCGTCTACGACGTGGCGATCGAAACGCCCCTGCAACCGGCGCGGGCGCTGTCCGAGCGGCTGGGCTGCCAGGTGCTGCTCAAGCGCGAAGACCTACAGCCAGTGTTTTCCTTCAAGATCCGTGGCGCCTACACCAAGCTGGCCAGCCTCTCGGCCAGCGAGAAGGCCCGCGGGGTGATCACCGCCAGCGCCGGCAACCATGCCCAGGGCCTGTCCCTGGCGGCACGTGAGCTGGGCGTGCGGGCGATCATCGTCATGCCGCGCACCACCCCCGAGCTCAAGGTCATCGGCGTGCAGTCCCGCGGCGGCGAGGTGGTGTTGCATGGCGACGCCTTTCCCGAGGCCCTGGCCGAGGCGCTGCGCCTGGTCGAGGAGCAGGGCTACACCTTCGTGCCGCCCTACGACGATCCCGACGTCATCGCCGGCCAGGGCACCGTGGCCATGGAGATCCTGCGCCAGCACCCCGGGCGGCTGGACGCCATCTTCGTCCCCGTGGGCGGCGGTGGTCTGATCGCCGGCATCGCCGCCTATGTGAAATACCTGCGTCCCGAGATCAAGGTCATCGGCGTCGAGCCGGACGACTCCAACTGCCTGCAGCAGGCCATGGCCGCCGGCGAGCGGGTGGTCCTGCCGCGGGTAGGGCTGTTCGCCGACGGCGTGGCCGTGGCCCAGATCGGCCATCACACCTTCGAGATCTGCCGGCGCTACGTGGACGAAGTGATCACCGTGAACAGCGATGAGATCTGTGCGGCGATCAAGGACATCTACGACGATACCCGCTCCATCACCGAACCTGCGGGCGCCCTGGGGGTGGCCGGGATCAAGAAGTACGCCGAGCGCGCAGGCAGTGGCGGCCAGGTGCTGGTGGCCATCGATTCCGGCGCCAACATCAACTTCGACCGCCTGCGGCACGTGGCCGAACGCGCGGAGCTGGGCGAGCAGCGCGAAGCCATCATCGCCGTGACCATTCCCGAGCGGCCGGGGAGCTTTCGCGCCTTCTGCGAGGCGCTGGGCCGGCGGCAGATCACCGAATTCAACTACCGGTACCACACCGGCCAGGAGGCCCATATCTTCGTTGGCGTCCAGACCCATCCGCAGCGCGATCCGCGTGACGCCCTCATCCAGGGCCTGCGCGACCAGGGCTTCCCGGTGCTGGACCTGACCGACAACGAACTGGCCAAGTTGCATATCCGCCACACCGTGGGTGGCCACGCGGCACGGGTCGGTGAGGAGCAGGTGTTCCGCTTCGAATTCCCCGAGCGGCCCCGGGCGCTGTTCGACTTCCTCGACCGCCTGGGCGGACGCTGGAACATCAGCATGTTCCACTACCGCAACCACGGCGCGGCGGATGGGCGAGTGTTCGCTGCGCTGGAAGCCAGTGATGCCGAGCGGGGCGAGCTGCTGGCGACCCTGGATGCCATCGGCTATCGCTATTGGGACGAGACCGAGAATCCGGCGTATCGGTTGTTCCTGGGCTGAGGTCGGGTGGTGTTGGGCTTCGCTGCGCTCAGCGCCAACCTACGGGTAGGGTGGATAACGGCGTAGCCTTATCCACCGTTGGTAGCGGAGCCCGTCAGTGGAAAACGCTGCGCGGCTTTCCACGCTACGGTTGAGT
Source organism: Pseudomonas sp. VMV1 (assembly GCF_056790235.1). Taxonomy (NCBI): domain Bacteria; kingdom Pseudomonadati; phylum Pseudomonadota; class Gammaproteobacteria; order Pseudomonadales; family Pseudomonadaceae; genus Pseudomonas; species Pseudomonas sp. VMV1. Next base: position 26,214 of record NZ_JBXGSE010000007.1, read on the forward strand.
ACGCCTGATCGCGGCCATGGGCCGCTCCTACAGATTCAGATGTCATTGTAGGAGCGGCCCATGGCCGTGATGAGCGAACTATCGAACTTCCGGAGCGCCCGCATCGGCGGATCGCTATGGCCGCGATGAGCCCATAAGCCAACGCTGAACCAGACCGCCCCTTCTTCCTCTGGGAGAGGGCTGGGGTGAGGGAGGCCAAACATCGATAGTCCCGCCCGTTGGGCTTCGCTACGCTCAGCGCCAACCTACGACGCCGGCTCCTCCACGCTGATATCTGTCAACCCATGCACTTCAGCCTGCCGCAGGATGGCCTCGGCGGGGGCGTCGGCGGGTGGTAGGGCTAGGCTGTTCTCGGCATCGGCGCGCAGGTGTTCCAGCACGGCGAGGGCCGCTTCATGGGGCGCGAGCGTCGCCTGCGGATGGTCGAGATCGAGCTGACGGGGTTCGCCGTCCTTGCGGTAGTGGACGCGAAAGTGGGGCATGGCGGCTGCCTCGGGGTGGGTTTCTAGACAGACTACCCCGGACGCACCGCCGTTCCGGCTTAGAAGCTATTCACGATCTGCTACGCGTCGGCCAAACGGCGTTGAAAATACCCTGGGTCGCCAGCCCGGTCGGAATGCTCGTTTACCACTCGTAAACCCGAGCGCGGGTCCGATCCGCTTCCTCAGGCATTTTCGTGGGGCCGCCTAGGCCTTGTTTGGCTCTAGCTCGCGAGATCGTGAACAGCTTCTTACTTGAGGATCACCAGCTTGCCCTTGAGAGCGACACCGGCGATGAAGGCGCCGGCGTGGCATTCGTAGCGGCTGGGATCGCTCCACTCGTTCTTCTTGTAGTAGCTGGTGATGTCGGTGACGGCATTGGCGCCGGCGGCCTTGGCGGCTTCCTGCAGGCGGATCAACGCCGATTGCAGCACCCAGCGGCAGGCGACCTCGTCGGTCTTGTTGAAGGCGTTGGTCTTCTGGTTGGTGGTGATGCTGGAGTTGACCACCGTGGCCTTGCCCGGCACCGGGTTGCCGGCCAAGTAGAACTTGACGCTGCCATCCAGGCGCTTGGCGGCCAGGGCTTCCTGGACCACCTCGGCGAAGGGCAGCTGCAGGGTGGTGTCGCGGGCCTGGGCGGCGGTGGGGAGCAGGGCGGCCAGGCTCAGGGTGAGGGCAAGGGCGGGAGCGATGAGGCGCATGGTGACTTCCTTGTGGGGGGGGGAGGGTGACTATTTAACCCAGAACGTCCGTCCCGTCAGCCTTGGGGCGGTGTTCTGCGATATCGCGCAAGCCGAGGACCGTTACTGCGCGTCGGCAGCGGGGGCCGGCAGCTGCAGTCGCCGGCGAATGTCGGCGTCGAGCAGCTGGACCCACTTGTTGTAGTTGCGATGGATGCGCTCGCCGTCGTAGTCGAGGCCGGCACTGTCGCGGTAGCGGATCTGGTAGCCCTTGGTGCTGTAGGGGATGTCGACCCAGGCCTGGTGGCGATCGCGCACCACGATGCTGGCGACCACCAGGCCGGGGCTTTCCTGGCCCACCGTCCAGCCGCGGCGTTCGAGGGTATCGACGATGGCGCGGCGAACGTCGGCGGCGTTCTCCACCCGGTCGGCGGGGAAAACCTCCTGGGGCGTCACCAGGGGCGCGCGGGTGCAGGCCGCCAGGAACAGCAGAGCGGAGACGAGCAGCAGGCGACGCAACATGGGAATACCTCGGGAAATGGCCATCAGGACCAGCGGCGGAAGATCAGCGAGGTGTTGACCCCGCCAAAGGCGAAATTATTGTTCATCACATGATCGGTACGCAGGGTCCGCGGTCCGTCACGCAGATAGTCCAGCTCGCCGCACTGGGGGTCCAGTTCGTCGAGGTTGAGCGTCGGTACGAAACGCTCTTCGTTCATCATGGCGATGCTGAACCAGGACTCCAGGGCGCCACAGGCCCCGAGGGTATGGCCCAGGTAGCTCTTCTGCGAGCTGATGGGCATGCCGGAGCCGAACAGCGCCTGGGTGGCCCGGGTCTCGGCGATGTCGCCCTGTTCGGTGGCCGTGCCGTGGCCGTTGACGTAGCCGATGGCCTCCGGCGTCAGCCCGGCGTCTTCCAGGGCCAGCTCCATGGCGCGCTGCATGGTGGCCTGTTCGGGGCGGGTGGAGTGCTGGCCGTCGGCGTTGCTGCCGAAGCCGACGATCTCGGCGTGGATGTGCGCGCCGCGCGCCAGGGCGTGCTCCAGCTCTTCCAGCACCAGGATGCCGGCGCCTTCGCCGATCACCAGGCCGTCGCGTCCCTTGTCGTAGGGACGCGGCGAGGTGTGGGGGGCATCGTTGCGCAGGCTGGTGGCATAGAGGGTGTCGAAGACCATGGCCTCGCTGGGACAGAGTTCTTCGGCGCCGCCCGCCAGCATCAGCGGCAGGCGGCCGAACTTGATGGCTTCGTAGGCGTAGCCGATGCCCTGGCTGCCGCTGGTGCAGGCGCTGGAGGTGGGAATCAGCCGGCCCTTGAGGCCAAAGAACAGGCTCAGGTTGGCGGCGGCGGTGTGCGGCATCATGCGCACATAGGTGTTGGCGTTGAGCCCCACGGCGGCGTCGCTGAGCAGCATGTTGGCCAGCGCCTTGATGTCGTCGGTGCTGCCGGTGGAGGAACCGCAGGCTACGCCCATGCGGCCATCGGCGATGCCGGGATCATTCAGCAGCCCGGCATCGGCCAGGGCGCGCTCGGCGGCGGCCACCGCCAGCTGGGAGACGCGGCCCATGCTGCGCAACTGCTTGCGCGTCCAGTGGCTGGGTACCTGGAAGTCGACGATGGGCCCACCCAGGCGGGTATTCATCTCGGTATAGCGGTCCCAGGCGTCCATGCGGCGGATGCCGCTGTGGCCGGCCAGGAAGTGGTCGCGGATGGTCGGCCAGTCACTGCCCAGGGCGGTGACGCCGGCCATCCCGGTGATCACGACGCGACGACCGATCATCAGCACAGCCCTCCGTTGACCGCCAGCACCTGGCGGGTGATGTAGCCGGCCTCGGGGGCGAGCAGGAAGGCCACCGCGTGGGCCACCTCCTCGGGGGTGCCCATGCGCCCGGCGGGGATCATCTCGAGAATCTTGTCCACTGGCACATGCTCGTCGAGGATCTCGGTGTCGATCAGCCCCGGGGCGACGCAGTTGACGGTGATCTTGCGCTTGGCCAGCTCCACCGCCAGGGCCTTGGCGGCGCCGATCAGCCCCGCCTTGGAGGCGCTGTAGTTGACCTGGCCGCGATTGCCGATCAGCCCGGAGACCGAGGTGATGCAGACGATACGCCCCGGCGCGCGGCGGCGGATCATCGGCATGACCACCGGGTGCAGGACATTGTAGAAGCCGTCGAGATTGGTGCGCAGGACCACGTCCCAGTCCTCGCCGGTCAGCGCCGGGAAGGCGCCGTCGCGGGTCAGGCCGGCATTGCAGACCACACCATAGTAGCCGCCGTGGGCTTCGGTATCGGCCTCGAGGATGGCCGCGCAGGCGGCGCGGTCGCCGACGTCGAATTGCAGCACCCGGGCCGTGCGGCCCAGGGCCTCCACCTCGACGCGGACGGCCTCGGCTTCCTCGCGACAGCTGCGGCAGTGCAGCACCAGGTCGTACCCGGCCGCGGCCAGGCGCAGGGCGATGGCGCGGCCCAGGCCGCGGCTGGAACCGGTCACCAGGACCGGGGCGGGGGCAACGCTCATGGCGCGGGCTCCTGTAGATACAGATCCGCCTGGGGCGGACGATAGACGTTCAGGCGGGCGCTGGCCTGGCAGCCAGGGCCCTGCAGGTGGCAGTCGAAGATGGCCATGCCATCGTCGTTCTGCAGTGCCGGCTGGGCCTGGATGCGCAACTCACCGCCGGCGGGAAAGGCCGCCACGTCGCAGGCGAACTGGCGGGTGCCGAGCAGGAAACCCAGGGCCGGAGTCTCGCCGCGGCGGCGCGCTTGGCAGCCAGCGAAGGCGGCCACGCTCTGGGCCATCAGCTCCACGCCGATCCAGGCTGGCAGGGCGCCGTCGGCGTCGGTGAAGAGACCGGGGCGCACCACCAGGCGGGTCTCGATGCCCTGGTCGTCGCAGGCGAGGATCTCCTCGATCAGCAGCATGTCGCCGGCGTGGGGCACCAGCTCGGCGAGGGGCCAGGGGATCATGGCGTGGCTCCGAGGATGAGGCTGACGTTGCTGCCGCCAAAGGCGAAGCTGTTGCTCATGGCGTGGCGGCGGCCGTCCAGACGGCTGTCGGCGTGAGCCAGCGCCAGGCGTGGCAGGGCAGGATCGGCCTGGCCGTCCCAGCGCTGCGGCGGCAGCTGGCCAGCCGGGTTGAGCTGCGGGTCCAGGGTCAACCAGGCGAAGGCGGCTTCCAGGGCGCCGGCGGCGCCGAGGGTATGGCCGGTCAGCGGCTTGGTCGAGGAGCAGGGCACCCCGGCCGGGAACACCTCATGGGTGGCGTGGCTTTCCATGGCGTCGTTGTGTGGCGTGGCGGTGCCGTGCAGGTTGAGATAGCCGATGTCGCCCGGCTGCAGGCCGCTGGCACGCAGCGCTGCCTGCATGGCCTGGACGGCGCCACGACCGCTGGGATCGGGAGCGGAGATGTGGTGGGCATCGGAACTGGCGCCGCCGCCGAGCAGGGCGATGGGGCCGGGCTCGCGGGTCAGCAGGAACAGCGCCGCGCCCTCGCCGATGTTGATGCCGCAGCGATTGACCGAGAAGGGATTGCACAGGCGTTCGCTGACCGCTTCCAGGGCAGCGAAGCCGTTCAGGGTCAGGCCGCAGAGGCTGTCGACGCCACCGCAGAGCACGGCGTCGCAATGGCCTTGGACCAGCAGCCGACGGGCACTGAGCAGGGCGCGGGCGCTGCTGGTGCAGGCGGTGGACAGGCCATAGCAGGGGCCGCTCAGGCCCAGGTAGCGGGCGAGGAAATCGGCCGGCGCGACCAGCTCCTGCTGGGCGTACTGATAGCCCTCGGGCAGTTGGCCGCTGCGCTGGTGCACGGCGATGCCCAGGCTGGCCTCGTGAATGCCGGAGGTGCTGGTGCCCAGCACCACGCCGATGCGCGCAGGACCGTGGCGCTCGATGGCCTCGCGCACCTGGGGCTCGATCTCGGTCAGGGCCGCCAGCAGGAGCTGGTTGTTGCGACTGAAGAAGGGTGCCCAGTCGGTAGGCCAGGCCGGCAGGGCGGCGCTGACGGTGCCCACCGGCGGCTGGCGCTCGGGGATCCAGCCCGGGGTGGGCTGCATGCCTGCCGTGTCGCCGGCGAACAGGCCGCGCGCCACCTCGGCCTTGCCCTGGCCCAGGGCGCAGAGCAGCCCCAGGGCATTCAGGTAGGCGCTCAAGGCGCGGACTCCGGCAGCAGGGTCAGGCGATAGCGCGATCCGTCCGGCGCCTGCAGCTCCAGGCGGTCGGCAGCGGGATAGCGCACCTGCCAGTCCTTGAGGCTACGGCTGCCGTCGGCAGCCTGTTGCCAGTCGCCCGCGGCATAGGCCTGCGGCAGTTGGTCGGCCGGGGTCAGGGCGAACAGCAGTACGCTGAAGAAGGTGCGCGCCCGGGGATTGGGCGGCAGCAGGCCGTCGGCGTGCCAGGCGCCGTCGAGCAGGCGCTGGCGCGCCTGGGGCACACCCAGCGGATCGAACAGGGAAAAGCGCAGGGCTTGGCCTTCCGGCTGGATGGCCAGCAGCAGGGCGTCGCTGCCCTCGGCGGTCTGGCGCTCCACCTGATAGACGAGCGTGTGCGCCAGCGGGGGCGGACTGCTGGGCAGTGGCGGTTGGCTGGCGCAGGCGGCGAGCAGTAGCAGGCAGGCCAGCGCGAAGACGAGCGGACGGGGCAGGGTCATGCAGGGTGGGCCGAATTCAGCTGGCAGAGCTCGACGAGCAGGCGCAGGCGCCGCTTGGGCTCCTTGACGAAGGGGTTGCGAAGGTCCCAGGCGTAGCCGGCGAGAATGGCGCAGATCATGCGGCGGATCTCGGGGTCGGCGTTCTCGAAATAGATGACGTCCTGGAAGCTGCCATCGTACCAGCCCTCCACATAGGCACGGAACGTATCGACGCCCGCCTTGAGCGGTCGGGCGAACTCGCCCTCCCAGTCCACCGCCTCGCCACGCAGCTGGCGATCCACCAGGGGCGCGGCCAGGCTGGCCGAGCGCAGGGCGATGGTGACGCCCGAGGAAAACACCGGATCGAGAAACTCGGCGGCGTTGCCCAGCAGGGCAAAGCCGGGGCCGTGCAGGCGCTTGACGTTGGCCGCATAGCCGCCCAGCTCGCGCACCGGGGTATCCCAGACCGCATTGTGCAGTACCCGGGCCAGGCTCGGGGTCTCGGCGACCCAGTCGCGCAGACAGGTGGCGAGATCGGTGGCGCGTCCGGTATAGCGCTCGGCGGCGGCCACCACCCCGAGCGAGGTGCGACCGTCGCTGAAGGGGATGGTCCAGAACCAGACGTCGCGCCAGGTCGGGTGGGTGGTGATGAGGATGCGGTCGCGGTCGAAGCCGGGAACGTCGATGCGGTCTTCGACATGGGTGAAGAGGGCGCGACGCGGGGGGAAGTCCGAAGGGGCTTCCAGGTCCAGCAGGCGTGGCAGCACCCGCCCGTAGCCACTGGCATCGAGCAGGAAGTCGGTGGTCAGCGCATAGGCCTGGCCGTCGTCGCCCAGCACCTCGATCCGGGTTCTTTCACCGCCTTCGCCCAGGGTCACGGCGGTCACCCGCTGGCCGTAGCGGATCGCCACGCCCTGGCGAGCGGCGTCGTCGGCGAGGATCTTGTCGAAGGGGCCGCGCTGGACCTGGAAGGTGCTGCGCCCGCCACTGTAGGTGTCGCGGAAGTCGAAGTCGGTGTAGCGCTCTCCCCAGGCGAAGGCCGCGCCGACCTTGGTCTGAAAACCAGCGGCCTCGACCGCCGGCAGCATCCCCGCTTCCTCGACGAAATCCAGGCTGTGGGAGAGCAGGCTCTCGCCGATGGAAAAGCGCGGGAAGTGCTGGGCTTCCAGCACCAGTACCGGATGGCCGCGACGCTTGAGCAGGGCGGCGACCACGGCGCCGGCCGGGCCGGCACCGATGACGACCAGGGGATGATGTTCAACCATGACGAAGGTCCTTTTCGTGGGAGACGGGGGGCGAGGCCCAGGGTGCCAGCAGAAAGCTGAACACCAGCCCCAGGCTGATGGCCAGGCCGAAGTTGGCGATGGCCGGGGTGCTGCTGAGCATCAGCAGACCGAACGACAGCCAGCTGCCGACGCCGGACAGCAGGCCTCCGAGCAGACTCACCGCCGCGCCGCCGATGGCCTCGTGCATGAGGATGGCGTAGTCCACGCCGATGGCGGTGATGAGCAGCAGGGCGAAGAGGCTGAACAGGGTCAGCGGCTGACCCAGCCAGCCCAGGCAGGCCAGGGCGGCCAGCGCCGCCAGCAGCGGCAGGCAGACGATGCGCAGCGCCGCGCGGCGACCGAAGGCCCAGAGCAGCAGGAGGAAGATGGCCGCCGAGGCCAGCAACTTGAGCTCCACCGCCAGGCGCTGGGTATGGAGGAACAAGCCGCGCAATTCGCCCAGGCGATCCACCAACTGCACACCGGGCAAACCCTCGGCCACCCTTTGCAGGACCTGGGCGTTGCCCAGCCCTTGCAGGCTGACCAGCCCGGCCGCGCCGCCGTCGGCAGTCCGGCCCAGCCAGAGCGGTCGCCAGGGCTCGCCCAGTGGCCCGGCCAGGGCCTGGTCGAGACTCAGGTCGGGTAGTTGATGCAGTTGCCTCAGTTCGGCGTCCAGCGCCTCGGCCGGAATGCCTACCGCCAGCAGGGGTTGCAGGCGCTCGCCCCAGCCTGCCAGGGCCTGGCGCAGTTCGGCCTGGGCCGCGGCGGGGGCGACCAGGCCGCTAAGGGCGCGATAGCCCTGCAGCTGACCCTGATTGACCAGGCTATCCAGGCGCTGACCCAGGGCGGCCTGGCGGTGCAGCACCTCATCGGCATCCGTCCCGCGCACCAGGAAGAACTGGCTGGTGGGTTGCAGCCCGGTAAGGCGGGCGATGGCCTGGGCTTCGCGGGTCAGCGCCGGGTCCTGGCCAAGCCAGAGGCGCAGGTCGTTCTGCAGGTGCAGTTGCCAGACGCCCGCGCCGCAAAAGGCCAGCAGCGCCAGCAGCAGCGGCAGGCTGCCGGTGCGCGCCAGCAGGCGCAGCCGCAGGTCGAGCAGGCACTGCATCAGTCGCAGGGGCGCAGCGGGCGGTGCCAGGTCCAGGCGCTGCCACCAGGCCGGCAAGAGGCAGACGGTGGTGAGGTAGGCGCCGATCAGGCCGGCGGCGGAAAACACCGCCACCTGGGTCAGCGCCGGAAAGGGCGTGCAGGCCAGCGCCAGGTAGCCCAGCAGATTGGTCGCCAGGCTCAGGGACAATCCCGGCAGGGTCTGGCGCAGGATGGCCGTGGCATTCCATGGGCCACCCTTCCAGCTCTTGCTCAGGTAGTGCAGCGGGTAGTCGGCGGCCACCCCGGTCAGGCTGGCGCCGAGGATCAGGGTGAGGGCGTTGATCTGGCCGAACAGCAGCACGCAGGCGGCGCTGCCGGCCAGGAGGGCCACGCCCACCGCCAGCAGGCTGAGCAGCACCCGCCAGCGGCGGAACAGCCCCAGCAGCAGGGCCAGGGTGCCAAGGGTGGCCAGGCCGCCGATCAGCGACATCTCGCGACTGGCGGTGGCCTGGCCGGCGGCGGCGTATCTCAGGCCGCTGGCGGCGAGTAGCTGACCGCCATCCGCGACCACCTCACGGCGGGCGGCCTCGATCAGGGCTTCCACCCGAGGCGGAGCGTCGAAGTCGAAGGCATCGGCGCGGGTACGGGCGCGGATCAGGGCCCAGGTCAGACCGTCGCCCTGGGTCAGCAGCAGGCCGCTGCCGGCGTCGAATTGCACCTTGCTGGCCGGGGTGAGCTGGCGCTGCACCAACAGGCCGAGGCCGAACCAGTCCTGCTCCAGGGGCAGGGCGCCGGCGCCAGCGAAGGGATCGAATAGGGCCGCGGCCCGGGCCTGCAGATAGCTGTCGGGCGTCTTGAGCAGTTCGTCGCGCGCCGGCCCCGGTGTCAGCGCCAGGCGACTGGCCAGGAGTTGCTGGCGCAGGCCAGGCAGATCCGGCGTGAGTTGCCATTGCACCTTTTCGAACAGTGGCTCCCGCGACCAGGTCTGGCCCAGGCGCTCGACCAGGGCAGCGACCCGCTCACGTTGGGGATGACCCACCAGCAGGAGCACCTCACGATTGAGCGGCTCGGCCATGCGCGCCTCGGCCTGCTGGGTAAGGGCGTCGCCGGCGCCCTGGGGCAAGAGCGCCAGCAGATCGGCGGCCACCGGCGGACCATGCCGCCACTGCCAGGCGCTGAGCGCCAGCAGGGTGAGCAATAACAGCAGGAAGGGGCGCTGCAGCCGGGTCACTGGAAGACCGCGCGCTGCTCGGCGCCCAGGGTGTCGCTGGGCTGGCCGTCCAGGGTGAGCAAGCTGCGGTCGCCCTGGGTCTCACGGATTTCCACCTGTTCGACCAGGGCGCCGCCCTGGATGAGGATGCCGTCGAACACCTGCTTGAGCAGTGCGCCGCGTGGGGTCAGGCGCAGCTGCCAGTGATTGGCGTCGCCTGTCAGGGCCAGCTCGAAGTCGCGTTCCAGGCCGCTGCGATCGCCGCCGAGCACGGCCAGGAACAGGGCGCTCTGGCGCGCGGCCAGGTCGCTGCCGGGCAAGGGCGTCCAACCCGTCGGCGTCTGCTTGGCGATGGCGCCCGGGGTGATGCGATAGGTCTGGGTCAGCGGCTTTTCCAGCCGCCAGAGCAGCCCCAGGCCGCGGGCCAGGGTGAAGTGACCGCTGCTGGTCAGCGGTTGCGGCAGGGCGCGCAGATAGCGCTGCTGGACGAAGCTGCCCTCGACCGCCGCGGGGCGCGCCAGCTGGGCGGCCAGGTCGTCGAGATCGAAGGCCTGGGCCAGGGGCGCGGCCAGGATGAATAGCAGAGCGATCAGCGTGCGCATGCCAGGGCCCTCTCCACGGCGTCGATGAAGACCTTGGGCGAGGCCAGCTGCATCTCGCGGCTGGCCAGGTCCACGGCGACCTGCACGGTGCTGGCGCGGGTCAGGCGCTCACCGGTGGCCGCGTCAGTGATCAGGTAGTTGAGCTTGAGGCGATGCTCCCACTCCACCAGATCGGCCTTTACCCGCACGCGCTGCTGAAACAGCAGGGGGCGGATGTAGCGGATCTGCAGGTCGATCACCGGCCAGCCATAGCCGGAGTCGCGCATCTGCAGGTAGTTATGGTCGAGGCGGTCGAGCAGCGCGCAACGCGCCACCTCCAGGTACTTCACATAATGGCCGTGCCAGGCGATTTCCATCATGTCGACGTCGAAGAAGGGGATCTGCATCTCCACCTCGACCTGCAGGGCACCGGTCTTACGCATAGAGCCTCCAGTGGCGGGCGCGAATCAGGGTCAGGGTCTGGCGCAGTTCGGCTTCCAGGGCACGGTCTTCGATCAGTGGCGGGAAGGTCTCGCCCAGCGCGCGGTGCATGGCGGCCAGGGGCGCGGGCGGTTGCACGCCCTGCTCGCACCTGAGCCAGACGCCTTGCTGGGCGGCCAGCAGGGTGGCGGCGGTCACCTGCTCGGTGAGCTCCAGCACGCGCAGGGCGTCGCGGGCGGCAATGGTGCCCATGCTGACCTTGTCCTGGTTGTGGCATTCGGTGGAACGGGAGAAGACGCTGGCCGGCAGGGTGCCCTTGAGCGCCTCGGCGGTCCAGGCGCTGGCGCCGATCTGCACCGCCTTGAAGCCGTGGTTGAGCATGGCCCGCTCGGCCGGGGCGCCGGAGAGATTGCCCGGCAGGCCATGGTTGTAGCGCGCATCCACCAAGAGGGCGAGCTGGCGGTCGAGCAGGTCGGCGACGTTGGCCACCAGGGTCTTGAGACTGTCCATGGCGCAGGCGATATGGCCGCCATAGAAGTGGCCGCCATGCAGCACTCGCTCGTCTTCGGCGTCGATCAGCGGATTGTCGTTGGCGCTGTTGAGTTCGGTCTCGATGAACTGGCGCAGCCAGGGCAGGCTGTCGGCCAGCACGCCCAGGACATGGGGGGCGCAGCGCAGCGAATATCTGTCCTGCAGGCGGTGCAGGGGCGCGGCCGGCCCTTCGGCGGCGAGATCCGCGCGCAACCAGGCGGCCACCTGGCCCTGGCCCGGATGGGGCTTGGCGGCGAATAGGCGCTGGTCGAAGTGCTCCGGGTTGCCGGCCAGGGCCACCACGTTGAGCGCGGTGATGCGCGTCGCCAGGCGCAGCAGGTACTCGGCGCGGGAGAAGGCCAGGCAGGCCAGGCCGGTCATCACCGCGGTGCCGTTCATCAGCGCCAGGGCTTCCTTGGGCCTGAGCACCAAGGGCGTCCAGCCCAGTTCGGCATGGACATCCGCTGCTTCCCGTATCTCATTGCGCCAGAGCACCTGGCGCTCGCCGCAGAGGGCGGCGGCGACATAGGACAGCGGGGTGAGATCGCCACTGGCGCCCACCGAGCCCTCTTCGGGGATCAGCGGCAGGAGGTCTTCACGCAGGAAGGCGGTGAGGCGTTCGAGCAACTCGACGCGCACCCCGGAGACGCCCTGGCACAGCGACTGCAATCGCGCCGCCAGCACCGCCCGGGTCGCCGTCGGATCCAGATGGCGCCCCAGGCCGCAACCGTGGAAGGTGTAGAGCTGACGCGGCAGCGCCTCGACCTGGGCGAGGGGTACGGCGACCACGCAGGAATCGCCGTAGCCGGTGGTGATGCCGTAGACCGAACCCTCGCGGGCCAGCAGCGAATCGACGAAGCGCGCGCCGCGGGCGATGCCGTCGCGAAAGGCGGCGTCGTCCTGCAATTCGGCCTGGGCCCGGCCCTCGGCCAGGGCGACCAGGTCTTCGATGGCGAGGGCCTGGCTACCAAAGCGAACACTAGCGTTCATCGCGACTCCAGAAGGGGTAGAAGTTGAACCACTGCCGCGGCGCCTTGAGGCAATGGGCGGCGAGGCGCTCGGCATAGGCCTGGGCCAGGCCCTGGATGCCGGCGGCACGCTCCTGGCGACGCCAGGCCGGGGCCGGCGCGAAGTCTTCCAGGTAGAGGTGGTAGCCGTCGGCTTCGCGCAGGCAGAACAGCAGGTTGGTCGGGCAGCGCAGCAGGTGCGCCAGCAGCCAGGGGCCCTGGGGGAAGGGCGCCGGCGCGCCGAGGAAATCCACCTCGACGGTCCGGCCGCCGTGCAGCGGCACCCGGTCGCCGGCGATGGCCAGCCATTCGCCGCGCTCCAGGCGCTCGCTGAGCTGCAGCATCACCGCCGGGTCCAGCTCGCTGACCTGGATCAGCCGCAGATCGCTGGCGCCGGCTTCCTCCAGCAGACGATTGAAGGCCTCGGCATGGCGGGTGTGCACCAGTACATTGAGGCGCACCCGCCGCCCCAGCTGGGCCAGGGCGCGACAGACTTCGAGGTTGCCCAGGTGGGCGGTGACCAGGATCTCGCCGCGCGGCGCGTGCATGCGGCTGTGCACCTGATCCGGGTCGTGCAGTTGTACCTGATCAAGGCCGAGGCGGCCGTTCCAGGCGTCGAGCTTGTCCAGCAGGGCTTCGGCGAAGGCCATGAACTGGGCATAGCCGCTGCGCCAGCTGGGCTGCAGGTCGGGACGATTGCTCCAGGCGGCCAGGCGCTGCTGGTATTCGCGGATGCCGCGGCGGGCGCGGGCGCCGAACAGGAAGAAGTACAGCACGATCAGCCGCAACAGCGGAGCGATGGCGCGGCGGCCCAGGTGCCGTGCCAGCCAGGCGGTGAGGCGCATCAGCACGGGGCTGCCACGCTCGCGCTGCTGCGCCCAGTGGCCGCTCACGCGCGCACCCGGCGCCAGAGCAGGCGCGGCGCGCGCAGCAGCATGCCGAAGAACAGGCGCGTGTGCATGCGCGAGATCAGCACGTTGTCCTGCCAGAGGCGAAAGTGCGAGCGGCCATCCAGCGGGTAGTGCACCCGGGTCGGCCGCCAGCGCATGGGCTGCTCGCGCCAGGCCAGGCGCACCAGAATCTCCGGATCGAAATCCATGCGCTTGCCCAGGCCGCCGGCGCGGATCACCGCCAGGGTCGGCGTTAGCGGGTAGACGCGAAAGCCGCACATGCTGTCGCGGATCGCCAGGGACAGGCTGTTGATCCACACCCAGACATGGGTGAGGTAGCGGGCATAGAGCCGGCCCTTGGGCACCGAGTCGTCGAACTGCGGGTAGCCGCAGATCAGCGCCTCGGGATAGGCCTGGGCCTCGGCGAGAAAGGCGGCCACGTCGGCCAGGTCGTGCTGGCCGTCGGCATCCACCTGCAGGGCATGAGTGAAGCCCAGACGCTGCGCCTCGGCGAGTCCGGCCATCACCGCGCCGCCCTTGCCCTGGTTGACCGGCAGGCGCAGCAGATGGACGTCGGGTTGGGTCGCCAGCTCGTCCATCACCTGGGCGCAGGCGGGGCTGGAGGCATCGTCCACCAGCACGCAGGGCAGGGCGCGCTGGCGCAGCGCCTGGACCACCAGCGGCAGGGCGTGCTCATGGTCGAACACCGGGATCACCGCGCAGGCACGAAAGCTCATGGCTGCGCCTCCTTGAGCAGGATGCGCCCGGAGGAGCAGGCCGCCGTGCCCTGGCGAAAGGCGAAGTGCAGCTTGCTGCGGGTGGCGTCGAAGTGGAAGGTCAGGGTTACCCGGTCGCCGGGGCGCAGCAGCTGCTGGAATTTCAGCACCTCCATCCCGGCGAAGTCCGCGGGCAGCTCCAGGTGCTGACGGGCCAGGCGCTGCGCCCAACCGACCTGCACCACCCCGGGCACCACCGGCGCCGTGGGGAAGTGACCGGAAAAGAACGCCAGGTCTGGAGCAACTTCCAGCTCTAGGCGCCAGCCGTCTTCGGTCTGCTCGACGCCGAGCGGTTCGATGTCCACCGGCCGTGGCTGGGCCAGCAGCCGCTCCACCTCGGCCTGGGCCAGCTTGCCCTGGGCGCTGTAGGGCAGCGCCAGCAGCAGGCGCCAGCGGCGCGGCAGGGCGATGGCCTCGCAGTGGCCGGCCAGGTATTCGCGCAACTCGGCCACCAGGGCGCGGCGACCGCCATTGCGCAACTGGTGCAGACCGCTTTCGCTCAGGGCGACCAGGGCGCCGAGCAGGGCGCGACCCTGTTGCACCACGCCCAGGCGGACGTCGGCGACGGCGGGATGGTCGAGCAGGCGCGCTTCCAGCGCTGGCAGGGCGATGCGCTTCTCTTCCAGTTTGACGATGCGATCCAGACGCCCGAGCAGCTCGAAGCGACCGTCTCCCAGCAGGCTCACGCCGTCCATGGTCTGCTCGCGCACGCCCTCGGGCAGGTAGGGTGAGGTCAGCCAGAGCGCGCCCTCGGCGTCCTGGCCCAGGGTGAGGTCGGCGAAGGCCTGCCAGGGCTGCGGGCCCTGGCGCCAGGCGATGCCGCCGGTCTCGGAGCTGCCATAGACCTCGGTAGGGTACTGGCCGAAGCGCGCCTGGCAGGCCGTGGCCGCCGCCTCCGGCAGCACGCCGCCAGAGGAAAACACCCGCACCACCTGACCGAGGATGGCGTCATCAAGGTTCTCGCCCAGGCGCTTGAGCAGCGCCGGGCTGCTGATCCACACCGCACGGCGACCCTCGCGTAGCAGGGCGGCGGTCTCCCGCTGCAGCTCCTCGGTGAAGGGCAGCGCCTGGCGGGCGAAGGGGCGACCGCTGCAGAGCGGCCAGAGCACGCGGAACAGCAGGCCATAGATGTGTTGGGTGGAGACACTGCCGAGGATGGTCGCCTCGTCCAGGGACTCGCCCCAGAGGCGCTCCAGTGCGGCGACCTCGTTGGCCAGCTGGAACAGCTGCTTGGCGATCAATTTGGGCTCGCCACTGGAGCCCGAGGTGCTCAGGGTCAGCAGCGGTGCCTGGAGGTCGAGCGCGGCGGGCGCCAGGGGCTTGGCAGCGGTCCAGCCGGCAAGATCGTCGAGCCAGGCGTCGAGCGTCGGTACCAGGCGCGCGCGGGTGGCGGGTTGGGCATCGGCCGGCAGGACGACCTCGATGCCGGCGCGCCAGGTGCCGAGCAGGGCGCAGGCCAGATCCTCGGCATCGTCCAGGTACAGCGCCAGGCGCCTGAGGCCAGCGGCCTGGAAGGCCGCCGCCAGGCTCAGGGCGCGCTGCTTGAGGGCCGCATCCAGCGGGCTCGCGGCGCCCAGCAGCTCGGCGAGAGGGGTGAACGTCATGGCAGCCTCCGCACGCGCTGGCGGACCAGCCATTCACCGGCGAACAGCAGGCCCATCAGGCCATAGGCGATCACCCCGGTATAGAGCGTCCACCAGGCCAGGGGCGCCCAGAGCGCCAGGGCAGCGGCGGTGAGCGCATTGAACAGAAAGAACAGGCACCAGACCTGGGTCACCCGGCGGGTGTAGCGCACCGCACGCGGTGGCAGCTCGGGTTCGCGCAGCCGCGCCAGGCGTTCGATCAGCGGCTGGCCGCGCAGCAGGCTCAGGCCGAACACCGTCAGCAGGAAGAGGCTGAGCAGCACCGGATACCAGCGCAAGAGCACGGCGGCGTCGCTCAGGGCCAGCAGCAGGCAGAAGCCCAGGGCGACCAGGGCGGTGCCGCGCTGCAGGCCGTTGAGGCCGGGTTGCAGCAGGCGCAGGCCCCAGAGGGCACCGAGACCGACCGCGAACAGCCGCGGCGACAGGTGCTGCAGGCCGAAGTACACGGCGAAGGGATAGGCCAGGCCGAGCAGGAGCAGCAGGGCAGCGGCGAGCAGGCCCAGCGGGGAGCGGGAAGGCAGGGCACTCATAGGCGGCGGATCAGGCGTCCGCCTGGCTGATGCGATAGACAGCCTCGACCACGTCGCCCACGGTACGCACCTGGCGGAATTGCTCGGCGGCGATCTTGTGCCCGGTCTGGCGGCGCAGGTGGTCGATCAGGTCGACGGCGTCGATGCTGTCGATCTCCAGGTCCTCGTAGAGGTTGGCCTCCAGGGTCACCCGCTCGGGCTCCAGCTCGAAGAGTTCGACCAGGGCGCTGCGCAGGGTCTCGAAGATGGCTTCACGGCTTTGCATGGCGATCTCCTCAGGCGGCGCGCTGGGCGGCCACGAAGGCCGCGAGGGCGTTGACGTTGGCGAAATGGGTGCGGGTGTCCTTGGCTTCGGCGTCGATGCGGATGCCGTAGCGCTTCTGGATCGCCAGGCCCAGCTCCAGGGCGTCCACCGAATCCAGGCCCAGGCCGTCGCCGAACAGGATCTGGTCGTCGCCGATATCGTCGACGGTGACGTCCTCGAGGCCGAGCGCCTCGATGATCAGGCTTTTGAGCTCAAGGTTGAGATCAGTCATGGTTGCCGGTTTCCTTCAGGTAGAGCTGGTGCAGCTGGTCGTTGAGTTCACGCGACGCCAGCGGCAGCGGCCGCCCGGCGAAGGTGGAGGGATCGATGTCGGCGCCGACGTCCAGCTGGAAGTCGAAGCGCCGGGAGGGGATGCGATACCAGGGCGTGGCCTTGGTCAGGGTGCTGGGCACCACGCGGATAGTGACCGGGGTGATGCAGCGGGCGCCGCGCAGGGCGATGGCCGCGGCACCGCGATGGAAACGTGGGGGCTCGCCGGGGGTGGTGCGGGTGCCCTCGGGAAAGATGATCAGCGTCTGGCCCTCGCGCAGGGCGTCGGCGGCTTCGTCGAGCATCTCGGCGCTGCCGTTGTTGCTGATGTAGCCGGCCGCCTGGATCTGCCGCTTGAGGTAGGGGTTCTGCCAGAGGCCCTGCTTGACCACGCAATTGGCGTCGGGCACTAGGCCGATGAGCACCACCACGTCGATCAGCGAGGGGTGGTTGGCGATGATCAGCTGGCCCGGACGACCCAGGCGCTCGCGGCCCTGGATGCGCAGGTTCATCACCCGGGTCAGTACCATGAAGGCGACGAAGAAACGGAACAGCCGGGCATTGGCCCGCCGCGCACGCTGACGCCGCTGCAGCGGATCGCCTGGCAGCACCAGCAGGATCGGCAGGATCAGCAAGCGGAAGACCAGGGCGCCGCAGCCGAACACCACGAAGTTGAGCCCCGTGGCCAACAGCCGGTAACCGTAGTCCAGCCGGCCAGTCATCAGCAGGTCTCCGTCTGCCAATGCCAGGTGCGCCCGGCATAGGGCAGGTGCCGATCACCGCGGGCTTCCAGCAGGCGCAGCAATTCCAGGGCATGCGGCCAGACGCTGGTCGCGGCGTCCGCCGGGGGCGGCTCGCCGCTCAGGCCATGGCTGCTGCCAGGAGTGAGCAGCAGGCCCACGGCATAGGGAAAGGGAACGTCATCGATCTGGGGCGCATAGAGGGTGGGCGGCGCCTCTTCGGCGATCACCACCAGCACCCCGCTGGCGCCTTCGGCGAGCAGGGTGGAGGCTTCCAGCACGGCGTGTTCGAGGCCATCGCGGCCGGTGGCCAGGGCATTCATCTCGCTGTGATCGCCGCGCAGGATCGACCACTGGCCGATGATGGCGTTGTGCACCGAAAGGCTGAACTGGGTCGGGGAGAGCGGCTCGCCGCGGGCCAGCTCCTGGAGGATCGCCAGGGTGCGCGGGGTCTCGCCGTGGCGCGAGGCGAAGATCAGCGGCAGCGGCTCGCCATGGGCGTCGGCCAACGGCCAGGCCACCTGGAAGGTCATGCGTGCCAGGCGACTCAGGCGGCGGCGCTGCATGGCCGGCAGGAAGCTGGCATCGGGTTGGCTGCCGTCGTCCGCTGGACACCAGGGCGCGGCGCACCACTGCCGCCAGGCATCCTGGTCGCCAAGACCAGGCGCCCAGGCGCGCCAATCGCTAATCTGGAAATGTATGTTCACGGCTGAATCTACCCCGGAGCCTACGTGCTTGCCGTTTCATCTATCCCTGATGAGCAGGGTATTGCAGCGTTCGGCGCGCATTATCCAAGCGGCTATTACCCTAGGCAAACATTTGCATGAACTTTGCGAAGGGGTAGCAGTCGCCCGCATTGAGCCGGGAACAGGCTAGCGCGGTAGGGAAGCTGGAGCCCCTTGCAAGGGCGTGAAACGCCGCTCCATGCGACGAGCGGCAGTGAAAGCCGGGATTTGGCGGGGGTGGATGAACGTAAAGGCGAATTCGTCGCTGACGGTTATCGCGATCAGGGCTCCAGGGGCCGCGCCAAGGTCGTCCCCTTCACGACGGAGCGGTCGTCACGCCGCTGGCAGCGGCTGCAACTTCGAAAGACGGACGGCCACGGCCAGGGCCGCGAGCAACAGGGCG
The DNA here is from genome assembly GCF_056790235.1 of Pseudomonas sp. VMV1. Taxonomy (NCBI): domain Bacteria; kingdom Pseudomonadati; phylum Pseudomonadota; class Gammaproteobacteria; order Pseudomonadales; family Pseudomonadaceae; genus Pseudomonas; species Pseudomonas sp. VMV1. Next base: position 44,393 of record NZ_JBXGSE010000007.1, read on the forward strand.
CCGATGAACAGGCCGACGCCGGTCCAGCCAGCCAGGTGCCAGCAGAAGCCACCCAGGGTGCCGGCCACGCTGGAGCCGGCGTAGTAGCTGAACAGATAGAGCGACGATGCCTGGCCACGCGCCTGGCGTGCGCGGCGGCCCACCCAACTGCTGGCCACCGAATGGGCGCCAAAGAAGCCGAAGGTGAACAGCAGCATACCCGGCAGCACCAGCCACAGCGGGGTGAACAGGGTCAGCAGCAGACCACAGAGCTTGAGCACGATGGCGGCGGCGAACACCCGCCGCCGACCGAAGCGATCGGCCAGGCTGCCGAACTTGGCCGAGCTGTAGATCCCCGCCAGATAGACCAGTGAGAGGACGCCGATCCAGGCCTGGCTTAGGTGATAGGGCTCGGCCAGCAGGCGATAGGCGATGTAGTTGAACAGTGTGACGAAGGCGCCCATCAGCAGGAAGGCCTCCAGGAACAGCCAGGGCAGGCCGGCATCGCGAAAGTGCAGGGCATAGCCGGCGAGCAGGCTGCGCGGCCGCAGCGGCCTTGGCTGGAAGCGCTTCGACGCCGGCAGGCTGCGCTTGAACAGCAGCGCCGCCACCAGGGCCAGCACCCCCAGGGCGCCGAGAGCGATGCGCCAGGAGACGAAGTCCACCAGCACCCCGCTGATCACCCGGCCGGACATCCCGCCCAGGGCATTGCCACTGATATAGAGGCCCATGGCATAGCCCAGGTGCTCGGGGTGCACCTCCTCGGCCAGGTAGGTCATGGCCACCGCCGCCACCCCGGCCAGCGACAGCCCGACCAGCGCACGGGTCACCAGGATGCCGTCCCAGGTGGGCATCAGGGCGCTGAGCAGGGTGAAGGCGCCCGCGGCGAACAGCGCATAGACCATCACCGACTTGCGCCCGATGGCATCGGAGATCGGCCCGGTCACCAGCAGGCCGCAGGCCATCAGCCCGGTGGCCAGGGACAGCGACAGACTGCTGGCCGCGGCGGTGAGGCCGAAGGCCTGGGAAAAGATCGGCATCAGCGGCTGCACGCAATAGAGCAGGGCGAAGGTGGCGAAGCCGCCGCAGAACAGCGCCAGGGCGGTACGCAGGAATTGCGGCGTGCCCTTTTCGATGAAGGCGTCCGGTTCGTGGTGGGCTTCGTTGGCGGCGGGCAGGGTGGCCAGGGTGGGGGCGGGTGGCGTGGCGGACGACCGGGACGTGTTCACGGGTACCTCAGGGCAGGTCTGATCTCACCACCCTAGGCTGGTGGCTGCCATATATCCAATATATTGTCCGTCTCGATTGATAGGTTCTACGACTCAATGGAAGACGTATGGAATTGCGCCACCTGAGGTATTTCGTAGCGGTCGCCGAAGAGCTGCACTTCGGCCGCGCCGCCCAGCGCCTTAATCTCTCCCAGCCACCGCTCAGCCAGCAGATCCAGGCCCTGGAAAGCGAACTGGGCACCCGCCTGCTGGAACGCACCAATCGACGCGTCGCCCTGACCGAGGCCGGCCGGCTGTTTCTCGACGAAGCCCGGCAGATCCTCCTGGCCAGCGAACGCGCCGCCGAACGGGTCCGTCGCGCCGGCCGTGGTGAGACCGGCCAGTTGCAGGTGGGCTTCAGCGCCTCCTCACCCTTCGTCGCCACCATCCCCAAGACGCTGTTCGCCTACCGCCGCGCCTATCCCGAGGTGCGCCTGCAACTGCAGGAGATGAGCAGTCGCGAACAGATCGACGCCATGCTCGCCGGCAACCTGCAGATCGGCCTGATCCGCCCCATCGAATTGCCCGACGCCCTGGTGGCGGTCGAACTCTTCCGCGAACCCCTGGTGGTCGCCCTGAGACACGATCATCCCCTGGCGCAGCAGGGCAGCGGCCCACTGCCCCTGGCCGCTCTCGCCGAGGAGCCCTTCGTCTACTTCCCCCGCAGCTTCGGCACCGGTCTCTACCAGCAGCTCCACAGCCTCGCCGCCCGCGCCGGCTTCACCCCGCGCATCGTCCAGGAGGCCAGCGAAGTCCTCATCATCCTCGGCCTGGTCGCCGCCGGCCTCGGCGTCACCGTGCTGCCCGCCACCTACCAGCGCACCCAGATGGAAGGGCTGGTGTATCGGGAGCTGGACGATCCCGAGGCGACCTCGGCGGTGTGGTTGCTCAGGCGCCGGGATGAGGTGTCGCCGCAGGCGGAGGCGTTTGTGGGGTTGTTGATTGGGCCAGATGATCAGAGCTGTTGATGACGACGGCATTGTTGAGCGACGTAATTGCGTAAGTGCTCCAGTTGCACCCAATCCCATTTGCCGAGACGGCAGCCAGGAGTTTATTTTTTGGTTCGTCGATTTGAGCCGCTCCAGCACCTTCAGCATGTCCTTCTGCTTGCATTGCAAAAAAGGCGTTGTCTGCACTCTCGCCTATGCTAACGCGTGCTGATCCGTCTAGCGCAGCTTGAATTTTGGTTGGCCTGTTTTAACTTTCTAAAAGCTCTTCAAGTGATTTTTGCTGTTCTTCTGTGATTTTTGTGCTTGAATTTATTAGTTCGGTAATCCAATTTTTGTCTCTTGAGTAGGAGAATTTTAATTCTTCAGTCTCGAAGATATCAATTACGCCCTGTATGTCTTTGCTTGATATCCAGTTTAGATTTTGGCAAAAGGCATTCCAAGTTGACCAGCATTTTCCTATTTCTGACGGTGCTGACCATCGGAGCACCTCAATTATATGTTTTAGTCGTGGGTTGAAGACGCTACTTGTTTTTTGAGGTGAGATTCTTAATATGCTTTTGAATGGGGCTTCTGCGCTATAGAAATCCCATACTCCATCAGTCTCAGTGCATAGGTTGAATACCGATTCGTGAAAGCGGTCTCTTGTGTTTTCATCTGGGTAAGAATGCTCGTTAACAAGAAATATCGCTGCTTTTATTGTGCTGTCAATTGCTCGGTAAGGCATTCGGTTTTCTGGGGAAAGTAATTTTCCTCCATAGTCTTGAAATAAAGATTGATTTGAAAGTATTTCAGTGATCGCGCTTAAGGCTTGATGGCAGGATTCTTTGCTATTGAATTCTGAAAGTATCTCAAGCTTTGAAGGCTCTTTGTTCGATTTGATCAGGTCTACTATCTTTGTAAGTCGATCTATTATGTTTTTATATTGATCGAAAAATCTCCTGTTTGATTTCTTGTATTCTTTGTAAGCTGATGAAATGTCCTCTAAAAATTTTCCTATTTCCGCTTTTATTATATGTATATTCTTGCTTTCGAATAAAAGCTTGGATTCATCTAGAACACTAGTTTTTACGCTGGGGTGAACTATCATGTATGCAGGGGGTTTTTCTTCCCCTAGGTGCGCGTATACTTCGTCGTACAAAAAATTTATATTGGGGTCTGTAAGGCTGTAGCCGATAAATATTGGTGATGCTTCTGAAAACAGGGTGTATATTTTTCTGTTAAGATAAGTGTCCTCTCTTTGAAATGTGAAGTACTGGCTCTGTGTTACAACTATGCTTGCTGGTCGTCCTACATCACCATGTATCTTGAATAGATTTCTACCTGTATTAGATACTTGGGGGCACTTGTCTTTTCGGACGACAACATTTATTAATCCGTCGAATATTTCCTCGATCTGGTTGTCCCAGTTCGTTGTTACGATCATGTTGGGTGAAAATGCTTTAAATCTCCGCACCCAGCTTGGCATAGGTGTTTTGGTTTTCTTTTTGATCAGCGTTTCGGCGATTAGGCTGTTGAATTCATACTCGCTTGTTTTGTGTTTGGATAGTGCAAACGATCGTAGCAGTTCCGCTGCTTTTAAAGGGTTGCTTACATTGAGATCTAAGGGGTAGCCAATCTCTTTGCTCACAGTTGCAAGAATGTCATTCCAGCTGGTGAATCCGAAGTTGTAGGAGAATCCTGATCCAATCCAAAGGAAGTAGTTGTTAGAGTATGCGGAGCTAAGTAGTTTTTCTTTTGCGGCTTTGCTGATTTGGTCTAAGCAACTCATTTGAAGTTCGCTATGTTTCTACGTGTTGAAGTTTGTTTTTTAAAAAAATTTTATTGTTTATCTCGGTTGTGAAATTTGATCCTTTTTGATAGCTCATCACCAACCGATCAATTGCCCTGGTCATAGCCACATACAGCAACCGCGCCTCATCCGCTTCCGGCTCGCCCTGCTTGGGCATTTCGCCCAGTCCTGGAATCAATACCAGCCCGAACTCCAGCCCCTTGCTGGAGTGCATGCTGACGATCTTCAGGCTGTCCTCGGCGTCGTAGAGTTGGGCGCGGCCCTTGTTGCTGGCGCCGGAGCGGTAGGGGATGGCGGCCTTCTTAAGTTCGTATTCGGCCTGGTAGGCCTGGCTGGTGCTGCGGTAGAGGATGGCCATGTCGCTGAGTTGGCGGCCACCCGCCTGTTCGTCGCGGATGCGGGCGATGAGCAGGTCCCATTCCTCGCGGTCGCTACCGCACTGGATGAGTTCGGGGAAGGGGCCGCGGCGGCCGGCGCTTTCCGGGGCGATCAGGGGCACGCCGTCTTCGCTGGCGTCGCGGCTGGTCAGGAGTTCGGTAGCGAAGGCGCGGGCGACGGAGAGGATCTCCACCGTGTTGCGGTAGTTGAGCTTGAGGATGGTGGTGCGGCCCTGGGCCTGGATGCCGACGCTGGCGAAGCTGAAGTCCAGCGCCTTCTTGCCGCCCTTGCCGCGGTAGATGGCCTGGGCGTCGTCATAGAGCACCAGCAGGGACTGGGTGCTGGGGTCGACCATCTGCACCACCAGCTGGAACCACTCGGGGGCGAAGTCGTGGCCTTCGTCGATCAGCACGGCGCTGTACTGACCGCGGGGGATCTGCCCGCGGTCGACGGCGTCGATGGTGCGCAGCACGTACTGCTCCATCTTGGCCGCCACCGGCAAGCGGTGGTCAGGCTTGTCCACCTGGTAGGCGGTGAGCATCTCGGCGCACCAGGCGTGGAAGTTCTGCACCACCACCCGTTCGCCGAGGCCCTTCTGCTCTATCACCTGGCGCAGCCGCCCGGCCAGGGACTTGTTGTAGCAGAGCACCAGGATGGGTTTGACCGAGACCTTGGCCAGGTGGGCGCAGCGATAGCCGAGGATCATGGTCTTGCCACTGCCGGCGGCGCCGTGGATGACGCGGTGGCCGTCACCCAGGGAGCGCGCCAGCTGTTCCTGCTGCAGGTCCATGACCTTGATCAGGCTGGGCAGCGGCGCCTCGGCAGCGTCGAACAGGCCGAATTGGCCGGGCTGGCTGTTGACCCGCACCTCGGGGTAGAGGTGATAGCGCACCCGGTCAATCTGCGGCAGGGTCAGGGCGCAGGGGAAGACATGGGGGAACATGTCCCAGAGGCGTTGCTGGAAGGCTTCCGGGTCGGTGGACTCGGTCATCTCGTCCTGGAAGAGCACGCGCTGGGGATCGAGGACGTCGGCCAGATCGGTCTGCTCGAATTGGCGACGGGTGATGCCGGTGAGCACCACGCCCCAGCCCCAGGGCATGATCAGCTGGCCCGGATGGGGCGAGCCGGCGCTCTGGCGCAGCAACGGGTCCTTTTTCAGCAGCAGGTCGACTTCAAGGATGTAGGAGCGGGCTTGCAGCAGGGGATTGGCGACGGTCTTGAGGCCGTCCTGGGTATGCAGCCGCACCTTGCCCGGGGTGACGGATTCCAGGGTGGCCAGCTTCCAGTCCTTGACCTCCAGCACCAGGATGCCGCGGCGCGGATGCAGTACGACGAAATCCGGGTAGCGCGCCTTGGGGCCGACCGGGACGTTGCTCCAGCAGAGGTAGTCGTCTTCGAGCAGTTTTTCCAGGCGTTCGGCGAAGCGGCGTTCACCGGGGGTATCGAACTGGCACTGGCTGCGAGCGGGGAAGAAGCGGGCCATCGGTCATCCATCCGTAGTGTGGGGCAGGGCGGATAAACCGTGATCTGTCGCACAAAAGTCCTTTCGTCATACGTTAGTCAGGCAGGTGCGGCGGGTAAAGCGCGAGACGGGTGTTGCTGGGCGATTGGCCGAGTTGGCCGACCGATGGTGGCTGGCAGGTGGCCGGTATTGGGCTGTTTTGGGGTATAGCGGTACGTCGAGGTTTGGTTTGCCCTCACCCCGACCCTCTCCCTGAGGGAGAGGGGGCGTTTAGGGCAGGTGCGTTGCTTTGGGGGTGTTGGGCTTCGACGGTGGGGCTGTCTCAGCCCAACCTACGGTGATGGGCTGCCCCTCACCCCGGCCCTCTCCCCGGCCCTCTCCCAGGGGGAGAGGGGGCGTTTGGGTGGGGTGCGGTGCCTTGGGACGTTGGGCTTCGACGGTAGAGCTGTCTCAGCCCAACCTACGGGTGTCGTAGGTTGGGCTGAGCGCAGCGAAGCCCAACACTCAGGGCCCCGCTCAGTAGTAGCTGCGCATCACCGCGATCCCTGCCTCCAGCACGCCCTGCCATTCCTGGCGCAGGGCGGGGGTGAAGTCGGCATCGTGCTGGGCCAGGGTGGCGAGCAGGCAGTCGACCCAGAGTTCGTAGAGTTCGGGGCCTATGTCCAGCCGTGCCCGGCAATGGCTTTCGCCGAGCTGGCGTAGTTTGGTGGTGGGCATGCCGCGGGCCACCAGAACCAGGTTCATGATGCCGTGGCGCAACAGCAGCTTCTGCGCGGCCATGTCGGTATGGACGAACTTCTCCCTCACCCGGGGCGAGCTGGCCAGGAAGCGCTGGTAGAAATCATCGAAGAAGGCGGGGCTGGCGCAGCAGCGTCCGTAGCTCAGCATCACGTTCTGGGCCGGCAGCATGCGAATTCCTGGGCGGACACGAAACGACGCAGCTTGCCTCGGCCACTGCCAGGACCACTTGACCCGGATCAAGGGCCTGCAGCGATTGGTCGCGAACACTGAAACATTTTGAACCAAGTCACGCGGCGACTTCTCTACCTTAAGCGCAGCGGTAGACCAGGAACCCCTACTCCAGAGCGGCTGGCCCTGCCGATGCGCGTCCCTCATCCCTCTGGAGACCTCCAATGAGTCAGACACCCCTGCTAATCGGCTTCGTCATCATGTCGCTCGCCTCCCTGGCGATCTATGCCAAGGGCGCGCACCGTGGTCCGCTACGCGGCCACACCCTGATCCACGCCGCCGTGCCCTTCATCGCCGCTACGGCCTATCTGGCCATGTACCTGGGGGTTGGCAATCTGATCAAGCCGGATGGCAGCGTGACCTATGTCGCCCGCTACCTGGACTGGACCTTCACCACGCCACTGCTGCTGGCCGGGGTGGTGAGCTCGGCCTTTCTCGGCGCGCGTGAGCAAGAGGGACAAGGCGGCTTCGTGGCCTCCATCGTCACCCTGGACGTGGTGATGATCGTGACGGGCCTGGTGGCCTCCCTGGCGCCCTACGGCACCATCAAGTGGGTGTTCTTCGCCTGGTCCTGCGCCGCCTTCGTCGGGGTGCTCTATCTGCTGTGGAAACCGCTGGCGACCCTGGCCGGGCAACATGCCGCGATCGGCGCGGCCTATCGCAAGAACACCGGCTTTCTGACCGTGCTCTGGCTGATCTATCCGGTGGTCTTCGCCATTGGCCCGGAGGGCGTGTGGATGGTGAGCGATGCGGCGACCATCTGGATCATCCTGGTGCTCGACGTGCTGGCCAAGGTGGTCTATGCCTTCACCTCCGAGCGCAATCTGCGTGCGGCCCTGGCGCGGACCGGCGTCTAAGGATGCAGGAGACCGGGCGAGGCTGGCTGGCGCTGGTACTGACCGCCGGGCTCGCCAGCCTGGCGGGCGGGGCCGGGCAACTGGCCTACGCCCTGGTGGTAGGTTTGGGTCTGGGCCTGCTGCATGGCGCCAGTGATCTGCGCCTGGTCGCACCCGGGCGGCGCCTCGCCTTTCTCGGCTGCTATCTGGCGACGGCCCTGGCCTGCCTGCTCTGCTGGCAACTGGCAGGCACGGCGGCGCTGCTGCTGTTCCTGCTGCTCTCGGCCTGGCATTTCGCCCATGAAGACGAGCTGTTTCCCAAGCGGCTGACCTCGCTGGCTTTGGGGCTGTTCATCATTGGCGGTCCGGCGTTGGTGCACGAAGCCGCCGTCGCCCGGTTGCTGGCCCTGGCCATGGGGCCGGCTGCTTCTCTTGCCCTCGCAGATTGGCTAGCCCGCGTGCTCCTACTAGGTGGGCTGCTGGCACTGCCGGTGCTGTTGCTGGCCGCCTGGCAGCAGCGTTGCCCCAGGTTGGCGGTGACGCTGCTGGCCGTGGTGCTGGCGCCGCCCCTGGTGGGGTTCGCCCTGGGCTTCTATCTGCTGCACGCCGCGCCCCAGACCGGGGTGCGCCAACGTTTGCTGGGGGCACCCACCTTCAAGGCCTATCTGCGCCTGACCTGGCCGATCCTGCTGGGCGCTGCACTTTTTACCCTGGCCGGTGGCCTGGTGTTCCTGCTGCAGGAGCGTACCGGTATCCGCGCCCTGTTCGCCGTGCTGGCAGCCTTCGCCGTGCCACACATGCTGGTGCTGCCGCGTTTTCTCGACGCCGACGTCGAAGCCGCGCCGCGCTCAGGGCCGCAGGTGGTTGAGCGGTAGTTCGGTACTGGCCAGGATCTGGTTGAGCACGAAGCTCGACCGCACGCTGGAAACGCCTTCGATGCGCGTCAGGGTGCCTAACAGCAGCTGCTGATAATGCTCCATGTCCGGCACCACCACCTTGAGCTGATAGTCCGCATCCATGCCGGTGACCAGGCAGCACTCCAGCACCTCGGGACACTGGGCGATGATCGCCTGGAAGTTCTCGAAGCGCTCCGGGGTGTGTCTATCCATGCCGATGAGCACGAAGGCGGTCAGCGACAGGCCGAGTTTCTTGCGATCCAGCAGGGCGACCTGGCGGGTGATGTAGCCGCTGTCTTCCAGTTGCTTGACCCGTCTTGAGCAGGGCGAGGGCGATAGTCCGATGCGTTCGGCCAGCTCCTGATTGGAGAGACGCGCATCGCGCTGCAGTTCTGCCAAGATTTTCAGATCGAAGCGATCGAGTTTGTCCATTTTCCATGCCTTGCGCTATCGGGTTGCGTCCAATCCTAGGTTTCTAGTCATGAATTGCGCAAGAGGTAGGAAAGAGTGCGCACAACGCAAACCTCTGCCGGCGGCAGGGGCGTAAGCTGAACTCAACTTCGATAGCCCGGTAGAGCTGTCCAACGGAAGTGCCCCAGGAGGGCCTTTCGCATCGCCAACGACGGTATCCCGTCCGCCGCGCCCGGGCCCGCCCAGGTCACCATTCCTGGTCGATCGCAGCCACCGTCACGAGCGGTGCGAGAGGACAACGAATTCAAGGGGAGGCCGCAAGGTCTCCCCTTTTCTTTTGGGTGGGATTTGGTGGTGGGTGGGGGATGCTGCCAAGTACGGCTATGGCGGTCCGCCGATGGGGCCGCCTCTCGGGCGTGCTCTTTTGATCGCGGCCATGGGCCGCTCCTACGATTTATGTAGGGGCAGCCATGGCCGCGATCCTTTCGTGAAACTCAAGCCTGCCCGGGCGGCTGCTTGTCCACGGTGAGGGGCGCGTCGCTGGCGAGGAACTCCTTGGCTTCCTCTTCGCTGGCCACCGAGGGCGGCGAGCCGCGCAGGGGTTGGCCGGCGGTTTCGCGCACCGTGACCATGGTCAGGATGCCGATCACGGCAGCGGCCATCATGTAGTAGGCCGGCACCAGGGGGTCGCCGGTCTTTTCCACCAGCCAGGCGGTGACCAACGGAGTGGTGCCACCAAACAGCGATACCGAGATGTTGAAGGCGATGGACAGGGCGCTGTAGCGGATCGGGGTGTAGAACAGCGCTGGCAGGGTGGACGGCATGGTGCTGGTAAAGCAGGCCAGCGAGGCGCCCAGCAGCATCAGGCCCAGGAAGATCAGCCAGTCGTTGCCGCTGCCGATCAACTTGAGGCAGGGGATCGCCAGGACCAGGATCGCCAGGCAGGCGCCGATGATCATTGGCTTGCGCCCCAGATGGTCACTGAAGAAACCGCCCAGGATGTTGAGCGGCATCATCACCACCATGACGATGAGGATCAGCAGCAGACCCTTGGTCTCGGCGTAGCCCATGGTCACGGCCAGGTAGCTGGGCATGTAGGTCAGCAGCATGTAGTCGGTGACGTTGAACACCAGTACCAGGCCGACGCACTTGAGCAGGGCGACGCGATGCAGGGTGAACAGCTCGCGCAGGCTGTGCGCCGGGCTATCCGCCGCCTTGCCTTCGTTGGCCTCGGCGTGGGCCTTGAACGCTGGCGTTTCTTCCAGCTTCAGGCGCATGTAGAGGCCGAGCAGGCCGAGCGGACCGGCGATGAAGAAAGGCACTCGCCAGCCCCAGTCGAGCAACTGTTCCTGGGTCAGGGCCGCCGTGAGCGCCGTGACCGTCCCGGCACCGGCGATGTAGCCGGCCAGGGTGCCGAACTCCAGCCAGCTGCCCATGCGCCCGCGGGTCTTGTCGGTGGCATATTCGGCGATGAAGGTCGCCGCACCCCCGTATTCACCGCCGGTGGAGAAGCCCTGCACCACCCGCGCCAGCAGCAGCAGGGCAGGCGCCCAGATGCCGATGCTCTCGTAGCTGGGGATGAGGCCGATGCTGAAGGTGCCCAGGGCCATCATGATCATGGTCAGGGCCAGCACCTTCTGGCGACCGTACTTGTCGCCCAGGGGGCCGAACACCACGCCGCCGAGCGGGCGGACGAGAAAGGCCACGGTAAAGGTGGCGAAGGTGGCGATCAGCTGGGCCGCGGCATTGCCGTCGGGAAAGAAGACCTTGCCCAGGGTCACGGCCAGGTAGCCATAGACGCCGAAATCGAACCACTCCATGGCATTGCCAAGGGCGGCGGCGCCGACGGCGCGCTTGACCAGGGAATTGTCGACGATAGTGAGGTCGTCCGGCTTTACCTCATGGCGACGCTTGAACCAGCCAACGTGATGATGGTGTTTCGACATGTGTTTTCCTCCTTGCGTGGGGCCATAGACCCAAGCGGACCGCTGTAAGTGCGATTCCTGTGCGGTTGAAACTTGCCGAACACGCCTGGAGTCGACCCTTTATCGGTAAAAACTCGTGGAGGCACCATGCAGTATCGTCCGCTTGGCCATTCCGGCCTGCTGGTTTCCCAACTCGCCCTCGGCACCCTGCAGGTGGGTGGTCGTGATGGCTTCGAGAAGTGCGGTGGCATCGACCTGCGCACCCTGCGACGGCTGTTCGACATCGCCTTCGACGCCGGGGTGAACCTGGTGGATACCGCCGACCTGTATTCCTACGGCCTGGCCGAGGAAATCGTCGGCCAGGCGCTGGGTGACAAGCGCGACAGCATCCTGTTGGCGTCCAAGGGGCGCAGCGCCATGAGCGACGACCCCAACGACAGCGGCGCCTCGCGCTATCACCTGATCCGCGCCTGCGAAAACAGCCTGCGCCGCCTGGGCACCGATCACCTGGATCTCTACCAGCTGCACAACTGGGACGGCGTCACGCCCATCGAAGAGACGCTGGAGGCCATGACCCACCTGGTGCAAAGCGGCAAGGTGCGTTACTTCGGCACCAGCAACTACACCGGCTGGCAAATGATGAAGACCCTTGGCAAGGCCGAGTTGCACGGCTTCACCAAGCCGGTCAGCCAGCAGATCTACTACACGCCGGAATCCCGCGAGGCGGAGTACGAACTGCTGCCGCTGGCGCTCGACCAAGACGTCGGCACCCTGGTCTGGGGCCCCATGGGCGAAGGCCTGCTGACCGGCTCGACCCGGCGCGGCAAGCCAGCGCCGAAGGGTACGCGCCAGGGCAGCGACTGGCCCGAGCCCTATGTCCACGATCCCGAGCGCGCCCTGGACATAATCGAGACCCTGGCCGCGGTGGGCGATGCCCATGGCGTGTCGGTGGCCCAGGTCTGCCTGGCCTGGCTCAAGGATCGGCCAGGCATCACCAGCCTGATCGTCGGTGCCCGTAGCGAAGCCCAGCTGCACGACAACCTGGCAGCCATGACGCTGGCGCTGACAGCGGAAGAGTCCGCACGGATCGAGGCGGCGACCCGGCGTGAGTCGCTGTATCCCTATTGGCACCGTATCGTCGCCGGGATGGATCGGCTGGATCCGGCCGAGCAACCCTTCCTGGCCGAGCAGCGCAAGACCCTGGAACAGCGCCGCGACAAATAGCTGAGCGGGTGACGGTCAGGCTGGGGGAGGGCCAGGCCTTGGGGTACTCTGGGCCATCCCCTTGCGGAGCCGTGCGATGAAGTCGCCTGCCGTCCTGTTCGCGCTTGTCCTCTCTGGCGTTTCCTGCTGGCACGCTGCGCCTGCCTGGGCCGATAACAACTATCGCCTGGGCGGTGGCTATGTGACGCCACCGCCGGGTGCCGCACCGCCGCCCATGCCCGCACCACCACCCGGCAACGGGGGACGCTGGCAGGGGAATGGGCAGGGTGGTTGGAATGGTAGTCCGCCCGGTCGCGGCGATGCGCCTGGACGCGGCAATGGTCCAGCCCTGGAGCGCTGGGAGCGCAATGATCCCCCACCGCCGCGGCCAAACTATCAGCCGGCCTGGCAGGATCGCCCCGTGCCGCTGCCGCGTCCGGGCTACATGATGCCGGCCCCTCACCAGCCCGGTCGGAATTATCCGCCGCCACCGCCTCGACCGGATCGGGACCCGAATTGGTCCGGCCCGCGTCCCGGTTGGGGCGCCAATCCCCAATGGCGGCCCGGCTTCGAGGTGCCCGGCGTACCGGCCGGCTTCACCCGCATCTGGTACCGCGACAGCCAGTACTACTATGCCGACGGCTACTGGTATCGACCCCAGGGCCCGCGCTATGTGGTCACCCTGCCGCCGACCGGCGTAAGGGTCAGCGCGCTGCCGGCCTTTGCCGAAACGCTGTGGATGGGCGGCACCACCTACTACTTCGCCGCCGGCAGCTACTACCGCACCGATCCGGGTGGCGGTTTCGTCACCGTCGCCGATCCCAATGTCGCGGCAGTGCCCGTTACCTCTGCCGCGCCTGCGTCCACGGGCGTCGGCTACGACGCCTACGACGTCACCGCCTATCCCTTGCAGGGCCAGCCACCCGGGCGCTACGCCACGGACCGATACGACTGCCGCCGCTACGCCGCCGGGGATTCCGGTTTCGATCCCGAGCGGCCGGGCGCGGTAGGCGACCCCTACCTGACCCAGCGTTTCCGCCAGGCCCTGGCCGCCTGCCTGGCGGGGCGGGGCTATCGGGTGGAGTAGCGATCAGTCGTTGCTCAGTTGCACCAGGGTGAAGAGTCCGAAGGGCGGTACGCTGCTGCGACTGGCGCGGCGCAGGTCCTCGCGGGAGAGGATGGAGTCCATGGCGAAGTCAGGGTGCCAGCCGAGCTTGCGCGAGGCCGGTGCCAGGGCCTTCTCCGCCAGCAGGCGCATGCCACGCTCGGCCTGGAAGTGGTTGACCAGCAGGAGGTGACCGCAAGGCTTCACTACCCGCCGCATTTCCTGCATCAGTTTGCGCGGATTGGGTACCACGGAGGCCACGAACATGGCCACGGCGATATCGAAGGAGCCGGTGGGCAGGCCGGTTTCCTCGGCGTTGGCTTCGAGCAGCGCCTCCACCGTGGTGATCTCATCGCGCGCGACCCGCTCCCGGGCCTTGGCCAGCATGTCCGGCGAGAGGTCGATCCCGGTGACGCGCTTGTCGGCGCCATAGTGGGGCAGGGCGAGACCGGTTCCTACCCCGACTTCCAATACCCGGGTACCCGCCAGGGCATTGACCGCCGCCACCGCACGCTTGCGGCCGGGCGCCGAGACGCCACCGAACACCCGATCATAGACATTGGCCCAGCGCCGATAGGCGGAAATGATGGCGGCATTGTCCAGCGCGGAGTGCGGCGCAGAGGTGTCGGCGGTATTTAGCGAATAATCGATTTTCTTCGAGTCGTGCATAGCGGCCTTGTCATTGTCGGTAGATGAAAGCAGAGGCGTTACGGAGCTAACTCTGGGCGGTGTGCGAAAGCGGAAAGTGCGGTCGATTGATGGACATCAGGCGCTTCGCTATTTCGTTGCATAGATTGCAGTGCGGCCTGATGCCCTGGTATCCGGGGCCTGCAGGCGAGATACGGTGAAAATTCCAGATCTCGTAGATACAGCGTTCTGGTTGTTTTAAACAATTGCCGTTTGTTTGGCTAGTTAAGTCGCCCTTGGTTTCTCATTGATGAGAAGTTGATGCTTTTAATTGTTTTTTAATTGTTCGTTCTTTTAATTTAAACGCTACTAAATTGTTTGTTCGTTCAATCAATCGGATTGAGCGGAGCACAAGGGGTACCTGTACGTTTTGCCAGCCGAGCGGCCAGGAAGGGGCCGTGTGGCAGAGAACTCCAGAAGCCCAAAGAGGAGGGGCGAGCAAGGCGGCCGTGATCCGAGCGCTTAGGCCGCTGTTGCAAATAGCTTTGATTATTCTTGGAGCGCGATCCGATCAAAACCCGCGCTTTAGAGCATCCGGGCAAGGTGAAAATGGTTGGGCGGGATATAGATAGCTAGCTTTATTTGCGTTCTATAAGCTAATTCTCAGCGCCCCTCTCATGCATTTAGCGTGTCTTCAGCCCGTCCAGTCATCCCACCCAGATGGCCGAGCATCACGCTATTGCTGCTATCCAGACCGCTTTGGCACCGCATTCCCCCGACTCCGTTACCCACAAGGCAAGCCTGGCATGCAGAAGGCTACGGGCTTCCTATTTCTTTATCGGTAAGGATTAGGTTGCTGTTATACGTTGCCATATTGGAGCGCTGTACCTACGGCTGTAGAGGAAAGTCCCCCATGGCAGAGGTCAGGCGTGGCACTGAGAGCCTAAATTGTTCGCTGGTGAATGCTGCTTTCACTCGGCCCTGACAGCTTGCTCGACCTCCTTGTCAGAGCTGACACAAGGCAGGGCGGTTGCACCGGTCATCATGCTTTCGGGGCCGAACATCACGCGTCTGCTGACTTGTGTTGTCCATGGATTCAGCATGGTAGGCACAGGTATCAGCGGAACACGTCCAGGCTTGTGACGCCGGGTCGATACGTTATTGTCTGAACGCTCAAGGATGACGACTGAGTGCTGTCTCGCTGCGGAAGGAGTTTCCCAGCTTGCGCTTTTCGCTTGGGTACCCCGTCATGAAAAGTAGGTTCTTACGTCCAGCCCAGGGTTTCACCCTGATCGAGATGTTGGTGGTCGTTGCCTTGTTGGGAATCTTCCTGGCCATAGCAGCGCCCAATTTCGCCGGTCTAATCCGTTCCAACAAGGTCCAGGCCGCTGCCGATGAAATGGTAGCGGTGTTGCAGTATGCGCGTGGTGAAGCCATCACCCGAGGGGTGACCGTAACGCTGACGGCTGATAGTGCAACCGCCTGGAATGCCGGCTTCAGTATCACCGCAGCGGGACAGATACTCAGGCGCATCGACGCCGGCGGTTTACAGAGTGGCGTAACGGTAAGCGCGGGCGTCGCTCAGGCAAGTTTCAGCGCGACGGGTACCACCGGTGCCACAACCAGCCAGTGTTTTACCCTTTGCCCAACCGATCAGGCAGGGCAATGTCGTTTTGTGGGTGTCAGTGTGACCGGACGTATCACCCAGCCATCCACCGACAAGCCACAGTCGGGAGAATGCACATGAGGAGGCTCCAGTCGGGCTTCAGCATGATCGAGGTGTTGGTCAGCGTCGTGCTGATCTGCGTGGGCATGCTCGGCATCGCTGCGTTGCAAAGCAAGGCGGTGCCTTTCACTCAAGACTCCATCCAGCGCAACGCTGCCATGATGCTGACCAACGATCTCCTAGAGCTTGTGCGTGCCAATCCTGCGGCGGTTGATAGTTATCTCAAGGCGCCTGGCAAAGGCTTCGCCAATGCACCGGCGAGCTGTCGCCCGACCCCAGCTGTTGCGGCCGACCAGCTTGCCTGCTGGGCAGCCCAGGCCGGTTCGCTGCTACCCGGTGCGGCAGACCTGTTGAACAGCTCCTTCTATGTCTGCCAGAACGCTACTCCTGGTCCCGCCGGTGCCGCGGCGTCCTGTAGCGGCGGCGACTACCTCGAGATCCAGGTGGCCTGGACCGCTCCAGTCGACAGCTGTCTGGACAGCGGTATCCCGACCGGCAACGGTACCAGTTCCATCTGCACCTACCGTTTGCGAACTCGACTCTGAAGGCCTGTTCGATGCTCAACCGCCTCATGAACGTAACGGCCCGGCAACGGGGACTGTCCATCGTCGAGCTGATGGTTGCCCTGGCGATCAGCAGCTTTCTGATCTTGGGGGTCACTCAGCTCTACATCAACAACAAGAAAACCTATCTGTTCCAGCAAAGTCAGGAGGTCAATCAGGAGAATGGCCGCTTCGCGCTGGCGCTGCTGAATCAGGAGCTGGCCAAGTCAGGTTATCGACGGCGACCGGACATTGCCGTTACTCAGGATTTTCCGGCTGATAGCGGAAGCTCGGGAACTGGGAACGCACTGGATTGCAACTTCGCTGCGGGCGCATCGGTGATCGGTAATGCCAGTAGTATCTGTATCCGCTATCAGGCGCGTGATGCCCAGGAAACCGATTGCCGTGGTCAGGCGCTCAGTGCCCAGTCGACCACCTTGGCCAACAACGCGGATGCTCCCTACGAATACTCGAATACCAGTCAAAACGCGGTCATCGTCGAGCGCTTTTCCCTGGCGGTTGATGCCAACTTCACCACTGGCACGGCTAACGAACGTCCAAATGCCCTGGTCTGCGCCAGCAATTTGCTAGCCTGCGGGAATGGGGTCTGTACCCGGATCAACGGTGATACCGATACCGCTCAGATGATCAGCGGTATTCGCGACCTGCGCTTCGACTACGGGGTCGGTGTCGACAGGAGCGTTTCCTCCTTTACCCCCACGCCCTCCACCAGTGCGGCCAACCTGATCCGGGCCGTGCGCTATTCGGCCCTGCTGCAGTCGGTGGCTCAGGGATTGCGAGATACCAGCGAAACACCGCCTGTCCTTAGCCAGTGGAACCAACGTTATTCCACGACTTTTACTGGCAATAGCTATCTGTACCAAGTCGCCCAGGACACCATCACCCTAAGGAACCTGATGCCATGACCGTCTCTCGACGCCAATCAGGAAGACGACAGCGTGGCGCGTCGTTGCTGATCGCGCTGGTGCTGCTCCTACTGTTGACCATTCTGGCCTTGACCAGTTTGCGGGGCGTCACCCTGGAGTCACGTGTCATGGGCAATATCAAACAGCAGCACAATCTGCAGAGTGCTGCCGAGACCGCGCTGAGGGCCGGTGAAGGCGTAATCGGTAAGGCCGTGGCCGCGCCAGACCTGACGAGCACCTGTACCGTGACCTTCTGTTTTCCCTATCAATTGCGCAATAACGCCTATCTGAACGCCAGTGGTGTTGCTCTGGGCAGCGAGAAGATCGGTGATCGCAGCGTACCCCTGGGATACATGACGCCGCTGTTCCGTAACGGCGATCCCAGCGCCACATTGAATGGCTACAGCATCCTGAGTTCCGGCACCACGCCTGAGACGCCCAATGCGCGCTGGTACGTAGTCGATCTGGGGCCGCTCGATACCGGTAGCGAGAACAATTGTGCGCTGACCGGATGCGGTACCCGCTACTACGAGGTGGACAGCTGTGCCGGCGCAGGCTGTGCGACCAACCAAGTCGGCCAACGGATCACCCTGAGATCCGTCATGGCGAAATCCTTCTAATCGGCAGGAACGCTATTCATGAATGCTCGTGGTCGCCGTTGCCTCCTGTTGTCTGCTCAGCTGTTCGCCTGGTCAATCGGTGTGCAGGCTGCTACCAACTTCCCTACCCAGACCCCGCTGTTCGTCAATAGCGCGGTACCACCACTCAACATGCTGGTAGTGGAACGCGACCATAAGCTCTATGCCCCTGCTTACAACGATGCGGCGGATCTGGATGGCGATGGTCTTTTGGATATCTACTACAAGCCCGCCTCCATCGACTACACCGGCTATTTCGATTCTGGAAAGTGCTATTCCTACGATACCCTCAATGGCTACTTTGTCCCCAGGAGTGCGGGGACGGCAATCACCGGTAGCCTCACTACCGGCACACCCAAGAAGTGTGGTACCAGCAATAGCAACGCGCCTTGGAGTGGGGATTTCCTCAATTACTTGACCACGTCGCGGATGGACGCGCTGCGCAAGGTACTCTATGGCGGATATCGCGACGTCGACACCGTCAGCAGCACTGTGCTGGAGCGCGCCTACGTGCCCGCTGATGCCCACTCCTGGGGCAAGGAATACAAGAGCAACTTGCGCGACGGTTACAACATTTCCGATTACGCGCCGATTGCTACGCCCAGCAACAGTTCCAGCAACTATGTGCTGTTCGCCAATACCACCTATGGCAACCAGCCGAGCCTGAGGATCATCCCGAGCACCTCCGATATCCGTATCTGGGGCTGGGTATCACGCGAGTCGACTCAGGGACAGAACACCGCAACCACCACCGCCTTCTCGGATGTGGGACTGTCAGCGACCGCCCCTGCAGGCACCCTTGTTAGTGCGTCCGGTCGCAACGTCTACAGCTTCAATGTGCGGGTCCAGGCGTGTGTCGGCGGGCTGTTGGAGAGCAACTGTAAGGCCTATCCCAACGGTCAGTACAAGCCGACTGGATTGCTGCATGACTATGGCGAAGGCAATCAGATGTACTTCGGTCTGTTGACCGGTACCTACAGCGACAACTTGCAGGGCGGCGCGCTCCGCAAGGCCATCAGTTCCTTTGGTAGCGAAGTCGATGGCAATACCGGAATCTTTGGGGTTGCCTCCACCTCAGGAGGGACCACGACCTATACCAAACAGGGCATCGTCGCCACCCTTGATGGCATCCAGTACTCTCAGGACAGTGCCTGCGCAGGCTGGGGTACCCCTGGCAATGACCTTGCCAATGGCAAATGTTACAACTACGGCAATCCGCTGGCGGAGATGTCCTACGAGGTTCTGCGCTATTTCAGCGGTGCTACTGCGCCTACCTCCGGCTATGCCTCCGGTTCGGTGGATAGCAGTTTGGGGCTGCCAGCGGTCACTACCTGGAGCAACCCCTACAATACTTATCCCTCCTGTTCGAAACCGTTCCAGACGCTGCTAAGCGACGTGAATCCAAGCTACGACTCGGACCTGCCGGACAGTGCCTTCAGCGCTACGTCCGTGCCCGCCACGCTTACGGGCTTTAGTGCGCGAACCTTGGGGCAGGCCATCTGGGACAGCGAAGTAGGCGGCAGTCGTAACATCAATATCGGCGAGGTGGCTGGTAGCAGTACCGACTACGCGCCTACTGCCAAGACAGTGACTGGGTTTGGCACGTTCCGTGGCCTGCCCGATGAACCTACTCGGCAGGGTACCTATAACGTGGCCAGTGTTGCCTACTACGGCAACAAGACCGCCTTGACCACCAGTGGACAACGGGTGAAGACCTTTGCTGTCGCGCTGTCCTCCACCCAGCCGCGCATTCAGCTGACCACCAGCCGCGGTACCTTGACTCTGGTGCCTTTTGGCAAGGTAACCAGCCAGGGTTCCAGCTATCAGGCAACCGAGCAGATCACCGGCTTCTATATCGACACCATGGCCAATCTCAGTGGCATGGCCGTAGATAGCACCAAGAACAATGGACGGCCGCTAATTAGCTTTCGCGTGGTCTACGATGACGCCTCCCAGGGCGGCGACTACGACATGGACGCCATCGTGTATTACACCTTGGCCGCCAACGCCGACGGTACGGTCACGGTCACCAGCGATACCCAATACTCGGTATCAGGTAACGATTCCCACATGGGCTATACCATGTCGGGCACCACGGCTGATGGTATCTACCTAGAGGTGACGGGCGGTGGTACCTCCTTTAACAGCGGCAACCAGCACAACCCGCTGGATACCCCGCCCGGCCGGTTGCCAGGCGCTTGCGCGAATAATCCCAATGCCTGTCCGGCGTTACCAGGGCGTAAGAGCAACAGTGTCGTGGTGAACGGCAGCCCCCTGACCACGCGTATTTTTACCCCGTCTTCCAGCTCCCTGGTTACCAATCTGCAAAATCCGCTGTGGTACGCAGCCAAATGGGGCGGCTACAACTACTCCAGCAGCAAGCCTTTGCCGGTCGCTGGTGACTGGGATTCCAACAAGTCTGGTACGCCGGACAACTACTTCCTGGTCACCAATGCCTCGACGCTCAAGACCCAGCTGTCGAACGCCTTCAACCAGATCCTGCAGAGCAACAACTCGGTAGCGGCTCCGGCAGTGCTGCCCTACCAGAGTACCAGCAGCGGTACAGCAACCCGCTACGACACCTACGCTACGGCCATGAACGCCAGTTACTGGAGCGGTGACCTGACCAAGAGCACCATTGAGATAACGCCCAGTACTACTGGTACTGCGACCAAGACCACCACCACGGTATGGAAGGCCAGTGCCCAGCTACCCGCCTGGAGCGCGCGCAACATCCAGATGGCCGCAGTTCCTGGAACGGGGAGTGGCCTGCAGGCTTTCACCTACGCTGCTCTGACAGGCCGTACTTATGGCGGGATCAATCTGCAGTCCAGCCTGGATGCGAACAAGGTCAATTTTCTCAAAGGTGATAACAGCCTGGCGACTTCTACCTATCGGCAGCGGTCGAGCCCACTGGGCGACATCATCAACTCTGCGCCAGCCTTGGCCAATGGAGCCCAGTATCTGACCAGTGCGGCAAACGCCCTTGAAAGCGGCAGTGACTACGGTGCCTTCAAGACCAGTCAGGCTACCGAAGCACCGGTGGTCTATGTGGGTGCCAACGACGGGATGCTGCATGGCTTCAATGCGATCTCAGGTCAGGAGACCTTCGCCTTCGTGCCCACGGCGGTGATACCCAATCTCTACCTGTTAGCCAAGCCGAACTACAACAATGCGACCGCTTCGCAGCACACCTACTATGTGGATGGCTCGCCAGTGATCGCTGATGTTTATTTTGGCGCCGCCTGGCACAAGGTATTGATCGGCACCCTCCGGGGCGGTGGTCGTTCGATCTTCGCTCTGGACATCACTGATCCGGATGCCATCAAGCTGCTCTGGGAGTTCAGCGGTGAGGCCAGTAGCGCTGGCGGCAACAGCCAGACCAATGCAGCGCTGGGCTACAGCTTTGGCACACCGCTGGTATCACGTCTGCACACCGGTCAATGGGCGGTGCTGGCTGGCAACGGGTACAACGGCAACGGTGGCACAGCGTCGCTGCTGATTCTCGACATCGCCACGGGCCGTCTGCTCAAGAAGCTGGATGCCGAGACCGCCACCCAGAGCAACGGGTTGTTCAATCTCAAGGTGCTGGACGTCAATTCCGACGGTATCGCCGACTACGTCTATGGCGGTGATCTGAAGGGCAACCTCTGGCGTTTCGATCTGCTAAACAACGGCAATCTCACCGCTACGGCGACTGTCGACAATTTCGCGGTTTCCTTCGGTGGCAAGCCGCTGTATGCAGCGCGGAGCAGCGACACCAGTGGCGTTATTCAGCCCATAACGGCAGCACCCTCGGTGATCAGGCATCCGTCCGGTACCGGCTTTATCGTGATGTTCGGTACCGGCAGCTACTTTGCCACCGAGGACAAGACCTCGACGGATCTGCAGAGCGTTTATGGTATCTGGGACAAGAATGTCTCGACTGCCTCGGTATCCAATACCGTCGCGACGTTGCCCGTGCTCAAACGCAGTAACCTGCAGCGGCAGAGCATCACTAGCGAGACCGCCGTAAGCGGTAAGAGCGCGCGGGTGCTGAGCAATACGGCGGTGGACTGGACGACGGCCAGTGGCTGGTATCTGGATCTGCAGAGCAATAACCAGTCGGTTGGCGAGCGAGTGGTGGATCCAATGACCGCCAGCGGCCAGACACTCGTGTTCAGCACCGTGACGCCCAATGCGGATGTATGCTCCTCTGGCATCAGCGGCTGGGCCTATGCGGTCGATCCGGCGTCCGGTGGCCGTACCAGCTTCAATGTCTTCGACCTCAACGGCGATGGCGTGGTCAACAGCTTGGACAGCCCCGATGGCATGGTCGTCTCAGGCTTCGGTACGATCGCGGGAGGGACTACCCTGTCAAACAATCAGATGGTCACTACAGACGGCATCTCTACTACCGTTAACAGAGGTGGCCAGATGTCCGGCCGGCAAACTTGGCGGGTAATACCGCAACAGTAATGAGTTCGGGAGACAATAGCAGCATGACCAGTACCCGAGGCTTCACCCTGATCGAGCTGATGATCACCGTTGCCATCGTCGGCATCCTGGCCGCCATCGCCTATCCGAGCTACCAGAACTACATCCTGCGCAGTCATCGTTCAGAGGGCATGGCCCTGCTCAGCGAGGCCGCGGCTCGGATGGAGCGTTATTATGCGCAGAACAGCACCTATTCTACGGCCACACTCAAAGGCTTGGGCTTAACCAGTGACGCCGACGCCAAGACCCTGGACTCGTCGAACAAGTACTACGCCCTGAGTCTTGGCACGCCAACCGCCACCGCCTACAACCTGAGCGTGGTGCCGAAGAATGCGCAGGACAAGGACACCTGCGGGACCTTGACGCTGGATTCGACTGGCCTGCGCGGTGCAGCGGGTACGACCGCAGATAAAGACGCCGCGACCGTTACCAACTGCTGGCGCTAATCTTCCCGCCCCTGCACCAGGCCGGCATCCCGGTCCTGTTCCACCCGATAGCCGCCGAAACCCAGGGTGACCCGCTGGGTGGCGTCGGCTTTGCCGGCGTCCTGGGCTTCGTGTTCGACCACCAGACGGTTGAGGCGGTTGAGCAGGTGCATGGATTCGTCGTAGGCGGTGCGGTAGAGGCTCAGGGTCGAATCCTGGGTCAGGTTGTGGCCGTAGACCACATGGAAGGTGAAGTCCGGCGCGGCGCGGTCCTGCAGGTAGAGGCGCTCGAAACCCGCCAGCAGGTCGCCGGTGAAATGCGCCAGCAGCCGGCCCGCGCCTTCCTGGCTCTCGGTGCCGCGCAGCAACGAGCGTGGCGTGAGCACCACCCGGTCTTCGTCGTCGAGGCGGGCATAGCCCTTGCGCAGCCATTCATCCAGCACGGTCCGGGCGCGGACGTCGCTGCCGACGCTGGCGACCAGGGCGTCGAAACTCTGCTCGCCACCGCGGCGCTGGGTGCGGGGCAGGGGGCGCAGATTGCCCTCGGCGTCGAGCAGGTCCAGGCGTGAGGTCCAGGCGCTGAGCACCTGCCATTCCAGGCTGGGCGTGCAGGGCGTGCGTTCCGGGCCGGCTTCGCGCAGGGCGCGAACCTCGCGACGGGGCAGGCCGGTCAGCACCGAGATACGGCTGTCGGAATTGGGCTTGTCGCGCAGGGGTTCGAAATCCTGGGCGACCTCGAAGTAGGTCTGGCGCAGCAAGCGATCGAAGGCCTGGTAGGTGACTCCGGAGGCGATGGCGATACGCACCAGCCGACCGATCAGGCTACGCAGGAGCAAAGGGACCTTGGTGGAAAGCATGGGGGAGGGCTCGACGCGACAGACGCCCCGTCATCTTCGCGGGGGCACGGGTGTCAGTCAAACCAGCCTGTCACAAAGTGTCGCGGACGCAGCCTGAGCTGTCGTCCGCAAGGTAGGGCCATCCCTCAGCCTGGGGTGCCCGATTCGGTTTCGCCAGCCACGTCCGGATCGTCCGGAAATTCCTCCGGCTCCATGTCGGCATAGGGCAGCTCTTCGGGGGGCGGGGTGTTGCTGGGGTTGTCGTAGGTCTTCTGGTCAGCGTCGCTCATGGTGGACTCCTGGGGTGGGTGACCATATCGAACCCCCCTTGGTCAGCGGCGTTCCCATGCGCCTGTCGGCAGCGACCTTGTATCGGAGGTGACCGTGGCCGGTTGAACGTCGTTAGCGCGATAGCGGTCCATTGGCTGACCGTCGCGTCCGATTGACGGCACCCGAGGAGTCCCGAGATGACCACGCCTGCCGCTGTCCACCCGCTGCCGTTCCAGCCCGCCTTCGAACAGGCGCCGGATGATGAAGCCGAGACCGTTCGCGAGATGGTCGCGGCCATGAGGGACATTACCGAGACCACCTATGCCAATGGCGGCCATGCCATCCGTAGCGTGCACGCCAAGAGTCATGGTCTGCTCACGGGCCAGGTGACGGTGCTGGATGGTCTGCCACCGGCCTATGCCCAGGGCGCCTTCGCCGTGCCGGGCAGCTATGCCGCGGTGCTGAGATTCTCGACCAATCCCGGCGACATCCTGGCCGACAGCGTCTCCACCCCGCGGGGCCTGGCGCTCAAGCTGATCGACGTGCCGGGCGAGCGCCTGCCTGGCAGCGAAGGGCAGGTGACCCAGGATTTCGTCATGCAGAACGCGCCGGCCTTTACCGCGCCGGATCCCAAGACCTTTCTCAAGACGCTCAAGCTGCTGGCCAAGACCACTGACCGTGGCGAAGGCCTGAAGAAGGCAGCCTCGGCGGTGCTGCGCGGTGCCGAGAAGGTGGTGGAGGCCTTTGGTGGCGAAAGTCCCACGCTCAAGAGTCTCGGCGGGCACCCGGAAACCCACATCCTTGGCGAGACCTTCTACACCATGGTGCCCTTCCTCTACGGCCCCTATTTCGCCAAGCTCAGCGTGGTCCCGGTAGCGCCCGAGCTGACTGCCCTGACCGATGCCCCGGTGGAGGTCAACGGCAAGCCCGACGGCCTGCGCGAAGCAGTCAACGCGCATTTCGCCCATCAGGGTGGCGTCTGGGAGATCCGCGTGCAGCTGGGTGTCGACATCGAGCAGACGCCCATCGAGGACGCCTCGGTGGTCTGGCCGGAAGACCTGACCCCCTATGTGACCGTTGCGCGCCTGGAGGTCCGGCCGCAACCGGCCTGGAACGAGGCACGCTCCCGCGAGGTGGACGATGGCATGGTGTTCAGCCCCTGGCATGGCCTGGCCGCGCATCGCCCGCTGGGTGGGATCATGAGATCGCGGCAGCCGGCCTACGAGATGTCTTCGCAGTTCCGCAGCGAGCGCAACGGTTGCCCGTTGCATCATCCGCGTGGACCGGTGGAACTGTAGACGCGGGCACCTAGTTGAGCGTGGCGAGCTCGGCGTCATCGAGTTCGCGCGCGCGCACTGCGGCCGGACGGCTTACCAGTCCGGCGACATAGCGTTCGAAGTGCGGCCGCTTCTCGATGGTGCCAAAGGCCATGCCCCAGGCGAGATGAGCGCCGACGTAGACATCGGCCGCGGTGAAGCGGTCGTCCACCAGGTATTCACCGGGTGCTAGGGCCGCTTCGAGGGTATCCAGCACCTCGGCGAGACTGCCATAGCCGACCGCGCCGCGTTTTTGCGGATCTTCGGGCAAGGTGACGCCCAGCGCCTGGTTGGTGGTCGCCGCTTCCAGCGGACCGGCCGCGAAGAACAGCCAGCGGTAGTAGCTGCCACGTGCCGGATCGCTCAACGGTGGCGCGAGACCTGCGGCGGGAAAGGCGTCGGCGAGATAGGCGCAGATGGCCGCCGTCTCGGTCACCAGGGCCGCGCCGTGCCGCAGCGCGGGAACCTTGCCCATGGGATTGATGGCGCGATAGGCCGGCGATTTCATCGCCGGGCCGTAGTCGATCCGCTGCACCTCATAGGGCTGCCCGAGCTCCTCCAGCAGCCAGCGCACGACGCGTCCGCGGGACATGGGATGGGTGTAGAGCACAGGCCGGTCGAACATGGTGGAGCTTCCTTGAGTTGTCGTACCGCTAAGCATAGGTAGGCGCTGGTCCAGCGTCCATGCAGAGGAGAGTGGGCACCCTTCTGCTAGACTGGTAAACCTTTACCAGCCGTTTCCAGGACTCCCGTGCCCGCATCCTTCGAATCCCTGCCGCTGGCCGAGGCCATGCAGGCCAACCTGGCCGAACTCGGCTACCTGAGCATGACGCCTATCCAGGCGGCCAGCCTGCCGATCATCCTCAAGGGCCAGGACCTCATCGCCCAGGCCAAGACCGGTTCGGGCAAGACGGCCGCCTTCGGCATCGGCCTGCTGACAGGGCTCAATCCGCGCTATTTCGGTTGCCAGGCCCTGGTGCTGTGCCCGACGCGCGAGCTGGCGGACCAGGTCGCCCGCGAGTTGCGCCGCCTGGCGCGGACCACGCCCAATCTCAAGATCCTGACCCTCTGCGGCGGCATGCCGCTGGGGCCGCAGATCGCTTCCCTGGAGCACGGCGCCCAGGTGATCGTCGGCACCCCGGGCCGGGTGCAGGAGCACTTGCGCAAGGGCACCCTGGTGCTGGACGGGCTCAATGTCGCGGTGCTCGACGAGGCTGACCGCATGCTCGACATGGGCTTCATCGAGGCCATCGCCGATATCCTCCGGCAGACCCCGGCGCGACGGCAGACGCTGCTGTTTTCCGCCACCTACCCGGAGGGTATCGAACGCCTCGCCGAGGATTATCTGCGCGCGCCGCTGCGCATCAGCGTCGAGAGCCAGCACAGCGAGACCCAGATCCGCCAGCGCTTCTATGAGATCGCCGCCCAGGACCGCCTGGCCGCCGTGGTGCGCCTCCTGCGGCACCATCGCCCGGCCAGCGCCGTGGCCTTCTGCCAGACCCGCCAGCAGTGCCAGGAGGTGGTCGAGGCGCTGCATGCCCAGCGCATCTCCGCCGCTGCCCTGCATGGTGATCTGGAACAGCGCGAACGGGACCAGGTGCTGGCGATGTTCGCCAATCGCAGCCTCTGTGTGCTGGTGGCCACCGACGTGGCCGCGCGCGGCATCGACGTGGCCGGCCTGGAAGCCGTGATCAACGTGGAGCTGTCCCGTGATCCGGCGGTGCATGTGCACCGCATCGGCCGCAGTGGTCGTGCCGGGGAACAGGGCCTGGCGCTGTCGCTGGTGGCCCCGGCCGAGGCCAGCCGCGCCCAGGCCATCGAGGTACAGCAGGGTTCGCCGTTGGACTGGCAGCCGCTCGGCGCCCTGCGTGATACCCCGGAACCGCTGGTGCCGACCATGCACACCCTGGCCCTGGCGGCGGGCAAGAAGGACAAGCTGCGCCCGGGCGACATCCTCGGCGCCCTGACCGGCGACGCTGGCCTGCCCGGTGCCAAGATCGGCAAGATCACCCTGTTCGACAACCAGGCCTTCGTCGCCGTGGAGCGCGACATCGCCCGCCAGGCACTGCAGCGCCTGAGCGAGGGCAAGATCAAGGGGCGGTCGATCAAGGTGCGGATGTTGTAGGCAGGAAAGGCCGTAGGTTGGGTTGAGCGCAGCGAAGCCCAACGGTGACTTAGCGTACCTTGGGCTGTTGGGCTTCGACGATAAAGCCGTCTCAACCCAACCTACGGCGCTAACCGGTGGTGTAGGCTGGGTTGAGCACAGCGAAGCCCAACGGTGACTTGGCGTACCTCAGGCTGTTGGGCTTCGACGATGGAGCCGTCTCAGCCCAACCTACGGTGCTAACCGGTGGCGTAGGTTGGGTTGAGCGAAGTGAAGCCCAACGGTGCCTCGGCGTACCTCGGGCTGTTGGGCTTCGACGATAGTGCCGTCTCAGCCCAACCTACGGCTGGTCACATCCTTCGATGGGCTTAATCGCGGCCATGGTGGTCCGCCGATGCGGCCGCTCCTACAAACCCTGAAACCTGTAGGAGCGGCCCATGGCCGCGATCAGCTCACGTCTCAATCCCCATCCGCCGTCTGGCCCGATGCGAGGAGCCGTTGCGCACCGCCCAGCGCAGCACCGGGGCGGTCGCGCCGATGCCCGTGCGAATCAGCCGCCGTTGCAGCGGGCCCTGCTGGAAACCCAGCTCCTCGCTGGCCCAGTCGGGCAAGAGGTCGATGCCGGCCTGCATCATCAGGGCACCGAAGGGCTTGGCCAGGGCGCTGGGCGCGGGTGCCTGCAGCAGCACCCGGCAGACCTCTCGGCTGCGGTCATCGCAGACCAGCTGCGGACGAATCGCCTGGTAGTAGGCGGCGATCTCCGCCCGCGAACGAGGGACCTCGGTCGCACCCAGGCGCTCGGCCACCAGGGCGATCTCGGCGTAGTAGCGATCCTGTTCCGTCCCTGAAAGGTGCGGATCGTAGTAGCGCAGGTAGGCCGCCAGGAAATGACTGACCTCGGCCACGTGCACCCAGGTCAGCAGCGCCGGGTCTTCGGCGCTGTAGGGACGGCCATCGGCGGCTTGGCCTCGAATGTGGCGGTGGATGGCCTGGACCCGGGCGATCAGCCGCTCGGCGTCGCCGCGGCTGCCAAAGGTGGTGGCGGCAATGAACTGGCCGGTACGCCGCAGGCGGCCGAGCATGTCTTCGCGAAATTTCGAGTGATCCCAGACGCCCGCCAGGGCCAGCGGATGCAGGGTCTGCATGAGCAGGGCGGCGATGCCGCCGATCAGCATGCAGGTGAAGTCGCTGTGCACCCGCCAGGGGACGCTGGCCGGCCCGAACAACCCGGGATCGCCCACCGGCTGTTCGTAGTCGACCTCACCCAGGGATAGGCCGGTGAGGCTCATCACCTGCCGCTCGATGCGGCTGCGGATCAGCTCCATGGGCTAGCGCGGCAGCAGGTAGAGGGCGGCGTACTGCAGCAGCATGATGGTCTTGCCATCCAGCAGCCGACCGTCGCGCGCCATGGCCAGGGCTTCGTCGAAGGGTAACTCCAGCAGCTCGATGTCCTCGCCTTCCTCGTGCAGGCCACCGCCCTCGGCGATGCGCTGGTCGGCCTGGTATTCACCGGCGAAGAAATGCAGCAGCTCGGTCACCGAGCCGGGGCTCATGAAGGCGTCGAACAGGTGCTGGACGTTGTCCAGGCGGTAACCGGTCTCTTCCTCGACCTCGGCCTTGATGCGCGCTTCGGGCGCGGCCGCGTCGAGCAGGCCGGCGGGGGTCTCCACCAGCAGGCCGTCGTCCAGGCCGTTGCCCAGGGTGGGCAGGCGGAACTGACGGATCAGCAGGACAGTGCGTCTTGCACGGTCGTAGAGCAGGATGGTGGCGCCATTGCCACGGTCGTAGGTCTCCCGGGTCTGGCGTTGCCAGCTGCCGTCGCGGCGCAGGTAGTCGAAGGTGGTCTTCTTGAGCAGGCCCCAGTCATCGGAAAGGGTCTCGACCTGCTGGATGCGAAAGCGGGGGGTGTCGGGCATGGGGGCTCGTCTGGGCGGAAGGCGTCGGGCCACGTTAGCAGAAGTGCTGCCTCTTTGACGCCCGGGCCGTGACCCCGGGTTCCGCCCAGCCGCCAGGACGGAACCGCTATCGACCGCTATCCACTAGAACCAGCGGTCGTTCTTCTTCCTGCCGCGGGTCATGGAGGGCAGGATCAAGCCGGCCAGCAGGCCCGCGCCGGCAATGCTGCCGCCATAGACCATGTATTGCATCAGCGCCTGCTTGTTCTCGTTGCCAAGTTTGGCCTGGGTGCTGCGCAGTTCCGACTGGGCCTGGGTGAGCTGGGCGTCGAGGTCCTTGCGGCGGCTCTCCAGTTCGTCGATCTGCTGCTTGCGCGAATCCAGGGTCTCCTGCATGCCCTGGACGCGATTCTTCCAGCTGTCATCGATGGTCTTGAGCTGGCCGCTCAGTTCGGCTACCTGCTGCTCCAGCTGCGGCAGGCGCTCGGCCTGGCCGGGCTTGTCCTGCAGGTCGCTGTTGGGAATCCAGACGGTGCTGCCGCCTTCGCCGCGCACCTGGCTGTAGTCGCCCTGGGTGCTGATCAGCTCGACCTTCTGCCCGGACTTGAGGGTGCCGACGATGCGATAGCCATCGGTGGGGCCGCTGCGGACGTAGGTAGTCAGGCTGTCACTGACCCAACGGGCATTGCCTTCCTGAGCGACAGCGGTACCGACGAAGGAGGCGAGGGAGGCGGCCAGGCAGAAGCCGAGATGGGGAAGGCGGGACAGCAGGCGAGATGGGGACATGGGCATGATCGGGTCTGTATGCGTGAGCTGAAAAGATGAAGGCCGTGATGACCAGGCCGGATTATTGTGGGGCAGTACCCTAGCAAGCTGCCGCGATCTATCCGCCAACCCGTAGCGCCCTCTGTTCGAGACGGTGAAACAGTTCAAGCTTTGGCGGTGGAAAGCGACGATTAGTGTCATCTTGCCGCCATACCTTCGGTGACGGAAGGCGCGCGGCCAGCCCAATAGCTTTCAAGAGTGTTCAAAGCCGGCGGAGCAGATCCAGGCTGACGGCTGCCAGTGCGCCCAGGCCTGCGCAACCAAAGGCCAATGCCTTGCCCCACCAGCGCTTCCAGGTGATCGCGCCTGCGACCATGCCCAGGCCGCAGAGCAGCAGCGCGGATTTGAGATAGAAGTCAGACCAGGCGAGCAACTGGTCGATGAAGTCGAAGAGTTCTTGAAATTCGTGCGGCATGGGGCCTCCTGGCGCGCTGGCGCTATTGAGTCGCCAACGGCAGGGACGTTCCCCGGCAGTCCGCGGCCAGCAGTCGTTCCGCCGAGCCCTGGTCGTCAGGCTGACTGCCCGCACGTCCGGCCAGCAGCAGGAACTGACGGCTGGCATCCTGGCTTGGCAGCGCCACCACGGCCAGCGACAGGCGTGGATCCGGCAGCGGATAGGGCGGCTGCCTGGCCAGGGCCGGGAAGAAGTCCGCCGCCAGCAGCTGCGTCTCGCTCAGACGGCGCGCCTGATAGCGACTCCCGGCCAGGTCCACGGGCAGGGCGCGCCAGTGTTCATCGATGTCTGGCGCGAGTTGCCACAGCTGCTGGCGCAGCGCGGGACGCAGGCAGGCGAGGTGCACGTGCAACTGATCCTGGCTGCGACCGCTGGGAGCATTGAGGGCGAGGGCGATCTGGGCGTCCGTCACCGGCGCCTTGCCCCAGGCGCTCAGATACCAGCGCTGGCGCCAGGCCCAGCCGAACCAGTCGGGTTGGCCGGGCTGCCACAGGGCCGGGCTCTCCAGCCCGCGCAGGGGGCGCAGGGGTACCAGGATGAAATGCTGGCGCTCGCCGGGTGCACGCAGCACGGCGAAGCCGGGATCCCTGACCACCTGGCGGCAGGGGGCGGGCAGGCCGGTCAGCCGGGCATTGGGCTCGCACAGACCAACCGTGACCTGGCGCAGCAGCAGGCGGCTGGAGCAACCTGACAGCGTCATGGCCAACACCAGCAGCGACAGCCACCGCCAGCACGACGGGCGGACGCTGGACGGCAGCGAACATCTGCGCGAGCTTCGCTTCCAATGGGTATCAAGGCAACGCAGTGGGAGATCAGCCATGGCCAACGGGTGGGCCGGAGACGGCGCGGTTCAGGAACAGATCGACAGCACGGTGGACGATGCGGTGCAACGCGCTCGCAGCCGTCTGCACCGAGGCGCGAGCCTCACCCATTGCGAGGAGTGCGGCGACGCCATCCCCGAGGCGCGCCGCCAGGCGGTCCCGGGTGTACACCTGTGCATCCGCTGCCAATCCGAGCAGGACGCGGAAGACCAGCGCGCCGGCGGCTACAACCGCCGTGCGAGCAAGGACAGTCAGCTGCGCTAGTGCTGGATTGGCTAGTGTCATGGTGCGGCGACCTGGACAGGGCTGGACGTCTCGCAGGATCGAGGCTGCTAAGGGTTTGTACCATACGGGTCTTGCGTCAGCAGCTGGCATGAGGTGTGCCGGCTGCTGAGCGAGGCCGCTAGCAGGAGTCAGTCGGGATGCACCGCATAGCCCCGCAGCCGGTTACCGTCAGGATCGAGTACGACGAAGCTGCGGCCGAACGGCAGGTTGGTTGGCGGTAAGAGTTCCTCGGCGCCCCGCGTGCGCCAGCGGTCATACAGCTCATCCACCGCCGGCATGCTGGCCACCTTGAAGCCCAGTTCACCCGTCGCACTGCCCGCGCCAACCGCGGGAACCACGGCGTCCCTTGCCCACAAGCCCAGGGCGAGACCGGACGGGAGCACGAAGAGGGCGAAGCCAGGGCCGTCCTCGACTGGGGTGAGATCGAGCAATTCGACGTAGAAATTCCGGCTGGTACGGACGTCGGTAACGTAGAACATCAGACTGGTGCTGTAGTGCATGGCGCATCTCCTCTGTGGTGATGCCGCCCAGTCTAGGACCCCCTGCTGCCAGTTTCTGGCAGCAGTCAGGCAGGGACGGAACCCTGGCGTTCCATCTGCCTTCGCCAGTCCCTGAGCAGGCTCTGACGGCGCTGTGGATAGCGTTCTTCGCAGGGCTGTACCGAGACGATGCGATCGGCACGAAAGCTGCGGAAGTCCTTACGCAACTCACACCAGCCGAGCAGCACCCGTGCGGCGTCGAAGTAGGCCAGTGCGAAGGGCCAGATGGTGCGCTGGGATTCGCTGTCAGCGGCATCGCGATAGACCAGGATGAGCTTGGTTTCCTGGCGTATGGCGTGACGCAGGATCGCCGGATCGACCTGGTTGCGAGGTGTTTCCCGACTCGGTCCGATGAGCAGGGTGGTCATGGCCAACTCATTTTGCAGCTCACTCGGCAGGACCGCGGAGATCCGCGCCAGGGCATTGCCGGCCGCCGCTGCCAGGCTGCCATCGGTGCGTTCTGCTACCCAGCGCGAGCCGAGGACCAGGGCCTCCAGTTCTTCGGGCGTGAACATCAGCGGTGGCAGCAGAAAACCCGGCTTGAGGATATAGCCGACACCCGGTTCGCCCTCGATGGCCGCACCCAGCGATTGCAGGCTGGCGATGTCGCGGTACAGGGTGCGCAGACTGACCCCCGTTTCCGCGGCCAAGGCACGGCCACTCACGGCGCGGCGGTGCCGGCGCAAGGCTTGGAGCAGATCGAACAAGCGTTCTGAGCGGGACATCCGCGCAGTTTAATCCTGCGGATGGCGATGCTCTAGCAGCAGTCGGGTGGGTTATGGCGTTGTGACTACGTTGGCTGGCTAGGGGCGTGAGGTGATGGGCTCAAGAGCTCGTTGGCCGTCTCCCTGAGGCGCGCGATCTCGATTTCTTGTGCCTGTCGTTCCTCGGGCGTGAGGGCTCGCTCGCCATATTCGCGGCTCAGAAAGAGGATGGCATCGTTGCCGTCTGGGGCGTCGCTGTAGCGGGGATGGGCCGCAATTTCGCCCAACAGTGCGCGCGTGATCGGCGCAATGTGAAAATGAAAGGAGAATCCCGCGGAAAAACCCAGCTTGTAGAACACCACTCTGTGCGGCGCATAGCAGTGCTTTAGAAGTCTCTCGGCGAAGCTCAGTTGCCCGCCAAGGTCAGCCAGGCTGGCTGCGTCGAGTTCGTTAAGGTCGCTAGCGCATCTTTGACTACTCAGGATCAAGCAACCGGGATACCGAGCATCCTGCCGATAACCGAGGCGCCAATGGGCGTTCTCGACTATCGCGGTCGTGTCCTTCCCATCCAGCCCTGCGGTCATCGATGCTGCTCTGCCTGGAAGTAGCAGTCAGTCTACTCGGCTGCCATGCGCGCGGTAGTCCAGCGTGCTCGGCTCAGCCGAAACAACCGATGCGGCCGCCGCGGATGGCCTGGGGGCAGGCGCGGATGTTCGAAGTGACCGGCGTCAGTCATCGCCAGGCGACGCATCACGGCCAGCGAGGGCTGATTGGAGGCGGCAGTGAAGGCGACCACCTCTTCGAGTGCGAGAGTGTCGAAGGCACAGGCCAGGGCCAGTTGGGCACCGGCGGTGGCATAGCCCTGGCCCCAATAGGGACGTGCCAGGCGCCAGCCGATTTCGACGGCGGGAGTGAAGGGCAGATCGGCCGGTGCCGGGCTGATGCCCAGCAAACCGAGCAGTGCGCCATCGGTGTAGCGCTCCAGCGCCCAGAAGCCCCAGCCACGCTCGGCGATGCCCTGGCGGCAGCGTTCGAGCAGCGCATCGCTGGCGGCCCGATCCAGGCAGGCGGGAAAGTGGCGCATCACTTCGGGATCGGCATTCAGCTTGGCGAACGCCGGGCCATCCTCCGCTCGCCACTGGCGCAACTGCATTTCAGCGTCGGGGAGCATCAGGGCGCAGCCGGGATCTGCAGGCCGCGTTGCACTGCCGGGCGGGCAAGGAAGGTGTCGAGCGCGCGGCGGACGTCGGGAAAGTCTTGGAAGCCGACCAGGTCAGCCACCTGGTAGACCTCCAGCAGAGTGCGGATCCAGGGGAAGGTGGCGATGTCGACGAGGCTGTAGTCCTCGCCCAGGATCCAGGTGCGGCCCCTGAGTTGGCCGTCCAGGACGCCGAGCAGTCGCCGGGCTTCTGCTACATAGCGCTCGCGAGGCCGCGGGTCTTCGATGTCCTTGCCAGCGAAGGTGGTGAAGAAGCCGAGCTGACCGAACATGGGACCGATGCCCCCATCTGGAACATCAGCCACTGGATGGCCTGGTAGCGCCGGGCCGGCTCCTGGGGTAGCAGGCGTCCGGTCTTTTCCGCGAGATAGAGCAGGATAGCGCCGGATTCGAACAGCCCCAGGGGTTCGCCGCCGGGACCGTTGGGGTCGAGGAGGGCGGGGATCTTGTTGTTGGGGCTCAGCGAGAGAAATTCCGCGGTGTGCTGGTCGTCCTGGCCGAAGTCGATGCGATGCACCTCGTAGGGTAGGCCGAGTTCCTCCAGCAGGATGGCGACCTTGACGCCATTGGGCGTGGGCAGCGAATAGAGCTGCAGGCGCTCGGGATGCCGGGCGGGCCAGCGCTGGGTGATGGGAAAGCGCGACAGATCGGTCATGGTGGACTCCTGGAAGAGGGGGCCCTGGATGAGACCGACCCGCGCGGCCTGGGTTGCGAGGCCTTGGCGAGGCGGAACTTAGCGTGCTGCCCGTCTCTCCATCTGAGAAGTGCCTGCCTTCAGCCCCGCACCGAGGACTTCCGATGCTTCCCCACAGTCAGCAGGGCAGTGGTTCGCCCACCTTCGTGCTCATGCACTTTCTCGGCGGTTCCCACCGCACCTGGTTTCCCACCGCCCCCTACCTGGATGGCGAACACCGCTGCGTGGCGCTCGATACCCCGGGCTTTGGCGATGCCGCCGAGGTCGACGGTTACAGCGTGGCCGAGATGGCCGATCAGGTGGATGCCAGCATCCGCGCCCTGGGCCTTGATCGTTGCATCCTGGTCGGCCACTCGATGACTGGCAAGGTTGCCGTGGTACTGGCGGCGCGGCGGCCGGAGTATCTGGTCGGCCTGATCCTGGTGGCGCCTTCGCCGCCCGGGCCGCAGCCCATGAGCGACGCGGATCGCGATGCTCAGCGCGCCTATGGCAAGAGCCGGACGGAAGCCGAGGCTTTCGTCGACGAATCCAGCGCCCATCGCCTGCCCGATGCCATCCGTGAAGTGGTGATCGCCGACGCCCAGCGACTGAATCTTGAGGCCTGGCGTGCCTGGGTCGATCACGGCAGCCGTGAAGACTGGAGCGACCGGATCGAGACCCTGGATTATCCGGTGCTGCTGGTTTGTGGCGCCGATGACCAGCAGGTGCCGGGACCGGAGGAACAACGCCGGACCACCCTGGCGGCCTTTCCCAATAGCCGGCTGGAGGTGATCCCCGGTGCCGGTCACCTGATGCCGCTGCAGACGCCCCAGGCCCTGGCGCGGCTGATGCTCGATTTCGCCCGGGACCTCTGACCGGTGGATTCGCTGACCCAGGCCGTGCTCGGCGCCACCGTCCAGACCGCGCTGCTGGGGCGCTGGCAGGGCCGCCGCGCCATTCTCTATGGCGCGGCTCTGGGCACCCTGCCGGATCTCGATGTGGTCATCGACTACGGTAACGCCGTGAACGAGATGACCTACCACCGTGGCTTCAGCCATTCGCTGTTCGTGCTGACCGGGGTGGCCCTGCTGCTGACCTGGCTGTGCGGGCGTTGGCGCGATCCGGGTTACAGCCAGCGCCGGTTGTTCCTGACCCTCTGGCTGGTGCTCATCACCCATCCCCTGCTGGATGCCTTCACCACCTACGGCACCCAGCTGTTCTGGCCTTTGCCGAGCACCCCGGTGGCCTGGTCCAGCGTCTTCATCATCGATCCGCTCTATACCTTGCCACTGTTGCTGGCGGTGCTCGCCGGGCTGGTGGCTGGCCCGCGTGGACGCTCGCCACGGCTGGCCGTGGCGGCGTTGGCGCTGTCCACGGGTTATCTGGGCTGGACGCTGGTGGCCAAGTATTCCGCCGAACACCAGGTGCGCGAGGTGCTGGCAACCCAGGGGCAGGCGGACGCGCGCCTGTTCAGCGCGCCCCTGCCGTTCACCAGTCTGCTCTGGCGAGTCATGGTGGACGATGGTCCGGAGCGCTACCGGGAAACCTGGGTCGGCCTGTTCGACGACCGCCCGCCGCAACTGGTCCCGCTGCCGCGTGGCGGCGAGCTCGCACCCATCCTCGCCGATTCCCCGGCCGAACAGCGACTGCGCTGGTTCACCGACGACTGGCTGAGGTACGACCGCCTCGGCAACGACCTGGTGGTGACCGATTTGCGTCTGGGTGCCACCGGTTACCACAGCTTTCGCTTCGTGCTGGCTCAGCGCGACACGAGCGGCTGGCGGCTGGTGGCCGAGCCTTCGTTGTGGCCGCGCGAGCGAGGTGGTCGCGAGCAGCTGACGGTAGTCTGGCGCAGACTCTGGCATCCGGAGCTACCGGCGCCGGTGGCGGAGTGGGCCGCACGGTTGTCGCGGCTGCCGGACTGACGCCAGGCGTCCAGTAGCACCCGCCACCAAGGACGGCGGGCTTCGTGCAATGCCGTCAGGCGATCCAGGCCGATGTCGGCCAGTTCTTCGTCCGACAGCTCCAGCAGGGTGCGGCGGGTGCTCAGCTGGCGCTGGAACAGCAGCCAGCAGCCGCTGGTGTGGGTCCGATCATGAAGGCGGGCGTCTCTGGGCATGGCGTCTCTCCTGTGCTGTCCCCATGCTCCGCCGTTGGCCCGTCCAGGGGCAGGTCCAGGCCGGTCGGTTGTCCGCCATACAGCCGCCTTGCAGCAGGCAGCTGTATGGTAGGTAGCGTGGCCATCTGTATGGCGCGCGATCCGGTCCGGCACCGCTATAGTCCGGACATGAATCGCTATCAGCTGTTGGCCGACGCGCTCGGCCGCCGTATCGAACAGGGCCTCTATCGACCGGGCGAACGCCTGCCGTCGGTACGGGCCCTGGCGCAGGAGCACGGGGTGAGCCTGGCTACGGTGCAACAGGCCTATCGGCTGCTGGAGGATCGCGGCCTGGTCGAGCCACGGCCCAAGTCCGGCTATTTCGTCCGCCTGGAAAGACGCGTCATCGAGTTGCCCCGGGTGACCCGTCCGGCGCGCTGGCCGGTGGAGGTGTCCGGCTGGGAGCCGGTGCGCGAGCTGATGACCAGCACCCCGGATTCGGTACGGGTGCAACTCGGCCGCGGCCTGCCGGATACCGAGGCGCCGACCCTGGCCCCCTTGCTCGCCGGCATGGCACGCCTGGCGCGGCGACCAGGCAATGCCGGACTGTCCTACGACAGCATCCAGGGTGTGGCGGCGCTGCGGGAGCAGGTCGCACGACTGCAACTGGATGCCGGCTGCGTGCTGACCGCCGACGAGATCGTCATCACCAGCGGTGCCCACGAGGCGCTGGCCACGGCGCTGCGGGCCACCTGCCAGGAGGGCGACATCGTCGCGGTGGATTCGCCGACCTTCCACGGGGTGATGCAGACGCTCAAGGGCCAGGGCCTCAAGGCGCTGGAGATCCCCACCGATCCGCGTACCGGCATCAGCCTGCCGGCGCTGGAACTGGCCCTGGAGCAGTGGCCGGTGCGCGCCATCCAGCTCACCCCCAGCTGCAACAATCCCCTGGGCTACTGCATGCCCGAGGCCAACAAGCGCCAGCTGGTGGCCCTGGCGCGCAAGCACGACCTAGCGGTGATCGAGGACGACGTCTACGGCGATCTGCTCTATGGCTATCCGCGGGCGCGGGCGCTCAAGGCCTTTGACGAAGACGACCGGGTGATCCTCTGCAGTTCCTTTTCCAAGACCCTGGCCCCCGGGCTCAGGGTCGGTTGGGTGGCACCCGGGCGCTATGCCGAGCGCATCCTGCACCTCAAGTACATAGGCACCGGCTGCACCGCCCCCCAACCGCAGCTGGCCATCGCCGAATTTATCGCCGCCGGGCACTACACCGTGCACGTCCGGCGCATGCGCGCCCAGTACCAGCGCAATCGCGACCTGATGAGTGCCTGGGTGCAGCGCTACTTTCCCGCAGGTACCCGGGTCAGCCAACCCCAAGGCAGCTTCCTGCTGTGGGTGGAGCTGCCCGAGGCCTGCGACAGCCACAGACTGAATCGCGAGTTGCTCGCCCAGAGCGTGCAGATCGCCTGTGGCAGCATCTTTTCCGCCTCGGGCAAGTACCGCAATTGCCTGCGCCTGAACTATGCCCAGGCCCAGCGCCCGGGCGTGGAGGAGGGGGTGCGGCGCGTCGGTGAAGCGGCGTGCCGGCTGCTCGATGAGGCGCTACCGCGGTCCGTGGCGGCGCTGGTCTAGCCGACCCTGGCGTACAGCGCGAAGTCCTCGCCACCGAGACGAGGTTTCGCCCGCCCTCTACACTGGCCGTTTTGAGCGAGGACTCCCTATGCCACCCCGTCTCTATCTTGCCGGTCCCGAGGTGTTTCGGCCTGATGCCGTCGCCCACGGCGAGGCCCTCAAGGCGCTGTGCGCCCGTCACGGCTGCACGGGCCTGTTTCCGCTGGACAACGCCATTCCCCCGGAGCTGACCGAGCCGCGCGAGCAGGCCGCCTGGATCTATCGGGCGAATCTGGCGCTGATCGAGCAGGCTGATGGGGTGCTGGCCAGTCTGGATTTCTTTCGCGGCGCCGAGCCCGACAGCGGCACCTGCTTCGAGGTGGGCTATGCGGTGGCGCTGGGCAAGTCGGTGGTGGGCTATGTCCCAGAGACAGGTAGCCTGGCCGAGCGGATTCGCGTGCGGCATCCCGAGTGGGTGGGGACCGGGCTGCTGGATAAAGAGGGTTGGACGCTGGAGGAATTCGGCTTGCCGCTCAACCTGATGTTGGCGGTACCGGCCAGCATCGTCGTCGGTGGGCCGGAGGTGGCCCTGGCGGTATTGCGCGAGCGGCTCGGCTAGCGAGTCAGGTGGGTACGACCCTCACCCCGGCCCTCTCCCGGGGGAGAGGGGGTGGTTGGAGCGGAGCGGTGGTCCGGAGATGTCTCTGGCGGTGTTGCACGAGCGGCTCGGCTAGAAAGTTAGATGGGTATGACCCTCACCCCGGCCCTCTCCCAGGGGGAGAGAGGGTGCTTGGAGCGGAGCGGTGGTCCGGAGATGTCTCTGGCGGTGTTGCGCGAACGGCTCGGCTAGCGAGCCAGGTGAGTACGACCCTCACCCCGGCTCTCTCCCGGGGGGAGAGGGGGTGGTTGGAGCGGAGCGGTGGTCCGGAGATGTCTCTGGCGGTGTTGCGCGAGCGGCTCGGCTAGCGAGTCAGGTGGGTACGACCCTCACCCCGGCCCTCTCCCGGGGGGAGAGGGGGTGGTTGGAGCGAGGTCAGCCGCGTGCCAGGGACGCCAGCTCGTCCAGCCCGCTGTGGCCGTCGGCATAGGCCGCGCGGAAGCTGTCGCGCTGCTGCCAACGGGCCCAGAAGGCCGCCAAGTGCTCGAAGCGCTCGTCCAGCGGGGTCTGGTTGGTGGGGAACTTGGAGAAGGCGATGGCGGTGCACAGGGTGATGTCGGCGAAGGTCGGCGCTGCGCCACCCAGCAGCCACTCGCGACCATCGGCCAGGTGCCGATCCACCAGGGCCGCGTGCATCAGGGCCTCCTTGCGGCAATGCTCGCCCCACTGCGGATTGTGGGTCAGCTCCAGCTTGTGGCCGAGGCCTTCGTGCTGCACATGGAACATGGTCACGATGCGATAGAGCACATGGACGAAGATGCGGTCGTTCCACATGGCGTCCTGGCCCTGCTCCAGCGGCGTTTCGCCCATTACCTTGCGCCCGGGATAGCTGTTGTCCAGATAGCGGGCGATGGCCGCGCTCTCGGCCAGATAACCGCCTTCGGCGAGCTCCAGGGTGGGCGTCTCGCCCCAAGGGTTGCGCTTGAGGTGCTGCCACTGGCGCTGCTCGCCCTCGGGCGCCATCTTCAGGATGACCTCCTCGAACTGATCGGCAATGCCCTTTTCATGGATGAACAGCCGCAGGCGTTGCGGATTGGGAAAGGCGGACGGCGAGGTGAAGAGGCGTAGCGTGGCCATGGCGGACTCCGGAAAGGGAAGAGACGAAGCATACGACTGCGGGCAGTCTGGCCGCGTTCGTACAAGGCGACCAAGGATGCCTGGCGAGGGCAGGGGCGAACAGCCAAGCCGCTGTATGCCCTCCATGCAGAGAGTCGATTGGTCAGGCCGGCGTTCAGCTCACGAGGCTGGCGACGATCCGTTCGCGCAGCCAGGCATGGGCTGGATCGCGGTGCAGGCGTTCGGGCCAGAGCAGCAGCCTGTCGAAGCCCAGGATGGCCAGCCAAGCGCCGTAGGTTGGCGCTGAGCGTCGCGAAGCCCAACAGGGTGCTTGGACCTTGGGTAGTGTTGGGCTTCGCTGGCACTCAACCCAACCTACGGAAACCGTGCCAGGTGCCGTAGGTTGACGCTGAGCGTGGCGAAGCCCAACAGCGTGGGTGGACCTTGGGGGGGTGTTTGGCTTCGCTGGCGCTCAACCCAACCTACGGGAACCGTGCCAGGCGCCGTAGGTTGGCGCTGAGCGTAGCGAAGCCCAACAGTGTGGGTGGACCTCGGGGGGTGTTGGGCTTCGCTGGCACTCAACCCAACCTACGGAAACCGTGCCAGGTGCCGTAGGTTGACGCTGAGCGTCGCGAAGCCCAGTAGCGTGGGTGGACCTGGGGGGGGGTGTTGGGCTTCGCTGGCGCTCAACCCAACCTACGGGAACCGTGCCAGGCGCCGTAGGTTGGCGCTGAGCGTAGCGAAGCCCAACGGTGTGGGTAGGCCTTGGATGGTGTTGGGCTTCGCTGCGCTCAACTCAACCTACGAATGCCGCAGCGAGCGCGAACCTATCGATCCAGTGGAAAAGGCTGCGCCGTTTTTCACGCTACAGCGCCGTAGGGTGGACGACGGCGTAGCCTCGTCCACGCGAGCGCCGCAACGCGCGTCGCCTCAGTTGGCTCTCTTGCTGTCCACCTGGTCCAGGCGGCCGCCGCGGAAGGTGAGGAAATAGAGCATGCCGTTCCAGGGGCCGTAGGCCCATTCCTCGACGAACTCCACCTGGCGATAGCCATAGCCGTCGGTGACCTGGCGCTCGCCCAGGGGCGTGACGCTCAGCGGCTCGCCACATTTGCCGCGTACTTCGTGGGTGGTGGAGCCGGTGGAGACCAGGGCGCTGCCGCAGCGCAGGGAGGCGGCCTGGCTGGTACCCGTGGCGAGCAGAAGCAGCAGAAGCAGAACGCGAGGGATCATTGGCGCTGGAACTCGATGCGAGTGAGGCGGTTGGCTTCGAAGGTGAGGATGTAAGTGGCGCCGTTCTTGGGGCCGTAGACCCATTCCTCGATCACCGCCTCGCGGCGTTCGTTGCGGCCCAGCTCGTAGCCCACCAGGTCGCGGTGGACCGGTTCGCCGCATTTCTGCAGCACTTCGAAGGCGCGATCACCCCGGCTGACCAGGGCGTTGCCGCATCTCATGGAATCAGCGGCGGCGCCGGTGGCGACCAGCAGGGTGAAGGCGGCGAGCAGGCAACGCATGTCCAGGTCTCCTGACCGGTCAGAGCACCCCGAGCTGCAACTGCGCGGCCGTGGGCGACTCGCCGGATGGGGTTTTAGTGCTGACGTCCAGCAGATAGACCCGCTGGGCATCGAGTTTCGCCGTGTCCACCAGATAGGTCTTGATGGCGCCCGCGCGTTGCTGCGCCAGGCTGCGCAGGAGACCGTCGTTGCCGCTCCAGGCTTCGAGGACCGCCTGGCGCAGGCGCGCCGTGCGGGTGGCATCGTCAAGATTATCCCATTCCTGCGGCGGTTGCGCCTGCAGACGCAGCCGGTACAGGCCTTCCAGCAGCGGAGCACGCATGTCGGCGGGGACCTGCAGCTGGCTCGGATCGGCCGGGACCTTGTCGCCGCGGCGTTGCAGCAGGTTGAAGTACTGGGTCTGGAAGTCCTTTTCCAGCTGGCTGGCGGCCAGGGCGCGACCGTCACTGGCGGCGCTGGCATGCCCCTTCACCTCCACCGTGAGTTGCGGCCGCTGGCGCAGGGCCGTGGCCAGCTTGTCCAGGTCACCACGGGCCTGGGCGGAGAGGGTGGTGCTGCCCGGCGCGAAGTCGATGGCGCTGAGGTCGGCTTCGTGGCTGCCAGCCAGCCCCGCCAGCATGCGGAAGGGGGCCTGGACGGCACGGCTGAGCACGTTGCGCAGGGTCTGCCAGACCACCGGCATGACGCTGAAGTTGGGGTCGTCGAGATTGCCGGCCACCGGCAGGCGCAGGTCGATGCGACCATGGCTGTCCTTGAGCAGGGCCACGGCCAGGCGTACCGGCAGGTCCACGGCGTCCTTGCTGTCCACCCGCTCGCCCAGTTCCAGCTGGTCGAGCACCACGTGGTTCTGCGCCTGCAGCTTGCCGTCGTCGATGCGGTATTGCAGATCCAGGTCAAGACGCCCCTTGCGCACCGCATAGCCGGCGAACTTGCCGGTATAGGGCGACAGGGTGGTGAGTTCGACTTGGCGGAAATAGGCGGTCACGTCCAGCTGCTGCAGCGGATCGAGAGGGTCGAGGCGTCCCTTGATCTCCACCGGCGCGAAGCGATCGACCTTGCCGGCGAGGTGGATGTCGGCCGGTTTCGAGGCGGCGGTGTCCAGGGTGCCGATGCCGCCTTCCAGCGACTGGATGTTAGTGGCGAAACCGGGCTTCAAGCTGTTGTCGGCGAAGTCGGCGCTGCCGTCCTTGATGGTTACCCCGCCGATGCGAATCTGCAGCGGCGGGGAGGTGTTCTTGGTCTCGCGCTTGGGCTGGGGCACCAGCAGGGCGCTGAAGTTGTTGCTCAGGTCCTCGTTGATTACCAGGGTGCCATAGGGCTGTTCCAGGTCGATCTTGTCGATGACCAGCTGCTTGCCAAGGGTGAAGGCGATGCCCTGCAGGTCCAGCAGCTGCCAGCGCATGAAGTCCTGCTGGTGCAGGGTATCGAGCACATGCACCTGGGTGACCTGGGCCGCGCCGCTGACGGTGAGCCCCAGCGGCTCGCCGGGTTTCAGGGCCACCTTGAGCCGACTGGCCAGCTGGCCGCTGCGGATCTCCAGGCGCACATAGGGGCTGAGATAGGGCTGGGCCTGGCGCAGGTTGAGTTCGTCGATGCCGACGTCGAAGTTGCCCTGCAGGGGGCTGAGCGCCAGCTGGCCGCTGGCGGTGATGCGACCGCGATCGCCCAGGGTGGTCTTGAGTGCCAGGTCGAAGGGTTTGTCGCCGGCGGTATCGAAGCCTTTGAGCGCCAGGTCCAGGCCGCTGAAATAGAGGCTGGCCGGGTCCTGGGGAACCCGGTCCACCAGGTGCAGCTGGTTGTCGCTGAGCTGGACGTCGTCGAGCTTCACGCGCCAGGCCGGGCCACTGCTGGGGGCATCGCTGGTGGGGAAGAGCTTCTGCCAGTCGAGCGTACCGTCCTGCTCGCGGTTACCCCAGGCATCCAGGCCGTTGCCGCGCAGGCGGGCGATGCTGACTTCGCGCTTCTGCAGATCCAGACCGATGCCCTCGGCGGCCAGGCGCTTGAAGCTGGCCTTGGGTTCGGCATTCACCGCCTGCACGGCGACGTCGTCCAGCG
Source organism: Pseudomonas sp. VMV1 (assembly GCF_056790235.1). NCBI lineage: Bacteria > Pseudomonadati > Pseudomonadota > Gammaproteobacteria > Pseudomonadales > Pseudomonadaceae > Pseudomonas > Pseudomonas sp. VMV1. The sequence goes on from NZ_JBXGSE010000007.1 coordinate 87,857, forward strand.
CCAGGCGGCCCTGGCTGAGCTGCAGTTGCAGGGTCTTGGCCAGGTCCAGGCGGTAGTGGGTGCTGGCTTCCAGGCGCCCCTTGCCCAGCGCCAGGGGCAGCTGGTTGCGCACATAGGGCCACCAGGGCACGAGGCTGACGCCCTTGAGGGTCAGGTCGCCTTCGCTGCGTAGCGGCAGGAGGTCCAGGCTGCCCTTCCAGGTGAGCTGGCCGCCCTGGGCGGTGGTGGCGGTCAGCGCCAGCTGACCCGGGGTGTCGCCGCTGCGGGTGCGGAAATCATGCAGCTGGGCATCCAGGGGCGTGAAGGTGGCTTCTACCGGCTGGGCACCCCGGGCATCGAGAAAATGCAGTCGGCCGCCGACCAGGGCGATGCGCTCGATATGCACCGGGAAGGGCTGGCCCGGCTCCGCATCCGCTGGCGTCGGCGCGGCGGTGGTGGTGGGTTCGCTGCGCCAGAGCTGGGCCAGATTGACCTGGCCGCCCTTGGCGATGCGTAGATCGACCTGGGGCTGGTCGAGGCGTACTTCGGTCAGGTGCAGGGTGCGGCGCCAGATACTGTCCCACTGCAGATCGGCATAGAGGCCCTCGGCTGCCACCGTGGGGTGCTCCGCTGGACCGATCAGCAGCTTTTCGGCGTGCAGCTCCAGGGTGAAGGGATTGAGGCTCAGGGCCTGCAGGCTGGCCGGCTGGGTGAGACGCTCGGCCAGCGTCTGGTTGAGGTAGTGCAGGGCGAGGCGCGGCCCGACCAGGAAACCGAGCAGACTGTAGAGGGCCAAGAGCGCGAGCAGCACGAGGCTCGCTTTCACAATTCTGGGCATGCAGGCATCTAGGACGGCGAAGGTGGCGGGATTATGGCACGCCACTCCTGGTGACGAGGGCGGTGCCCGTCCCAAAAGCGCTGCTGGCTACGTGGGTCCTCAGCCACAGGGGGACGGGAGCGGCTGCAGGATCGATCACATTTTCGCCAACCCGGACGAGCGGCGCGGGCGCACGACCGATCGGTGGTCAGGTGGGCGGGAAGGCTTCTGGTAGAGGCATTAAGGCCTCTGCCGAAGGCTCTAACACGGCACTTTGCCATGATCCGCTGGTCGGTCCGGATTAAGTTTGACTTAAGGACCGCCGACTAGTCTCGCGAACAGGTTGCATTCTCAGGAGGAGGCGCGGCGATGGGTCGAAGGATCCGTGGCAGGACGACAGGAGGGTATCGGCAACCGCGAATCGAGAATCCGCGCCGCCGCCGGGAGTACCAGATGTCCAGTCCGATCCAGCTTTGTTCGATCCAGAAGAAGATCCAGTTCCTGCGTACCAGCTTCAGCTATGTCGGCTGGTCGCTGTTCGGCCTGCTGCTGTGGGACGTGGCGGTCACGGTGGACGCCATGCTGTTCGTCGAGGATCGCTTCGACCTGCCGCTCACGCCCCTGACTCTGCTGTGCTCGGCGCTGGTGGTGCTGATCAGCTTTCGCAACAGCAGCGCCTACGCCCGCTGGTGGGAGGCGCGCACCCTCTGGGGCGCCATGGTCAACAGCTCGCGCAGTTTCGGCCGCCAGGTGCTGACCTTGATCGACGATAACGGCAAGGCGCAGAACAGGGTCAAGGCAGTGTTGCTGCGCCGGCACATGGGCTACCTGCATGCCCTGCGCGCCCAGCTCAAGCGCCAGGACCCGGCCCAAGCCGCGGCCCCCTATCTGGCCCGTCACGAACTGACGCTGGCCGAAGGCAGCCTCAACTTCGCCAACGACATCCTCGCCGGCACCGCCGAGCTGATCGCCAGCGAATACCGCCAGGGCCGCCTGGACAGCATCCGCCTGGCGCGACTGGAAGAGACCCTGGTGGACATGTCCAACTGGCAGGGCGGCATGGAGCGTATCGCCAACACGCCCTTGCCCTATCCCTACGTCTGCTTTCCGCAGCTGTTCAGCTTTCTGTTCTGCATCGCCATGCCGCTGGGGCTGGTGTCGACCCTGGGCTGGTTCACGCCGCTGGTGTCCACCGTGGTCGGCTTCATGCTGCTGGCGCTGGAGCGCATCGGCAGCGATCTGCAGGCGCCCTTCGCCGACAGCCAGCACCAGATCACCATGGACAAGCTGTGCGCCACCATCGAGGCCAACCTGCTGTCGATGCTGCGACCGCGCAGCGAGGAGGGCAGTGCGGTGGCGCTGGCCCAGACCGATGCCGAGCTGCCCCTGGCACGTCAGGTGGCCTGAGGCGCGACCTGCGACGACCGCCACCCAAAAGTGTGAAGACGTGCGGAAACTGCCGTGCCAGAGGGATTTCTTTGCTGTCGGTACGGCACTAGCTCCGCTTCGCTCCGGTCACATTTTGTAATCTCCCCTGGCAGCGGTGGTTGGCTGGGAGCCGTCGAATCATACCGACGGCCTCTGGCGGGCTAGGGCGAGAGGTGCCGTGGGGCGTGTTGTCCTGCGACTCTTCATCTCGCTACGGATGCCCGCTCATGTCCGAAACCCGTGCCCCGGCCACCGCGGGCAGCGCCGAACCCTCACGCCGCGCGCGCCATGCCCTGGATGCCCTCAACTTCACCCTGGCCGACGTCCGCGACGGCCTGGGCCCCTATCTGGCCATCTACCTGATCGCCGTGCGCGGCCCGGGCGAGGGCTGGAACGAGGCCACCGCGGGTCTCATCATGACCCTGGCCGGTATCGCCGGGCTGATCGCCCAGACTCCGGCCGGCGCCCTGATCGACCGTACCCGGCACAAGCGCCTGATGGTCGGCATCGCCGCCCTGGTGGTGACCGTCTCCAGCGTGATGCTGCCCTTCGTCTCCAACTTCTATGTGGTGGCTGCCACCCAGTCCCTGGCCCATGCCGCGGCAGCCCTTTTCGCCCCGGCGCTGGCGGCCATCACCCTGGGTATCGTCGGGCCCAAGGCCTTCACCAGGCACATCGGCCGTAACGAAGGCTTCAACCACGCCGGCAATGCCGTCTCGGCAGCCCTGGCGGGTGGCCTGGCCTATTTCTTCGGTCCCACCGTGGTGTTCTGGCTGATGGCCTTGCTGGCGGCGGCCTCCATCGTCGCCATCGTCCGCGTTCCCCAGGACGAGATCGACGATGACCTGGCCCAGGGCCTGAGCGACGCAGAGGGTGCCCGCGACGCCAAGCCGGTATCGGCCTGGCAGGCGCTGCTGGCCAATCGCAAGCTGCAACTGCTGGCGCTGCTGGCCGCCATCTTCCATCTGGCCAATGCCGCCATGCTGACCTCGGTCGGTCAGCAGCTGACCCACATCGTCGGCAAGGACAGCGCCACCTCGCTGGTCGCCGTCTGTATCGTCGCCGCCCAGTGCGTGATGGTGCCGGTGGCCATCCTGGTAGGGCGCAAGGCCGACGTCTTCGGGCGCAAGCCGATCTTCCTGTTCGCCTTTGCCGTGCTGGCGCTCCGCGGGGTGCTCTATACCTTCTCCGACAGCCCCTACTACCTGGTGGCGGTGCAGTTGCTCGACGGTGTCGGCGCCGGCATCTATGGCGCCCTGATGCCGGTCATCGTCGCCGACCTGACCCGGGGCAGCGGCCGCTTCAACGTCAGCCAGGGGGCCATCGCCACCGCCCAGGGCCTGGGCGCCGCGATCAGCGCCACCATCGCCGGGATCATCATCGTCCGCTTCGGCTATGCGGCGGCCTTCACCACCCTGGCCGCCATCGCGGGCGTGGGCTTTGTGCTCTATCTGCTGCTGATGCCGGAAACCCGGGATCACCGCGGGGCTTCCGATGCCCAATCCGGCTCCATGGGGCCTCCGCAATCGGCCGGACTAGGCTAATGTCTGCCGCTTTCCCGCTCGACAGAAGGCACTAGGCGTTCATGGGGTCACTCGCGCTCTCTCCTCACCTGCTGACCTGGATCATTGCCGGGTTAGCCACCCTTGGGGTGGTCTCCCGGCCCTTCGGCTTGCCGGAGGCGCTGTTCGCCGTCGCCGGCGCGGCGTTACTGGCCGTCTTCGGTCTGTTGCCACTGGATGGCGTCTGGCACGGTATCGCCAAGGGCACTGACGTCTATCTGTTCCTCATCGGCATGATGCTGCTGGCCGAGATCGCCCGGAAGGAAGGGCTGTTCGACTGGGTCGCCGGCCATGCGGTGCGCGCGGCCAAGGGTTCGGCGTTGCGGCTGTTCGCGCTGGTCTATGGCGTCGGCATCCTGGTCACGGTGTTCCTTTCCAACGACGCCTGCGCCGTGGTGCTAACGCCGGCGGTCTACTACGCCACCCGCGCGGCGAAGGTGAAGAATCCGCTGCCCTATCTGTTCTCCTGCGCCTTCATCGCCAACGCGGCGAGCTTCGTGCTGCCGATCTCCAACCCGGCCAACCTGGTGGTGTTCGCCGAACATATGCCGGAGCTGGGCCGCTGGCTGGCGCTGTTCACCCTGCCGTCGATCCTGGCCATCGTGGCGACCTTCCTGACCCTCTGGGCGACCCAGGCCAAGGTCCTGCGCGCCGAGCGCCTGTCCGAGGGGGGCGCTGTGGAAGCCCTGCCCGCCACCGGACGCATCGCCGGCTGTGGTCTGATCCTGACCATCCTGGTCCTGCTCGGCGCCTCGGCACTGGATCTGGAGCTGGGTCTGCCAACCTTTCTCGCCGGCTTCGCCACCTTCCTGGTAGTGGTGGCCTGCAAGCGCGGTGGCGGCCTGGAGCTGCTCAAGCACATCTCCTGGAGCGTGCTGCCACTGGTGGCCGGGCTGTTCGTGCTGGTGGAGGCCCTGGAGACCACCGGGGTATTGCAGGCGCTGGCCAATCAGCTACAGGCGGCCGCCCAGGCGACGCCGGAACGGGCTGCCTGGGGCGCCGGCCTGCTGGTGGCCTTTGGCAGCAACCTGGTCAACAACCTGCCAGCCGGCCTGCTGGCCGGGGCGGCGGTGCAGACCGCCCAGGTCTCGGAGAAGATCGCCGGCGCCGTGCTGATCGGCATCGATCTCGGCCCCAACCTGTCCATCACCGGTTCCCTGGCGACCCTGTTGTGGCTGGCCGCGCTGCGCCGCGAGGGGCTGTCGGTGAGCTTCTGGCAATTCCTCAGGCTGGGCGCCGTGGTGATGATCCCGGCGCTGGTGTTGGCGCTGGCCGCGCTGATCCATCTCTAAGGCGCTGACCGGCGGTCCCCCGGCGTGGCGGCATTGTCGCTGCGCTTAGGGCACTATCGGGATACCTCTGCTGGAGAGAGCCGCCCATGACCGTCGCCCGCTATACCGGATTCGCCCAGGCGCTGCACTGGCTGACTGTCGCGCTGCTGTGCCTGCTGCTACCCTTCGTCTGGGTGGCGGAAAATTTTCCGCCCGGGCCGGTGCGCACCCTCTGGTATCTGCTGCACGAATCCACCGGGATCTCGGTGTTCCTGCTGATCCTGATCCGCCTGACCTGGCGCTGGCGGCATGCGGCGCCGCCGGCCAACCCCCGTGACGGTCGCCTGCTGCAGCTGCTCGCCGGGCTCAATCACGGCCTGCTCTACGCCGTGCTGCTGATGATGCCGGTGACCGGCTACCTGATGGCCGGGCAGGGACAGCCGGTACCGGTGTTCGGACTGTTTTCCCTGCCCGGCTTTCCTCGCCACGAAGCCCTCGGCATCCTCGCCAATCGCATCCATGTGGCTGGCCAGTTCGCTGTCTACGGGTTGGTGATGCTGCACGTGGCGGCGGTGGTCTGGCATGTGGCGATCCGCCGTGACGGCACCCTGGAGCGGATGCTGCCCGAGCAGCGGCCTTAAGCGTCAGGCCCCTTCCACCAGCAGTCGATCGCGCTCCAGCAAGGCGGGCAGGGTCTCGCGCAGGTGGTCCACCAGGGTGCGGATCTTGGCGTCGAGAAAGCGCCGCGACGGATAGAGCGCATGGATGTCCAGGGCATAGAGCCGGTGCCCGGGCAGTATGCGTTGCAGGCGGCCACTGGCCAGGCCGGCGACCGCGGCGTACAGCGGCAGGGCGCCGATACCCAGGCCGCTGGCCACGGCTTCGGCCAGGGCATCGGCGGTGTTGACCTGGAAGGGCGGCCGATCCACCGCCACCTCGGCTATCCCTTCAGGCCCCTCCAGCAGCCAGCGATCCGGCGCCATAGCCCGATTGACCAGGCGCAGGCAGCGATGCCCGGTAAGGTCGGCGGGCGTGGTCGGGTGCCCATGGCGGTCCAGATAGGCAGGCGCCGCGCAGAGCACGCTATGGGTACTGCCCAGATGCGCCGAATGGAAGGCCGAATCCGGCAGACCAGCGGCCAGGATCAGCGACAGGTCGTAGCCTTCCTTGAGGATGTCGGTGAAGGTGTTGGTCAGCTGCAGGTCCAGATCCACCTCGGGATAGCGCTCGGCATAGCCGGCCAGGCTCTGGATCAGATAGTGCTGGCCGAGGCCGGTCATGGTGTGGATGCGCAGCCGGCCACGCGGCACGGCCAGGGCGTGACGGGCCTCGGCATCGGCTTCGTCGAGGTCGGCGAGGATCCGCTGGCAGCGCGCCAGATAACGTTCGCCGGCGTCGGTCAGGCGCAACTGGCGGGTGGTGCGGTGCAGCAGCCGGGTCTGCAGGTGCTGCTCCAGCTGGCTGACCGCCCGGGAGACATAGGCGGTAGTGAGTTCCAGCTGGCGTGCGGCGGCGGTGAAACTGCCGGTCTGGGCCACGCAGGCGAAGGCGCGCAGATTGAAGAGATGATCCATGGACGGGGCAGGGCGGTGGAAAGGGGCATTGTGGGCCATTACCCGCCCGTTGGTTAACGCTCTTTGCCGTCACACCCGACTTAATCGCCGTGGGGCGGGCTTTCTAGAATGGCCGCCGAGGCGCTGCGCCTCCTCCCCTTCGGTCGCTCCCGTCGTTGCCCACCATGCCCTTCGCTTCGCCGCTCTTCGCGCGGCATCCCACTGCTTCCCCTCCTAGACGCTGGCCCAGCCTGAACGCCTGGCGCCGCGCCGGTCGCGAATGGGCCCGTACCGATGGCCAGACTTGGGCCTTCATCGCCAAGGCGCTCTTGGCTGCCACCCTGGCCCTGTGGCTGGCCTATCGCCTGGAACTGCCGCAACCGAGCACCGTGCTGGTCACCGTGTTCATCGTCCTGCAGCCGCAGAGCGGCCAGGTGCTGGCCAAGAGTTTCTACCGGATCCTGGGCAGTCTCGCCGGGCTCACCTTCACCGTCGCTGCCATCGCCCTGTTCGCCCAGGAGCGGGTGCTCTTGCTCAGCGCCCTGGTGTTATGGATCGGCTACTGCACCCGGGGCGCGGCGCGCTATCGCGACTTTCGCAGCTATGGCTTCCTGCTGGCCGGTTACACCGCCTGCCTGGTGGGGCTGCCGGCGGTGGCCCAGCCCCAGGGCGCCTTTCTGCAGGCGGTGTGGCGTCTGTTGGAGATTGCCCTGGGCATCTGCTGCGCCGGGGTGGTGAGCGTGGCGATCCTGCCGCAGACCACCCGTGGCGTCCTGCGCCGGACCCTGGCCCAGCGCCTGCGCGATTTCCTGGCCATGGCCCATGACGGTCTGCTGGGCCAGCTCGACGGCGAACGCTTCGCCGGGCTCAGTGCGCGTTTCGCTGCCGATTCCGTGGGCTTCGAAAGCCTGCGCAGCGCCAGTGTCTTCGAGGAGCCCTATCTGCGCCGACGCAGCGGACGCTTGGCCGCCCTGGGCAATCGCCTCATGCTGCTCAACACCCGCTTCCACGCGCTCTACCAACTGCTCGATCGCCTGAGTGATCGGCCCCCGGCCGTACGCCAGGCGCTTGCGCCCGCCCTGGGGCTGATCGCCGCCGCCCTGGCGCCGGCCCTGGGTCGCCTGCCGGAAGAGCGTGACCTGCGCCGCCTCAGTGAACGCCTGGCCACGGAGCGCGAGACGCTGATGGCCGCGATCCGCAGTGGCCGCCAGCAGCTGATCCGGACCGCGCCCGCCACCCAGGCCGACCGGCTCGACTACGACACCGCCGCCGAACTGCTCTATCGCTTCGCCGAAGATCTGCACCTGCTGCTTGGTGCCCAGCTGGCACTTGAGGCGCCGGCAAGTACGACACCCACACCCCGGGAGACCTTCACGCCCCTGGCCAGTCGCGCGGTGGCCTGGATGGCCGGGCTGCGCAGCGCCCTGGTGGTACTGGGCGTGGGGCTGTTCTGGATCGAGACCGCCTGGCCGAGCGGCGCGGCCTGCACCCTGGCAGTGGCGCTGATCTCGGCGCTGGCCTCCACCTCGGCCGATCCGCGCCGCTATTGCCTGCAACTGGCCGGCGGGACCCTGGTCGGCGCCCTGGCCGGTGGGCTGCTGCAATTCCAGGTCTTGCCCTGGATCGACGGCTTCGCCCTGTTGCTGCTGGTCCTGATGCCAGTGTTCGCCGCTGGCGCCTGGCTGATCACTCGACCGCGGCTGGCGGGCTATGGCACCGGGCTGATGGTCTGGTTCTGTTCGGCGGCCCTGCCGGGCAATCTGCCGCGCTACGACGCCGATGTCTTCTGCAACACCTACCTGGCCTACGGGGTGGCCTGCGCGGTGGCGGTGGTGGCCGTCAGCGTGCTCCTGCCGCCCAGCCAACCGTGGGTCTGGCGCCGGCTGGAAGATGCCCTGCGCGAGCGGCTGATCCACGCCATCGGGGCGCCCCTGGTCGGTCTGAGTGGCCGCTTCGATTCCGGCCTGCGCGATCTGCTCAACCAGGTGCAGGTGCTTACCGTCGGCCAGCCGGAGGTGCAGCGCCGGCTGCTGCGCTGGACCTTCCTGAGTCTGGAGCTGGGCCACGCCATCATCGAGTTGCGCCTGGAGCAGGCCGCGCTGCCACCCTTGCCCTGGTATCGCCAAGAACGTGCCTGGCGCCTGGCCATTCGCGCCCTGGGACGGGCCTTGGTGCGATTGTTCCGCAAGCCCGACGCCGCCAACCTGGCCCGCGCCCTGGCCGCTGTGGACCACGCCATCACCCTGGCGCACCAGGCCCAGCGCCACCTGGAGCCCAATCCGGGCGACTTCGATCGCTCACCGCTGCGCCGTATCGCCAGCTACCTGCATTTCATCCGCACCTCGCTGCTGGCGCCGGATTCGCCCCTGGCCGGGTACCTGCCGCCGGCCCGGCCACCGGCGCGGGACGAAGGCTGAGCAGCGCTTCTGGAAATATTGGCTAGGCTTACGAACGGGGAGGGCCGTCAGGCCCTCTGCCATGCGACTTTCGGCACAACCAGAACAAGGCCCGCCTGCCCATGCCCGTCCGCTTCGTCCGTCCGCTGCTCTGTTCCGCCAGTTTTCTGCTGACCCCCCTGGCGTCTGCCCTGGAAGCCCCAGGTGCCCCCGGCGCCGCACCCTTTTGGTCCTATTCCGGCAAGACCGGCATCGGTACCAGCTACGAGGCCTATCGCGACGGCGCCTACAGCGACCAGGCCAGCACCGGCCGCGTCTCGCGGGTGTGGTTCTCCCTGGCCCAGGGCGTGGTCACCGAGACCATGCAAGGCCTCATCCATGAGGCGCAGCTGCGCGAAATGCAGCTGGTGATCCGCGGGCCCGACTTCACCCACCTGGAGCGCGACGACACCGATAGCTGCATCGAATACCTGGCCACCGATGCCGCCGGCCGGCCCACCTCGCTGGCCTACAAGATCGTCAACCGCGACCGCCAGGGGCGCTACGAGATCGAGAAGCACGTCTTCACCGACCCGAACCAGGATACCCTGGTCATGCGTGTCATTTTTCGCAGCCAGGACCCACGCATCCAGCCCTATCTCTATGTCGATCCGGCGCTGGCCAACAGCGGCAGCCACGACCGCGCCGCGGTGAAGGGTGGGGTGCTCTACGCCAGCGAAGGCGAGCACGCCCTGGTGGTGAAGGCCAGCCAGCCGCTGCAGACGCCTACCGTAGGTTTCGTCGGCAGCTCCGATGGCCTCGACGACCTGCGCCGCAACGGCAAGCTGACCCAGATCTACAGCAGCACCGGCGACCAGGCCGGCAACGTCGCCATGCTGGCCAAGCTGCCGCTCAAGGGCGCCGAGACCACCCTGGACGTGGTGGTGGGCTTCGGCGCCAATCCGCGCCAGGCCGAGGCGGCGGCCGATGCCACCCTGGCCCGCGGTTATCAAAAGGTGCTGGCCCACTACAACGGTGAGGGCGACGCCATCGGCTGGCAGGACTACCTGGCCGGCCTCGACCAGCTGCCGCGCCTGCAGGCCCAGGCCGGCGACGGCGGCAAGCTGCTCAATGCCAGCGCCCTGGTGCTCAAGGCCCAGGAGGACAAGACCCACGCCGGCGCCCTGATCGCTTCGCTGTCCAATCCCTGGGGTGAAACGGTGCCGGCGGGCAAGGGCACCACCGGCTACAAGGCGGTCTGGCCACGGGACTTCTACCAGTGCGCCATGGCCCTGCTGGCGCTGGGTGACCGGCAGACGCCCAAGGTCGCCTTCAGTTACCTCAAGCAGGTGCAGGTGGATGCCAATACCGCGCACAAGCCGGCCGACAGCTCCGCCTTCATCCATCAGCAGAAACGGGGCGACGAGGTACGGGCACCGGGCGCCACCGGCTGGTTCCTGCAGAAGACCCACGTCGACGGCACCATCGAGTGGGTCGGCGTGCAACTCGACCAGACCGCCATGCCCATCATGCTCGGCTATCGCCTCTGGCAGGGTGGCCTGCTCGGCGACGCCGAAATCGACCGCTGGTACCGCGACATGCTCAGGCCCGCGGCGGATTTCCTCGCCCGTGACAGCCAGGTCAACCTGGGCTGGAACACCTGGCAGGTCAAGCCGCCGCAGACCCAGCAGGAACGCTGGGAAGAGCAGTGGGGCTATTCGCCATCCACCACCGCGGCGGTGATCGCCGGTCTCGCCACCGCCAGCGAGCTGGCGCGCCATGCCGGCGACGAGGCCAATGCCAGCCGTTACCGCGAGACCGCCCGGCGCTATTCCGGCCAGGTGGAAAAGACCATGGCCACCACCCAGGGCAGCCTGGGCGCCGGTAACTACTACCTGCGCATCACCCAGAACGACGATCCCAACGACAAGGGCAAGCTGGTGGACAACAACAGTCGTCCGGGCCTGCCGGAGGACCAGGTGCTGGACGCCGGCTTCCTCGAACTGGTGCGCTACGGCGTGCGACCGGCCAGCGATCCCCTGGTACAGAAAAGCCTGGCGGTGCTGGACGACGAAGGCCTGCCGGAGAATCTGCGGGTCAAGTACAGCTTCCAGTATCCCGGCGTCACTGGCACCTTCCCCGGCTGGCGGCGCTACGGCAACGATGGCTATGGCGAGAGCGAAAGCTCCGGCATCAATTTCCCCGCCACCGAGCAGCCGGTGCCCAACTCGGGGCTGCGTGGCCGGGTCTGGCCGATCTTCACCGGCGAGCGCGGCCATTACGAGCTGGCGCGCCTGGCCCTGCAGGGTAAGCCGGACCCGGCGGCGCTGGGCAAGCTGCGTGACACCTACGTCCGCGGCCTGGAGCTGTTCGCCAACGCCGGCCTGATGCTGCCCGAGCAGGTCTGGGATGGTGTGGGCGACAACCGGCGTCATGGCTACCAGATGGGGCAGGGCACCGATTCCGCCACCCCCCTGCCCTGGTCCCACGCCGAATACGTGAAGCTGCTGCGCTCCATGGCGGATGGCCAGGTATGGGATCACTACCCGGTGGTGGCGCGAGCACTGGTGCCCTGAGCAAAGGATCCGACGAACGGCGCGCGACCGTCAGGCCGCGTGCCAGGGCTGCTGATCCGCTGCAACGAAACGGCATTGTCCAGGGAACGCCTGTAACAAGACTTGTCTGATGGGCGTTCTCAGGCTTTCCTGAGGCGGGCGGATCTTTCCGCTCGCACGGTTCCTTTCCTTCTTCCGGTCTTCCTGCCCACGGTCGCGTACCGCGCGGTAGCGTGCCCGGCTGTCGCTGTTCCTGCGTGCCTGTCCCGGCGAGCGCCCGTCCGCTCAGGGGGCAGGCCTCTTCTGGCTCCGCCAACAAAGGTCACGGATATGACTGACGTCGCTCTACCCATCGCCCTCTACCTGGGTACCCTGGTGCTGCTGGCCTTCGCCCTGCGCCGCAGCCCGCTGCTTACCCAGGAGACCCTGGCGCGTTCCTCACCGCTGGATGCCCTGCGCGGCATCCTCGCCACTGCCGTGGTCTGCCTGCATTTCGTGCTGACCTATCACCTCAAGGCCGAGGGCCAGTGGCGCGAACCCGACAGCGACCTGCTCTACAACATGGGCGTGGTACCGGTCTCGCTGTTCTTCATGATCACCGGCTACCTGTTCTTCGGGAAGGTCTACCGGCGCACGCCGAATTGGGGCGAGCTGTTCCGTTCGCGGGTGCTGCGGGTCATGCCGCTGTATCTCTGCGTGGTGGCCGTGGTGGTGCTCTTCACCCTGATCCGCACCCACTTCGTCATCGCCGACGGCCAGCACTTCATGCTCGAACTGCTCAGCTGGGAGTTGTTTTCCGGCTTCAGTCTCAACGGCCTGGAGGAGAGCGGCTGGATGACCGCCGGCGCCCACTGGACGCTGCGCTACGAGGCGCTGTTCTATCTGGCTCTGCCGATCATCGCCGCGCTGTTCAATCGTCGCGGCTTCGGGCTGCCGCTGCTGGTCTCGGTGCTGATGGTGGGCGGCCTGGTCGCCGCCGGCTATCACTATCACGTGCTGGGCGCCCGCTTCGGGCTGCTGTTCCTGCTGGGGTTCCTGCCGGTGTTCGTCAAGGTCCATCGGCCGGCGCTGCTGGCGCGGCTGCGCACGCCCCTGGTGGCGGTGCTAGTGCTGGCGCTGGTCGGCTACGCCATGCTGCAGCCGGACTACAGCCTCAAGCAAATGCTGGCGCTGGCCTTGCCCTTCGCCGCCATGGCCGCCGGCAACGACCTCTTCGGCCTCTTGCGCAGTCGTGGCCTCAAGGTCCTCGGCGAGATTAGCTACAGCCTCTATCTCACCCACGGCCTGCTGCTCTATGGGCTCTTCACCCTGCTCGACCTGGGTTCGGTCGAGACCCTGGGCACGATCGGCTTCATGGCGCTGCTGCCGCCGGTGCTGGTACTCGCCTGCCTGCTGTCGATGCTCAGCTACTGCTGGATCGAACGTCCGCTGATGCACCTGGGACGAGCCCCGCAGCGTCGCGAAGTGCCGGCTTGAGCGAGGTCGATGGCGCGCCGGGATGCTCCAGCAAGAAGGCCAGGGCCTTGGCGCAGGAGTCTTCCACCTTGAGGGTCAGCAACTCGTCCGCCCGGGTCCGGCCATAGCCCAGGGCGGCGATGGGCAGCCCGGCGCGGGCCGCGGCCTGGGCGAAGCGAAAGCCCGAATAGACCATCAGTGACGAGCCCACCACCAGCAGCGCATCGGCGCGGCCCAGGTGGGCGAAGGCGCGCTCCACCCGCGCGCCGGGCACGTGTTCGCCAAAGAACACCACGTCCGGTTTGAGCAGAGCACCGCAGCGCGGGCAATCGGGCACCTGGAAACTCATGAAGTCCACGCCTTCCAGATCGGCATCGCCATCCGGCGCGGTAGCCGCGTCCAGCTGCAGCCAGTCGCCATTGAGTTCGCCCAGCCATTGCTGGAATTCCTGGCGCGGCAGGCGCATCTCGCAACCCAGGCAACGGATCTGGTCGAGGCGGCCGTGCAGGTCGATCACCGCCTCGCTGCCGGCGGCCTGGTGCAGCCGATCGACGTTCTGGGTCAGCAGCATCTCCACCTGGCCACGCCGCTCCAGGGCCGCCAGGGCCTGGTGGGTGGCGTTGGGCCGCGCCTGGCAGAAGCGCGGCCAGCCGATCAGGCTGCGCGCCCAGTAGCGGCGGCGCAGCAGTTCGTCGCCGACGAAGGCCTGCAGGGTGACCGGTTGCGGGCGCTTCCAGGCGCCGTCGCGGTCGCGGTAGTCGGGAATGCCGGAATCGGTGCTGCAACCGGCACCGGTGAGCAGCAAGATCCGCTCGTGCCGGGCGATAAAGGACTGAAGCTCGGGCAGGGACATCGGGCACCTGGAGTTGCGGGCGATATCCCCAGCTTGGAAAGGCTCAGGCCGGGAGGCAAGCCGCAGCTGACGAACGTCCTGTCCGGCATGCGGCGCTCCGCCCGAAGGCAGCCTTGCTAGAACACCGGGACGTAGATGTAGATCTGCGAGTCCTGGGCATCCACGCCCGTGAAGGCCTCGGTGTAGTGCTCGAAGCAGGCGCCCGGACGCGGTTGCAGGCCGCGGGCGGGGAGCAGCTCGGCGAACAGCCGGCCCAGGCTCTTGGCCACGCTGGGCGCGGTGCCCAGGTGCACATAGCGGGCATAGCGGCCTTCCGGTATCTCCTGACGCACCATGCCGGCGGGCAGCGGCGTACCTGGCGCCGTGGCCACGGCGGCCAGGTAATGCATGGCGCCGGCCTGACGCCAGCTCAGGCCATACCATTCGGCCTCGCCTTCACGTCCGGTGATTTCCCCGGCACGGTCGGCGAAGCGCCGCCAGAGGGCGGCGATGTCTTCGCCCTGTCCAGGCTCAAACAGCAGGCCGGTCACTTCCAGGGCGGGATGGTCGACGATTTCCAGCGACATGAGACTCTCTCGAAGATGCAATGAAGGCCGCCACCTTACTCCAGCGGCGCCTCGCGGTCAGCCAGGGCAGGGCATAACCTGGCTGGGCCAATGGTCGCAGCCTAGCCGAGCTGCCGTCCCCGTCCATCCTGGGCATGCCTGTCGCCTTGACCTGGAACTCAGTCAGGCAACGGCTGCGATGCCCAGGCGCCCGGCAGCGGTTCAGCTCTAGGCGGGAAGCGTTTGAGCCAGGGCAACACCAGCCAGGCGCGCGCTGGCCAGCAGGCGCTCCAGGCTCTGGCCGTGCCGTGCACTGGCGGAGAGTCCGGCCATGGTGGTAGCGACGAAATCGGCCAGCTCCTGCGCCTGCCGCGGCTGGCGTGCGGCAATGCTGGCGCGGATGAGCTCCTGCGCGGCCTGGTGGTAGCCATTCGCCGCCGCGCGTGCCTGGGGATCGTTGCAGTGGGCTCCCTCCAGCACCAGGCAGCCGGCGGCCTGCGGATCGGCCGCATAGCCGCGCGCCGCCTCTTCCAGGACCTGGGTCAGGGCGACGACCAACGGCTGGTCGGCTTCCAGGATCTGTTGCAGCCGCAGGGCGCCGTTCGAGACATAGCGCTCCAGCACCTTGAGATACAACTCGCCCTTGCTGCCGAAGGCCGCATAGAAGCTGGGTGGATTGATCCCGAGTGCCTGGGTCAGATCAGCGACGCTCACACCGTCATAGCCTCTTTCATGGAACAGCCGCTGCGCCTTGGCGACCGCCTCGTCCGGATCGAAGCGACGCGGCCGGCCGCGAGCGGTGGATTTAATTGTAGTGCTCATTACAAAATGCTTTGACAGAGGGCGGGGGACGTTTATTGTAGCATTCACTACATTAATCAGGAGGCAGGCTCATGACGAATTTCGCAGGCAAGAAGGTGCTGGTGCTGGGCGGCAGTCGCGGCATAGGCGCGGCCATCGTGCGACGCTTCGCCGCCGAGGGTGCCCGAGTGATCTTCACCTATTCCAGCTCGAAGGACGCCGCCCAGGCGCTGGCCGCGGAAACGGGCAGCATCGCCGAGGCGACCGACAGTGCCAATCGTGATGCCGTGATCGCCCGGGTCCGCGACAGCGGCCCCCTGGATGTGTTGGTGGTGAATTCCGGCGTGGCGCTCTTTGGCGATGCCCTGGAGCAGGACCCGGACGCCGTCGATCGCCTGTTCAGCATCAACGTGCAGGCGCCCTATCACGCGGCGGTGGAAGCCGCGCGGCAGATGCCCGCGGGCGGGCGGATCATCGTCATCGGCTCGGTGAACGGCGATCGCATGCCGGTCCCCGGCCTGGCCGCCTATGCTGTGAGCAAATCCGCCCTGCAGGGGCTGGCCCGCGGCCTGGCGCGGGATTTCGGACCGCGCGGCATCACCGTCAACGTGGTGCAGCCGGGCCCTATCGATACCGAGATGAATCCTGCCGATGGCCCCATGAAGGAGCTGATGCACAGCTTCATGGCGATCAAGCGCCACGGCAGCGCCGAGGAAGTGGCCGGCATGGTGGCCTGGCTGGCTGGACCGGAAGCCGGCTTCGTCACCGGTGCCATGCACACTATCGACGGCGCCTTCGGCGCCTGATTGTCCCCGGGCGAGTCGCCGTCTGAGAGGTTGACCCCAGACGGTATCCGCTCGCCAGGAACCTGTCGCCGCAAAAGCGCTAGCCGTAGCGCTTGAACGCCTCGATGGCCAGGCCGTTGCCGATGTTGCCGAAGCGGTCGCCATCCACCAGGCGGGCGCCCGGGAAGCGCCTGGCCAGGGCCTGGCGCAGGGCCGGGATGCCGCTGGAGCCGCCAGTGAAGAACAGGCTGTCGACCCGTGCCGGATCGAGCTCGGCACGGGCCAGCAGGTCGTCCACGCCGCGGCTCAGGCGCTCCAGTTGCAGGGCGATGGCGGCGTCGAACAGCGGGCGCTCCAAGTCCGCCGCCAGGCCGGTCTCGATGCGATCCAGGCGCAGGGTACGGCGCCAGTCGTCGGTCAGGGCGATCTTGGCGTCTTCCACCTGAATCGCCAGCCAATGGCCGGCGCGCTGCTCGATGAGCTTGAACAGGCGGTCCATGCAGCGGGTGTCCTGGGCGTCGTATCTCATGTCGCGCAAGCCCAGCACGCTCTTCTTGGCGTAGACGGCATTGATGGTGTGCCAGGTCGCCAGGTTGATGTAGTGGCTGGTGGGCATGGTGGCGCCACTCTTCATGGCGCTGCCGTAGCCCAGCAGCGGCATCACCCCTTCCAGGCTCAGCTGGCGGTCGAAGTCGGTACCGCCGACATGCACGCCGCCCGTGGCGAGGATGTCGCCGGCGCGGTCGGCCAGGTTGCGGCGCTCCGGCGCCAGGCGCACCAGGGAGAAGTCCGAGGTACCGCCGCCGATGTCGACGATCAGCACCAGCTCTTCACGCTCGATGCTGCGCTCGTAGTCGAAGGCGGCGGCAAGGGGTTCGAACTGGAAGGAGATGTCGCTGAAGCCTACCTGGCGCGCCACGGTGGCCAGGGTGTCCTCGGCCTCCTGGTCAGCGACCGGATCGTCATCGACGAAATGCACCGGACGGCCCAGCACCACGGCGTCGAAGGGGCGATCGGCCTGCTGTTCGGCACGCTGCTTGAGGGTGCCGAGGAACAGGCCGAGCACCTCGGTGAAGGGCAGGGCGCTGCCGAGGATGCTGGTCTCGCCCTTGAGCAGGTTGGAGCCGAGCAGGCTCTTGAGCGAGCGCAGCAGGCGGCCCTCGTAGCCTTCCAGGTATTCGTGCAGCGCCTGGCGGCCATAGGCCGGGCGACGTTCCTCGGCGTTGAAGAAGATCACCGAGGGCAGGGTGGCCTTGCCCTCTTCGAGGGCCAGCAGGACCTCGCCCGAAGGCCTGAGCCAGCCGGCGGTGGAGTTGGAGGTACCGAAGTCGAGGCCCAGGGCGCGGGCGGGTAGAGCAGCAGACATGTCAGGATCCGTAACGCGAGCAGCCGCGCAGTTTAGCCGAGACGCGCGAGCAGGCGAACCCTGGCCGGATGCCAGCAGGGTCAACTAGCGCCTCTTCATGACTCTGGCGGTGGCGGGAGAGCAGCGGCGCTAGCCCTTGCGCGGCGGCTCGCGCGGCTCGTCCAGGGTACAGACGTCATCCTGGCAACGCCGGCTGCCCTCCGGATGCGGCAGCCAGGTCAGGCCCGGGCGCAGCTTCAGGAAGAGTCGATAGCCCAGTTCCAGAACGGGCCGCAGCGGCCGCCAGCCCAGCGGCCGGGCCCAGCGGCCCAGTCCGGCGGTGCGCCAGCTCCAGTAGGTGGCGTCCAGGCCCTTGAACCAGCGGCCGTCGGCATCCCGGGCGTGGAGCAGATCGAGCATGGCCTGGCGCGGCGGGGCATCGGCGGGTGCCTGGGTCTGGTAGTCCGGCGCGGCCAGGTCGACCAGGTGCAGGCGACTCGGATCGGCATGGCGGCGCAGCCAGGCGATCTCGCGAGCGCAGAGCGGGCAGGCGCCATCGTGAAACAGGGTCAGGGGCAGGCGGGGTGCTTGCATCGTGGTCTTCCCAAGGGTCTTGCCTATCTGGACCGGCAGGCGGGGCAGCCGTTGCGCTTTCCGCCGAACGGTAAGCGCAACGGTGCCCTGTGGCGAGTCGGAATCAGAGACGCCGGATGACGGCACTGTACGCAATCAATGAGCGAGGTCGGTATGGATCTGGGAATCAAGGGGCGCGTCGCCCTCATCACGGGTGCCAGTGGTGGCATAGGTCTGGCCACGGCGACGCTGTTGGCCGAAGAAGGCGTCAAGCTGGTGCTGTCCGACCTGGAGCAGGGCAAGCTGGAGGAAGCGGCCAAGCGCCTGCCGGGCGAGCCGCTGCTGATCGCCGCCGACATGACCGACCAGGCTGCGGTGGACAAGCTGGTGGAGCAGGGTGAGGCCCGTTTCGGCCAGATCGACATCGTGGTCCACACCGCGGGTGTTACCGGTGCCAAGGGCGATCCCCTGGAGCTGAGCGACGCCGACTACCAGGAAGCCTGGGCCACCGACTTCTTTTCCGCCGTGCGTGTCGGCCGCGCCGCCATTCCGCGCATGCGCACGCGGGGCTGGGGTCGCTTCGTCTGCATCACCTCGGAAAACGCCGTCCAGCCCTACTGGGAAGAAGCCGTCTACAACGTGGCCAAGGCCGCCCTGGCCGCCTTCATCAAGAATCTGTCCTACCAGGAGGCGGCCCATGGCGTGCTGTGCAATACCGTCTCGCCGGCCTTCATCGAGACCGGCATGACCGACGGCATGATGGAAAAGCGGGCCAAGGAACTGGGCGTGTCGGTCGAGGAAGCCATCGAAAGCTTTCTCGACGAAGAGCGGCCCGGCATCGTGCAGAAGCGTCGCGGCAAGGTGGAAGAGGTGGCCGCGGCCATCGCCCTGCTGGTGTCGGAGCGTGCCTCCTTCATCAATGGCAGCAATCTGCGCGTCGACGGAGGCTCGGTCCAGGCCGTGCAGAACTAGGACGAGCGGGGCGGCTCCTCGGTCGTCCCGTCTTCCTGCCCCTGCTGGCGGCGCACCGCCTCTTCCAGGGGAATGAACTCCACCTGGCGATCCTTGACCACCGGTGGCAGGGTGATGCCCATGGAGACATAGATGCTGGTGAACATGTCGATGCCCATGTCCGCCGGCTTCACCCAATCCACCGGCACATAGAGCAGCCCGCCGCCCACCGGCACCGGCGCCGAGGGCACCAGCACGGCGTGATAGTGGCGGCCATCGATGTCGATCACCGCCGGGTTGGGCAGCAATGCAAGCACCGCCACGCCCTGGCCCCCGAAGAAGCACCACACCGGACTCATGGCGCGGATATCCGCCCCGCCTTCCTTGCGGTCGAGCAACTCGACGAACCGCTCGGCCAGGCCATAGAGCTTGCCCACTACCGGAATGCGGCGGAAGGTCACGTCGGCGAACCAGCCCAGCGGCCGGCGCAGCCCCAGCTTGACCGCCAGTCCCAGTGGATAGAGCAGCACCAGCAGCAGCAGGGTACCGAGGCCATAGGCGGCCATGGAGTTGCCGACGAAGGGGTGGCCGACCGCCACGAACAGCCTGCCCAGGGTGGTGTTGGGTCCGATCAGCCCGTTGAGGAAGCTGACGATCCAGCCGATCAGCGCCAGGGTCAGGACCAGCGGCAGGAGCAAGAGCAGGCCGGCCAGCCAGGTGGATACGACGCTTTCGATACTGCGGCGAACGAAGGGCATGCAAGAACTCGACGGCTAAAGCGCCATTCTATACGGCCCGGGTGCGCTCAGCGTCGGCCCGGACCGACTTTCTGAGCGCGCCTCGATCACAGCCAACGGCGATAGAAGGCGGCCTCCTGTTCCAAGGCATCGGCCTGGTTGGCCGCTCGGCGAAAGCCATGGCCTTCATCGGGATAGCGCCTGACCACCACCGGTATGCCGCGCGCCTCCAGGGCCGCGGCCATGGCGTCGGTCTGGGCCGGGACCACCACGGCGTCCTTGAGGCCCTGCAGGAAGATCACCGGCGCTTGGATGCCATCCGCGTGCAGCAGCGGGGTACGCGCCTCGTAGCGCGCGCGGTCGGCCTCGGGATCGCCGATCAGCCAGTCCAGGTAGTCCGCCTCGAACTTGTGGGTGGCCTTGGCCAGCGCCAGGGGATCGCTGACGCCATAGAGGCTGGCGCCGGCGCGGAAGACGTCGCGGAAGGCCAGGGCGCAGAGCACCGTGTAGCCACCGGCGCTGCCACCGCGGATAAAGGCGCGGTGCGGATCCACCAGCCCCTGGGCGCCGAGGTGCTCGACCACCGCGCAGGCATCCTCGACGTCCACCTCGCCCCAGCGCAGGTGCAGCGCCTGGCGATAGGCCCGGCCATGGCCGCTGCTGCCGCGATAGTTGAGATCGGCCACGGCGAAGCCCTGGCGGACCCAGAACTGAATGCGGGCATCGAACACCGGATAGGTGCAGGACGTCGGACCACCATGGATGCTGACCAGCAGCGGGGGTGGGCCCTCGGCCTGGACGTCGGGTAGATAGAGAAAGCCCTGGGCCTGGCCATCGCCGCTGGGGTAGCTCAGCGGCTGCGGCGTGACGATGGTGGCCTCCGCCAGGGGCGCCACGCCACCGGTGACGATCTCCACCGCACCGCTCTGGCGGTCGATGGCCAGCACGGCCGACGGCCGGGTCGGCGCAGCGGCGATGCAGTAGCAGTGATCCTCGTCCAGGGCCAGGCCGCGGAAACGGCTGAAATCCTCAGCCAGACGCCGGATCTCGCCATTCGCCCGCCGCTCGCCGAGGAGGCCGAAGCCGGCGTCCTGCCAGGTCGCCAGCCAGCCTTGCGCCGTCGGCAGCCAGCTGGACCCGCCCAATTGCCAGGGCGCCGCGGCATGATCCGCCGCCGGTGCCTCCTGGGGGGCGAAGCCTTCCGGGGTCTCGCACCAGGGTTGCCACCAACCCTGACGATCGCTCAGTGCCCAGAGCCGGTGCTCGCTATCGAAGAGCGGCTGTTGCAGCGATTCGTCGGGATCAGCCGAGACGACCGTAGGTGCGCCAGGGCGTCCTTGAGCGTCCAGTACCGCGGCCAGCAGACGAGTCCGCGTCCAGGGCTGGTGCGGCCTGTCCCACTCGATCCAGGCCAGGCGACGGCCGTCGGCGCTGGTACGCGGCGCCGCATAGAAATCCGCGCCCTCGGCCAGCACCTGGCGCTCGCCGCCCGAGCTCAGGGCGACCAGGCGATGCCGCGGCGGCTGTTCGCTGCGGTCTTCCTCGACCGCCAGCACCCGCTGCCGGACGCCATCCCAGTGCAGGTCGCCGTAGCGCCAGCGTTCGCCGCCCGCCAGGCGTTCGGGGGCGCTGCCGTCCCGCGGTTGGCGATAGATCGCCTGATCGGCTTCATTGACGAACAGCGGTCCCTGGTCGGCCAGGCAGAGGGCGCCGCCACCGTATTCGTAGACCTTGCTGCGCAGGCTGAACCCCGCCGGCGTGAGGCACTGCGGTGCAGCGCCGGATGCGCGCAGCCACAGCCGGGTGGCGCCATCGGTAGGGTCGTACTGGCTCCAGTAGAGGCCACTGGCGTCGACCTTGAGTTCGGCGAAGTCGATGCCGGCGGCAACGGCCTGGGCCGGCGTGAGCGAGGTAGGGGCGGTCATGGCGACTCCAGAAGTAGGAACAGCCGTTAGCCTAGCAGCTGTGTGGGACGGTCTGGGGGGCGTGGCGGCCCGTTGGGCTTCGCTGTGCTCAACCCAACCTACGGGTGCGCCGCTTTTCCCCTCTCCCGCTGAGGGAGGGTTGGGGTGAGGGGGCGGATCGTTGGGCTTCGCTGCGCTCAACCCAACCTACGGGTGCGCCGCTTTTTCCCCTCTCCCGCTGGGAGAGGGCTGGGGTGAGGGGGCGGATCGTTGGACTTCGCTGTGCTCAACCCAACCTACGGGTGCGCCGCTTTTCCCCTCCCTTTGGGAGAGGGCTGGGGTGAGGAGGTAGGGGTGTTGGGCTTCGCTGCGCTCAACCCAACCTATGGGCGCGCCGCTTTTCCCCTCTCCCGCTGGGAGGGGGCTGGGTGAGAAGCAGGATTGTTGGGCTTCGCTGTGCTCAACCCAACCTACGGGGACGCCGCTTTTCCCCCTCTCCCTCTGGGAGAGGGCTGGGGTGAGGGAGCAGCCCGTGCGGCATCTGTCCTAGAACAACCCCAGCTGCTCCCCCGGCGGGGCGAACTGGCTGCAATCCAGGCCTTCGCCCTCGCAGCGTTCCAGGCCGAAGCGGCGGCGGGCCAGGCGAAAGCGCTGGGCCAGGAGCTCGGCGAACTGGCCTTCGCCCTTCATGCGGATGCCGAAGCGACTGTCGTAGTTCTTCCCGCCACGCGACTGCCGGATCAGGCTCATCACATGGGCGGCGCGTTCGGGGAAGTGCGTCTGCAGCCACTCCTCGAACAGGTCGGCGATTTCCAGTGGCAGCCGCAACAACGCATAGCCGGCCGAGCGGGCACCGTGGTCGCGGGCCGCTTCCAGCAGGGCCTCCAGTTCATGGTCGTTGATCATGGGAATCATCGGCGCCAGCAGGGCACTCACCGGCACCCCGTGCTCGTGCAGGGTACGCATGGCGCGCAAGCGAGCCTGGGGCGCCGCGGTGCGGGGTTCGAGGACGCGCTTGAGGTCATCGTCCAGCGTGGTGAGGCTGAAGGCGACGCAGACCAGATTTCGCTCGGCGAGCTGCACGAAGAGATCCAGATCACGCAGGATCAGCGCGCTCTTGGTGATGATCGTCACCGGATGGCGATAGCGCAGCAGGATCTCCAGCGCCTGGCGGGTCAGCTGGTACTCGCGCTCGATGGGCTGGTAGCCGTCGGTGTTGATGCCCAGGGCGATGGGTTGCGGCTGGTAGCCCGGCTTGCTCAGCTCCGCCTCCAGGCGCTCGGCCAGGTTGGTCTTGGCGATCAGCTGGGTCTCGAAGTCGATGCCTGGCGAGAGATCCCAGTAGGCGTGGGAGGGGCGGGCGAAGCAGTAGATGCAGCCGTGCTCGCAGCCACGATAGGGATTCACCGAGCGATCGAAGCCGACATCCGGGGACTGGTTGCGGCTGATCACGGTCTTCGCCGTTTCCTGGCGGACGCTGGTGGTGAAGGTCAGCGGGGTGGCCTCTTCGTACCAGCCGTCATGCTCGGCCTCGCTGCGGGTGGCGGCGAAGCGATTGTGCGGATTGCTGGCGGTGCCGCGACCCCGTGGCGGGCGCTGGGGCTGGGTCATGTGGAGGCCTCGAAAGCTGTATCTTTGTACAGTATAAGGCCTGAGGGATCGGGGCAAGGGTGCAGCGGTCGGCTGGACTGTAGGAACGGCTACCAACGAGTCCAGTCGGCGCGAGCGGCGGCCACCCGGGCCGCCGCCGAAACTGCGCCCTACAACACCGAGATCGGATAGTTGAGGATGATGCGGTTCTCGTCGAAGGAGCCGCTGGCGCTGTAGTCGCGTCTCATGCTGGAGTTGCGCCAGCGAATCAGCAGCTTCTTCAGCGGACCGCTCTGCACCTCGTATTGCACCTCGGACTCGCGACCCCATTCCTTGCCGTCGGTGATGGTGCCGGTGTGCACGTTGTCGCCGCTGATGTAGCGGTTCATCAGGGTCAGGCCCGGCACGCCGAAGGCGGCGAAGTTGTGGTCGTAGCGCACCTGCCAGGAGCGTTCCCGGGCGTTGTCGTAGCTGGAGTTGTAGCTGTCGTTGCCCAGGGTGCCACCGCTGGTGCCGTTGACCCTCATCCAGGGGCTGTCGCCGCTGACGCGCTGCAGGCCGACGTAGAAGGTGCCGCCGCCCTGCTTGGCGGAGAGCAGGGCATAGGCGGTGCGGTTGTCCAGGGCACCCGCGCGGGCCGAGCCGTCGTCGTCGCCAATGAAGTAGCCGAGGTTGGCGCCCAGGGTCCAGCTGCCCACCGGCTGGTAGTGGACCAGGTTGATGAACTTCTGGTTGTAGATGTCTTCGAGTTGGGCGTACCAGAGGCCGATCTGGGTGCGCTTCTCGTTGAACTTGTATTCGCCACCGACGTAGTTGAAGCGGTCGGACGTGGCATTGGCGCGGCCCTGCATGAACATGTCTTCCATGCTGGCATCGTTGCGCGGGCTGTTCTGGCGCATCTGGCCACCCCAGAGTTCCAGATTCTGGATCTCGGTGGAGTGGAGCTGGGCACCCTGGAAGGTCTGCGGCAGCGAGCGACCATCGTCGGATCTGAGGATCGGCAGCACGGCGAACCATTCGCCGACCTTGATATCGGTCTTGGAAACCTTGGCCTTGGCCGCCACCGCCAGGCGCCCGAAGTCCTTGGCGGGTTCGTTGCCGGCGTGGGTCGGCAGCAACCCGGTGCCATAGGTGCCGGCGCCGCCATCGAGCTTGACCGAGTAGAGACCCAGGGCATCGATGCCGAAGCCCACCGGCCCCTGGGTGTAGCCGGAGGTCAGGCCGAAGATGAAGCTCTGGGTCCATTCCTCGGCCTTGTCCTGCGCGGTGTAGGCCGGATCGACGAAGTTGCGATTGATGTAGTAATTGCGCAGGTTGAGGTTGGCCTTGGTGCCTTCGATGAAACCGTTGTCGGCGGCCCACAGCGGCGTGGTGCTGGCCAGGGCGGCGAAGGCGGCGCAGGCACGGCCGAGCCGGCCGGAAGCGAGTCGAGTGCTCATGAGGTTCCTTGTTATTGTGGGTAAGGGGTGCCCTGCCGGCACAGGGGGCGGCATCTGACGAGGGCGGGGGAGCGGGACGAGGCGAGGTGGCGCTAGGAAGGGGCAGGCGACATGACGGATTCCTTTCTTATTGGAATTATTGGAAAGCAGTGGCCGATACGAGCGGCTGAGTAGTTATATGACAACGTATGTCTTGGGGCAAGACTACCAAGGTAGCAGGCTGGAGCCCTCGGCTGGCGAGGGCTCCAAGCGGATCAGGCGCTGGCTTTGAAGCTGTCCTGACGGGCCGTGTCGTAGGCGTGCTTGTCCATCTGCTGGGCGCCTGGCTTGCCCAGGTCGCTCATGGGCACCCGGTAGGTTTCCGGCGACAGGTAGGCGGCCAGGGCCGACAGGCAGGTCACGGCGAAGGCCAGGCCACCGACCACGATCCAGATGTTGTCGGTACCGGGCGGGGCGACCAGGGCGAACAGCGCCGGCAGCAGGGCGGTGAGCATGGTGCCGATGTTCTGGGCGATGGCCATGGCCGAGACGCGATAGCGGGTCTGGAACTGCTCCGGGTAGAAGCTGGGGAACACCGCGTTGTAGCCCTGGTAGACCACACCCCACATCAGCAGCGACATCAGGAAGGCCAGCGGCATGCTGTGGATGCTGATGGCGTAGAGGTAGCCGAAGGCCAGCAGCCCCGAACCCAGGGCACCGCCGATCATGGTCGGTCGCCGGCCGATGCGATCGGAAAGGTTGCCGACCAGGGGGATCACCAGCACGGCGACGATGTTGCCCACCACCGGTATCCACAGGTAGACGCTTTTGTCGAAGCCGATGCCATAGGCCGGCTGCACCGCATAGGCTGCGCCAAAGATGGTCGCCACCACGGGGATCACGTTCATCAGCGCCATCAGGCCGACCAGGATCATGGCCTTCCAGCTGGTGGTCAGGGCTTCACCGATGGGCGAGCGTCTGGCCACGGTCTCGGTCTTGGCTTCTTCTTTGACGAAGGCGGGCGTCTCCTGGACTTCGCGGCGGATGATGAAGCCGGCTAGCAGCACGAAGGCGCTGAGCAGGAAGGGAATCCGCCAGCCCCAGCTGTTGAAGGCATCGGCGGGCATGAAGTAGGCCAGCGGCAGGAACACAGCGGCGGCCATCACCTGGCCGGCCTGCACCCCCTGCAGGGTAAAGCTCGCATAGTAGCCACGCCGGCCGAAGGGCGCGTGTTCGAGCACCATGGAACTGGCGCCGGAGATCTCCCCGGCCACGGCGAAGCCCTGGATCAGCCGCAGCACCACCAGCAGGATGGGGGCGAGGATGCCGATCTGGTGATAGGTGGGCAGCAGGCCCACGGCCATGGTGGCGATGCCCATGAGGAACATGCACAGCAGCAGGACGTTCTTGCGACCGCGGGTATCACCCCAGTGACCGAGCACGAAGGCGCCGACCGGGCGGGCCAGATAACCCACGCCATAGGTGGCGAGGGAGGCGACGATGGCCATCTTGGGATCGGTGGAGGGGAAGAAGATCTGCGGGAAGATCAGCGCCGCCGCCTGGGCGTAGATGAAGAAATCGTAGTATTCCAGCGCCGAGCCGATCCAGCCGCTGGCAGTGGCCTTCTTGGCTTGGGAGCTGGACGTGTGGGAGGCGGTATTGGCCATGGTTGTCTCCGTAATTATTGTCAGGCCAGGGGAAGCTTCGGCATGGCGTGCAGGTCCGTGCGGGCTGCCGTGGGCCGAAGGTGCGAGGGGGTGGATGACCTAGCCTGACCGTCGCCGACTGAGCGCCAGGGGGCTACAGACGAGACGGGGGGCGGAGGATAGCGTGGATAGCAGAGGCATGGACGCACACTCTTGTTTGTCTTGTTATGGTCGACGCGGTGGAAGCAAGCACGAGGGCTCTGCAATCCATAGTGCGAGGCGCCACGGCGGTGGGTCAATTCGCCAGAGACCCATTTGTTCGATCAGCGAACAGAAACTAACCAGTTCGTACATAATCCGTTGTTGGCCTGGCCGGCGCCAAGAATAATCGTCTCCAGACCCGACGAACCAGAGCCGCTCCGCTACAGTCAGCCAGTGGAGACAGCCGTTCAACACAGGAGCACCGGCATGCAGCGTTCCATCGCGACCGTATCCATCAGTGGCACCCTGACCGAGAAGCTCGAAGCGATCGCCGCGGCGGGCTTCGACGGTGTGGAGATCTTCGAGAACGACCTGCTGTATTCCGGTGCCAGCCCGCGCGAGATCCGCCAGCGTACCCAGGACCTGGGGCTGGCCATCACCCTGTTCCAGCCGTTCCGCGACTTCGAGGGCGGACGCCGCGAGCGGCTGCAGCGCAATCTCGACCGCGCCGAGCGCAAGTTCGACCTCATGCAGGAGTTGGGCACCGATCTCATCCTGGTGTGCAGCAACACCGCCGCCGACAGCCTCGGCGATGAGCGTCTGATCGCCGATGACCTGCAGCTGCTGGCCGAACACGCCGCCCGGCGCGACCTGCGCATCGGCTACGAAGCCCTGGCCTGGGGGCGCCACGTCAACAGCTGGCAGCAGGTCTGGCGCCTGGTGAAGGCGGTCGACCACCCCAATCTCGGCGTCTTGCTCGACAGTTTCCACACCCTGTCCATAGGTGGCGATCCGGCGGGCATCGCCCAGATTCCCGGGGACAAGATCTTTTTCGTGCAGATGGCCGATGCACCGCTGCTGCAGATGGACGTGCTGGAGTGGAGCCGGCATTTCCGCTGCTTCCCGGGGCAGGGTGAGTTCGACCTGGCCGGCTTTCTCGCGCCCATCCTGCAGACCGGTTACCAGGGGCCGCTGTCGCTGGAGATCTTCAACGACGGCTTCCGCGCCGCCCAGACCCGTGCCACCGCCGCCGATGGCCTGAGATCCCTGCTCTACCTGGAAGAGCAGACCGCGGCTCGCCTGCAGCGTGAGGAAACGCCGGTGGCGGCGCCCCTGTTCGCCCCGCCCGAGGCGCCGCGTCTGGAAGGCACCGAATTCCTCGAATTCGCCGTGGACGACGCCCACGGTGCCGAACTGGCCCGTTGGCTGGGCAAGCTGGGCTTCGCCCAGGCCGGGCGGCACCGCTCCAAGAACGTCACCCTGCTGCGCCAGGGCGAAATCAATCTGGTGCTCAACGCCGAACCCTATTCCTTTGGCCACAACTTCTTCGAGGCCCACGGTCCCTCGCTGTGCGCCATGGCGCTACGGGTGCCCGACAGTCACGCGGCGTTGGAACGCGCCCAGCAGTACCGGGCACAGCCCTATCGCGGCCTGGTCGGGCCGAACGAACGGGAGATCCCCGCGATGCGAGCGCCGGACGGCAGTCTGATCTATCTCGCCGATCGCGGCGCCGACGGGCGCAGCCTCTATGACACCGACTTCGATGTCAGCGCCGGCGCCAGCGGTGGCCTCGGCCTGACCCACGTCGACCACGTCGCCATCGCCCTGCCGGCCGATGCGCTGGACAGCTGGGTGCTGTTCTACAAGAGCCTGTTCGACTTCAGCGCCGATGACGAGGTGGTGGTCCCCGACCCCTATGGCCTGGTGAAAAGCCGTGCGCTGAAGAATCGCGAGAGCAACGTGCGCCTGGCGCTGAACATCTCCGAGAATCGCAACACCGCCATCGCCCGGGCGCTTTCCAGCTACCGGGGCTCGGGGGTGCACCACATCGCCTTCGCCTGTCGGGACATCTTCCAGGCGGTGGAGCAGGCCAAGGCCGCCGGGGTGCCCTTGCTGGAGATCCCGATGAACTACTACGACGACCTGGGGGCACGCTTCGATTTCGACGACGACTTCCTCAGTCGCCTGGCCTACTACAACGTGCTCTACGACCGCGATGCCCAGGGTGGCGAGCTGTTCCACGTCTACACCGAATCCTTCGCCGACCGATTCTTCTTCGAAATCCTGGAGCGCAAGGATTACAGTGGCTACGGCGCCGCCAACAGTCCGGTACGCCTGGCCGCCATGCTGCAAGCCCGCCAGGGTCGCCCGGCACCCCTGGAATTCTGAGCCAGGCGGGTACCTGCGGGTACCCGCGTCTCTCCCCAGCCAAGAGTCAGACCCGATGCAGGAAACCCCGGCGCTCGCGCCCGCGCTCCGTACGCCGCGCAAGAACAATCCCGAAAAGACCCGCCAGGCCATCCTCGCCGCCGCCGTGGCCGAGTTCGCCGACCTGGGCCTGAGCGGTGCGCGGGTGGACGCCATCGCCGAGCGCACCCATACCTCCAAACGGATGATCTACTACTACTTCGGCAGCAAGGAGCAGCTCTACCTGACGGTGCTGGAAAAGCTCTACAGCGATGTACGCGGCGACGAAGCCGAGCTGCCGCTTGATCGTCTGCCACCGCTGGAAGCGATTCGCACCCTGGCCGAGTTCCTCTTCGAGCACCACCGCAGCCACGACGACTTCATCCGCGTGGTAAGCATCGAGAACATCCATCGCGGCCGCCACCTGGCGCAGTCCGAGACCATCTCCAGCCTCAACTCCTCGGCCCTGGAGGCTCTGCGCCGCATCCTGGCGCGCGGCGAGGCGAGCGGTGACATCCGCAGCGGTCTCGACGCCGTGGATGTGCACCTGCTGATGTGTTCGTTCTGCTTCTACCGCGTCTCCAACCGCCACACCTTCGGCCGCATCCACGACATCGACATGGAGGCACCGGCGGTGTTGCGGCGGCACAAGAACATGATCGGCGATGCGATGGTGCGCTACCTGCAGCCGTAGCGTGGAAAACCGCATGGCGTTTTCCACCTGGGCGTTCGGGCGGCCCTCACCCCGACCCTCTCCCAGAGGGAGAGGGGGCGTTTGACCAATGCGTTCGGTTGCCGGCATAGATTCGTAGGGTGGAAAACCGCATAGCGTTTTCCACGCGAGTGCCTGCGCGATCTTTTCATGGAGAAGAAGGACAAACCTCGTAGGTTGGGTTGAGACAGCTTCATCGTCGAAGCCCAACGCTGCTGGCTATCCCATGTTGGACTTCGCTGCGCTCAACCCAACCTACGGACCCGCCAAGCCCTCTCCCTTGGGGAGAGGGCTGGGGTGAGGAGAAACTCAGATTCGTAGGGTGGAAAACCGCGCAGCGTTTTCCACGCGATGCCTGAGCGGGCCTCATCGTCGAAGCCCAATGCTGCTGGCTATCCCGCGTTGGGCTTCGCTGCGCTCAACCCAACCTACAGACCTGCCAAGCCTTCGCGCCCAACCAACCCCTCTCCTTCTGGGAGAAGGCTGGGGTGAGGAGAAACTCAGATTCGTAGGGTGGAAAACCGCGCAGCGTTTTCCACGCGGTGCCTGAGCGGGCCTCATCGTCGAAGCCCAACGCTGCTGGCTATCCCGCGTTGGGCTTCGCTGCGCTCAACCCAACCTACTGACCCGCCAACCTCCTCTCCCTTGGGGAGAGGGCTGGGGTGAGGAGAAACTCAGATTCGTAGGGTGGAAAACCGCGCAGCGTTTTCCACACGGTGCCTAAGTGGGCCTCATCGTCGAAGCCCAACGCTGCTGGCTATCCCGCGTTGGGCTTCGCTGCGCTCAAACCAACCTACGGAATTTCCAACCCCTCTCCCTTGGGGAGAGGGCTGGGGTGAGGGCAAACCCGGGCACCCCAGCAAACCGTTAAAGTACCGGCATCCCGCCCGTCACCGGCAGCATGGCGCCGGAGATGTAGCTCGCTTCATCCGATGCCAGCAGCACATAGGCCGGTGACAGCTCCACCGGCTGGCCGGGACGCCCCAGGGGCGTGCTGC
Organism: Pseudomonas sp. VMV1; assembly: GCF_056790235.1. Taxonomy (NCBI): domain Bacteria; kingdom Pseudomonadati; phylum Pseudomonadota; class Gammaproteobacteria; order Pseudomonadales; family Pseudomonadaceae; genus Pseudomonas; species Pseudomonas sp. VMV1. The sequence continues at coordinate 118,098 of NZ_JBXGSE010000007.1, forward strand.
TACCGAATTGCTCCGGCTCGTCCGGCTTCATGGTGCTGACGATCAGCGGCGTCCAGATCGGGCCGGGGGCGACGCTGTTGGCACGGATACCTTTCTCGCCGAGCAGCTGCGCCAGACCGGCAGTGAAGTTGGCGATGGCGCCCTTGGTGGCCGAATAGGCCAGCAGGGTCGGGGGCGCGATGTCGGCGTTGATCGAGGCGGTGTTGATGATGGAGCCGCCACGCGGCATGTGCTTCAGCGCCGCCTGGGTGATGCGGAACATCCCATGGATGTTCACGTTGAAGGTATGCACCCATTCCTCGTCGGGAATCTCGTCGAGGCTGTCACGTACCTGCTGGAAGGCAGCGTTGTTGACCAGTACGTCGATGCGGCCAAAGGCCTCGACGGTCTTCTGCACCACGTCCAGGCAGGTCTGGCGCTCGGCCAGATCGCCGGGCAAGAGCACGGCCTGGCGACCCGCCTCGGTGACCAGGCGGGCGGTTTCCTGGGCATCCTCGTGCTCGTCCAGATAAGCGATGGCGACATCGGCGCCCTCTCGGGCGTAGGCGATGGCCACGGCGCGGCCAATGCCGCTGTCAGCGCCGGTGATCAGCGCCTTCTTGCCTTGCAGGCGACCTGAGCCGTGGTAGCTCGCGGCACCGCTGTCGGGCTGTGGCTCCATGCGCGCTTCGGAGCCGGGAAAGGTCTGGGGTTGGGGTTTCAATGGGGGCTTGGGATGCTCGCTCACGGAGGGCTCCGATGCAAAAAAGGGGAAAGGCGACCCCGGCTCGCGCCAGGGTGCAGGTACTTCGCGGGCGCTTAGAGGATCGGCTTGCCACCGGTGACGGCGATACGCGCACCTGAGGTGTAGCTGGATTCGTCCGAGGCCAGCATTACGTAGACCGGCGCCAGCTCCACCGGCTGGCCGGGGCGGCCGAGCGGGGTGTTGCCACCGAATTCCTTGACCTGCTCAGGCGGCATGGTGGCGGGAATCAGCGGGGTCCAGATGGGACCGGGTGCCACGCTGTTGGCGCGGATACCCTTCTCACCGAGCAGCTGGGCCAGTCCCGCGGTGAAGTTGGCGATGGCGCCCTTGGTGGTGGCATAGGCCAGCAGCGTCGGCCGCGGCATGTCCGAGTTCACCGAGGTGGTGTTGATGATGGAGCCACCCTGGCCCATGTGCTTTATCGCGGCCTGGGTGATGCGAAACATGGCGGTGATGTTCACATCGAAGGTGTAGACCCACTCGTCGTCGGGAATCTCTTCGAGGGTCTCGTGGGTCATCTGGAAGGCGGCGTTGTTGACCAGCACATCTATGCGGCCAAAGGCGGCCACGGTCTCGTCCACCACCGCCAGGCACTGCTCGCGCTTGGACAGGCACCCCGGTAGCAACAGGGCCTCGCGGCCGGCTTCGCGCACCAGGCGGGCGGTGTCCTCGGCGTCTTCGTGTTCGTTCAGGTAGCTGATGGCGACATCGGCGCCCTCGCGGGCGAAGGCGATGGCCACGGCGCGGCCGATGCCACTGTCGCCACCGGTGATCAGGGCCTTCTTGCCCGTCAGGCGGCCGGAGCCCTTGTAGCTCTGTTCGCCGCAATCCGGGACCGGATTCATGCGCGATTGCAGGCCGGGAACCTCTTGCTGCTGTTCCGGCATGGGGGATTTGGGGAAATCGGTCATGGGAGAATCCTCGTCGCTCTTGAAACGTTTGCGGGCCTGTCAGTACCGACAGGCCACAAGCGGCGAGGGTTCTAGATCCGGGACGGGCGGTGTAGTCGAACTAGCGCGGCGCGGGTTCCGCCCAGCGTGGCGGTGCGGTGGGCTGCCAGGCGGCGAGGGCGTCCAGCAGGGCGGTCGGCGAGTCTTCCACCTGCAGCATGGCGCGATGCGGCGCGGCGACGAAGCCCTGGGCCACCAGGTGATCGAGGAAGCCCTCCAATTGGGCATAGAAGCCGTCGACCTCCAGGAGGCCCATGGGCTTGGCATGGTAGCCGAGCTGGCCCCAGGTCCAGACCTCGAAGAGTTCTTCCAGGGTGCCCAGGCCACCGGGAAGGGCGATGAAGGCATCGGCCAGCTCGGCCATGCGTGCCTTGCGCGCGTGCATGCCGTCGACCACTTCCAGACGGGTGCAGCCGGTATGGCCCAGCTCGGCGGTCTTGAGGCTCTGGGGAATGATGCCGATCACCTCGCCACCGGCGGCCAGGGCGGCATCGGCGACCACGCCCATCAGGCCGACCTTGCCACCGCCGTAGACCAGGGTGAGACCCCGTTCGGCGAGGGCACGGCCGAGTTGCGCAGCGGCTTGCTCGAAGACAGGCGAGGCGCCGGACTTGGCGCCACAGAAGACACAGACGGCTTTCAGCGACATGAGGACTCCTAGGCAGGCAAAACGCCTAGCCTAGCCGTCCGTTCCGCCGGATCAAAGCTTCGTCATCGCGCGAGGAACGCTTCCTCCGGCGCATTGCCACTGGCGGCCTGGGCATAGCTGGCGAACAACTCGTGCAGCAGGGCGGTAAGGGTCATGGCGGGCGTCCTTGGCTGGCGGATGATGGGAGCATGGTACGCAGAGATTGGGCACGGCCACCTGGCAAAGGTTTCGATGGGGGCGATAGAGCGAAGCGCAGCGGCCTGCTTGCCAGCGCGCTCGGAACCCGCCACCCTCGCATCGGTCTGACTGGCGACTTTCACGCATCCGGAGGGTTCATGAAATCCAAGCTTTTTGCCGCCGCGCTGTTCGCCCTGGGAAGTACCGGCGCCTGGGCCGCCGACAGTTGCACCACCCAGATCGAAGCCGGCGACCAGATGACCTACAGCCGCGCCTCGATCCAGGTCCCGGCCTCGTGCAAGACCTTTACCGTCGAGCTGATCCACAGCGGGAGCCTGCCCAAGAACGTCATGGGCCACAACTGGGTGCTGACCCGCTCCACCGACGCCTCGGCCGTCGACGCCGCTGGCATGAACGCAGGCGAAGACAAGGGCTACCTGCCCGAGGGCGACGAACGCATCATCGCCCACACCCGCATGCTGGGCGGTGGCGAGAAGGACTCGGTGACCTTCGACACCGGGGTCCTGGAAGCGGGCAAGGAATACACCTTCTTCTGTTCCTTCCCGGGGCATTTCGGGTCTATGCGCGGGGTGTTGCAGCGGGGGTAGACCTGCTGTCATAGCCCGATCGCGCAGGAGCTCCAGGCACTTACCGTAGGTTGGGCTGAGCGTCAGCGAAGCCCAACATTTTGGATATCAGGCGCCTTAGCGGGTTATCGAGTGTCCTGATGGCTTTTGTTTCGCCCAACCGGGCGAGTCACTTTTTTCAAACGCGGCTGCGCGCCCCGAAAAAAGTAACCAAAGACGCTTGTCCCCACGTTTCGGCCCTCCGCTACGCTCCGGGTGATTCGCTTCGCTCACCCTTCGGGCCAGCTTGCGGCTGTTACTTCGCTTCGCTACGTCTCCCTCGCTCCAGCGCCGCTCCGAGGGCACGGCACGAAGGGGCCTCCTGCCCCTCGCGCCTTGCTCGGCGTCCTGCCTTGCATCCCCCTGCGCGACACCTGCACTCGGCCTCACTGACGGGGACGAAGCGCAAGCCTGATGCTTGGGTGTTCAGGTGTAGTGTGGAAAACCGCGCAGCGTTTTCCACTTGAGGAGCAACGCTTAACGCGTGGACAAGGCTGCGCCGTTGTCCACCCTACCGGCTCTTCAGCCAAAACTTTCAGGCTGGCGAATCGCCCCGTTCAGGAGGGCGAACGCCAGTGTCGTGGAGTGGGTCGAGCCGCATGGAGGCGGCGAGAGGTCTAACGGGCCATGGACGGCCCGTGTAGGCCGACCCCGGAACGGCGCTGGCGTGAGTGGCTCCGAAGCGCAGCGTAGGGCCGGATGTCCGGGGCAAGCGTTTTTGCTTACTTTTTTCGCGATTGAAAAAAGTGAGTCGCTCGGGTGGGCGAAACAAAAAACATCAGCAGAACTCGGTAAGTAGCAAGGCACCGATCAGCCCAAGCATGCGGGCAAACCCCGGCATCGTTGGGCTTCGCTAACGCTCAACCCAACCTACTGGCACCCCGACTTCACCCCTTCGCCAACTCCCTCTCGATGGCCTCCAGCAACCGCGGATCCTCCGCCGTCACGTCGGGCGCGAAACGACCCACCACCTCGCCATTGCGCCCAATCAGGAATTTCTCGAAATTCCACAGCACCTCGGGCTTGGGATTGGGGGTGCCCCCACGGCTCAGCATGCGCTCGCGGAAGGGGCCATCGCCAGTCGTCTCGGGCTGCGCCTGGGTCAGCTCCGCATAGAGCGGATGCTGGTCTTCACCCACCACGCTGAGCTTGGCGAACAGCGGAAATTGCACACCGTAGGTGAGGGAGCAGAATTCCTTGATCTCGGCATCGCTGCCCGGCTCCTGCTGCTTGAAGTCGTTGGCGGGAAAGCCGAGCACCTCCAGGCCGCGCTCGCGCTGGGTCTCGTAAAGGCGTTCCAGGCCTTCGTACTGGCTGGTAAGGCCGCACTTGGAGGCGACGTTCACCACCAGCAGCACCTTGCCCAGGTAGCGTTCCAGGGTCAGGGTTTCGCCGTCGATGGATTGCAGCGGGAGTTTCATCAGGGTCGCGGTCATGGTCGGCTTCCTCGGGGAGAAGTTGCCAGCCTAGCGCAAAAACGCCGCCCGGGTGGGCGGCGCCTGTCGGTCGCGGAAGGCTCAGCGCTTGAGCTTGACCACGTCGCCGGAAACGGTGGTGGTGTAGCCGTTCAGGACATAGGCCCAGAACCAGTTTTCCTGCACCTGGGCGTTGATCAGGGCATCGCCGCCGCGGGACTTGATGGCGGCCTGCTGGGCGCGCACGAAGCGGTCGTTCTGCTGGACCGGGATGAAACCCAGGATCATCAGACCGGTGGCCTTGCCTTCGCCATGACCGACGACGGTGTACTGCGACGGATCCAGGTTCTGCGTCTTCATCGCGGTGCCGGTGCAGCCAGCGACGGCGGCGGCGAGGGCGAAAGAGGCGGCGAGCTTGGCGAAACGTTGCATGAGGTGACTCCTTTTCTGGTTGGCAGGGTCGGGCTTCGTTTCCCGACGCGGCGCACTCTAGCAGTGCAGAGCACCGCGGAAATACCGTTCGCTCCGGCGATAGAACCGCTCCGCCCAGGGTCCCAGGGTTATCAGGTGATAGCGCCTCGATCTAAGCCCGGGCGGCCTGAACTGATACCATCGCCCGCCTCTCGTCCGGCGGCCGCGCCGGGCGCCGTTTCGGAGACCTCGTGTGAATCTGCCTCTCGTCCTCAACCTCGTCGCCTTCGCCGTGCTGCTCGGCCTGCTGGCGCGTACCCGCAATACCGGCTGGAGCCTGGCCGTGCGCGTCTTCATCGGCCTCGCCCTGGGCGTCGCCTTCGGCCTGGTGCTGCAACTCGTCTATGGTCACGACGCCCCGGTGCTCAAGACCTCCATCAGCTGGTTCAACCTGGTCGGCAACGGCTATGTACAGCTGCTGCAGATGAGCATCATGCCACTGGTGTTCGCCTCCATCCTGGCGGCCGTGGCGCGGTTGCGCGAGGCCTCGTCCATGGGCCGCATCAGCCTGCTGACCCTGGGCACGCTGCTGTTCACCACCGCCATCGCCGCCCTGGTCGGGGTGCTGGTGACCTGGCTGTTCGGCCTGAGCGCCGAGGGCCTGGTGCAGGGCGCCCAGGAGACCGCGCGCCTGACCACCCTGCAGAACAGCTATGTCGGCAAGGTGGCGGACCTGTCGGTGCCCCAGCTGCTGCTGTCCTTCATTCCGAAGAATCCCTTCGCCGACCTCACGGGCGCCAGTCCCACCTCCATCATCAGCGTGGTGATCTTCGCCGCCTTCCTCGGCGTCGCCGCCTTGCGCCTGCAGCGCGACGATCCGGTCCGCGGCGAGAAGGTGCTGGCTGGCATCGACGTGCTCCAGGCCTGGGTGATGAAGCTGGTACGCCTGCTGCTGCAACTGACCCCCTATGGCGTGCTGGCGCTGATGACCAAGATGGTCGCTACCGCCAGCCCCCAGGACGTGCTCAAGCTGGGCACCTTCCTGATCGCCTCCTACCTGGGCCTGGCCATCCTCTTCGGCGTGCATGCGCTGCTGCTGACCCTGAGCGGCCTGTCGCCAGCGCGCTTCTTTCCCAAGGTCTGGACGGTGTTGAGCTTCGCCTTCACCAGCCGCTCCAGCGCGGCGACCATCCCGCTGAACATCGAGGCCCAGACCGAGCGCCTCGGCGTACCGCCGGCCATCGCCAGTTTCGCCGCCTCCTTTGGCGCCACCATCGGCCAGAACGGTTGCGCCGGTCTCTATCCGGCCATGCTGGCGGTGATGATCGCGCCCACCATGGGCATCGATCCCTTCGATCCGCTATGGATCGCCACGCTCGTGGGCATCGTCACCCTGAGTTCGGCGGGCGTGGCGGGCGTAGGTGGTGGTGCCACCTTCGCCGCCCTGATCGTATTGCCGGCCCTGGGCCTGCCGGTCACCCTGGTGGCGCTGCTGGTGTCCATCGAACCGCTGATCGACATGGGCCGCACCGCGCTCAACGTCAACGGCTCCATGACCGCCGGCACCCTGACCGCGCGCTGGATGGGCCAGCTGGACAAGGCCGCCTACGACCGCGACGACCGCGCGGAAGCCCCGGCGGCGCCAGTCAGTCGCGGCTGAGCGCCGGCGGGTTTCGTGTAGGTTGGGTTGAGCGAAAGCGAAGCCCAACGGTGCCCATGCTTGCCGTGGTGTGTTGGGCTTCGGCGATGGAGCTGCCTCAGCCCAACCTACGGGTGCCCCATGTTGATTGGGTACAACGTGGATGGTTGAGCCGCGCAGGTTGGCGCTGAGCGCAGCGAAGCCCAACACGACCAACCCCAACGATGCCCATGCCTGCTACGGCATGTTGGGCTTCGGCGATAGAGCCGCCTCAGCCCAACCTACGGGTGCCCAATGTTGATTGGGTACAACGTGGATGGTTGAACCGCGTAGGTTGGCGCTGAGCGCAGCGAAGCCCAACACAACCAACTCTCACCGCTCGCCCACCGCCCATTCCTCATCGCGCTGTCCTGCCCACTCCGCTGGCAGGACGCCTGCTCGCACATAGCGATGGATGGACGAATAGGGCCACTCCACCGCGCTTCGCGCATGACCATGCTTCACTGGATTGAAATGGATGTAGTCGAGATGCCGCTGCAGATCCTGCTCATCCCGGATCTGGTGCTCCCAATAGCGTCTTTGCCAGACGCCGCGTTCGCGTTTTAGCCGTCGCGACAGGTTTACCGTCTCAAGCGGCGGTAACTGACGGGAGAAGCCTGCCTTGATCAGGCTCCAGCGCAGGGGATAGTTCCAGTCGCCCTCCGGCAGGCACCAGAGCGCGTGCAAGTGATCGGGCAGGACCACCATGGCAAGAATGTCGAAGGGATGCTGGGCTTTCACCTGGCGTATCGCCTGCCGCAGCGCGCCGATGTGATCGACGAGTAGAGTAGAGGAGCGGTCGTTGAGGTTGACCGTGAAGAAGAACGTACCACCCGCGGCACGGTTGCGTCGATAGTCCAAGATCACCGTCCTTGGTGAATGGAAAGTCGCAGTTTAGAGGCTTTGGCTACGCCTGGCATAGCCATGCGCATCGTTGGGCTTCGGCGATGGAGCTGCCTCAGCGCCAACCTACGGAGCGCGCAATGTAGGTTGGCGCTGAGCGCAGCGAAGCCCAACAGGCCGTGCCGTTGGAACAGGCCCTCTAGAAAAGAAAATACCGCTGCGCCATCGGCAGGACCTCGGCCGGTTCGCACCAGAGCAGCTGGCCGTCGGCCCTGACCTGGTAGTTCTGCGGATCGACCTCGATGGTCGGCAGATAGTCGTTGTGGATGAGGTCGCTCTTCTGCGCGGTGCGGCAGCCCCTGACCACGCCGATGCGCTTCTTCAGCCCCAGTTGCTCGGGCACCCCCGCCTCGAAGGCGGCCTGGCTGATGAAGGTCAGGCTGGTGTCGTGGAGCATGCCGGCGTAGCTGCCGAACATGGGGCGGTAGTGCACCGGTTGCGGGGTGGGGATGGAAGCGTTGGCGTCGCCCATCAGACTGGCCGCGATGGCGCCGCCCTTGAGGATCAGCGTCGGCTTCACACCGAAGAACGCCGGGCGCCAGAGCACCAGGTCGGCGAACTTGCCCACCTCGATGGAACCCACCTCGTGGCTGATGCCATGGGTGATCGCGGGGTTGATGGTGTACTTGGCGATGTAGCGCTTGACCCGGAAGTTGTCGTTACCGGCGCCATCCTCGGGCAGCGGGCCGCGCTGCTTCTTCATCTTGTCGGCGGTCTGCCAGGTGCGGGTGATGACCTCGCCGACGCGGCCCATGGCCTGGCTGTCGGAGCTGATCATGGCGAAGGCGCCGAGGTCGTGGAGGATGTCCTCGGCGGCGATGGTTTCGCGGCGGATGCGGCTCTCGGCAAAGGCCACGTCCTCGGCGATGCTCGGGTCCAGGTGATGGCAGACCATGAGCATGTCCAGGTGCTCGTCGATGGTGTTCCTGGTGAAGGGCCGCGTCGGATTGGTGGAGCTGGGCAGTACGTTGGGGAAGCCGCAGGCCTTGATGATGTCCGGCGCGTGGCCGCCGCCGGCACCCTCGGTGTGATAGGTGTGGATGGTGCGGCCCTTGAAGGCGCCCAGGGTGGTCTCGACGAAACCGGATTCGTTGAGGGTATCGGTGTGGATGGCTACCTGGATGTCGAAGCGATCGGCCACCGCCAGGCAGTTGTCGATGGCGGCGGGGGTGGTGCCCCAGTCTTCGTGCAGCTTTAGGCCGATGGCGCCGGCGCGCACCTGTTCCTCTAGCGGTCCGGGCAGGCTGGCGTTGCCCTTGCCGGTGAAGCCGATGTTCATCGGGAAGGCATCGGCGGCCTTGAGCATCTGCGCCATGTGCCAGGGACCGGGGGTCACGGTGGTGGCATAGGTGCCGGTGGCCGGGCCGGTGCCGCCGCCGATCATGGTGGTGGTGCCGCTCATGAGCGCCTCTTCGATCTGCTGCGGGCAGATGAAGTGGATGTGGGAGTCGATGCCGCCCGCGGTGAGGATCATGCCTTCGCCGGCGATGACTTCTGTGGCCGCGCCGATGGGTACGCTGACGCCGGGCTGGATGTCCGGGTTGCCGGCCTTGCCGATGGCCTGGATGCGCCCGTTCTTGAGGCCGACATCTGCCTTGACGATGCCCCAGTGATCGACGATCAGGGCGTTGGTGATGACGGTGTCGACCACCTCGGCCGCCAGCAGCTGGCTCTGACCCATGCCGTCGCGGATGACCTTGCCGCCACCGAATTTCACTTCTTCGCCGTAGACGGTGTGGTCCTCTTCGACCTCGATCCAGAGCTCGGTATCGGCCAGGCGCACCCGGTCGCCGGTGGTGGGGCCGAACATGTCGGCATAGGCTTGGCGGGAGATTTTCATAGGCGTTGATCCCGAATAGAAATGGTCCGGTTTGCCCTCACCCCCGCCCTCTCCCGGAGGGAGAGGGGGAAGAGCGGGTGTTCTGGTTGGGGCCTTCACGCCCACCATTTCTCAGGCAGAAAAGGGAAGGGCGAAAGGCATGGTGTCTGCTTTTGGCCCCCTCTCCCTGAGGGAGAGGGTTGGGGTGAGGGGCTGTCCCTACAACCTGCCCATCACCCGCCCGGCGAAGCCGTAGACGGTGCGGGCGCCGGCCAGGTCGACCAGCTCCACCTCGCGGCTCTGGCCCGGCTCGAAGCGCACGGCGGTGCCGGCGGCAATGTTGAGGCGCATGCCACGGGCCAGGGCGCGGTCGAACACCAGGGCGTCGTTAGTTTCGTGGAAGTGGTAGTGCGAGCCCACCTGGATCGGTCGGTCGCCGCTGTTGGCAACGGTCAGGCTCAAGGTACGGCGGCTGGCATTGAGTTCGATGTCGCCGTCCTGGATCTGGTATTCGCCGGGGATCATGGGCGCTGCTCCAGCATCAGTTGCATGAAGGTGAGGTCCAGCCAGCGTCCGAACTTGATGCCGACCTGGGGCATCTGCCCAGTGGTGATGAAGCCCAGGCGCTCGTGCAGGCGGATCGAGGCCTGGTTGCCACTCTCGATGGCGGCCACCATCACGTGCTTGTCACAGGCGCGGGCACGTTCGATGAGCGGCATCATCAGCTGCGGGCCGATGCCCTGGCCGCGCTGGTCAGGATGGATATAGACCGAGTGCTCGACGGTGTGGCGAAAGCCCTCGAAGGGCCGCCAGTCACCGAAGGAGGCGTAGCCCACCACCGTCCCTTCGGCGTTCTCGGCGACCAGGATCGGATAGCCCTGGGTAGCGCGTAGGTCGAACCAGGCCTGGCGGTTGGCCAGGTCCACCGGGGTTTCGTTCCAGATCGCCGTGGTGTTGCTGACGGCGTCGTTGTAGATGTGCAGCACCGCCGGCAGGTCGGCAGGGGTGGCGTCGCGGACGATCAGACTCATGGTGGTCTCCCTAGGCAATCGGCTGGTGGACGGTGACCAGCTTGGTCCCGTCGGGGAAGGTGGCTTCCACCTGGATCTCCGGGATCATCTCCGGAATGCCTTCCATCACCTGGTCGCGGGTCAGCAGGGTGGTGCCGTAGTGCATCAGGTCGGCCACGGTGCGACCGTCACGGGCGCCTTCGAGCAGGGCGGCGGAGATCAGCGCCATGGCTTCCGGGTAGTTGAGCTTCACCCCGCGCGCCAGGCGGCGTTCGGCCACCAGGCCGGCAGTGAAGATGAGCAGTTTGTCTTTTTCGCGGGGTGTCAGGTCCATGGGTGTTCCGGTTGGCAGATGCGGTCAAGGGATGTCGGTCGATCATCGCGGCCATGGGCCGCGCCTACAAGGGCGGCGCTGCCTCAGGTACTCCAGATCCGTGGCGGCATGGCCACGCGGCCGAGCAGGGCCGGGCGCAGCAGGCGCCACACCTCGATCAGCCAGGCGCGGGCCTGAAGGGATTCGGCGGCCAGGCAGCGGGCGACCACCAGGCCGGGTAGCTGGGTCAGGTCGCCGCGTACCGGCAGGGCGAGGTCACGGCAGCGCGCCAGGGTGTCGGCGTCCAGGGTGCCGGTGATCAGCAGGGTAGCGAACACCGGCTGGCCGGCCAGGCCGATGGGCGAGTCCAGCAGGCGGTCCGCGCCGACCAGGCGCTGGCGCTCGTGCCACAGCGGGGTGCCGTCGCGACGGATGTCCAGGTGTGCCTGGAACAGGCCTTCGGTGAAGCGCTCGGCACTGGCCGGGCGGCCCAGGGCGACGATGTCCCAGTAGCAGAGGCGGGCATCGCCTTCCAGCTCGATGCGGGTGGCGAGATGGGCCTGGGCGCCGGAGAAGACGATGGTCTCCTGGGGCAACCATTCCAGGGTGGCGCCAGCGGCCACGCGCAGGTCGATCTGCTGGTGGGCCGCGCTGTCAGCGCGATACCACTTGGCTGCCCCAGGGCTGGTGAGCTGAGCCCAGGCGTTTTCGCCGACGCTGACGTCGATGTCCAGCCGATCCCCGCCAGCGATGCCGCCCGGTGGATGCACCAGGATGTGCTGGCAGACTTCGGGGCCTTCGGCGTGCAGATGCTTCTGGACGCGCAAGGGACCGAGGTGGCGGCGGGTGGTGGGCCGGGTCCAGTCGCCCTGGCGGGCATAGGCCAGCTCCAGGCGCGCCGGCCAGGCCGGGGTGAAGAGGGCAGGGGGCAGGGCAGAGGTCATCGGGCGGTCGTTGTTCTGGTTGGGGCTGTTTGGGGCAAGGCCTTGCAAGAATCTGACCGGCTAAGCAGGAGTTGCCGTTGGGCTTCGCTACGCTCAACACCAACCTACCGATGCCGGTGCTTGGATGGCCGCTCGACGTAGGGCTTCGCTGGCGCTCAAGGATCCAACCTCTACGAAAGGCCCCGCCATTGCCGCGGACTCACCTGAAACCACCGCCGAAACGCCCGCGAAAAGGCACTCGTCTCCGAGTAGCCCAGCAGCGGCGCCAGGTCGGTGATCGGCAGCCGCTGCCGCAGGTAGTGCTGAGCCAGGTCGCGGCGGACGCCTTCGACCAGCGCCGAGAAACTCGCGCCCTGGTCGCGCAGGCGGCGTTGCAGCTGGCTGGTGGACAGGTCCAGGCGCTGGGCGATGGTCTCCAGGCTGGGTTCGCCCAGGGGCAGTGCCAGGCGTACCGAGGCGCGGACCTCTTCGAGCAGTTCCAGCTGCGGCAAGCGCTGGCCGAGTTGGCGAATGGCGTCCTGCACCACCAGCAGGAGCAGTGGGTCGTGGTCGGGCATGGTGCGGTCGCGCAGGTCGGCCTTGGGCACCAGCATGGCGTTGTAGGGGTGACCGAAGCTTACCGCGGCATCGAACAGCCGGCGATGCTCGTGCCAGCCCTCGGGCCGGGGATGTTCGAATTGCACCGCCCGCGGCGCCCAGGTCGGGCCGAGCACATGGCGCAAGAGGTTGAGCAGCATGCCCAGGGTCAGCTCGGCGTCCTGGCGGCGGGCAACGATGGCGCCGTGGCGCACCTGGTAGTCGAAGCGCCAGCAGTCACCGGCGTCCACCAGCTGGATCAGGGTGCTGTGCTGGTGGAAGGGAAAGGCGGCGGCGAAGTTCTGCAGCGCTGCCTCGGCGGTGGGCGAGCAGAGCCCCACGTAGCCCAGCAGGCCGAGCATCTGCGGTTTGAATTGCTGCCCGTAGTGCAGCCCGAAATTGTCGCAGCCGGACTGGGCGGCGGCTTCTTCGAGGACCCGGCAGTAGTTGCCCAGCCCCAGGCTCAGGGTGGGGTGCTGCAGCTGTTCGGGGTCGATGCCGGCGGTGCCGAAGATGCGATCGACATCGCCGCCGTGGCTGGTGATGACGGTATCCAGCCCGCTGGCGGCGGCAGAGAGCACGCCGAGGTTGCGCGACGGTGAGGTCAGGGCGGCTAAGCCGGAAGCGGCCAGGGGCATGGGGCGGGTCCAGGGAGGGGATCGGCATGAGTGAAGCAAAGGCTGTGCCCCGGGCCAGACGTCGACCCGGTACAGGTGCCGTAACGTCGAGGGCTTCACGGTATTCGGCCCTTGGCATGCCTCATTGCGGGGCGCGAGGGTGGGTGTCGCACCGAGCTGGTGCGGTCGCGGGTAGCAGCCTGGGAAGAGGGGTAACGCCGACTTGACCCTGGGTCGCACCGGCCGTGCCGAGCGGTCAAGTCGGCGCGGTCCTGGTCTGTTTAAGCTCGAAAAAGCCGGGCATCGCGGGATCGCGGTCGCCCATTCGGATCACGTCGCTACAAGGGGAGTGGCCTGTCATGACCAACGAAAAACTCAAGCCGACCCTCGGCACCCTGCACCTCTGGGGTATCGCCGTGGGTCTGGTGATCTCCGGGGAGTACTTCGGCTGGAGCTATGGCTGGGGCGTCGCCGGGACCCTGGGCTTTCTGGTCACCGCGCTGGTGGTGGCGGTGATGTACACCTGCTTCATCTTCAGCTTCACCGAGCTGACCACCGCCATTCCCCATGCCGGCGGCCCCTTCGCCTACAGCCGCCGCGCCTTCGGTCCCCGGGGCGGTACCATCGCCGGGATCGCGACGCTGATCGAGTTCGTCTTCGCGCCACCGGCCATCGCCATGGCCATCGGCGCCTACCTCAATGTGCAGTTTCCCACCCTTGATCCCAAGCTGTGCGCGGTGGCGGCCTATTTCATCTTCATGACCCTGAACATCCTCGGGGTAAGCATCGCCGCGACCTTCGAGCTGGTGGTCACGGTGCTGGCGGTGATCGAGCTGCTGATCTTCATGGGTGTGGTAGCGCCGGGCTTCAGTGTGGCCAACTTCACCAGTGGCGGCTGGGCCGGGCAGGACCAGTTCTCGCTGGCGGCGGTGGGCGGCATGTTCGCCGCCATCCCCTTCGCCATCTGGTTCTTTCTCGCCATCGAGGGCGCGGCCATGGCGGCCGAGGAAGCCAAGGACCCCAAGCGCACCATTCCCAAGGCCTATATCGCCGGCATCCTCACCCTGGTGACCCTGGCCATCGGCGTGATGATCTTCGCTGGCGGCGTGGGCGACTGGCGGGCACTGTCCAACATCAACGATCCGCTGCCCCAGGCCATGAAGGGGGTGGTGGGCGAAGGCTCCGTGTGGCTGCACCTGCTGGTGGGCATCGGCCTGTTCGGGCTGGTGGCCAGCTTCCACGGCATCATCCTTGGCTATTCGCGGCAGTTCTTCGCCCTGGCCCGCGCCGGCTTCCTGCCCCACGGCCTGGCCAAGCTGTCGCGCTTCCAGACGCCGCACCGAGCGGTGCTGGCCGGCGGCGTGGTGGGCATCGCCGCCATCTTCAGCGACGGGGTGATCAGCCTGCAGGGCATGACCCTGACCGCCGCCATGATCACCATGAGCGTGTTCGGCGCCATCGTCATGTACATCATGAGCATGCTCAGCCTGTTCAAGCTGCGCCGCAGCGAGCCCCACCTGGAGCGTACCTTCCGCGCCCCTGGCTATCCGGTGGTGCCAGCCATCGCCCTGGTGCTGGCGGTGGTCTGCCTGATCGCCATGGTCTGGTACAACCCGGTGATCGCCAGCGTCTTCGTGGTGCTGATGGTGATAGGGGCGCTGGTCTGCGGTCTCAGCCGTAGACAGGGCGACATTGCACCCGACGCTGCCTTCGGCGAGGCCTGAGCAGCGCAACCCGGGAGGTAGCATGAGCGGTTTCCAGCACAGTGTGGGCGGCCAGACCTGGCGTTTCGCCGATCTCAAGGCGCTCATGGCCAAGGCCACTCCAGCGCGGTCGGGAGATGTTCTGGCCGGAGTCGCCGCGAGTAGCGATGTGGAGCGGGTGGCGGCGCAGATGGCCCTGGCCGAGCTGCCGCTCAAGCACTTTCTCAGCGAGGCGGTGATTCCCTACGAGGCCGACGAAGTCACCCGGCTGATCGTCGACAGCCACGATGCCGAGGCCTTTGCCCCGGTCGCCCACCTCACCGTGGGCGGCTTCCGCGACTGGCTGCTAGGTGCGGCGGCCGACGAGACCAGTCTCGCTGCGCTGGCCCCGGGACTGACCCCGGAGATGGTCGCCGCGGTGTCCAAGATCATGCGCATCCAGGATCTGATCCTGGTAGCCCAGAAGGTCCGCGTGGTGACCCGTTTCCGCAACACCATCGGCTTGCGTGGGCGGCTGTCGACCCGGCTGCAGCCCAATCACCCCACCGACGATCCGGCCGGCATCGCCGCCAGCGTCCTCGACGGCCTGCTTTACGGTAACGGCGACGCGGTGATCGGCATCAATCCGGCCACCGACAGCACGGGCGGCATCTGCGAGCTGCTGAAGATGCTCGATGCGGTCATCCAGCGCTACGAGATCCCCACCCAGTCCTGCGTGCTGACCCACGTCACCACTAGCATCGCCGCCATCGAACGCGGCGCGCCGGTGGACTTGGTGTTCCAGTCCATCGCCGGCACCCAGGGCGCCAACGAGAGCTTCGGCATCAGCCTGGCGCTGCTGCAGGAAGGCTATGAAGCGGGGCTGTCGCAGCGTCGCGGCACCCTGGGCGACAACCTCATGTATTTCGAGACGGGGCAGGGCAGTGCTCTTTCTGCAGGCGCCCACCATGGCGTCGATCAGCAGACCTGCGAGGTGCGCGCCTACGCCGTGGCGCGCAAATTCCAGCCGCTGCTGGTGAACACCGTGGTCGGCTTCATCGGCCCCGAGTACCTCTACAACGGCAAGCAGATCATTCGCGCCGGGCTCGAAGATCACTTCTGCGGCAAGCTGCTCGGCGTGCCCATGGGCTGCGACATCTGCTACACCAACCATGCCGAAGCGGACCAGGACGACATGGACATGCTGCTGACCCTGCTGGGCGCGGCGGGCATCAATTTCATCATGGGCATCCCGGGCTCGGACGACGTGATGCTCAACTACCAGACCACCTCCTTCCACGACGCCCTCTACGCCCGCCAGGTGCTGGGCCTGCAACCGGCGCCGGAATTCGCCGCCTGGCTCGATCGCCTTGGCATCCTGCGCCTGGAAGACGGTCGCTTCCGCCTCGGCGAGGGCTTGCCCGCGCCGTTCCAGCAGGTGTTGGCGCAGATTTGAATGGTTTTTCGTAGGTTGGGCTGAGCGTTAGCGAAGCCCAACGTTGCCAGGCTCGACTCGTGCCTGTTGGGCTTCGACGGTGGAGCTATCTCAACCCAACCTACGAAAGGGCCGAGTGCCAGCCCCAATCCTTGCTTGTCGGGCTTCGACGATGAAGCCGTCTCAACCCAACCTACCGAGGAGGTTGCCATGAAGGACTCCGACACCGCCCGCCCCGATCCCTGGGCCGAATTGCGTCGCCTGACTCCGGCGCGCATCGCCCTGGGCCGCGCCGGCACCAGCCTGCCCACCGCTGCCCAGCTGGACTTCCAGGCCGCCCATGCCCAGGCGCGCGATGCCGTGCACCTGGCCTTCGATCACCAGGCGCTACGTGAAGGCCTGACCGCCCAGGGCCGCGAGACCCTGGTGCTCAAGAGCGCCGCGCCGGATCGACACACCTATCTGCAGCGCCCCGACCTGGGACGCAAGCTGTCGGAGGAATCCGCCCGCGAACTCCAGGCCTATGCCGCCGAGCATCCGGATGGCTTCGACGTCGCCGTGGTCATCGCCGACGGCCTCTCGGCCCTGGCAGTGCATCGCCATGCCCTGCCGTTCCTGGAGCGGCTGGCCGACCAGGCCAAGGCCGACGGTTGGCGCTGGGCGCCGGTCACCCTGGTGGAACAGGGCCGGGTGGCGGTGGGTGACGAGATCGGCGGTTTGCTCAAGGCGCGGCTGCTGGTGATGCTGATCGGCGAGCGCCCCGGTCTCAGCTCACCCGACAGCCTCGGCCTCTATTTCACCTATGGTCCGCGCCCGGGCCTCAACGATGCCGGTCGCAACTGCATCTCCAACGTGCGCCTGGAGGGCCTCGCCTATGGCCTGGCGGCGCACAAGCTGCTTTACCTGATGCGCGAGGCCGATCGCCGTAAGCTCTCCGGGGTTCAGCTAAAGGACGAAGCCGAGGTGCCCCTGCTGGAGGGTGGGGAAGAGAACGCCCGGGTGGGGAATTTCCTGACCGCGTTCTAGCGACTTCAGGGGCGCGCGGCGCGCTGGCGATGCTCGTCCAGCAAGCGGTCGATGGCACTGCGATCAAGGGGCCGCTTCTGCTTCAGGAAGGCCTGGAGCTGGTAGGCATTCCAGCCGTCCGATGCCTTGCCAGGTCGCTCGATACGTCGCTCCGGATCGGCGCCGTAGCGCAACAGCAGGGCGACCAGGTCCGGCCGATTGAACAGGATGGCGGCGTTGAGCGGCGTCAGGCCTCCGGCGTCGACAGGTTCGTCGGCCGGACAGCCGGCGGCCAGGGCGGTCTGCGCCATCTGCAAGAGCACCTCCCGGCGAATTTCTGGCTTATCGTACAGGGCGCCGACGAAGGCCAGCGTCGGCTGAGTCTGGGTCTGCTCACCCGTGGTGAGGCCCAGCAGGCAGCCGCGCCCGTCGATGACCCTGAAGCCTGGTTCGGCCCGGCTGTTGCCCGCCAGCGCCAGCAGCGCTACCAGACCCATCGTTCGAAAGGATAAGGCTCGCATGGTCCCTCGGTAGCCGGCCGCTCAGACCAGCGCCTTGCGCAGGAAATACCGCGCAAAGCCCGGCGGATAGTCTGCCAGCTCGCCGAACACTTCATAGCCCAGGCGCTCGTAGAAGCTGCGGGCCTGGAATTCGTGGGTGTCGAGCCAGGCACCGTGGCAGCCGCGGCTGCTCGCCTCGGCCTCGGCGCGCAGCATCAGCTCGCGGCCAGCACCCTGACCGCGGGCGGCTTCGTCCACCGCCAGCAACTGCACATAGAGCCAGCCATAGCTGGTGTAGCCCCAGAGTCCGCCCAGGGGCTGGCCGTCGCGGCTCAGGCTGATGACCAAGGCCCGATAACCGCTCGGGCCGACCTGGGCTTCGTTGTACTGTCGCAGCGGCACACCGATGGCCTGGCGCAGCTCTTCGCGCGCCTCATCGGTAAGGTGGTACTCCAGTGGCGCTGCAGGCATGGCCGTGGTCTCAGGTAGAGGGTCGCCTGAGCATAGCGCACCGCTGCTGCGTGACCGTCGGGTTCTACCGCTTTGCTCGCGCTGGCCTTGGAGTAGCATGAACCTTTACCGATTTCGCGGGGGAGCCATGGACATACGTGAAGGTCGCGCCCGGGTTGGCGCCCTCGAACTGGCTTACGAAGACTGGGGCGATCCCGCCGATCCGGCGCTGCTGCTGATCATGGGCTTTGGCGCCCAGCTGCTGCTCTGGCCGGAAGGCTTCTGCGAAGCCCTGGTCCGGCGTGGACTGCGGGTGATCCGCTTCGACAATCGCGACGTCGGCCAGTCTTCGCGGCTGAGCTGGCCCGGTGGGCGACCGCCGTCGTTGTGGCCCGTGCTGGGCCGGGCGCAGCTGGGCAAGCCCAGCGCGGTGCCCTATCGCCTGGAAGCCATGGCCGCCGATGCGGTCGGGCTGCTCGATCACCTGGGGCTGGAGCGCGCCCATGTGCTGGGCGGCTCCATGGGGGGCATGATCGCCCAGATCCTCGCCGCCGACTGGCCGCAGCGGGTCGCGCGCCTGGGTATCCTGTTCTCGTCCACGAATCAGCCGCTGTTGCCGCCGCCCTCGTTCAAGCTGCTTGGCAGCCTGCTGCTGCGGCCGCCGACCGACCTGCCGGCCGATGCGGCGCTCGCCCGACAGAAGAACCTGCTGCGCGGTATCGAGAGCCCCAGCTACCGCCAGAGCGACGCTGATCTCGAACGCCTGGTGCAGCGTATCCTGGCGCGCGGGGTGGACGTGGACGGGGTGCAGCGGCAGCTGTTCGCCCTGCTGGGCAGTGGCGACCTGCGCCCCTTCGCCCGGCGCATCCAGGCGCCGGCTCTGGTAGTACATGGCGCGCGGGATCCGCTCCTGCGCCCAGCCTGTGGGCGCGCCGTGGCCAGGGCCATTCCCGGTGCCCGCTTCGAGCTCATTGCCGAGATGGCTCACGATCTGCCGGCACCGCTCTGGCCCTTGCTGAGCGAGTTGTTCGCCGACTTCTTCCTGACGCCCTGAGGCGTGCTCAGGCGGCCGGACGTGGACGCAGGCCGTCGATGATCAGGGTTTCCAGGCCGCGCAGGACCTCGTCGAAGAAGACCGGATCCTTCAGCGTGCGGCCGCACAGGGCCTGTACCTGTACCCGGAAGTCCGCATAGTGCTGGGTGGTGGCCCAGATACTGAACATCAGCTGATGCGGATCCACCGGTGCCAGGCGGCCGGCGTCGATCCAGGCGCGGATCACCCGGACCTTCTCGTCCATCAGGGCGTGCAGGCTGCTGCTCTGCAATTCGGGCAGCAGCAAGGGTGCGCCCTGGACCATCTCCAGGCAGAACAACCGGGATTCGGCGGGGTGGTCGCGGGACATCTCCAGCTTCTGCCGCAGATAGTCGCGTAGGGCGTCGAGGGGCTCCTGGTCTTCGCTGAAGATGCGCAGGGGCCGCAGCCAGGTGGCGAGCAGCTGGCGCAGCACCGCGAGATAGAGTTCTTCCTTGTTGCTGAAATAGTAGAGCAGGTTGGTCTTGGAGACGTCCGCCTGCAGCGCCACCTGATCCAGGCTGGCGCCATGCAGGCCGAAGCGGGAAAAGATGTCGAGGGCGGCGCTGAGGATCTGGGTACGCTTGGCCTCGATCTGGCGCTGTCGTCGCAGCTGGGCGGCGGGACTGGGTTGACGAGGTTTGCGTGGCGGGGAATCGCTGGCCTGATTCACGAACTGCTCCTTGGGCCTTTTCAGCGTCTGATCCGTGCCGACTGCGCCGGAACGCGAGCGGCTCCGGCAGCACGGTCGTTCGGGTTCGCACCGTCCTGGTCGACGAACCTTCGGTCGAGCGTCGCAGCGTCGATCCGTTTTTTTCACTCTAGCATGTCAAGAGCACAGCCATGGCCCGGGCACGGCCGTCTGGCAGCGCAGAGCCGTTTCGCCTGAAATCCGCAGGCTAGAGCTTGTCGTGGCAAGGTTAAACGATTCAGCTCGCCTGTCCAGGGCTACGGGTTTTTCATGTTCGAGCGGGCCCTTCACGGCCTCGACCGCCTGCCCGGGTAGCGAGCCGAGACTAGGGGCTGAGCCGAAAGGCGCGAAAGCGCTCCTTGCGATTGCCGGGGCGGGCGCCCTGCCAGAGCTCCTGCCAGCCCGTGGGCATGGCCACCGCTTCGTGTCTTTCGTCCTGGACCACCAGGACTCGACAGGGCACCTGGGCGAGGTCGGATATCTCCTGCGGCGGATAGCCGGTATAGACATGCACCATGGCGCGTTCCGACTCGCCCAGGCCATAGCTGGCCAGGCAAGCCGTGGGCGGGAGTACCCGCTGCAGCTCGCTGAAGGGCCGCGCATAGCTGTTGCCCAGATCGACCCAGGGTAGCCAGAGGCTGTTGGCCAGACTCCAGCTGACGGTCAGGCCGACGAACCAGACACTGGCCGGCGTCAGTCGACGGCACACACCCAGCACCAGTCCCCAGGCGACCAGGGCCAGCAGGGCCAGGGTCCAGGCCAGAAGACTCACCGGCAGGCGTTCTCCTATCGGCAGGTGATCGCGGATCAAGGCTGGCCAGGGCAGCGGCCAGCCCCGCGCCAGGCCGAGGCCACCCAGGGCCAGCAGGGCGATGAGAGGCGTCCAGACGCCCAGGCCAAGAACGCGCCCGAACCGAGCGAGAGGGGGCGGCGGCTGCAGGCGTGCCGCCAGCAGCGCCAGGGCCGGAAACAGCGGCAGTAGATAGAGACTGCGAAACACCGCTGATTTGAGCAGGACCGCCAGGCAGACGATCGTGTAGAGCACCACCGTAGCCAGGCCGGGATGGCGGCCCAGCCGTCGCAAGGGGCTGCCGCCGCGGTGGTGCAGTTGCCAGAGCGTGGCGCCGAGCAGGATCGGTCCGGTGGGAAAGGACAGCGCCACCAGGTCCGCCAGGCTGGAGACCAGGCCGTCGCTGTCGCTGTTGCGTGCTTCCAGGCCGAAGAAGCGGCCGATATTGTTGGTCCACAACCAGGTATGGAACAGTTCCGGAGCCCGGTGCCAGAGCAGCCATGGCCAGATTAGCAGCCAGGGCAGGGCGGCCAGGCTGGCGGCGAGCAGCCAGCGGCGACCTTCCGGCTCGACCAAGCGCCTGGGCCAGCAGAGCGCGCAGAGTCCTCCCGTGAGCCCCAGTACCCCAGGTACCAGCAGGCCCTTGCTCATGAAGGCGATGCCGAGACCGCTGCCACACAGCAGGCCATGACGCCAGGGGTGGCGCCGGTCGTGCAACTGCGCGGCGAGGCCAGCCAGGCCGAGGGTGGCGCCGGCCAGCTGGGGCACGTCGGCGATCAGCAGATGGCTGTGCTGCACGATGCCGAGCATGCCCAACAGGGCGAGTACGGCCTGGCGCCTACGCCCGGGCAGCACCCTCTGGGTAAGCCAGGCCAGGGCGGCCAGGGTCACCAGCATCCAGGCCAGCACCGCCAGCCGGGCACCGTCCGGTGCACTCAACCAGGGCGAAGGCAGCCGCGCGGCCAGGGCGCCGGTCCAGTACATCAGCGGCGGCTTTTCCATGAAGGGCGCGGTACCGACCCGCGGGATCAGCCAGTCCGGCGTGGTGAGGAAATTCCACACCATGCCGAAGGAGTAGGGCTCGTCGGCCTTCCATAGGCCACGGCCGAATAGACCGGCGAGCAGGTAGGCAACCAGGCAGCAGAGCAGCAGTACCCGCTCCAGACGCGCGGCGCGTGGCGAGGCAGGGGAGGAGGAGGGGAGCAAGGCAATGACTCTTGGCGGAATCCTGCCGGTATACGGGGTTTGGCTTAGAGGGGGCTTAAGGAGGTTATCCGAGGCGACGTGCATGGGTACGGCGGGGCTGACTGATTGTCCGCCGATATCGCCATTCCTACGGAAAATGGAGCATCGCCAATCGCGGCCATGGGCCGCTCCTACAGGTCTAGTCCTAACCTGTAGGAGCGGCCCATGGCCGCGATTGCTGAGGATTAGCTATAGGGCCCTGGTGGGTTATAGGGGCTGCCGGTGGTTCTAGCATCTCCCCCCAAACCTCGCTAAGCAGCCAGAGCGCCCATAAGCCAGGCTGGACGCACTGTAATGTTGGGCTTCGCTGCGCTCGGCGCCAACCTACGAAAGTGGGCGTCCTAGGCCAGGTGCTTGAGCCGCTCCACCAACTGCGCATGCAGCGCCGGATCACCGCAGGCGAGGATGGCACCACCCTGCTGGGCATCGCCGCCGTCCCAGGCGGTCATGCGGCCGCCAGCGCCTTCGATGATGGGGATCAGCGCCTGGACATCGTAGGGCTGCAGGCCCGCCTCGATGATGACGTCGACGAAGCCCGAGGCCAGCATGCAGTAGGCGTAGCAGTCACCGCCGAAGCGGGCCAGCTGCACCTCGGCGGCCACGGCGTCGAAGGCCGCCAGGCGCTCGGGGGTGTCGAAGATGTCGCGGCTGGTGCACATCAGCCGGGCCTGGGCCAGGCTGGCGCAGGCGCGGGTGCGCAGGGCCGCGCCGTTGCGCCAGGCGCCGGCCGGGGTGCCCAGGTAGCGTTCGCCGGTGAAGGGCTGGTTCATCACCCCGATCACCGGGCGGCTACCGTCGTTGAGCGCCACCAGGGTGCCCCACAGCGGCAGGCCGGTGATGAAGGCACGGGTGCCGTCGATGGGGTCCAGCACCCAGCTCAGGGGACTGCTGCCGGCGACGTTCTCTTCTTCCTCGCCGAGGATGCCGTGATCCGGGTGTTCGGCCTGGATGAGTTCACGCATGGCCCGTTCGGCGGCCTTGTCGGCGATGGTCACCGGGTCATAGCGGCGGCCGGCGATGGCGGCGTCGCCCTTGTCGTCCACTGCCAGCTGGGCGCGGAAATAGGGCTGGATGGCCACGGCGGCGGCATCGGCCAGGCGCTCGGCGAAGCGTTCGTAGTAGGAGATCTCGGCAGCGGTCAGGCTCATGCTCATTTCACCAGGCGGGCGTCGAGGCTGTTCTGCGCCAGACGCTGGGCCTGCGCCTGGGTCATGCCCAGGCCTTCGTGCAGGGCCATGAAGTTCTCGGTGACGTAGCCACCGAAGTAGGCCGGATCGTCCGAGTTGACGGTGACCTTGAGGCCGCGGTCGAGCATCTTGAGGATGGTGTGCTGGCTCATGTCGTCGAACACGCAGAGCTTGGTGTTGGACAGCGGGCACACGGTGAGCGGGATCTGCTGGTCGACCAGGCGATCCATCAGGCGCTCGTCCTCGAAGGCGCGCACGCCATGGTCGATCCGCACCACGCCGAGCTGGTCCAGGGCTTCCCAGATGTACTCCGGCGGGCCTTCCTCGCCCGCATGGGCCACGGCCGGGAAACCCTCGGCGCGAGCTCGGGCGAAGACGCGCTTGAACTTGCTCGGTGGATGCCCCTTCTCGGAGCTGTCCAGGCCGACGGCGACGAAGTGGTCGCGGAATGGCAGCGCCTGGTCCAGGGTGGCCTGGGCGGCGTCTTCGGAGAGGTGACGCAGGAAGCTCAGGATCAGCCCGCTGGTCACGCCCAGCTGCTTCTCGCCGTCGGTCAGCGCCTGGGTGATGCCGCGTACCACCACCTCGAAGGGAATGCCGCGATCGGTGTGGGTCTGGGGATCGAAGAAGGGCTCGGTGTGGATGACGTTCTGCTCCTTGCACTTGAGCAGATAGGCCCAGGTCAGGTCGTAGAAGTCCTGCTCGGTACGCAGCACGTCGGCGCCGGCGTAGTAGAGGTCGAGGAATTCCTGCAGGTTGCCGAAGTTGTAAGCGGCGCGCAGGGCCTCGACGTCCGGCCAGGCCAGGGCGACGCCATGGCGCTCGGCCAGCTTGAACAGCAACTCGGGCTCCAGGGTGCCTTCCAGGTGCAGGTGCAGTTCGGCCTTGGGCAGGGCATTGAGCCAGTCGTACATGGGATCCTCGGGATAGCTTGAATCGGAAAAAGATGGACGATTGTCGCACGCTTTGCACCGGTTTCCGCAGGCATCCGGGTTCCCGCTGACCGATGTACGGTGGTTTGGGCGGTCAGAAATTCCCAGCATTCCACGCTTTGGGCCAGCAAAGGGCCATAAGGCCTGCATTGGGTCTGGATCTGACTACAATCGGGACGCATGGCTCCAAACACCAGACGTGAGGTATCCGTGCAGACCGTTCAGGATTACGTTGGCGGCAAGAACAACAATCTCAATTTGATTCGCATGATCGCGGCGCTCGCCGTGGTCTTCAGCCACAGCTTCGCCATTTCCAGCGGCACCGCCACGGCAGAACCCGGACGCGAGAGCCTGGGCATGACCCTGGGCGACATCGCGGTCGACATCTTCTTCATCACCAGTGGCTTTCTGGTCACCAAGAGTCTGCTCAGCCGCGCCGACATCATCGACTTCGTCTGGGGCCGTGCCCTGCGCGTGGTGCCAGGGCTGCTGGTGATGCTGGTGCTGACGGTGCTGGGCCTGGGCGCCTGGCTGACCCGGGCACCGTTGCACGACTATCTGAGCGATCCCCAGACCTGGTTCTATCTGTTCAAGAACACCGGCCTGATCGCTGGCGCCGAATTCGACCTGCCCGGTCTGTTCGAGGGCAATCCGCTGCAGGCCATCGTCAATGGCTCGCTGTGGACGCTGCCCTTCGAGGTGGGCATGTACGGCGCCCTGGCGCTGCTCTGGTTGTTCGTGCTCTGGCTGCGGCTGGACAGTCGCCACTTCCAGCGCGCCATCCTGCTGTTCGCCGCGGGCGCCGCGCTGTTCAAGCTGTTCGCCTACTACTTCTTCGCCAGCGAATCGCACCTGCTGCGGCTGTTTCAGATGTTCTTCCTGGGCGGTGCCTTCTATGTGCTGCGTGGCTACATCCCCCTGTCGCGGGCGGCCTTCGTCGCCGCCGTGGCGCTGCTGGCGGTGGCGATGCCCGACCGCGACAGCTTCTACCTGGTCTACAACCTGACGTTGGGCTATGTGCTGCTCTACCTTGCCTTCGTGCCGGCCGGGCGCATCCGCGCCTTCAATGAAGTAGGCGACTACTCCTACGGCCTCTACATCTATTCCTTCCCGGTGCAGCAGACCCTGGCGGCGGTGATTCCCGGCATCGAGGCCTGGACCATGGTGCTGCTCTCCATCGGCATCACCCTGCCGCTGGCGGTGGTGTCCTGGTTCCTGGTGGAACGCCATGCCCTGGGCTATCGCCAGGCCTGCGCGACCGGCACCAAGGCGGTGTGGAAGCGGCTGGTGCCGCCTGCTCGCGTGGGTTGAGCCCGCCTGGGGCGGCGATCTCCGGCTGGATGCAGGTGCCTGCGAGCGTTTTGCCGTCTACGGCGGTCGTAACAAGGCATTGCTCAACCAAGGACGCCCTTTTCCATGCTCGCCGCTCTCAAAGACGAAACCCTGCTGCTGGTCGCCATTGGCGCCACGGTGCTGGCCTATGTGTTCGAACACGCGCTGCTCGGCGGTGGCCAGACCCTGGCGCTGATCGCGGCAGGCGGTCTGATCGCCGCCATCATCTGCGCGGCCATGCGTGTGGCCCACCACGCCGAACTGCTGGCGGAAAAGGTCGGCGATCCCTATGGGACCATGATCCTGACACTCTCCGCCGTGCTGGTGGAGGTGATCATCCTGGCGATCATGATGAGCCACGACCACTCGCCGACCCTGGCCCGCGACACCATCTATGCCGCGGTCATGCTGGACATGAACGGCATCATCGGCCTGGCCGCGCTGCTCGGGGGCCTCAAGCACGGCGAGCAGGCCTACAACGATGACTCCAGCCGCAGCTACGGGGTGATGATCATCACCGCGGTGAGCATCTCCATGCTGGTGCCGGAATTCATTCCCTCGGCCCAGTGGCACGTCTATTCCTTCTTCACCATCGGTGCCATGGCGCTGCTCTATGCCCTGTTCCTGCGCATGCAGACCGGCCCGCACAGCTATTTCTTCAGCTACAACTACCCGGACAAGAAGCGCAAGCGCCCGGTTGCCGAGGGCGAAGCTGCCACCGCCGGCCATGGTGAAAGCAGCGCCACCCTGTCCATCGCCATGCTGATCGTCGGCATCGTCGCCACCGGAGCCCTGGCCGAGGTGATGTCCAAGTCGCTGGATACCGGGCTGGAAGGTCTGGCTGTTCCCGCCCTGGTCCCAGCGCTGGTGGTGGCGGTGATCTCCGCCAGCCCCGAGATCCTCACCGCCCTGCGCGCGGCCATGGCCAATCGCATGCAGTCGGTGATCAACATCGCCCTGGGCGCCAGCCTGTCCACCGTGATCCTCACCGTACCGGTGGTGGAGGCCATCGCCCTGTACAACGGCCAGCCGATCCAGATGGCCATGACGCCGGTGCAGACGGTGATGATGGCCGTGACCCTGATTGTCGCCGCCATCAACCTCAACGACGGCGAGACCAACGCCATCGAGGGCATGACCCATTTCGTGCTGTTCGGCACCTTCATCATGCTGACCATCCTCGGTCTCTAGGACGGCCCCATGATCGACAGCGAGGTGATCAGCAACTACGGCTACGGCGCCGCCGTCCTGGGCGCGCTGGTGGAGGGCGACGGCGTCGCCATCCTGGCCGGCATCGCCGCGCGACATGGCTACCTGCTGTTTCCGCTTACGGCGCTGTGCGTGGCCCTGGGCGGCTTCATCGGCGATCAGACGCTGTTCTATCTCGGCCGTCGCTATGGCGACAGCATCCTCAGCCGCTTCAAGCGCCAGCAAGCGCGCATCGACTGGCTGCGCAGCCGCATCCATCGCCACGAGGCGTTGTGGATCATCGGCATCCGTTTCGCCTATGGCTTCCGCCTGATCGGCCCGCTGCTGATCGGTGCCAGCGGCGTGCGGCCGCGGCGGTTCCTGTTCTTCAACATCATCGGCGCCCTGCTGTGGGGCTTCGTCATGACCGGCATCGGTTATGCGGTAGGGGAGATCCTGCGAGATTTCTTCGCCGAGCATCATGTGTCGAAGCGCTGGCTGGTCGCGGCGGCGATCTGCGTGGTGGTGCTGTTCATTGGCGCCCGCGCCATCCTGCGGCGGCGAGACGGGGCGTAGGGGGAGGGCTGCGTAGGTTGGGTTGAGCGGAGCGAAGCCCAACGGTGCGTAGACCTAGACCTCGCTGGAATCGCGGCCATGGGCCGCTCCTACAGCAGCCGGCTATCCGTAGGAGCGGCCCATGGCCGCGATAAGGACGGTTGCTCCTATGGATGTTGGGCTTCGGCGGTTAAGGGTTGCCAGTGGGAAACGCTCTGCGGTTTCCCACGCTACGGCCTGAGCCTTTGTAGGTTGGGTTGAGCGCAAGCGAAGCCCAACGTTGGATAGACCTGAGCCTTGCTGAAATCGCGACCATGGGCCGCTCCTACAGCAGCTAGTCATCCTGTAGGAGCGGCCCATGGCCGCGATAGGTGAGTTGCTGGCGAGGCGAAATAAGTTTCGGCAGATCGCTCGATAAGCAGTTGTGTCAGCAATCCGGTCTACCCAAACGAAAAAGGCGCCCTGAGGCGCCTTCTTCACACTAAACCAACCTCAAGTCAGACCTTGACGATCCAGCCCTCCGGAGCCGGCTTGTCGCCGGTCTGGATGCCGGTCAGTTCCTCGTACAGCTTGCGCGTCACCGGGCCGACGTCGGTCAGGCTGTGGAAGACGTGCAGCTTCTCGCCGTACTGGATGCCGCCAATGGGGGTAATGACCGCCGCGGTGCCGCAGGCGCCGGCTTCGACGAACTGGTCGAGCTGGTCGATATAGACGTCGCCCTCGACCACTTCCAGGTTCAGCCGCTCGCGGGCCAGTTCCATCAGCGACATGCGGGTCACGCCCGGCAGCACGGATTCGGAGCGCGGGGTGACGAACTTGCCGTCGCCCGTGATGGCGAAGAAGTTGGCCGAGCCGACTTCCTCGATCTTGCGATGGGTCAGGGGATCCAGGTAGATGCAATCGGCGAAGCCTTCGGCCTTGGCCTGGGCGCCGGGCATCAGGCTGGCGGCGTAGTTGCCGCCGACCTTGGCGGCACCGGTGCCCTGGGGCGCGGCGCGGTCGTAGCCGGAGATGACGAAGTTGTGCGGGGTCATGCCGCCCTTGAAGTAGGCGCCGACCGGGATGCCGAATACCACGAAGTGGAATTCGGGGGCGGTGCGCACGCCGATGTTGTCACCGACGCCGATGACGAAGGGTCTCAGGTAGAAGGCGCCGCCGGTGCCGTGGGGCGGAATCCAGGCCTCGTTAGCCTTGACCACCTGCTGGCAGGCATCGATGAACATCTCGGTGGGGACCGGCGGCATCAGCAGGCGGGCGCAGCTCTTGTGCATGCGCGCGGCGTTGCGGTCGGGACGGAACAGGTTGATGGAGCCGTCCTGGCAGCGATAGGCCTTGAGGCCCTCGAAGCACTGCTGGCCGTAGTGGATGGCCGTGGAGCCTTCGCTGATGTGCAGCTGGTTGTCGCGAGTCAGCTCGCCGGGTCCCCAGCTGCCGTTGCGATAGGTGGCGATATAGCGGAAGTCGGTCTTGATGTAGTCGAAACCGAGGGTCTTCCAATCGATGTCCGCAGCGCTCATAGATCCTCGCAGTGCTCTCCGGCGGTTTGGCCGGTCGTTTCGTGGTCGGGCCGTACGCCTCGCTGGCGACGGTTCAAGGGATGGACGAGCCTGGCTCGTCGCTAGACTGTGAAAGATACCGCTTATCCGGACCGCTGGGGGCACCTTTCAGCCAATCGGGTCTCCAAAGACTGAAGCTGGCCCTTTGCCGCCTCTGCCTGTTGCTTCAGGCTGGGTGTGCGGGTCGCCACCAGGAGTCTGTTTTGAAAACAATGATGGCGTTGCTGGGTGCCCTGACCCTGCCAACGCTCACGGCGCAGGCCGCCGGCATCTTCACCGACAAGTTCGACACGGCGCTCAATCGCCGGGTCATCGAATGGCGTGGGGCGCCCTCGCCCGATGGGATCGTCTTCAGCGTGATCGCCAGCCAGTTCAAGACCAGTGCTGGCAACGCCACCACCGATTTCCGCACCCAGCTGTCCACCTTTGGCGACAAGGTGCGCTTCCATGGTTGCAGCGCCAGTCGCTGGGAAATGAACGGTCAGCTCTACCTGCCGCTCAAGGGCCAGTACCGCATGGCCGGGCTGGATGAGCGCTACGGCGAGTACTTCATCGGCCAGCCTAGCCGCCAGGACCTGGAATGGGTGGCGATGAATACCCGGGTCAATTATCGCCTCTGCCGTCTGCGCGCAACCCTGTCCGCCGAGGACCTGCAGGGGCTGCGCTGGGTGTTGCAGGCGGCGGAGTCCGGCTAGCGCCCTAGTCGAAGCGGGTGATGACGGTCACGCCGGTACCCTCGAACCTGTCCATGTGCATCAGGGCTTCGCTGGACTCGGCCAGGCTGATTTCGCGACCGATCAACCGCTCCGGTGCCAGGGTGCCCTGGCGCAGCATGTCCATCAGCACGTCGTAGCGATGGGCCTGCATGCCGTGGCTGCCGAGGATTTCCAACTCCTTGGCGATCACCAGGTTCATCGGCAGCGCCGGCGTCGCCTGGTCGCCCAGCAGCAACCCGACCTGAACGTGCTTGCCGCGCTTGCGCAGGCTGGCGATGGAATTGAAGCAGGTGGTGGGATGCCCCAGAGCGTCGAGGGAGACATGGGCACCGCCGCCAGTGATCTCCTGCACCGCCTCGGGCACGCTGGCCACCTGGGTGGCATCGAGAGTGGCCACGGCCCCGAGGCTGCGGGCCAGGGCCAGCTTGTCGGCGGTGATGTCGATGGCCACCACCTGGGCACCCAGAGCGCTGGCGATCATGATCGCCGAGAGCCCGACGCCCCCGCAGCCGTGTACCGCCACCCATTGGCCGGCGCTGACCTTGCCCTGGTCGACCACGGCGCGAAAGGACGTCACGAAGCGACAACCCAGGCTCGCCGCCGTGGCGAAATCCAGCTGCTCGGGCAGCCCGACCAGGTTGAGATCGGCCTGGTGGATGCCGACGTACTGGGCGAAGGAGCCCCAGTGGGTGAAGCCGGGCTGGAACTGATGGTCGCAGACCTGCTGGTGGCCGGCATGGCACTGCGGGCAGGCGCCGCAGCCACCGACGAAGGGCACCGTTACCCGGTCGCCGACCCGCCAGCGCCTGACGTCCTTGCCTACCGCCTCGACCACCCCGGCCAATTCGTGGCCCGGCACATGGGGCAGTTCGATGTCGGTGTCATGGCCGACCCAGCCGTGCCAGTCGCTACGGCAGACGCCGGTGGCCATGACCTTGAGCACCACGCCGTGCGGCTCGGGGGTAGGGTCCGGCACGATGCACAGGCGGGGTGGCGCGGAAAAGGCTTCGTAGACGACGGCTTTCATGGCGGGGCCTCGGGTGGGATGAGACCTCCAGTATGGCGAGCCGCGCGGAATTAGCCTGTCTGATTGGCTTCTCGGAAGTCGCCAAGTTGAAATAGTCTTTCGTGCCAGCAACCTAATTAGAAAGGATCCTTCCATGCCTCACTTCGATCGTCAGGATGTCGCCATCGTCGAGCGCCTGCAGCGCGATGGCCGGCTGTCCAATGCACGGCTGGCCGAGCAGCTGTCGATGAGCGAGGCCTCCTGCTGGCGGCGGCAGAAGCGCCTGGAGGAGGCAGGGGTGATCGAGGGTTATCAGGCGGTGCTCAATCGCAGGCGGCTGGGCATCGGCGTCATGGCCTTCGTGCAGATCGGCTGCACCCAGCACAGTGAAGAGGTCACGGCGCAATTCGAGGCCATCATCGGTGCCTCGACCCATGTACTCGCCTGCTACAACGTCACCGGGGAAGCGGACTTCCTGCTGCATGTGGTGGCGCGGGATCTGGACGACTACAGCCGCTTCGTCGAGCAGGTGCTGCGCAAGCTGCCAGGGGTGTTCAACATCCGCTCCAACCTCTGCCTGCGGGAGATGAAGCTCGACCGCCAACTGCCGGTGGACTACCTGCTCGGTTAGCCGGCCAGGGCCTGCACGCCATGCCAGGTGGCCGGCGCTTCGTCGGCCAGGGCCTGGACCAGGGCGGCCTTGAGGCGACAATCGGGCAGGGCGCGGTGGGTCTCCTGCACGGCGACGCCCTGCTGGCGCGCAGCCGTGGCCAGGGACTTGCGCCGCCAGCCGTCCTGGCTCCGGCTGTCCAGGCTCGGCTCCTGCCAGAACTGGGCATAGAGCTGCATCAGGCAGTGCAGGCGGGTGCCATCCACCAGTTGCACCGGCGGCGTCTCCCGCTCCAGTTCCGGCGGCAGTGCCTGGCCATGCAAGCCCGCGTTATGGGCCAGCAGGCGATAGTCGAAGGCCATGCCATAGGCCAGCACGGTGCGGCCCTGCAGCAGCGACCAGAGCTGGGCGAACACCTCGGGAAAGGACGGCGCCTGGCTCAGGTGGGCATCGGTCAGGCCGTGGATCAGGGTCGCCTCGCGCGGTACGGCGATGCTAGAGCGGACCAGGGTATCGAGCAGCACCCGGCCGCTGAGGGTCATCACCGCCACCTCGATCAGCTGGGCGTCCTCGCCCAGGCCGGTCGCCTCGGTATCCAGCACCAGCACATCCTGCTCCAGCCAGCGGCGCGCCTGTTCGCGCACCCGCACTTGCTGGGCGTTGTAGCCGGGGACGGCAGTGGCAGGAAAAGACGACGACAACAGGTTCATGACACGGCCTGACAGGTGAAACCAAGGAGGCGCCCAGAAGCCGACAGGGTCGGCTCTACGACGGGTGTGGGCATTCGATGCAAGATCATCGCCACAGGACACAGGCCGTTCGGCGGTGGCGACGAGCGGACCATCTGGCGCGCCGGGGTCGCCGGTCGTAGCCGGTCTTGCGAGAATGAGCCCTTCATTCACGTCGAGGAGCGCTGCTGCTTTGGTCGCCGCCCAGGGTTTCTTGCTGACACGCCTCTGGCGCGAGACGTCCACCGGGATGGAGCTGGTGTTCTGGTTCGCCACCGACAGCGGTCCGCGCCAGCTGCGGGTGCCGGCGCAACAGGCCGTGGCCTTTGCGCCGGCCGCGCGACGGGCGGACATCGAGCGCCTGCTGCCGGCCGGGGTGGAGATTCGCGAGCTGGCGCTGCAGGACTTCCAGCGGCGCCCCGTCCTGGGGCTCTATGCGCCCCGCTATCGCACCCTGCGCGAACTGGAGCAGCGCCTCCCCGCCGCCGGCATCGACCTCTACGAAGCCGATATCACCCCGGCGGATCGCTTCCTCATGGAGCGCTTCATCACCGCGCCGGTGACGCTGCCCACGGCAGACGGCGGGCCACTGCGGCCCGATCCCGACTATCGCCCCACGCTGCGCACCCTGTCGCTGGACATCGAGACCAGCGAGCGCGGCGAGCTCTACAGCATCGGCCTGCACGGCTGCGGCCAGCGCCAGGTGTACATGCTCGGCCCGCCCACTGGCGAGGACGCGGCCGTGGACTTCGACCTGGAATACGTCGACGACCGCGCCACCCTGCTCCAGCGTCTCAACGCCTGGATGGCGCGCCATGATCCCGACGTCATCATCGGTTGGAGCGTGCTGCAGTTCGACATCCGCGTGCTCCACGAACACGCGCGCAAACTGGGCGTGCCCCTGCACCTGGGGCGTGGTGCACTGGAGGACGATCGCTACGAACCCGGCGGCCAGGGCCGGCAATTCCACGCCCTGCTGGCCGGACGGCCGATCATCGACGGGGTGGAGGCGCTCAAGTCGGCGACCTGGGTGTTTCCTTCCTACAGCCTGGAGAACGTCAGCCGCAGCCTCCTGGGCGAAGGCAAGGCCATCGACAATCCCCACGACCGCATGGCCTCCATCAACCGCATGTTCGCGGGCGAGAAGAGCGCCCTGGCGCGCTACAACCTGGTGGACTGCGAACTGGTCACCCGCATCTTCGCCAAGACCGAGCTGCTGCGCTTCCTGCTGGAGCGCGCCAGCGTCACCGGCCTGCCGCTGGAGCGCCACGGCGCGTCCATTGCCGCCTTCTACCACCTCTATCTGCCGCTGATGCACCGCCAGGGCTTCGTCGCCCCCGGTCTCGGTGCCCAGCCGCCCGAGGCCAGCCCGGGCGGCTTCGTCATGGATTCCCGGCCCGGGCTCTACGATTCGGTGCTGGTGCTGGACTACAAGAGCCTCTATCCCTCACTGATTCGCACCTTTCTCATCGATCCGGTGGGCCTGGTGGAAGGACTGGCGCTACCCGAGGACGAGACCGTACCGGGCTTTCGCGGCGCGCGCTTCCATCGCACCCGGCATTGCCTGCCGGAGATGGTAGCGCGGGTCTGGGACGGCCGTGACGCCGCCAAGCGTGCCGGCAACGCGCCCCTGGCCCAGGCGCTGAAGATCATCATGAACAGCTTCTACGGGGTGCTGGGTACGCCGCACTGCCGTTTCTTCGATCACCGCCTGGCCTCGTCCATCACCCTGCGCGGCCACGCGGTGATGCACCAGACCCGCGAGCTGATCGAGGCACGTGGCCATCGGGTGATCTATGGCGACACCGACTCCACCTTCGTCTGGCTCGGAGCTGCCCATGAGGAGGCCGAGGCCGAGCGTATCGGTCGCGAGCTGGTGGCGGCGGTCAACACCCACTGGCGCGAACGGCTACAGGCGGAGCTGGGGCTGGAAAGCCATCTGGAGCTGCAGTACGAGACCCACTTCAGCCGCTTTCTCATGCCTACCATCCGCGGCGCGGAAGAGGGCAGCAAGAAGCGATACGCCGGGTTGCGGCCCGGGGCGGACGGCGCGCCCGAGCTGGTGTTCAAAGGGCTGGAAACGGTGCGCAGCGACTGGTCACCGCTGGCCCAGCGCTTCCAGCGTGAGCTGTACCTGCGCATCTTCACTGGCGAACCGCACGAAGACTACGTACGCGACTTCGTGGCCCGGACGCGCGCCGGCGACTTCGACGACCTGCTGGTCTATCGCAAGCGCCTGCGCCGACCGCTGGAGGAGTACCAGAGCAACCTCTCGCCCCAGGTCCGCGCCGCGCGCCTGCTGGAGGCGGAAAACGCCCGGCTGGGACGCCGCAGCCG
Source organism: Pseudomonas sp. VMV1 (assembly GCF_056790235.1). Classification (NCBI taxonomy): domain Bacteria; kingdom Pseudomonadati; phylum Pseudomonadota; class Gammaproteobacteria; order Pseudomonadales; family Pseudomonadaceae; genus Pseudomonas; species Pseudomonas sp. VMV1. Next base: position 151,948 of record NZ_JBXGSE010000007.1, read on the forward strand.
CTTTCGCCGCGGCGGTTGGATCAGCTACCTGATCACCACCGCCGGCGCCGAACCGGTCGAGCTGCCCCATGCGCCGCCCGACTATGACCACTATGTACAGCGCCAGCTGGCGCCGGTGGCCGACGCCATCCTGCCCTTCGTCGGCGACCGCTTCGACCGACTGCTGGATCGGCAAATGGGGTTGTTCTGATGCGGGAAGCCAACGATGGAGTGGATGCCGAAGGTTTTATCCGACAGGTGCCCAGGGTGCCATTCCAGGTGGAGTATCGGGCACTGCTGGCTACCGTGCGGTGCCAGTTGCCAGCCCTTCTGGGCCGCCATCTGATAGCCCTCTATGTCTATGGCAGCGTGGCCGAAGGCCGCGCCCGACCGGGGCAATCGGACCTGGATCTCACCCTGGTCCTGAGCGATGCCTGCCCCGCAGGGCTGCTGGTACAACTGGAGCGGCGTCGCCGTCTGCTGGAACGCTGCCATGGCGAGGTCAGTAAGATTGACTTCGATATCGGCCGCCGGGCCGAAGCCCTGGCCCCCGGTAACCGTCTCAGCTGGGGCTTCTGGCTCAGACATCACTGCCGCTGGCTGTGGGGCGAAGACCTGGCGCGGCGCTACGCGCCCTTCAAACCGGAGGTCGGCATCGCCCAGGCGGTGAATGGCGACGTGCTGCCCGTGATGCAGCGCTACCTCCTGGCCCACGCCAGCTGTGCGAGTCCGGTCGAGCGCCTGGGCATACAGCGCGAGGCGGCGCGGCGGCTGCTCCGGGCGATACAGGTGCTGCGCCGGCCAGACGAGATGGTCTGGCCCTGGACGCTGGAAGACCATTACAGCCGAGCCCGGCGGCTGCATCCCGAGCAGTGCACCGCGTTGGATTTCTTCTATGCCGAAGCCCGGCAGCCTCAGGCGGCAGCGGTCGAGTTCGCGCAGCAGCTGGGCGCCGTCCTGCTCTGGTTCGAACGCCAGCTTCGGCAGGGGTAACCCCAGGGGGATGACGGCGCAGAAGAACAGACTCGTTGGCGTGACCACTTTCTTCCGCGGCCGTGAGGCCTCCATAAGCGCCAGGTTGGTCAATTCGAGGCGCTGATCGCCGTGCTGCACGCCTTGTGGCGTCAGGGAGAGTCGGTGGCATAGTCTGACGATTCGCGGCACACTCGGGAGCCACCGGGGCGCCTACCCAGCTGGGTCGAGCGCTCCGTTTCCCGCCAGAGGAGCGCCGCGATGACCCGTCTCACCGCCAAGGATTTCTCGCCCGAACTGCTCGAACTCTATGACTTCTATGTCCACGGTCGCATTAGCCGGCGCGACTTCCTCGACCGCGCCGGGGCCTGCGCCGCGGTGCTGGGGCTGTCGGCCACCGGGGTGCTGGCGGCACTGAGCCCCAACTATGCCCTGGCCAGCCAGGTGGAATTCACCGATCCGGATATCGTCGCCGAATACGTCTACTACCCTTCGCCCCAGGGCCATGGCCGAGTGCGCGGCTACCTGGTGCGCCCGGCCAAGGCCAGCGGCAAGGTACCGGCCGTGGTGGTGGTGCACGAGAACCGCGGCCTCAATCCCTATATCGAAGACGTGGCGCGGCGTCTGGCCAAGGCTGGCTACCTGGCCCTGGCGCCGGATGGCCTGACGTCCATGGGCGGCTATCCCGGCAACGACGACAAGGGGCGCGAGCTGCAGCAGCAGGTCGACCCCGAAAAGCTGATGAACGACTTCTTCGCCGCCGTGGAAACCCTGATAAGCCATGAATTCAGCACCGGCAAGGTCGGCATCACCGGCTTCTGCTATGGCGGCGGCGTGGCCAACGCGGCTGCCGTCGCCTATCCCGAGCTGGCCGCTGCGGTGCCCTTCTACGGCCGCCAGGCGCGGGCGGAGGAGGTCGCGCGCATCAAGGCCCCATTGCTGATCCACTACGCCGAGAACGATCCGCGCATCAACGAAGGCGCCGCCGCCTACGAAGAGGCACTCAAGGCCGCGGGCAGGACCTACGAGGTGCACCGCTATCCCGGCACCAACCACGGCTTCCATAACGACTCCACCCCGCGCTACGACGAGGCGGCCGCCCAGCTGGCCTGGCAGCGCACCCTGGACTGGTTCGGCCGCTATCTCGCCTGATTCCCTCACCGGAGAAACCGATGCCGCAACTGCGTATTCCTGCCGTCTACATGCGTGGCGGTTCCAGCAAGGGCGTGTTCTTTCATGCCCGTGACCTGCCGCCCGCCGGTCCAGCGCGTGATGCCCTGCTGTTGCGGGTGATCGGCAGTCCCGATCCCTATGGCAAGCAGATCGATGGCATGGGTGGCGCCACCTCCAGCACCAGCAAGGTGGTGGTGATCACGCCCTCCTGTCGGCCGGACTGCGATGTCGACTACCTCTTCGGCGCTCCGGCCATCGAGTCGCCGGTAATCGACTGGTCGGGCAACTGCGGCAATCTCAGCGCCGCCGTCGGTCCCTTCGCGATCAGCGAAGGCCTGGTCGAGGCGCCCCGCGACGGCCTGGCCATGGTGCGCATCTGGCAGGCCAATCTCGGCAAGCGCATCCTTGCCCACGTTCCCATGGTCAATGGCGAGGTGCAGGAGGAGGGCGATTTCCGCTTCGACGGCGTGGCCTTTCCGGCCGCCGAGGTGGTGCTCGACTTCCTCGATCCCGCCGGCACCGATGGCAGCGTCTTACCTAGCGGGCAGCTGGTCGACGAGCTGGATGTCCCCGGGCTGGGCCGGCTGCCGGTGACCCTGCTCAAAGCCGGCAACCCCACTATTTTCGCCTATGCCGAATCGTTCGGCCTCAGCGGCACCGAGACCCAGGCGCAGGTCAATGGCGATGCGGCGCTGCTGGAGCGCCTGGAAGCCGTCCGCGCCACTGGCGCAGTAGCCATGGGCCTGGCCAGGACCGCGGCTCAGGCCACCGCCGAACGTCCGCATACACCCAAGTTGTGCCTGATCGCGCCGCCCCAGACCTACCAGGTGGCGGGTGGCAAGCAGGTGCCGGTCGAGGCTATCGACGTCATCGCGCGGATGATCTCCATGGGCAAGCTGCACCATGCCATCCCCGGTACCGGCGCGGTCGCCGTGGCGGTGGCCGCTGCGCTGCCGGGGACCCTGGTCAATCAGCTGACGGGTAACCTGGGCGGCCGTCAGGTGCGCATGGGACATACCGCGGGCGCCGTGGCTGTCGGTGCCCAGGCGCGCGAGATCGACGGCAGCTGGCAGGTGGAAAAAGCCAGCATGAGTCGCAGTGCCCGGCGGTTGATGGAAGGCTGGGTACGGGTACCGGCGGCGGTTGAGTAGGACGGATGTTGGGCTGAGCCCAGCGTATCCTGGCCCCTCACCCCAGCCCTCTCCCGGAGGGAGAGGGGGCGATTTAGCCCAGTGCAAGTTGTGGCGCGATGGTGTGAGCCGGAACGAGCGCTTCCATCGCTCCCGTAGGAGCGGCCCATGGCCGCGATCCAAGCAAGGCCATGACGTAGCGTGGAAAACCGCGCAGCGTTTTCCACTGTTTAAACCCGGCGCACCCGCGTGGAGGTAGGTTGGGCTGAGCCCGGCGAAGCCCAACAAAAAGCGACCCCCCAGCGCATCCTGGCCCCTCATCCCAGCCCTCTCCCGGAGGGAGAGGGGTCGATATAGCCCGGTGCAGGTTGTGGCGCAATGGTGTGAGCCTACGTGAGCGCTTCCATTGCTCCCGTAGGAGCGGCCCATGGCCGCGATCCGAGCCATGACGGAGCATGGAAAACCACGCAGCGTTTTCCACTGTTTAAACTCTGCACACTCGCGTGGATAAGGCTGCGCCGTTATCCACCCTACGCCTGGAGGTAGGTTGGGCTGAGCGCAGCGAAGCCCAACAAAAAGCGACCCCCGGCGTATCCTGGCCCCTTACCCTAGCCCTCTCCCGGAGGGAAAGGGCGCGATTGAGCCTGGTGCAAATTGTGGCTTGATGGCGTGAGCCGGAGTGAGCGGTTCCATCGCCCCGTAGGAGCGGCCCATGGCCGCGATCCGAGCAAGGCCATGACATAGCGTGGAAAGCCGCGCAGCGTTTTCTACTGTTTAAACCCGGCACACCCGCGTGGATAAGGCTGCGCCGTTATCCACCCTACGGCTCCTGCCACCCCACGGCTTCACGTGCCCTCGATCAGCTCGCGGATGCGCAAGGCGAGGGCGTCCATGGCGAAGGGCTTGGTCATCACGTGCATGCCTGGTTCCAGGTGGCCGTTGCCGACCACGGCGTTCTCGGCGTAGCCGGTGATGAACAGTACCTTCAACCCCGGGCGGCGCTGCCGCGCGGCGTCGGCCATCTGCCTGCCATTCATGCCGCCAGGCAGGCCGACGTCGCTGACCAGCAGGTCGATGCGCACGTCGGACTCCAGCAGTCGCAGCCCGGAGCTGGCATCCGCCGCCTCCAGGGCCGCGTAGCCCAGCTCTTCCAGTACCTCGACGACCAACATCCGCACCGTGGGCTCGTCATCCACCACCAGCACCGTCTCGCCATGACCGACTCGGGGCAGGGCCGGCTGGGCGATGGCGGAGTCGGCGCTGGCTGCGGCTTCGCGATGCCGTGGCAGGAACAGGGTGACGCTGGTGCCCTGGTCGACCTGGGAATGGATGCGCGCCTGGCCACCGGACTGGCGGACGAAACCATAGATCATCGACAGGCCCAGGCCAGTGCCCACGCCGATCGGCTTGGTGGTGAAGAAGGGATCGAAGGCCTTGGCGATCACCTCGGGTGGCATGCCGCAGCCGTTGTCGGTCACGCTCAGGGCGATGTATTCACCCGGCTCCAGATCACGCACCCGGGCCATGCGGGAATCCAGTACCCGGTTGGCGGTTTCGATGAAGATGCGCCCGCCTTCGGGCATGGCGTCGCGGGCGTTGATGCAGAGGTTGAGCAGGGCGTTTTCCAGCTGAGGCGGATCGACCAGGGTTGACCAGAGATCGCTGCTGGCCACCACCTCGATCTGGATCGCCGGACCCACCGTGCGGCGGATCAGGTCTTCCATGCCGGCCACCAGGCGATTGACGTCGGTGGGCTTGGGATCCAGCGTCTGCCGGCGGGAAAAGGCCAGCAGGCGGTGGGTCAGGGCGGCGGCGCGGATGGCGGCGCCCTGGGCCGCCGTGGTGTAGCGCTCGAGATTGTTCAGCCGACCCTGGCCGATGCGCAGCGTGAGCAGATCCAGGCTGCCGACGATGCCGGCGAGCAGGTTGTTGAAATCGTGGGCCAGGCCACCGGTGAGTTGGCCGACCGCTTCCATCTTCTGCGACTGCCGCAGCTGCTCTTCCAGCACGGCCTGGGTCTCCATGGCCTCCTTTTCCCGGGTTATGTCGCGACCGGCCCCGGTAAGGTGCTCCTGATCGAGGTCCAGCGACAGGGTCCAAGCCAGCCAGCGCCAGCTGCCATTCGCCGCCTGGACCCGATTCTCCACCCGGGTCGGCAGCCCGCTGCGGCGCAGTTCATCCAGCGCTGCCAGGACCCCGGGAAGATCGTCAGGATGGATGAGCTCGGGATAGGGACGGCTCAGCAGATCGGCTTCGGAATAGCCCAGCCCGCGTGACCAGGACGGACTCACCCGGAGCAGTTGCCCGGTGAAGTCGGCGGTGAGCAGCAGGTCCTCGCTGAGCGCCCAGAGGCGGTCACGCTCGGCGGTACGTGCCTGGACTTCCTGGCTGAGGCTGAAATTCTGCGCCTGGATCAGCGCCTGGGCGTCGCGCTGGACAGTGACGTCCTGGGCGAAGACATAGAAGCCATCCACCGCGCCCCGGGCGTCGCGCCGTGGGCGATAGTGGATGTCGGCGATGCGCCGGCGGCCGTCTGGCCAGGCCCAGGGCAGGTCGAGCCGTGCCGGGGTACCGTCCAGCGCGGCCTGGATGGCCGGGCGGCGGGCGGCGAACAGCTCTGGCGCGAAGACCTCCGCCATGCTGCGGCCGAGGATGCTGTCCGGGGCGTTCTTGAACCACTTGGGCGCCTCGGCGTTGGCGAAGCGATACACCAGCGCACGGTCGACGAAGGCGATCAGGCAGGGCAGGGTGTCGGCCACCAGGCGCAGGTTGAGCTCACTGTCGTGCAGGGCATGTTCGGCGGTCAGCCGTGCCGTTGCCGAGCGAGTGCGATTGGCCACCTCGCCGATGAAGCGCAATTCGGCCGCCGTCCAGCGCCGTGGATGGCGGGAGCTTACATAGAGCAGGGCGACGAAGTGCCCGTGTTCGAACAGCGGGGTGTTGACGAAGGCACGGGTGTCCAGCTGCTCCAGGGCCGCGAGATTGGCCCGGGTGCGCGGATCTTCGCGGACCTCTTCGATCACCACGGTTTCGCCGCGTTTGAAATCCTCGATGCAGCTGCCGTAGTCGCGGAAATTCAGGGTGCCGATCAGGCTGCGGGTGCCCGGCGCCGTCCAGTCGCGTTCCACCCGGATGGTTTCAGCGTCGTCATCCACCAGCCCATAGCCCACCAGATGGGCATCCAGGGTAGTGCCCAGGGTGGCACAGGCGAGTTCGGTGACGGCGTCGGTGTCGTTCAGGTGGCTGAAACCTTCAGCCAGTTCGGCGAGCGCCCGGCGATAGCCTTCTTCGTCGTGCTTGGCCTGGCCCGCCAGGTGCTGGGCGGTGCGGTCCCGCAGGATCTTGACGTAGCCGGTATGACGCCCGGCGTCATCGTGCAGCGGATGCATTTCGCCGCTGGCCCAGAAGCGGCTGCCGTCGCGCCGCAGATGCCAGCGTTCGTCTTCGGCGCGGCCATCTCGCAGGGCCAGTTGCATTTCCAGCGTCGCCCGGCCGATCTGGTTGTCTTCCGGGGTGAAGAAGCGCTCGGCTGGGGCGCCGCGGATCTCCTCCGCCGTCCAGCCCAGCAGGCGTTCGGCACCGCTGTTCCAGTCGCTGATTATTCCGGCCGAGTCGAGCACGACCATGGCGAAGTCGATGGCGCCGTCGAAGATCGCCAGGCGCCGCTGGGCGTCCTGGGCGGGCAACGCGGTGCACTGGTCGAGCGCGGCACGGAGGCGGCGGACTTCAGCCTGGAGTTCAGCGTAGGACAGATCGGATTCAGCCATGAGGTCGTTCGAACGCGTTAGCAGCAGAGGGAGGACGCCAACAGCGTCCAGCGAGAGCCTTAGAGTTAAAGAGTCCGAGGACGGCCAGGGATTCACTGACTCTTTTTTCGAGCGACTGGGAATTAAGTCGTCGCGCGGGCATCAGACAAGTGCTAGCGGAAAGCGACCAGCCGCCTATCCGAGTGTTGTGATCCAATTCGAGTAAATTCGGTCTAATTAGTCGTACTAATGAAGTAGCGTTGCCATGACCGATGTAGTTTCTTCCGCAGCCGTTACCACTGTGCTGGTCGTCGAAGACGATCCCGTACTGCGATCGCTGGCGACGGAGGTGTTCGAAATGGAAGGTTATGCCGTCCAGTCGTTCGACACCGCCGATGCCGCCTGGTGCTGGTTCGAAGCCGACCCGCTGCCACCTGATCTGCTGTTCACCGACGTGCGCATGCCCGGTCAGCTGGACGGGCTCGCCCTGGCCAAACAGGTCCGCCAACGGTTTCCGCAGTTGCCCATCCTGGTGTCCTCCGGGTATACCGGCCAGCAATATGCCGAACGTGAAGACCGGGCGCTGTTCCTGCCCAAGCCCTGGACCATCGACCAGTTGCTGAAGGCCTGCGGCCAGTTGGGCGTCTAACCGACCGCCTGACGCGCTCGTGCGAGGCGTACCGCCGAATCCACTTCATCCAGCGTCCAGGGCTTCTGCAGGAAGATCACCTGGGGTGGCAACGCCGTGGTGATTTCGTAGCCATAGCCGGACGTGATCACCATCGGCAATTCGGGCCAGCGCTGCAACAGCATCTGCGCCAGTTCGCCGCCGCGCAATTGACCGGGCATCAGGTGATCGGTGATCACCAGGGCAGGAGCGTCCTGCTGCTGCAGTAGATGCACCAGGGCATCGTCGGCATTGTCGAAGCGCGTGCAGGCCCACTGCAGTCGTTCTTCGAGATGGCTGCCCAGCAGTTCGGCGAGCATCCCGTTGTCTTCGATGACGACGACGTAGGGCGGGGAGGAGGGCAGGGTCATCGGGACTTCCGGAACACGCGATGCGGCGGTTCCGGAAGTCTAGCAGAGCTGTTTCACCTTACGCCCTGCATTCGTCTGACGATTTTTAGAACTCCAGAACGATCTTGCCGAAATGGCTGCCATCCTTCTGGAAGGCGAAGGCCTGGGCGATCTCCTCCAGCGGGTAGCTGCGATCGATGACCGGCTTGATTGCGGTGCTTTCCAGCGCGCGGATCATGTCCTGCTGGTGACGGCGGCTGCCGACGATCAGGCCTTGCAGTCGCTGGTGACGGCGCATCAGGTTGGCGGTGGGCACCTGCCCCTCGACGCCGGTCAACACGCCGATCAGCGCCAGGTGACCATGGATGCGCGCGGCCTGGATGGATTGCGCCAGGGTTGCAGGACCGCCGACTTCCACCACGATGTCGACGCCGCGTCCGCCGGTGATGGCCTGGACCTTGGCGCCCCACTCGGGTTCGCTGCGATAGTTGATCAGGTGATCGGCACCCAGGGCATAGGCGCGCTGCAGCTTTTCGTCCGAGGAGGAGGTCGCGATCACCGTGGCGCCCATGGCCTTGGCGATCTGCAGGGCGAAGATGGAGACGCCGCCGGTACCCATCACCAGCACGCTGTCACCGGCCTTGAGATTGCCGTCCACCACCAGGGCGCGCCAGGCAGTGAGACCGGCAGTGGTCAAGGTCGCCGCCTCGGCATGGCTGTAGCCCTTGGGCGCTCGGGTGAAGGCGGTGGCCGGTCGCACCACTACCTCGCAGGCGAAGCCGTCGACGCCATCGCCGGGGGTGGTGGAAAAGTCGTCGATGGGCGGCTCGCCGTCCAGCCAGTGCGGAAAGAAGGTCGAGACCACGTGATCGCCCACGGCGAACTCACTGACGTCGGCGCCCACCGCCTCGACGACACCGGCGCCATCGGACATGGGAATGCGACCGTCGGCAGCGGGCATCTTGCCCAGCACCACGCCCAGGTCATGGAAATTCAGCGAGCTGGCCTTGATCCGCACACGGATCTCGCCGGCTCCGGGCTGACCGGGATCGGGCAGTTCACAGCGTTCCAGCTGGTCCAGACCGCCGGGTTTGCGTAGGCGTATGGCGTGCATCAGGTGAGATCCTCCAGAGCGATGGCGAGCAGAGGGCTCGCGGGTCTGTAGAGGACCACGGTAGGGGGTGCAGGATTCCCGTAAGGGTCCTGCACCCGTCGGCCTTACTTGATGGCCTTCTGCAGTTGCTGCAGCTGCTCGGTGCGGGTGTTCAGGCGGGTTTCGCCGCGCTGGGCGTCGACCTTCTTCAGCTCGGCCTCGGCCATGCGCAGCTTGATGGTCTGCATGGCGGTCTGGATGCGTTGCTGGGTCAGGTAGGCCAGCTGGTCGACGGTACGTTCGTTCTCACCGTCCTTGTAGGCCTTGTCGGTCTTGGCCAGCCAGGTGCCGGCGTCCTTGGTTTCCAGAGCCGCCAGCTGGGTGGCCTGCGGCTGGGATTCCAGGGCGGCATAGTCGTTGCGCGCCTTTTCCAGGTTGGGGTTGGGCGGGGTGGCGCAGGCGGCCAGGGTAAGGGTCAGCGCCGACAGTACCGGAAGCAGAAAACGTTTACGCATGGGTTTCGTCCTTCAAGAGAGCGGGGCAGCCTTACTGCTGCACCTTTTTCTGGAGATTCTGTTGCAGCTGGAGGTTGATCTGACCTTCCTCACGAATCTGCTGGATGCTGTTTTGCGCATCCTGGAGTGCCGCACCGGCCTTGGCGGCCTGGGTCTTGCGGGTCGCCAGGCGGGCGTCCCACTCGGCTTGTTCGGCCAGGCGCTTGGCGTCGTCGTATTTCTCGTTGGACAGTGCCGCCTGGGCCTGGGTCCACTTGTCCTGGGCGGACTTGGTCTCGACCGGGGCGAACTGGTTGCCGCCGCTGCTCACGGCTTCGTCGACGGCGGACTGGGTCACGGCCATCTGCTCGGTCGGCGGATTGCCGGCGCAGCCTGCGAGCAGCAGACCGCCACCCAGGACCAGGCTGGCGAGCAGCGCACGGGGCGCGGAGAACGGGGAGGCGCGAGAGGGACCGGTTTTCATCCGTACATTCCTGGCAGGTCGCCCGGAATGGGCGACAGTGCCTGTGAGACGGCGAAAACGCGGCGAGGTTCGCTGCAACCGCTGCGCTAAAGAGCAGGGTGTCCTGGCCGATATACGTTGTCAGACAACAACAGGGCCAGCGGCCACGGAGATTTCCATGCTGTTACGCAACTGCAACATCGCGCCCCGCGCGGCCTTGGGCTTCGGCCTGATCGCCCTGATGGTTGCCTTTCTCGGCTTGTTTTCCCTGGCACAGATGGCCGGCATCCGCGAACGTCAGGTGCTGGTGGAGCGCGACTGGGTGCCGAGCATCCGTGCGGTGGATGCCATCCGCGAAAACATGCTGCGGGTGCGTACCATCTCCCTGCGCCTGGCGCTGGACCCGGATCCGCGCAATATCGACACCTATGTCGGCCAGTACGAGGCGCGCAACAAGGTGCTCATGGAGGGCATCAAGGCCTATGAGGCCTTCGTCGACACCCCCGAGGAGCACCAGCGCTGGGACCTGTTCAAGCGTGACTTCGCCACCTATCAGCAGGGCATGACCTCTTCCTTCGCCCTGGCGCGCCAGGGTGACACGGCCGCGCTCAACAAGCTGACCCTGGTGGACATGAAGCCGGTGGTCGACGGCACCGGCAAGCAGCTCGGCGAGCTGGGCGACTTCTATGCCGAAGGCATCGAGCGGGATGGAAAGGTCTCCGCGGACCGCTACGAGGCGTCGCGGCTGATCGTCATCGCGGTGATCGCCCTGGCCGCCCTGGCCACGGTGCTCATGGCTTGGCTCCTGACCCGCAGCATCGTCGGACCGTTGCGTGAAGCGCTACTGGCCGCCCGCCGGGTCGCCCAAGGTGACCTGACCCAGACCCTGGCGGTGCAGGGGCGCGACGAAGTGAGCGAGTTGCAGCGCGCCTTGCAGCAGATGCAGGGGCAGCTGCGCGAGACCCTCTCGCGCATCGCCGGCTCTTCCACCCAGCTGGCCACCGCCGCCGAAGAACTCAATGCGGTCACCGAAGCCGCCGGACAGGGCTTGCAGCGCCAGAACGACGAGATTGAACAGGCTGCCACCGCCGTCACCGAGATGAGCACCGCGGTGGACGAGGTGGCGCGCAACGCCGTCTCCACCTCCGAGGCCTCGCGTGCCTCCAGCCAGGCGGCGCAGCAGGGCCAGACCCGCGTCGCCGAGACCCTGGGCGCCATCGAGGCGTTGTCCGACGAGGTGGCGGCCACCGGGACGGTGGTCCAGCGCCTGGCCGAGCAGTCCCAGGACATCGGCAAGGTGCTCGACGTCATTCGCGCCATTGCCGAGCAGACAAACCTGCTGGCGCTCAATGCCGCCATCGAGGCGGCGCGGGCGGGCGAGGCCGGGCGTGGTTTCGCCGTGGTGGCCGACGAGGTGCGTGCCCTGGCCAGCCGCACCCAGCAGTCCACCCACGAGATCGAGCAGATGGTCTCGGGCATGCGCAGCGGTGCCAGTCAGGCCCTGGGCTCCATGCACAGCAGCAGTGAACGCGCCCAGGCCACGCGCGCCCTGGCAGAAACCGCCGGGGTGGCGCTGGAAGAGATCAATACCCGCATTGGCGAGATGTACGAGCGCAACCTGGTGATTGCCAGCGCGGCCGAGGAGCAGGCCCAGGTGGCCCGCGAGGTGGATCGCAACCTGGTCAACATTCGCGATCTTTCCACCCAGTCCGCCGACGGTGCCCACCAGACCAGTGCCGCCAGCCAGGAATTGTCACGGCTGGCGGTGGATCTGCAGGGCCTGGTGAACCGCTTCCAGGTCTGAGCCCTAGACGCGCACCGCCTGGTACAGCGCCCGGATCAGATCCGACTGGGTGATGATGCCCACCAGGCGGCGCGAGCCGTCGATGATGGGGATGTGGCGGTGGCCATTCTCGGAAAACACCGGCACCAGGTCGATCAGCAGGCGATCGGCGCTGGCCACCCGCACGGTGCGGGTCATGATGTGGCCGACGGTATGGTCGTCCTGGCGTGCCTTCGGCCGGACCAGGGTGCGCAGGCGCCAGCCGAGGCCTTCATGAACGTCCAGGTCGATCTGCCGCATGAAGTCGGCCACGGTGACGATACCCAGCAGGTAGCCCTGGCGATCGATCACGGGCAGCGCCTTGATGCGGCGGGCGCGCATCAGTGCCCAGGCTTCCTGCAGCGGCATCTCGGCGCGGGCCGTCACCGGCTCCTGGCTCATGACGTCGGCGCAGCGCAACTCGCCCATCTTGCGCTGGTAGGCCAGGGCTTCCACCTGTTCGAGCAGTTCGGCCAGGTCGTCGCGGCTGATGTCCAGCACCTGGTTGTAGCGCGCCAGCACGGCATCCAGGTCGGCCCGCTGCAGAAGGGTCTCGCCGCCTGGTTCGGCGGGGCGCGGCACATGGGGCCAGGGGCGGCGGGTCAGGTTGTTGTAGATCAAGCCGGCGGCGACCAGCAGCAGTGAATCCACCGCCACCGGACTCCAGGCATAGCTGAAATCCTGGGCGCCGATGAGCACCATCAGCAGTGCCGAGGCGCCGCCCGGGGGATGCAGGCAGCGCAGGGTGAACATGGCGGCGATGGCCAGGGCGACCGCTGCGGCGGCGGCCAGGTTGGCTTCGGGAATCCACAGCGCGCAGGCGATGCCGATCAGCGCCGACAGGGTGTTGCCGCCCACCACCGACCAGGGTTGCGCCAGGGGGCTGGAAGGCAGGGCGAACACCAGCACCGCACTGGCGCCCAGCGGGGCCACCAGCGCCAGCGCCAGGGCACCGTGCTGATGCACCGGCTGGCCCTCCAGCCACCAGGCCGCCAGCAGGGCGGCGAGCAGGATGCCGATCCCGGCACCCAGGCTGGCACGCAGCCGCTCGCGGGCGTCGATGGGCAAGGGGGCCGGCCAGAAGGCACGCAGGCCCTGGCCGAGGCGGGTAAGGGGGCTGGAGGAGGGGGGCGTGACGGGTTCCTGGGACATGCGAAAGGCAGCTGCTGGGCAGAACGGGGGAGTGATGGTCCTCCGTGCGCAAGTCACTGGCAAGACCGGAACAGATCGGGCGTGGCCCTGCGAGTGAGTGGGCGGGCTGGCATTTTCTGCTGCGACGGGCGGGGAGGCCGTAGTAACATCGAGGGCTGGGTGTCGCCGCAATAGCGCGGTAGGACAGGTTGAACAGAGCGCAGGTCGGGCCGCCGCGCGGAGTGCTGCTGCCCATGCCAACCCCGGTTTCCCCTGCCAAGGCCCTGGCCTATCTCAATCGCTTCGTCGCCGCCGAAGCGGCCAGTGGCGTGGTGCTGATGATCGCCGCGGCCATCGCCATCATCGTCGCCAACTCACCGCTGGCCGAAGGCTACTTCGCCAGCCTGCACTGGTACATCGGTGGTCTGTCGCTCGGTCACTGGATCAACGACGGCCTGATGGCCATCTTCTTTCTGCTGGTCGGCCTGGAGATCAAGCGCGAGATGGCGGTCGGCCAACTCTCCAGTTGGGGTGATCGCGCCCTGCCGGGCCTCGCGGCCCTGGGCGGCATGCTGGTGCCGGCGCTGCTCTATGTCCTGGTCAATCGCCACGATCCCCAGACCCTGTCGGGCTGGGCGATTCCCGCCGCTACCGACATCGCCTTCGCCCTCGGCGTGCTGTCGCTGCTGGGTTCGCGGGTCCCGGTATCGCTCAAGGTCTTCCTTTCGGCCCTGGCGATCCTCGACGACCTCGGCGCCGTGCTGATCATCGCCCTGTTCTATACCAGCGATCTCTCCACCAGCATGCTGCTGGCCGCGGCTGGGCTGGTGGCGGTGCTGTTCGTGCTCAACCGCCTCAAGGTCACCGCCTTGCTGCCCTATCTGCTGGTCGGGGCGCTGCTGTGGTTCTGCATGCTGCGCTCGGGTATCCATGCGACCCTGGCCGGAGTGATCCTGGCGCTGTTCATTCCCCTGGGTGATACCGAGGCCGACGACGCCTCGCCGCTGCTCAAGCTGGAGACCACGCTGCATCCCTGGGTGGCCTTCCTCATCGTGCCCGTGTTCGGTTTCGCCAATGCCGGGGTCTCCCTGGCCGGCATTTCTCCTGGCAATCTGCTGGACCCGGTCCCGCTGGGTGTCGCCTTGGGGCTGTTCCTCGGCAAGCAGGTCGGCATCTCGCTGATGGCGATGCTGGCCATCCGCAGTGGCCTGGCGCGCCTGCCGGAAGGCGCCAACTGGATGCAGCTCTATGGTGTGGCCCTGCTTTGCGGGATTGGCTTTACCATGAGCCTGTTCATCGGCGCCCTGGCCTTTCCCGGCGCGCCCTTCCTGGTCGACGAGGTCAAGATCGGTGTGCTGCTGGGCTCGCTGCTGTCAGCCCTGGCCGGCGTCGCCGTGCTGCTCCTGGCTGCCCGTCGTCGTTAAGAGGAGTTCGAGATGCCCTATGCGCTGTTCGCGGTGATGTTCGGCGGTGCCCTGGGGAGCGCCTGCCGCTGGTGGGTCGGTCTGCGGCTGAATGCGCTGTTCCCGCTGCTGCCGATGGGCACGCTGCTGGTGAACCTGGTTGGCGGCTTCGTCATAGGTCTGGCGCTGGGGCTGTTCGCCCGCTATCCGGAAGTGGATGTGCAGTGGAAGCTGCTCCTGGTGACCGGCTTTTGCGGCGGTTTCACCACCTTCTCGACCTTTTCCGCAGAGGTGGTGACGTTGCTGCAGAGCGGTCGCCTGGGCTGGGCGGCACTGACCATCACCATCCATGTGCTGGGGTCGTTGCTGCTGACCCTGGCCGGTTTCGCCCTGGCCGGCCGACTCGGCTGAGTCGACCGGCCGCCGGCATCAGGCCGGTGCCACGGGGGCGGTCGGAACCTTGCGCCGCGGCTTGAACTTGAGCGCGGGCGCCTCGATCAGGTGCCACGACAGTATCGCGATGCCCAGGGTGAGCACATAGCTCACCACCAGGAAGCCACCCAGCGAGAAGCTGTCGGGAAACCAGTGCATGAGCAGCTGCTGGACCGGGAAGTTGAACAGGTAGAGGCCGTAGGAATAGTCGCCGAAGCGGCCAAAGCCATGCAGCACCGGCACCTGCACCTGGGCCAGGTAGATGATCACGTAGGACAGCGACACCAGGTGGATCACCGGCGCGATCTTCCAGACGATGGCCGATAGCGACAGCAGGCACAGCGCCAGGGCCAGATCCAGCCGCCAGGGGATGCGCGGCCCCGCCAGCTGCAGCAAGGCGCCGGCGAAAAAGAACATGCCCAGGCTGAACACCTTGTGCAGCACGAAGCTGGCGACGCCCATCTGCGGCAGCAGCAGGAAGTTGCCAAGCACCAGCACCACCAGGGTGGCCATGACCACCGAGCGGGTCAGCAGCCCCAGCACCCCGATGATCAGCAGCGACAGGTACATGAACACCTCGTAGGGCAAGGTCCAGTAGCTGCCGTTCACCGTGTCGGGATAGGGATTGCCGGTAAAGACGCCGGGCAGTTCGAAGCGCGTCATCAGGAAGATGTTCTTGAAGAAGCCCAGGGTCTGACGGTCGCTGAAATATGCGCCGGTCTCGCGACTGGTGGCGAGCCAGCCCACCACCAGTACGGAGAAGAGTACCGAAACGATCAGGGCCGGAAAGATCCGCAGGGCGCGCTTGGCGAGAAAGTCCAGCGGATTGCGACTGCGCTGGAAGGAGGCCGTGATCAAAAAGCCGCTGATCACGAAGAACACATAGACGGCGATGTTGGCCGCGTCGGTGAAGCCGGTGAAGTTGAGGATGGGTTCGGCGCCGATGTGCCCCGAGAGCCAGAAGCCGTGGCCGATCACCACGGTGGAGGCCGCGGCGAATCTCAGGAAATCGAAGTTGTTGCGTCCATGGGGGACGTGAGCGGTGGTCATGTCTGCTCCTCGCAGCCGTGGCCCATGCCGCGGCCACCACCCTGGACGAACGCCAGGCAGGCGGTGACGCGGACGGCATTGGCAGGAACGCCCGTCAGCGAGACGGACGCAGGCAAAGGCCGCTGCCGGATCTACCGGCAACGAAGGGGCGGCAGCCAGCGCGATCCACAGGATCGTCCGGCCGGCCAGCGAGGGCAGGAGCTATGGGGGGCTGAGCGGGGCGAAAGCGGGCGTCATGCGCCAGGACTCCGGAAAAGCACTACCGCGGGGACGAGCAGGGACGGGTGACGCGCGCAGGCGAAAGGGGACTGGGGCCTCCCGGCCGCCCCTTTCCCTGCGCACGTCACGCGCATCAGGCGCTGGCCTGCAGCGGCTGGTCTTGCAGGTCTTCCTGCGGATGTTCCTGGGCGAAATAGAGCGCGGCGCTCTGGCGGGCGTGGTCGCCGAATTCCTGGGGATGACGCATGACGATACGCTCGAAGGCACCAGGCTCCAGGCCGTCTTCATAGAAGCCGTTATGGCACTGCAGGATGCCCGAGGCGCAGACGCTGCGCTCGACGGCGGCGATCAGGCCACCGGCGCGGAGGCTCTTGACGATGTTGTGCGGCAGGCGGTGACGGCGACGCAGATTGGCGGCGGTCTCGCTTAGGGTATCGAGGATCTCGGTCTCGGCAGGCGTCAGCTTGCGCACATCCAGCTTGGACTTCTGCACCAGATAGCGACGGGAGAGCAGGCGGGCCTGGTCATTGAGTGCCTTGAGCACCACGCCGCTGAGTTCACCACGGGTGAACAGGCCGGTTTCCAGAGCGATCAGGTAGGACCAATCGTTGATGAGCGGGATCTTGCTGATGTCACGTTCCATGTGAATGCCTGCGTCCATATAAGTTGGCTAATTGAGGATGAGACGCCTCAATGGTTCCAGTTCGCCAGTATAAGGTGACGAATGGCATGAAAATTGACGCTCCTGACAAGAATTGTCGGTTTTTTGTCGAAGTGGGTCACGAGTTGGAGATGCAACCTCAACGCTGCGCTTGGGGTCCCTAACTAGAGCCTGGCGTGAGTCGGGTTAACCCTTCGCAACGTCAGGTGATGTGATGAGTGACCCCGCACAGCGTTCGACTTCCCCGGATCTTTATTGCGACGTCGCCGTGATCGGTGCCGGGACCGCTGGCCTCGCCGCCGAACGCGCCGCCCGGCGCCAGGGTGCCCGCACCCTGCTGATCGACGACCACTGGGCCGGCACCACCTGTGCCTCGGTGGGTTGCATGCCGTCTAAGCTGCTGATCATCGCGGGGGAGGCCCATCATGCCGTCCAGCGCGCCGCGACCTTTGGCATCGAGGTGGGCGATGTCCACGTCGATGGCGCCGCCGTCATGGCGCGGGTGCGCCGCGAACGCGATCACTTCGTTGCGGCGACCAAGCAGGGTTTCGAGAAATTACCCGAGGGTGTGGCTCAGCGCGCCACCGCCCGCTTCATCGCGCCAGATCGACTTCAACTGAATAATGGTAAAACTATTCAGGCCAAAAGTATCATCATCGCCACGGGCTCCTATCCGCTGGTGCCCGCGCCCTTCGACGCCTTGGGCGACCGCGCCCTGACCAACGAAACGATCTTCGAGCTGCCCGACCTGCCCCGTTCGCTGGCGGTGATAGGCACCGGTCCTGTAGGCCTGGAACTGGCCCAGGCCATGGCCCGCCTGGGCGTGGCCGTCACCCTGTTCGGTCAGGATGATGGCCTGGGTGCGCTCCAGGACACCGAGGTCAAGGCCGAGCTGCGCAAGATCCTGGAGCAGGATCTGACCCTGTACCTGAATGTCGAGGTGGATGCCCGGCGTGAAGGCGAGGGCGTCCGGCTGTCCTGGTCCGGCGCCACGAGCGGCGAGGGCGATTTCGATTACGTGCTGGTGGCGGCCGGGCGACCGCCGCGCCTGAAGGGCCTGGGCCTGGAAACCACCGGCATCGAGCTGGACGACCATGGCACTCCGGTCTACGACCCCCAGACCCTGCAATGCGGCTCCTCGTCGATCTTCATCGCCGGCGATGCCGACCACGACCGCCCCATCCTCCATGAAGCGTCCGACGAGGGCGCCATCGCCGGGCACAACGCCGCCTGTTATCCCGAGGTTCGACCCACGCCACGCTCGCCGCTGTTTTCGCTGATCTTCACCGATCCGCCGGTGGCCGTGCTGGGCAGCCCGCCAGACGCGGGCAGTCTGATTGGCACCTCTTCCTATCAGGATCAGGGCCGTGCCCGGGCCGAGGCGCGCAACCAGGGCGTCGCTCGTTTCTATGCCGAGCCGGGTACCGGCAAGCTCACTGGCGCGGCCATGGTCGGGCCGGGCATGGACCATATCGGCCACCTGCTGGTACTGGCGCTGATCCATGGCGAGACCGCCAGTTCGCTGCTCGACATGCCCTTCTACCACCCCACCCTCGAAGAAGGTCTGAAGTCCGGTCTGCGCGAGATCTGCCAGGGGGCCCACAGCAGCCTGCGCGGCGACCGTGACCAGGGCTCGCCTTCTGGCGCCTGACATCCTAGGAGATCCCATGATCAAGCTGCATCACCTCGATTATTCCCGTTCGCACCGCGTGCTCTGGCTGCTCGAAGAACTGGGCCTGCCCTATGAGCTGGTCCGCTATCCGCGTACCGAGACTTTCCAGGCACCTGAGGCACTCAAGCGCGTTCACCCGCTGGGCAAGTCGCCGGTGCTGGAAGATGGCGAGCTGCAACTGTCCGAGTCCTCGGCGATCCTGCGTTATCTCAACCAGCGCTATGGCCAGGGGCGCTTCGCGCCGGAGCCAGGCACCGCCACCTGGGCCCATCACGAGGAATGGCTGGACTTCGTCGAAGCCTCGGCCTGGCCGCCGGTGCTGATCCTGATCTTTGGCAAGCGGGGCGACGTTGGTGTGCTCGAACCTCGCGGCAAGCCGGAGCTGGACAGGGTGCTTGGCTATTTGAGCGACCACCTGCGCGGCAAGACTTATATCGTCGACGACCGCCTGACCCTGGCCGACATCCAGCTTTCCTACCTGGGCGCCATGGTCGCCATGGCGGGGGTGCTGGACGACTATCCGGTGTTCAAGACCTATTTCGAGGGCCTGCGCCAGCTGCCGGGCTGCCAACGCGCCGAAGCCAAAGGCGGCAAGATGCTGCCGGACAAGCCGTAGTTCGGGTGCAGGGTTCTGTTGGGCTTCGACGATAGAGCCGTCTCAGCCCAACCTACGGAGTGCACGGTCGTAGGTTGGCGCTGAGCGCAGCGAAGCCCAACAAGGGCTCACCTGATGCCAGGAGTGGCAAAGGCTGCGCCGTTTTCCACGCTACGGCCCTCTCTTGCACCTGCCGTCCTAAGCGGGAAAGAGAGCCATACGGTGCGGCGGGGACATTCAGCGTGAAGAGCCGACCTCGTAGTGTGGATAACGGCGCAGCCTTATCCACGCGACCCAGCCCTCCAACGCTACCCAACAAAAAAACCCTAGACCTTTCGTGTCAGGCAGCGCGATCAGCCCGGTAGGTTGGGCTGAGCACAGCGAAGCCCAACAAAGGCTCACCTGATGCCAGGAGTGGAAAAGGCTGCGCCGTTTTCCACGCTACGGCCCTCTCTTGCATCTGCCGTACTACACGGAAAAAAAGCCATACGGTGCAGCGCGGACATTCAGGGTGAAGAGCCGACTTCGTAGTGTGGATAACGGCGCAGCCTTATCCACGCGACCCGGACTCCCCAACGCCGCCCAACAAAAAGCCCCGCCGGGGTTACCGGCGGGGCTTTCGCTATCTCAACCAGTCATCAGGCCTTGAAGCGTCTTACCAGGCCATCCAGCTCACCCGACAGCTGCGACAGGCGCGAGGAGTCGCGGGTGGTGGACTGGGCCAGGCCTTCCACCTGTTGGGCGTCGTCCTGGATCTGGGCGATGTGGCGGTTGATGTCCTCGGCCACCTGATGCTGCTCCTCGGCGGCCGCCGCGATCTGCAGGGCCTGGTCGCGGATCTCGTCCACCGACTGGCGGATGCCTTCGAAGCTGCCACGTGCCTCGCTGATGGACGTCACGCTGGTCTGCGACAGCTCCAGGCTGGTCTCGATCTGGCGGGTGACCTCCTGGGTCTTGCGCGCCAGGTTGCCGAGCAGGCCGTCGATCTCGCCGGTGGAATCGGCGGTACGCTTGGCCAGGGCCCGGACCTCGTCGGCCACCACGGCGAAGCCGCGGCCTTGCTCACCGGCGCGGGCCGCTTCGATGGCGGCGTTGAGCGCCAGCAGGTTGGTCTGCTCGGCGATACCGCGGATGGTGTCGAGAATGGTGTTGATGTTGTGGCTGTCCTGCTCCAGCACCGCCATGGCCTGAGCCGACTGGGTGAGGCTACCGCTGAGCTGGTTGACGTTGCTGGTAGCTTTTTCGATCTGGCCGTAGCCCTCTTGCACCCTGTGGTGGCCGGCATCGGCGGAGGCCGCGGCGTGGCTGCAGGAGCGCGCCACTTCGTTGGAAGTAGCGACCATCTCGTTGAAGGCGGTGGAGACCATTTCCACGGCTTCGCGTTGGCGGCCAGCCACGTCGTTCATGCTGGCAGCGGCCTGGGTGGTCGCCTGCGAGGCCTGTTGCAGGTCATTGGAAGCCTGGCCGATGCGCTGCACCAGCTGGCGGATGCTGGCGAGGAACTGATTGAACCAGCCGGCCAGGGTGGCGGTTTCATCCTTGCCCTGGACGTTCAGGCTCTTGGTCAGATCGCCTTCGCCCTGGGCGATGGATTCGAGGCCCGCGGAGACGCCGCGGATCGGCCGCACGATCATGCCAGCGAAGGCCGCACCGAGTACGGCGAACAAGAGCGCCAGCACGGCGGTGATGCCGGCGATCTGCCAGGTCAGGGTGGTGGCCTTGCCCATCACCTCGTTGCGCTCGATCAGGCCGATGAATTTCCAGCCCAGCTCCTTGGCGGGGTAGACGTTGACCATGTAGTCGGTGCCATTGAGATTGACCTCGCCCAGCCCGTTCTGGATGCCGCTGAGCGTCTGGTAGGCGTCACCCAGTTCCTTGAGCTGCTTGAAGTTGTGCTTGGGATCGCGGGGGTCGACCAGCACGTTGCCGTTGTCTTCCACCAGCATCAGGTAGCCGCTCTGGCCGAGGGTGATGCTCTTGACCAGGTCGGTGAGCTGCTTCAGCGAGATGTCCAGGCCGACCACGCCACGCACCTTGCCGGTGGCGTCTTCCATGGTCCGGACGATGCCCATCAGGGCCACATCGTCCTGGGCCCAGTAGTAGGCCGGGGTACGGACCACCTTGCCCTGATTGGCCATGGCGGTCTGGTACCAGGGGCGCACGCGCGGATCGTAGTTGGCCAGCTTGGCGTCGTCCGGCCAGCTGATGTAGCCGCCATCGGCCAGGCCAACCGACAGGTAGGCGGTGGTGGGGTGGGTCTTGGCGAAGCGGGTGAAATAGCTCAGCGCCTGCTGGCCGGTTTCGGTCTGCGGCTGCTGGGCAGCATCGGCGCCCTGGTAGTTCTTCAAGCCATCCAGAGCGATGACGTTCGGCTCCTTGGCCAGGTAGTCGACGTTCTGCTGGATGCCGGCAAAGAACTGCTGGATGTTGCGATCGATCTGACGGATTTCGCGCCCGCTGCCGTCGAGGAAGTCGCCGGCAGCCTGGCTGCGAACGTTCATGATGACCACGCCTGCCACCAGGATCACCGGAAGGCAGGCGGTTACCGCGAAAAGCGACGTGAGTTTTTGTTTGATGTTCATCGAATGCCCCGGTCGCGCGCTGCGCGAAGAGTGACGGCAACATGCCTTCACTCTGCATCGGCCCGGATAAGTCCGACTTGATACGGAATGAAAAATTATTCCATTTGGTCCGCAGCAGGCCGGAAAATCGCCGATCGGTCAGCTAACGACCCGCTATAACTCTTTCTTCAGATGGCGTTCGATTTCTTCCAATGACTTGCCACGGGTTTCCGGTAGGCAGAAATAGACGAACAAAAGCGACCCCAGGTTGATCGCGGCGAAGCCATAGAAGGTGTAGTTGCCGATCCACTCCAGCGCGACCGGAAAACTGAAGGCCACGGTGGCGTTGCACAGCCACTGTACGGCCACGGCCACCCCGGTCAGCAGGCCACGGACCTGATTGGGGAACAGCTCGGACATCAGCAGCCAGTACACCGGGGCGATGCACATCTGCATGAACAGCAGGAACACCAGGATGCAGGCCAGCGCCAGGTAGCTCTGGGTCAGGTTCTGCGGCAGCCATAGCAACACGCTGCCCAGCGCCAGTTGCGCCAGCACCACGATCACCAGTCCGGTCAGCAGCAGGGTGCGCCGGCCGGCGCGGCCGATGGCCCAGATGCCCAGCAGGGTGGCGATCACCGAGACCACACCATTGCCTATGGTGGCGGTGAGGGCCGCGCTGGTGCCCATGCCGGTGCTCTTGAGGATGATCGGGGTGTAGTACATGAAGGCGTTGACCCCGGTGAACTGGGCGACGAAGCCCAGGCCGATGCCCAGCAGCAGCAACTTGACCACCCAACCCTGACTCAGCAGCTCGCGCAGGGGTGGTCGATGTTTGGCCTGCTCCTCGCTCTCGCGCATCTCCTCGACCTCCCGCTCCACCTCCTCGGGGGTGTCGCGCAGGCGTTCCAGCACCGTTTCGGCTTCTTCGAGTCGCCCCTTGGCCGCCAGCCAGCGCGGGGAGGTGGGCAGCAGGAAGGTGCCGGCGAACAGCAGGATGCCCGGCACCATGGCGATGGCCAGCATGTAGCGCCAGATGCCGTTCTCGTGCACCAGCCAGGCGAGCAGGGCGCTGAGCACATAGGCCAGCAGCTGGCCGCTGACGATCATCAGCTCGTTGCGGCTCACCAGGCGGCCACGGCGCTTGGGTCCGGCGATCTCGGCGATGAACACCGGCACCGTGGCCGAGCCACCGCCCACGGCCAGGCCGAGCACGAAGCGCGCGGCCACCATCAGCTCCACCGAGGGCGCTACCGCGGTGCCCAGGGCGCCCAGGACGAAAAGGATCGACAGCAGGCGCAGGGTGGTGCGCCGGCCATAGCGATCGGCGAGATAGCCCGCCGCCAGGGAGCCGAAGGCCGCGCCGACGATCAGGGAGGCAGTGACCAGTCCCTCGGTGTAGGCGTTGAGGCCCAGGCCGCCCTGGTCGGCGGGCAGGGTCATGAAGGGCAGGGCGCCGGCGATGATGCCGGTGTCGTAACCGAAGGCCAGGGCGCCCATGGTGGCGACCAGCACGGTGATGAAGATCAGTCGCCGGGCCGAGGCCTTCTGGTCAGGGTCGGCGGCGGGAGCGGTGGAGCGGGAGGAAGACATAGCGAACGCGGGTATCCTGAAAACCTGAGGGGTAGGCGAGGTCGCACCGCCCCCGCGCCTCTGGCGACAGAGGGCGGTCGGTCCGACCTGGCTGGATAGGACAGGCGTCAGCCCCAGGATTTCCCGCCAGGGGCGCAAACCGTGGTCAGGGACGCTCGCGACGGTCCTGCAACAGGCCCTGGATACGCTCGCTGAGCACCTCGATGGCGAAGGGCTTCTGCAGCAGCTGCATGCCCTGACCGAGGAAGCGCTGCACGTCCATGGCCTCTTCGGCGTAGCCGGTCACCAGCAGCACGGCGATACCAGGCCGTTGGCGGCGGATCTCTTCCACCAGCTCGCGCCCGGTCAGGCCCGGCAGCCCCACGTCGGACACCACCAGGTCCAGTTGCGGCTCGCGCTCCAGCAGCGCCAGGGCGGTGGGGGCGTCTTCGGCCTCCAGGGCGGTATAGCCCAGGTCACGGAGTACCTCGACGATCAGCAGGCGTACCCCGGGTTCGTCTTCCACCACCAGCACCCGCTCGCCGCGACCTGGTTGCAGCGCCACTTCCTCCGGAACCCCTTCGCTGGCGATGCCCTGGTGGCGCGGGAACAGCAGGCTGACCCGGGTGCCACGGCCTTCCTCGCTGTGGATGTCGATGTAGCCACCGCTCTGCTTGATGAAGCCATAGACCATCGACAGACCCAGCCCCGTGCCCTTGCCCTGCGGCTTGGTGGTGAAGAAGGGCTCGAAGACCTTTTCCAGCACGGCGGCCGGGATGCCGCTGCCGGTATCGCTCACGGCCAGTTCGACATAGTCGCCGCTCAGCTGCTCGGGCAGCATCAGCAGCTGCGGATCGCACAGGTTGCGGGTGCCGATCGCCAGCTGGCCGCCCTGGGCCATGGCATCCCGGGCATTGATGCAGAGGTTGAGCAGGGCGTTTTCCAGCTGGTTGGCATCGCTGCAGGTGGGCCAGGTGGCCGCGTCGAGCCGCAGGTGCAGCCGGATGTTCTCGTTGAGGGTGCGCTGGATCAGGGTCTCCATGCCGGTGACCAGCCGATTCACGTCCAGGGGTTGCAGATCCAGGGCCTGGCGCCGGCCAAAGCTGAGCAGGCGCTGGGTGAGGGCGGCGGCCCGCTGCGCCGAGGCGATGGCGATGCCAATGTAGCGCTCGGCACGCGGCTGTTCGCCGTTCAGATGGCGCTGCAGCAATTCCAGCGAGCCGGTGATGGCCGTGAGCAGATTGTTGAAGTCATGGGCGATGCCGCCGGTGAGCTGGCCGATGGCTTCCATCTTCTGGCTCTGACGCAGGGCGTCCCGCGCCTGCTCCAGTTCCAGCGCCCGTTCGCGCTCCACGGTGACGTCACGGGCCACGCAGTAGAGCAGCCCGCCCTCGGGCACGGCGGTCCAGGACAGGTGGCGATGGGTGCCGCCGCGGGTGCGAAAGCGATTCTCGAAGTTGAAGGTGGCGGCGCCGGCGGCCAGTTGGGCGATCTCCTGGCGGGTGCGCTGCCGGTCTTCGGGGTGCTCCAGCCATTCCGAGGTCTTGCCGACGATCTCGTCCACCGGCCAGCCCAGGGTGCGGGTCCAGGCCGGGTTGACGCTGACCCAGATGCCCCGGCTGTCGGCGATGCCGATGAGATCGTGGCTGTAGGCCCAGAGCTGGTCGCGCTCGCGGGTGCGTTCGCGGACGCGGATCTCCAGCACCTCGTTGGCCTGCCGCAGGGCATCGGCGGTCTCGCGCCTGAGTCGCGCCAGGCGCATGGCGCCTTCCACCCGGGCGATGAGCTCCCGGGCGCTGAAGGGTTTGACCAGATAGTCGTCGGCACCGGCGGCGATGCCCTCGATGGAGGCCTCTTCGCCCGCTCGCGCCGACAACAGGATGATGGGCACCTGGCCGGTGCGCTCGTCGCTGCGCAGGGCGCGCAGCACGCCGAAGCCATCCAGCACCGGCATCATCACGTCGGAGAGCACCAGCGCGGGCAATTGCCGCTGCACCGCCTCGACCGCGGCGCGGCCATCGGCCACGGCGTCCACCTGGTAGCCGGACTCCTGCAACAGCCGCTCGACATAGCCGCGCATGTCGGCATTGTCGTCGGCCAGGACGATGCGCTCGCCGCGCCCCTGGCCACCACCGGCATGCTCGTCGAGCCCCGTGGGGGCGGAGGGGGTCGGCTCGTCCGGCAGCCAGCGCAGGGCCTCGGCGACAAAGGTGTCGGCGCGGGTGGCGGTGGAGACCTGGTTCGTGGCGCCCACTCGGTTGGCCTCGGGCAGATGGGCATGGCCAAAGGGCAGCCGCACCTCGAAGGTGGTACCCACGCCGATCTGGCTGGTGACCCGCACCTCGCCGCCGTGCAGCTCGGTGAGGTCCTTGACCAGCGCCAGGCCGATGCCGGTGCCCTCGTGGGTCCGGCCGATCTGACCCTCGATGCGGTGGAAGCGGTCGAATACCTTGCCCAGTTCGCTCTGCGGGATGCCCACCCCCGTGTCTCTCACTGCCAGCACGACGTGCGCGTCCTGGCGGTGCAGGCTGACCCGCACCTCACCTTCCAGGGTGTACTTGAAGGCGTTGGAGACCAGGTTCAGGACGATCTTTTCCCAGAGGTCGCGATCCACCCACACCGGCTCGTCCAGGCGGGCGCAGTCGAGGGTGAAGGTCAGGCCGGCGCGAGCCATGGCCGAACGAAAGCTGCTGGCCAGCTCCGCGGTATAGACCGCCAGGTCCAGGGGCGCGAAGCTCGCGCGCATCCGGCCCGCTTCCATGCGCGAGAAATCCAGCAGCGAATTGACCAGCCGCAGCAGGCGCTGGCCGTTGCGCTGGATGAGTTCCAGCTCCTGGCGACTCACCGCGGGCTCGCCGTCGGCGCGGTCCGGCCGCGCCAGCATGTCTTCCAGGGGGCCGAGCATCAGCGTCAGCGGCGTGCGGAATTCATGGCTGGCGTTGGAAAAGAAGGCCGTCTTGGCCCGGTCCAGCTCGGCCAGTTGCTCGGCACGGCGGCGTTCTTCCTCGTAGCGCCGGGCATTGGCGATGGCGGTGCTGAGGTGCCCGGCAGCGCGGACGAACAGGCTTTGGTAGTCGGCATCCACTCGCCGCCGCGGGCTGATGCCGGAGACCAGATAGCCATAGGGTTCCTCGCCCAGCGGTCCGGGAATCGGCACCACCAGCGCCTCTTCCAGGGGCTCCGGCCAAGGGGTCCCGGCGAGCCGGCCGCCATGGCGCTCGTTGAGACCGGTCACCAGGGTCGGCGCGCTGCGCGCCGTGGTGAAGGCCCAGGGCAGGCCGGCGGCCTCCGGGGTGACTTCCAATGGGGCAAGGACATCGTCCGGCGCCAGGCCGGCCAGGGCCACGCGCTGCAAGGTGCCGGTCGCGGCGTCGCGCAGATAGGCCAGGCAGAAGGGCGATTCCTCCGGCACCTCGTGCAGGCAGCGCACCCCTTCGCGGCAGGCGTCTTCGGCGACGCGCGTCGCCGAAGTGGCCTCGGAGACATTGCGCAGCAGGCGCTCACGGCGTTCCGTGAGCACCCGGTGCGTGGTTTCGGTCACCGCGGTGAAGATGCCCTCCACCTCGCCGGTATCGCCGCGTACCGGGCTGTAGCTGTAGTAGAAGTAGCACTCCTCCACGTAGCCGAATCTGTTCAGCGGCAACAGCTGGTCCTCGGACCAGGTGGCCTCGCCGGTGGTCATCACGTGGTCGAACATGGGGCCGATGATGTCCCAGATTTCCGCCCACACCTCCCAACCGGCACGCCCCAATGCCCAGGGATGCTTGCGCCCCGGCACCGCGCTCCAGGCATCGTTGTAGATCAGGGCGCGGGTCTCGCCCCAGTAGAGCACGATGGGGAAGCGTGAGCCGAGGCAGATGCTGACCGCCGAACGCAGGGCGGTCGACCAGGTTTCCAGGGGGCCGAAGGGCGTCTGGGACCAGTCCTTCTGGCGCATCAGCGCGGCCATTTCACCGGGGACGTCGAGAAAGGCCAGCTGCGAGGGAAGGTTGGACAAGAGGGCTCCTGCGGGACAAGGAAAGAGGGGCCTGGGACGTACCGCCGTCAGCAGCGACAGCGACAGGCAGGAGGGCCGCGACCTAAGCATGTTGATTGCTCAGACTATTACAAGCGGACCGGCTTGGCGAATGACGCGGGCGGCAGAGCGCCGGCCCGTAGCGCGGTGACGGCGGTCGGATGACGCGTCAGCGGCCCAGGCGTTCCACCAGGAAATCCACGAATACCCGCACCCGCGCCGGCATGGTGGTACCTCCGACGAAAACGGCGTGGATCGGCTCCAGATCGCCCGGATTCCAGGCCTCCAGCAGCGGCACCAGGGCACCGCTGCGCAGGTCGTCGGCCACGCTGAATTCACCGATGCGGGCGATACCGGCGCCTTCGCGGGCCAGCAGTGCCAGGGCCTCGCCGCTGTTGCATTCGATGTTGCCGGCGATCTTCAGGGTGAATTCGCGACCATCGCGCACGAAAGGCCAGTCCGGCGCGGCGCGGCGAAAGTTGAATCTCAGGCAGTTGTGGCCGAGCAGGTCTTCCGGCACCAGGGGCGTGCCGTGGCGGGCGAGGTAGGCGGGCGAAGCTACCACCACCTGGCCGGTGACGCCGATGGGCCGGGCGGTGAGAGGGCTGTCGGCGAGCTGGCCGAAGCGGATCGCCACATCGGCCTGGCCGGCGAGGATGTCCACTACCTCATCGCCCAGCGCCAGGTCCACCAGGATGTCGGGATAGCGGGCGCTGAAGGCCGCCACCAACGGCACGATGGTCATGCGGCCGTGGCCGAGGGCGGCGCTGACCCGCAGCCGTCCCTGGGGCACGCCCTGGTCGGCGATGGCCTCTTCCACCTCGGCCAGATCCGCCAGGATGCGCCGCGCGGCGCGTAGATAGGCCTCGCCCTCGGCGGTGAGGGTGATGGCCCGGGTGGTGCGCAGCAGCAGCCGCGTACCCAGGCGCTGCTCGGTGCGAGCGATGGAGCGACTCACCGCCGAAGGCGTCAGGCGCAGGGCTCTGGCCGCTGCCGAGAGGCTGCCAGCCTCGACCACCTGCGCGAACACCGCCATCTCTCCCGAGCGACCTGCTAGATCCACTTGTGCCTCCAGGGCAAAGGTGCATGCCAGAACCGCCGTCTACCGGCTCATCGAGCAGGAGCTTAGCATTCAAGGCATAGATAAGGAGCCTTTCCCATGCGTATCAATCCCCCTCTGCTGGCCCTGGCCACGGGTGCCTTCGGCATCGGTGTCACCGAGTTCGCCCCCATGGGCATGCTGCCCGGCATCGCCGCCGACCTCGGCGTCTCCATCCCGGCGGCGGGTCTGCTGGTCAGCGCCTATGCCCTGGGCGTGCTGATCGGCGCACCGCTGATGACCCTGACCACCGGCCGCATTCCACGTCGCCAGCTGCTGATCGGCCTGATGGCCATCTTTACCCTGGGCAACCTGATGTCGGCACTGGCCACGGACTACACCAGCCTGCTGATCGCCCGGGTGGTGACCTCGCTCAACCATGGCGCCTTCTTTGGCGTCGGCGCCCTGGTGGCGGCTAGCGTGGTCGCTCCGGATCGGCGCGCCGGGGCGGTCGCCGCCATGTTCATGGGCCTAACTCTGGCGACCATCGGCGGGGTGCCCCTGGCTACCTGGTTCGGTGAACTGCTCGGCTGGCGCCAGGCCTTCTGGGGCATCGCCGGACTCGGCCTGCTGACCATGGCCGCGCTCTGGTTCGCCCTGCCCAACGTGGCCCTGCCACCCAGCGACGGCGTGCTGGCCGAGATCCGCGTGCTGGGCCGCCCGCCGGTGTTGGCCGCTCTGGGCCTGACCGTGGTCGGCTCGGGCGCCATGTTTACCGTCTTCACCTATATCGCGCCCATCCTCGCCAGCGAGACCCATGGCTCCACCGCCTTCATCACCGCCATGCTGGTGCTGTTCGGCGTCGGCCTGACCCTGGGCAATTTCTGGGGCGGCAAGGCCGCGGACAAATCCATCGACCGCACCCTGATCGCCTCCCTGAGCCTGCTGATCCTGGTGCTGCTGGCCTTTACCGTGCTGATGCGCTGGCCGCTGCCGGCCGCCGTGGCCATCCTGCTCTGGGGTATCGCCAGCTTCGCCCTGGTCCCGCCGCTGCAGATGCGGGTGATGGACGCCGCCAAGGACGCCCCCAACCTGGCCTCGGCGGTCAACATCGGTGCCTTCAACCTGGGCAATGCCCTGGGCGCGGCCCTGGGTGGCGCGGTGATCAGCGCCGGTCTGGGCTATCCGGCGATTTCCCTGGCCGGCGCCGGCATGGCCGCCCTGGGGCTGCTGATGGTGCTGGCCCTGGCCTGGCGCGGTCGGGCGACCGGTACAGCAGTGGCAGGGTAGCCACGAGCAGGTCGGCCTTACTCGGCGAAGGGGAGGGGCGCGTCGCCGCCCCGGTCCACCGCGAAGGCGTTGAGGGTCATGGCGACCAGGCTGTAATAGCCATAGACACCCACCAGCTCGACCATCCCGGCTTCGCCGAACAGCGCCACGCCCTGCTGGTAGAGGTCATCGGGGATGCGCCGGGTGTCGTAGAGCGCCACCCCGATGGCATGGACGCAGGCGTCCTCAGGCGTCTCGAAGGACGGCACGGCGCCTTGCCGGAGTGCCTCTATCACCTGATCCGGCAGCCCCGCCTGACGGGCGATGGGCTCATGGATCTGCCATTCTGCCTGGGCGCGCCACCAGGCGGCGGTGGTGAGGATCGCCAGCTCGGTAAGGCGCAATTCCAGCCGAGTACCGTAGCGGCAGAAGGCACCCAGCCGCTGGGCATGATCGGTCAGCGCCGGACTGTGGATCCAGGCCAGGAAGGGCCCATCGAGATTGCCCCGCGGACCGCTCTGGATCTCGGCCAGTACGCGCTGCTGTTCTGCCGTCGTGTTCTGTTCGGACAGGGGCGTCAGCCGCGATGAGAGGGGCATGATGGTCATCCTCGATACAGATAGGGGCTCATCCAATACCACCGCCTGTCCCCAGGGCAAGTCTCCATATCGCGCTCAAGCAACCTAGTTAGACGTCGCAATCAGGCTGGCGGCATCCCCCTGGCTCTGATCACAATCGGGCCTAGGGTTACCAAGGAGCCAGCCGATGACGCAGAGCTACACCACCTTTTACTTGGAGATGACCGCGCCGACCGAATTGCGCGAGAAGCCGCCACGGCCTGACCTGCAGATCGTCGAGTGCGAGGTGCCGCAACCCGAACTCAATCGCTTTCTCTATGCCCTGGTCGGCCAGGCGTGGGACTGGAGCGATCTCGACAGCTGGAGCGACGCCCAGTGGCGCGAGCTGGTGGAGCAGGAAGGCCACCGCACCTGGGTCGCCTATCACCGCGGCGCCATCGCCGGTTACTACGAGCTGTACCGCCCGGATGGCCGCAACGCCGAGATCCGCTACTTCGGCCTGGCTGGCGCCTTCATGGGCCTTGGCTTCGGCGGGCCGCTGCTCAGCCATGCCCTCCGTTCCGCTTGGGACTGGCCTGGCACCGAGCGCGTTTGGGTGCACACCTGCACCCTCGATCACCCAGCCGCCCTGGCCAACTACCAGGCGCGTGGGCTGCGAATCTACCGGCAGGAAGACACCCCGTTCTGAGACGCCGTTGTAGCCGCTCACCCGCTAAACACCAGAGCGCGGTCTTCCAGCGCCTACTCAACGGCTAGGGCGCTTCCGCCGTCGCGGGCGTCACCGCCGAACCGGCCAGCAGGCCGCCGTCCAGATTCAGCTCGCTGCCGGTCATGTAGCCGGCGTCGTCGGAGGCCAGCAGCAATGCCACGGCGGCGACTTCCTCGGGCCGGCCAAAGCGCCGCAGCGGCGTATCCCGCACCAGCGCCGCCATGCGGGCCTCGCGGTCCGGGCCGTCGCCCAGCATGGGCTCCCACATCGGCGTGAGGATGGCGGCGGGGTGGATGGAGTTGCAGCGAATAGCGAGGCCCTGCTCCGCGCAATAGAGGGCGACCGTCTTGCTGTGGTTGCGCACGGCGGCCTTGGACGAGGCATAGGCCGCCGCGCCGGGGATACCCACCAGCCCGGAGCGCGAGGAGATATTGATGATGGCGCCAGCCCCTGCCGGCCGCATGGCGCGGATGCCGTATTTGCAGCCGAGAAAGACGCCATCGAGATTGGTGCGATGCACCGCGTGCCAGTCTTCGAGACTGGCGTTTTCGGGATCGTGGGCCACCATGCCCTGTTCGAAGCCGGTGATCCCGGCGTTGTTCACCAGCACGTCCAGCCCCCCGCGCTCCGCGAGGATCTGCCGCGTCACCTTCTGCCAGTCGTCTTCCAGGCGCACGTCCAGATGCAGGTAGCGGGCGCTGTCGCCCAGCTCGGCGGCGACGGCGCGGCCGAGGTCATCGTTGAGGTCGGTGATATAGACGAAGGCACCCTCCGCCACGAAAGTCCGGGCGATGGCGGCGCCTATGCCCTGGGCCGCGCCGGTGACCAGCGCGGTCTTGCCGCTGAGTTTGGCTGCCATGCGAGTACGCCCTCCAGATCTTGAATAGCATCAGAGAGTAGCCCAGGCCGTCCAGTCAGGGGGCCAGCATCACGCCCGGGCGCTGACACCACCGGTGCTGTCGCCAGCCTTCTTCAGGGCTTCGGTATAGGCGGCGTAGGCAGTCGTCAACGCCTCGCTGGCGGCGGCCACATTGGCCTGGGCGGCTTCGCGCGCGGCCTGGCTGGCCTCGTCAGCCTTGCCCTCGCCCTTGCTCTGAGCCTCTACCGCGCGCAACTGCTTTTGCGCCAGCTCCAGTTGCCGCTTGGCCATGTCGATGGCCTTCTGCAGGGTATCCAGGGTCTTGTTACCGGTGCTGCCTTTCTCGCTGGCAGGGGCGGCGTCGGCTTCGGCCTGGTCCTTGATCTGGTTCAGTGGGTTGGGCTTGCCGATGCCCTTGGGCTTCTTGGCTTGCTCGGCCTGGGCGGCCGCCTGGTCTTCGGCGGTGGGCTTGGCAGTCGCGCCACCCAGCCTGAGCGTGGGCGCGCGCAAGATGCCGTGGCCAATGCCATTCACCGACAGCGTGCTGGACATCGCGGACTCCTTGAAAGGTACATCTCAAGGATAACGGCCGCGTGGGGCAAAGATTGAGAGCGGGCGGGGCAGAGGGAACCCACATACGTTGCCAGCGCGCACGGTGCCCGGCCCCGCTGATCACCAGTTACTGGGTAATGACGGCGTGGTTGGAGAAGCCGCTCTGGGTGATGTTGATGGCATTGCCCGCCGTGTTCTGGGTCAGGTCGGCGGTGTGCTGGCTGCCGGTCTGGGCGACGGTGATGCTGGAGGCATTACCTGTGACATAAGCCGTCACCCCGAGATTGTCGCCCTGTTGATCGACCTTCAGCTGGCCGTCGTTACCCAGGTAGTAGGCCGAGACGCCGTTGCTCTCGCCGTTAGATACCAGATCCAGCTGATTGCCCTCGCCCGAGGCGATAACGTCGGCGTTATTGCCATTACCAGTCTGCGCCAAGGTCAGCTGGTTGCCGGCGCCATAGACATTGACGTCGGCGCGGTTGAGATCGCCGCGCTGGGCGATATCGACGTTACTGGGCCGCGAATAGGCGCTGGAATGCCGGACCCGGGCATCGTTGCCGTTACCCTGTTGCACCACAGTGGAATCGGTTCGCTCGCCGGCCTGCTTGAGGCCGATGTAGTTGTCGTTGCCGCGCTGTTCGATGAGGGTGGTCGAATCGTTGCCGTTCTGGCTCACCCAGGCGCTATTGCGCAGCCCGAAGCTGACCACTTGCAGGTCCAGCGCATCGCCGCTCTGGCGCAACTCAAGGTTACCGTTCAGGCCGTCCTGCCGCGCCGTCAGGGTGTTGCCACCTGCCCGGTCGCTGGTCTGGTCGATATCGATGCGGTGAAAGCCACCATCCTGCTGCACAAAGGTGTCCAGCCGCAGACCGCTTTGCCGCACCACCGTCTCGTTGCCACTGCCCGGCCCCTGATCGACCTGCACCCGCCCGTAGCCCGCATTGAGCTGCTCGATATCCACCCGCCGCTGCGAACCCAAGGTCTGGTTGACCTCGGCATAGCTCCTGGCACTGTCCTGCACCACCCGCACGCTGTCATCAGCATCGTCTTGCTGGGTGACCTGGGTAGTCAGAAAGATGCCGCTCTGCTGGATATCGGCCTTGTTACGCGCCGATAGCTCGCTGCCCTGGTTCAGGTTAACCCTGTTGAAGCCACCGTTCTGCTGGACGTTGGCGGTATTGGACTCGGCCCAGGCGGCACCGGTATTGGCCAAGAGCAACGCGATCATGAGGGAGCGGGAGGTTGGCATGGGGACGGTCCTTGTGAGGGGTTGGTCGTATTAATGGGAGGAGCATAGGAATTCCTTAGGGATCAATTTAACGGGTGGGGCTAAACGCACAATCGGTAGGAGTAGTGATTTTAAAATCGAGATTTTTTGGGGGTGGGTTGCAAGGTTTTAAAGGTTTACTTTCGTTCTGTCTGGTTATGGATCAATTGGTTGTTTTTATTTTAGCTGGCTGGTTATTGCTTTTTTGCAGTCTATAAAAGTCTCCAGTTTTCGAGTCTTTTTTTGATGTGGGCAATTGGTGATATAGGGTGCAGGGACTGACTCTCCAATCAATTCATTGCTCCAAACCCCTCTGCTGCAGAGCGATGCGTTTCTCTCAATAGTCCCCGCTCCTTAACACTTTTATAATTTTATATATTCATATTTGAACCACTGCTTCGCCCCTTTCCTACACTCCCGATACTCAATCGAACCCTTGCGGTGGTTCCTAGCAAGACTGCCGTAGTGAATTCAGTTGCCATGCACATCCCAAACAGCCAAACAGGAACCACTGCCGTCCGACTTAGGAACCCGATGGCTTTCGCTGAAGGAGAATGAAGAAGAGGTACGCACGGGAGTTAGCTCTCGCCCTGCCTTGTACTGGGTGAGATAGGCGGCCGACACCATGCCCCGCGGAGCCGAAGCCAGCTCTTGTGCTCGAGGCACGGCACCATAGTGGCAGCGCATCCGGCGTTAGCGCGAAGGCTGGCGCTCGTCACGGAGGATCTGGGTGACGCTGCATGAGAGCGTCAACGCGCGTGGTCAGGGCGCTTCTTTCCCGTGTGCGCTGACGCCCTTCAGGGACGCACGGCAATCGCTGGTCAGGGTATTACCTGGCGGTGGCGCTGGATCTGCCTATCCGTGGGCTGGGCGCTGCCGGGCAAGCCGCATGCGGCGCTGGCCATCGAGGCTTAGGCAAGGCTTTCGAAACGCCTGGTGGGCCTGCAGAGCTACAGAGTCACTCGGACGCGATCTGCACCTTGGTAGCGCCTGTTTCTTTCCGATAGGAGCCAGGTGCTACCCCGACATGACGCCGGAAGGTTTTGCTGAAGCTGCTCAGCTCGGCATAACCCACCCGCAGGGCGATTTCTTCGAGCCGCAGGGACGAGCCGCGAAGTAGTTCGATGGCCAATCGCATTCGACGCCGCGTCACGAACTGCATGGGCGAGCAACCGACCAGCGTCTTGACGGCCACGAAGCTATGGCTCTCGCTCAGACAGAACGCCGCTGCCAGATCGATGACACCTATAGGTTCGGCTAGATGGGCATCCACCCAGGCATGCAGCGCCTCCAGGCTGATCCTGGAACGTTGCAGGGTTTCCCTCATCGGAAGGCTATCGCCCACGACGATTTCGGTCAGCAGACTCGCGATCAACTGGTTGCGCACCGCCGGTACCTGCAGCCGGTCGAAGCGGCCCTGAGCGGCATTCCAGTCCAGCAAGCCGATCAAGGCGGCGGATGGCCTGGACAAATTCGCCTCGGCACGCAGGCCCAGGCATTCAGCCGAAGCGCCGGACGCCTGACACAGCGCACTGATGAAAGGATCATCCAGGTGGTAATCCAGCACCAGCACGCGGCAGTCGGCATCACGTCCTGCATAGCGATGTCGCGCTCCCTGGGGCAGGAAACCCACGGAGCCACGCATCAGAGGGGCTGACGCGGTGGACAGCTCGCAATCCATCCGTCCGCTCAAACCGATCATCAGCTGCTGGTAGTCGTGGACGTGCTCGCCCGAGGTCTGGGCAATGGCGTTGATGTGAAGCGAGGTCTGCACGATGCACCTCATGGAGAGCGAAAGGCCCGGACCGCACTATAGCCAACCTGGGTCAGCCAGGTCATCCGCGCCATGCCCCAGGTCAATAGCCGTGGCGCGCTCCGCTGAATCGTGCCACCCGGAACGGTCGGCAATCGACGGCTGACGGCGTTGCCAATAGCCTGCTGACGATCAACTCGGCCGTGATCGCTGCCTGAGTGAGGCCCAGATGCTGGTTCCCGAAGGCGAGGCCCAGTCGGTCCGCCACCACATCGATGACCGGTAGCGAGTCCGGCAGGGTAGGGCGCATGCCCATCCAGGGTGTGGCATCACGCAGTTCCTCCTCGAGTTGTGGCAGCAAGGCCTGGCCATGGTGTCTCAGCGTATCCAGCCGCGCCGGCTGCGGGGGCAATCGCGTCCCCCCCAGCTCGCTGATTCCCACGACGCGGAGTCCACTGTCCAGGGGGCTCAGAAAGATCCTTCGCTCCACGGGACAGATGGGGCGATTGATGACGCCCTTGCTCGTGCACTGCAGGTGATAACCCCGTTCGGCCATCAGGGGGACCTGGATGCCCAGCGGTGACAGTAACGAAGCGCTCTGGGCACCTGCGCAGAGCACCACCTTGGCGTAGGGCTCCCAGCGCCCATTCAGGTACAGCCGTGGCGCCGCCGTTCCGAGCTCCAGCCGCTCCACCCGCTGCTGCAGCCAGGTTCCGCCATGCCGAATGAAGGCCTCGAACAACACCGTGCAGAGCCAACTGGGATCACGCATCCGCCAGGCCTGGCGAAAGTGCAACCCGTGGTGAAAGCGCCCCGCCATGGCGGGCTCCAGCATGTCGATGGCCGAAGCCTCGACGAGCTCCACCTCCAGGCCCCAGCGCTGCAGATGAGCGCATTCGCTGCGGGCAGCGCTCATTCCTTGGGCCTTCTCCCACGCCAGCAGATAGCCTGACTGCACGAGCAGATCCTGGCGCCCGATGAAGGTCAAGCAGTCGATCCAGCTCTGGACCGCCCTGCTGTTCAAGGCGGCCAGGGCGTCTCGGTGCGCAGCCACCCGCTCTCCCTGCGCCGCCTGGAGAAAGCGTGCCAGCCAGGGCAAGGCCGCCAGCCGGTTGCCGGGCGGCACTTTCAAGGGGCCGTGCGGATGTAGCAGGAGCCCTGGTGCTGCCTTGAGCGTCGTCCAGGTCGACAAGGGATCGATGGATTCCGTGGCCAGAAAACCCGCATTGCCGGACGACGCCCCGGAGCCCGGCGCATTGACATCGATCAGGACGACGTCCTGGCCGTGTCGACGCAGTTGCAAGGCCGTACAGAGCCCCAGGAGTCCGGCACCGATCACCGCCACCGCATCCGTCGAGGTCGGGTTCATGGCGTGGGCTCGCCGGTACTGCGCTGGTAGGCAAGGATGGCGGCAGCCAGGTCTTCCAGGCTGGCGCCTACGGACTTGAATAGGGTCAGCGCCGTGTCTGGGTTCGTCAAGGCGGGGCGCCCGAGATGGCGTCCACCGCATAGCTCGCTCAATTCCGCCCGAATGTGCTCAGGTCCTATTATCCCCGCCGCGAGTGGAATGATGAGGTCGCCCGTCTCAGCGAGGGCGCCTTCGCGGGTATCGACGAAGAGGACGCATCGCTGGATGGCGGTATCGTCCACCTCGCGCATCCGGGGCGTGAAGCTGCCGACGAGATCCAGATGCACACCCGGTTGCAGCCACTCACCCTGGATGATGGGATCGGTCGCCAAGGTCGCACAGCTGATGATGTCAGCGGTCCCGACGGCGGTGGGCAGATCGTCCTGCTCGACGGCCTGTGCCTCGATACCCTCACGCTGCAGCTCCTGCACATAGGCCTGTGCCGCTACCGCTGAACGATCGTACACGGCAACCTTGTCGAGGGTGCGAACGGTCCGGTGAGCGCGCACCAGGTAGCGACTCATCCGCCCTGCACCCACCATGAGCAACCGACTCGAGTCCGGTCGGGAAAGATAGCGTGAGGCCAGGGCTGAGGCCGCCGCGGTACGGCGCGCCGTAAGCTCGTTGCCCTCGAATTGCGCCAGCGGACGGCCGTCGACCGCACTGCTCAGCAGGTAGTGGCTACTGAGACCTGGCTGGCCGCGCGCGTTGTTGCCGGGGAATACCGTGACCTGCTTGACACCCAGGTAGGCACCTTCTATCCAGGCTGGCATGAGCAACAGCATCGCATCAGGTTCGCCAGGAACCTCGATGCGGTGGTGATGACGAACAGGAGATTCGACGGTTGTGGTAAAGGCGTTCGCCAGAGCGTCGATCAATTCCGGCCAGGGCAGCGCCTGGGCAAGTTCTTTCGCATTGAGGTACATGGGGTTCGTTTTCCAAAGCCGAGGAGTCACGCCTACCCTCCCATTCAAACCCCAGTCATGCGTTGTCCAAACCTATGCTGTTTGCGTACAGAACTATGACAAGTAGCGTTTTGATCCTGCGACCGCATGCCGCTTACTGCTAATTGAGCAAGGCGTAGTGGTCCAGCGAATCCGGGCACCCGGGCCGAGCAAAACCCAACGGCGTTTCCAGCTCGGTTGGCCACTGCACTGGGCAATGACGGACGGATCGTGAAACGCGCGGTGGCTTTGGCTTGCCAATGGGTAAAGAGCGGAGAGGGTTGAGAGCTCTCTGGAAGAGAAACGGCTCGCATCCCGCTCGAATTCCGCGTCGCCGCCTGAGGAGCCAGGTCACCAAATGGCGACCCACATCCCCTAGTCGACCGCCTTGACCATCTCCTCGATGACCTTCTTGGCATCGCCAAAGACCATCAGGGTCTTGTCCAGGTAGAAGAGTTCGTTGTCCAGGCCCGCGTAGCCGCTGGCCATGGATCTCTTGTTGACGATGATCGTCTTGGCCTTGAAGGCTTCGAGAATGGGCATGCCGGCGATGGGTGACTTGGGGTCGTTCTTGGCGGCCGGGTTGACCACGTCGTTGGCGCCGAGCACCAGCACCACGTCGGCCTGGCCGAATTCGGAGTTGATGTCGTCCATCTCGAACACCTGGTCGTAGGGCACCTCGGCCTCGGCCAGCAGCACGTTCATATGGCCGGGCATGCGGCCGGCCACCGGGTGGATGGCGTATTTCACCGTCACGCCGTTATGGACCAGCTTCTCGGTCAGCTCCTTGAGCGCGTGCTGGGCGCGGGCCACGGCCAGGCCGTAGCCGGGAACGATGATGACGCTGTCGGCGTTGCCCAGCAGGAAGGCGGCGTCGTCCGCAGAGCCGGATTTGACCGGGCGTTGCTCCCCGCTGCCGCCACTGGCCGCCGCTTCCGTCGCCCCGCCGAAGCCGCCGAGGATGACGTTGAAGAAGGAGCGGTTCATCGCCTTGCACATGATGTAGGAGAGGATGGCGCCGCTCGATCCCACCAGCGAACCGGCGATGATCAGCATGGAGTTGTTCAGCGAGAAGCCGATACCGGCGGCGGCCCAGCCGGAGTAGCTGTTGAGCATGGAGACCACCACCGGCATGTCGGCGCCGCCGATGGGGATGATGATCAGCACGCCGATGACGAAGGCCAGGGCCACCAGCACGGCGAAGGCGCCGAGGTTGCCACTGAAGGTGAACATCAGGCCCAGGGCGAGAATGGCCACGCCGATGGCCAGGTTGAGAATGTGCTGGCCGGCGAACTGCACCGGGGCGCCCTGGAACAGGCGGAACTTGTATTTGCCGGAGAGCTTGCCGAAGGCGATCACCGAGCCGGAGAAGGTGATGGCGCCAATGGCCGCGCCGAGGAACAGCTCCAAGCGGTTACCGCTGGGGATCGGCTGGCCAAAGGTGGCGACGATGCCTAGGGACTGGGGCTCGACCACCGCGGCGATGGCAATGAACACCGCGGCCAGGCCGATCATGCTGTGCATGAAGGCGACCAGCTCGGGCATCTTGGTCATTTCCACGCGCTTGGCCATGATCGCGCCGGCACTGCCGCCCACCAGCAGGCCGACGATGACGTAGCCGATGCCCTGCACCGTCAGCTCGCTGCCGAGCTTGTGGATCAGCGCCAGGGTGGTGAGCACGGCGAGGGTCATGCCGGCCATGCCGAAGGCGTTGCCGCGGCGTGAGGTGGTGGGGTGGGAAAGGCCCTTGAGCGCCTGGATGAAGCACACCGAGGCGACGAGGTAGAGCAGGGTGATGAGGTTCATGCTCATGTCAGGGCTTCTCCGCCTGGGCCTTGGGAGCCTTCTTCTTGAACATTTCCAACATGCGGCGGGTGACCAGGAAGCCGCCGAAGACGTTGACCGCCGCCAGGGCCACGGCCAGGGTGCCCATGGTCTTGCCCAGCGGGGTGACGGTGAGGGCGGCGGCGAGCATGGCGCCGACGATGACGATGGCGGAGATGGCGTTGGTCACGGCCATCAGGGGGGTGTGCAGCGCGGGGGTGACGTTCCAGACCACGTGGTAGCCGACATAGATGGCCAGCACAAAGATGATCAGGTTGTAGATGCCGTCGGAAATCAGATCCATGGGGGCAGTCCTTTAAAGGCAGAGGGGCCGGGCTGGGGCTCAGGCGTTCTTGCGGCGCAATTCACCGCCGTGGCACATCAGGCAGGCGGCGACGATGTCGTCCTCCAGGTCGAGGTGGAAGGCCCCGTCCTTGAGCACCAGCTTGAGGAAGTCCAGCAGGTTGCGGGCATAGAGCGCCGAGGCGTCCGCCGGCACCCGGGCGGCCAGGTTGCCGTAGCCCACCAGGGTGACGCCGTGCTTGACCACCACCCGGTCCAGCTCGGTCAGCGGGCAGTTGCCGCCCTGGCTGGCGGCCAGATCGATGACCACGGAGCCGGGCTTCATCTCGGCCACGGTGGCTTCGTGCAGCAGGGTGGGCGCACGACGACCGGGGATCAGCGCGGTGGTGATGACGATGTCGGCCTGTTTGGCGCGCTCGTGCACGGCCTTGGCCTGGCGCTCCATCCAGGTGGCCGGCATGGGCCGGGCATAGCCGCCGACGCCTTCGGCGCACTGGCGCTCCTCTTCGGTCTCGAAGGGCACGTCGACGAACTTGGCGCCGAGGGATTCGATCTGCTCCTTCACCGCCGGACGCACGTCCGAGGCCTCGATCACCGCGCCGAGGCGTTTGGCGGTGGCGATGGCCTGCAGCCCCGCCACCCCGGCGCCGAGGATCAGCACCCGCGCGGCTTTCACCGTGCCGGCAGCGGTCATCAGCATGGGCATGAAGCGCGGATAGTGGTCGGCCGCCAGCATCACCGCCTTGTAGCCGGCGATGTTGGCCTGGGAGGAGAGCACGTCCAGGCTCTGGGCGCGGGAGGTGCGCGGCGCCGCTTCCAGGGCGAAGGCAGTGAGGCCGCGGGCGTTGAGCTGCTCCAGAGTCTCCTGAGAAAAGGGGTTGAGCATGCCGATCAGCACGGCGCCAGGCTTCATCAGCGCCAGCTCTGCCGCATCGGGCGCCGCGACCTTGAGCACCAGGTCGGCGCCCAGGGCCGCGGCGGCATCGCCGAGCTGGGCGCCAATGGCGGCATAGGCCGCGTCGGGCACGCTGGCGCGTTCGCCAGCACCCTGTTGCACCACCACCTGGTGGCCCTGGCCGATCAGTTTCTTGAGGGTTTCGGGGGTCGCGGCCACGCGCGTTTCCCCTGCACCGGATTCCAACGGGACGCCGATCAGCACGGGTGTCACTCCTTGTTATTCGTGCCGCCACAATGGGACCTGGGGCAGCGGAGTGGCTGTCCGGAAACGACGGGTAGCTTTTGGAAAAGCGACAGGCGCACCGCTGGGGCGGCCTGTTTGGGACTCAGCTCAGCTCCGGTGAGCGGGGCAGGGCGGCGAACCAGTCCAGGGCGCGGTCCCACAGGGGCTGGGCGTTGGCGCGGAAGTAACCCATGTGGCCGATGGCGCCGCCGTGCTGGCGAGGGTCGAGGTCTTCGCGCTGCAGGTCGACGTTGCGATAGGCCTGCATGAAGGCATCACGCGAGCGTGGCGTGGCCCAGAGATCGTCCAGGGCGTTGACCGCGACGATGGGCGTGCGCACCTCGGCATAGCCCGCTTCGATGCCCCGCATGGCCGGGTCGTCGAAGAAGTAGTGGGGATAGCTGCACCAGTGCCGCCACTGGCGATAGACGTCGCGCGGCAGGTCTTCGCCCAGGCCCAGGGCGCTCCAGGGGCAGTAGCCCTTCCACCAGGTCAGCACCGGCAGCACCAGCTTCCACATGGCCAGCACCTTGAGGCGTTCGAGCGGCGGCATGTAGCCGTGCCAGCCGGCGCTGGTGCCGAAGACATAGAAGCCGGCGACCTTGGCGTGGTTGGGCAGGAGGCCGAAGGCGTGACCGCCATAGGAGTGGCCGACCAGGTAGAGCGGGACGTCGCCCTGGGCCATGGTGTCCACGGCGGCGGCGAGGTCCTGGCGCGCCCAGTCCAGCAGGTCCATGCGAAAGCCCTTGAGCGAGGCGGGTGCCGAGCGGCCGACGCCGCGATAGTCCAGGGTCAAGGTCTCGAATCCGCGGGCCGCGGCGTGTTGGGCGAAGCGCCGGTAGAAGCCCTGAGGCACGGCGGTGGCGCCGGCGACGATCAGCCGTCCCTGCAACGTGCCCTCGGCGGGAAAGCGACTGGTGCTGAGGCGATAACCGTCCGCGGTGATCAAGTCCTCGACGAGGGCGTCGCTGGGCATGGGGTGGTCCCTATGACAGTTGTTATAATGCCTGGACGGTAGATTATGACGACTGTCATAGCAAGGAGAATGGATGACCGAGCAGTCGACGGTGCGGGAACGGGTGGTGGTAGCCGCGTCGGCCATGCTGGCGCAGCACGGCCTCAATGCCACCAGCATTCGCGAGACCATCAAGCGCGCCGAGGCGCCGCTGGGGTCCACCTATCATCACTTTCCCGGCGGCAAGCACCAGCTGGTGGTGGAGGCGGTGGAGCTGGCCGGTGCCCAGGTCAGTCGTGATCTGGAGCGGCAGCTGCAGGCCGGGGCGCTGGCGGGGATTCAGGGCTTTTTGCAGCTGTGGCGCAACATCCTGCTGGACTCGGACTTTCGCGTCGGCTGCCCGGTGATGGCGGTGGCGGTGGAAGAGCCGGTGGACGAGATCGCCCAGCGCGAGCTGGACGCGGCGGCGGGCATCTATCGTCGCTGGGAGGCGCGCTTGCAGGTGGCGTTGGTCGAGCATGGGCATTCGGCCGAGGCGGCGACGGGGCTGGCCACTCTGCTGGTGGCGGCGGTGCAGGGGGTGATTCCGCTGTGTCGCGCCCAGCGCAGCATCGAACCCTTCGACCGGGTCGCCGAACGTCTGGTGGCGCTGGTCTAGCGGGAACGCCGCAGGGGCTGGCGGACTCCACCGAAGGCACTTCTTTTATTGGAGTACCTCATGAATCCCGAACCCGCGGACGACAAGCAGACCCCCCACGACTACGACGAATACGGCGACGTGCCGGATTCGGCGAACACCACCACCACCGAAGAGCGCGAGGACCAGGACGACAGCCCCTTGAGTCCCAAGCGGTAGCGGATTCGGTGTTTAGCGCGTGGACAAGGCTGCGCCGTTGTCCACCCTACGAGGCGCCACGATGGCGGATCCTTGTTGGGCTTCGCTGCGCTCAGCGCCAACCTACGTCGAGCCTGGCGTAGGGTGGAAAACCGCATGGCGTTTTCCACGCGTTGCTGTGCTCGGCTAACGCCAAACCTAAAGGCTATCCATTGAACCGCCCCCTCTCCCTCTGGGAGAGGGTTGGGGTGAGGGCGGCCGCCCTCCGTTGGGCTTCGTTGCGCTTAGCGCCAACCTACGTTTAGTCTGGCGTAGGGTGGAAAACCGCAGGGCGTTTTCTACGCATCGCTGCGCTCGGCTAGCGCCAAACCTAAACACAATCCACTAAACCGCCCCCTCTCCCTCTGGGAGAGGGTTGGGGTGAGGGCGGCCGCCCTCCGTTGGGCTTCGTTGCACTCAGCGCCAACCTACGTCGAGCTGGCGTAGGGTGGAAAACCGCAGGGCGTTTTCCACGCATCACTGCGCTCGGCTAGCGCCAAACCTAAAGGCTATCCACTGAACCGCCCCCTCTCCCTCTGGGAGAGGGCTGGGGTGAGGGTGCCTGCCTCCTGTTGGGCTTCGCTGCGCTCAGCGCCAACCTACGTTTAGTCTGGCGTAGGGTGGAAAACCGCAGGGCGTTTTCCACGCATCGCTGCGCTCGGCTAGCGCCAAACCTAAACACGATCCACGGAACCGCCCCCTCTCCCTCTGGGAGAGGGTTGGGGTGAGGGCGCCCGTGTCTTGTTGGGCTTCGCTGCGCTCAGCGCCAACCTACCTCCACGTCTTCACGTCAGCGCCCGGTCCAGATGCAGGTAGCCGCCGTCGACGCTCAGCCACTGGCCGGTGGTGTGACTGGATCGTGACGAGAGCAGGAAGGCCACGGTATCGGCGATTTCTTCCGGGGTGGTCATGCGCCGGCCAAGGGGGATGCGCGCAGTGATGGCGGCGAGCTTGGCCGTCGGATCGGGGAAGCCCTGCAGCCAGCGCTCATAGAGCGGCGTCATCACCTCGGCGGGGATCACCGCGTTGACGCGGATGCCGTCGTCCAGCAGCGAGGCGGCCCATTCGCGGGTCAGGGCCAGCACGCCGCCCTTGGCCGCGGTGTAGCCGCTGGTGTCGCCCTGCCCGGAGAGGGCGGTCTTGGACGCGATATTGACGATGGCGCCGGTACTGGCGCGCAACGCCGGCAGGCAGAGGTGCGCCAAGTGGTAGTAGTGC
Source organism: Pseudomonas sp. VMV1 (assembly GCF_056790235.1). Lineage (NCBI taxonomy): Bacteria > Pseudomonadati > Pseudomonadota > Gammaproteobacteria > Pseudomonadales > Pseudomonadaceae > Pseudomonas > Pseudomonas sp. VMV1. Next base: position 195,880 of record NZ_JBXGSE010000007.1, read on the forward strand.
ACCAGGTTGCGTTCCAGGGAGGCAACGAAGGCGGCACGACCGGCAGCCAGGCTCACGCCATCGTTCACCCCGGCGTTGTTGACCAGTCCATCGATACGGCCGTAGGCCTCCTGCACGGCGGCCACGGTCCGCTCGCAGGCGGCTTCGTCGCACAGCTCCACGGTGAAGGCCCGGGCCTTTGGCTGCTCTTTGGCCAGGCGTGCGGCAAAGTCGGCCGCCAGCGGTTCGCGGGCGAGGATCACCGGGATGGCGCCCTCGGCGGCCAGGGCCAGGGAGATGGCGGCGCCGATGCCGGAGCCACCGCCGGTGACCAGGATCGCCTTGTCGGTCAGCTGCAGGTTCATGCCACGGCCTCCCGCGGCTGGGTGCCCAGGCCATAGAGGCGGGCTGCGTTGCCGCCAAAGACCGCCGCGCGCTCATTGGCCGTGAGGTCCATCAGGGCCTGTTCGGCCAGGTCGACCACCTCGGCGTAGCTGGCGGCCAGGGTGCAGACCGGCCAATCGGAGCCGAACAGCAGCCGCTCCGGCCCGAAGGCCTCCAGGGCGATGCGCGCATAGGGCAGCAACTGCTCTGCCTGCCAGCCGTGCCAGTCGGCCTCGGTGACCAGTCCGGAGAGCTTGCAATGGACGTGGGGCAGCCGGGCCAGGGGTGCCAGCAGCCGGGCGTAGTCGGCGGGGGCGACCCGTCCCGGCGGCTTGCCCAGGTGGTCCAGTACCAGCACGCCGTGGTCGTGACGCGCAGCGAAGGCGGTGGCGGCGGGCAGCGTCTCGGCATGGATCAGCAATTCGTAGAGATAGCCATGGCGCTGCAGGGTGGCGACGCCCTGGTTGGCGGCGACATCGGCCAGCCAGGCGCCGGGATCGGCCTCGTCCTGCACCGGATGGCGAAAGCCGCGCAGGTGGCGACTGCCCTGGCGGCGCTCCAGGCGCGCCACCAGGTCGGCGGCGCGCAGATCGGTCCAGCCGACCACCGCCTGTACCCAGGGCGTCTGGGCGGCGAGGTCGAGCAGAAAATCCGTCTCCTCTTCCTGGGTGCGCGCCTGGACGGCGACGCAGCCGTCGAAGCCGGCGCGCTGCAGGTGCGGCTGCAGATCGGCCGGCAGGTGGTCGCGTTGCAGCCCTGGCATGCGCCCGTCGATCCAGCCGAATTCGGCCGGGCGGTAGCGCCAGAAATGCTGGTGGGCATCCAGGCGCAGGCTCATGACGGCTGCTCCGCGGCGTGGCGATAACGCGCGCGGGAGGCCGCCTTGATGGCGATGGAGAAACCTGGCGCCTGGGGTGTTAGGTAGGCCGCGCCGCGCACCCGGCAAGGGTCCTCGAAGTGTTCGTGGAGGTGGTCGACGTATTCCACCACCCGGCCCTCGTGGGTGCCGGCGATGCACAGGTAGTCGATCATCGCCAGGTGCTGCACGTATTCGCACAGGCCCACGCCGCCGGCATGGGGGCAGACCGGCAGGTCGTACTTGGCGGCCATCAGCTGCACCGCCAGCACCTCGTTGAGGCCGCCCAGGCGGCAGGCGTCGAGCTGCACCACGTCCAGGCCGCCGCGCATGATGAATTGCTTGAAGAGGATGCGGTTCTGGCACATCTCGCCTGTGGCCACCTTGACCGGCGCTACCGCCTCGCGGATGGCGCGATGGCCTTCCACGTCATCGGGGCTGGTGGGCTCCTCGATGAACCAGGGCTTGGCGAAGGCCAGTTCGCGCACCCAGTCGATGGCCTCGCCGACTTCCCATACCTGGTTGGCGTCGATCATCAGCTGGCGCTCGGGGCCGATCACCTCGCGGGCGATGCGCACCCGGCGGATGTCGTCGGCGAGGTCGCGACCGACCTTGAGCTTGATGTGGGAGAAGCCGGCGTCGATGGCCTCCTGGCAGAGGCGGCGCAGCTTGTCGTCGGGATAGCCGAGCCAGCCGGCCGAGGTGGTGTAGCAGGGATAGCCCTCGGCTTCGAGGCGTTGCAGCCGCTCGGCCTTGCCCTCGGCGCGCTGGCGCAGCAGGGCCAGGGCCTCTTCTGGGGTGATGCAGTCGGTGAGATAGCGGAAGTCGATGCAGCGCACCAGCTCCTCGGGACTCATGTCCGCCACCAGGCGCCAAACCGGCTTGCTCACGGCGCGCGCCCAGAGGTCCCAGGCGGCGTTGACCACCGCGCCGGTGGCCAGGTGGATGGCGCCCTTGTCCGGGCCGATCCAGCGCAGCTGGCTGTCACCCGTGATGTGCCGCCAGAAACGCCCTGGGTCTTCCTGGATCCATTCCAGGGTCAGGCCGCGCACCCGTGGTTCCAGGGCACGCAGGGCGGCGCAGCAGATCTCGTTGCCGCGGCCGATGGTGAAGGTGAGGCCGTGGCCTTCCAGACCCGGCTGGTCGGTCTGCAGGATGACGTAGGCGGCGGAGTAGTCCGGATCCGGGTTCATGGCATCGGAGCCATCCAGCGCCTGGCTGGTGGGAAAACGGATGTCTTCGATCTGCAGGCCGGTAATTGTTATTGGCATGGCGCTGTCCTCGAGGGTTTTCGCGGGATGAGCGAACCCGGCCCCGTGCGCGCTCGATGAAAGCGGGCACGGGGGGTTGCTGGAAAAAGGGTGGAGGGGAGGTGCTTAGTCTGCGGCGACGGTGCGCTGGTGCTGCTCGCCCAGGCCCTGGATGCCCAGGCGCATTTCCTGGCCGGGCTTGAGGTACACCGACTGCGGCTTGACGCCCATACCCACGCCCGGCGGGGTGCCGGTGGAGATGACGTCACCCGGCTGCAGGCTCATGCAGCGGCTCAGGTAGGCGATGATCTGGGCCACCGTGAAGATCATGGTGCGGGTGTTGCCGTTCTGGTAGCGGTGGCCGTCCACCTCCAGCCAGAGGTCGAGGTTCTGCGGGTCGGCCACTTCGTCGGCGGTGACCAGCCAGGGGCCGAGCGGGCCAAAGGTGTCGAAGCCCTTGCCCTTGTCCCAGGTACCACCGCGCTCGATCTGCCACTCGCGCTCGGAGACGTCGTTGACCACGCAATAGCCGGCCACGTGGTCCAGGGCATTGGCCTCGTCTATGTAGCGTCCGGCCTTGCCGATCACCACGCCCAGCTCCACCTCCCAGTCGGTCTTGGTCGAGTCGCGGGGAATCTGCACGGCGTCGTTGGGGCCGCAGATGGCGCTGGTCCACTTGTTGAACACCACCGGCTCCTTGGGCACGTCCAGCCCGGATTCGGCGGCGTGATCGGCGTAGTTGAGGCCGATGCAGATGAACTTGCCGACCCGACCGACGCAGGGGCCCAGCCGCGGTGAGCCGTCCACCAGCGGCAGACTGTTCGGGTCCAGCTGGCGCAAGCGGGCCAGGGAATCGGCGCCGAGCACCTCGCCGGCAAGATCGGCCACCTGGCCGGAGAGGTCGCGAAGCCGGCCCTGGGCATCCAGCAGACCGGGTTTTTCCTGGCCCTGGGGGCCGTAGCGCAAGAGTTTCATCGGAGCTCCTATGAGGGGAAAAGGGTGCGGACGAAAAGCGGCGTCAGACGCTCCAGCCACCATCGATCACCTGGGCGGTCCCGGTGACGAAGGCGGCGGCGTCGGACGCAAGATACAGGGCGAGGGCGGCGATCTCTTCCGGGCGGCCCACGCGACCCATCGGCTGGCGGGCGGCGAAGGCGGCCTGCACCTCGGCTTCGCTGCGGCCTTCACGGGCGGCCTGGTCGGCGATGCGCTGGTGCAGCGAAGGGGAATCCACGGTGCCGGGGCAGATGGCGTTGCAGCGGATGCCCTGGCCGACATAGTCGGCAGCCACCGACTTGGTCAGGCCGATCACCGCCGCCTTGCTGGCGCCATAGGCGCAGCGATTGGCCACGCCCTTGAGGCTGGAGGCGATCGAAGCCATGTTGATGATGCAGCCGCCGCCCTGGGCCAGCATGCCGGGCAGCACGGCGCGGATCATCCGGTACATGGCGGTGGCATTGAGTTCGAAGGAGAAGCGCCAGGCCTCTTCGTCGCAATCGAGGATGCTGCCGGCATGGACGTAGCCGGCGCAGTTGAACAAGACGTCGAAGCTGCCCAGCTCGGCGACCAGGGCCGAGACGGCCGCGGCATCGGTGACGTCGAGCACCCGGGTCTGCAGCCCATCCAGGCTGTCCAGGGCGGCGGCATTGATGTCGGTGGCGATGACCTCGGCACCGGCGCGATGGAAGGCGAGGGCGGTGGCCCGACCGATCCCCTGGCCGGCGGCGGTGACCAGAACGCGTTTGCCTGCATGACTCATGCGAGAGACCTCTTGGCTGTTTATTGTTGTGAGTCGCCTGACCGCCAGCGGTCAATGGTCAGGCCATTGGTCCTATTGTTTAGACCCTGCTAGGCTCTCAGGCAAGGATTTTTTCGCGGCAAACTGCGCGACCTGCATGAGACGAGACCGCCATGCCCCTTCAGGTAATTGAAAAACCACGGCTTTACCGGCAGATCGCCGACCAGTTGCGCGCCCTTATCGACGGCGGCGAATACCCGCCGGGCAGTTGCCTGCCCGCCGAGCGCGAACTGGCCAAGCAGTTGGGTGTGAGTCGGGCCTCGGTGCGCGAAGCCCTGATCGCTCTTGAGGTGATCGGCCTGGTGGATGTGCGCGTCGGCGACGGCGTACGGGTCTGCGCGCCCAGTGCTCCGCCACCACCGGATACCCCGGTGCTGGAGCTGGCCGGGCGTGGTCAGTGGGCGGAGATGGATCCGGAACTTAGCCTGGCGCTGGATCTGGACGCCGAGATCCCGCCCTTCGCCCTGTTGCAGGCGCGCTGCCTGGTGGAACCGGAAGCTGCCGCCCTGGCCGCCCGGCACGCCAGCGACAGTGATCTGGCCGGTATCCGCGCCGCCTATGTTCGCAACGTCGAGGACAATCGCCTGGGCTCCACTACCCATCCGGGTGACCGGCTGTTCCATATCCGCATCGCCCAGGCCAGCGGCAACCCGGCCTATGCCCTGTTGCTGCGCCATCTGCTCGGCCATCGCTACGGCAGCATGTTCCAGCTCCTGCAGCGCCGCTACACCCCGGAAGACATGCCCGACCGCTCCCAGCAGGAGCACCTCGCCATCCTCGAAGCCCTGGAAGCCCACGACCCCGACGCCGCCCGCCAGGCCATGGCCGAGCACCTGGATGCGGTGACCCGGATCTTCGCGCGGCCGGCGGCGGAGTGAGGGGGCGGACGTGCCTCGGCTTTTCCCCCTCTTCCTCTGGGAGAGGGATTGGGTGAGGGTGTCGTGCCCGCGTTGGGCTTCGCTGCGCTCAGCGCCAACCTACGGGTGACCGGTGATTCGTTCGCGGCGCCGCCCTGCGCTCGGAACCGCCCCCTCTCCCTTGGGGAGAGGGCTGGGGTGAGGGCAAGCCCCGCGTCGATGACGTAGGACGACACCGTAGAGTGGAAAACCGCGCAGCGTTTTCCACGCGAATCCCACGCGCAACACCCTTCTGTACGGCCCCTTAGCCACCTGGCTGTGGCTGTTCCTAGCGCCTGCCGACCGCGGACAATCGGCTCTTTGCCCCAGGAGTCCGCCGCCATGTCCCTCGTTTTTCATCAGGTCGATGTCTTCGCCCAGCGCCCCCTGGAGGGCAATGCCCTGGCAGTGGTCTGCGGTGCCGATCAGCTTTCCACCGAACAGATGGCCGCCCTGGCGCGCTGGACCAATCTGTCGGAGACCACCTTTCTCCTCGAACCCACCGATCCGGCCGCCGACTACCGGGTGCGCATCTTCACCCCGGTCCGCGAGCTGCCCTTCGCGGGCCATCCGACCCTGGGCAGCTGCCATGTCTGGTTGCGCGAGGGCGGCCAGCCGCGCGGCGGCGAGGTGATCCAGGAATGCGGCGCGGGCCTAGTGCCGATCCGCGCTGCCGGCGAGGAGCTGGCCTTTGCCGCGCCACCGCTGCTGCGGGGCGGGCCGGTGGCGCCCGAGGTGCTGGCGTGCATCGCCCGTGGCACGGGTCTTTCGCTTGAGCGCTTCCAGGCCAGCCAATGGGCCGACAATGGCCCCGGCTGGGTCGCCGTGCTGTTGGAAAGTCGCGAGGAGCTGCTGGCGATCAGACCGGACTACACGGCGCTGGAGGGTCTCAATGTCGGCCTGATCGCACCCTGGACGGGCAGCGCTGCCGAGGCGCAGTTCGAGGTACGTGCCCTGATGGGCGAGGAGTTCGCCGAAGACCCGGTCACCGGCAGCCTCAACGCCAGCCTGGCGCAGTGGCTGATCCCGGCGGGCCTGGCCCCGGAGCGCTACCTGGCCAGCCAGGGCACGGCCATGGGCCGCCGCGGCCGGGTGCGGGTAGCACGCATCGCCGACCGCATCTGGGTGGGTGGCGCGGTGCAGGACTGCATCTGCGGCACCCTTACCCTCTAGCTGCGGATCAAAGCCCGACCGAGCGTCCCTTGAAGCCGGCGGCATCGAAGTAGCGGGTGCTGCCGACATTCTGGGTCTTGAGTTCGGTGACCAGCCCGCCCGCTGCCGATGCGGAGCGCTGCACCTGGTGGCTGGCCTTGACCGGCTTGCCGCTCTCCAGGCTCTCGCCGATCACCCGGCCGACCAATTGCCCCTTGGCCGGGATCTCCAGGTGCAGCAGGTGGGCCAGGGTCTGGCCGACGTCGGCGTTGCTGACCGGGCTCAGGTCGACGAAGCCCTTGCGGAAGTCCGGACCGATGGCCGCCATGAAGTTGTGGGTATCGCCCCGGCTGAAGCTGCCGTGCATGCCCTGGCCCTGCTGCAGGCCGGTATCGGCTACCTCCACGGCGCAGACGTCGGGTTTGCCGCAACCGCTGTCATAGGAGCGGAAGTTGACCACGATAGCCGGGTATGGGGTGAGCGCCGAGCCCTTGAGGTTGATCGCCGACAGCGGCAGGGTGCCGGGGATCTTGCCCAGGTCGTCGTCGACGAACAGGCCGCTGACATAGTCCTGCTTGAGCAGTGCCGCGACCACCTTGGGCGCCAGGGCCTTGGCATCGCCCTGGGGCAGATAGACCAGGTCCGAGCCGCCGTTGGCCGCCACCACCACCTCCGGCTTGGCCGGATCGGGACCGATCAGGCCGTTGGCCTTGCTCGGGTGCTGGCCCTTGTCCATCTCTACCGCGGCGCCCTTGGCGTCCGGGTCGAGCAGCGGCAATTCCAGCGCGGTGGCGAGATCCAGGGCGAGGAAGCCGGGCGGCAACAGCCCCTTGGGTACGTCGGGGTAGCTGGCTTTGGCCGCCGGGCTGGTCTTGCTCTCCTTGGAGATGGTGGAGAAGCCGTGGTCGGCACTGACGAAGATGTCGGTATTGCCATCCAGGCCCAGCTCTTTCAGGCGGGCGCGCAGGGCGCCGAGGTTGGCGTCGACGTTGCGGATGGCGGCCAGGCTGGTGGGGCCGTTGATGCCCGGAGTGACCTTGCCCAGGCTGTCGCCCTGGTTATGCTGGGTGCCGTCGGGATCGCGCGACCAGAACACCAGCACGAAGGGCTTGCCGCTTTCCTTGAAGCGCGGCAGCAGCACCTGGTTGGTGACGTCGAGGAAGTAGCGCTGCTGCTCGACGTTGGCGCTCAGGGTGCCCGGCGTGGTGGCGTTGCCGGCCTTGCCATTGGCGCCCCGGCTCGGGGCTTCCAGCGGCAGGCCGGCCTGTTTCAGGGCGTCCTGCATGGCAGCGCTCAGGGGGATGCCGGTGGGGTGGCCGGTGGAATCGTCGACGATCACCGTCTTTTCCCCATCGCGGGCGGTCACGTCCTGGATGGCGACGGGGCCGAGCTTGCCGACGGCAGCGGTGGACAGCCCGGCCTGGCGCGCAGCGGCCAGCAGGGTTTCCTCGTCTAGGTAGTTGCCGGCGAAGTGCTCGTCGACATCGCCCAGCACCTCGTCGTTTTCCAGGAAGGGCGTGACGCTGTTGCTGGCACCCGGAACCGGGAAGCCGGTGTAGATCGTGTTACCGAAATCCCCGGTGTCGCCCAGGTAGTGCCCGGTGGCCATGGCCGAAGCGTTGGGGGTGGTGAAGGTGGGAAAGAGCGAATGGCTGTTCTGGAAGTTCACCCCTTCGCGTCGCAGTTGCGCCAGGTTCGGCGCGGTCTGCGCATCGACGATGCCCGCCCGCAGGCCATCGGGGATGAAGAGGATGACGTTGCGCGCCGGTTCGGCGGCCATGACCGCCGAGCTGGCAAGGAGGGCGAGGCTGCAGGCACGGGCGAGAAGGGTGGGGATGAACGCCATGAAAGGATCTCAGCAGGAAAGGAGGCCACTAGATGTAACAAGGTATTGCTGCAATTTGATGATGACAGCGGGGTGACAACCCTCGGCATCCTTTGTGCAGTGCCTAGGCTCCCCGTTCAAGGAGCCGCCCATGGCCCACGCCTTCGAACCTGCCGCCTCCATCGCGACCAGCCCTCGCACCCTCGATACCCCAACCATCCGCCAGGCCCGCCTCGATCTTGCCGCCTGCTTCCGCATGGCCGCGCGCCTCGGGCTGGGCGAGGGGATCTGCAACCACTTCTCCTTCGTGGTGCCGGGTCACGACGATCTCTTTCTGGTCAATCCCTATGGCCTGGCCTTTGCCGAGGTGACGGCCTCTTCCCTGCTGATCTGCGACTTCGACGGTGGCGTGGTCATGGGCGAGGGCGCACCCGAGGCCACCGCCTTCCACATCCACGCTCAGCTGCACCGGCTCAATCCCCAGGCGCGGGCGGCCTTCCATACCCATATGCCCCATGCCACGGCGCTCTGCCTGCTGGAAGGCGAGCCTTTCGTCTGGGCCGGCCAGACCGCGCTGAAATTCTATGATCGCCTGAGCGTGGACGAGGACTACAACGGTCTGGCGCTGGACGCTGCCGAAGGCGAGCGCATCGCCCGGGCGGCCGGCGAGGCGGCGGTGGTGATGCTGAAGAATCATGGGCCGCTGGTGCTGGGGCCGAGCATCGCCGAAGCCTGGGACGATCTCTACTACCTAGAGCGCGCCGCCGAGGTGCAGCTCAAGGCCATGGCCAGCGGCCGGCCGCTCAAACCGGTAGACCCGGTGATCGCCCACGCCGCCTGCCAGCAGATGCTGCAGGGCAATGCCGACAGCGCGCGGCTGCATCTGGAGAGCGTGAAGCGTCAGTTGCTGCGGCTGGAGCCGGACTATCAGGACTGAAGCAGGCGCTCACCCGCCGTGCGTGCGGCGCTGCTGCCTGGGCAGCTGCTGAGGAAGGGCGCGTTCCAGGGTGTCGACCACTACCTTGGGCAGTTGGGCATCGACGGCGTCGACCAGGCGCGCCCGCAGCTGGCGCTTGATGGCGCGACTCGTGTCGAGCTGGCCGTGATGATCCAGGGCCAGGAACCCTTGGCGGAGGATATCGAGGGACAGCGAAGCGGTTTCCGCACCCAGGGGGCAGACATCGAAGGCGAGCGACGGAGCGATAACGGACGGCATCCTGGTGATCATGGCGTGTCCCTCCTGGACAGGAGCCCCATCATGCCGGGCCCTCATGGCCCACCGCAGGGGTAACACCTCGACTCGTGGACTGCTGCGCATTTTCTCCGCACAAAAAAGAGCCCGGATCCTCCCGGGCTCAAAAGCGCAGATGTCAGCTTCTACGATGCCTCTTCGGCACAGGGTAGAGCGTGCCACCACCAGGCTTATGGCTGGCTTAACGTCGCTAGCGGATGAGCGACGCCAGCAGGGCCATGAAGGCGATCATGGCGAAGATCAGCAGCAGGTGGACCAAGGATCGCTTGTCCATGGGCGTCTCGGCGGAAAGGACACGGGAAGGGATTCGATTCGCCAATGATAGCAAAAGGCTATCTATTTCGCTGTCGGACCTGGATCAGGGTGGGGTCAGCATCAGCTGGATGCGCCGTTCCAGGGCATCCAGGGTGAAGGGCTTGGTCAGCACCCGCATGCCGGCTTCGAGATCGCCGTCCCCGATGATGTGGCTTTCGGCGTAGCCGGTGATGAACAGCACCGGCAGGCCCGGACGCAGGCCGCGCAGGGCGTCGGCCAGCTGGCGACCATTGAATGTCCCGGGTAGGCCGACATCGGTGACCAGCAGGTCCAAAGGGGTGTCGGGCAGCAGCAGTGCCAGTGCCGTGGCGGCATCGGCCGCTTCCAGTACCTGGTAGCCCTGGGCCGTCATGACGTCGACCAGCAGGGCGCGGATGGTGGGTTCGTCGTCGACCACCAGGATGGTCTCGCCCTGGCCGGGAAGGTTGGGCTCGGGTTCGACATGGGCTGTGGTGTCAGCGATCGGCACCCGATGATGGCGCGGCAGATAGAGGTGGACCCAGGTACCCGCCTCGGGCGCGGATTCGATCTGGATCTCGCCACCCGACTGCAGCACGAAGCCATGCACCATGGACAGGCCCAGGCCGGTGCCCTGGCCCAGCGGTTTGGTGGTGAAGAAGGGATCGAAGACCCGGGCGCGCACCTCGTCGCTCATGCCGCTGCCGGTATCGCCCACGCTCAGGCGCACGTAGTCGCCCTGGGGCAGGGCGCAACGCTGGGCACGCGCCTCGTCGAGACGCTCGTTGCTCAGGACGATGCGGATGCGACCGCCCTCGGGCATGGCGTCGCGGGCATTGAGGCAGAGATTGAGCAGGGCGTTTTCCAGTTGCAAGCCGTCGATATGGGTCAGCCAGAGGCCTGGATCGGCCTCGCGCTCCAGGGCGATCTGCGGACCTATGCTGCGCTGGATGAGGTCTTCGAGGCCGATCACCAACTGGTCCAGGGCCACCGGCTGGGGGTCCAGGGTCTGGCGACGGGAAAAGGCCAGCAGGCGGTGGGTCAGGGCGGCGGCGCGCTGGGCGGCGCTGCGGGCGGTGCCGGTGTAGCGATCCAGGTTCTGCAGGCGGCCCTGCCGCAGACGCACGTCGAGCATCTCCAGCGAACCCAGGATACCGGTCAGCAGGTTATTGAAGTCATGGGCGATGCCGCCGGTGAGCTGGCCGACCGCCTCCATCTTCTGCGACTGGCGCAGGGCTTCTTCCATGAGGCGGATGCGCTCTTGCTCGTTGAGCCGCTCGGTCACGTCATAGGCGAACTGGTAGGCGCCGATGGTGCGGCCTTCGGCATCGTGCAAGGGGCTGAACTGCAGCTCGTAATGGCGCAGGCCTGGCTCCTCGCCCACCGAGATGATCTCGCTGAAGGTCTCGCCGGCGAAGGCGCGGCGCCAGTGAGCGAGGATGCCGTCGCGCAGTTCGGGACGGTGCCTGAGGCTTTCGCTGAAGGAGGCGCCGATACGGGGGCGGACCCCGATCACCTGTTCGAAGACATCGGCACCGGAGCCGTTGATCGCCAGCCAGCGGAAATTGAAATCCAGCACCTGAATCAGGGCGGCGGCGCCGTCCACCACGTTGGCCAGGATACGGTTGGCGGCCAGGGCGGCCTGCACCCGTTCTTCGAGGGTCTCGTTGAGTTGGCGCAGGGCGGCTTCGGCGCGCTTGCGTGGGGTGATGTCCTGGAACAGCACCGCGACCTGACGGCGGCTGGCCGGCTCCACGCGAAAGGCGGTGACGTCCAGGTAGCGCCCGGTGGCCACCAGCTCCTGTTCGAAGCGGATGGATTCGCCCGTCCGCAGTACGTGGCCGTAGCGGTCGAGCCAGGCCTGGGCCTCGTCGCCGACCATGTCGCGCAACTTCTGGCCCACCACATTGGGAATGCCGGCATGGGCGGCATAGGCCGGATTGGCCTCGACGTGAAGGTAATCGCTCAGGGGGCCATGGGGACCATCGAGGAACTCGATGATGCAGAAGCCTTCGTCCATGGCGTTGAAGAGGAACTGATAACGCTCGCTGGCCAGGGTGGCGGCGCCCTCCGACGGCATGGCCTGGTCGTCGAGCTGATGGCGCAGCTGCTGACTATGCTGCTCCAGCTCGGCGATGCGCGCCAGCAGGGAAGGGATATCGGCGAGGGGCACAGTGGACTCGTCAGGCCAGGATGAGGCGACGGCTTCGCTTCAAAGTCCGTATTAGATGTCTTTAGGCGGAAAAGTGCCACCCACGTCACGGATTGCCGCCCTGCTGATATCGCCCCCGGCGCTGGCTGCCTGGGGCTCGCCGTTACGGATCTCCTAGCCCTAACAAAGATGTCTGACCACTCTGCTTTGGGCGCATTGACACCTAGGGAAGTCACTCATACGATGTCATATGAATATCTAGTAACAGCTTTCCAACGACCCCGGTTCACCCCGGTCAATAACAACAAGTCAGGAAGCCTATTCGATGACTATCCAGGTCACTCCCGAGACGGAGTCCGTCTCGCGGCCGCAGGTCCCGCCCGTCGCCGCTACCCAGCAAACCTCCCGCTTCACGCGCTATCGCTGGCTGATCTGCGCCCTGCTGTTCGTCGCCATCGGTATCAACTACATCGACCGCCAGATGATCGGCATCCTCAAGCCCACGCTGCAGGCGGACCTGGGCTGGACGGAGACCGACTACGCCACGATCGTGTTCTGGTTCCAGTGCGCCTATGCCATCGGCTTCCTGACCTTTGGCCGCATCATCGACAAGGTCGGGGTACGCATCGGCTACGCCCTGGCCTTCACTATCTGGACCATCGCCAGCATCGGCCATGGCATCGCCCATACCGTCACGCACTTCGTGCTGGTGCGCTTCACCCTCGGCTTCGGCGAGTCCGGCAGCTTTCCGGCCAGCCTCAAGGCGGTGTCGGAATGGTTTCCGCAAAAGGAACGCGCCCAGGCTACCGGGCTGTTCAACGCCGGCACCGCCATGGGGCCAATCATCACACCTTTGCTGGTGCCGGCCATCACTTTGGCCTGGGGCTGGCGTGCGGCCTTCATCTCCATCGGCATCGTCACCGCGCTGTGGCTGATCGCCTGGTTGCTGATCTATCGTCGCCCTCACGAACACCCCAAGGTGAGTCGTGAAGAGCTGGCCTACATCCAGGCGGACGATGGCTCCCCGGTGGCGGCGACGCCGGCCACCCAGACCAAGATCTCCTGGTTCAAGCTGCTGACCTTTCGCGAGACCTGGGCTTACGCCGCGGGCAAGTTCCTTACCGATCCGATCTGGTGGCTCTACCTGTTCTGGCTGCCGGACTTCCTGGGCAAGACCTATGGCCTGAATCTGAAATCCTTCGGTCCGCCGTTGATCGCCATCTATATCCTGGCCGACATCGGTTCGGTGATGGGCGGCTGGGGCTCTTCCAAGCAGATGAAGCTCGGCCGCAGCGCCAACCTGGCACGCAAGACCACCATGCTGCTCTGCGCCCTGGCGGTCATTCCAATCGTCACCGCCCAGTTCGTCTCCAGCCTGTGGCTGGTGGTGGGCATCATCGGTCTCGCCGCCGCGGCACACCAGGCCTGGTCGGCCAACCTGATGACCCTGCCGTCGGACCTCTTCCCCAAGGAAGCCGTGGCCTCGGTGATCGGCATCGGCGGTACCGCGGGTGCCATCGGCGGCATGCTGATGACCACCTACAACGGTTACATCCTGCAGATCTTCAAGTCCTACCAGCCGATCTTCATCGTGGCCGGCAGCGCCTACCTGGTGGCCATCGTGGTCATCCATGTGCTCACGCCGCGGCTGAAGCCGGTACCGCTGGAGCGCATCTCGGTAGACTGATCGCCCTGCTGTTGAGGTCAAGAAAGCCGCCGGGTGCTCCCCGGCGGCTTTTTTCATCCGGTGGCTGTCCGGATCGCGCAGGGGGCTGTCCTGCTCGCAAGCGCAGCGGGGGGCGGCGCCGGTCAGACTCAAGGGCCCAGCCCTGGAGTCCCCCATGCTCAAGCAACCTCAGACCAAGTACCAAGCCTTCGCCGCGCCTCACCTGCCCGATCGCCAATGGCCGGGTCGCCAGCTGACCCAGGCGCCGCGCTGGTGCTCCACCGACCTGCGCGATGGCAACCAGGCCCTCATTGAACCCATGGGGTTGGAGCGCAAGCGGCGCTTCTTCGCCCTGCTGGTGGCGGTGGGCTACCGGGAAATCGAGGTGGCCTTTCCGGCGGCCTCGCAGACCGATTTCGCCTTCGTGCGCGAGCTGGTCACGGCGGACGGGCTGCCCCAGGATCTCTGGCTGCAGGTGATGACGCCAGCCCGCGTCGAACTGATCGACCGTACCTTCGAGTCTCTGGTCGGCGCGCCGCGCGCCATCGTGCACCTCTACAACGCCACCGCGCCGCTGTTTCGCCGGGTGGTGTTCGATCAGGATCGCGCCGCGACCCAGGCCATGGCGGTGGCCGGTACCCATCGGGTACGCGCCCGGTGCGATGCCCAGCCTGATACGGCCTGGACCTATCAGTATTCGCCCGAGACCTTCTGCTTTACCGAAGCGGACTTCGCCCTGGAGATCTGCCAGGCAGTGCTCGAGGCCTGGCAGCCCTCGGCCGAGCGACCGCTGATCCTCAATCTGCCGGCAACGGTGGAGGTGGCGACACCCAACGTCTATGCCGATCAGATCGAAGGCTTCATCCGCGGCCTGGGCCCGGCTCCCCATGTGACCATCAGCGTCCATCCGCACAATGATCGCGGCACCGGTGTCGCCTGTGCCGAGCTGGCCCAGCTGGCCGGCGCGACGCGGGTGGAAGGCTGCCTGTTCGGCAACGGCGAACGTACCGGCAACGTGGATCTGGTGACCCTGGCGCTGAATCTCTACAGCCAGGGCATAGCGCCGGGCATCGACTTTTCCCGGCTGGAGGAGGTGGCCAGCGTGGTGGAGGCCTGCAATCAGCTGGCGATCCATCCGCGTCATCCCTATGGCGGTCGCCTGGCGCTGGCCGCTCACCCGGAGCGGGGCGCGGCCCTGGGCCTCATCGATCCGGCGGACGTGGGCCTGGAAGCGCGTCTGGGCTAGGGGCGTCGGGCAGTCCCGCCTGGCCGCGATAGGCCGAAGGCGACACGCCCAGCACCTGGCGGAAGCGAGTGGCGAAGGCGCTCGGGCTGGCGTAGCCGTGATCCAGGGCCACGTCGACGATGGTGTGGCCGGCGGCCAGCGAGGTCAGGCTCGAATCCAGTCGCGCCCGCTGCAGCCACTGGCCGAAACTCAGGCCGGTCTCGCGGAGAAACAGCCGGCTCAGGGTGCGTTCGCTGACCGCCAGCCGGGCGGCAGCCCGGGTCAGGGTCCAGCGCTCGCCGGGATGCTGGCGCAGGTGGCGGCAGAGCTCGGCGAGCAGGGCATCGTTCGGCCAGGGCAGGTGGAGCCCGGCGGTGGGCGAACCCTGCAGTTCGTCGAGCATCAGCTGCAGGATGTACCGGGCGCGGCCCTCGGCCGGTCGGTCGACTGGCAGGGGCAGGGCGGCCAGGATGAGTTCCCGCAAGAGCGGTGAGACGGCGATCAGCTGGCAGCGCGTCGGCAGATCGGCGCGCACCTGGGGGTCGACGAACAGGGTGCGTACCTCGACGCGTCCCAGCAGGTGCAGGTCGTGCTCTTCGCCAGCGGGTACCCAGACGCCACGCTCCGGCGGCACCACCCAGCGTCCCTGGGCGGTGTTGACGATCACCACGCCGCACAGCGCATGGATCAGCTGCGCCTGGCGATGGCGGTGGGGCGGCACCCGGTCGCCATGGGCGAAGTCCTGGGCCACGGCGTGCAACCCGTTGCATGAGCTGAAGTCGATGAACATGGCCGTCAGGACGGCGCGCGGCCGGCCAGCCATTTGCCCAGCAAGGCATCCAGCTGCTGCTGCTCGGCCTCGCTGAGGGTAGCCAGGGCGCGGCGTTCGTTGTCGACATGGGCGGCCATCAGGCCGTCGATCAGGGCGAAGCCCGCGGCGGTGAGCGCCACCAGGGTGCTGCGGCGGTCCTCGGGATTCTTGCGGCGCTCGATCAGGCCTGCGCGCTCCAGGCGGTCGAGGCGATTGGTCATGCCGCCCGAGGAGATCATGGCCGACTCATAGAGCACCGTCGGGCTCAGGGCATAGGGCTCGCCAGCGCGCCTCAAGGTGGCCAGCACATCGAACTCGCCATAGTGCAGGCGGTGCTCGTCGAAGAAGGGCTGCAGGACATCGCGATTGAGCACCTGGGCGACCTCGCCGAGACGACCGACCAGGCGCATGGGCAGGGCGTCCAGGTCGGGGCGTTCCCGGTGCCACTGGTCCACGGCGAATTCGGCGCGATCGGCCATCGGATTACCTCGCGAATATGTCTTGATGTTAAGATACTTCTCGTCAAGAGAAATATCGCGTCACTCTGGAGATTGTCCATGCTTTCCGCGTCATCATCATCCCCGACTGCGCCCGCGCCGCGCCAGGATGCTTTCCTCGCCGTACTGCTCGTGCTGCTGGTCGGCCTCAACCTGCGGCCGATCCTGGCCGCCATCGGTCCGCTGCTGGATGGCATCCAGGCCGCGACCGGTCTGGAAGGCAGCGGCGCCGGGGCCCTCACCACCCTGCCCATCGCCGCCATGGGGCTCTGCGCCCTGGGCGGTGCCCGCTTGCAGGCCTGGCTCGGTGAGCGCCGTGGCATCGCCCTGGGCCTGTTGCTGCTGGCCCTGGCCAATGCCTTGCGCTGGGAGGAGCCAAGCGGCCTGGGGCTGATCCTCACCGCCGGCCTGGGTGGTGTCGGCATCGCCCTGGTACAGGCGCTGATCCCGGCCTATATCCGCCGCTGCTATCCGCAGCGTACCAGCACCCTGATGGGCCTCTACACCACCGGCATTATGGGCGGTGCCGCGGTGGCGGCGGCCAGTGCGGCGCCCCTGGCCGAGCACTGGGGCTGGGCCCAGGGCCTGGCGCTCTGGACCCTGCCGGTGCTGCTCGCCCTTGGCACCTGGCTGGCCCTGGCGCGCCCCGATGCGCCGGCGCAGACCATCACCCCCCGCGCCCAACCCTGGCGTCAGCGCCAGGGTTGGCTGCTACTGGCCTTCTTTGGCATCGGCACTGCGGCCTACACCCTGGTGCTGGCCTGGCTGCCGCCGTACTACACCGGTCTCGGCTGGCAACCGGCCGACAGCGGTCTGCTGCTGGGCGGCGTGAGTCTGGCCGAGGTCAGCGCCGGTCTGCTGCTGTCGGCCACCATCGCCCGGCTGCGCAATCGCCGTCCGCTGGTGCTGGGCGTACTCGGCGTGGTGCTGATCGGCTTGCTGTGCCTGGCCCTGGCGCCGCTGCAACTGGCGGTGCCCATCGCCATCCTGCTCGGCCTGGGCATCGGCGCGCTGTTTCCGCTGTCGCTGATCCTGGCGATGGACAAGGTCCGCGACCCGGCCGAGGCCGGTGCACTGCTCGGTTTCGTCCAGGGCGGCGGCTATCTCATCGCCAGCCTGGCGCCCCTGGCCGCCGGCATCCTGCGCGACTACCTGGACAGCCTGGCCAACGCCTGGCTGCTGATGGCGGTGGGTGTGGTGCTGCTGATGGGGCTTGGCCTGCGCCTGACCCGGCCCGCGCAGCCGGCCAAGGTGGCTGGCTACCAGCAGGCCTAGGCCGCGCGTGGCAGGTGCAGCTCCACGCAGAAGCCGCCCCGTGCTCGGTTGCTGAACCTCAGGATGCCGCCCAGGCGGCGGGTGATGGTCTCGACGATCGCCAGCCCCAGCCCGGCGCCCTGGGGATTGCCGGCGCTGTA
This sequence comes from Pseudomonas sp. VMV1, assembly GCF_056790235.1. Lineage (NCBI taxonomy): Bacteria > Pseudomonadati > Pseudomonadota > Gammaproteobacteria > Pseudomonadales > Pseudomonadaceae > Pseudomonas > Pseudomonas sp. VMV1. The sequence continues at coordinate 213,311 of NZ_JBXGSE010000007.1, forward strand.
GAAGCGATCGCACAGTCGCGCCAGGTCGGATTCGTCCACCCCGGGGCCGCGATCCTCCACCCGCAGCAGGACCCCGTCGTCCTGGCTGGCTTCGATGCCCACCTCCACTGTGCTGCCGGCTGGTGCGAAGGCCAGGGCGTTGGTCACCAGGTTCTGCAGGGCGATGGCGATGGCGTCCGGATCACCGAGCACCGCTGGCCCGGCCTGGGCCGCCAGCACCAGCTCCACCTGCCGCTCCAGCGCCAGCGGCGTCAATTCCGCCAGTTCTTCGCGCACCAAGGGTTCCAGGGTCAGCAGCTGGCTGGCCAGGCGCGTGGCCCGGCTGACGCCCTGGCGCAGATAGCCCAGGGCTTCCTCGCGTTCCTCGGGCGTCTCGGCGCGTTGGGCGTTCTGCGCGTGCAGATCGAGGATCGCCAGGGGCGTGCGCAATTCGTGAGCGGCATCGGCGATGAAGCGGCGCTCGCGATCGAGCAGGGTGCGCAGCTGGGCGAGCAGATGATCCAGGGCGCCTCGCATGGGCTGCAGTTCCGGGGGTAGCGTCGCCTCGGGCAGTGGCGCCAGGCTGTGCGGGTCGCGTTCGCGCAGGCCGCGGGCGAACTCCTGCAGGGGCCGCAATCCCCAGCCCAGCAGCAGCCAGAGCACCCCGACCAGCAGCGGCAGGCCCACCAGGGTCGGCCAGAGGGTATGGCTGACGATGCGCTGGATCAGGTCCTGGCGCAGATCCTCGCGCTCACCGACCCAGATGCGCAGGCCGCTGTCGGCGGTCCGCACCAGCATCCCGCACCACTCGCGACCGTTCTCGAACACCTCGTGCAGCCCCTCGGGCGGCACCTCGGCCAGCCGCGGCGCGTTGCCGGAACGAACCAGCAACTGGCCGTCGGCGGTCCAGACCTGAAAGGTCAGCTGGTTCTCGTAGGGGTGCGCCGGCACGTTGCCGGGACGGGGTTGCATGGCCTGGTCGAACACCCTGACCAGTTCGGGCCCGGTATCCGCCGCTGGAAGGCCGGCCTGCAGTAGCCCTTCCAGTAGCCGCGCGCCCTGTACCAGCTGGGCGTCGTAGATGCCCTCGATCTCGCGGTGACTGTCGCGCAGGGCCAGCAGGGCGAGGACCAGACTGCCGGCCAGCACCAGGGCCAGGGTAGGGGCGAGGATGCGGGTGCGGATGGCGATCACGGCTGGCGCTCCAGCAGATAGCCCACACCGCGTACGGTGCGGATCAACCCGCTGTCGAGCTTCTTGCGCAGGTTGTGGATGAGCACTTCAAGAGTATTGCCCGAGGCCGCTTCCTGCCAGCCATAGAGGGCGTTGCTCAGCCGCTCGCGGGTGATGACGGCGCCCGGTCGCAACAGCAGCAGATGCAGCAGTCGATACTCCATGGGCGTCATCACCACCTCGGCGCCGCGATAGTGCACCGTCAGGCTGGCCGGGTCGAGGCTGATGCCGGCGTGCTCCAGCAAGGGGTGCGCCCGGCCGCAGCTGCGACGGATCAGGGCGCGGATACGCGCCTTGAGTTCGTCCAGGTCGCACGGCTTGACCAGGTAGTCGTCGGCGCCGGCATCCAGGCCCTGGATGCGATCGGCCTTGGCGTCGCGGGAGGTGAGCACCAGTACCGGCACCTGACTGTCAGGCTGGCTGCGCAGGCGGCGCAGCAGGTCGAGGCCGTCGAGGCGCGGCAGGCCCAGGTCCAGCAGCACCAGATCGAAACGCTCGAGCGCCAGGGCGTGCTCGGCGGCCAGGCCGTCGGCCACCCAGTCCAGGGTATAGCCCTCGCCGCGCAGGGCCATGTGGATGCCCTGGGCCAGGGCCGCATCGTCTTCCACCAGCAGTACTCGCACGGCCGCGTTCCTCTCCGCTATGCCTCTAGCCCGCCATCATCGCCGGCGTCCTGGCGAAGCGGCAGGCGCATCTGTTACCGGGCGTTGCATCCTAAGATTGCATTAAGCTTCGGCGTCGAGTCTGGCCACTCCAACCACGAGGAGTGTCGCCATGCGCCGCCTGCTGCTGCCGTTGCTGTTCGCAAGTCCCCTGGCCCTTGCCGCCGAACCCCAGTGCACCCAGGCGGACAAGTCCACCTGGCAAGACGCCGAGAAATTCCAGGCGCAGCTGCGTGACCAGGGCTACGAGATCAAGAAATTCAAGATCACCAAGGGCAACTGCTACGAGATCTACGGCTTCGACAAGGACAAGCGCAAGGTCGAGATCTATCACGACCCGGTGAGCGGCAAGGCGGTCAAGAGCGAGATCGGCAGCTGATGAAGACGGCGACCGTGCGGCTCTGGGACCCCCTGGTACGGCTGTTCCACCTGTCGGTCGCCGCCGCCTTCTTCGCTAACTATTTCTTCAACGAGAAGGGCGCCTTCTGGCACCGCTGGATCGGCTACTACGCCAGTGCCTGGCTGCTGGTGCGGCTGGTCTGGGGCTTCGTCGGCCCGCGCAGCGCGCGCTGGAGCGACTGCTGGCCGACCCGTGCGCGGCTGAGCGCCCATCTGCGTGATCTCTGGCAGGGTCGGCCCCATCATCGCCTCGGCCATTCGCCCCTGGGCGCCCTGGTGATGCTGCTGATGATGGTCGCCATTGGCGGCCTGGGCGTGACCGGTTTCCTCATGCACGAGGTCGATGCCCTCTGGGGCGCCGACTGGCCCGAAGACCTGCACGCGCTCTTTGCCAATGGCCTGCTGGCCCTGGTCTGCCTGCACGCCCTGGCGGCGGTGGTGGAAAGCCTGAGGATTCGCGACAACCTGCCGCTGTCGATGCTGACCGGTCGCCGCCGCCCGCTGGATGAGTCTTCCCCGCGTGACTAGGCGCAGTGCCCGTCGAGGGTACCCGGCGGATCCACCTGCACCGTCACGTGCTGCAGGCCATGACGACTGCGCAGCAGCTCACCCACCAGGGTCGGCAACCGCAGCGGATCGCTGCCCGGTGCCGGGGTGATGTGCAGGGTGGCGATGCGGGTTTCGTCGGTCAGGGTCCAGACGTGCAGGTGGCCCACCTCGGCCACCTCCGGCAGGGCGCGCACCTCTGCCGTGGCGCCAGCGGTATCGAATTCCCGCGGCGCCGCCTGCAGCAGGACGGCACCAGCGTCACGCACCAGGGTCCAGGCCGATTTGACGATGAGCAGGGCGACCAGGATCGACAGCGCCGGATCCAGCCAGGTCCAGCCAGTCCAGAGGATGCCCAGGGCGGCGACGATGGCGCCTACCGACCCCAGCAGGTCGCCGGCCACGTGCAGCAGGGCACCACGTAGATTGCTGTCGTCCTTGTGCCCGCCGTTCAGCACCAGGAAGCCGACGATGTTGACCACCAGGCCGATCACCGCCACCACCAGCATGGGGCCGGACAAGACCTCGGTGGGCTCGCGCAATCGCATGATCGCTTCCCAGCCGATCCACAGGACCAGCAGCAGCAGGGCGACGCCGTTGGTCAGGGCCGCGAGGATGCGCACCCGGTGGAAGCCATAGGTGAAGCGGGCATTGGCGGCCTTGGCCGCCACCCGGTAGGCCACCAGCGCCAGCAGCAGGGCGGCGGCATCCGAGACCATGTGCCCCGAGTCGGCGATCAGCGCCAGGGAGCCGGACCACCAGCCACCTACGGCCTGGACGATGGCGTAGCCGAAGGTCAGACAGAAGACCAGCTTGAGCTTGCGCTCGTTGTCGGCGGTTACCCGCGGGGCATGGGAGTGACCATGGCCGTGCTCGTGGCCATGCTGATGATCGTGATCGTGATCGTGATCGTGGTGACGGGTGGAGCCACTCATCTCTAGGTCTCCGGCTGAAAAGAAGGCGAGGCGTGCAAGCGCCTCTCTATCTGACCATCCTGAAGCCTGAAGTGACTTCAGGGTCAAGCCAGCCTCACCTGCTGGATGACCGAGCGGTCATCTGTAACCGCGGATGAGCCACTAAGACTCCATTAAGGTTCGCCCTCCAGGGTGGCGGCTTCCTGTCGCCGGAGCCCGCCATGTTCGTTCGCCGCTGCCTCTCCATGCCCTCGCGCAGGGCGCCCTGATGCTGCTCGCTGCGCGCACTCGTCCCCAGGCCCGAGGTTGGCGACCCTGGTGCAACCTGTTGGCCTTGAGCAGCCTGAGTGGCCTGCTGTTGCTGGCCGACGACTTCCTCCAGCAGCTCTTCACTCCGAACAACCGCGCCGAACTGGAAGCGGGCTATGTCGCGGCGCTCTGGGTGTTCAGCCTGGCGCTGTGGCTGTGCAACCTGCCGCGCCTGGCGGCTGCCCTCCTGCTGCTGTTCGCCCTGATGCAGCTGCTGCAGCTGGGCAACCTGAGCTTTTTCGGCGAGCCGCTCAGTGCCATCGATATCCAGGCGCTGCTGGGCGATACCGCCGAGGTCCGCCAGACACTCTGGGTCAGCCTGCCCGAGCACTGGCCGGTGCTGCTGTGCGTGGGGCTGCCCTATGGCCTGCTGATCGCCCTGCATCTGTACCTGCCGGGCCGGGTGCCGCTGCCCGCCAGTCGCTGGGCGCTGATCCTGATCGCCGCGGTGCTGCTGTCCAAGCCCTATCGCGCCACCTACCGCAATCTCGACGCCTTCGTGCCCAGCCCCAGTCGCAGCGGCCTGCACAACAGCCTCAATGCCTTTTCCGCCTGGGCGGTGCGTCTGGCCGGGCGTAGCGAGGTGACCCTGCCGCCCACGGCCTATGCGCCCTATGACCTCGTCCAGGTGCCCAGCACCGCGCGACACGTCTGGCTGGTGGTGGCCGATTCCCTGCGCAGCGATCGCCTGGGCGCCTTCGGTTACCATCGCAATACCACCCCAAAGCTATCGGCCTATCTGGCGGGCAATCCCCAGGCGCTGATCCGGCCCGGGGTAGCGGCAGGGGTGGCCACCGACGTCAGCCTGCCCTATCTATTGAATCCCATCCGCGAGCCGGGCCAGGACCAGCGATTGCGCACCGGCGAGATCAACCTGTTCCGCTTCGCCCAGGCCGCCGGCTTTCGCACCCACTGGCTGTCGTCCCAGGAATCCAAGTTGCTGGCGCATCTGGGCAGTCGCTATCTGGACGTCTCCATCACCCGAGAGGACCATCCGCTGCGTTTCCTGCAACGCCAGGATCGTGCCCTGCTGGCTATCCTCGACGAACAGCGCTGGGCGCCGCGCAACTTCGTGGTGCTCAATCTGCGTACCGCGCACCTGCCCTATGCGCAGAACTACCGGCACGAGGCCACGCCAGCCCCCTGGCCGGACAGCGGTACCGAGGGCCAGGCCAATGCCTACGACAATTCGCTGCATTACCTGGATGGCCTGCTCGCCGAGATCCTCGCCGACTTCGACCGCCTGGAGGGTGAGCGCTACCTAATCATCACGGGCGATCACGGCCAGCGGCTGGGGGAGGGCGGTCACTGGGGGCACAACGACCTGGTGCCCGAGGTCAGCGATGTGCCAGTGATCGTGGTGGCACGGGACGCGCCGACCAACGCCCTGGCCAGTCTGCAGGGCGAGCGCTGGATCAGCCATTACGAAGCCGGCAGCTGGCTGGCGGAGCGCCTGGGTACCCGCATCGACAATCCCAATCGCCGCCCGGAGGAACACTTCGTCCATGGCAAGCTGCTGTTCAGCGATAATTTCGTGCAGCGCGTCTGCGAATCGCCCACCGGGCTGGTGCACCAGCCGCCGCAGCAACTGAGCAAGCTGCTGCTGGACAGCTCGGCAGCGCCCTGCGGTTGAGGCTGCAGCCGTCTTATCCTTGGCTCTAGGGCGCCGCTACACTGCCGGCGCCTTATCATCTCGTCATCAGGACCTCATCATGCCTTCGGCTTCATCCCTTTCCCGCTATGCCCGCAGCGCACGCCTGCTGCACTGGCTCATGGTCCTGCTGGTGCTGCTGGCCTATGTGCTGATCACCAACCGCGGTCAGTTCGAACGTGGCTCCCTGGAGCGCCAGTGGGTGACCCTCGGCCACTTCTGGGTGGGATTGCTGGTGTTGCTCCTGGTGGTGCCGCGCCTCTGGGTACGCCAGCGCCATCCGGTGCCACCCATCACGCCGCCGCTGGCCACAGGCCTTGAGCGGATCAGCCAGCTCACCCACTACGCCCTCTATGCCTTCCTGCTGGCCCAGCCGCTACTGGGCCTCTTCACCGTCTGGCTGACCATCGGCGAGGTGAAGATCCCCTCCAGCACCCTGGCGCTACCGTCGCCCTTCGCCGTGGATCGCGAGCTGGCGCAGTCGCTCAAGGGCGTGCACCTCTGGCTAGGCAAGGCCTTCTATTGGGTGATCGGGCTGCATGTGCTGGCCGCGCTCTGGCATCACCTGGTACGCCGGGACGATACCCTCAGGCGCATGCTCTAGGAGCAAGACGAAGTGGCACCGCGCGCAGGTGGCTTTAGTACGGAACCTAGCGTGGATAGAGCGCAATGATTCGGTCGCGCCCACCCTCGGCTAGCAGATAGCCGTCGCCCTTGGGCAGCAGGGCCTGGGGGGCACGTAGAAACGTCAGGATGGCGCGTGGCGCTGACTGGCGATCCCAGAGCAGCAGCCGAGCGCGGTGGGTGGAGTCTTCGCTGATCCACAGGCCGCGGTGGTCGCAGAGCAGAAAGCTCGGTTCGCGCAGCTCGCTCAGCGCCGGTGGATCGCGGCCATCGTCGCTGAGCTGACGCACCAGGCCACGGGATTTCTCGGTATAGAAGGCCGTGCCGTCCGGGCAGCGGGTAAAGGACTCCGCCTCGTCCAGGTGGTCGCGCAGCACCGTCAGGCTGCCGTCGGCGGCGTCGTAGCGCAGCAGGCGTCCCTCACCCTTGCGGTCTTCCACGGCATAGAGGTGCTCGCCTTCGACCCAGAGGCCCTGGGCGTTGATACCCATGAAGAGATCGCGACTGCCCGCGGCATCGAACCAGCGGATCGGATGAGTGCCGCCTTCCTGGCTATAGGCGAAACCGTTGCGATAGGGCGTCAGGCCATCGGGCTTGTACAGGCCCGCGCTAAGCACGCTGCGTCGGCCCTGGGCATCGATGCGCAGCAGGCGGCCCTTGCCATCCTTGAGTTCTTCCGCGGCGAGCAGGGCGTCGCCCTGCCAGGCCAGGGCGCTGGCCTTGGCGATGTCAGGATAGGCCACTTCGTAGTGCCAGCCCGTGGCGGCCTGGGCCGGCCAGAAGCGTTGCCAGGCGAGAAAGCCGACCGCGGCCAGCAGGCTCGCGGCCAGGGTGATGAGGGCGCCGCGCCAGAGCCGGGCCATCAGGCGGCGACGGAGGTCAGGTGCTCGTGGAGGATGACGGCGCCGATCACGATCAGCACCACGCCACCGAGCATTTCCGCACGCTTGCCGACCAGATTGCCCATCACCCGCCCCAGCATTACCCCGGTGGTCACCATGACCATGGTGGCGAGGCCGATGGCCAGGGCGGCAGTGATGATGTTGACGTCGATGAAGGCCAGGCCGACGCCTACGGCGAGGGCGTCGATGCTGGTGGCCACGGCCGTGAGCGCGAGCAGCATGAAGGAATGCTGGCGGGGTTTTTCTTCTTCCGCGTCGGGCGCGCCGAAGCCGGCCCAGATCATGCGCAGGCCCAGCACGGTGAGCAGGGTAAAGGCGATCCAGTGATCCCAGGGCTGGACGTACTGGGCGGCGGTCAGGCCGACGGCCCAGCCGATCACCGGGGTGATGGCTTCGATGACGCCAAAGATGGCACCGGTGCGCAGGGCTTCGCGCAGGCAGGGCTTGTGCAGGCTGGCACCCTTGCCGACGGCGGCGGCAAAGGCATCGGTGGACATGGCAAACGCCAGGAACATCAGGGAAGCGGGGTTCATCGTGACAGCGCCGGCCGGGCTCGGATCCACAAGACATCCCCGCACGCCCGGCACGGCGCGGTGATGCCCCTGGTCTCGCCAACCCTGACTGGCTGTCCTGACCACGGCGGTTGCCGAGTATGTTGATCAGGACGCTTTCCACCGTGGTGGAAGCAGGCTACTCCCCAAAGAGGCCGCCACCTTACCTAGCCGAATAGAGAAAGTCTATCTTGTAGATAGTTCTAATATATATAGCCTTGGCTAAATCTTCTGCCGTCCTGCATGGCTTGAAATCGGCCGAGGCAGCTGGATAGCGCTTGGCGACAGGGCTTTAGCCGCAGCACAGGATGCTGGTGATAGGCGACGGCGGCCTTCTACGCGTGGGCAGGGCGTCGCCAGAGGATCGCTGGAGGTCGTCTGCGAGCAGCTGAATGAGCATAGGAGCACACGACCTGAGGTGTCCCTGGAAGCAGCCATGAGCCGGTCAGAGCGGGCTGATACTGGCGCTCTGCCTTCCTCGTTTCGTCATGGCGCTGACACTTAATTGTCACATTTCGGCAATAGCCTAGCGCCAGCCCTCACTAGGTAATGGAGCAACCATGAAACGCACGTTCAGCCTCTCCCTGTTGTTGTCGGCCTTTTGCCTGAGCACTGCCGCTCATGCCGTGGATGTCACGGGCGCAGGTTCGAGCTTCGTGTATCCCGTTCTGTCGAAGTGGTCGCAGACCTTCAGCGAGAAGACCGGTAACCGCGTCAACTACCAATCCATCGGTTCTGGCGGCGGTATCGCCCAGATCAAGGCGGCCACCGTGGACTTCGGCGCCACCGACGCCCCGATGAGCACCGAGGACCTGCAGAAAGGCGGCCTGGGCCAGTTCCCGACCATCATCGGCGGCATCGTGCCGGTGGTGAACGTGGAAGGCATCGAGCCCGGCAAGCTGAAGCTCGACGGCCCGCTGCTGGCCAAGATCTTCATGGGTGAGGTCAAGACCTGGAACGATCCGGCCATCGCTGCCCTGAACCCCGGCATGAAGCTGCCCGCCAGCGCCATCACCGTAGTGCGCCGTTCGGACGGTTCGGGTACCTCCTACAACTTCACCAACTACCTGGCCAAGGTCAGCCCGGAGTGGAAGGAGAAGTTCAACTTCGGCACCACCGTCAACTGGCCGGTCGGTGTGGGTGGCAAGGGTAACGAGGGTATCGCTGCCTACGTCAAGCAGATCAAGGGCTCCATCGGCTACGTCGAGTACGCCTATGCGCTGACTAACAAGATGTCCCATGTGCAGCTGAAGAACGCCGCCGGCAACTTCGTGCAGCCTGACGCCAAGAGCTTCCAGGCCGCTGCCGCTACCGCCGATTGGAAGAGCGCCAAGGACTTCAACCTGTTGATGACCAACGCCCCGGGCGCCGATGCCTGGCCGATCACCGCCACCACCTGGATCGTGATGTACAAGGAGCCGAAGAACGAAGAGCGCAGCAAAGTCGCCTTCGACTTCTTCAAGTGGTCCCTGGAAAACGGCCAGAAGGACGCCGCGGCACTGGACTACGTCCCGGTTCCCGACGCGCTGGTCAAGCAGATCGAAGGCTACTGGGCTTCCGACTTCAAGAAGTAAGCAAGACCGCCTGCCGTCCGGGATCCCGCGAGGGGTCCGGGCGGCTTCGCGCATCCCGATCTGCTGACCGGAAATCGCCATGACCGATCAAACCCTTCCCCTTTCGGCCGCTCAGGAAGAGCGCATCCGCCGGGATACCCGCGCGGACACCTGGTTCCGGCGCCTGCTGTTCTCCGCGGCCCTGCTGGTACTCGCGGTGCTGGTCGGGGCAGCCCTGTCCACCCTCTGGGGTGGCCGCCTGGCCTTCATGACCTTTGGCCTGGATTTCCTGACGTCCGCCGAATGGGACGTCGGTGCCGAGAAATTCGGCGCCCTGGTGCCCATCTACGGCACCCTGATGACGTCGCTGATCGCCCTGCTGCTGGCCGTGCCCACCGCCTTCGGCATCGCCCTGTTCCTGTCGGAAATCGCTCCCACCTGGCTGCGCGGTCCGGTGGCTACGGCGGTGGAGCTGCTGGCAGGTATCCCCTCGATCATCTACGGCATGTGGGGCCTGTTCGTCTTCGGCCCCTTCATGGCCGCGTACATCTCGCCCTTCATCAACGACTATCTGGGCGCCATCCCGATCATCGGCATCCTGTTCCAGGGCCCGCCGCTGGGCATCGGCATGCTCACCGCCGGCATCATCCTGGCGATCATGATCCTGCCCTTCATCACCTCGGTGATGTACGAGGTGTTCCGCAGCGTGCCGCCCCAGCTCAAGGAGTCGGCCTATGCCCTGGGTTCAACGACCTGGGAAGTCTGCTGGGACATCGTACTGCCCTATACCCGCTCGGCGGTGGTCGGTGGCGCCTTCCTCGGTCTGGGGCGAGCCCTGGGCGAGACCATGGCGGTGACCTTCGTGCTGGGCAACGCCCACCAATTCTCCGCGTCGCTGATGATGCCGAGCAGCTCCATCGCCTCGGTGATCGCCAACGAATTCAACGAGGCCTACACCGATCTGCACCGCTCCTCGCTGATCGCCCTGGGCTTCCTGTTGTTCGTGGTGACCTTCTTCGTGCTGCTGGCGGCGCGTCTGATGTTGGCGCAGCTGTCGCGCAAGGCAGGTAACTGATGCATATCGACGCCTATCTCTATCGCAAGCGCCGGATCAAGAACGGTATCGCGCTGATCTTCGGCAGCGCCGCTGCCGTGGTCGGCCTGGGTTTCCTCACCTGGATCCTCGGCACCACCCTGCTCAAGGGACTCTCCGCCCTCAGCCCGACCATCTTCATCGAGATGACGCCGCCACCTGGCGCCACCGACGGTGGTCTGGCCAACGCCCTGTTCGGCAGCGTGCTGATCACCCTGCTGGCCACCGCCATCGGCGCCCCCATCGGCATCCTGGCCGGACTCTGGCTGGCCGAGTACGCCCGCCATTCGAAGCTCGGTCTGGTGGTGCGCTTCGTCAACGACATCCTGCTGTCGGCACCGTCCATCGTCATCGGTCTGTTCATCTACACCGCCGTGGTGGTACCGCTCAATCAGGCCACTGGCGGCAGCGTGGGCTTCTCCGGCTTCGCCGGGGCCCTGGCACTGGCCATGCTGGTGGTGCCGGTGGTGACCCGTACCACCGACGAGATGATGCAGCTGCAGCCCGCGGCCATGCGCGAAGCGGCCTTGGCGCTGGGCATTCCCCAGTGGAAGGTGACCCTGCAGGTCCTGTTGCGCGCCTCCCGCGCCGGCGTGGTGACCGGGGTGCTGCTGTCCATCGCCCGCATCACCGGCGAGACCGCGCCGCTGCTGTTCACCGCCTTTGGCAACCAGTACTGGAGCGCCGACCTGCTCAAGCCGATGGCCAGCGTGCCCGTGACCATCTTCCAGTTCGCCATGAGTCCGTTCGAGAACTGGCAGCAACTGGCCTGGGCCGGCGCCTTGCTGCTGACCCTGTTCGTGCTGTTCCTGAACCTTTCCTCTCGCTTCTTCTTTCGCAACCGGGATTCCAAGTGACCACCATGCAGACGCAGATACCGGAACTGCAGGCGCGCGACGTCGGCTTCCGTTACAAGGGCCATCAGGCGCTCAAGTCGATCAACCTGGACATCGCGGCCAAGCAGATCACCGCCATCATCGGCCCCTCCGGATGCGGCAAGTCCACGCTGCTGCGCATCTTCAACCGCATCTACTCGGAGTACCCGGGGCTGGAAGCGACCGGCGAGATCCTCATGGACGGGGAGAACATCCTCGATCCCAAGTACTCGCTGAGCCGCCTGCGCAGCACCATCGGCATGGTGTTCCAGAAACCGGTGCCTTTCCCCATGTCCATCGCCGACAACGTCGCCTACGGCATCCGCCACCACGAGCGGCTGTCCCGCGTCGAGTTGCAGGATCGCGTCGAGCAGGCCCTGCGCGGTGCCGCGCTGTGGGATGAGGTCAAGGACAAGCTGAATCAGAGCGCCCTGGGGCTCTCCGGTGGTCAACAGCAACGCCTGTGCATCGCTCGTACCATCGCCCTGCGTCCGCGGGTGTTGCTGCTGGACGAACCGACCTCGGCGCTGGATCCCATCTCCACCGCGCGTATCGAGCAGCTGCTGGCCGAGCTCAAGCAGGACTTCACCGTGGTCATCGTCACCCACAACATGCAGCAGGCGGCGCGCTGCTCCGACGTCACCGCCTTCATGTACCTGGGCGAGCTGATCGAGGTGGACAAGACCGACAAGATCTTCACCAAGCCGGACAAGAAGCAGACCGAGGACTACATCACCGGTCGCTTCGGCTGATACGGCGTCGGTTCGAAACGAGGCCACTCCCTGGAGTGGCCTTTTTCATGGGCGACTGAAAAGCGGCGAGCCAGGGCCTCTGGTCGTCCTCATCCTTCCCGGTCCGCAGCGGAGCCGTCCGAACGGATGAATCTTTGGTTAAATTTTGCTTTAAATTCAGTGACTTGAATTAAAACCTTTATGTTCCTGCAAGCAAAACGACATCTCTTCTGCCGAGACTGACCCAGCTTTGTGACGGGCTGCACCGCCAGCCACTACCGCCTGGATTGTCTTGAAAGGAGATCTGCCGATGTCTGTTAACCCTTATCGATTCACGGCGCTGTTCTCGGGCGTGCTCCTGGCTACCTGCTCGGCCGCCGCGAGTGCCGCTGTCGATGAGAAGCTGCTCGACATGCTCAAGGCCAATGGCTCCATCACCTCGGCCCAATACAGCGAATTGCGCGGCGACCTGCAGCAGGAGCAGCAGGCGCGTGCCGCCCAGGTTGCCCAGCAGCAGAAGACCTCCGACTTCGAGAAGAAGCTGGCCTGGGCCGCCAAGACCCAGATCAAGGGCGACGTGCGGGTGCGCCACGAGAGCATCGACATCAGCGGCGAGCCGGACAACGGCCGCGACCGTGACCGCCAGCGTATCCGCGCGCGGCTGGGTGCCTACAGCGAGATCAATCCGCAGGTGAACACTGGCATCCGCATCGCCACCGGCGGTGGCGACGACGCCCGCTCCACCAACCAGGACCTGAACAACTACTTCAACAAGAAGCAGCTCTGGCTGGATCAGGCCTATATCGACTACCACCCCACGGCAGTGCCGAATCTGCACCTGGTGGGCGGCAAGATGGGCCAGCAGTGGGTCAGCACCGGCGACGTCATCTGGGACGCCGACATCAACCCCGAAGGCCTGGCCGGCACCTACAAGTACGACCTGGGAGGGGGCGCCGAGCTGTTCGGCAGCACAGGCTATTATGTGCTCAAGGACAACGTCGACGGCGAAGGCTATGAATTCAAGCATGACCTGCGCCTCTACGCCGGCCAGCTGGGTAGCCGCTTCAACCTGGGCGATGCCGCCAAGCTGATGGTGGGCGGCAGTGTCTATGCCTACGACAAGGAGCAGGACAGCGCCTGCCCGACCACCGGTTCGGTTACGGCGCCCTGCGCCCTGGCGGTGAATGGCAACACCACCGACCGCTTCCAGCTCTACGAGGGCTTCGCCCAGCTGGACCTGACCAAGCTGTGGGTGCCGCTGTCCTTCTATGGCCAGTACGTGGTCAACGACAAGGCCGACGACGGCGAGGACACCGCCTGGCTGGTGGGCGCCAAAACCAAGCTGATGCAGCGGGTCGGGCTGGAATACAACTACCGCGATGTCCAGCGCAACGCCGTGGTGGGCGCCTTCACCGACTCCGACTTCGGCAATGGCTCGACCGGTGCGCGTGGGCACAAGCTCAAGCTCGGCTACGAGATCGACAAGAACTTCGGCGTTGGCCTGACCTACTTCCTCGCCGAGTCCGACACCGCCAGCCGCTTCCGCAACGATGCTGACGTGAAGACCCTGCAGCTGGACCTGGAAGCCAAGTTCTAACCACGGCCCTAGGTCGTGCTCCGCTTGAACCGCCCTCGGGCGGTTCTTTTTTGCCAGCCGTAAAAGTAAAAGGCTGTTGGGCTTCGCTGCGCTCAACCCAACCTACGCCTGAGCCGCTCTGCCCCTCTCCCTCTGGGAGAGGGTTGGGGTGAGGGAAGCTCCCGTCCACTACCGCTCGACCCTGATCTCTACCAGCTTGCCATCGATGAACCTGAGGTGACGCGAGGCGCCGTTCTCCGGGCCATAGGTCCAGAATTGGGTCTCGGCTGCATTGAATTTGGGTACCTGGTTGTTGCGCAGGGCAGGGGGATTGACCTTGCGCTCGGCCGGGGCCCCGCAGGCGGCCAGGACCTGCTCGACGCTGTCGCCTTCTTCGACGAGGTTCTGCCCACAGCGCAGGCTGGCCTGGGTAAGGGACGGCAGTAGCAGGGCAAGCAGCAGGTAGCGAGGGCGCATCAGGCCTCCAGGCGAGCAACACAGCAGTGGCCGTTGTCTTGAGCCTAGCCGTTGTTTCGTACCGATGCTGCCGTGGCGAAACCACGACTCAGGTAGCGTGAGCCGGCCAGGCCGAAACGCCAGGGCACTTCGCGGGCACGGGTGATGCCAATGCGGGGGCCTTCGACTACCACCACGTCTGCGGTAGCTGACTCCAGTTGGAAGGGCGGTGCGTCCAGCGGCAAGCCATCGTGGCTGCCATCGATGCCCAGCGCCTGGCAGAGACGACCGGGACCGGCGCAGAGCAGACGGTCGGCTAGCCCACCACGCCGCTCGCGCATGGTCTCCAAGCCCCACAAGGGCTCCAGTGCGCGGATCAGGACGCCGGCACCGTGGCCCGTTTCGCGGCAGACCAGATTGAAGCACCAATGGATGCCATAGGAGCGATAGACATAGGCATGCCCAGACGGACCGAACATGGCCTTGTTGCGCGGCGTGGGACCGGAAAAGCTGTGTGAGGCCGGATCTTCGCCGTCATAGGCCTCGGTCTCGACGATGAGGCCGCCCACGCCTTCGACCCTGAGCGTCGCACCGATCAGTTGCCGAGCGACGTCCTCCACCGGTCGATCGAAGTCCAGGGTCGTCATGCCTCGGGCTCCGGTGCTTCCAGGATCAGCGCCGCATGCACCATGGCCAAATGACTCAGGCCCTGGGGGAAGTTGCCCAGGGCCGCGCCGTCACGGGGATCACGCATCTCGGTCATCAGGCCGACACCATTGAGACTGGCAGCCAGGACTTCACGCATCAGGATACGCGCCTGATCCACCTCGCCCAGCACGGCATAGGCCTCGACCATCCAGTAGGAACAGGCCAGGAAAGCACCTTCTTCCTGCTCGGCACCGCTGTAGCGATAGACCAGAGGTCCATGGGCCAACTCGCGGCGGATGGCCGCCAGGGTACTGACCGAACGTTCGCCGCCGTCAAAACCGAAGCGGATACCCAGCAGCAGCCCGGCATCCAGCCGCTCGGTACCGGCATAGAAGGTGTAGGCCTGCTTGCGTTCGCTCCAGCAGTGTTCGTTGACCCAGTCGCGGATGCGGTCACGCTCGCGCGCCCAGCGACCGCACATGGCGTCGGGGATATGGCCATCGCGGGCCAGGGTCACGGCGCGGTCCAGGGCGAACCAGCAGCCCAGCTTGGACAGGGTGTAGTGGCGCTCCTCGGGCAACTCCCACATGCCAGCGTCCGGTTGCCGCCAGCCATCGGCGCAGAGATTGGCCAGGTCGGTGAGCAAGCTGGCGGTGGCGAAGTCCAGCACATGACCCTTGCTCGCATAGAGACGGAAGGTCTCCAGCAGATCGCCATAGAGACTTAGCTGACACTGGGCGCTGGCACGATTGCCGACGCGCACTGGCTGGGAGTCGCGATAGCCAGGAACCGGGATGATGCGTTCCTCGGGGGCCAGTTCGCCTTCCAGCGTGAAGCAAGTGTGCAGGCGATTGCCGTGGCGGCGGATGACGTTCTGAATCCAGGCCAGGGCCGCCTGGGCCTCGCCGAGGGCACCCAGGCGCAGGAAGGCCTTGATGGTAAAGACCGCATCGCGCACCCAGGCATAGCGATACTCGTAATTCTTGTCGCCGCCGATGCGCTCCGGCAGCGAGGTGGTAGCCGCGGCGACGATGGCGCCCGTGGGCGAGTAGAGCAGCAGCTTGAGGGCCAGCGCCGAGCGCTTCACCTCGCTGAGGAATTCGCCCTGGTAGGCGAAACCCTGGGCCCATTCACGCCAGGCCTGGTCGCTGCGGTCGATACGCTGGTCAACCTCCTCCAGCGTAGGCACTACCAAAGGCTCGTTTTCGGTCGCGGTCAGCGCCAGGACACTGCGCTGGCCCGCTTCCAATACCAGCCGCGCCACCAGTCGGCGGTCATCGCATTCGAGGATTTCCAGCCGCTCGCAATAACGCAGGGTCGCCATGACGCCGTCGACGTGCATGACTTCGCCATTGGGCGTGCTGCGCATCCAGGGCGACACGGTCTGGCCCTGGGTGCCGGGCACCAGTTCGATACGCAGCTCGACCCGTCCGGACAGGCCCTCGACCCGGCGACCCAATTCGCACCAGGGCAGGCGGCCGGCCGAACCGCTGTTGAGCGACTCGGTCAGGCGCACGCTGCCATCGGCGGTATGGAAGCAGGTTTCCAGCACATTGCTGTCCTGGCGATAGGCCCGCTCGACGCGGTAGTCGGCAACCGGGGTGATCGTGAAGAAACCGCCAGCGGGGGCGTCCAGCAGGCGGTCGAACAGTGGGGCGGAGTCCATGTTGGGCACGCACCACCAGTCCAGCGAGCCGTCCGGCGCCACCAGGGCGACCGAACGACCGTCGGAAAGGGCAGCGTAGCCCGCCAGGGGCGCGTAGCCGTCCTGGCGAACTGGATCGAAGACCGCCATGGCCGTCAGCCCATGCCTCCGGTAGCGCCATAGACCTCACCGGTCACATAGCTCGATTCCTGGGAGGCCAGCAGCACATAGATGGGTGCCAGTTCCGCCGGTTGGCCAGGACGCTTGAACACCGTCTCGCCACCAAAGGTGGGGATCTTCTCCTGGGGCTGGCCACCGCTGGGCTGCAGCGGCGTCCAGAAGGGGCCGGGCGCTACGGCGTTGACACGAATGCCCTTGGCGGCGACCTGCTTGGCCAGGCCCTTGGTGAAGTTGGTGATGGCCGCCTTGGTGGACGCGTAGTCCAGCAGGAACTCCGAGGGCTGGGTGGCCTGGATCGAGGTGGTGTTGATGATGGCGGCGCCAGCCGGCAGGTGCGGCAGCGCGGCCTTGCACAGCCAGAACAGGGCGTAGACGTTGGTCTTGTAGGTGGCATCGAACTGCTCGGTGGTCAGTTCGGCGATGTCTTGCACCGCAGTCTGCTTGCCGGCCACGTTGACCAGGATGTCGAGACCGCCGAGGGCCTCCTTGGCCTTGCTCACCAGCTGGGTACAGAAGGCTTCGTCCTTCAGGTCACCGGGCACGCAGACCACCTTGCGCCCTTCGGCTTCCACCAGCTTCACCACTTCCTGGGCGTCAGCCTCTTCCTCGGGCAGGTAGTTGAGCACCAGATCCGCCCCTTCACGGGCATAGGCAATGGCAGTCGCCCGGCCAATTCCCGAATCTGCACCCGTGATCAGCGCCTTGCGGCCAGCCAGACGACCGAAGCCCTTGTAGCTGGTCTCGCCATGGTCGGGACGCGGCTGCATCACCTGCGCCAGGCCCGGTGCTTCCTGAGGCTGCTTGGGAAATTCCGGCTGGGGATACTGGGTAAGGGGGTTTTGCATGCTGTATTGGTTGTCGCTGGACATGACATCTCCTGAAGGGGCCAAGAAGGCGCCCGTTTGGCATCTTTTCGATGACGTTCAAGGAAATGGAGGGGCAAAGACCCGACGAGGTTCCCGCGATCAGCAGAGGATGTGTCGATGCAGGCAGATTTGATACTTGGCCTTACCCCGATACGCTTCCGGCGCGATCTAACGTCCAAGGGCGTGGAGAAAGGAGGGTCCTTTCGCGTATCGGAAATCCCAGCTGCACGAAGACCGCCTAGGTGGCCCTGCTGACCGGATGGCTGTCACGGTCTGGAGCTGGCTCTCAGCACGGGACCCAGCTGAGTCTGGTGGTGGCCTCGCTCACGCCGGACTGCCAAACGCTTCAGGCGTCGAGCGGCTCCAGGCGTAAGGCGACACCGGTGCGCTGCAGGGTGAGGATGTCCGCTTCGCGACAGCCGATCAGGCGACCTTCGGCGGTGCGCAGCTGATCGTCCTCCAGCTGAGCGTACGACTGCGGCTGCTTACCGTCGCCGGCGACCATGATGTAGAGCTGACCACGCAGCAACTGCCCGGCCAGACGCCCGTCGTCGAGGCCGATCAGGCGGTAACTTCGGCGGGCATCGTAGGTAAAGCGCATGGGAGCATCCATTCAGGTATTTCAGCTCAGAACGGCTCTGGCGCCCAATGTTCCCCTGGGCCGACCTGGGCAAGGCTCGTCAGCCCCTCTGAAGCGCAGCAAGCCCGCCACTCACCGAGATGAGGGCGGGTCGACCACTGGTCGGAAGTTTGCTGAACGATCGATCAATAACGGAATTGCGCGACCAGACCTTGGAAGGACGTCGCCAGGCGCGACAGCTCCTGACTGGACGCCGCGGTCTGCTGGGCACCGGTGGCGGTCTGGGTAGACAGGTCCTGGATGTTGACCAGATTGCGGTCCACTTCGCGAGCCACCTGGGCCTGCTCTTCGGCGGCGCTGGCGATCACCAGGTTGCGCTCCTCGATGCTGGCGATCCCGTTGGTGATGCGGTCCAGGGCTTCACCGGCACGGTTGGCGCGCTCCTGGGTATCGCCGGCCAGGGACTGGCTCTTGTGCATGGCGCTCACTGCCTCTTCGGCGCTGTCGCGCACGGCGCTCATCATGCGCTCGATCTCCCCGGTGGAGCCCTGGGTGCGATGGGCCAGGGCGCGGACCTCGTCCGCCACCACGGCGAAACCGCGACCCTGCTCGCCGGCGCGGGCGGCTTCGATGGCGGCGTTGAGCGCCAGCAGGTTGGTCTGCTCGGCGATGCCACGAATCACTTCCAGCACCTTGCCGATCTCGCGCACCTGGCCTTCCAGGGTCTGTACCTTCTGGGTGGAATCGGTGATCTCGCTGGTCATCACCGCCATGGCCTGGGCCGCCTGCTGCACCTGCTCGCGACCCTGCTGGGCCTCGCGACTGGTGTCCTGGGAGGCGGTCGAGGTGGAGGCGGCGTTGCGTGCTACCTCTTCGACGGCGGCGGTCATCTGGTTGACGGCGGTGGCGGCCTGCTGCACCTCGTCGTGCTGGCGAACCTGGCCCCGGGAGGTCTCCTCGGTCACGGCATGCAGTTCCTCGGCCGCCGCGGCGAGCTGGCTGGCGGCACCGGCCATCTGCTGCACGGTGTCCTTCAGGCTGCGCTGCATGCCGCCCAGGGCTTGCAGCAGCTGGCCCGCTTCGTCACGCCGGCTGCTCTGGATCGGCAGGGTCAGATCGCCTTGGGCGACACGCTCGGCGCTGGAAACGGCCTCGCGGATCGGTGCCACGATCAGGCGGGTAATGACGATGCCCAGCGCCAGGGCGCAGAGTGTGGCCAACAGCAGACCACCGGTGAGCGTCCAGAACGCCTTATCGTACGTGGTCTGCGCCTCAACACCGGCTTCGGCACTCTGCCGCTTGTTGGATTCCACCATGATCTTGAAAGAAGCCATGGTCTTGCGATAGCTGGGTTGCACCTGCTCGTTGAGCAACTGGTTGGCACCGGCTACGTCTTTGGCGGCCAGCCGGGCCAGTACGGCGTCGATGCCGGCCAGATAGGTTTTCCAATCACCCTCGTAGGCATCACCCGCGGCCTTTTCATCAGGCTCCAAGGGCGTGGCGCGATAGGCGGCGAAGGGTTTTTCGGCATCGGCCTGGTTGGAGCGCAGAGACGCGATGATGCGATCCTGCTCGGCCTGGGGCGCATTGGCATAGGCCATGGACATCAGGCGGAAGATGTCGCGGTTATGACCGATCACGTTGCTCTTGGCATCGTTGAGTTGAACGATGGAGCGCAGATTGTCATTCAGCAAGGTGCTCAGCAGCGCATTGAGGCTGTTGAGTCCACTCATGCCCGCTGCGCCTATGCCTAGGGTAATGAGCGTACAAAGACCAAAGGCCACGGCGAGTTTTTTCGCCAGCGCCAGATTGTTGAACCAGACCATTGGGAATTCCTTTCAGCGACGGGGATGCCAGCCGAACTGCGCCGGATGCCTCGCTATCGGCACCATCAGACTGACCTTTAACCCCTCCGGTCTCTCGGTAACGGTGGCCAACACGGCCTGGCCTGACGTTCTAGTCGCGTCCATAGAGGCGATCCAGCAGGCCGTTGGCCGCGAGGGCATCCTCCAGGCTGGCCAGCTCTGGACGCGGTTGACCGAGCAGCTGATCGAATACCGCCTGGGCGCCCTGGGGAACACCTGGTGCGATCGCCTCGGCCAGCACCTGACTCTCACCACTGGCCTCGTGCAGCAGCAGACGCCCAGCGGTGAGCTCCAGGGTGCCCGTGCTGCCATCCAGCCGGATGGCCAATCGCGGACCGCGCAGGGTGGCGCTGGCCCGCAGCTGGATCGGCAGGTCGCCGGCCCGGAGCAACGCCTCGCCGCCATGATCCAGGGGCCAGCGCGCATCGCGTTCCAGGCGGCAGTACTCGACCGTCAGGGATTCACCGGTCAGCCAGGCGCTGAAGTCCAGCAAATGCACGGCCAGGTCGCCAAAGGCGCCATAGCCCATGCGCGTCTCGTCCAGATGCGCCGGCCAGTCGCTTAGCCAGCCTTCCAGCAGACCCGGGTGGCCAGCCGTGAGCGACAGGTGGGAAAGGGTGCCGATGGCGCCAGCGCGAGCCAGCTGACGCAATTGCTGTAGGGCAGGGTCGGTACGCAGATAGAAGCCGCTGAAGCAGGAGCGCCCGGCGAGTTGCGCGGCCAGCGCCTTCGCGCGCGCAGCCGAGACGGCCAGGGGCTTTTCCACGAACAGATGGCGGGCGCGGGGGAGTAGCGCGGCTACCGCTGTTTCGTGATCCTCGATGGCCGTGGTGACGAAGGCCAGATCCACCTCGGGCAACTGGGCGAAATCGTCCAGCACCGGCAGACCATGGGGCGCGGCGAGACGCCGGGCGCGGGCAGGATCGCGTTCGCTAGCCACGGCCACTACCCGCACGCGCGGATCGGCCAGGCTGGTGTCCAGGTAGTCCTGGGCGTGGATCTGTTCGCAACCGACGATGGCGACGCTGAGCATGACGAGGGGTCCTCCAACGGAAACTGTTCCGTTATGGACCCCACATCGGCCGCTAAGCTTCCCGATCAGGCCGGCTGGTAGGCCTTGCCGAAGCGGTTGGCCAGGAAGGCGTCCATGTCCACCTGTTCCTGGGCAATGAAGCCGCGCTGCGGCAGCTTGCCTTCGCGGAACAGGTCCAGGGCGGTGCAGATGCCGGCGGCGGTGGTGATCTGGATGGCGCTGGTCAGGCGACCGTCGCGCTCGGCGGCAAAGATCTTGCGGCTGAACACCTCTTGCACCAGCTTGCCGCCGCGCATACCGCTGACGGTCACGAACACCAGCACCACGTCCTGCATGGTGGTCGGCACGGCGCCGCGCAGGATGTTCTTGAGCTGCTCCTGGTCGCCGGCCAGGCGCAGGTCTTCCAGCAGGAACTTCATCAGGTCGCGGTGACCCGGATAGCGCACGGTCTTGTAGTCCAGGGTTTCCACCTGGCCCTGCAGGGTCTCGCAGAGGGTACCCAGGCCGCCCGAGGTGTTGAAGGCCTCGTATTCCACGCCATCCAGGGAAAAATGCTCCAGGCCTTCCAGCGGCTGCACCAGTTGCAGCTCGCCGTTGCGCACGGCTTCGCAAGGGTGGCAGTACTCGTTGACCAGGCCGTCGACGCTCCAGGTCAGGTTGTACTTCAGGGCGTTGGTGGGAAATTCCGGCAGGGCACCGACGCGCATCTTCACCTCGCGCACGCTATCGAAGCGCTTGGCCAGGGAATGGGCGGCGATACCGATGAAGCCAGGCGCCAGACCGCACTGGGGCATGAAGGCATTGCTCGCGCCCTCGGCTAGTTGGCGGATGGTCTTGGTCGCCTTGACGTCTTCGGTCAGGTCGAAATAGTGGGTGTTGGTGGCCTTGGCCGCCTGGGCGACGGGAATCGCCAGATGGTAGGGCAGGGCGTTGAGTACCACGTCCTGATCATCCAGGGCCGCGGCCAGGGCACTGGCGTCGGACGTGTCCAGGCTGCGGGTCTGCACGCCCAGCGCCGCGATGGCCGCTAGGGCGCGCTCGTCACGATCCGCTACCGTCACCCGGTAGTCGCCACTGGCGTGCAGCAATTGCGAAATGGTGTAGCCGATGTGGCCGGCGCCGAGCAGGGTGACGTTCATGGCGGGATCCTCCGTGGTTAGAGGCTCCAGCTTAAAAAGGGGCACTGCCAGATGTGAGCGTCAGAGCGTCGAATCGTCGTGCTTTATTTGACGAAGCGTCATCATTTTCGTCGATTCGACAGAGTGCTGCATGTCCGCGCTGCTTTGCTTATCGCTCTAGTCGAAAGGCTGTCGAACACGCCACAGTAATCCGGACATAGGTCTGCACCACGTGGCGACGCCTTCTATAAGCCAGTGGTCGGCCGCAGTGGGTGGCCGCTTCAAGGAGGAAAGACCATGGTCGTGGACAACGCAGCGCGGGTGAACGCCTATTACTGGGGCGTGCTGGGCCGCGCCCCGGACGCGGAAGGCTTCCGTTTCTGGGTCGATAAAATGGACGCGGGACTCGGGGGCGAGCAACTGGTCCGCCTTTTCCTCAATGGCGCCGAACGCCTGCAAGCGCAACCGGCCGAGGAGAGCGCCAGCGCCTTCATCGACGGCTGCTACGGCGACCTGCTCGGACGCAGCGCCGATGCCGACGGCAAGGCCTTCTGGCTGGGCCGACTGGAGACCCTGGGCAGTACCCAGCAAGACGCCAGGGCAGCGGTCGTTGTCGAGATGATCGACTATCTAACTCGCCCGGATGGCCAGAGCGCCGACCAGCAGCTGTTCCAGACGCGCCTCGCGCAATGGGAACCGCTTACACCGGGTCTTGCCCTGCACGAGGACACCGGGGTGTCGGCCACTGACGGCATCACCCGCAACGGCCAGGTGGACGTGACCCTGCCGGAGGGCGTAAAGGAGTGGAATTACAGTCTGGATGGCGGAGCGAGTTGGACACCTGCTGAAGCTGGCTCTTCCGCCATTCAGCTTGCTCATGGTCACTATGAGACCGGGAGCGTCCAGATCAGCTATCTGGACGCCGGTGACGCCCATACGGTCGCGAACGAGACAAACTGGACCATCGACACCTATGGCGACGGTCTCTATCTGTTCACCCGGGGCCCGGCCATGGCCGACCTGCTGAAGTTCTATGCCTTTGGCCTTGAGCAAGTTGATCAGTGGCGCTACTCCAGTGATGGTGGTCAGACCTGGCAGCAGGGACAGCCTGATGGCCCGGTCCTCAGCGTAGGAGAGGGTTATTACCCGCAAGGCTCACTGGTGGTCGAGACCACGGACAAGGCCGGCAATGTATCGATCACTGCCTTCCCGCGGGACCTGACCGTCTATCCCACCGATATAACGCCACCTAGTCTGCTGCAGCTCAATCAGCACAGCTACTATCAGCCTGGATTCGATAGAAGCATCGGTTTCGTGTTCGACTCCAGTGTGCAACTGGGGCCACGCGATCTCTACGCCGACGAGCTTTTCCCCGGCAACTACCAGATCAATCCGGCCACTTTTGAACAGGCCTATCTCCTGGACGTGACCACTGGCGAGCAGATCGGCTTTACCAGCGCCCATTCCTTGCGTCCCACGCGCCAGATGCTGGACATCACCTTGGACCAGAGCCTTGAGCAGGGGCATCAGTACAGCCTCTATCTGCCCGATGGCTTCGTCTACGACCTCTATAACAACCCCATGCCCGAGCTGACCATACTGGGCGCCAACACCACCTTCATCGCTGCCTGATAGGGCAACCGGGGTCTCCCGCAGTGGCCCCTTCTACCCCGGCACCACCCGCAACAGCTGGCCGTCCTCGCCATCGGTCAGCAGCCACAGATTGCCGTCCGGCCCACTGCGCACATCTCTCAAACGCTGGTCCAACTCCCGGAACAGCACCTCCTGCTCACCGGGCACGCCGTTCACCAGCGGTATCCGCCGCACCGACTTCTCTCGCAGTGCCGCCACGAACAGGCTGCCGCGCCAGGCGGGAAAGCCCTGGCCGTCGTACCAAGTCATTCCGGCGGGCGCGATCGACGGCGTCCACTCCAGCAGCGGTGGGGTGATGCCCGGCAATTCGCGAAAGGGCGTGATGCGCGCGCCGGTGTAGTCCACGCCGCCGGTGGTCAGCGGCCAGCCATAGTTGGCACCGTTGTGGATCAAATTGAGTTCGTCGCCGCCCTTGGAGCCATGCTCGTGCTCGTACAGCGCCTGGCGCTCGGCCACCCAGACCAGACCCTGGGGATTGCGATGGCCGAGGCTGTAGATCTCCGGCAGGGCGCCGGGTCGCTTGACGAAGGGATTGTTTGCCGGCACCTGGCCGTCGCGGGTGATGCGCACGATCTTGCCCAGATGGGTATCCAGCCGCTGGGCGTCGGTGCGCTCGACATTGCCGTCGCCCAGGGCGATGGCCAGCGTCCCGTCGCCGAGCAGGGCCATCCGCGCCCCGAAGTGCTGACCGTAAGCCTTGGCCGGCTGGCTGGTGAACAGTGGCTGGACGTCCTGCAGGCGTCCGCCGTCCAGCCGCGCCCGCACCACCCGGAGATGATTGGCCTGCCGCGTGCCTGTCGCATAGGAGAGATAGATCAGTTGGTTGCGGGCGAAGTCCGGATCCGGCAGCACCTCGAACAGCCCAGCCTGGCCCTCGGTATAGAGTTCCGGTAATCCGGTTATAGCCTCCGCCTGTAGCCTGAACCGGCCTGTGCCGTCTGGCACCAGCAGTCGCAAACACCCGGCACCTTCGGTCAGGAGCGCCCGGCCATCGGGCAGGAAGGCCAGCGACCACGGTCTCTTGAGGCCGGTCGCCACCGTCTCGACGCGATAGGCCGGTGCTGCCAGGGTCATCGAACTCGCCAGCAGTCCCAGCAGCAGCGCCAGCCAGGTCCAGCGTCTGGAAGCTTTAGGTAACGCTTGAGAGCTACTCCACGCACCTGCCTTCGCTAGCATCAGCACCTCTCCAGGAGATCTTTCAGTCATGTCCCAACCGCTCTGGCGCGGCCTGTTGCAACCGCGCACCCTGCTGGCGTTCGCCGCGGCCCTGCTGCTGGCCACCGCCTGGGGCAGCCTGGTGCAGACCCAGTACAACCTGGCTGCGCTCCAGGGGCTTGGGCAACCGATAGACAGTGCCACTCGCTGGCGGACCTCCGTGCAGGACCTGCTCGGCTTCGGACCCGTCTACGCCGCCATCGTGCTCGCCGCTTGGTTACCAGCCTTTGCCGTGGCCTTCTGGTTCAGGCGCCGCAGCGGCGCTCATCGCACCTGGCTGCTGCCGCTGGCCAGTAGCGTCAGCGTGATCGTCGCCATCCGCCTGATCGATGCCTTCGCGCCCATGCCGGTGCTCATCTACGCCACCCGCACCCTGGAGGGTTTGCTGGCGATGGCCATGGGTGGCCTGCTTGGCGGGCTGCTGTTCAGCTGGCTGGCGCCCCCGAGGATTCAGCGCTAGAGGAGGGCGCTCAGGACGATGTCAGCTTCATCAGCACCAGACCGCTGACGATCAGCGCCGCAGCCAGGATACGCAGCGGACTCGCCGCCTCGCCCAGCACCAGGATACCGACCATGAAGGCGCCCACCGCGCCGATGCCGGTCCAGATGGTATAGGCAGTACCCAGCGGCAGGCTGCGCATGGATATCGACAGCAGCGCCACGCTGGCCACCATGGCGACCCCGGTGATGATCGTCGGTGTGAGACGGGTAAAGCCCGCGGACTGCTTCATGTAGAACGCCCAGACCACCTCGAGCAGCCCTGCGCACACCAGATAGAACCAAGCCAAAGACGGCCTCCTGTGAAACCGGGCCGTCCCGGAACGCGGCCCACCGATCGCCGGGGTCGTCCCCTGGGCTGGAAGAGAAGGGCGGCAAGGGTCCTTACCGCCTGATCGGCCCCGCTATCCTAGCCGTTCGAGCGGCGGTCTTTCGACCCGTCCTGGCTAGGCAGGGATCACTGCGCCGTACGTGGCTGGCAGATCTGCGCGGCGATCCCGTCGAATTCCCGATCGAAACTGGCCCGCTCGGCCGCGCTGAGAAAGCCTTGCTGCTGTACGAAGGCCTCGGTCTGGCTGCGCACCGCGGCGATGCGTTCGCTGAAGGCGGTCGCCTGCTCCTGACTGATCCGCCGCGCCTTGCGCGCCGTGCTCACATCCGCCAGCAGCACATTGGCCCGCATCGAGACATGCGCCTGCCGCGGATCCGTGATCGATCCGCCCAGTTCTCCCGGCACGGCGCGCTGCTCTGCCAGATTGCAGCTCGGCAGGCCGAGGTCGTCCTGCCGAACCGGCTCTCGGGTACAGGCGCCCAGGGCGAGGGGCAGCAGCAACAGGGGAATCAGAGATTTCATGCGGGTCTCCTCGGGAGTCCGTGGTGGAAACCTTGAGAGCCAGTGGCAGCGGCTTCGTTCACGGAAGGGCTCTGGAAAGGGACTTTGAAAAGGCTCCAAGGCAGAGAAACTGAGGCGCACCGGTCGCCGATCCAGACCTAATGGGCAATCTGGTCGCGCCGCTCCAGCCCGGCCAGCTGCAGACGGGCGCCGTCCGCCACCGGGCCTCTGTTGGCGGCGCTGGTTTCCAGTAGCGATTCGTGCAGACAGTGAGCCGCGGCCGCTAGCCCTGGCCGGATGGCGTGGCCAGCCTGGGCGAGGGCGGTGTCTTCGGTAAAGATCGGGGCGGCGAGAAAGAGGGTGACCGAGCTGGTCAGGAGGTATCTCATGCAGGCTTCCTTGCGAGGTGATCACCAGGGTGTCGGCATCCGGCCGGCTGGCTTCAACGGGTTCAACTCGGCAGAGCTTAGCCCAGGATCACGCTGACGACGATGGTGATGATCAGATAAATCAGGCCAATGGTCTGGCGAATTCCATTTCGCTAAGGCCTCTTCAGGTAAAGGCGAGCAGGCGTCACGCATGGGTATATCGGGAAGGGGCCGCCAGAAACGACAAAGCCCGCTCAATGGCGGGCTTTGTTGAGGTTCACGCGACGGTGAACGGAAGATGGCGCACTCGGCGGGATTCGAACCCACGACCCCTGCCTTCGGAGGGCAGTACTCTATCCAGCTGAGCTACGAGTGCAACGATTCGATGACGCTGAATCGGTCGCCATCATACTCACCTTGCATCGGACCGTCCATGCCCGGATGCACGATGTTGTTGATTTTGAACGACTGTTTCGCGGTGCGCGGCAGGGGCTGCATAAACAAGGAGGAGGGCGACGCGAAAACCTCGCCACTGCTCTTGCGCAGGGGTTCAGGATTCTCCTAGGATGCGTTCAATATTTCGAACGCCTGTGGCGCTTCGGACGTTCCTCTCGCGGGCACTGAACGGTGGCGACTCCAGCGTTTCCAAGCCTGACCCTATCGCAGGCGCAGGGGTGTCATGCCCTTGCTTCCGGCCCTTTCCATCAAGGAGACCGTAATGCAGCTCAAAGACGCTTCCCTGTTTCGCCAGCAAGCCTATGTCGACGGCGCCTGGATCGACGCCGACAGCGGTGCCACCGTCAGCGTGGACAACCCGGCCACCGGCGAGACCCTGGGCACCATTCCCAAGCTCGGCCGCGCCGAGACCAAGCGTGCCATCGACGCTGCCAACCGTGCGCTGCCGGCTTGGCGTGCGCTGACCGCCAAGGAGCGTTCGGCCAAGCTGCGGCGCTGGTACGAGCTGATGATCGAGAACCAGGATGACCTGGGCCGGCTGATGACCCTGGAGCAGGGCAAGCCGCTGGCCGAGGCCAAGGGCGAGATCGCCTACGCCGCCTCCTTCATCGAATGGTTCGCCGAG
>NZ_JBXGSE010000008.1:0-178291 GCF_056790235.1 Pseudomonas sp. VMV1
GATCCGTGCCACGAAGTGGTTGAAGGCCGATGCCAGGGCGCCGAATTCGTCGCGGGACTGCACCGGCAACCGGCGGGTCAGATCGCCCTCGCCTTCGGCGATGTCGTCCATGGCGCGAGTCAGGTCATGCAGCGGGCGCAGCAGAACGCGGATCAAGAGGCCCAGCAGCAGGATGATGGCGATCACCGCCACCAGGGTGGCGACGATGGCTAGGTTGCGCGCCTGGGTGACCGGGGCATAGGCCTTGGCCTGGTCAATGGACAGACCCAGGTACCACTTCACCGAGGGCAAACCGTTGACCGGGGTGAAACTCACCAGGCGCTCGTTGCCATTTTGGACGACGTTGTGAAAACCAGGCGCCAGCGACGGCGTCTGGTCCGGGAAGACGTCCTTGAGCGATTTCAGCACCTGGTCGGCGTGGCTGCTGACCAGGATCTTGCCATCGCCGTCGACCAGGAAGGCCTCGCCCAGGCCACCGGCATCCAGCGAGGTGATCATCTTCATCAGGCTGTCCATCACCAGGTCCCCGGCCACCACGCCGATCAGCTTGCCGTTCTGCAGGACCGGCGCCGCGATGGTGATGCACAGGAAGCTCTGCGGCGGTGCGGTGAGATAGGGCTCGGTGAGGATGGGCCGCCCGGCGCTGACCGCGGCCTTGTACCAGTCGCGCTGGCGGGCGTCGTAACCGGCCTCCATGGGTGTATGGGGGCGGTCGGTAAAGGTGCCGTCGACTTCACCCAGGTAGGTGGAATCGAAGTTGCTCGTGTAGAGCTTCTGCTCCAGCAGACCCACCACGTTGGCTGGGCTGCTGTCACGGCTGAGCGCCTGGGCCTGGCTGTCGATCAGCTTGACCCGCGCATCCAGCCAGTAGGCGATGTTGCCGGCGGTAATGCGGCCGATCTCACTCAAGGAAGCTTCAAGACTCTGGGTGATGGCCTGGCGCTGCAGATAGGCGTTGAAACTGGCGAAACCGGCCAGGGCGATGGTCACCACGAGGGCAGCCGCCAGCAGGATCTTGTGGCTGAATTGGAGTGAGCGTTTCATGGATACCACGCGAAAGGCTTGGATAGTGGACGCCCCTCCCCTCGCAAATACTAACTGCGATAACAATCGGAAGGGTAAGCGAACCTGGGACGGTCGATGCCGCACTATCACGCTTAATCTCACTTTTCGCTGCGGACAACCGATGGACGCTTTCACAACGCCGATGTCTGGTGGACGCTGCCCTATAGCAAGCTGAATCCTTTCAGTAGCAGCAGGCCCAGATTGGTGGTCAGCATCCCGCCCAGGGTGCTGAGCACCACGATGGTCGCTGCCAGCTGGGAATTGCTGCCAGCGGCGCGGGCCATGACGAAGCTCGACGCGGCCGTGGGGCAGCCCAGGTAGAGGAAGAGGATGCCCAGCGCCGGCCCCTGGATCCCCAGCGCCAGGGCGCCCAGCACGCCCAGCAGCGGGATCCAGACGATCTTCCACAGGCTCGCGCCTATCGCCAGGCTGCTGCTCTCACGCAAGGAGGTGAGCGACAGGGTGGCGCCGATGCACATCAGTGCCAGCGGCAGAGTGAGACCCGCGAAGTAGCGCGCCGAGGTGTCCAGCCAGCGTGGCAGCTGCCACTGGAAATAGGCGAAGGGAATCGCCACCAGGATGCCGATGATCAGTGGGTTGCCGAGGATGCTGCGCAGCAGGGTGCGCCAGTTGGCCTCCAGCTGCGGACTGTAGAGCGCCAGCACGATGGTCGAAAGCACGTTGTAGAAGAGGATGACCATGCCGGCCATGATCCCGCCCACCGACAGACCGTAGTCGCCGTACTGGGTGGCCGCCAGGGCCAGGCCGACAATGCCGCAGTTGCCGCGGAAGGCGCCTTGCACATAGACCCCGCGATCGGCATGGGGGCAGCGCCAGATCGCCCAGCCCCAGGCAGCGAGAAAGCTCACCACCGTGGCCAGGGCGAAGTAGCCCAGCAGCAGCGGTTGCAGGGCTTCGCCGAGGTCGGCCTTGAGGATGCCGAGAAACAGCAGGGTCGGCATGGTGGCGCGAAACACCAGGGCGGACGAAGTGTTGATGAAGGCGGTATCGATCCAGTTCAGCCGTTTGAGCACACAGCCGAGCAGCACCAGGGCGAAGACCGGGGCGGTAACGTCGAAGGTCGCCTGAACCAGGGCAAGCACGTCGGACATGGCGGACAACATCAGAAAAAGGCCCGCGATGGTAGCAGGCACGGTGCCAGATCGGCCCCGTCCTTCTGTCATCGCGAAGTGACATCAGTCAATGCTTAGCTTACTATCTACCCGCCCGATTCAGACGACGCCTCTCAACCATCCCTCGCTTCGCCTACGCGCGACCGCTCTAGCTTCCTGCCAGGGAAGCCGGCGAAGGGGTGGAACAATAAGACACACAACAGGTTCAGACGTAGCAGACGACAGATCCGCATGCGGTTCCGATTTGCGATGTCGTCGATCGAGTCGAAGTCTTTTTTCACGATTGCATTGCGAGCGCTGCCATGACTGTCACTTCCAACGCGAGACCGGGAGGCCTGCCCGCCAGGTTACTCGGCATCCTGTTCATCCTCCTGGGCCTGGCCCTCTTGGGGCTGGGCATCAAACTGGCCACCCTCGGGGGCTCCCTCTACTACCTCGGCGGCGGCGTGCTGCTCGCCCTGAGTGGTTACCTGCTGTGCATTCGGCGGGCCAGCGGGGTCTGGGTCTATGCCTTCTTCCTGGTGGTGTCCACCGCCTGGGCCGTACTGGAAGTCCAGTTCGACTGGTGGCAACTGGTGCCGCGCCTGGCACTCTGGTTCGTCCTCGGCCTGGTCCTGCTGATCCCGGCGTTCCGCCGGCCGCTGGACAGCCGTAGCGGCGGCCTGCCGCTGGTCGGCTCGCTGGTGATCGCGGCGGTCGTCGCCCTGGTCGCCCAGTTCGTCAACTACAACCGTCTGGACGGTGACCTGGGCCGCGACACCGCGGGCGTCGAAAGCGCCGCCCCGACCGCCGCCGATGGCGACTGGCCGTCCTATGGCCGCACCGCCTTCGGCGATCGCTACTCGCCGCTCAAGCAGATCGACGTCAACAACGTGAAGAATCTGGAGCCCGTCTGGACCTTCCGTACCGGCGACATCCCCGGCCCGAACGATCCCCAGGAGACCACCGCGGAAAACACCCCGCTCAAGGTCAACGGCATGCTCTATGTCTGCACGCCGCACAGCCAGGTGATCGCCGTGGACCCCGATAGCGGCAAGGAAATCTGGCGCTTCGATCCCAAGCTGAGCACTCAGCACGCCGACAGCTTCAAGGGCTGGGCGCACATGACCTGCCGTGGCGTGGCCTACCATGACGACGCCACCTACGCCGGCACCACCACCGCGGGCCAGAGCCCGGCCACCGGCAGTGCCGTCCCGGTCGACGAGCAGAGCACCCCGGCTGCCAGCAGCTGCCCGCGTCGCCTGTTCCTGCCCACCGCCGACACCCGCCTGATCGCCCTCAACGCCGACACCGGCAAGGTGTGCAGCGACTTCGGCGACAACGGCCAGGTCGACCTGACCGCCAACATGGGCAGCTTCACGCCCGGTGGCTACTACTCCACCTCGCCGCCGGCCGTGACCCGCAACCTGGTGATCATCGGTGGCCACGTCACCGACAACGTCTCCACCGACGAGCCTTCCGGTGTGGTCCGCGCCTATGACGTGCACAGCGGCAAGCTGGTATGGAACTGGGACAGCGGCAATCCGGACGCCACCGCGCCCATCGCCGCCGACGGCATCTATACCCGCAACTCGCCCAACATGTGGTCGATGATGGCGGTCGACGAGAAGGTCGGCATGGTCTATCTGCCCATGGGCAACCAGATGCCCGACCAGTGGGGCGGTAACCGTACCCCGGCGTCCGAGAAGTACAGCGCTGGCGTGGTCGCCCTCGACATCGCCACCGGCAAGGTACGCTGGAACTACCAGTTCACCCACCATGACCTCTGGGACATGGACGTGGGTGGTCAGCCGACCCTGGTGGACATCAAGACCGACGGCGGTGTGAAACCCGCGCTGATGGCCTCGACCAAGCAGGGCAGCATCTATGTGCTGGACCGCACCAATGGTCAGCCCATCTACCCGATCAAGGAAACCCAGGTGCCCCAGGGCGCGGTGGAAGGCGACCACACCTCGCCGACCCAGCCGGTCTCCTCGATCAACCTGGCGGCGCCGACCCTCAAGGAAAGCGACATGTGGGGCGGTACGCCCTTCGACCAGGCGCTGTGCCGTATCGCCTTCCGCGAGCACCGCTACGAGGGTATCTACACCCCGCCGTCCACCCAGGGTTCGATCGTCTACCCGGGTAACTTCGGCGTGTTCGACTGGGGCGGTATCTCGGTCGATCCGGTCCGTCAGATCGCCTTCCTGAACCCCAGCTACATGGCCTTCACTTCCAAGCTGGTACCCCGTGAAGAGATCGCCAACCAGCCGGCGCGCAAGAGCGAGACCGAGGGCATCCAGCCCAACAAGGGCGCGCCCTACGGCGTGATCCTGTCGGCCTTCCTGTCGCCCCTGGGCCTGCCCTGCCAGGCACCTGCCTGGGGCTATGTGGCCGGTCTCGACCTGACCACTGGCAAGCTGGTCTACAAGCACAAGAACGGCACCGTGCGCGACAACTCGCCGGTTCCGCTGCCCCTGCCCATGGGCGTACCCAGCCTGGGCGGCACCGTCACCACCGCCGGTGGCGTGGCCTTCCTGAGCGGCACCCTGGACCAGTACCTGCGCGCCTATGACGTGAAGAACGGCAAGGAACTGTGGAAAGGCCGCCTGCCGGCCGGTGGCCAGACCACCCCCATGACCTACACCGGCAAGGACGGTCGCCAGTACGTGCTGGTCTACGCTGGCGGCCATGGCTCGCTGGGCACCAAGCAGGGCGACTACGTGATGGCCTTCGCCCTGCCCGAGAAGAAGTAACGGCGCCTGCGCCTGAGCTCCCCTCTCCTTCGGGAGAGGGTCGGGGCGGGGGATGCTTCGAGCACCCCGACATCCTGTTAGAAACCCCCTCGCCCCACCCCAAAATCCCGGCCTGACCGGGATTTTTTTCGCCTGGGCTTTTCTCTTCATGAAAAGGGCTGCTGCCAGGGCTCCTCCCCTCTTCTCCTGAGAGAGAGCTGAGGTGAGGGCCTCTGGCACCCAAGGCTCCAGTGGAAAAGGCTGCGCCGTTTTCCACGCTACGGTGTCGAGACCGCGCCTCGAACCTTTCCCTCAGGGAGAGCGTCGGGGATGAAGGCGAACCCAGGCACAGCTCTCGCTTTTCCCCCTCTCCCCCTGGGAGAGGGCACGCCCCGCTCCATCACCTTGCCTTGGACTCGGTTAAGCTACCCCCATGCCCAGCTCTCTTTCCCAACACCGCCGCCTGCGCCTGGCCAATGGCCTGGCCGTCGCCCTGCTCCACGACCCCGAGCTGCCCCAGGCCGCCGCCCTGGTGCGCATCGGCGCAGGCAGTCACCAGGCACCGCGGGCCTATCCGGGGCTGGCGCACTTTCTCGAACACCTGTTCTTTCTCGGCAGCCGCCACTATCCCGCAGCGGACGGCCTGATGCCGCTGGTGCAGCGTCTGGGCGGCGTACTCAACGCCAGCACCCGCGAGACCACCACCGACTTCTTCTTCGCCCTGGCGCCCGAGCACCTGGCCGCCGCCCTGGCCCGCCTGCTGGACATGCTCGCCGCTCCCCTGCTGGAGCCGGGCGCCCAGCGCCGCGAACGTGAGGTGCTGCACGCCGAGTTCATCGCCTGGGCACGCAGCGCCGATACTCGCCGCGACCTGGCCCTGGCCAGGAGGCTGCCAGCCGCCCACCCAGCGACGGGCTTCCATGCCGGTAATCGCTACAGCCTGCCGCTGCAGAACCCAGCCTTCCAGACGGCGCTGCGCCATTTCCAACGCCAGCAGTACCGCGGGGAAAACGCCCTGCTGCTACTGGCCGGGCCGCAACCGCTGGCCGAACTGGCAGAACTAGCCCA
Source organism: Pseudomonas sp. VMV1 (assembly GCF_056790235.1). NCBI lineage: Bacteria > Pseudomonadati > Pseudomonadota > Gammaproteobacteria > Pseudomonadales > Pseudomonadaceae > Pseudomonas > Pseudomonas sp. VMV1. The sequence continues at coordinate 5,981 of NZ_JBXGSE010000008.1, forward strand.
CGAACACGGCGCCCTGCTGCCCTCCGGCCCTGCGCCCAGGGGCCCAGTGCCCCCACCGCTCGCGGCCAGGGGCGAACACTGGCAAACAGCAGCTGCCGCACCCCCGACGCTGGCCCTGCAATTCGCCCTTGACGAGCTGCCGCCCGGCAGCTGGGAGGCAACGGAGCTGCTGGAAACCCTGCTGCTCGGCGACCATCCCGGTGGCCTGCCGACACGCTTGCGTCAGGCGGGACTGGCCGAGCGCCTGGGCCTCGCCTGGCCTTATCGCCAGGCACGACAGGGGCTGCTCCGGCTGGATATCGCGCCTGGCCCCAAGGCCGACCCAGCCCGCCTGAGCGCTGCCTTGTTCGGCTGGCTGGATGCCGTGCGCCAGGTGCCCCTCGCCACCCTGGAGCAGGACCATGCCGACCGCATCCAGCGCCAGTGGGCCACCCTGCCCGCCCTGGCACTGGTGCGACGCCTGGGTGAACGCCTCTGGCTGGATCGCGACGGCGAGTCCTGGCCACACGCCTCGCTCTCGCCTGCGGCCCAGGCCGCCTGGCCCCGGCTGCTCGCCCAACTGGTGCCAGGGCGTCTCAGCGGTTTCGCCACCGGCCTGCCCGACCAGCCAGGTGCGACCGAACCCGTCGCAGCCCCCTTCGAGCTGCCACCGCCCAATCCGCTGCTCGCCGATCAACCCGTGGCGCGCCCTTGCTCGACGCAACCCTGGCCGATCAGCCAGGCCCTCGCCCCCCAGCAGCGCGAAGGCCTGCTGTTCCTGCGCTGGCAGTGGCCGGGACAACCGCCGGTCGCACCCGCGGCCAGCGCCCTGGGCGCCTTGCCGCGTCTGGCCGCCGAGGCTGGGGTCACACTGCGCTGGAGTCCGCCAGGGGCCCCCTGGGAGCTGCGCCTGCAAGGCTGGGCCACGGCGCTGCCGGCAGCGCTGGAGCAGGCGCTCGAACACCTGAAAGGCGAACTGGACAGCCCCAAATCGCCCTCTGCGGCACCCTCCGAACCCATGCTGATCCGCCAGCTGCTCAAGGTGCTGCCCGAGCGCTTGCCCGCCCTTACCCCTCAAACAAAGGGCGACGAGGGGCTACAGTGGCAGGCGCTGGCCTGCGGCCTGCCCGCGACCGCGCAGGCGGGCCTGGCCTGGATCGCGCCGCCCTCCCTATTGCAGGCCGCTGCGCTTGGCGCGCGGCCGGTCTTGCGTGGTCGTCACTGGCACCCCGAACCCAGCGCCGATGCCCAACAGGCATTGCTGCTGTTCTGTCCGCAACCCGATGCCCAGCCCGCCACCGAGGCTGCCTGGCGGCTGCTGGCGGCGCGTCTGCAGGGGCCGCTGTTCCGCCGGCTACGCAGCGAACGGCAACTGGGCTATGCGGTGTTTTCCGCCTATCGCCAGTTGGGCGATCACGGCGGTCTGCTGATCGGAGTGCAGTCACCCCATGCCGGGGCGGCCGACATCCTCATGGAGATCGAGGCCTGCCTGAGCGACAGCGGGCCGGCTGTCTGGACCGATATCGCGACGTTGACGGAAAGCATTCGCCAGCTGGTACGCGACTTCAGCCCCACCACCCCCCAGCGCGCAGCCCTGGCCGAACGGCTCTGGTGGGGCTTCCAGCGCAACGGCGCCCTGGACCTTGGATCCCTGGGAGAGGCTCTGTCCATGCTGGACGATCAGGCCCTGCGCCAGGCCTGGCATCAGCTCACGAGGGCCGACGCCCCGCGCTTCGCCTTGAGCAATGCCGAGCCACCATCCGGCTGGATGTCATAGCTTTCAACATTTTCCCGGGAGCGTCGGCCGTTGTGGGCGGTCAATCTGTTGCAGGATCGGTAAGACAGTTATGTCGGCCGAACCGCCGTCGATTCGTCGCGGCAAAAACCCTTAGCTAGGTAACATTTGTTAAACTTGGCAACCGGATCCATCCGGCTTTCGCAGTCAAAGAGGAGACCTCCCATGTGGACCAAGCCTGCCTACACTGACCTGCGCATCGGCTTCGAAGTCACCATGTACTTCGCCAACCGTTGATGCGCCCCACGCCCCGGTTCGCCGGGGCGTACTTTTTTCAGGTTTAGCCTTTCCCATGCATATCCAGATTCTCGGCTCCGCCGCCGGCGGCGGCTTTCCCCAGTGGAACTGCAATTGCGTCAATTGCGACGGCTTCCGCAAGGGCACCCTCAGGGCCCAGGCCCGTACCCAGTCCTCCATCGCCCTGTCCGACGACGGGGTGAACTGGATCCTGTGCAACGCCTCGCCCGACATCCGCGCCCAGCTCGCCAGCTTCGCCCCACTGCAGCCGGCGCGGGCCCTGCGCGACACCGGTATCCGCGCCATCGTCCTGCTGGACAGCCAGATCGACCATACCACCGGGCTGCTCAGCCTGCGCGAGGGCTGCCCCCACGAGGTGTGGTGCACTGACATGGTCCACCAGGACCTGACCACCGGCTTTCCGCTGTTCAACATGCTCCAGCACTGGAACGGCGGGCTCAGCTGGCAGCCCATCGCCCTGAGCGGCAGCTTCACCATCCCGGCCTGCCCGAACCTGGAGTTCACGCCCTTCCCGCTGCGCAGCGCCGCGCCGCCCTATTCGCCCCATCGCCACGATCCGCACCCCGGCGACAACCTGGGGTTGCTGGTCCATGACCGGCGCACCGGCGGCAAGCTGTTCTATGCCCCGGGCCTCGGCCAGCCAGACGCCGCCCTGCTGGAGCTGATGAGCCAGGCCGATTGCCTGCTGGTAGACGGCACCCTCTGGACCGACGACGAGATGCAGCGTCGCGGCGTGGGCACCCGTACCGGCACCGAGATGGGCCACCTGCCGCAGAGCGGTCCCGGTGGCATGCTGGAGGTGCTGGCCGGCTTCGAGCGCCAGCGCAAGGTGCTGATCCACATCAACAACACCAATCCGATCCTGGACGAAGACTCCCCCGAGCGCGCCATCGTCGAGCGCCAGGGCGTGGAAGTCGCCCGGGACGGACTCTCCATCGAGCTGTGACCGCCATGCCCAATGCCCTCACCCCCGCCGAATTCGAAGCCGCCCTGCGTGCCAAGGGCGACCTCTACCACATCCACCACCCCTATCACGTGGCCATGTACCAGGGTCGCGCCAGTCGCGAGCAGATCCAGGGCTGGGTAGCCAATCGCTTCTACTACCAGGTCAACATACCGCTCAAGGACGCCGCCATCCTGGCCAACTGCCCGGACCGCGAGATCCGCCGGGAGTGGGTGCAGCGCATCCTCGACCACGACGGCGAGCCCGGCAGCGAAGGCGGCATCGAGGCCTGGCTGCGCCTGGCCGAGGCCACCGGCCTGGACCGCGAGCAGGTGCTCTCCCAGGAACTGGTGCTGCCCGGGGTACGCTTCGCGGTGGATGCCTACGTCAACTTCGCCCGTCGCGCCTCCTGGCAGGAAGCCGCCAGCAGCTCCCTGACCGAGCTGTTCGCGCCGCAGATCCACCAGTCGCGGCTGGACGCCTGGCCGACCCACTACCCCTGGATCGATCCGGCCGGCTACGAGTACTTCCGTACCCGCCTGGGTCAGGCCCGCCGCGACGTCGAACACGGCCTGCAGATCACCCTGCAGCACTACACCACCTGGGAGTCCCAGCAGCGCATGCTGGAGATCCTGCAGTTCAAGCTGGACATCCTCTGGAGCATGCTCGACGCCATGAGCATGGCCTACGAACTGCACCGCCCGCCCTATCACAGCGTCACCAGCGAGCGCCGCTGGCACCGAGGAATCGACCTATGAGCTTCGACCGCACCCAGGTGCCGCGCTGGCGTCCCGGCTACCGCTTCCAGTTCGAGCCGGCGCAGGACGGCCATGTGCTGCTCTATCCCGAGGGCATGATCAAGCTCAACGACAGCGCCGCCGCCATCGGCGGGCTGATCGACGGCCAGCGTGACGTGGCCGCCATCATCGCTGACCTCGACGAACGCTTCCCCGGCGTGCCCGAACTGGGTGCGGACGTCGAGCAATTCATGGAGGTCGCCCGTGCAGAGCACTGGCTCCTGCTCGGCTGATACGTCGCTGCCTGGAGTGCCCATGCAACTCCCGCAGCCGCCGGTCATAGCCAAGCCGAATGTCGGCCTGCCGCTGTGGCTGCTGGCCGAGGTCACCTATCGCTGCCCACTGCAGTGCCCCTATTGCTCCAATCCCCTGGACTTCGCCGCCCAGGGCCGCGAGCTGACCACCGAACAGTGGTTCAAGGTCATGGCCGAGGCACGGGAGATGGGAGCCGCCCAGATCGGCTTCTCCGGGGGCGAACCCCTGGTGCGCCAGGACCTCGCCGAGCTGATCCGCGAGGCGCGCCGGCTGGGCTACTACACCAACCTCATCACCTCCGGCATCGGCCTCACCGAGGCGCGCATCGCCGAATTCAAGGAGGCCGGCCTGGACCATATCCAGATCAGCTTCCAGGCCAGCGACGAACAGGTGAACAACCTGCTGGCCGGCTCGAAGAAGGCCTTCGCCCAGAAGCTGGCCATGGCCAAGGCGGTCAAGGCCCATGGCTACCCGATGGTGCTCAACTTCGTCACCCATAGGCACAACATCGATCGCATCGACCAGATCATCGACCTCTGCCTGGCCCTGGAAGCCGACTTCGTCGAACTCGCCACCTGCCAGTTCTATGGCTGGGCCGAGCGCAATCGCGCCGGTCTCCTGCCGACCAAGGCCCAGCTGGAGCGCGCCGAACGCATCACCAACGACTACCGTGCGCGCCTCAAGGCCGAGAACCATCCCTGCAAGCTGATCTTCGTCACCCCGGACTACTACGAAGAGCGCCCCAAGGCCTGCATGGATGGCTGGGGCAAGCTGTTCCTGACCATTACGCCGGACGGCACCGCCCTGCCCTGCCACGGCGCCCGGCAGATGCCCATCGCCTTCCCGAACGTGAAGGAGAATGACCTCAGGCATATCTGGTACGACTCCTTCGGCTTCAACGTCTACCGCGGCTACGACTGGATGCCCGAGCCCTGCCGCTCCTGCGACGAGAAGGAAAAGGACTACGGTGGCTGCCGCTGCCAGGCCTTCATGCTCACCGGCGATGCGCGCAATGCCGATCCGGTCTGCGCCAAGTCTCCGCACCATGACCTCATCCTCGCCGCCCGCCAGGAAGCCGAGACCGCGACCCAGCGGATCGAGGACCTGCAATTCCGCAACGAGCGCAATTCGCGGCTGATCGCCAAGGCTTGAAGCCAGAGGCGTCGCCAGGCACGCAAAGGTCGCCGGCGGAATCCAGTTTCCCACGACCAGGGCGCAGGCTTGCCAAGGGGACTCACCACCCACGGCTCCGAGGCATTTGCCTCCCGGCCGGGCAGTGACCATACTGCCCGGCCGGACCTTTTCGCCTCGTCGTCATGCCCTCGATACGCCCGCTGCGCCCTGCCGATATCCCTGCCGTTCTTGATATCCAGGCGGCCACCTACCCCGCCGACCTGCTCGAAGACCGCGCCTTCTACGTCAACCGCCTGGAGCTCGCCCCGGAGCACTGCTGGGCGGCGACCGATGCCGAGGATCGCCTGCGCGGCTATCTGATCGCCTATCCCTGGGACGACGGCCTGCCGCCGGTGCTGGGGGCCCGCCTGGAGCAGCTGCCGAGCGAGGCTTCCACCTGGTTCCTGCACGACTGCGCGGTGCATCCCGAGGCCCAGGGCCAGGGCGTGGCCGGTCGCCTCTATCGCCACGCCAAGGGCCAGGCCCGGCGTGCCCGCCTGCGCCAGGGCCGTCTGGTGTCGCTGTCCGGTGCCATCGGCTACTGGCAGCGCCACCACTATCACCCGGTTCCCACCGACGCCGCGCTCAAGGCCAAGCTGGCCGGTTATGGTGCCGGCGCCTGCCTGATGCAGCGCACCCTCGATACCCCGGATGCCGAGCACGCCTAAACCTTGCAAATCTAAATGCAAGTATTTCGCTTTCGCTTTAACATGGCCTAGCCCAGGAGGGCCTCTGCCGCCCGGCGCTCTGGCGCGGGTATCTTGATCGCCGCTACAAGGAATCCCTGATGAACATCGCTCCAGCGTCTTCGGCCAAGGGCCGGCGCGTCTTTTCCGTTACCTTGTTGGCCGCCCTGCTGGCGCTGGGTGGGCAAGCCGCCCAGGCGCGCTCCAGCTTCGAAGCCCCCGACCCGGACTACCGCGGCGAAATCAAGGCCAGCCCCGTTGCCGGCACCGCTATCCTGGCGGGCAGCGAGGTCACCCTGGACGGCCGCGGCTTCACCCCTGGCCAGCAGATCACCCTGTCCCGTGGTGGCGTGGCGCTCAACCCCGACGCCGCCTACGTGGCCGACGCCCAGGGCAACTTCAAGGCGACCATCCGCATTCCCGAAGACGCCGCGCCCGGCCAGCACCCCATCGTCATCAGCACCGCCCAGCCCTCGGGCGCCGCGGTCTTTCCGCTCAAGGTCTCGCCGGTGGTTCCCCTGAGTGGCGTCGACGGCTACAGCCTCACCTCCGTCAAGCTAGTCCCCGGGCTGTATCAGGTGGACATCAGCGGCAAGTCCGGCGCCCTCTTCGTCACCTCGGCCGTGGGCCGCCCGCCGGTCAAGGTCTCGCAACTGCTCAAGCTCGACCCCAAGGACCTGTCCATCGAGCGCCAGATCACCCCGGCCGCCGCCCAGGGCGAGGACGCCGGTGTATACGCCGTCTACGGTGTGGCCGTGGACGACCGCAACGGTAACGTCTGGACCACCAACACCCGGCAGAACACCGTGGCGGTCTATCGCCAGAGCGACCTGGGCCTGGTCAAGCAATTCGAACCCGGCATCGTCTCCCATGCCCACACCGTGGTGATCGACGAGAAACTCGACCGCGCCTTCGCCTCGGCGGCCATCACGCCGGATATCATCAGCTTCGACGCCAAGGCGCCGGCCTTGCGTAAGCGCATCACCATCGAGTCGGGCGTGCGCGGCGAGCGGTTCGCCGTGGTCGGCATGCACCTGGACCCAGCGGTGCACAAGCTCTACGCCGTCAGCATGAAGACCAACGAAGCCGCGGTGATCGACGCCAAGACCGAGACCGTCGAGAAGGTCTTCCCGCTCCAGGGCGCCAAGACCCCCATGGGCGTGGCCCACGATCCCCAGACCGACCGCCTGTTCATCACCGCCCAGGGCAGCGACAACCTGCTGATCGTCGACGCCAAGACCGGCAAGACCCTGCACAACGTCACTACCGGCGCCGGAGCGCTGAACGTGGCCTTCGACCCGGTCAAGCGCCTGGCCTACGTGACCAACCGCGGCGCCGGCACCCTGACCGTGGTCGACCCGGACGGCAACATCAAGGCCAACCTGGAACTGGGCACCTATCCCAACCAGGCCGTGGTGGACGCCAAAGGCGTGGTCTACGCGGTCAACAAGGCCAAGGGGCAGGATGATGCCGAGGGGGATCGGATTACGCGGGTGATGGCCAAGTAAGAGGCGTGTAGCCCCCGGCCTGGGCTGGGGGCGGCTTTCGGCTTCTGGCGTTCGTAGGTTGGGTTGAGCGTGGCGAAGCCCAACATCACGGATGTTTGACTGGGATGCCTTGGCTTATCGGTGCCCTGGCTGATTATCGAATGCTTTGATTGCTTTTGTTTCGCCTAGCCGGCGACTCACTTTTCTTTGCTTGTGCAAAGAAAAGTAAGCAAAAGAAAGCACACCCCAACAGTTCGGCCCTCCGCTGCGCTCCGGGTCCCCTCGCTCCGGTGCCGCTCCAGGGGCACGGCACGAAGGGGCCTCCTGCCCCTCGCGCCTTGCTCGGCGTCCTGCCTCGCATCCCCCTCCGCAACACCTGTACTCGGCCTCACTGACGGGGACGGACGCCAGCCTGATGGTTGGGTGTTCACAGGTTGTAGCGTGGAAAACCGCGCAGCGTTTTCCACTTAGGGAGTAAGGCTTACCGCGTGGACAAGGCTGCGCCGTTGTCCACCCTACAGGTTTGCACTAAAGGCAGCAGGATAGCGAATCACCCCGTTCAGCAGGGCGAACGCCAGTGTCGTGGAGTGGGTCGAGCCGCAGGGATGCGGCGAGAGGTCCAGTGGGCCATGGACGGCCCAACTGGACCGACCCCGGAACGACGCTGGCGTGAGCGAAACGTAGCGTAGCGGAGGGCCGGATGTTCGGGGCAAGCGTTTTTGGTTACTTTTGTCCGGGGCGCGTAGTCCGGGGCGCGTAGTCCGGGGCGCGCAGCCGCGACTGACAAAAGTGACTCGCCCGGGTGGGCGAAACAAGAACCTCCAGCAGACCTAGATAAGCAGCTAGGGCACCAACAGGTAAAGTCAGGTCTCGAGGGCTAACCCCGCAACGTTGGGCTTCGCTGACGCTCAGCGCCAACCTACGTCCTTGCCCTCCCTCAAACAATAACGCCCACCAAATCCATTCCAGCAGACGCTGTTAAAGGGAGACAGCGAGCGCTCAGTCGCCTAACGACTCCACCCCCAACTCATCCCATACCGCCTCCGCCAAATGGAAGGTGGCATTGGCCGCCGGGATGCCGCAGTAGATGGCGCTCTGCATGATCAACTCCTTGATCTCCTCCCGCGTCACCCCGTTGCTGCGCGCGGCGCGCAGGTGCAGGCGCAGTTCGCCTTCGCGGTTCATGCCGATCAGCATGGCGATGGTGATCAGGCTGCGGGTGTGCCGCGGCAGGCCCGGGCGGGTCCAGATGTCGCCCCAGGCGTGGCGGGTGATCATCTCCTGGAATTCTTCGTTGAAGGGGGTCAGCTTTTCCAGGCTGCGATCGACATGGGCGTCGCCCAGCACCGCGCGGCGGACCTGCATGCCGGCTTCATAACGTTCTCTTTCGTCCAAGATCGACTCCTTCAGGCGCTCAGGAAGGCCAGCACGCGCTGGGTAAAGGCATCGCCCATCTGCACGTTGGACAGGTGGGCGGCGGGAAACTCGACGTACTCGGCACCGGGAATACGCTCCTGCAGGAAGCGCCCGTCGGCTGGGGTGGTCACGGCGTCATGGGTGCCGGCGACGATCAGCGTCGGCGCACGGATGGCATCCAGCACCTCGCGGAAGTCGGCATCGCGCACCGCCGCGCAGTTGGCCGCGTAACCCTGGGGCGAGGTACCAGCGAGCATGGCGACGATGCGGTCGACCCGTTCCGGCTCGGCGCTGGCGAAGTCGGGGGTGAACCAGCGACCGATGGAAGCGTCGCGCAGGTCGCGCATGGCCTGCTCGCCACCGGCTTCCACGGTCTGGATGCGGGTGTTCCACACCTCGGGGGTGCCGATCTTGGCGGCGGTGTTGCACAGCACCAGGCGGGTGATCCGCTCCGGCGCGTTGATGCCCAGCCACTGGCCGATGGAGCCGCCCATGGACAGGCCGCAGAAGGCGAATCGCTCGATGCCCAGGGCATCGGCCAGGGCCAGGACGTCGCGACCGTTCCCGTCCATGCGATAGGGGCCGGGCGTCACCAGGGAGGCGCCATGGCCGCGGGTGTCGTAGCGCAGCAGGCGGAAACGCTCGCTGAAGGCCGCGGCCTGGTCATCCCACATGGCGAGGTGGGTGCCCAGGGAGTTGGACAGGATCAGCACCGGAGCACCCTCGGGGCCCTCCAGCCGGTAGTTAAGGTCGCCATCGGCGAGACGTACGCTGGGCATCAGGCAGTCCTCTGGTCTAGGAATGGGCAAGCAGGGTGCGGTGTTCGGCCAGGGCGCGAGATACCCAGGCACGGGCCTGCCCTTGGTAATGGGCAGGGTCCAGCAGACGATCCAGCTCGGCGCTGGAGAGTTCGGCGGTGACCTCGGGCGTGTCGCCGAGCACCTGGCGCAGGTGACGCCCCTCCTGGACGGCGCGCTTACAGCTCTGCTCCACCAGGTGATGGGCGGCCTCACGCCCTAGCCGTCCGGCTAGGGCGATGCTGACCGCCTCGGCCAGCACCAAGCCATGGGTCAGTTCCAGATTGGCCTGCATCCGCGCGGCATCGACCTCCAGCCCGGCGACGATGGCCTGGGCCTGCTGCAGGGCGCCGGAGACCAGGCAGAACAGCTCCGGCAGGGTTTCCCATTCGGCATGCCAGAGGCCCAGGCTGCGCTCGTGCTCCTGGGGCATGGCGGAAAACAGGGTGCTGACCAGACCCGGCGCGCGGGTGGCGGCGGCGATCAGCACCGCCGCGCCCACTGGATTGCGCTTGTGCGGCATGGTGGAAGAACCGCCCTTGCCCGGCGCCGAGGGTTCGAAGACCTCGGCGGCTTCGGTCTGCATCAGCAGCGACAGATCACGCCCCAGCTTGCCGAGGCTGCCGGCCACCAGGCCGAGCCAGGCACCGACCTCGACCAGGCGATCGCGCTGGGTGTGCCAGGGTTGTTCCGGCAGGTTCAGGCCCAGCTCCCGGGCCAGGGCCTCGGCCACCGGCAGGGCGTCAGCGCCCAGGGCGGCCAGGCTGCCCGAGGCGCCGCCGAATTGCAGCACCAGCACCCGTGGCCTCAGTTCGGCCAGGCGCTGGCGGTGACGAGTGATGGCGCCCAGCACCCCGGCCAGCTTCATGCCCAGGGTCACCGGGGTAGCGTGCTGCAGCCAGGTGCGCCCGGCCAGCACGGTACCGGCATGGCGCTCGGCCTGGGAGGCCAAGGCCTCGGCCAGGTGCGCCAGATCGGCGTCCAGGAGATCCAGCGCCTGGCGAATCTGCAAGACCAGCCCGCTGTCCATGGCGTCCTGGCTGGTCGCGCCGCGGTGCAGATGGCGCTCGGCCTCGGGGTCCTGGGCGGCGATCTGCCGGCCCAGGGCCTTGACCAGGGGAATGGCGGAATTGCCGGCGCTGACCACAGCCTGGGCCAGCTCGGCCGCGTCATACCGCTCGGCGCGGCAGGCGGCGGCGATGGGTGCCACCGCCGTCTGGGGAATCACCCCCACCGCCGCCTCGGCGCGCGCCAGGGCCGCCTCGAAGTCCAGCATGCCCTGCAGTCGGCCGTGGTCACAAAACACCGCGCGCATGGCGGCGCTGGTGAAGTAGGCGTCGAATAGCAGGTTGGACATGAAGGACTCCTCTCGCTTAGTGGTCGTGATGCAGATAGGTGGCTTGCCGCGGCAGCCGCAGGCTGACCAGGAAGGCCACCGCCAGCATCACCGAGACATAGATGTAGAAGACTTCTTCATGCCCCTGGGTCTTGAAGCTCAGGGCGACGAATTCCGCCGAGCCGCCAAAGATGGCATTCGCCACCGCATAGGACAGGCCCACGCCGAGGGCGCGCACCTCTGGTGGGAACATCTCGGCCTTCACCAGCCCGCTGATGGAGGTGTAGAGGCTGATGATGGCCATGGCCAGGCAGATCAGCAGGAAGGCCACGAAGGGACTCTGGACGCTGGCCAGGGCGGTGAGGATCGGCCAGGTGCAGACCGTGCCCAGGCCACCGAACAGCAGCATGGAAGCGCGCCGGCCGATGCGGTCGGAGAGCATGCCGAACAGCGGCTGCATCAGCATGAACACCAGCAGGGCGCAGGTCATCACGGCGCTGGCGGTCTTGGCGTCCATGCCGCTGGTGTTGACCAGGTACTTCTGCATGTAGGTGGTGAAGGTATAGAAGATCAGCGAGCCGCCAGCGGTGTAGCCGAGCACGGTGAAGAAGGCCGCCTTGTGATGCTTGAACAGGCCGCTCAGGGTGCCGGCTTCCTTGTTGGCGCGGGTCTCGGCGGTGGTGGTCTCTTCCAGCGAGCGGCGCAGGAACAGCGATACCACTGCCGCGGCGGCCCCAACTAGGAAGGGAATCCGCCAGCCCCAGGCGCGCAGGTCGGCATCGCTGAGCACCTGCTGCAGGATCACCACCACCAGCACGGCCAGCAGCTGGCCGCCGATCAGGGTGACGTACTGGAAGGAAGCGAAGAAACCGCGCTGGCCACGCAGGGCCACTTCGCTCATGTAGGTGGCGGTGGTGCCGTATTCACCCCCTACCGAGATGCCCTGCAGGAGCCGCGCGAGCAGCAGCAGCGCTGGTGCCGCGACGCCGATGCTGGAATAGGTGGGCAGGCAGGCGATGGCCAGGGAGCCGGCGCCCATCATCAGGATGGAGATGACCATGGAGGTGCGCCGGCCGTACTTGTCGGCGACGCGCCCGAAGATCCAGCCGCCCAGGGGGCGCATGAGAAAGCCCGCGGCGAACACCCCGGCGGTGCTGAGCAGCTGCACGGTGGGGTCGCTCTTGGGAAAGAAGGCGGCGGCGAAGTAGATGGAACAGAAGGCGTAGACGTAGAAGTCGAACCATTCCACCAAGTTGCCGGACGAGGCGCCGACGATGGCGAAGATGCGCTTCTTGCGCTCCTCGAAGGTGTAATGCGGGCGAGTGCTCATGGAGATCCTTAATTATAGGTATGGATGGACGGGGGACAGCCTACCGCCATCGGACCAAGAGAGACACACGCGGTTACAGGGATGATGGGCATGGGGTGAATGAGATTTGGTGGTTTGCTCAAGCAAGGGCTCTACGATCAGCCCTGAGAATCGCGGCCATGGGCCGCTCCTACAGGTACGGCACGTGTAGGAGCGGCCCATGGCCGCGATATGACCAGAACACCAAACCTAGATCGACTCCACCCGCTCCACCGCCAGCGCCAGCCCCTGGCCGACGCCCACGCACATGGTGGCGAGACCCAGGCGGCCGCCGGTCTTCTCCAGCTGGTGCACTGCAGTGAGCACCAGGCGGTTGCCGCTCATGCCCAGGGGATGACCCAGGGCGATGGCGCCGCCATTGGGATTGACCTTGGGGCTGTCGTCGGCCACGCCCAGTTCGCGCAGGACGGCGATGCCCTGGGCGGCGAAGGCTTCGTTGAGTTCGATGACGTCGAAGGCGTCGATGGACAGGTCAAGCTGCTTCAGCAGCTTGCGCACTGCCGGAGTCGGACCGACCCCCATGATGCGCGGCGCTACCCCGCCGCTGGCCATGCCCAGTACCCGGGCGCGGGGCGTGAGGCCATGCTTCTTCACGGCTTCTGCCGAGGCCAGGATGATGGCCGAGGCGCCGTCATTGAGCCCGGAGGCGTTGCCCGCGGTCACGGTCCGGTCCGGGCCGTTGACCGGTTTGAGCTTGGCCAGGCCTTCGGCAGTGGTGTCCGGACGCGGATGCTCGTCGCGCTCCACCACCACGTCACCCTTCTTGCCCTTGATGGTCACCGGGACGATTTCCTCGGCGTAATAGCCGGATTCCTGGGCCGCCGCGGCACGCTGCTGGCTGCGCAGGCCGAAGGCGTCCTGGTCGGCGCGGCTGACACCATAGTCGGCGGCGACGTTGTCACCGGTGACCGGCATGCTGTCCACCCCATAGGCCTCCTTCATCGCCGGGTTGATGAAGCGCCAGCCCAGGGTGGTGTCTTCCAGCTTCTGGCCACGGCCGAAGGCGCTGTCGGCCTTGCCCATGACATAGGGCGCCCGGGTCATGGATTCCACCCCGGCGGCGATCACCAGCTCCATCTCGCCCAGGGCGATGGCGCGATAGGCCTGGCCCACCGCTTCCATGCCCGAGGCGCAGAGGCGATTGAGGGTCACGCCCGGCACCGTTTCTGGTAGCCCCGACAGCAGGACCGCCATGCGCGCCACATTGCGGTTGTCCTCACCGGCCTGGTTGGCGCAGCCCATGAACACCTCGTCCACCGCCGTCCAATCCACCTGGGGATTGCGCTCCTGCAAAGCCCGCAGCGGAATGGCCGCCAGGTCGTCGGCGCGCACCGCCGAGAGACCGCCGTTGAGACGGCCGATGGGGGTACGGATGGCATCGCAGATATAGACGGGGCGACTCATTCCTCAGCTCCTTTCTGGCCGCCGTGGGCGGCATTGGTCCGGGCCTGCAGATCACGCAGGGCGTCGAGTTCGGTCGCGGTCGGCGCCGCAGTGGTGGCGACCTGGTCGGCGAAACGGATGGCCCAGCCAGTGGCGGCCACCACCTGCTCGCGGGTCACCCCGGGATGCAGGGCGGTCACCACGAATTCGTGGGTGCCGGCCTCCGGCTCCATGATGCAGAGATCGGTGATGATGGCGGTCGGGCCCTTGCCCGGCAGGCCCAGCTGCTGGCGGTGATCGCCACCCTCGCCGAAGCCCACCGAGGTGATGAAGGCCAGCTTGTCGACGAAGCTGCGGTGCGACTGCTTGAGGATGATCAGCACCTCCTTGGCCGAGCCGGCGATTTCCGGGGCGCCGCCAGCGCCAGGCAGGCGTACTTTGGGTTGGTGGTAGTCACCGATCACCGTGGTGTTGATGTTGCCGAAGCGGTCGACCTGGGCCGCGCCCAGAAAGCCCACGTCGATGCGTCCGCCCTGCAGCCAGTAGCGGAAGATCTCGCCGGTGGGCACCACGGTGTCGGCGGTCTCGGCCAGCTCGCCGTCGCCGATGGACAGCGGCAGCACCGAGGGCTTGGCACCGATGGGGCCGGATTCGTAGATCAGCACCACGTCCGGCGCATGGGTCAGGCGCGCCAGGTTGGCGGCGGTGGACGGCAGGCCGATGCCGACGAAGCAGACGCTGCCATTGCCGAGGCGGCGCGCGGCGGCCACGGTCATCATTTCATTGGTGGTGAAGTCGCTCATGATTCAGGCCTCCGCAGCCAGCTTCGCCTGGAAGGCGGCGAAGTCCGCGGTACCGCGGATGTAGGTGTCGATCCACTGGGTAAAGGTGTCGCGGTCGCGGGCGATCGGATCCCAGGCCTGGTAGAAGCGGTTGTCCCGCTCGTAGTAGCCGTGGGCATAGGACGGATGTGCCCCACCCGGTACCACGCAAACGGCGCTGAGCGCCCAGGTCGGCAGCACACAGGCGTTCATCGGCGCCTGGAGGTCGTCGACGAGCTCTTCCACGGTGACGATGCAGCGCTGGGCGGCCAGGGCCGCTTCCTTCTGCACGCCGAGGATGCCCTGGATCAGCACGTTGCCCTGGCGGTCGGCCTTCTGCGCATGGATGACGGTAACGTCCGGGCGCACGCTGGGCACCGCGGCGAGCTGCTCGCCGGTGAAGGGGCAGGCGATGGTCTTGATGTCCGGATTGACCTTGGCCAGGTCCGAGCCCTGGTAGCCGCGCAGAACGGCGAAGGGCAGGTTGGAGGCGCCGGCGACATAGGCGTTGGCCAGGGCCGCGTGGCTGTGCTCGGAAATCTCCAGCTTGTGCGGCCAGCCTTTTTCCACCGCATCGCGCAGCCGGTGCAGGGAGCCGACCCCGGGGTTGCCGCCCCAGGAGAAGATCAGCCGCTTGGCACAGCCGGCACCGATCAGCAGGTCATAGACCAGGTCGGGGGTCATGCGCACCAGGGTCAGGTCGCGCCGATTCTGGCGGATTAGCTCGTGGGCGGCGGCGGTCGGAATGAGATGGGTGAAGCCTTCGAGGGCGACGGTCTCGCCATCGTGGACGAAGCGCTGGATGGCTTCGCTCAGGGACAGGATCTGGGCCATGGATTGTCGACTCGCGTCTTTGTTGTCGGCGCCGCCCGGTGCGGCGGTCTGGAGTCAGACTACAAAGCCCCATCCGCGCAAACAATCCGATAATCGACTAACAGTTCGATTATCGAACAGCATCGTTCCGTGGTCTGTCGACTGCTTCGACGCGCAGCGAGCTGTTGCAGCGGCTACACTGCCCTCCCCTCATCCAGAGCCCAACCGATGTCCGACAAGCCCCGCGCCTCCCTCGAAGGCATCACCCTCGAAGCCTTGCTCACCCGCCTGGTGGAGCATCACGGCTGGGAAGAACTCGGCCGCCGCATTCCGCTGCGCTGCTTCACCCATGAGCCCAGTATCAAATCCAGCCTGACCTTCCTGCGCCGCACGCCCTGGGCGCGGGAAAAGGTCGAGCAGCTCTATCGGCGCCTGCCCAAGCAGGGCTGAGGCGTATCCCCGCGAACAGCCGTCGGACTAGGGCTTGGTCCCCAGCAACCCGCGCAGCGTCTGCTGGATATCGGCCGGCAAGACCACCGTCTTCGCGTTGTCGCTGGTGGCCAGCTTTTCCATGGCATTGATGTAGCGCTCGCCCAGCAGGTAGAGCACCGGGGTTGGCTCGCTGCCCACGGCTTCGGAGATCTTGCTCAAGGCCGCAGCGGAAGCCTGCGCCAGGGTCACCTGGGCCACGCTGTCGCGCTTGGCCGCCTCCAAACGGGCATCGGCCTCCAGGATGGCGGCCTGCTTGGCGCCCTCGGCGCGGGTCACCACCGCCTTGCGCTCCCGCTCGGCGGCCGCCTGCATTTCCATCGCCGCCTGCATCGAGGGCGTCGGCTTGAGCTCCTGCACCTCCACCGCCTTGACGGTGATGCCCCAGTCCACGGTCTGCTCGGCCATGCTGACCCTCAGCCGCGCCTTGATCTCGTCTCGCGAGGACAGCGCCTGGTCCAGTTCCATCTCGCCGATGATGGCCCGCAGCGAGGTCATCGCCAGGCTGGTGATGGCCTGCGCGTAGTCTTCCACGCCATAGGCCGCCTTGGCCGGATCGACGATCTTGGCGAAACATAGGGCATTGGCCAGGATCACCGCGTTGTCACGGGTGATGACCTCCTGCTGCTGCACGTCGAGGATCAGGTCCTTGGTGCTGAGTCGATAGCTGACCTGATCCATGTAGGGAATCAGGAAGTTCAGGCCGGGCTTGAGGGTGGTGCGGTACTTGCCCAGGCGCTCGACGATCCATTCCTGCCCCTGGGGCACCAGCCGCACGCCCTTGGCGACGGTGACGACGATGAAGACCAGCAACAGCAGGGCGACGATAAGGCTGACACTCATGGCGTTTGTCTCTAGAGGTGGAAGACGTCAGGATTGACGGGCGACCTTGACCAGGTTGCCTTCGAAGGCGAGCAGCCGCACGCGCTCGCCGGCTGCGATCTCCGCATCGGCCAGGCAAGGCCATTCGTCACTGCCAAGGATGGGTTTCTGGAAGCGTACGCGCCCACGGGCAAAGGGGCCGACCGCTGCGACCAGCAGGCCGATCTCGCCCAGATGGGCGTCGGCGCTCCAGTCCTCGCCCGGCTTGCTGCGGCCCTTGCCATAGCGAAACCAGAGAAACACCGCCGCGAGCGAAGCCAGACTCCAGACCAGCAGCTGCCAGGCCAGTGCCAGAGTCGGCAGTGCCAGCAGCAGCACACCGACCAACAGGGCGCCCAGACCGAACCAGATCAGGAAAAAGGCCGGCACCACCAATTCGCTCAGCACCAGGCCGACGCCCAGCACCAGCCAGTACCACCATTGCACGTCCATTGCCGCTCCTTCCAGCTAACGCCACAGCATGGACCCTGGCGCGCCCCGCCGCCACCAGGGCCTCCGAGCGGTACGCATCGATCGATGAAGCGGAGGATCGCCCGGGACAGAACGTACGTAGGTTGGCGCTGAGACGGCGTCATCGTCGAAGCCCAACAGGCCTGGATTCGGCACCACGGGCGACGTTGGGCTTCGCGGTGCTCAGCGCCAACCTACGGGCGGGTTCCGTAGGTTGGCGCTGAGACGGCTTCATCGTCGAAGCCTAACAAGCCAGGGTCGAGCCGGGGCACCGTTGGGCTTCGCTGCGCTCAGCGCCAACCTACGGGCGGGTTCCGTAGGTTGGGCTGAGACGGCTTCATCGTCGAAGCCCAACAAACCAGGGTCGAGCGTGAGCACCGTCGGGCTTCGCGGGGCTCAGCGCCAACCTACGGGGTTCATCCTTGCTGGAACACCAACACCTTGAGGCCGCCTTCGGGGTCCTCGTCGGCGAATTCCGGCGGATTGGCCAGGCGCTCGACGAAGGTCAGTCCCGGTGCTTCCTGGGCCATGCCGGCGATGAGGAAGTCCGCCCCCACGCCCGGATCGTTGACGCAGGCCAGCACCCGCCCGCCAGGGGTGAGCAGCTCCGGCAACCGACGCAGGATGCGCGCATAGTCCTTGGTCAGGGCGAAGCTGCCCTGCTGGAAGCTGGGCGGATCGACGATCACCAGGTCGTAGGGCCCCAGCTTGCGCACCTTGCCCCAGGACTTGAACAGCTCGTGGCCGAGAAAGCTGACCTTGCCCAGGTCGTGGCCATTGAGACGGTGATTTTCGCGTCCGCGGGTCAGGGGGCCGCGGGCCATGTCCAGATTGACCACCTGGGCGGCGTCGCCAGCAAGGGCGGCCACCGAGAAGCCGCAGGTGTAGGCGAACAGGTTGAGGATCCGCAGCCCGGCGGCCTGCTCGCGTACCCAGCGGCGGCCCAGGCGCATGTCGAGGAACAGCCCCATGTTCTGGTGACGGGTGAGGTCCAGGCCGAACTTCAGGCCTTCCTCATGGATGACGTGCTCGCCCACCGGCGCGCCGATCAGCGCCTCGCTGGCGGCATCCAGCCGATAACGATGCTGCAGGAGCAGGCTCTGGGCACCGCTGGCGCGCCACGTCGGGGTCTCGTCCAAGGCCACCAGGGTCGTGCGTAGGGCGTCCAGCTCTGCCATGGGCAGCTCGCGGAACAGGCCCACCCGCACCACGCCTTCCAGCCAGTCGACGGTGAGCTGCTCCAGCCCCGGCAGCAGCCGGCCACGGCCGTGCACCAGTCGGCGCGCCTCGGCGGGTGGCGATGCGAGGGCGGCGAGAAGCAGATCGGTGAGGCTGGCGAGCGTAGCGGTATTCATGGGCGATCACGGCGGTAAAGGAGCGGCATGCTACGCCAAAAGCGCCGCCATCGCTTCCCGGGCAGGCCATCAGGCGCGCCCGGCATCCGCCTTTTCTGGCTCAGCACCCGCCACCCGATTCACGAGAGGCCCAAGCGAATCGACGAGGCTGATGAAAATCTGTCTCAGGCGGTAACGACTCGCAGTTGTGTCCCCTTTGCAAGGCGCTCTAGAATCCGCCTCCCCGAACTCCAGGACGATAACAATGCGCCGGCTGGTCCCTGCTTTCTATCTGCTGCCTCTCTGTGCCCTTCCCCTCGCTGGTCATGCCCAGGAGGCAGCGGAAGATACCCCCCAAGCCCTGTCCGACCTCACCATCGTTGGCTCGGCCGAATCACCCACCGGGCCAGTACAGGGCTACAAGGCAGAGCGCTCCAGCAGTGCGACCCGCACCGATACCCCGCTGCACGAGACGCCTCAGTCGGTGAGCGTGGTCTCCCGCGAGGCCCTCGACGACCTTTCCGCCACCCGCCTGCAGCAGGCGCTGGACCAGGCCGGCGGCGTCGGCCGTGGCAACAACTTCGGCGGCCAGGGCCTGACCAGCTACACGGTGCGCGGCTTCACCAGCTCCGAGTATTTCCGCAACGGCTTCCCCATGAACCGCGGCTACCCCAGCGCGCCGGATGCCGCCACCCTGGAGCGGGTCGAGGTCCTGCGCGGCCCCGCCGCGACCCTCTATGGCCGCAGTGATCCGGGCGGCACCTTCAACGTGGTCACCAAGCAACCGCTGGGCGAGCGCAAGACCACCCTCGGCAGCCAGTTCACCGACCAGGGCCAGAAACGCGGCACCCTGGACACCACCGGTCCGGTGGACGAGGACGGCCGCCTGGCCTATCGCCTCAACCTGATCGCCGAGGGCGGCGACACCTTCCGCGACGACGTGCACACCGAGCGCTACGAAGTCGCCCCGGTGCTGAGCTGGCAGGCCACCGATGCCACCCTCATCACCTTCGAGGCGGACATCATCCGCAGCAACGCCCCGCTGGATCGCGGCCGCACCAACTACCTCACCCAGCGCGCCGAGGCCAATCGCTCCACCAATGCCTGGGAAAAGGGCACCACCAACCTGCTGCACAGCGACAGCGAGGCCTATCAGCTGCGCTTCGAGCACCAGTTGAACGACGCCTGGACCCTGGCCGGCGGCTTCCAGTACCTCGACGGTAGCCTCAAGGGCAATGCCGTGGAAGCCAACGGCGTGCAGGCCGACGGCGTGACCCTCGGCCGCAACTTCAACTACCGCAAGCTGGAGTGGAGCGATCGCGACCTGCAGCTGAACCTGACTGGCCACTTTGACACCTTTGGCCTCGGCCATACCCTGATCACCGGGGTCGAGGTGGAAGACTACGACTATCAGTCGATCATCCAGCGCTCCCCCGGCGGCACCGATGTCTATGCGGTCAATCTGGTCAATCCGGTCCTCGGCCAGCCGCGTCCGGCCCTGACCCGTACGCCAACCCACGACCACGAGACCCTCAAGACCTGGGCAGCCTTCGTGCAGGACCAGATCGCCCTCACCGAGCGCTTCAAGGTGCTGGGTGGCGTGCGCCTGGAGCGCTTCGAGCACGACTACGATAACTTCGTCGCCGGCGGCAAGAGCTGGTCCAACGCCGACAACGCCGTTACCCCGCGCCTGGGCGTCAGCTACGACCTCACCCCGGAACTGGCCCTGTACGCCAGCGCCTCCAAGTCGTTCAAGCCCAACACCGGCGCGGCGCGCCTGGGCGGCGGTTTCGATCCCGAGGAAGGCAAGGCCTACGAAGTGGGCATGAAGTGGGCGGCGATGGATGGCCGTCTCAGCGTCGACACGGCGATCTTCCATACGGTCAAGGAAAACGTCCTGACCCTGGACCCCGTCGACCCGGCCTTCAACGTCGCCGCTGGCGAGGTGCGCAGCCGCGGTTTCGAACTCAACGTGACCGGCGACCTGACGCCCAACTGGCGCATCCTCGGCGGCTACGCCTTTACCGATGCCGAGGTCACCAAGGACAACACCCTGGCCCGCGGCACGCGCCTGACCAACATCCCGCGCAATGCCGTCAACCTGCTCAACGTCTACGAATTCCACGACGGCAGGCTGCGCGGCCTGGGGCTGGGCGCCAACGTCAAGTACGTGGGTGAGCGCGAAGGCCAGAAAACCGCCGTCAGCGACTACAGCATGGACAGCTACACCGTCACCGACCTGTTGAGCTTCTACAAGGTCGACGAACACCTGCGGCTGAACCTGGACGTACGCAACGTCTTCAACAAGGGCTACGACGAGAGCTCCTGGAACGCCTACAGCTATCCGGGCGAGCCGCGTACGGTGCAGGCCGGCTTCACCTACACCTTCTGACGCCCCACCCTCTGCAACCCTGCGGTCAGGCCTCGCTGAAGGCCTGGCCGGTCAGCGGCTGGACCACCGGACGGCCCTGGCGGTCCTGCAGGATGTCCACCGCCACGCCATAGGTGGCCTCCAGCAGGTCGGCGGTGACGATGGCGGCGGGTCGCCCGGCGGCCAACAGGCCACCGTCGACCAGCACCAGCAGCGAATCGGCGTACTGGCAGGCCAGGTTGAGATCGTGCAGCACCACCACGGTCACCTGATTGTGCAATCGGGTCTCGTGGCGCACGCGATCGAGCAGGTTGATCTGGTGACGCAGATCCAGGGCGCTGACCGGTTCGTCCAGCAGCATCACCTCGGGTTCACGCATCAGCACCTGGGCGAAGAACACCAGCTGCCGCTGACCGCCACTCAGGGCGCCCAACTGGCGCGAGGCCAGGTGCCCGATGCCCACTTCGTCGAGCTTGCCCAGCGCCCGTTCCAGCAGCTCATCGTCCAGGTGCAGGGTCAGCCGCTCCAGGCTGCCCATGGCCACCGTCTCCAGCACCGACAGTGCCGCCTCGGCATGGGAATCCTGGGGCATATAGGCCACGCCCTGGCGCCAGCCCTCGCGCTGAGCGCGGAGCGAAGCACCCGCCACCAGCCGCCTTTCCCCGCGTTCGATATGACCCGCCGCCAGCGGCAGGTCCCCAGCGAGCGCGCGCAGCAGGGTGGTCTTGCCGGTGCCATTGGGGCCGAGGATCACATGGACCTGGCCGGGATGCAGCTCGGTGCTCAGCCCGAAGATCACGGTACGGTCGCCGCGCTTCAGCGCGAGGTCATGGAGGCGAATCATAGGCTGGGCCTGCGCGGGGCGAAGATGAGCCAGAGCAGGAAGGGCACCCCGACGATGGCGGTGACGATGCCCACCGGAAACAGCGCCCCGGGCAGGATCGACTTGGACAGTACCGAGGCGAAGGACAGCATCAGGGCGCCGCAGATGGCCGACAGCGGCAAGAGGAAGCGCTGATCCTCGCCCACCTGCCAGCGGGCGATATGGGGTGCGACCAGGCCGACGAAGCCGATCACCCCGACGAAGCTGGTGGCCGTGGCGGTCATCACCGCCACCAGGATCAGCACCTTGAGGCGCAGGCGGCGGATGTCCACGCCCAGGCTCTCGGCACGCGCTTCGCCCAGGCGCAGGGCCGCCAGTTTCCAGGCATCGCGCAAGAGCAGGATGCAGCACAGCAGGGTCACCCCCGCGACGATGGCCAGGGTGGTCCAGGTGGCGCGGCCAAGGCTGCCGAACAGCCAGAAGAGGATCTGCTGCGAGAGCTCCGGCGACGAAAGGAACTGCACCAGCGACAGCAATGACTGGAAGAGGAACAGCAGGGCGATGCCACCGAGGATGATGGTGTCGCTGCCGGTGCGCTTGAGCGAAGCCAGGGCGAAGAGAAACAGCGCCGCCAGCATGGCGAAGACGAAGGCGCCCAACGGTACCCCGATCAGCGCGCCCAGGCCGAAGCTGCCCAGTGCCAGGCTGAGGGCGGCGCCACAGCCCGCGGCGGCGGCCATGCCCAAGGTATAGGGGCTGGCCATGGGGTTGTTGAGCAGCGTCTGCATCTGTGCCCCGCCGGCGCCGAGGGCGGCGCCCACCGCCAGCGCCATCAGCGCCACCGGCAGGCGCAGGTCGCGGACGATGGCGTCGGTCATCGGCTGCCGCTCGCCGAGCCCGGTCAGGGACTTGAGCACCTCCAGCGGCGAGAGCAGCGAGGGCCCGGTGGCGATGTCCAGCACCAGACCCGCCAGGGTCAGAGCCAGGAACACCCCGCAGGCACGCCAGCGACGACGTTCGCGGGCGCGCTGCTCGGCGATGGCGTCCGCGTGGCTGGAGAGCGAAGAGGCGCTCATGGGTTCAGGCCTATGGCGAAGGTGCCCTGGGGCTGGATCGGCATGTAGCGGCGGTAGTACTCGCGATAGTTGGCCATCGGATCCACGTCCTGGAACAGATCCGGATAGAGCTGCTTGGCGATGAACTGCAGCATGGCGAAGTCCTCCAGGCTGCGCGAGGCACCCTGGTAGACGCCATAGAGACGACCGTCGCGGATGGCCGGCAGATTGCTCCAGCCCGGCCGCTGCATGAAGGCGCGCAGGTGAGTGCGGGCATCGTCGGCGCTGACGCCGGGGCCCATGGGCAAGGCAGTGGGATTGCTGTTGTCCTCACGCCCGGAGATGAAGATGACCTCCGGCTGGGCCATGAGCACCTGCTCCGGATTCATCACCCCCCACCACTGGATGAAGGGCGCAGCGATGTTGTCGCCGCCGGCCAGGGTCACCATGGCGCCCCACATGTTGCGGCCATAGGTGAAGGAGTACTCGGCCGGGCCCTTGTTGCCGAACTCGGCATAGACTCGCGGCCGCGGGCGATGGGCCGCCGCGATACGGGTCTGGATGTCTTTCACCACCTTGGCGTAGAAATTGGCCAGTTCGGTGGCCCGTGCCTCCTGGCCGGTGATGACGCCGAGCAAGCGGGTGGAGGCCAGATGGCGTTCCAGGGTCTGGGCGTTGTAGTCGATCGCCACCACCGGGATGCCGAGCTGTTCGAGGCGCTTGACCTCGCTGTCCAGCGCCTGGAGCTGCCAGGCGGCCAGCACCACCAGATCCGGCTTGAGGGCGAGCACCTTCTCGACGGAAAAACTATTGTTTTCCGTCTCCCCCACATCGGGAAGGGTGGCCAGGGATGGCCGGTGGGCGACGTTGAGCGCCCAGTTGGCCGGCACCTTGCGCTCCCAGGCGCCGCGGGAAACACCGACCACGGCGTCGAAGGCATGCTCGCCCCCAACCGCCAGGTAGTCGCCATAGTGGAAGCCCAGCACCACGCGCTTGGCTGGCGCCTCGATAGTCACCGTGCGCCCGAGGACATCGGTGACCTGGCGGGTCTCGGCGAAAGCCGGAGCAATCAGAAAGCAAGCGATAAGCGTTACCAGCCGGACAGCCCACTGCCCGCTGCGAGCGAAACCTTTCATGGAACCCCTTGGACATCTGCACCCGCTCTAGACGGATGACTGCGGCGCATGCAAAGGGTGCAACTTTACGCGGTGGCAGCGCCTGCGCCTAGCCAGAGAGGGAATGGCGCTCAAATCCTGAATAGCAATAACGCAGCGCCTGAGATGTAGCGCCAATATCAAAGGCTTATGCTGTTCCACAGTTACCGTACGTCTACCAGCAAACCAGAGCCTAGACTGGTGACGGCTAGGAAACCCAAAGTGAATTGGCCTATTCAAGGACGAGCAGTGAAAACACCCAACTCGGTTAAAGCCCTCGAAGAATTTGGACGGAAACGGCTATCCCAGCACTTCTTCATGCGCGACTTCCTTTACTCCGAAATCAGTCAAGTCGAAGGCATACCCAACGTACCTGAGCGACCGGATCTAGCCATCGAGGCGGGTACCCAGTTGTGCGAACGACTGCTGGAGCCCTTGCAGGCGCGCTTCGGCCGGATCGCTATCCGTTCGGGATATCGCAGCGCGGCAGTCAATGCCAAGGGGGCGGAGAAAGGCAACCAGTACAACTGCGCCAGCAACGAGGCGAACGCTGCTCATCACATCTGGGACCTGCCGGATACGGACGGTTACCTGGGCGCCAGTGTGTGCATCGTGGTGCCGGCACTGCTAAAGGGCTTTGAGCAAGAAGAAAGTCCTTGGTACAAGGACTGGACGCCCCTCGCCTGGTGGATCCATGACCACCTGCCCTATAGCTCGCAAGAGTGGTTTCCCAAGCTCGCCGCTTTCAATCTGGGCTGGCGGGCGAATCCACAGGTAAGGCCATCCATTCGCACCTATGCCGCAAATCCTCATACAGGCGATCGCAAGGCGCTGGTCAAAGACGGCGTGCCTACTCTGTCACCTGCAGACCGACACGCCCGGGTAGAGGCTTGGCTAGAAAGCCTGGATTAAGCTCACTCTGGCGCTAGGCCCTGCGGCTAGCCTAGCGCCTAACCACTTTATTGCGCTTCAGGTCGCGTCGGCATGACTGACCACCCCCTTGATCAGCACCGCCAGGGCGGCGAGACCGGCCGGCAGGAGCAGCGCGGTGAGCACCTGGGTGAAGGTCCAGCCCAGGCCCAGCAGGGTCGCGCCCATCCAGGCACCGGTGATGGCGCCGAAGCGGCCGATGCCGAGCATCCAGGACACCCCGGTGGCGCGGCCATGGGTTGGGTAGTAGCGCGCTGCCAGCGACGGCATGGCCGACTGGGCACCGTTGATGCACATGCCGGCCACCAGCACCAGGGTGGCCACCAGGGCGACCTGGCCCAGGCTCTGGCCGACGCAGTAGGCGAAGATCCCGGCCAGGGCATAGAACAGGCCGATGACCTTGTGCGGGTTGAACCTGTCCATGGCCCAGCCGACGAACACCGCGCTGAGTACCCCGCCGAACTGGAACAGCGCGCCGATCAGGGCGGCCTGCTCCAGGCTGGCACCGGCGTCGCGCATCAGGGTCGGCAGCCAGCTGGTGAGCAGATAGACGATCACCAGGCCCATGAAATAGGTCAGCCACAGCAGCAGGGTGCCGGCGCTGTAGCTGCGGTTGAAAATCACCGCGAAGACGTTGCCGGTCTTGACCGACTTTTGCTCGGGCACCATGAAGTGCCGTGCTTCGGCGGCTTCGCGACCGATGGGCGCCAGTACCCGGCGGATGCGCTCGGCGCTCTTGCCGTGCACCACCAGGTAGCGCGCCGATTCCGGCAGCCAGAGCAGCAGCACCACGGCCAGCGCCAGGGGCAGTACCCCGCCCAGCACCAGCAGGCTGTGCCAGCCATAGGCCGGGATCATCCAGGCCGAGACGAAGCCGCCGCCGGCCATGCCCAGGTTGAAGCCGCAGAACATGCTGGTCACCAGCAGCGACTTGAGGCGTTCCGGGGTGTACTCCGAGAGCAGCGTGGTGGCGTTGGGCATGGCGGCGCCGAGGCCCAGCCCGGTGAGGAATCTCAGGATCACCAGCTGTTCGAGGTTGGCGCTGAAGGCCGACAGCAGGCTGAAGCCGCCAAAGAGGAAGGTGGCGACCACCAGCACGCCCTTGCGGCCGAAGCGGTCGGCCAGCGGACCGGAGCCCAGGGCGCCAAAGACCATGCCACCCAGGGCGGCGCTCATCACCGGGCCGAGGCTGGCCCGCGGAATGCCCCACTCCACCGACAGCGCCGGGGCGATGAAACCCATAGCAGCGGTGTCCAGGCCATCGAGGAAGACGATCAGAAAGCACAGGGCGACGATGCGCCACTGGTAGGCGGACAGTGCCTGGCGATTGATGAATTGCTGGACATCCAGGGTGCCGGCTGTCGCCGTGGCCGGATGGTCGGCCAGGGGCACGGCGCCCGCAAGGGTTTGCGTCATGGTGGTCTGCTCGTGTTGTTGTTATCGGCGTAGTGCGCCACTGCGCTGACGTTAAGCCCAACCCCGAACAGCTGACAATTCGATTATCGGCGATATGGCCGATAATCGACCGGATTCGCTAGTGAAACAGCCGGGTACTTAGCTCCTGGCTGGCCGCCAGCAGCACCGGCAGGAACCGCGTCTCCAGCTCCTGGCGACCGACACGGCTGGCGTGGGTGCCGACGTTGAGCGCCGCCAGCACCTGGCCGGCGGCGTCGCGCAAGGGCACCGCCAGGGACCTCAGGCCCACTTCCAGTTCCTGGTCGACGATCACGTAGCCCTGCTGGCGCACCTGTCCCAGACACTCGATGAGCGCCGACGGCTGGTAGAGGGTGCGGCTGGTCTTGGCCTGCAGGTCGGCGTGCTCCAGATAGTCGTGCAGCGCCGCGTCGTCCAGGGCGGCAAGCAGGATGCGGCCCATGGAGGTGCAATAAGCCGGCAGCCGACTGCCCACGCTGAGGTCCACCGAGATCAGCCGCTGCGGCGTGGCCGAGCGGGCGATGTAGAGGATCTCGTCGCCCTCCAGGGTGGCCATGGAGCAGGCTTCATGCAGCTGTTCGCTCAGGCGATCGAGTACCGGCTGGGCGGTGACCGCCAGCGGCGTCGACGACAGATAGGCGTGCCCCAGGGTCAGCACCTTGGGCAGCAGCGAATAGGTGCGACCGTCGGTGGTGACGTAGCCGAGCTTCATCAGGGTGTGCAGGCAGCGGCGCACGGCGGCACGGGGGATCTCGGTGCGATGGCTGATCTGGGCGATGGTCAGCTGGCGCTTGCGCTCCTGGAAGGCATGGATGACCGCCAGGCCGCGGGCCAAGGAGGTCATGAAATTCGGGTCGCCAGTGAAGGCTTCGATGCGCTTGGCCGGCGAGGCGATGATGGGCGGCGCGGCCAGCGGCGGCAGGCCCGTGGCGTGAACGGTGCGGTTATCGTCCATCGGACCGGTCCTCTGCAGGCTTTTGATCGATTATCGAGCGAGGGGGCGATTATCGCAATCGCATTTCTTCTCGCCCCCGCAGACGAAAGCACTCGTCCAGAGGCATGCTGAGGCTTCACGCCAGCCGCCTGGATGCCTGCCGATGAAAACCCTGGAAGATCATCTCAGCCACTACGCAAGCTACCACCGCGATCCGCGCAACATCGCCAGCCACTTCCCCGGCATCCTGCTGATCGTGCTGGCGGTGGCCATCCTGCTGTCCCGCCCCGTATTCACGCTCGCTGGCTGGCCACTGTCCCCTGCACTACCGGTCGCTGGCGCGGTGGCGATCTTCTATCTGCGCCTGGATCGGCCGCTGGGGCTGCTGATGAGCGGCCTGCTCGGTCTTGCCATTTGGCTGGGTGCCGCGCTGGCAGCCCAGGCCACGGGCGTCTGGCTGACCTGGGGGCTGGGTCTGTTCCTGGTCGGCTGGGCCATCCAGTTCGTCGGCCATCATTACGAGGGACGCAAGCCGGCCTTTTTCGACGATATCGCCGGACTGGCCATCGGCCCGCTGTTCATCGTCGCGGAGCTGGTGTTCCTGCTGGGCGGGCGCCCGGCACTGCGGCGGGTGATCGAAGAGCGGGCCGGCCCGGTGCGGCGGCGTCAGCCGAGCCGATAGCGGATCGTCGGCCGATCATCGGGGCCGTCCAGCGCCACCTGCGCCCTTACCCCCCAGACCTGCTGGATCAGCTCGGCCGTCAGCACCTCGGCAGGCGCGCCTTCGGCCACCAACTGGCCGTCCTTGAGCACCGCCAGGCGGTCGCTGAACATCGCGGCGAGGTTCAGGTCGTGGATGGCCAGCACGCAGGTGGCCGGCAGGCGACGCACCAGGTCGAGGATCTCCAGCTGGTGCTGGATATCGAGGTGGTTGGTGGGTTCGTCCAGCAGAAGTTCGCTGGGTTCCTGGGCCAGGGCGCGAGCGATCTGGGCGCGCTGGCGTTCGCCACCGGAGAGGCTGTGCCAGCGGCGGGCAGCCTTGTCGACCAGGCCTACCTGGGCCAGGGCCCGCTGGCAGACCTCGGCATCGCGGGCGCTCCAGGCATCGAGCAGGCCCCGATGGGGCGTACGACCCAGGCGCACCACCTCGGCTACCGAGAGATCAGCTTCGGTACCGGCCTGCTGCTCCACCAGGGCTACCCGGCGCGCCAGGTCGCGCCGGCGCAGGTCCTGCAGGGGCGTCTCGTCGAGGCTGACCCTGCCCTCCTCCGGCCGGCGCAGCCCGGCCAGCAGCCGCAGCAGGCTGGACTTGCCCGAGCCGTTGGGGCCGAGCAGCCCGAGCACCCCACCGGGCGGTACCGCCAGCGTGACCCCGCGGAGGATCGGCTGGCCGCCGGCGCTCCAGGCGACGTCGCGCGCGGCGAGACTCATCGGACCTCCCGTGCGCGATAGAGGATGAAGGCGAAGGCCGGCGCGCCGACCAGGGCGGTGACCACGCCGATGGGCAGGGTCTGCTTGGCCACCAGGGTACGGGCGACGATGTCGGCCAGCACCATGAACAGGGCGCCGATCAGGGCGCAGGTGGGCAGCAGGCGCCCATGCCCCGGACCAACCAGGAAGCGTGCCACATGGGGGATCACCAGGCCGACGAAGCCCACCGCGCCCACCAGGCTGACCAGGCAGGCGGTGATCAGGCCGGTGACCGCCAGCAGCAGCAGGCGCAGCGGCCCCACAGCGACCCCGAGGCTGGCGGCGGCGTCCTCGCCAAAGGCGAAGGCATCCAGCGCTCGGGCACAGGCCAGGCACACCAGCAGACCGGCGAGTACCACCCCGGCGGCCAGCCAGACGTCTGGCCAGCGCACCCCGGCCAGGCTGCCGAGCAGCCAGAACATCACGCTGCGCGCCTGCTCGGCATTGGCTGCGGTGGCGACGATATAGGCGGTCAGGGCATTGAACAGCTGGGAAGCGGCCACTCCGGCGAGGATGATGCGGGTGCTGCCACCGCCGCCCAGAAACGGCAACACCACGGCGAAGGCCAGCACCGCGCCGAGAAAGGCGCCGAGCGAGACCCCGAGCACCCCGCCGCCGACGCCCAGCAGCATTACCAGCACCGCGCCGGTGGAGGCCCCTGCCGACAGCCCCAGCACATAGGGTTCGGCCAGGGCGTTGCGCAGCAGCGCCTGGAGAATGGCGCCGGAGACCGCCAGGCCCGCGCCACAGCAGGCCGCCACCAGGGCACGACTGAGGCGGTACTCCCAGACGATGCCCTGGACGATACGCTCCACCGGATAGGGCCCCAGGCCGAGGCCGTTGGCGATGGCCTGCAGGCTGGTCAGAGGCGCGATGGGCATCTCGCCGAAGGAAGCGGCCAGCACCACGCTCGCCGCCAGCGCCAGCACGGCGGCCAGGCCCAGCAGCCAGCGCCAGGGCCGGGCCCCTTCGGCTGCCAGGGGCAGGCTCATGGTTGCGGCTTGGCCAGGTCGGCGGCCAGAGTCTCGACGCTGTCCACCACCCGCAGCGAGGGATTGAGGGTCGGGGCGTCCACCACCAGCAGGTGGTTCTCGCGCACCGCGCGCAATTCGCGGGTCAGGGGGTCGCTGCGCAGGAAGGCCAGCTTCTTGTCGACGTCATCGGCGGGATAGAGACGGCGGTCCATGCGCGCCACGACGATATAGTCAGGGTCCAGACTGGCGATACGTTCCCAGCTCACCGCTGGCCATTCCTCGGCGCTGTCGACCACGTTGCGCAGGCCCAGGGACCGGGCGATCCAGGCCGGTGCGCCCAGGTTGCCAGCGACCCAGGGATCGCCTTCCAGGCGCGGACTGGAAAACCAGAACAGCACCGAACGCCCCTGGACCCCGGCCGCCTTGGCCTGCTCGCCAGCGGCGGCGATGCGGTGATCCAGCTCGGCAACCAACTGCTTGCCAGCCGGCTGCACATCGAGAATGGCCGCCAGTTCCCGGGCCTCGCGGGTCACCAGGTTCATGTCGAAGGGCGCGCTGCGGCTGCCGTCGCTGTTGGAATCAGCAGTCACCGCCTTGCCCTCGCAATCGCTGGGCGCCACATAGGCGGCGATGCCCAGCTTGGCGAAGCGGGGGAAGTCCGCCACCTCGCCGCCGGGTCCGACGTGATAGGTGTACTGCGCCGCCACCAGGTCCGGCCGGGTACCGACCACGGCTTCGAAGCTGGGAGCGTTGTCGGCCAGGCGCGGAATGCCCTTGCCCTCCTCCTGCAGGTCTTTCGGCAGGCCGCCGAACCAGACCCCGGTACCCACCAGGCGCGAGCCCACGCCCAGGCGCAAGAGCAACTCGGTACTGGCCTGGCCCAGACTGACCAGGCGCTGGGGCGCGCGCTCGAAGACCAGGTCACGGCCGCAGTTGTGGATGGTCAGCGGATAGGTCGTGGCGGCCTGGGCGCTAAGGGCGGAAACGGACAACAGGCCGGCGGCGAGCAGCGGTGAAAGACGGCGAAGCATGGACTCTCCTTGGGATGACGCGTCCCTTGTGGATGATGGATGTTCCCTGGCGAGGTCTGGCTCGCTTCTTTCGAAGCTCACAGTGGCGCGACCGCGCCGGACTCTCACCGGCTTCCCGCCAGGGAATAGGAAGGGTCGCCGAGGGTGGGCCAGCGGCGACCAGGATTCAAGCATTAAATGTTACTTTATAACAATTCCGGATCGTACCAGCGCGGCGTATAGACCCATTCGCCGCCATCGGCCCGCGGAAAGCGCCGGGTATGGCTGGAGCCGAGGATCACCAGGGTGCGTGAATCCACCATGTCACTGCGCAGGGCGCCGAGGCTGGTGTATTCGAGCCCCCCGCCGGGCCGGCCGACATCACGGCCGAGGATCACCGGGGTGGTCGCCGTACGGCAGCTGCGCAGCACGTCCAGCGCGCGCTCCAACTGGTGCGGGCGAGCCTTGGAGATGGGGTTGTAGAAGGCCATGGCCAGGTCCGCTGCCGCGGCCTGGCGCAGGCGCTGCTCGATCACCGCCCAGGGCTTGAGGTTGTCGGACAGGGAGATCAGGCAGAAGTCGTGGCCCAGGGGCGCCCCGGCCAGGGCGGCGCTGGCCATGGCCGCGGTGATGCCCGGCAGGATCTCCAGCTCCACCGCCGCCCAGCGCGGGTCATCGGCGCCTTCCAGCACCTCCAGTACCGCGGCGGCCATGGCGAATACACCCGGATCGCCGGACGACACCATGACTACCTGGCGCCCGCTGGCAGCCAGCTCGAAGGCATGGCGGGCACGCTGCAATTCTTCACGGTTGTCGCTGGCATGGGCCAACTGATCCGGACGCAAGGGGCCGGCCATCTGCACGTAGGTCGCGTAGCCGAGTACGTCCTGGGCCTGGTCCAGGGCGCGGCGCACCACCGGTGCCATGAGCTCGGCCGCGCCGGGGCCGAGGCCCACCACGCTGAGGCGGCCACGCCGCTGGCCAAGGTCCTCGGCTTCCAGCGGCCGGTCATGCAGGTGCAGGGCGATGCCCCGCTCCTGGGCACGTTCCACCGTCGTCAGGGCGAAGTCCGGCGTGTTGGCGTCGACGAATCTCAACGGCACATCCAGCGCCTGGCTCAGCTCGACCAGGCCGGGCGCGGCCATGTCTTCCGCCCGCGCCAGCAGCACCGCCACGGCACCTGGCGCATAGCCGGTGCTGGCAAGCAGTTCGGTGACGGCGACAGCGGTGGCATCGGCACGTACCGCCACCAGCACGGCGCGGGGATGGATGAGCAGGGTGTGGTCGTCGGCACTGGCCAGCGGCGAGACCAGGATGCGCTGGTGCGCAGCGGGGTCACGGGCCAGGGGTACCTCGTCCAGCCAGGGCGCCTCGCCCTCGATGCGTACCGGGGCGCCGGCCAGCAGATCGGCCACCCGGTGCTTGGCCACGTCGACGTCGGCCAGGGCATAGCCGGCCGGTGGATCGAGCAGGCAGGTGCCGAATCTCAGTTCACCACTGGTGGTGATGGCCGGGGCCACGTCCAGCAAGGTACCCAGCTGGCGGGCCAGGCGATTGGCACCGGCCAGGCCGCCCAACAGCGGCACCACGGCGCTGCCGTCCTCGGCCACCGCCAGTACCGGCGGCTCGGCGGTCTTGTCGTCCAGCAGCGGCGCCAGGCTGCGGATGACGATGCCGGCGGCGCAGAGCACCAGCAGCGGCCGCTGCTGGCGATAGAGGTCGCGCAGATGGTCGCCGAAAGCGGTGTAGGTCACGTCGCCCTCGACCCGCCCGGCCAGGCCGTGCACCAGGCTGCCCGGCAGGCCAGCCTGCAGGCGGCGAGCAGTGGCCAGGGCGCCAGGGCCGAGGATGACGATGGCCGGGCTCAACCCTTCCATTTCACCCCCGGTACCACCACCAGCGAGAAATACGGCGAGGCCATGGGCTCGACCTCGTCCAGCGCGACGATGCGCTGGTTGTCCATGGTGGCGCGTTCGATGTAGCGGGCGCGCTCGTCCAGGCCCAGGTCGCGCAACACCTGGCGCACCTTCTCGAAGTTGCGCCCGAGCTTCATCACCACGGCGGCGTCGGCGCTCGCGAGACGTGCCTTGAGCTCCTCGGCGGAGAGCACCCCGGAGAGCACCGTGAGGGTCTGGTTGCGATAGACCAGCGGCAGGCCGAGCATGGCCACGCCGCCGAGCATGGAGCAGACCCCCGGCACCACCTGGGCCTCGTAGCGCTCGGCCAGGCGGTCGTGCAGGTACATGTAGGAGCCGTAGAAGAAGGGATCGCCTTCACAGATCACCGCCACGTCACGGCCGGCGTCCAGATGGTCGGCCACCTGGGCGGCGGCGGTGTCGTAGAAGTCGGCGATCACCGTCTCGTAGGACAGCGGCGGCGCCAGCTTCTCGGTGGTCACCGGATAGACCAGCGGCAGGCGTTGCTGGCCGTCCAGCAGATAGCCCTCGATGACGCCATAGGCATTGCCGCCCTGGCCCGCGTTGGCCTTGGCCTTGGCGACGAAATAGGCCACCACCGGCGCGCCCTGCAGGAGGCGCAGGGCCTTCAGGGTGATGAGTTCCGGATCGCCGGGGCCGACGCCCAGGCCGAGCAGGCGGCCGGCCATCACTCCACCTCCGTGGCCAGGGCATTGACCGCTGCCGCGGCCATGGCACTCCCGCCACGTCGGCCGCGCACGATGACGTAGGGCACGCCGCGACTGTCGGCGGCCAGGGCGTCCTTAGACTCCATGGCGCCGACGAAGCCCACCGGCATGCCGAGGATCAGCGCCGGCCTGGGCGCCCCGGCGTCGAGCATCTCCAGCAGATAGAACAGCGCCGTGGGGGCGTTGCCGATCACCACCACGCTGCCGGCCAGGTGCGGCCGCCAGCGCTCCAGGGCCACCGCCGAGCGGGTGTTGCCCTGGGCCACGGCCAGTTCGCGGATGCCCTCGTCGTGCAGGGTGCAGATCACCTGATTGGCGGCCGGCAGCCGGGTGCGGGTGACGCCCTCGGCGACCATGCGCGCATCGCAGAGGATGGGCGCGCCGGCCGCCAGGGCCGCGCGACCGGCCGCGCCGGCGCCCGGGGAAAAGGCCAGGTCCTGGACCACGTCGACCATGCCGCAGGCGTGGATCACCCGCACGGCGAGCTTTTCCAGGTCGGCGGGGATGGCCGAGAGATCGGCCTCGGCGCGGATGGTGGCGAAGGATTGGCGATAGATCGCCTGGCCGTCGCGTTCGTATTCAAGCATCACTAGGACTCCGGGCCAGCCAGGCGGCGGCCTCGTCGAGGGATAGTTGGGTGGCGCGCCGCCGGCCCGGACCGGGCTGGGTGGCGTCGCGCACGAAGAGGTCATAACGGCCGGGGGCCACGGCCAGCAGGGTATGGGGGGCCTGTCCGGCCAGGGCGCAACTGCGCGGGCAGCCGGAGAGGTGGACCTCCACGCCTGCCGGCAGCCGCTCAGCCAGGCGCAGGGCGTCGCCCTTGGTATCGGCCTGGCCCTTGGCGCAGCCCTGGCTGCCGGTACAAGCGATCAGCCGGGCCAGGGGTGCGGCAGGGTCGGTGGTCAGGTCCAGGGTGGTCAAGGCCGTGAGCAGCGCCTGGGCCTTGTCGGTCGGCACATCGGGCAGCAACAGGCCCTGCCAGGGGGTCAGGTGCAGTTCGCCATTGCCGTGGTGCTCGGCGAGTTCGGCGACCGCTGCCAGGGTCATGGTCGGCAGCCGCCCCAAGGCGGGCTGGGCACCGACCCAGCAGAGGCCCGCCTGGCGCTGCGGATGACTGCCCAGGCGCCGCGCCGTTGCCGCTGGCGAACGAGGGGTAGCCGGGGCTGGCAGCAGGTCCAGTCCAGCCAGCAGCTCCGCAACCGGAAGCTGCGCCAGCAGCTGGCGCATGCGGCTCTGCTCAGCGCTGGCGAGGTCGAGAAAACGGTGCAGCAGGGCTGCCACCGTCGCCCTCTCGCGCCCCGTGGGGATCAGGCCCAGCGGCGCATCCAGCGGGGTACCGGCCAGACCGAGGAGATAGCCTTCGGCGTGGGCCGACAGCCAGACGTCATGGGCATGGTCGAGCCGTGCCAGGGCCTCGCCGCCGTCCAGTTGCAGGGCGAACTTGGGCGACAGGCCATGCAGGCGGCGATCGCCTTCCAGCAGCGCGAGCAGTTCGGCGGCCAGGGGACGGACGTCCCTCCGTTGCTGCGGATCGCGGCCCGCGGCGGGGCTGAGCAGCACGTTGCGCACGTCGTCGGCGGCTGGATCGCTTGGGCCCAGACCGGCCGCCTGCAGCGCGGCCACCAGGGCGTTGGCGCCGTCCGGGCGCACGCCACGCAGTTGCAGGTTGGCGCGGTTAGTCAGTTCCAGCACACCGCTCGCCCAGCGCTGGCTGGCCGCGGCGATGGCCCGCGCCTGGACCGCCGTGAGGCGTCCGCCCGGCAACTTCACCCGGCACAGGCCGCCATCGCGGGCGGGCACGATGCGCAGCAATCCCGGACAGGCCGAAGGCCGCGGGACGAGGGCGGAAGGAGACGGAGGATTCACGGCGGAAGGTCGGGCTGGACGGGGAAAGAGGCTATTATGCCCGCTTTGCCCGACCCCTTGAAAACGGCCGGTCGGCTGACGCTCGATGAGGTTTGTTCATGATCCCCTGGCTGACCGTGGTGGGTATCGGCGAAGACGGCTACCCCGGCCTGGGCAAAAGCGCCCAGCGCGCCCTATTGGAGGCGCAGGTCGTCATCGGCGGTCCACGCCAGCTGGCGCTGCTGCCACCCTGCATCCGCGCCGTCCGCGAGCCCTGGCCGCAACCCTTCGCCCTCGCTCCCGTGCTGGACCGTCGCGGCACCCCGGTCTGCGTGCTGGCGAGTGGCGATCCCATGCTGTTCGGCGTTGGCGCGAGCCTCTCGCGCCAACTGTCGGCCGACGAACTGCAGGTGCTGCCGGCGCCCTCCTCCTATTCCCTGGCCGCTGCCCGCCTGGGCTGGCCCCTGCAGGAGGTCGCGTTGCTGTCGGTGGTGGCGCGGCCCCTGGCCGGGGTGGTGCGCCACCTGCATCCCGGCGCGCGCCTGCTGGTCTTGAGCAACGACGGTCACAGCCCCGCCGCCCTGGCCGCCCTGCTGGTGGACCAGGGCTTTGGCGCCAGCCAGCTGCAGGTGCTGGAGCACCTGGGCGGTCCGCTGGAGCGACGCATCGCCAGCCGCGCCGAGGCTTGGTCGCTGGCAGAGGCGGCGACGCTCAACCTGGTGGCCATCGAGGTCCTGAGCGAGACCGTTGAGGCCGGCCTGCCCCTCACCCCGGGCCTGCCGGACGACGCCTATCGCCACGACGGTCAGCTGACCAAGCGCGACGTGCGCGCCGTGACCCTGGCGCGCCTGGCCCCCCGCCCCGGCGAACTGCTGTGGGACGTGGGCGCCGGCTGCGGCTCCATCGGCATCGAATGGGCGCGCAGCCATCCCAGCTGCCGGGCGCTGGCCGTCGAGGCCGATGCCGGACGCCAGGCACACATCCTCCACAATCGCGACCACCTCGGTGCGCCGGCGCTGCAGCTGGTGGCCGGTCAGGCACCGGAGGCACTGACCGGCCTGGCGACCCCGGACGCCATCTTCATCGGTGGCGGCCTCACCGCGCCCGGGGTCCTGGATGCCTGCTGGACCGCCCTGCGGCCCGGCGGTCGCCTGCTGGCCAATGCCGTGACCCTGCAGACCGAAGCCGCCCTGGTGGCCTTTCGCGAACGTCATGGCGGCGACCTGACCCGCCTGCAGGTGGCCCAGGCCCAGCCGCTGGGCGCCTTCGACACCTGGCGCGCGGCGCTGCCCATCACCCTGCTGCACAGCCGCAAGCCCCATGCGTGACGAAACCCCCGAACAGCCCGCGCCCCTGCGCACCGGCCTCACCACCGGCAGCTGCGCCACCGCCACCAGCCTGGCGGCGGCCAGCCTGCTGCTGGGCGAGACGCCCGGCGATGCGGTGGAGATCGAGCTGCCCAAGGGACGGCGGGTCCTCATGCCCCTGGCCCACTGCCAGCGGCTGGAAGGCGGCGCCCAAGCCGGTACCTTCAAGGACGGTGGCGATGATCCGGACGTGACCCACGGCGCCCTGGTGTTCGCCCAGGTACGCCTGAGCACCACCCCGGGGGTCAGCTTCCACGCCGGCCCCGGCGTCGGCACCGTGACCAAGCCCGGGCTGGTGCTGGCGGTGGGAGAACCGGCGATCAATCCGGTACCGCGGCAGATGATGACCCGCCATCTCGGCGAACTGGCACGGCGCCACGGCTATGGTGGCGGCTTTTCCGTGACCGTCGGCGTCGAGGGGGGCGAACACCTGGCGCTCAAGACCATGAACCCGCGCCTGGGCATTCTCGGCGGCCTGTCGATCCTTGGCACCAGCGGCATCGTCCGGCCCTTTTCCTGCGCCGCCTACATCGCCTCCATCCACCAGGGCATCGACGTGGCTCGCGCCAACGGCCACGGCCATCTCGCCGCCTGCACCGGCAACGCCAGCGAAGACGCCATGCGCCGTCGCTACGGCCTGGAGGAAACCGCCCTGATCGAAATGGGAGACTTCGCCGGCGCCGTGCTCAAGCACCTGCGCAAGGCGCCGGTGGCGCGCCTGAGTCTGTGCGGCGGGTTCGGCAAGATCAGCAAGCTGGCCGCCGGCCATCTCGACCTGCACAGCCGCAGCTCCAGCATCGACCTGCCACAGCTGGCCGCCTGGGCTGCCACGTTGGGCGCCGACGCGGACCTGCAAGCCGCCATGATCGGCGCCAATACCAGCCAGCAGGCACTGCAACTGGCCCAGGCCGCCGGCATTCCCCTGGGCGATGCCGTCTGCCGCCAGGCGCTGGCCTTCGCCCGTGGCATCGTCCCGGCAGGCGTGGCGCTGGAGGTCCTGGCCATCGACCGCCAGGGCGGTATCGTCGGAGAAGCCCAATGAAGATCCTCTTGCTCGGGGGTACCACCGAAGCCCTGGCCATCGCCCGCCAGCTGCCGGCGAATGCCCTCTACAGCCTGGCCGGCCTCGGCCGCGTGCCCCAGGACCTGCCCTGCCAGGTGCGGGTCGGCGGCTATGGTGGCGCCGAGGGGCTGGGCGCCTTTCTCCGCAGTGAAGGCATCGACCTGCTGCTGGACGCTACCCACCCCTACGCCGCACAGATCAGCCACAACGCCGCCCTGGCC
The DNA here is from genome assembly GCF_056790235.1 of Pseudomonas sp. VMV1. Classification (NCBI taxonomy): domain Bacteria; kingdom Pseudomonadati; phylum Pseudomonadota; class Gammaproteobacteria; order Pseudomonadales; family Pseudomonadaceae; genus Pseudomonas; species Pseudomonas sp. VMV1. Next base: position 43,739 of record NZ_JBXGSE010000008.1, read on the forward strand.
GCAGCTCGATCGGGTGTCCCCTGCTGGGCCCTGCGGCGCCCCGGATGGCAGGCCGGTCCGCAGGATGACTGGCGCGAAGTGGCCGACTGGGCCGAGCTGCAGCGAGCCCTGGCACCCTTCGCCCGGCCCTTCTTCACCCTGGGTCGCGAGCCGCTGGAGCATCTCCAGGAGATTCCCGGCGGGCAGTTCTGGACCCTGCGCCTGCTCGATGCCCATCCCGGCACCGAACGGGCACGGATCATCGGCGACCGCGGTCCCTTCGCCTTGGAGGCCGAGCGCGCGCTCTTCGCCCAGGGCGACTTCGATGTGCTGATCAGCAAGAACAGCGGCAGTGCCGCCACCCAGCCCAAGTTACAGGTCGCCCGCGAACGCGGTCTGCCGGTGCTGATCCTGCGTCGCCCTGCCCTACCCAGCGTCGACCGCGAATTCGCCAGCGTCACCGAATTGCTCGCCGCCCTGGCCGAGGAAACCCCATGACCGTCCATTTCATCGGCGCCGGCCCCGGCGATCCCGACCTCATCACCGTCAAGGGCCAGCGGCTGATCCGCCAATGCCCGGTGATCCTCTATGCCGGCTCCCTGGTGCCACAAGCGGTGCTGGAAGGTCACCAGGCCGAGACGGTGATCGACACCGCCAGCCTTGATCTGGATGCCATCGTCGGGCATCTGGCCGCCGCCCATGCCCGAGGCCAGGACGTGGCCCGGGTGCATTCCGGCGATCCTTCGCTGTACGGCGCCATCGGTGAGCAGATCCGCCGCCTGCAGGCGCTGGGCATTGCCTACGAGATCGTCCCCGGCGTGACCGCCACCGCCGCCTGCGCCGCCCTGTTGGGTTGCGAGCTGACCCTGCCCGGCGTCAGCCAGACGGTGATCCTCACCCGCTACGCCAGCCGCACCGCCATGCCCGAGGGCGAGGCGCTGGCCGATCTCGCTCGCCACCGGGCGACCCTGGCCATTCACCTGGGCGTGGGCCAGCTGGAACGCATCGTCACCGACCTCCTGCCGCACTACGGCCCCGCCTGCCCGGTGGCCATCGTCCACCGCGCCAGCTGGCCGGATCAGGACAGCGTCCAGGGCACCCTGGCCGACATCGTCGAGCGGGCACGGGACAAGGATTTCCGTCGCACGGCGCTGATCCTGGTGGGCGAGGTGCTGGCGCCGGGGGATTTCAGCGATTCCAAGCTGTACCGGCAGGGGCCGGGATAGCACCCGTAGGTTGGGCTGAGGCGGCTCCTCCGCCGAAGCCCAACACAAGGCGGCACCGTTGGGCTTCGCTGCGCTCAACCCAACCTACAGGCGTCCTGCCCTAATACCCGGCCCCACCCTCACCCCCACTGACGATGGCCACGCCCGAACTGGTCCCCAGACGGGTCGCGCCGGCCTCCAGCATGGCCTGGGCGGTGGCCCGGTCGCGGACGCCGCCGGAGGCCTTCACACCCATATCCGGGCCCACCTCCTCGCGCATCAGCCGCACGTCCTCCAGGGTCGCGCCGCCGTGGCCGAAACCGGTCGAGGTCTTGACGAAGGCGACCCCGAGATCGCGACAGATCCGGCAGGCCTGGCGCTTCTGGGTCTCGTCGAGCAGACCGGTCTCCAGGATCACCTTGAGCGGTACCGCGCCGCAGGCCGCCTGGACGGCGGCGATGTCGGCGGAGACCTCCTCCAGCAGACCATCCTTGAGCCAGCCGATATTGAGCACCATATCGATCTCCCCCGCCCCGGCGGCGATGGCCCGCTCGGCCTCGAAAGCCTTGGCCGCGCTCAGCCCGGCGCCGAGCGGAAAGCCCACCACCGCGCAGACCTTGACCGCGCTGCCGGCCAGTTGCACCGCGGCGTGGGGGACCTGGGCGGAATTCACGCACACCGAGTAGAAGCCATGGGTACGCGCCTCCTGGCACAGGCGGTCGATCTGGGCGCGGCGGGCATCGGCGGCGAGCAGGGTGTGGTCGATGGTCTTGGCGAGTTCGCCGGGTTCAAGCTGCATGGGGCCTCCTCAGGCACGGGTAGCGTATGATCGGATCAGAATTCTTTGTTCGTGTGGCCTGTACGTCTTGTCGGACTCCCGTAGCACCTCTCATGGATAGCAAGAAAGCCGCTCGGCTCAAGCTGATGCACCAGGCGTTGCAGGACCAGCACGCCATTCACCTGCGCGAGATGGCCCAACTGCTGGGTGTCTCGGAAATGACCCTGCGCCGCGACCTGCGGCTCCCGCCGGACGGCCTGCGGCTGCTCGGCGGTCATGTCACCCGCGATGTCGGCGGCAGCGAGGCGCCCGGCTACCAGGTGGTGGAACAGGACCTGCGCCAGGTCGAGGAAAAGCGCCGCATCGGTCGGCTGGCCGCGGCCCAGATCCGCGCCGGCGACACCATCTTCCTCGATTGCGGGACCACCACGCCCTTCGTGGTGGACTTCATTCCCGATGACCTGGAATTCACCGCCGTCTGCCACTCGCTCAATGTGCTGCTCAAGCTGCAGCAGAAGGTCAACTGCACCCTGGTGGTGTGCGGCGGGACCTTCCAGCGCAAGAATCAGATCTTCGAGAGTCGCCTGGAGACCGGGGTGCTCGATGGCGTGCGCCTCACCCATGCCTTCGTCTCGGCGGCCGGGGTGAGCGCGGACTTCGGCGTCACCTGCTTCAACTTCAACGAGGTCGAGGTCAAGCAGAAGGTCCTGCGCCAGGCCCAGCAGCGGCTGCTGCTGGTCGACCATACCAAGTTCGACGTGGTGCGCGCCGCGCATTTCGCGGCGCTCAGCGACTTCGACGGGGTGGTCAGCGACGGGCGCATCCCGCGCAGCTATCGCGAACGGATCGAGGCGAACGGCGCGCAACTGCTCACCTGATCCGCGTTGGGTCGGCCAGGCGCGTCAGCAGCGCCTCGCGTTCGGCGGCGGCGAGGTAGCCGGTGCGCACGCTGAAGGTGCGCCGCTCACCCGGCTGCAGCTGCTGCACCTGGCCCTTGGCGGTCTCGGCCAGATAGCCCTCCGGCTCGCAGGTCGCCGGCAGCACGAAGGCCGCCACCTGCTGGTCGGGGTTGTGCAGCACCCAGCGCGTGGCATGGGGCAAATCCTCTGGGCGATAGGCCGTGTAGAAGGCCGCGCCGCCCGGATGCTCCAGCAGGAAGTGCGCCTCCCCCGCCGCGTCGGTGCCCGGCGCATCGATGAAACTGACGATTTCCGGCTGGTAGCGCTCAGGCGCATCCAGCACCCGCAGCCGTTCCGAATCTTCGGCCAGCTCGGCGATGAAAGCCTGCCAGTCGGCGGTCGGCCGCACATGAGCCGGCACGCTGGTGCGCACCCGGGTGCGGGTCACGCCCAGCGGCTCGTGGAAACGACCGCCGGGTACGTAGGCGTAGTTCATGTGCGCCATGTACATGAGGTCCATGGGCTGGCCGGCCTGGTTTTCCACCTCCAGGCCTAGTTCGAATACGGCGGTGTCCGGCCTCAGGGTCACGCTGGGCTGAGCGCGATAGCGATCGCCAAAGCCCATGGCGTAGTCATGGCGACCGCCCAGGCGCAGGAAGTCACCCTCCGCGTCCCGGCCCAGCTCCAGCCAGGCCTCGTCCAGCGGCGCGCAGGGCAGTTCGCCGTGCAGCTCGTGACTGTCCTCCGGCGCCGGGCAGCCGTTGCGTAGCACCCCGGCGTGGAACATGAAGCAGCCATAGGTCTCGATGATCCGCCGGGTCGGCCGCGGCTGATCGAACAGCCCGGGCATGGTCAGGCGGCAGCCGTCGAAGGTGGCATCCCAGACCATCTGTCCCTGATAGGGCAGCACGACCAGCCGGCCGCGGCGATTCTCCAGGGCCAGGGCGCGGACCCCGGAAGGATAGGTCCAGGCGCGCACCTGGAAGGCGTCGCTGGCGAGCAGGGTGCGCTCGCACGCGGTGAATTGCTCAGGCTGCAGGGGCAGGCGTACGGACATGGCGGTGCCCTCCTCAGGCAGTCTGGGCAGCGCCCACCGGCAGCCGCTCGCTGGCCGGATGACGCAGGCAATAGAGGGCGTAGGCGACGATCACCGTGAAGCACAGCAGCGGCACCGAATAGGCCAGCTGCATGTTGCCGCCGGTGTAGTCGGACAGCAGGCCCTGGAAGATCGGGATCACCCCGCCACCGACGATGCTCATCACCAGCAGCGAACCGCCGAATTCGGTATCGCGGCCGATGCCGTCGACGGTCAGGCCATAGATGGTCGGCCAGCAAGGGCCGAGGAAGATGCTCACGCCCACGGCGGCGTACACCGCGGTGATGTTGGGCACCAGGATGGTGTAGGCCAGCAGGGCGATGCACAGCACGCCGTAGACGCCCAGCACCTTGGCCGGATGCCAGCGGCGCATCAGCAGGTTGGCGATCAGCTTGCCGACGAAATAGGCGGCGAAGGTGGTGAGCAGGAACCAGGAGGCGCTGCGCTCGTTCATGCCGCCGAGCTGCATGGCCAGGCGGATGGTGAAGCTCCAGACGCCGACCTGGGCGCCGACATAGAGGAACTGTGCCAGCACGCCAAAGACGAAGCGCGGATTGCGTCTCAGCCGACCCAGGCTGGCGGCCATGCCGTCGCCCTCGCTGCGGACGCGGTCGTTGCCCTTGCAGGACGGATAGCGGGTACAGGCGATCAGCACGAAGATCAGCACCAGCACGCCGATCATCCACTGGTAGGGCGTCAGGGTGGCCTGGATCATCTGCAGTTGCTGGGCGGCGGCCTCGGCGGGATTCATCTGCAGCAGCTGCGCCTGGCTGGCGTCGCCGTCCTTGAACATCACGAAGCTGCCCACGTAGACGCCGGTCATGGCGCCGAAGGGGTGAAAGGTCTGGGAGATGTTCAACCGGCGGGTGCCAGTCTCGCGCGGCCCGAGCAGGGTCGAGTAGGTGTTGCAGGCGGTCTCCAGGAAGGACAGCCCCGCGGCGATCACGAACAGCGCCAGCAGGAACATGCCGTACTTGGCCATGGAGGCGGCCGGAAAGAACAGCAGGCAGCCGACCATGTAGAGGAACAGACCGAAGAGAATGGTCGTCTTGTAGCTGAAGCGCCGCACCATCAGCGCAGCCGGGAGGGCCAGAAAGAAATAGCCGAGATAGAAGGCCGACTGGACGAAGGCGGTCTGGAAATCACTGAGCAGGAAGGCCTTCTTGAAGTGGGCGATGAGCACGTCGTTCATGCTCGCCGCGGCGGCCCAGAGCGCGAAGATGCAGCACAGCAGGATGAAGGCGAACCACGGCGTGCGGTTCAGGTAGTAGCCGTCGGCGCTGGGCCGCAGGGGTGACTGGCTCATTGTTGTTCTCCGTAGGGGTGCCAGGGTGAGGGGATCGCCGACCTTGCGTCAGAGATCCAGGGACGCGAGGTAGTCGGCGAAGACCGCAGCCTCGGGATAGGAGGTCTGGGTGCCGCGTCCGGTGACCGACAGCGCCGAATAGGCCACGGCCCGCTGCATGGCGTCCCGGAGGCCGAGGCCCTGGACGCGGCCATGGGCGAAGCAGCCGATGAAGGCATCGCCGGCGCCGGTGGTGTCGATGGCCGCCACCTGCTGGCCGGGGAGGCTGAATTCGCCCTCCTCGCCCACGTACAGCGCGCCCTGGGCACCGAGGGTGACCACCACATGGCGGATGCCGCGACCGGCCAGCACCCGCGCGGCGGCGAAGGCGCTCTCGCGATCCTGCACGGGCAGACCGCTGACCAGGGCCAGTTCGGTCTCGTTGGGGACGAAGTAATCCAGCCGGGCGAGGTGCGCGGCGCTCAGGTCGGCCACCGCGGGGGCCGGATTGAGCAGCACGGGGATACCCAGGCGCTGGCCGCAATCGATGGCGGCATAGACGGTCTCCAGGGCGATCTCCAGCTGCAGCACGATCAGTGCGCAGTCGCGCAGATCGGCTTCCGCGGCCTGGATGTCGGCCGGGCCGAGGGCGGCGTTGGCGCCCTTCACGATGAGGATGCTGTTATGCGAGTCGGGCTGGACGAAGATCGGCGCCACCCCGCTGGAGCGACCCGGCGCGCGGGTTACGTGACGGGTGTCGACGCCGAAGCGGCGGAAGTTGGCCAGGGTATTGTCGGCGAAGAGGTCGTCGCCGACCTTGGTCACCATCAGCACCTTGCTGCCCAGCTTGGCCGCGGCGACCGCCTGGTTGGCGCCCTTGCCGCCACAACCGAGGGCGAAGTCCGGCGCTTCCAGCGTCTCGCCCTGCACGGGTAGCCGCTCGATGTAGGTGATGAGGTCGACCATGTTGCTGCCGATGACCGCGATTTTGCCCATGCCGAGCACGCCTCCGTTTTCTTGATGTTATTAAATTAACGGTTTTTGTTAATTTTCCATCATAGATACTGCAACTCGGGGCGTAGCTCAAGCGCCGGTGATCGTCCAGGGACGACACCTTGCCGTCAGGGCTCAAGGCTGGGAGCTGCGACACGAAATGCGGGAAGCGGAGAGATCAAGCGGCGGAGCGATACGGCAGCGGGAAGCGGCGCACCGGAGACCCGGTGCGCGCGGAGAGGATCAGTGAAACACTTCGGCGATGAAGGCCGCGCCGATGAAGGTGCCAAAGCTGGCGATCAGCGAAACCACCACGATGCGCCAGCCGAGGCGCCGGAAGGCCGGGATGTCCTTGGCGATGGACAGGCCGGCGAAGGCCAGCATGGGGGTGATCAGCGCCATGATGCCGACCGCGTTGTGGGCGGCGGTGATCTGCGGCGCCAGGGGGCACCAGGGCGAGGTCAGGAACATGGCCACCAGCGATACCCAGCACACCGCCGGCACCTTGCGGCGAAACAGCTGGCAGAGCAGTTCGCCGACGAAGGCCGCCAGGATCATCACCGCGACGCCCAGGAAAGCAGCCGGTGGCAGGGTCTTGCTCATCACCAGGGTCGCCAGCAGCGCTAGGGCACCCGAGGCCAGCCAGGCGCTGAAGCGTGCCGACCAGCCCAGCTCCACGGGCTCGTCCACCACGGCGGCATCCACCGAACTCTGCTGGAAGGAGGCCTTGGTGGTACGGCCGATGCGCGGCTCCATCACCCGGTAGCCCCAGACTGCCAGCGGCAGGGAGATGAACAGGGTGAAATAGGTGCCCAGGGTCAGGGTGATGAGGTTGGCGGCGGCGGCCAGGGCCATGACCTCCTTGGCCACCTCGGCGGTCTGCTGGGCAGCGATGGCACCAGCCGCGGCGGCCATGATACTGCCCGACCCCAGGCCGGCGCCCATGGCCAGGGAATAGGGGTGGAAGATGTTCAGGCTGGCGATGAAACCGGCCACGATGGCCATGAACACCGCGCCGAACAGGGTGCCGGTCAGGTACTCGGCGAGTACGCCGCGGCCTTCCGGGGAGTCCATGCCATAGCGTTCGCTGATGATTGCCAGGCTCGGTTCGCGCCCCACCGAGAAGGTGGCACCGATGGCCTCGCGCTTGATGCCCAGCAGCAGGGCCACCGGCAGACCGAGCAGGATGGTGCCGACGAAATGCCCCAGCTCCTGGAAGGCCAGTGCCCAGCCGGCGGCGATCACCGTGGGCAGCGAGCCACCCACCACCAGGCCGAGCTTGGCAATGAACACCAGCAAGGCGTATTGCAGAATGGCCGCCGAGCGCACCTGGGCGCCGCGGTCGATACCCAGACCCAGCGGCATGCGCTTGCCGACCTGCCCCACCGCCGCACCCAGCAAGAGCGCCCAGATCATCGGCAGCAACACCACCTTGCCCGGCCCCAGCGGTATGGTGAGGGAGCCGATCAGCTCGGCGATCAGCAGCACTAGCGCTGCCCAGATGTAGAGTCTGACGGTATTGCTGACGGCTCGGTCCTGGCCCACGGCCAGAGTCGGATTGGCGCTCATTCTTCCCCCTGCGGCCCGCTCGCGGGCTCGGTTGTTGGTATGGTTGGCAGTCGCGAGCAGCGAGGCCCGCTGGGCAGAAAAGGGCTCCGCAAGGGAGCAGGACCCGGTCGTTCTGGAGGTCTGGTCGAAGGCGTACGCCTGGCGCGCCAGAGGGAAGAAGCCCGGCGCGGACAGTGTCTCGCATGGGACTTCTTACCGCTTCAGGGCTCTGCGTCGCGGGCCTTGGCCAGGCCGGGGCGGCCGTGGTCTTGGCCCGAGTATGGACAGCGGCCTGTTCTCTCTCCAATACTGGAAATGGCCTTTTCCGTTGCCTTTAAGAGAACACACGGATGCGTGGAATTCACGAACAGCGCTTGCATTATTTCGTCGAGGCGGTGCGCCTGGGCAGCGTGCGCGCTGCGGCTGACGCCCTGGATATCGCCCCGTCCGCGGTCAGCCGGCAGATCGCCCAGGTCGAGGCGGAGCTGGGCGTCGACCTCATCGAAAGACACCGTCGCGGCATCACCCCGACCGAGGCCGGGCGCCTGGTGCTGGACTATTTCCGCCAGCGCCAGACCCAGCTCGACGGCCTGAAAGATGCCATCTCCGATCTCCAGGGACTGCGCACCGGCCGCGTGGTGCTGGCCATCGGCGAAGGCTTCATCGGCGACCTGTCGCGCAGCCTGGGCGACTTTTCCGCGCGGCATCCGGAGATCGAGGTCAGGGTCAATGTGGTGGGTACCAACGAGGTGATCCGCCAGGTGATGGAAGACGAGGCGCAACTGGGGCTGGTGTTCAATCCGCCGCGCGATCCGCACCTGCGCGTACATGGCAGCCGCGAGCAGCCGCTCTATGCAATGGTGGCGCCCGAGCATCCGCTGGCCGCGACCCAGGGCCCTGTGACCCTGGCAGCGCTGGGCGAGCATCGCCTGGCCGTGCCGGACATCTCCTACGGCATCCGCCAGATGCTCGACGCCGTGGAGCAGGCCGCCGGCCAGCGCCTGGCACCGACCCTGACCTGCAACACCTTCGCCCTGCTCAAGCACTATGCCCAGCAGGGCGGCGTGACCCTGCTGCCGCTGTTCGCCGCCACCCAGGAGCTGGACAGCGGCGCCTTGCGCGCCCTGCCCCTGGCCGATCCGGGCTTCGCCCGCGCCCACGTCGAGCTGGTGACCCGCCTGGGCCGCAAGCTCAGCCGCGCCGCGGACGAGTTGCGCACGGCCATGGTGCAGCGGATGACCGCCTTTCGCTGAGCGTCGGCTCAAAGCCAGCTGCGCGTCGGCCAAACTGCGTTGAAGATGCCTTCGGAATGCTCATTTACCACTTGTAAACTCGCCCGCGAGTCCGATCCGCTTCCTCAGGCCTCTTCGCGGGGCCGCCCAGGCCTTGTTTGGCTCTAGCTCGCAAGGCTTTAGGCTTTGACCAAACGCTGAAGACTAATTAGGCGGGCAGTTCCTGGCGCACCAGCTCCGCCCACAGCCGCACGGCCGGTTCGATGATGGCGTCGTTGAAGTCGTAGGCCGGATTGTGCAGCGGTGCCGAGGGTCGCTCACCATCGACACCCAGCCAGAGATAGGCTCCCGGACGCGCCGCCAGCATGAAGGCGAAATCCTCGGAGGCCATGGACGGTGGTACGCCGTCACTGACCCGCTCGGCGCCAAAGGCTGTCACCGCCGCCTGACGCACCCGCGCCGCCTGCTGGGGATGGTTCTCGGTCACCGGATAGCCGCGGGTGAACTCCAGCTCGCCGCGCACGCCCTGGGCCAGCGGCGCCTGGGCGACGATCTCGCCGATCAGCCGCTCAACTTCGGCACGTACCGCGCCATCCAGGCAACGCACCGTGCCCCTGAGCCGCGCCACCTCGGGGATGACGTTGATGGCCTCCCCCGCCTCCATCATGGTCACGCTGACTACCGCGGCGGCCAGCGGCGAGATCCGCCGGGCGACGATGGTCTGCAGCTGCAGGATCAGGTCCGCCGCGGCGACGATGGGATCACGCCCGCGCTCGGGCATGGCCGCGTGGCAGCCCTTGCCGGTGAGGGTGATGGCGAAGGTGTCCAGCGAGGCCATCATGGCGCCCGGATTGACCACCACCTGGCCGGCCGGCAATCCCGGCCAGTTGTGCAGGCCGTAGATAGCGTCCATGGAGAAGCGCTCGAACAGGCCGTCCTCGATCATCTTTTGCGCGCCGCCGAGATTTTCCTCGGCGGGCTGGAAGACGAAATAGAGGGTGCCGCGGAAGTCGCGGTGCTCACTCAGATGACGCGCCGTGGCCAGCAGAATGGCGGTATGGCCGTCATGGCCGCAGGCGTGCATGCGCCCGGCGGCGGTGGAGCGGTGGGGAACGTCCCCCACCTCCTGCATCGGCAGGGCGTCCATGTCGGCACGCAGCCCCAGGCTGGGGCCCTCGCCATGACGCAGTACCCCGACCACGCCGGTGCCACCGAGGCCGCGATGGACCTCCAGGCCGAAGCCCTCCAGCAACTCGGCCACCCGCGCCGCGGTGCGGTGCTCGGCGAAACCCAATTCCGGATGGGCGTGGAAATCGCGACGCCAGCTGCGGGCGTCGTCCAACAAGGCTTGATGGATGGTCATCTGTTACTCCAGGCTGGCGCCATAGCCGAAGCCGGCGGCGGGCACCGCGGCGGTTTCCACCCAGACGCTCTTCACTTCGCTGTATTCGCGCAGGGCGTCGAGTCCCGAGGAGCGACCGTAGCCGCTCTCGCCGTAGCCGCCGAAGGGCGAGCTGACGTGGATGGTCTTGTAGCCGTTGACCCAGAAGGTACCGGCGCGCACACCGCGCGCCACCCGGTGGGCACGACCGACATCGCGGGTCCAGACCGCCCCGGCCAGGCCGAAGCGGCTGTCGTTGGCGATGCGGATGGCATCGGCCTCGTCCTTGAACGGGATAGCCACCACCACCGGCCCGAAGATCTCTTCCTGGGCGCAACTCAGGCCATTGTGGCCAGCCAGTACCGTGGGATTGACGTAGTAGCCCGTCCCGGCAGGCAGCGGCTCGACGCCATTGGCCACCAGCCGTGCGCCCTCACCGAGGGCACCTTCCACCATGTTCCTGACGTGGGCGAACTGCTTGGCGTTGTGGATCGGGCCGATCTGGGTCTCGGGATCGCTCGGGTCCCCCACCTTGAACTGGCTGGCGGCGCGGGCCACCGCCTGGATGAAGCGCTCGTAGATGGACTCCTGCACCAGCAGCCGCGAACCGGAGACGCAACTCTGGCCGGCCCCAGAAAAGATCGCCGCCTGGGCGCCGCGCACGGCCAGGTCCAGGTCGGCGTCTTCGAAGACGATGTTGGCCGACTTGCCGCCCAGCTCCAGCACCACCGGTATGCAGCGCTGGGCCGCGGCGGCGGCGATGTGCCGGCCGGTGGCCGGCGAGCCGACAAAGACCACCTTGCGGATGTCGGCGTGGGCGATCACCTGCTGGCCGACGGTATGGCCCTGGCCGGCGAGCACGTTGACCAGGCCCTTGGGCGCACCGGCGCGTTCCACCAGCACGCCCAGCAGCAGCGAGGTCACCGGGGTCAGCTCGGAAGGCTTGAGGATCACCGCATTGCCGGCGGTGATGGCCGGGGCGATCTGCCAACCGCCGGTGAAGATCGGCGCATTCCAGGGGGTGATCTGCAGCACCGTGCCCAGGGGTTCGTAGGTCACGTAGTTGAGGTGGCTGGTGGGTACCGGGATGACTTCGCCATGCAGCTTGTCGGCCCAGCCGGCGTAGTACTCGAACATCTCGGCGACCTTGAGCACCTCGACGCGGGCGTCGCGGATCGGCTTGTTGGCGGTCAGCGATTCCAGCTGCGCCAGGGCCTCGGCCTCCTCGCGGATCAGGGCGCCGACGCGGTAGATGATGCGCCCGCGCGCCTGGGCGGTCAGGGCGCGCCATTCCTCGCGCGCCCGGCGGGCGGCGGCATCGGCGCGCTCGACCACGGCCAGGTCGGCATCGGGGTAGCTGTAGGCCGGGCTGTCGTCATGGGCGTTACGCACGGTGATCCGCTCGCCGCTGCCATCGACGAAGGCGCCGTCCACGAAGCTGGCGACCTGCTGGCGGTCGCCCCAGAAGGGCTTGAGCAATTCCAGTGTCTTGGCGTTCATCATGATCATTCCCCCTTGCCGAACAGGTCTTCGCTGGTGCGTCGCGCGATGGCGCAGAAATCCTCGCCATCGGCCAGGGTCTCGGCGCTGGCTTTCCAGGCCTGGGCGGTGGCCGCGGCCAGCGGCAGGTCGAGGCCGAGTTCGGCGATGAGCTGCTGGGCCAGGCCTACGTCCTTGCGCATCAGGCCCATGGTGAAGCCGGAGTCGTAGGCCTTGTTCAGCACCCAGGTGGGGAACATGCCCTGGCTGGCCGCGCTGCGCCCGGAGCCGGCATTGATGCCTTCGAGCAGCTTTTCCGGGGCGACCCCGGCGCGAGCGGCCATGGTCACCGCCTCGGCGGTGGTGATCAGGTGCGCCGCGGCCAGCAGGTTGTTGGCGATCTTGGCGATGTTGCCGGCGCCCACGGCGCCGATGTGCACCCGGGTCGCGCTCATGGCTTCCAGCGCCGGCAATGCCTTGGCCAGGGCCGCCTCGCTACCGCCGATGACCATGGTCATGGTGCCAGCCGCGGCACCGGCGGGGCCGCCGGAGACCGGGGCATCGAGGAAATCGGCACCGACCTCGGCGAAGGCCGCCGCTACCCGGCGGCTGGTCTCCGGGGTGGAGGTGGTGGTGTCGACCACCACGGTGCCCGGCCGTACGCAGCTGACCAGACCCGCCTCGCCCAGGCACACGGCCTCGACGTGCTCGGCCTTGGGCAGCGACAGCACGATCACCTCGTTGGTGGCGGCCAGGGCCGCCAGATCACCGGCGATGGCCACGCCCTGGGCGGCGACCCGCTCGCAGGCGGCGCTGGAGGGATCCAGGCCGGTGACGGCCACGCCCTTGCGCGCCAGGGTGATCGCCATGTTGCCGCCCATGTTGCCGAGTCCGATGACCCCGACCTGCCTGCCCATGCCTTGTTCCTCTTCTTCGAATGGGTGTGACCGCCCCTGTGGCCGGCCCTTGGCGATCGAGTATGGGAGGCGCCAGGCATCACCACCAATACGGCATTCGGACTTTCATGTTGCGCAAAAGGCAACGGCAAAAGAGGGCACCAGCATCGTGCAAGGGCGCCGTCAGAGGGCACCGCCCAGCCCCAGGCTGGTGCAGGGCAACTGGCCACAAACGCTTGGGTTGCAGGCAAGAGGCCAGTCGCCATGCGCCTTGCCGAGGCCTGGCACAGTTCCTGAAAAGCGCCCTGGCGGGCCAGCAGCCCAGCCCAACAACAGCGCACGTTCGCTCAGGAGCCTTTCGCATGAAGCGCCGCCCTCTACTGAAGACCACCCTTGCCGCCTCCGCCCTGCTCATGAGCGGCCTGTTCCCCTGGAGCGCCGCCCACGCCGCGGACACCATCAAGGTCGGCATCCTGCATTCGCTGTCCGGCACCATGGCCATCTCCGAGACCTCGCTCAAGGACATGGCACTGATGACCATCGACGAGATCAACGCCAAGGGCGGCGTGCTGGGCAAGAAGCTGGAACCCGTGGTGGTGGATCCGGCCTCCAACTGGCCGCTGTTCGCCGAGAAGGCGCGCCAGCTGGTGACCCAGGACAAGGTCGCGGTTACCTTCGGCTGCTGGACCTCGGTCTCGCGCAAGTCGGTGCTGCCGGTCTACGAGGAACTCAACGGCCTGCTGTTCTACCCGGTGCAGTACGAAGGCGAAGAGATGTCGCCCAACGTCTTCTACACCGGCGCGGCGCCGAACCAGCAGGCCATTCCGGCGGTGGAATACCTGATGAGCGAAGAAGGCGGCGCGGCCAAGCGCTTCTTCCTGCTGGGCACCGACTACGTCTATCCGCGCACCACCAACAAGATTCTCAGATCCTTCCTGCACAGCAAGGGCGTGCAGGACAAGGACATCGAGGAGGTCTACACCCCCTTCGGCCACAGCGATTACCAGACCATTGTCGCCAACATCAAGAAGTTCGCCGCGGGCGGCAAGACCGCGGTGGTCTCCACCATCAACGGCGACTCCAACGTGCCCTTCTACAAGGAACTGGGTAACCAGGGCCTGAAGGCCACCGACGTACCCGTGGTGGCCTTCTCGGTGGGCGAGGAAGAACTGCGCGGCATCGACACCAAGCCACTGGTCGGCCAGCTGGCCGCCTGGAACTACTTCGAGTCGCTGGATAACCCGGTGAACAAGAAATTCGTCGACGCCTGGAAGGCCTACGCCAAGGCCAAGAACCTGCCCAACTACCAGACCGCCGTGACCAACGACCCCATGGAAGCCACCTACATCGGCATCCACATGTGGGCCCAGGCCGTGGAAAAGGCCGGCAGCACCGACGTCGACAAGGTTCGCAAGGCCATGGCCGGCCAGACCTTCGCCGCGCCGGACGGCTACACCGTGAAGATGGACGAGAAGAACCACCACCTGCACAAGCCGGTGATGATCGGCGAGGTCCAGGACGACGGTCAGTTCAACGTCGTCTGGCAGACCGAAGGCCCGGTCCGCGCCCAGCCCTGGAGCCCCTACATCCCCGGCAACGACAAGAAGTCCGACGAACCGGTGAAGAGCGGCAAGTAACGGCCAGCCCTCACCCCCGGCCCCTCTCCCCGAGGGAGAGGGGAGCGAAGCCTGAAAGGTGGCACCCCGCTCTTACCCCCTCTCCCCTTGGGAGAGGGTTGGGGTGAGGGCAAAAGCCGCTCCGAGGCCAACAGCCCTTCCCCCTCTCCCCTTGGGAGAGGGCCGGGGTGAGGGCCCGCCAGCGCACCCGGCCAGACCGCCAGGTGCCCGGCACCAGAAACGAGGCCACGCCCGTCCTCCCCCGGGAGACGACGCGCAGGAGCCTTTACCCACAGACGAGGCCGAGCATGTCCCTACGCCTTTTTCTTCTGCCCCTGCTGTTGCTGCTCGCCGGCACCGCCCAGGCCGGCCCTGCCGCCGAGCTGGCCGCCGCCAGCGCCAGCGACCAGGCCAAGCTCCTGCAGGCATGGGCCGTCGAACCCGACACCGCCCAGCTCCCGGTTCTCCAGGCGCTGCAGGACGGCCGCTTCTATGTCGACGAAGACCGGCGCCCGTTCTACAAGATCGGCGATAGCTACAGCGCCGCCGAAGGTGACGCCACCGCCCCCACCGGCACACCCAAGCCGGTACGCCTGAACAACCGGCTGCGCATTCTCATCGGCGCCGCCCAGGCCAGCGGGCAACTGCTGTCCGCGGATGCCAGCGTGCGCCTGACCGCCGCCCAGGCCCTGCGCCAGGAGGCCAAGCCCGAACAGCGCCCCTTCCTGGAAAAACGCCTGCAGACCGAGGCCGACAAGGAGGTGAAGACCGCCCTCGCCGCCGCCCTGGCCACTCTGCAGCTGACCGATCCCGATCCCGCCGTGCGCCTGGCCGCAGTACGCCTGCTGGGCGAGTCCGGCGAACCCCAGGCCAGGACCCGCCTGCAGGCCCTGCTCGACCCGGCCGTGGAAACCAACGAAGACGTCCGCAAGGCCGCCGCGACCGGCCTTGCCCAGGTCGAGCGCAAGCTGCTGCTGGGTGACCTGCTCGGCCAGGCCTTCACCGGCCTGTCGCTAGGCTCCATCCTGCTGCTGGCCGCCCTGGGCCTGGCCATCACCTATGGCCTGCTCGGCGTCATCAACATGGCTCACGGCGAGATGCTGATGCTGGGCGCCTACAGCACCTATGTGGTGCAGCTGACCCTGCAGCGCCTCGCCCCCGAATGGCTGGCCTGGTATCCGCTGCTGGCGCTGCCGGTCGCCTTCGCCGTCACCGCCGCCATCGGCATGGCGCTGGAACGCACCGTGATCCGCCACCTCTATGGCCGGCCGCTGGAAACCCTGCTGGCCACCTGGGGCATCAGCCTGATGCTGATCCAGGCGGTGCGGGTGCTGTTCGGTGCCCAGAACGTCGAGGTGGCCAACCCGGCCTGGCTGTCCGGCGGCATCCAGGTGCTGCCCAACCTGCTCCTGCCGTGGAACCGGGTGATCATCCTCGGCTTCGTGGTCTTCGTGCTGATCCTGACCTGGACCCTGCTGAACAAGACCCGCCTGGGGCTGAACGTGCGCGCCGTGACCCAGAATCGCAGCATGGCCGCCTGCTGCGGCGTCCCCACCGGCCGCATCGACATGCTCGCCTTCGGCCTCGGCTCCGGCATCGCCGGTCTCGGTGGCGTGGCCCTGTCGCAGATCGGCAACGTCGGCCCGGACCTAGGCCAGAGCTACATCATCGACTCCTTCCTGGTGGTGGTGCTCGGCGGCGTCGGCCAACTGGCCGGCAGCGTGCTGGCAGCCTTTGGCCTGGGGATCGTCAACAAGATCCTCGAACCCCAGATCGGCGCCGTGCTGGGCAAGATCCTCATCCTCGGCCTGATCATCCTGTTCATCCAGAAAAGGCCCCAGGGCCTGTTCGCCCTCAAGGGGAGGGTCATCGATTGAACCAGCCACTCGCGCTTACCGCCGTGCAGAAGGCCGGCCCGCGCCTGAGCGTTGCAGTACTCGGCCTGGCCCTGGCCGTGCTGATCGCCCTGCCGCTGCTGTCTCTGCTGCCAGCCGACAATGCCTTCCAGGTCTCGGCCTACACCCTGACCCTGGTGGGCAAGATCCTCTGCTACGCCATCGTCGCCCTGGCGCTGGACCTGGTCTGGGGCTATGCCGGGATGCTCTCCCTCGGCCACGGGCTGTTCTTTGCACTGGGCGGCTACGCCATGGGCATGTACCTGATGCGTCAGGCCGCCGGTGACGGTCTGCCGCCGTTCATGAGCTTTCTCTCCTGGACCAGCTACCCCTGGTTCTGGGCCGGCACCGACCATTTCCTCTGGGCGCTGTGCCTGGCGGTGCTGGCCCCCGGTCTGCTGGCGCTGGCGTTCGGCTTCTTCGCCTTCCGCTCGAAGATCAGGGGCGTCTACTTCTCGATCATGACCCAGGCGCTGACCTTTGCCGGCATGCTGCTATTCTTTCGCAACGAGACCGGCTTCGGCGGCAACAACGGCTTCACCGGCTTCACCACCCTGCTGGGCTTTCCGGTGGCCGCCCAGGGCACCCGCGCGGTGCTCTTCCTGCTCACCGTGGCCCTGCTGACCGCCAGCCTCTGGCTGGGCTGGCGCCTGGCGCAGAGCAAGTTCGGCCGCATCCTCACGGCGATCCGCGACGCCGAGAACCGGGTGACCTTCTGCGGCTACGATCCGCGCGGCTTCAAGCTGTTCGTCTGGGTGCTCTCGGCGGTGCTCTGTGGCCTGGCCGGGGCGCTCTATGTGCCCCAGGTGGGCATCATCAACCCCAGCGAGATGGCCCCGACCAACTCCATCGAAGCGGCCATCTGGGTCGCCCTCGGCGGCCGCGGCAGCCTGATCGGCCCGGTACTCGGCGCCGGCATCGTCAACGGTGCCAAGAGCTGGTTCACCGTGGCCTTTCCCGAATACTGGCTGTTCTTTCTCGGCGCCCTGTTCATCGTCGTCACCCTCTATCTGCCGCGTGGCGTGATCGGCCTCATCAAGAAGGAGCGCGACGCATGAAAGCCGCCCCCATTCCCCCCACAGCCGCGGAAGTGCTCGATCCCGGCATCGGCGCCGAAGCCAGCGGCCTCGGCCATCGCGCCGGCAAGGGCCTGGATACCCGCCACGGCACCATCCTCAGCCTGGAAGGCATCGAGGTCAGCTTCGACGGCTTCAAGGCCCTGCGCGACCTCAATCTCTACATCGGCGTCGGCGAATTGCGCTGCATCATCGGCCCCAACGGCGCCGGCAAGACCACCATGATGGACGTCATCACCGGCAAGACCCGCCCCGACCGTGGCAGCGCCTGGTTCGGCGAGACCCTGGACCTCACCCGCCTGCAACCGGTGGAGATCGCCCAGGCCGGCATCGGCCGTAAATTCCAGAAGCCCACGGTGTTCGAGGCGCTGACCGTCTGGGAAAACCTGGAGCTGGCGCAGCGAACCGACAAGTCGGTCTGGGCCAGCCTGCGCGCGCGGCTCTCCGGCGAACAACGTGATCGCCTGGAGGAGGTGCTCGGCACCATCCGCCTGCAGGACTCCCGCGGCCGCACCGCCGGGCTGCTCTCCCACGGCCAGAAGCAATTCCTCGAGATCGGCATGCTGCTGGTGCAGGAGCCGCAACTGCTGCTGCTCGACGAACCCGTGGCCGGCATGACCGACGCCGAGACCGAATTCACCGCCGAGCTGTTCAAGTCGCTGGTGCCCAGGCACTCGCTGATGGTGGTGGAGCACGACATGGGTTTCGTCGGCAGCATCGCCGACCACGTCACCGTGCTGCACCAGGGCCACGTCCTCGCCGAAGGCTCGCTGGACCAGGTCCAGGCCAACGACCAGGTGATCGAGGTGTATCTGGGGCGCTAGCGTGCGGCCGCGCCCCTGCCCGTAGGTTGGGTTGAGACGGCTCCACCGTCGAAGCCCAACACCGATACGGACCGGGAGCGTTGGGCTTCGCTCCGCTCAACCCAACCTACGTCGGCAGGCCACCCAGCCTGTCAGAGACCAGACAACCGGCCGAGGCCCCCATGCTCCAGGTCAACGAACTTCATCAGTACTACGGCGGCAGCCACATCCTGCGAGGCCTGTCCTTCGACGCACCCATCGGCGAGGTCACCAGCCTGCTCGGCCGCAACGGCGTCGGCAAGACCACCCTGCTGCGCTGCCTCATGGGCCTGATCCCGGCCAAGCGCGGCAGCGTCACCTGGGAAGGCCAGGACATCACCGCCCGCAAGCCGCACCAACGGGTGCAATCCGGCATCGCCTACGTGCCCCAGGGCCGCGAGATCTTCCCGCGCCTCACCGTCGAGGAAAATCTGCTCATGGGCCTGTCGCGCTTTCCCGCCCGGGACGCCCGCGAGGTGCCGGAGTCCATCTATGAACTTTTCCCCGTGCTCCGGCAGATGCGCCAGCGCCGTGGCGGCGACCTCTCCGGCGGCCAGCAACAGCAACTGGCGATCGGCCGCGCCCTGGCCAGTCGCCCACGACTGCTGATCCTCGACGAACCCACCGAGGGCATCCAGCCCTCGGTGATCAAGGAGATCGGCACCGTCATCGCCCACCTGGCCAAGCGCGGCGACATGGCCATCCTGCTGGTGGAGCAGTTCTATGACTTCGCCAGCGAACTGGCCGACGGCTACCTGGTGATGTCCCGTGGCGAGATCGTCCAGCGCGGTCGCGGTGCCGACATGGAGGCCGAAGGGGTGCGCGGACTGGTGGCGATCTAGGCCTCCAGGGCCGATAATCGAACGCTTCCGGCGCAACACCCCGGCGGCGGATTGACGAAATTAACCAGCTGGTACATTTTCTCTGCAACGCCGGACGCTGGTCCGCCCGGCCAGATGACAACAGAGAGAACGCCATGTCCCGCCGCATCCTGGTCCTCAACGGCCCCAACCTCAATCTGCTCGGCACCCGGGAACCCGCCACCTACGGCCACGAGACCCTGGCCGACGTCGCCGAGCTGTGCGCGACCACCGCCGCCGAGGGCGGCTACGAGGTGGACTTTCGCCAGACCAACCACGAAGGCGAATTGCTCGACTGGATCCACGCGGCCCGCGGCGCCTACGCCGGGGTGGTGATCAATCCCGCGGCCTGGACCCACACCTCGGTGGCCCTGCGCGATGCCCTGGTGGCCAGCGAACTGCCGGTCTACGAGGTGCACCTGTCCAACGTCCATCGCCGCGAAGCCTTCCGCCACCATTCCTATGTCTCGGGCATCGCCGTCGGCGTCATCTGCGGCCTCGGCAGCCAGAGCTATCGTGCCGCCATCAGCGCCCTCATCGCCCACCAGGGAAACTAAGTCCATGACCGCACCCACCTCCGTCCTCGCCGGCCTCATCGGCGCCGGCATCCAGGCCTCGCTGACGCCCGCCATGCACGAACGCGAAGGCGACGCCCAGGGCCTGAGATACCTCTACCGCCTGATCGACCTGGATGCGCTCGGCCTCGGCGCCGACGCCCTGCCCGAGCTGCTGCAAGCGGCCCAGCGCACCGGCTTCACCGGTCTCAACATCACCTTCCCCTGCAAGCAGGCGATCATCCCGCTGCTCGACGACCTCTCGCCCGAGGCGCGCGGCATCGGCGCGGTAAACACCGTGGTGCTGGCCGACGGCCGCACCGTGGGCCACAACACCGATTGCCTGGGCTTCGCCGAAGGCTTTCGCCGCGGCCTGCCGGACGTGGCCAAGCGCCTGGTGGTGCAACTGGGCGCCGGTGGCGCTGGCAGCGCCGTGGCCCATGCCCTGCTCGCCGAAGGCGTGGACCAGCTGTTCATCTTCGACGTCGAGGTCGAGCGCGCCCAGGCCCTGGTGGACAACCTGACCCGCCACTTCGGCCCCGGTCGCGCCGCGGTCGGCACCGACCGGGCCGCCGCCGTGGCCGCCGCCGATGGCCTGGTCAACACCTCGCCGGTGGGCATGGCCAAGCTGCCCGGCCTCCCGCTGCCTGCGGAGCTGCTGCACCCTGGCCTCTGGGTCGCCGAGATCATCTACTTTCCGCTGGAAACCGAACTGCTGCGCCAGGCCCGCGCCCTGGGTTGCCGCACCCTCGACGGCGGCACCATGGCGGTGTTCCAGGCGGTCAAGGCCTTCGAACTCTTCAGCGGCCGCACCGCCGACGCCGACCGCATGCAGGCCCACTTCGCCGAATTGCGCGGATAAATCCCAGCGTTGGGCTTCGCTGCGCTCAACCCAACCTACGCCATCTGTAGGTTGGGCTGGGACAGCCCCACCGTCGAAGTCCAACCCCCCCCACCTGACCTATCACCCATAAAAAAGGGGAGGCCTCGGCCTCCCCTTTATCATCTCATCGCCTCAGCGCGGCATATTCGGCTGGCGCCGCGACTTCTTGCGCGGACCGCCCTTGGCGTAGCCGGCGGCCTGGCCTTCCTGGCCCTTGTCCCAGGCTTTGCTGCCGTCGCTGGCGCGGGGCGGCAGACCGGTATGCTGGGTGAGGATGCGGCCACCGCCTGTCCCGGTTTTCTTGCTGCCCACCGGGGTGGAGTTCTTGCGCCGCGCGCTTTGGTAGCTGCCATCGCCCACCGGCTGGGTGGCCGGGATCAGCTGGTGCTTGCCCGGACCGATCAGGTCGGCGCGGCCCATCTCCTTGAGCGCCTCGCGCAGCATCGGCCAGCCCTTGGGATCGTGGTAGCGCAGGAAGGCCTTGTGCAGGCGGCGCTGCTGGTCGCTCTTGACGATGGTCACGCCGTCGCTCTTGTAGGTGACCTTGCGCAGCGGATTCTTGCCCGAGTGGTACATGGCCGTGGCGGTGGCCATGGGCGAAGGATAGAAGGCCTGGACCTGATCCGCGCGGAAGCCGCTGCGCTTGAGCCACAGGGCGAGGTTCATCATGTCCTCGTCGGTGGTGCCCGGATGCGCGGCGATGAAGTAGGGAATCAGGTACTGCTCCTTGCCCGCCTCCTTGGTGTACTTCTCGAACATCTGCTTGAAGCGGTCATAGCTGCCGATCCCCGGCTTCATCATCTTGTCCAGCGGACCGCGCTCGGTGTGCTCGGGCGCGATCTTCAGGTAGCCGCCGACATGATGGGTGACCAGTTCCTTGACGTACTCGGGCGACTCCACGGCCAGGTCGTATCTCAGCCCCGAGGCGATCAGGATCTTCTTCACCCCCGGCAACGCCCGCGCCTTGCGGTACAGCTCGATCAGCGAGGAGTGATCGGTGTTGAGGTTCTCGCAGATGCCGGGGAACACGCACGACGGCTTGCGGCAGTGACGCTCGATCTCCGGGTCCTTGCAGGCGATGCGGTACATGTTGGCGGTCGGCCCGCCAAGGTCCGAGACCACCCCGGTAAAGCCCGGCACCTTGTCACGCATCTCCTCGATCTCGCGGATGATCGAGTCGTGGGAACGATTCTGGATGATCCGCCCTTCGTGCTCGGTGATGGAGCAGAAGGTGCAGCCACCAAAGCAGCCGCGCATGATGTTCACCGAGAAGCGGATCATCTCGTAGGCCGGGATCTTTTCCTTGCCATAGGCCGGGTGCGGCACGCGCGCATAGGGCATGCCGAACACATAGTCCATTTCCTCGGTGGTCATGGGGATGGGCGGCGGCGTGAACCAGACGTCCACGTCGCCATGCCGCTGCACCAGCGCACGAGCGTTGCCCGGGTTGGTTTCCAGGTGCAGCACGCGGTTGGCGTGGGCATAGAGCACCGGGTCGTTGCGCACCTTCTCGAAGGACGGCAGGCGGATCACCGTCTTGTCGCGGGTCATGCGCGGGCTTTCCAGCAGCTGCACCACCTTGGCTTCGTTGGGATCCTCGACCTCGCCCTTGGCCTGCTCGATGGCACAGGCCTCGGTGTCCTGCGTGTTCACGTAGGGATTGATGATCTTGTCGACGCGGCCGGGACGGTCGATGCGGGTCGAGTCGACCTCGAACCAGCCGGCTGGGGTATCGCGGCGGACGAAGGCGGTGCCCCGCACATCGGTGATGGACTCGACGCGCTCGCCACGCGACAGCCGCTGGGCGATCTCGACCACCGCCCGCTCGGCGTTGCCATAGAGCAGGATGTCGGCGGTGGCGTCCATCAGGATCGAGCGGCGCACCTTGTCCTGCCAGTAGTCATAGTGGGCGATCCGGCGCAGCGAGGCCTCGATGCCGCCAAGCACGATCGGCACGTGGCTGTAGGCCTCCTTGCAGCGCTGGCTGTAGACCAGGCTGGCGCGATCCGGACGCTTGCCGGCGACATTGCCCGGGGTATAGGCGTCGTCGGAGCGGATCTTCTTGTCGGCGGTGTAGCGGTTGATCATCGAATCCATGTTGCCCGCGGCCACCCCGAAGAACAGATTCGGCTCGCCGAGCTTCATGAAGTCGTCCTTCGACTGCCAGTCCGGCTGGGCGATGATGCCCACGCGGAAGCCCTGGGCCTCCAGCAGCCGGCCGATGATGGCCATGCCAAAGGACGGATGATCGACGTAGGCGTCCCCGGTGACGATGATGATGTCGCAGCTGTCCCAGCCGAGTTGGTCCATCTCCGCCCGACTCATGGGCAGGAAAGGCGCCGGACCAAAGCACTCGGCCCAGTATTTCGGATAGTCGAACAGCGGCGTGGCGGCTTGCATGGCAGCTTCCGGGAAAGGGGTGTTTTTGGGAGGGCGCGAAGAATAGCACAAAAAATGACCAGTTCAGCCCCCGGACATCGATTGCCTTTGGCTATCAAGCGGCTGCCCTGGCCCTGCCCTCACTCCAACCCTCTCCCCGCGGGAGAGGGAGCAAAAGCCCCCGGTGTACCTGCTTTCTCCCTCACTCATTGGGAGAGGCCCGGGGTGAGGGACGCTCACCGGCAATGCCTTTCCGTCGTAGGGTGGACAACAGCGCAGCCTTGTCCAGGCGCTACCTCCCGTGATAGCGAGGACGAAGGACACTCCGCAACAATCCCCCCACCGAAGCACGCTCTTCCCCCTCTCCCCCTGGGAGAGGGCCAGGGTGTGGGGCAATACACTTCCGCCGTAGGGTGGACAACGGCGCAGCCTTGTCCACGCGCTATCTCCCTCGATAGCGAGGACGAAGGACACTCCGCAACAGCCCCCCTACCGAAGCACGCTCTTCCCCCTCTCCCCCTGGGAGAGGGCTGGGGTGAGGGTCCCCTGGGCACCAGGACCAGGCCCCTGGCGACAGGAGTGCTACCATAGCCGCCCGCCCCTCTCTGCCACCGAGACACCCCCGTCCATGTCCCAGCCCCAACCCGCCGCCGGCCAGTTGCAGCGCGGCCTGAAGAATCGTCATATCCAGCTGATCGCCCTCGGCGGGGCCATCGGCACCGGCCTGTTCCTCGGCTCGGCCGGGGTACTCAAGTCGGCCGGACCGGCGATGATCCTCGGCTACGCCATCGCCGGCTTCATCGCCTTCCTGATCATGCGCCAGCTCGGCGAGATGATCGTCGAGGAGCCCGTGGCCGGCTCCTTCAGCCACTTCGCCAGTCGCTACTGGGGCCGCTTCCCGGGCTTTCTCTCCGGCTGGAACTACTGGGTGCTCTATGTACTGGTGGGCATGTCCGAACTCACCGCAGTGGGCAAGTACGTGCAGTACTGGTGGCCCGAGGTGCCGACCTGGGCCAGCGCCCTGGTGTTCTTCGTGCTGGTCAACGCCATCAACCTGTTCAACGTGAAGGCCTTCGGCGAGACCGAATTCTGGTTCGCGCTGATCAAGGTGGTCGCCATCCTCGGCATGATGGCCTTCGGCCTCTGGCTGCTGATCAGCGGTAGTGGCGGGCCCGAGGCCTCGGTGAGCAATCTCTGGAGCCATGGCGGCTTCCTGCCCAATGGCTGGAGCGGCCTGTTCGCCGTGCTGGCGATCATCATGTTTTCCTTTGGCGGCCTGGAGCTGGTGGGCATCACCGCCGCCGAAGCCGACCAGCCGCGCACCGTGATTCCCAAGGCCATCAACCAGGTGGTCTGGCGCATCCTGATCTTCTACGTCGGCGCCCTGACCATCCTGCTGTCGCTGCACCCCTGGGACGAGCTGGTGCACAGCATCGGCGCCGGCGGTGACGACTATGCCGGCAGTCCCTTCGTGCAGACCTTCGCCCTGCTCGGCAGCGACACCGCCGCGCACCTGCTCAACTTCGTGGTGCTGACCGCGGCCCTGTCGGTCTACAACAGTGGCGTCTACTGCACCAGCCGCATGCTCTACGGCCTGGCCGAACAGGGCGATGCCCCGCGCGCCCTGCTGCGCACCAATCGCCAGGGCGTGCCCCTGCTGGGCATCGCCGTGTCCTCGGCGGTGACCCTGCTCTGCGTGGTGGTCAACTACCTGCTGCCGCAGAATGCCCTGGAGCTACTGATGTCGCTGGTGGTGGCCTCGCTGGTGATCGCCTGGGCGCTGATCAGCCTGACCCACCTGAAATTCCGCGCCGCCCAGCGCCAGGCCGGCCGCCAATCGCACTTCCCGGCCTTCTGGTCACCGGTGGTCAACTGGCTGTGCCTGGCCTTCGTCGGCATGATCCTGGTGCTGATGCTGCGCATCCCCGGCATCGCCGTGTCGGTCTATGCCATCCCGGTCTGGCTGGCCTTCCTGTTCCTCTGCTACAAGCTGCGCCGGGGCTGATCGCCTTCGTCCCCGTAGGTTGGGCTGAGCGAAGCGAAGCCCAACACCTGCATCAGGCACCGCTCGTTGGGCTTCGACGATGGAGCCGTCTCAGCCCAACCTACCCCTATTCGAACGGCACCCAGGGCCGCTGCGGCTTCATGATGATGCAGCCGTCCTCGCCCACCGCCCAGATGTCATAGAAGCGATTGTCCACCAGTCGCGTGGCGGCGCCGGGCACGGCCACGCGCTGGCTGCAGCTGTCGCTGTCGGCATCGTCGATCACGCCCAGGTCCAGCAGCCGCTCGGCGATCATGAAATTGCCTGGCGACAGGCCGAGGATGAAGGGCAAGGCCGGCAATTGCTCGAAGGTCTTCTGCGCCAGCGGCAACCAGGCCACTTCCAGCGGACCACCGGTCCAGAGCATGCGCTTGAGCGGCCGCAGCTCCGGACGACTGCTGAGGTCATGGTGCAGCTCCTGGACGAAACCGCGCTCGAAGCTCTTCTGCGCCGAGAGCACCTGCCCATAGGCATAGGCCAGCGACAGCATCCACAGCACCGGCAGCACCAGCAGCCAGGTCAGCCGAGGATGAAGGCGCCCCAGCAGTTCGTGGGCCAGCAACAGCGCCAGGGTCAGGATTACCGCCAGACCCATCAGGGTCCGGGCTTCGAGGATGAAGTCGCTGAACAGCAGGGTGATGCCGGCCACGCAGAAGGCCAGCACCGGCAGGGTCGCGCCATACAGCAGCAGGGTCAGCAACGCCCGCCGTCCGTAGGCCCGGGCATAGCCCAGGGCGCCCAGGCCGTAGCCGATCATGGCCAGGCCACCGAACAGCCACCACAGCCAGAGGTTGCCCGGGGTGATCAGCAGGCCAACGCTGTGCAGCACCTCGCCCAGCCGGTGCCAGAGCTCGGGCAGCACCTGGCCGCCCACACCGGCATGCCGGGTGGTCGCCATCAGCTGGTAGGCGGTGAGGTAGTAGAGCCCACAGCCCAGCAGCAGCTGCAGGCCCTGGCGCACGACCAGGCGCAGAGCCTGCTCAGGCGACTCACGGCGCTGCACGACGCGGACCAGCTCCAGGCAGCAGAGGCCGATGAAGACATTGAGTGCCACTTGGTAGAAGGCGATGGCCGCCGCCAGCAGCGCCGCCGGTACCAGCAGGGCCAGCGCCGTATGGCGACTGCGAAAGATCACCGCGTAGATCACCGCCACCAGACTCAGGGCCATGGTCGGGCCATCGTACTGGTAGGTCAGATTGCCCAGCCAGAACGGCGAGAACCACAGCGGCAGGAGAGCCAGACACTGGGTCGGTCGCGGCGCGCCGAAGCAGTGCCGTGCGAGATCGGTCAGCGCCCAGGCCGCCGCGGCGCAGGCGATCAGCAGCGGCAGGGGAAACAGATTGAGGGTGCTGCCACTGAAGGTCAGCAGCCGATAGAAGACCTCGGTGAGCACCCGCCCCTGCTGGCGCCATTCAGGCCCGTTCTGCAACTGGATACGCCAGTTGTCATCGACATAGGGAAAGTCGACCAGGATGAAGGGCAGGACGAACAGCAGCAACGCAGAGAAGAACAATGCCCGGGTCTGCACCGGGGTCAGCGTCTGGGGCATGGCGGCGGATCCGAATCCGGCTTCGACACGGGACGCAGCCGCCACCACCCGAAGCGATAGCGGCGCCGGCTGCGGAAGGGTCAGTCCTGCAGGGCCAGCCGGCAGATCCGCTCGCAGAGCTCGTCGAAGTCGATGCCCATGGCCGCGGCCGATTGCGGCAGCAGGCTGGTGGCGGTCATCCCCGGCAGGGTGTTGACCTCCAGGCACCACAGCTGTCCTTCGGCGTCCAGGCGGAAGTCGGCGCGGCTGTAGCCATCGAGCTTGAGCGCCCGGTGCGCGGCCAGGGCCAGCCGGCGCGCTTCCTCGGCGATCTCGGTCGAGACCTCGGCCGGAAACACTTCCACCGCGCCCTTGGGCTGGTACTTGCTGGTGTAGTCGAACACCCCGCTCTGGCCGAGGACGATCTCGCCCACCGCCAGCGGCTGGTCGCCCAGCACGCCCACGGTCAGCTCGCGACCGGCGACGAAACGCTCGATCATCACCTCGCGGTCATAGCGCAGCGCCAGCTCGATGGCGGGCTGTAGGTCCTCGGCACGGCTGACCTTGCTCAGACCCACGGTGGAGCCCTGCTGGCTGGGTTTGACGATCACCGGAAAGCCCAGGGTCTCGGCCACGGTCGCGGCGTCCACGGGCGCCATCAGCCAATCGGCGGTGGGTACCCCGGCAGCACGGAACAGCCGCTTGCTGAGGTCCTTGTCCATGGCCACGGCGCTGCCCACCCGGCCGCTGCCGGTGTAGCGCAGCTCGGCCAGGTCGAGCAGGGTCTGCAGCGTGCCGTTCTCGCCGGTCCCACCGTGCAGGGCAAGGAACAGCAGATCCTGGTCGCCCAGCTGGGCGCGGCTGAGCACCGCACCGGCATCCTGGCCGCGCATCCGCACCAGCGCGGTCCGCTCCGGCGGTTCGAGGCCGACGCGGGCTTCCAGCAGCGCCCGCTCGGCATCTTCGTCGAGCAGACCCAGGGCGGTGTCCACGGTCACCACCTGGTGCCCGCGCCGGCGCAGGGCCGCCACCACCTGGGCACCGCTGGCGATGGACACGTCGCGTTCTTCGCTGGTGCCACCGAGCAGGACCGCGATCTTCAGCTTGTCCTTGACCATCATTCGTCCTCGAAAACGTAGCTGCCGGGCGCGAGATTCTCGAACCGGGTGTATTTGCCGATAAAGGCCAGCCGCGTGGTGCCGATCGGGCCGTTACGCTGCTTGCCGATGATGATTTCCGCCACGCCCTTGTACTCGGTCTCCGGGTGATACACCTCGTCCCGGTAGACGAACATGATGACGTCGGCGTCCTGCTCGATGGCGCCCGATTCACGCAAGTCGGAGTTCACCGGCCGCTTGTTCGGCCGCTGCTCCAGCGAGCGGTTGAGCTGGGAAAGGGCCACCACCGGGCAGTTGAATTCCTTGGCCAGGCCCTTGAGCGAGCGGGAGATCTCGGAGATCTCGTTGGTGCGGTTCTCGCCGCTGCTGCCGCCGATCTGCATCAGCTGCAGGTAGTCCACCATGATCAAGGCCAGGTCGCCGTGCTCGCGCACCAGGCGACGGGTCCGGGCGCGCATTTCCGAAGGACTGATGCCGGCGGTATCATCGATGAACAGCTTGCGGTCGTTGAGCAGGTTGACCGCCGAGGTCAGCCGCGGCCAATCGTCATCGTCCAGCTTGCCGGAGCGCACCTTGGTCTGGTCGATGCGACCGAGGGACGACAGCATCCGCAGCACGATGGAGTCGGCGGGCATCTCCAGGGAGAACACCAGCACCGCCTTGTCGGTACGCAGCACCGCGTTCTCCACCAGGTTCATGGCGAAGGTGGTCTTGCCCATCGACGGGCGACCGGCAACGATGATCAGGTCCGCCGGCTGCAGGCCGCTGGTCTTCTCGTCCAGGTCGGCGAAGCCGGTGGAGACGCCAGTGATGGCATCGCTGGAGTTGAACAGGGTATCGATGCGGTCGATGGCCTTGGTCAGGATGTCGTTGACCCCGATCGGACCACCGGATTTCGGCCGCGCCTCGGCGATCTCGAAGATCTTGCGCTCAGCTTCGTCGAGCAGCTCGTTGGCCCCGCGCCCTTCCGGGTTGTAGGCGCTGTCGGCGATGTCGGCGCTGATGCCGATCAACTGCCGCAGGGTAGCCCGCTCGCGCACGATCTGCGCGTAGGCCTTGATGTTGGCCACCGAGGGGGTGTTCTTGGCCAGCTCGGCCAGATAGGCCAGGCCGCCCACCTGGGGCAGCTGGCCTTCGTTGTCCAGCTGTTCGGACAGGGTCACCACGTCGAACGGCTGGTTGCGCTCGGCCAGACGGGCCACGGCGCGGAAAATGAGTCTGTGGTCGTGGCGATAGAAGTCGCCATCGGACACCTGATCGAGCACACGCTCCCAGGCATTGTTGTCCAGCATCAGACCACCCAGTACGGCTTGCTCGGCCTCGATGGAATGCGGCGGAACCTTGAGGGCAGCGGTCTGCAGATCGTACTGCTCGGGCAGGGAAATCTCGTTCATGCGCAGGTCTTGGGCCCCCATTGCGGGCGGCGAAATGATTTTTCGGACGGCAGAAAAGACAAAGGGCACGTCACTGCCTTGGCAATGACGTGCCCGATTGTCGACAGACCGGCGCCGGGGCGCAAGTCCGCCAGTCAGGCGACGGCGCGCTTATTCAGCGACAACGACGACCTTGACGGTGGCTTCGACGTCGGTGTGCAGGTGCACTTCGACATCGTATTCGCCGGTGTTGCGCAGCGCGCCGTTGGGCAGGCGAACTTCGCTCTTGTCCAGCTCGACGCCAGCGGCGCTGACGGCTTCGGCGATGTCGCGGGTGCCGATGGAACCGAACAGCTTGCCCTCGTCGCCGGAGTTGGCGGCGATGGTCACGGTCAGTTCAGCCAGCTTGGCGGCACGGGCGTCGGCCTGGGCCTTCTTCTCGGCAGCCTGCTTTTCGAGCTCGGCGCGACGAGCTTCGAAAGCCTCGACGTTGGCAGCGGTAGCTGCGGTGGCCTTGCCCTGCGGCAGCAGGAAGTTACGAGCGTAACCGCCCTTGACGTTCACTTTATCGCCCAGGTTGCCCAGGTTGGCGATCTTTTCCAGCAGGATGACATCCATTGAGTCTTTCCTCTTAACTTTTAACCTTCACCGTCCGCGGGCCCCTGCGGCTCTTGCGCAGACCGCCCACGAAAATCGAACACGCTATCGATCACAGCCAGAATCACCAACAACGGATAGATCAACTGCCCAAACAGCAACAGCGTCACGTACAGCCCCACCAGCCAGAAACCCGCCAGGCGCTTGACCGCCACCAGCCCGTGTAGCAGGGCGATGCCGGCGAAGGCCAGCGGCACGCTGCACAACGGGGTCAGCAGGCCAAGCCCGCTGCCCAGGTTCGGCGCCAGCACCAGCAGGGCCAACAGGCCGAGCGCGATGGCCGGACGCAGACGCAGCACGCGAAACTCGCGGCCGAACCCCTTGGGGTTGTACAGCGCCGCCTGCCAGTAGCGCCCCAACATCAGGCACAGCAGGCAGGTGATCTGGAAGAACGCCGCCATCAGACCGGTCAGCACGGGCAGCAGCGACTGCTGCAACTGCGCCTGCTTTTCCGGCGGCAACTGCGCCGCGCTCGGGCCCAACACCTGGGGCAGCAACCGGCGGATTTCCTCCGCCAGCTGCGCGATGCCCTCGGCATAGACCTGTCCCAGCACCAGGGCGAAGATCAACCCCAGAGGGACGCTGGCCAGTAGCACCCGCGTCCAGGACAGGCTCTGGCGCAATACCGCCGCCAGAAGCGTCGAACCCAGCAACACCAGCACGATGCTGGCATCACCCAGATACAGCCAGAACAGCGCTGGCAGCAGGGCCCAGACCAGCACCCCGGCCGCCGCGGCAGGTCCCCGGCGCAACAGCACCAGGCTGCCACCGGCAGCGGTCATCCAGTACAGCAGCGGCACGACTGCACCCAGCACCACCACGAGGGTGGCCTGAGTACGGCCGCGCATGATGAACTCAGCCAGAGGCCGCATGCCGTGTTTATCCGTTATTCGTGATCAGGCGTCGATCAACGACCGTGGCTGTCGGTGTAGGGCAGCAGGGCCAGGTAACGGGCACGCTTGATGGCGGCGCCCAGCTGACGCTGGTACTTGGCCTTGGTGCCAGTGATACGGCTCGGGACGATCTTGCCGGTTTCGGAGACGTAGGCTTTCAGGGTGTTGAGATCCTTGTAGTCGATCTCTTTCACGCCTTCGGCGGTGAAACGGCAGAACTTACGACGACGGAAGAAACGTGCCATGACAATGATTCCTCGCTAGATCCAGATTACTCGGCGCTGTCGGCGTCGTCGGAGTTGCCTTCGGCGGACTCGGACTCGGACTCGGCAGGACGCTCGCGACGCTCGCGACGCTCGTTGCGGTTTTCTTCGGCCTTGAGCATCTCGGATTGACCGGTGACGGCCTCGTCACGGCGCAGGATCATGTTACGGATCACGGCGTCGTTGTAGCGGAAGTTGTCTTCCAGCTCGGCCAGGGCCTTGGCGCTGCACTCGATGTTCATGAGTACATAGTGAGCCTTGTGAACGTTGTCGATGGCGTAAGCCAGCTGACGACGGCCCCAGTCTTCCAGGCGATGGACTTTGCCACCGTCTTCTTCGATAGCCTTGGTGTAGCGCTCGACCATGCCGCCCACCTGTTCGCTCTGGTCCGGATGAACCAGGAACACGACTTCGTAATGACGCATTTAATGCTCCTTACGGGTTGCAGCCTGCCGCGGAAACGCGGTCAGACAAGGAGTGAATAGTTCGGATGACTTGCCCAGCGGAATGCGGACGCACTCCGGGCAAGGGGCAACATTCTAGAGAAGGGCGCCGAGGGGCGCAACCGCAGGCATGACCGGCGCGACCGCCGGGCAGCCACTGGCACTCAGCGTTGCACGTCGGCCAGGGCCTGGCGGATCTTGTTCAGATCATAGGGCTTGATCAGCACCCCGACCCGCGCTTCCATGCCTGGTTCGCGCTCGAAGGCATAACCCGAGGCGACGACGATGCGCAGCGTCGGATCCATCGCCAGGGCGCGCCGGGTCAATTCGATCCCGGACATGCCGCCCAGCCCTATGTCGGTGAACAGCACATCGTGTTCACGTTGCGGCAGCAACTCCAGGGCAGCTTCCGCCGAGGCGACGGCCGTGACCTGATGGTCCAGCTCCTCGATGACTTCCGTGGTCAGCATGCGCAACGTGGCATCGTCTTCGACAAGCAGCACTCGCAAGCCTACCGGCTCTTGGATCTCCTGACTCACGCGGGCATCCTCCTGTTGACAGGCCTCGCCCCGGGGTTTCCCGAGGCGAGCCCGATATTCTGCGCACTGCAGCGCGTTTCGTATAGTCCAACACGCGCCGCGCAGGTGCCCAGACGTTTCCTCATGTTCACCGTCAGGAGGCTTTGGTACGCCGCTGACGCACGGCCTCGAATAGGCAGACACCGGTCGCGACCGAGACATTGAGGCTGCTGACACTGCCTGCCATCGGCAAACGAGCCAGATGATCGCAATGTTCGCGGGTCAGCCGACGCATGCCCTTGCCCTCGGCACCCATGACCACGACCGTTGGTCCGCTCATATCCACCTCATAGATCTCCTGGGTCGCCTCACCGGCGGTCCCGACGATCCACAGGCCGCGCTTCTGCAGCTTTTCCAGGGTACGCGCCAGGTTGGTGACGGCCACCAGCGGCAACACCTCGGCAGCACCACAGGCCACTTTGCGCACCACCGCGGTCAGGGTGGCGGACTTGTCCTTGGGCACGATCACCGCCAGGGCCCCGGCGGCATCGGCACTGCGCAGGCAGGCACCGAGGTTGTGCGGATCGGTGACGCCATCGAGTACCAGCAGCAGCGGCGGACCTTCGGCCCGGTCGAGCAATTCCTCGAGCATGGCCTCGCCCCAGACCTGGCTGGGACTGACCTGGGCCACCACGCCCTGATGCACGCCCTCGGCCAGCTCATCGAGCAGCGCCCGCGGCTTGGTTTCCACCGCCAGGCGCTGACCGGCGGCCAGCTCCAGCAGGGCCTCGACTCGCGGTTCGCGCCGCCCTTCGGCGATCCAGAGTTGCTTCACCCGCCGCGGATGGAAGCGCAGCAGCGCTTCCACGGCGTGGATACCGTAGACGGTTTCCAGCTGGCTCATGCGTCATCCTTGGGGCGCGACTGACCCTTGCGATGAGGCTTCTTGGCCTTGGTCCTGCTCTTGGCCGCGGCCTGAGCCTGGCCTTCGGCCTTGGGCTTGGCCGCGGATTTCTTCTTGGCGGCAGCGGCCTTGGACTTCTTGACCTTGGCCTCCACCGCGGCAGCGCCTTCGGCGGCGGCATCCGGTGCCTGGCGCCCTGCCGGAGCCGTACGCGCCTTGGCCGTGGCACTGGCCTTGCCCTTGTCAGCCTTACCCTTGTCAGCCTTGCCCTGGGCCGTGGTCTTGCCCTGGGTACCGGCCTTGCTCTGACCGCTGGACTTGCCCTTGGCCTTGGGCTTGCCGCCCTCGACCTTGGCTTCCGCCAGCAGCGCCTGCTTCACCGCGCGACTGCGCTTGACGTCGGTATTGCCCAGCAGCTTGTCGGCCTGCTCCAGCAGTTCTGGCGATACCGAGGTAGCCGGTGCTTCTGGCGTCGGGGCGACGGCCTGCGCTTCCGCTGGCGCCTCGCGGCGACGACCGCGACTGTCACGCTTGCGACGCGGCTCGCGCTCTTCCCGCACACGCGGCGCCCCGGCACTGGCCGGCAGCACGAAGTCGATCTTGCGTTCGTCCAGGTCGACGCGAGCCACCACCACCTCGAGGGGATCACCCAGGCGATAGCTGCGGCCGCTGCGCTCGCCGGAGAGGCGATGGTGAACGCTGTCGAAGTGGTAGTAATCGTCGGGCAGCGCGGTGACGTGCACCAGGCCCTCGACGAAGACCTCGGACAGCTCGACGAACAGGCCGAAACCGGTCACCGCGGTGATGACGCCGGCATAGGTTTCGCCGACGCGATCCTTCATGAACTCGCACTTGAGCCAGTTGGAGACGTCCCGCGTGGCTTCGTCGGCGCGGCGCTCGGTCATGGAGCACTGCTCACCGAGCTGATCCAGGCGCAATTCGTCGTAGGGATAGATGCGCGCCTTGGCCATGCTCGTCGCGCCTGCGCGCTTGACGTGCTTGGTCTCCAGCTTGGAGCGGATCACGCTACGGATCGCCCGATGCACCAGCAGATCCGGATAGCGCCGGATCGGCGAGGTGAAATGGGTATAGGCCTCGTAGTTGAGACCGAAGTGACCGTTGTTGTCCGGGCTGTAGACCGCCTGGCTCAGCGATCTGAGCATCACCGTCTGGATCAGCCGGAAGTCCGGCCGCTCGCGGATCTGCTGCAGCAGCGCCTGGTAGTCCGACGGCACCGGATTGGCCTTGCCCTTGGTCAGGGACAGCCCCATTTCG
Organism: Pseudomonas sp. VMV1; assembly: GCF_056790235.1. Classification (NCBI taxonomy): domain Bacteria; kingdom Pseudomonadati; phylum Pseudomonadota; class Gammaproteobacteria; order Pseudomonadales; family Pseudomonadaceae; genus Pseudomonas; species Pseudomonas sp. VMV1. Next base: position 77,631 of record NZ_JBXGSE010000008.1, read on the forward strand.
CCGAGGAACTGGCGCAGATTGGTCTGCTTTTCCAGGGGCGGCGCGTCATGCACCCGGTACAGGGCCGGCACCTTGTGCTTCTCGAGGAATTTCGCAGTGGCCACGTTGGCGCACAGCATGCATTCCTCGATCAGCTTGTGGGCATCGTTGCGCTGGGTCGGGCGGATCTCGGAGATCTTGCGGTCGGCGCCAAAGACGATGCGGGTGTCCTGGGTGTCGAAATCGATGGCACCCCGTACGTGACGGGCAGCCAGCAGCACCTTGTACAGGCTGTAGAGCTGCTCCAGGTGCGGCACCACCTCGCCGAGCTGCTTGCGCAACTGCTTGCCTTCGGTCGACTTGGGCTGCTCCAGCACCGCCGAAACCTTGTTGTAGGTCAGGCGCGCGTGGGAGTGGATGACCGCCTCATAGAACTGGTAGCCGGTCATGCGCCCGGAAGCGGCGATGGTCATCTCGCAGACCATGGCCAGGCGATCCACCTGGGGATTGAGCGAGCAAAGGCCGTTGGACAGGGCTTCCGGCAGCATGGGGATAACCCGCTCGGGGAAATACACCGAGTTGCCGCGCTTCTCCGCCTCGGCATCCAGCGCCGAACCGACCTTGACGTAGTGGGAGACGTCGGCGATGGCGACGTACAGCCGCCAGCCGCCCGACTTCTTGGCCTCGGCATAGACGGCGTCATCGAAGTCGCGAGCGTCTTCGCCATCGATGGTCACGAAGGGCAGCTGACGCAGGTCGATGCGCTTCTGCTTGTCCTTCTCCTCGACCTCGGGCTTGAGCTTGGCGGCTTCCTTCTCGACGGCCTTGGGCCATTCGTTGGGGATGTCGTAGCTGCGCAGCGCCACCTCGATCTCCATGCCGGGCGCCATGTAGTCGCCGAGGATCTCGACCACCTCGCCCTGGGCCTGACGGAAGGTGGTGGGCCATTCGTCGATACGCACCTGCACGAACTGACCATGAGCGGCGCCGCCGTGCTTGCCTTCGGGCACCAGTACCTGCTGACCGATCTTGGGATTGTCCGGCACCACGTAGGCCAGGCCGCTCTCCTGGAAGAAGCGACCGACCAGGGATTCGTGCGCCCGGGTGACCACCTCGACCAGGCCGCCTTCGCGGCGACCGCGACGATCATGGCCGGCAACCCGCGCCAGGGCGATGTCGCCATCGAACACCAGGCGCATCTGCGACGGGCTGAGGAAGAGGTCGTCGCTGCCGTCGTCGGGGATCAGGAAGCCGAAGCCATCGCGATGGCCGGCGATGCGTCCGCGCACCAGGTCCAGCTTGTCGATGGGCGCATAGGCGCCACGGCGGGTATAGATCACCTGACCATCGCGCTCCATGGCACGCATGCGGCGCCGCAGGGCTTCGAGCTGGTCCTCGGTGACGAGGCCGAATTCCTCGGCCAATTGAGGCCGTGTGGCCGGAGCGCCGCGATCGGCGAGATGAGCCAGAATGAGTTCGCGACTCGGAATGGGGTTATCGTACTTTTCCGCTTCCCGGGCGGCCTCGGGATCGAGGGATTGCCAATCGGCCATCAGTCTGGGGTTACCTTCTAAGTCTAGGTTCGGTAGGAGCTGCCATGGAGCCTATTGAAACGTGAAAACAGCGCAATAGTTAGCCTGGCATGCTCAATAAAATATTTTTCACAGCAGGGGTTTACAAGCAAACGCCCCCTGAGTAAAGTGCCGCCCCACGACGCCGTGAGCAATCACGACGCCGGAGATGAGCAATCATCGCCTTGAGTGCCCAGGTGGCGGAATTGGTAGACGCACTAGGTTCAGGTCCTAGCGGTGGCAACACCGTGGAAGTTCGAGTCTTCTCCTGGGCACCACTCATTATAGTCGATCGATTTGCAGATCGGTCGACGAAAAGCCGGCGCTAGCCGGTTTTTTAATCCTGAAACCCGCAAGGGTGACAGGAAGCGATCAGAAGTCGCACTGCAGGCCCAGGTGGCGGAATTGGTAGACGCACTAGGTTCAGGTCCTAGCGGTGGCAACACCGTGGAAGTTCGAGTCTTCTCCTGGGCACCAATACCAAGCGGACGATCCCTGATCGGACGCAACAGAAAAAACCGGCTTCGGCCGGTTTTTTCTTGCCCGCGAAAAGGCGCGGGCCTCCCCTACGCCTTGAATTGTCCCAGACTGCCGCGCAGCTGCGCAGCCAGTTCCGCCAGGGTACGACTGCTGTCCGCAGTAGCCGCCACCGACTCGGCTGCACGCAGCGCCTCGCCATGGATGATCTCGACTCGCTGCCGCACCGCTGCGGCACCCGCCGCCTGGCGCTGGGCGGCCTGGGCAGCCGTGCTCATGCTGGCATGTACCTGATCCACTGCGCGATGGACATCCTGCTGGATGCGCTTGCTGTCGCGCAGCACGGCCAACCCGCTGCTGGCCTGCTGCCGCGCCTCGCCTATGGCGGCGACGGCCTCGCGCGCCCCTTCCTGCAGTCCGGCGATGTGCGTCCGGATGCTGCCGGTGGATTCCTGGGTCTTGCTGGCCAGCGCCCGCACCTCGTCGGCAACCACCGCGAAGCCACGGCCGCTCTCGCCGGCTCTGGCCGCCTCGATGGCCGCATTGAGCGCCAGCAGATTGGTCTGCTCGGCGATCCCGCGGATCACGTCCAGCACCACCTCGATCTGCTCGCTTTGCGCGGCCAGCCGCTCGATCACCTGGGCACCCGATTCGACCTGGGTCACCAGCCCCTCGATACCTTCGGCCACCTCGGTGGCGATCCGGGCATTGCTCTGCGCAGAGCTGCGGATGGCTTCCACCTGCTGCAACGCGCCCTGCATGGCCAGGCTTTCGCCCTCGGCCTCCGCGGCGATGCCGGACAAGGCCTCCAGGCTGCGGGCCACCTCTTCGCGCTGACGCAGCGCTGCCGCTTCGGCGGTGGCGCTGCTGCCGGCCAGGCCACGAATTTCCTCGCCGGTACGTGCGGCGACGCCATGGGCCTCGCCCACCAGCGGCTGCAATTTGGCCAGGAAGCGATCGACCGCTCCACCCAACGCCTGGATCTCATCGCCCTGCCCCAGCTGCAGGCGGCGGGTCAGATCCCCCTCCCCGGCCGCCAGATCGTCCAGCGCCCGCTGCAGCACGCCGATCCGGCGCAGCACCCGCCGACCCAGCACCAGCGCCACGGCCACGACCATCACCACGCCAACCACGATCAGCCCCAGGGCGATCTGCCAGCGCAGCGCGCCCGCCAGGGCGACGACCGTCTCACCGGCATTGCGGCTCATGGCCAGGGCGGCCTGACGGGTACCTTCCAGACGCGTCGCCAGAGTCGCGGCACTGCCCTTGGCGGCTGCCGTCACGCTACTGGAGACCAGACCGCCGGCGTCCTCGACTAGGGTCTTGAAACTCTGGTCCAGGGCCGCGCCAGTACGCTCGATGACCTGGGTGGAAAAGCCCACCACCACCTTGCCGATTTCCACGCCGTTGGGACTGATGGAGGCATCCACGCGATAGACCGACGGATCCCGGGTCGCGGCATCCAGCACCTTGGCCAGGGCGCCCTCGCCCTGGCCCATGGCGAGCAGGCGCGCCACGCGCTCATCTTGACGATTGAGATAACGAGTCAGATTCTGGCCTTGGGCATCCTGGAAGACCACGAACAGCACCTCGGGATTGCCCTGCGCCCGGCGCGCCAGGTCAGACAGCGCCGGCACATCGGCATCCCACATCGCCTTGGGCGCCACACCCGCCAGCAACTCGGCCAGATTCTGCGCATTGCTCTTGAGGGTAGCGGTCAGGGTTTCACCCACCTGCTGCCGCTCGCGCGCCAGGCGTTGCGCAAGCCCCTCGGCCAGCCGCGTGCGGGTCTGCCCGGCCAGCTCGGCAAGACTGCCATCCACCTCGCCTCCGGCCTGGCGCAGGGTATCGGCGAGCTGCTCGGATTCACCGGACAGGCGCGCAGCCAGACCGGACTGCAGGCCCTTCACCGCATCCTGGGTCAGCCATAGCGCCAGGCCCACCTGGAGAACGACGGCGAGCAACAGACTGATGAATACCGGCAGCAACAGACGGCTGCGCAGCAGCGACAAGAGAAACGACATGGGGGTCTCCAGCGGCGAGGGACATTTACAGGCTGTCGGCCAACTCGAGAAGAGCTGGAGCCGCAGCGATAAATAGCCATAGCACTATGCTGGCCATTTCGGACCAGCGGCCGTCCCCGACCTACCAGCGTCTCTCGCACCCCGAAAACAGAAAAGCCCCGCGGGGCGGGGCTTTTCAGGCTGCATCCTTTTAGCGCATCAGGCGAAAGGATGGCGCAGCACGATGGTTTCCTTGCGATCCGGACCGGTCGAGACAATGTCGATCGGCGCCTCGACCAGCTCGGCGATGCGGCGGATGTAGGCCTGGGCATTGGCCGGCAGCGCCTCGAGGCTCTGGGCGCCTACGGTGGATTCGCTCCAGCCCGGCATGTCTTCATAGACCGGCTGCAGACCGATGTAGCTGTCTGCGTCGGTGGGCGCCTCGGTCAGCAGGTTGCCGGAAGCGTCCTTGTAGCCGGTGCAGATGCGCACGGTTTCCAGGCCATCGAGCACGTCCAGCTTGGTCAGGCACAGGCCGGAAATGCTGTTGATCTCGATGGAGCGACGCAGGATGACGGCGTCGAACCAACCACAACGGCGCGGACGGCCGGTAACGGAACCGAATTCATGTCCCTGCTTGGCCAGATAGGCACCGGTCTCGTCGAACAGTTCGGTCGGGAAGGGACCGGAGCCGACGCGGGTGGTGTAGGCCTTGGTGATGCCGAGGATGTAGTCCAGGTACAGCGGACCCACGCCGGAACCGGTCGCCACGCCACCGGCGGTGGTGTTGGAACTGGTGACGAAGGGATAGGTGCCGTGGTCGATGTCCAGCAGGGTGCCCTGGGCGCCTTCGAACATCAGGTTCTCACCGGCCTTGCGCAGCTCGTGCAGACGGCTGACGACATCCATGACCAGCGGCTGCATGACCTTGGCGTGCTCCATGGCCTCGTCGTAGGTCTTCTGGAAATCCACCGGCGGCTCGTTGAAGTAGTTCTGCAGGACAAAGTTGTGGTAGTCCAGCACTTCCTTGAGCTTGACGGCGAAACGCTCCGGGTGGAACAGGTCGCCGACGCGCAGACCGCGACGGGCGATCTTGTCTTCGTAGGCCGGACCGATGCCACGACCGGTGGTGCCGATCTTGGCTTCGCCGCGGGCCTTCTCGCGGGCCTGATCCAGAGCCACGTGATAGGGCAGGATCAGCGAGCAGGCCGAGCTGATGCGCAGGCGCTCGCGCACCGGTACGCCACGGGCTTCCAGCTCACCGACTTCCTTGAACAGGGCTTCCGGCGAGAGCACCACGCCATTGCCGATCAGGCACTGGGTGTCGGCGCGCAGGATGCCCGAGGGAATCAGCCGCAGGATGGTCTTCTGACCATCGATGACCAGCGTGTGGCCGGCGTTGTGGCCGCCCTGATAACGCACCACGGCAGCGGCCTGGTCGGTCAGCAGGTCCACGATCTTGCCCTTGCCCTCATCACCCCACTGGGTGCCCAGGACGACGACGTTCTTACCCATAACCTTATCCCCTGTCAGGAAGATTTCTGTCGGCCAGGCCGACGATGCTCACGTTCACCCGGATGCCAGATCCGGTGTTTAGGAATTCAAGGGCACCACGACCCAGGCGCCCTGCTGCTCGACCAGACGGCGATCGCAGCCCGAGCTGTGCAGCTGGTCCGCGTCGTCATGGCCGGTAGCCTGGACCACCCGCTCGCCCGCGGCACGCAATTCACGCACGGCCTGCCAGAGTACCGGCGCATGGCCTGCTGGCGCCCAGATGCCGCGGCGCGGCTCGTCCAGCACGGCGGTGCCCAACTCGACGAGGGTCTTCAGGTCGGTGGAGAAGCCGGTAGCGGGCCGCGAACGACCGAAGTCGGCGCCGATGTTGTCATAGCGCCCGCCCTGGGCGATGGATTGCCCGGTGCCAGGCACGAAGGCGGCAAAGACCACGCCGGTGTGATAGTGATAGCCACGCAGCTCGCCCAGATCGAAATACAGCGGCACGCCCGGGAAACGACCCTTTAGCGATTCGGCCAGAGCGATCAGTTCGTCCAGCGACTGCAGGACGCCTGCGGGCGCACCCGTCAGCCGCTGGCGCGCCTGGTCGAGCACCGCGGCATCGCCGCTGAGCTCAGCCAGGGCACGCAGCCAGCCGCGCTCGGCGGCGGGCAACTCGGCGGTCAGCTCGGCGATCTCGTCCACCGCCTTGCGCTGCAGGGCATCGAACAACTGCTGCTCGCTGGCGCCGGAAACACCGGCTGCCTGGCACAGGCCGCGATAGATCCCCACATGCCCTAGATCCATGTGGACGTCAGGCACCTGGGCCTGCTCGAGCACGTCGAGCATCAGGCTGATGACCTCGAGATCGCCCTCGCTGCCGGGCACGCCATAGAGCTCGGCGCCAACCTGGATCGGACTGCGCGAGGTGGACAATGCCCGCGGACGGGTATGCAGCACGCTGCCGGCATAGCACAGCCGGCTAGGGCCGCTCTGTTTGAGGCTATGGGCTTCCATGCGCGCCACCTGGGGCGTGATGTCGGAGCGAAAGCCCATGAGGCGACCGGAATTGGGATCGGTCACCTTGAAGGTGCGCAGCTCCAGCTCCTTGGCCGCACCGGTGAGCAGCGATTCCAGGAATTCCAGGTGCGGGGTGATGACGAACTCATAGCCCCAGCAATGGAACAGTTCCAGTACCCGGCGACGAGCACCCTCGATGCGCGCCGCGTCGGGCGGCAGGATTTCCTCGATACCGTCAGGCAGCAGCCAGCGGTCTACCGTAGCCATTAGGCCTCTTCTCCATGTCATGGATCGGCACGCGGCTGCCGAGGTCGGCGCGGTGGATTCCTGGAGAATCCTGCCACCGGATCGAGCCGCTCTGCCGTGGATTGCTACCCGGATCAGCCAGGGCGTCGCCCTTCCACGGGTTTCGTACGGACGCAAAAAAGCCGGGGATGGCCCCGGCTGATTCATGATAACACGAAAAAATCGGCGATCGGGGATGAACGACGAGCGAAGCCTAGTCGCCGCTCATCCCCAACCTCACTGTCCAGGGCTCTGGAAATACTTGAAGAAATCGCTCTTCGGATCGAGCACCAGGACATCGCTCTTGCTGGAGAAGCTGGAGCGATAGGCCTGCAGGCTGCGATAGAAGGAGAAGAACGAAGGATTCTTCGAGTAGGCCTGGGAATACACCTGGGCCGCCTGGGCATCACCCTCACCGCGAGCCTGCTCGGCCTGACGGTAGGCTTCGGCCAGCAGCACGCGGCGCTGACGATCGGCGTCGGCACGGATGCCTTCGGCCAGTTCACGACCCTTGGCGCGGTGTTCACGGGCTTCCCGCTCGCGCTCGGTGCTCATCCGTTCATAGACGCTGCGACTGACTTCCTTGGGCAGGTCGATGGCCTTGACGCGTACGTCGAGCACCTCGATACCCAGCTCCTGATTGGCCATCTTGTTCAGCGCCGCAGTCAGCGAACCGACCATGGCATCACGCTCGCCAGACACCACCTCATGCAGGGTGCGACGACCGAACTGGTCGCGCAGACCTGCTTCCAGGCGGCGCAGCAGGCGCTCGTCGGCGATCTGCTTGAGACCCGAGGTCGCGGTGTAGTAACGATCGGCATTGAAGATGCGCCACTTGGCGTAGGCATCCACCATCACCGCCTTCTTTTCCAGCGTCAGGAAGCGCTGCGTCGGGGTATCCAGCGTCTGCAGGCGCGCATCGAACTTGCGCACCCGGTTGACGTAAGGAATCTTGAAGTGCAGGCCGGGCTCCAGGTTGGGCTCGACCACGCGACCGAAGCGCAGCATTACCGCACGCTCGGTCTCCTTCACCACGAACAGACTGCTCCAGGCCGCAAGGCCCAGAACGACCACGACGATCAGCGCGGCCAGCGATTTATTGCTCATCAGCGGCTCTCCCTCGTACGCGCTTCGGTGGACTGCGGCAGATTGCGAATGACCGAGGCAGCCGTGTCGCTCGACGCCGCCGGGGCAGCGCCACCGCTGATGGCCGAGGTCGGTGCCGGAGCACGGTTCTGCATCAGCTTGTCGAGCGGCAGATAGAGCAGGTTCTGACCGGCCTGACCGGTGACCATGATCTTGCTCGACTGGCCAAGCACTTCCTGCATCGTCTCGATGTACAGACGCTCACGGGTCAGCTGCGGATTGGCCGCGTACTGGACCGCCAGCTGGCTGAAGCGCGAGGCATCACCCTGGGCACGGGCCACGACTTCGTCGCGATAGCCGTTGGCTTCCTCGATGATGCGCTGGGCAGCACCGCGGGCCTCGGGGATCACGCCGTTGGCATAGGCTTCGGCCTGGTTCTTCTCGCGCTGCTCATCCTCGCGAGCACGGATCACGTCGTCGAAGGCTTCCTGAACTTCACGCGGCGCCGCGGCGCTCTGGATGTTCACCTGGGTCACGGTGATGCCGGTCCCGTAGGTATCGAGGAAGCGCTGCAGCCGCTCGCGCACATTGGTAGCGACCTGCTCGCGGCCATCGGTCAGCAACTGATCCATGGTCGAGGAGCCGGCCACGTGGCGCACGGCGCTGTCGGTCGCCTGCTGCAGGCTGACCTCGGGCTGGTCGACGTTGAGGACGAAGTCCTTGAGGTTGGTGATGCGGTACTGGACGGTCAGCGGCACCTCGACGATGTTCTCGTCCTGGGTCAGCATGGCGCCCTGCTTGCTGTAGGCCCGCTCACGGGTCACGTTTTCCTGGTACTTGGTCTCGAAGGGCGGGAAGTAGATGTTCAGGCCGGGCCCTACCGTCTCATGGTATTTGCCCAGGCGCAGCACCACTGCCTGCTCCTGCTCGTCCACGACGTAGACGGCGTTGTACAGCCAAAGCGCGCCGATCAGCAGTACGCCCAGGAGCAGCAAGCCTTTGCCGCCCCCCGAACCGAGGCTGTCGCCGCCGCTGCCACCGGAACGCTTCTTGCCGCCGACCAGGCGATTGATGCGGTCCTGAAATTTACGCAAGGCTTCGTCGAGATCCGGCGGCCCCTTGCGTCCACCATTGCCGCCACCGTTGTTGTTGCGGCCGCCCCAGGGGTCTTGATTGTTCGAGTTGCCACCGGGCTCGTTCCAAGCCATAGCGCTCTCCCTACTGATAACGCGAAAGCGCGCCGAAATGGCGCGCCGACCAATGCTACCGGATGGCCCCTGCCCGAACAAAAGCGCCGAGCGGGGGTTTATTGCAAAACATGTTGCTGGATAAAGACTTCCGGCTCTTCACCGGCCCGGCTGAGCAATCGATTGAGTTCGGCGCGGGGTACTCGTACAGACAACAGGATGTTGCCTTCGTCATCGTGATCGTCCTGCCTGACCACGCCCAGCTCGAACAGCTGGGCACGCAGCCGGGCATGCCGTTGGGGCAGGCGCAGCACGCCGACGAAGAGATCCTCGCCAAGCAATTCGGCGACGGCCTGACCGACCAGCTCCAGACCCCGACCTTCGCGCGCCGACACCCAGACCCGGATCGGACGGCCGGTTTCGTCGTCGCGCTGGATATGCGGCTCGACCCCGTCGAGCAGGTCGAGCTTGTTGTAGATCTCCAGCATCGGCAGCTCATCAGCCCCGATCTCGTGCAGCACCGCCTCGACCTGCTCGATCTGCAGCTGGCGATCGTCCTCGTGGGCATCGATCACGTGCAGCAGGAGATCGGAGTTGCTGGATTCCTCCAGCGTCGCACGAAAGGCTTCCACCAGCTTGTGTGGCAGATGGCGGATGAACCCCACGGTATCGGCCAGCACGATCGGCCCCAGATCCGGCAGCTCCAGACGGCGCAGGGTGGGATCCAGGGTGGCGAACAGCAGGTTGGCGGCGTAGACACCGGATTCGGTCAGGCTGTTGAACAGGGTGGACTTGCCGGCGTTGGTGTAGCCGACCAGGGACACCGAGGGGATCTCGGCACGGCGGCGCCCGCGACGGGCCTGCTCGCGTTGGCTGCGCACCTTGTCCAGGCGCTGGCGGATCTGGCGGATGCGGATCCGCAGGAGACGGCGGTCGGTCTCCAGCTGGGTTTCACCCGGACCGCGCAGACCGATACCGCCCTTCTGGCGTTCGAGGTGGGTCCAGCCGCGTACCAGCCGCGTGCTCATGTGCTCGAGTTGGGCGAGCTCCACCTGCAGCTTGCCCTCGTGGGTCCGGGCGCGCTGGGCGAAGATATCGAGAATGAGGCCGGTGCGGTCCAGGACGCGGCACTCGAAGGCTTTTTCGAGATTACGTTCCTGACTGGGCGTGAGGTCATGGTTGAAGATGACCAGATCGGCGGCATGGGCGTGCACCTGATCGTGCAGTTCCTCGACCTTGCCGGTGCCGATAAGAAAACGCGCGGTCGGCTGGCTGCGATTCACCGTGACGAAAGACACGGTCTCCGCACCCGCCGATCGCGCGAGTTCGAGAAACTCCTGAGGATCTTCGCGCGCCTCGGGATGCAGGCCTTCCAAATGGACCAGAATGGCCCGCTCACCACCTTCGTGACGCTCGAAGAACAACAGGGCGCTCCTCTTGTTATTTATTCGCTATCCGACTCGCTCGTCTCGGAGCTGGGCAGACGGACCGGGCGGCTCGGCACCACGGTGGAGATTGCATGCTTGTAGACCATCTGGCTCACGGTGTTCTTGAGCAGAATCACGAACTGGTCGAAGGACTCGATCTGACCCTGCAGCTTGATACCGTTGACGAGATAGATGGAAACCGGAACGCGCTCTTTACGCAGGGTGTTCAGGTAAGGGTCTTGTAGCGAATGCCCTTTTGACATCGTGTCGCTCTCCTAAAGAAATGAAAATACCGATCTGGCGACATGCCAGTTTCCGCTGCCCACCATGGACACGCGGACAAAAACGATTCAGCTGCGGGGCGATATGGTGGCGCCGGCCAGGCATTTCAAGATCCGTGGCAGATTGTCACAAGCCAGGCTGTCGAAGGTGTTCGCGGCGGGCCAGCCACGTAACCAGGTCAACTGCCGCTTCGCCAACTGCCGCGTCGCCGCTACGCCACGCGCCACCATCTCCTCCCGCGAGCATTCCCCTTCGAGGAACTCCCACACCTGACGATAGCCCACGGATCGCATGGAGGGCAGACCAAGATGCAGATCGGGACGTTCCCGCAAGGCTGAGACTTCGTCGATGAGGCCCTGTTCCAGCATCAGGCGGAAGCGCTCGGCGATACGCGCATGGAGCACCTCACGCCGCGCAGGCGCCAGGATCAATTGGGCAACAGTATAGGGTAATTGCGTCTGGGGCGCCCCGTTCGAATCGGCATTGGCGCGCAATTGCAGCGCGCGATGCTCGGTCATTGAGCGGCCGCTGACCCGGAACACCTCCAGCGCGCGCAAGAGACGCTGGGGATCATTGGGATGAATGCGTGCCGCCGACACCGGATCGACCTCGGCCAATTGCCGATGGATCTCACCCCAACCTGCCGCAGCCGCCTGGGCTTCGATCTCGGCGCGCACCGCTGCATCGGCGCTGGGCATGTCGGCCAGGCCTTCGAGCAGGGCCTTGAAGTAGAGCATGGTGCCACCTACCAGCAGAGGGATGCGGCCGGCGGCGGTGATTTCGGCCATGGCGGCCAGGGCATCGGTGCGAAATTCGGCGGCGGAATAGCTCTCGGCCGGATCGCGAATGTCCACCAGCCGGTGCGGGTGGGCGGCCAGCAGCTCGGCGCTGGGCTTGGCGGTGCCTATGTCCATGCCGCGATAGATGAGCGCCGAATCGACACTGATCAGCTCGACGGGCAGCAGCCGTGCCAGCTCGATGGCGAGGTCGGTCTTGCCGGAGGCGGTCGGCCCCATGAGAAAGATGGCGGGCGGCAGGGGGGCGGTCATGAGGGAGTCTCGAAGGGCGCCGCGCAGCACGCAGCGGAGCGGTCAACGGCCGCGCAGGAAGAGTTTGTCCAGATCGTCCAGGCTGAGCTGGGCCCAGGTGGGACGGCCGTGGTTGCATTGGCCGCTGCGCTCGGTGGTTTCCATGTCACGCAGCAAGGCATTCATCTCCGGCAGGGTCAGCCGGCGGTTGGCGCGCACCGAGCCGTGGCAGGCCATGGTGCCGAGCAATTCGTTGAGGTGCGCCTGGATACGATCGCTGGTGCCATAGTCGAGCAGATCGGCGAGTACATCCTGCACCAGCCGCGCGGCCTGGGCCTGCTTGAGCAGCGCGGGGATCTGGCGGATGGCCAGGGTTTCGGGGCCCAGGCGCTGCAGTTCGAAGCCGAGGCGCTCGAACCACTGGCCGTGCTCTTCGGCGCAGTCGGCCTCGCGCTCGCTGACCGCCAGGGATTCCGGCACCAGCAGCGGCTGGCCGCGCAGGCCTTCGCTGGCCATGGCTACCTTAAGGCGCTCGTAGGTGATGCGCTCGTGGGCGGCGTGCGTGTCCACCAGGATCAGGCCCTGGGCGTTCTCGGCCAGGATGTAGATGCCCTTGAGCTGGGCCAGGGCATAGCCCAGCGGTGGAACGTCGCCCTGCTCTGCCGGCAGGGACGCAGCCTCGGCACCCTCTGGCAGCGGCGCGAAAAAGGCCTTGTAGGCGCTCTGCACCTCGGCCACCGGCGCGCCCGCATAGGGCTGCGGGGTGGGCGCGTAATGCGCGGCGCCACCCGATCCGCCACCATTGGCGAAAGGCTGGGCAGGTGGCGCAGGACTGTCGTGCAAGACGGCGGCGGCCAGGCGCATCTCGCCTTGGGGACCGAATTCACCGGCGGCCGGACCACTCAGGGGCGCCGGCGCCGTGGGCGCCACCACGGCGAGCTGGTCGTCCGGGCGGATGTCGCCCAGGGCGCGGTGCAGAGTGCCGTAGAGGAAGTCGTGCACCTGGCGACTGTCGCGGAAGCGCACCTCGTGCTTGGTGGGATGGACATTGACGTCCACCGTCGCCGGATCCACTTCGAGGAACAGCACGAAGGCCGGGTGACGACCGTTGTAGAGAACATCGCGATAGGCCTGGCGCACCGCATGGGCGACCAGCTTGTCGCGCACCATGCGGCCATTGACGTAGAAGTACTGCAGATCCGCCTGACTGCGGGAGAAGGTCGGCAGACCGACCCAGCCCCAGAGGCGCAGGCCGTTGCGCTCGTGCTCCAGCGGCAGGGCCTGTTCGAGAAAGGCTGGGCTGCAGACCGCGCCGACCCGGCGGCCCTGGCTCTGCGGATCGCCGGCCGGATGCAAGGCCAGCACGCTCTTGCCGTTGTGTCTCAGATGAAAACCCACGTCGAAGCGCGCCAGCGCCAGGCGCCGCACCACTTCCTGCAGGTGATCGAATTCGGTCTTCTCGGCGCGCAGGAATTTGCGTCGCGCCGGAGTGTTGAAGAAGAGGTCGCGCACCTCCACCGAGGTGCCTTGGGGATGGGCGGCGGGTTGTACCCGCGGCTGCATCTCGCGGCCTTCGGTCTCCACCTGCCAGGCCTGGTCCTCGCCCCGGTAGCGCGAGGTCAGGGTGAGGCGCGAGACCGAGCTGACCGAGGCCAGGGCTTCGCCGCGAAAGCCCAGGCTGGTGACACTTTCCAGTTCGTCCAGGTGGTAGATCTTGCTGGTGGCGTGGCGCGCCAGGGCCAGCGGCAGGTCGTCCGCCGGGATGCCATGGCCGTCGTCGCGGATACGCAGCAGCTTGACCCCGCCCTGCTCCACTTCGATATCGATGCGCCGAGCACCCGCGTCCAGGCTGTTCTCCAGCAACTCCTTGGCCACCGAGGCAGGCCGTTCGACCACCTCGCCGGCAGCGATCTGGTTGGACAGCCGCGGGCTGAGCAGCTGGATGCGCCGGGGTTCAGTCATTGCTGGCCGCCAGTTCGTGGGTGGGGATGGTCAGGACCTGGCCGGAGCGGATGCGGTCGCCCTTGAGCCGATTGGCGGCGCGCAGGGTACTCAGATCGACATCATAGCGGCGTGCGATCAGGCTCAGGCTCTCGCCGGGCTGTACGCGATGCTGGTCGATGCCGCGCACGATGCCGACCTTGCCGCCCCGCTGCTCGCGCTGCCAAGCCAGGTAGGTACCTGGCGGCGGGCGGTGCTGGAAGTACTGCACGATACCGGCCTGGATCTGCCGGGCGAGCAGGCCCTGATGCGCGGGACTGGCCAGCTTTGCCGACTCATTGGCATTGGTGATGAAGCCGGTCTCCACCAGAATCGAGGGGATATCCGGCGACTTCAGCACCATGAAGCCGGCCTGCTCCACCCGCGAATGCAGGAGCTTGGTGGCGCGCCCGACCTGACCGAGGATAGTCTGGCCGACCTCCAGGCTGGAGGCCACGGTGGCGGTCATGGACAGGTCCATGAGCACCCCGGCAAGCATGGGATCCTTGTTGTCCAGGGCATCGGACACGCCACCGACCTGGTCGGAGCGGTTTTCCGCATCGGCCAGCCAGCGCGCGGCCTCGGAAGTGGCTCCACGCTGGGACAGGGCGAAGACGGTGACACCTTCGGCGCTGGCGCTGGGCGCCGAGTCGGCATGGATGGAAATAAACAGGTCGGCGCCCTTCTTGCGAGCGATGACCTGCCGCTGCCGCAGCGGAATGAAGTAGTCGCTGGTGCGGGTCAGCTCGGCGCGAAAGCCCTTCTGCCGGTTGAGATTGGCCTGCAGCTGCTTGGCGATGGCCAGCACCACGTTCTTCTCGTAGAGCCGGCCGCGACCGATGGCGCCCGGGTCTTCGCCGCCGTGGCCGGGATCAATGACCACCACCACGTCGCGCTTGCCGCTGGGACTGGCCGGCAGGCGCGTCGCCGGCTGGGCCGGGGTGACCGGAGTGGCTGGCAGATTGGGCGTGACGGTCGCGGGAATGTCGCTGGTGGCAGGATCGGTGCCCTGGTCGTAGAGGTCGACCACCAGGCGATTGCCGTATTCCTTGTTGGGCGCCAGGGTAAAGCTCTTGGGCGTCAGCGCGCCCTTGGTGTCCAGCACCAGGCGTACCTCGCCCGGGGAGCGCTGGGCCGCCCGCAGCCCGGTGACCGGGGTGTTGCGCAGGGGCTTTTCGTTCAAGCCACCGTCGAGCTGCGCGCCGGACAGGTCGATGACGATGCGGTCCGGGGCACTGAGGGTGAAGACACTGGCCTTGACCGGACCGGTCAGGTCGAACACCAGACGGGTATTGTCAGGCGCGCGCCAGACGCGCATGCCTTTGATCTGGGTGGCGGCCAGCAGCTGACTACTGAGGATCAACAACAACAGGCCGAGTCCCGACCTGAAAAAACGCTTGCGCATGCCTGCGACCGTATAGCTGGAGAACGAGGATCGGCGCCTAAGGCGTGTTTGAAAAGTCGCCGAGCGAAGGTCAGCCAAGAAAAAAATCAGTGAAGAAGCGGAGTTTACGAAGAGTAAATGAGCATTCCGAACTGATTTTCAACACCGCCTGACCGAGCGCCGGCCTTTTCAGACAAGCCTAGGGCGCGAGGGCGGCGCACCAGGCCTCACCGTGAGCCCCCTGGCTAACCAGGCGCAGATCACGACCGTCGGCGCGTGGCGTAATGGTAATGTCCAGGTCCGGCTTTGGCAAAACGCCCTGGCCGCGCTCGGGCCATTCCACCAGGCACAAGGCCTCGGGTGTGAAGTAGTCGCGAATCCCCATGAACTCCAGTTCTTCCGGATCGGCCAGGCGATACAGATCGAAGTGATAGACCGCGCCGCTGGTCAGCTCATAGGGCTCGACCAGGGTGAAAGTGGGGCTCTTGACCGCTCCGGCATGGCCGAGGCCACGCAGGATGCCGCGCGACAGCGTGGTCTTGCCGGCACCCAGGTCGCCGTGCAGATAGAGCACACCACGACCGCCGCTGGCCTGGGCCAGGCGGGCACCCAGGGCATACATGGCGTCTTCGTCGGCGGCGTGCAGGGTCAGTTCAGGCATGGCTGGAGTTCCTCGAGCAACTGGCGGGCGACCGGGGGCAGATCGCTGGCAGCGAGACCGCGGCCCTGGCGACCCAGCTCGGCACCGGCACGACCGTGCAGCCAGGCGCCCAGGCAGGCGGCCTCGAAGGGGGGCAGCCCCTGCCCCAGCAGGGCGGCGATGATACCGGTGAGAATGTCCCCCAGGCCACCGGTAGCCATCGCCGGATGGCCTTCGCCGCACAGCGCCATGCGCCCATCCGGATGGGCGATCAGGGTGCCGAAGCCCTTGAGCAGTGCCACGCCGCCGTAGCGACGAGCCAGTTCGCGGGCGCTGCCGGGACGATCGGCTTCGATGTCCTTGATCGAGACATCCAGCAGCCGCGCCGCCTCGCCCGGATGGGGTGTCATCACCCAGGGGCCGCGCGGGGACTCGACCACCCCGGCGGCCAGCAGATTGAGGGCATCGGCGTCCCAGACCTGGGCGACGTCCAGCGTCGCGGCGGCACTGGCCAGCGCCTTGCCCCAGGCGCCCTGCCCCAGGCCCGGGCCGACGGCGAGCACATCGGCCTTCTTGGCTAGCTCCAGCACAGCGAAACTGGAATGCACCCCGGCGACCATGACCTCCGGGCGCCGCGCCAGCACCGCGGTGACGTTGGACGGCCGGGTCGCCAGGCTGAGCATGCCCGTGCCGCAGCGTAGCGCCGCCTCGCTGGTCATGATGGCCGCACCCCCGGTGCCTTCATCGCCGCCAATCACCAGCAGATGGCCGTATTGCCCCTTGTGCGCATTGAGCGGTCGCGCCGCCAGCCGCGGCAGGTTACCGGGCGCCAGACGCTGTGCGGTAGCGTGGGCGGGATTCTGCGGCTCTTCGATCAAGGGTTCGAACACCAGGCTGCCGACGTGATCCGGCCCCTTGCCGGTGAACAGTCCGAGCTTGAGACCGATGAAGGTGATGGTCAGGTCGGCTCGCACCAGGGCACCCGCCGCGGCACCGGTGTCGGCATCCAGTCCGGAGGGAAGGTCGATGGCCACCACCGGCAATTCGCTGGCGTTGATCCGTTCGATGGCGCCGGCATAGGGCTCGCGCGCCGCGCCCTTGAGGCCGGTCCCCAGCAGGGCATCGACCACCACGCCGTCCAGCGGTGCGTCCGCGCGCCAGGGCTGGATGTCCACCCCGGCAGCCAGGGCCTCGGCATGGGCCAGGGCGGCATCGCCCTTGAGCCCGGCTGGATCGGCCAGGTACCAGATGCGTGCCTGCCACCCGGCCTTGCGCGCCAGGCTGGCGACCAGATAGCCGTCACCGGCGTTGTTGCCGCCGCCCGCCAGTACGCAGAGCGCGCCGGCGTGAGGCCAGCCATGGCGCAGCGAGCGCCAGGCCGCGGCAGCCGCGCGGCGCATCAATTCGAGACCGGGCAGCCCGCCGGCGATCAGTTGGGCATCGAGATCCCGCACCTGCTTGGCGCTGTAGAGCTGGAACGGCAGTTCGTCGTGCATGCTGGGAAAGCCTCCGGAGTCTGGCAAAATAGGCGGCCCTCCTGCCTGCGCGTTCCCTTCGATGTCCGCTGTCGCCCTCGATCTCGCCGCCCTGGCCGACCTCATCAAAGCATGGGGTCGGGAACTGGGCTTTCAGCAGACCGGCATCGCCGGGCTGGACCTGGCACGTCACGAGGAATATCTGGAGCGCTGGCTGGCCGCCGGTTTCCACGGCGAGATGGACTATATGGCCGCGCACGGCAGCAAACGTTCGCGACCGGCCGAGCTGGTCCCGGGGACCCTGAGGGTCGTGTCCCTGCGCATGGACTACCTTCCCGGCGACACCCGCATGAGCGAGCGTCTGGCCGACGGCGCTGCGGCCTACATCTCGCGCTACGCCCTGGGCCGCGATTACCACAAGCTGATCCGCAAGCGCCTGCAGCAGCTGGCCGAGCGCATCCAGGGCGAGATCGGCCCCTTCGGCTATCGCGCCTTCGTCGACAGCGCGCCGGTGTTGGAAAAGGCCATCGCCGAACAGGCCGGTCTGGGCTGGATCGGCAAGAACACCCTGGTGCTCAATCGCAAGGCCGGCAGCTGGTTCTTTCTGGGCGAACTCTTCGTCGACGTGCCCCTGCCGGTCGACGAACCCACCCCGCGCGACCACTGCGGCACCTGCCACGCCTGCCTGGACATCTGCCCGACCCAAGCCTTCGTCGGCCCCTATCAGCTCGACGCCCGGCGCTGCATCTCCTACCTGACGATCGAGTTCAAGGGCTCCATCCCGCTGGAGCTGCGGCCACTGATCGGCAATCGGGTGTTTGGCTGCGACGACTGTCAGCTGGTCTGCCCCTGGAATCGCTTCGCCAAGCCCACCGCCGAAGGCGACTTCAAGCCACGCCACGGCCTGGACAGCGCCAGCCTGGCCGAGCTCTTTCGCTGGACCGAAGCCGAATTCCTCAGCCGCACCGAAGGCTCGCCGCTACGCCGCGCCGGCTACGAGCGCTGGCTGCGCAACCTGGCCGTGGGCCTGGGCAATGCGCCGACCAGCATCCCCGTGCTGGAAGCCCTGAAGCTGCAGCGCGAACATCCCTCTCCCCTGGTGCGTGAGCACGTGGAATGGGCGCTGCAGCGGCACGGCGAGGCCTGAGCGGCAGGCTAGAAGTTCAGGGCCCTACCGTGGTGTAAGGGATCGGTGCCCACCAGCTGCCGTAGGGGACGCCGTACTTATCGACATAGCTTTTGACCACCGGCGACAGCGGCCGGTACTTGCCGTTGGATTTGCCGCCATAGGGCCCCTTGGGCTCGATCTCGGCTTGGAGGGTCAGGACTTCGATGGGATCGAGGCACGGCCCCATGATCCAGACCTTGACCACCCCGCCGGGCGCCAAGCCGATGGTAAGGTCCTTACGATAATCCGAGGTGCGACCACTGACCGGACACTCGGCTGGTAGACGCTCGACCATTTTTTCCCTGGCCCAATCAGGGATGGTGAAAAGCGCGTGATAGGTTTGAGGTTCGACCATGGATTGCCAGCGTAGGGATACGACATAGGGCAGATCCAGGCCGGTCAGAGTCCGGCCTTTGCCTGAGCCGATTCTTTCTGGCCAACCCTCTGCGCGAATCGCCAGATTTTCAGGTTTGCCATAAGACACTACTCCCCCCATGGCATTGGGAAAGAGGCGTCCGCTGTTATCACCAATATTGGCTTGCTCCAACCAGACTTCCATGTAGTTGGGCGCTAGAAAGCCCAGGTACCAGGCGTCATAGGGCAGCTTGTTCGCGGCGTCAGACTGACAACCTGCCAGGCCCAGTAGCAGGACGAGAGACAGCAGCCAGCGACTCATTGCCCAACTGTTCATGGCCCAACCGTGGTGTAAGGGATCGGCGCCCACCAACTGCCGTAGGGGACGCCGTACTTGTCGATATAAGCCTTGGTGACCTCGGTCAGCGGCAGGGCGTACTGGCCGTTCATGCGGCCCTGATCAGGCCCCTTAGGCTCGACCTCGGCCTGCAGAGTCAAGACCTCGATAGGATCCAGGCAAGGGCCCATGATCCACACCTTGACGACACCGCCCGGCGCTAGCCCGATGGTGAGGTCCTTACGATAATCCGAGGTGCGACCACTGACTGGGCATTCAGCGGGCAGGCGTTCGAGCATTTTTTTCCGTGCCCAGGCAGGAATGGCAAATACCGCCTGATAGGTCTGAGGCTCAACCAGGGATTGCCAGCGCACAGCAACCATATAGGGCAAATCTAATCCGGTCATGTAGCGGCCTTTACCCGAACCGATTCTCCTAGGCCAGCCCTTGGCAGTTGCCGATAGACTCGCAGGTTGCCCCATAGCCACCACGCCGCCCATGGCATTGGGAAAAAAGCGGCCATCAATGTCGCTGATATTGGCCTGCTCCAGCCAGATCTGCATGTAGTTGGGTGCCAAAAAGCCCAAGTACCAAGCGTCATAGGGCAACCTGGATTTGGGCATGGCATTGGATTGGCAGCCAGCCAAACCAAGCGCCAGGATGAGGTACAGCAGCCAACGGCTCATTCGGGATAGCCTGCTTGGGGACGATTGGGATAGACGCTGCGGCGACCAGTCGCCGTAGGGGCATTGACGAAGAAGATGGCCAAATCACTACGATCTTTACCCAATAGTGCGTTCCAGTGAGCGGAAAGATGCACATAACGACCGAACAGCAGGCGGGCCTCGGCCTGGTCGATATGTAATGGAGCACCCTGCGCGTAGGCCTGCAACTTAGCCGCGATACCTTGTAATTCATCAGGAATCGCTAAGGCTGCCGTCACAGGAATCGGGGAAAGAGCTACATCATGATCAATAGCGAGTCGATGCATGATACGTAAGTAAATCAACGACAGCTCGCCGCGAACTCGGCGTTCCAGGCGGATCGCGGCGATAACTTCGGTTTCCGGCAGATTGCCGCGAGTTCGTGGCAAGTTATTTCGCCAGGTATCAATTTCCAATGTAGTGGTGCCCGGCTCATACCAAGGCTCTCGTTGAAATTGCGCTAGCTCGAGTTGGGCCTGGCGATAACTCCAGGCCGCATGACTGTCGGTACCATAGCGCTCGCGTGAGGCGCGCGGCCGGGTCAAGAGCAGGCGTTCGGTCATCTCGGGCGCATAGCCCCCACCTAAGTCGGCATGAGCACCCGGCAGGGCGATTTCTTGATGCTGGGGCGCAACACTTGTAAGGGCGAAGTTACGCCGGTGCTCGTCATGGGCAACCAGATGCACCACCTTGTCGGCACATCCTGCCGGCAGATAGAGGTTGACGCCGGGGTTGGCGATATCGGTTGGGGTAAAGTCCCCTCGCCTGGGATCCGCTATGGCCGTGACGGTATCGAACAGGCCGATGAAGTTGAGCCTGACCTTGGCGCTCTGCCACGAAAAGCACTTGGCCAAACCCCTTGCAGCAATACCGCCGCCAGCCTTGAGCACCTCGTTTGCGAAGTGGCGTGCAGCCGCAGCGCCGCGGCTAAAGCCAAAAACATCGAACTTGATGGCTTCAACGACGACATTGGGGTTGATGCGCTTGAATTGATCGTAGCGCTCACCGAACGCGACTGGAAACGTCTGAACGCACCCCAGCACACCACTGGCACCCAAACCCGTCCCCATGGACAAGGCGCTATCAGGTTGTCCGGCTCGAGTGCCGATACCTTCGATATAGACCGGAATAACCGCTGACTTTTCATCCTGCTCGACGGCACGCTGAGTATCGTCCTGATAGAGCCGATACAACCGCACGATGTTCGTATCGGCATTGGCATAACTGCTGTCCGGGTCACGCATGAACGCCTGGCAGTGCCGAGCGATGCTTTCGGCTTGATCGGCATTAAAACCTTGCTCTTCCGCCCGGCAGGCGGCGCCGATGGTGGCGTTGAAGAGGTTGTTGCCGGTGCCGTCGAAGAAGACGCCGATGCGCAGGGTGATGCGCTGTTCTAGCGGGCGCTCTGCCTGTTCGGCGACTTCATCCCTGGCGACGGATGCGCCTTCCGGGCGTTTGGCAGGCCCCTCGCTACCCTGTCGCTCCCGGTCGCGCAGCGCCGAAGGCCTGCCCTGCCCCGGTGCCAGGCCGGTAGTGCCTGCAAGGCTTGCGCAGGCCGCCTTGGCCGCGCCGCCCCCGCCCCCGCCCCCGCCCAGGCCGATGATGACGCTGCCCGATCCGCCGATCACCACGCCGCCATGGCTGGTAAGGCTGCCGAGCACCGCCGCAGGCCGGCCGTTGATCAGGACAGTAGGGATGACCGCGGCGCTCAGGGCGGCGCCACAGCCGCAGGCATGGCCGAGGGTCGCGGCCGGCAGGCCATCGAAAGAGACATCGGAGGAGCCCTGAACCAGGGCGGTGGCCCCACATTTGGGGCAGGCGACGGCGTCGCCCAGGCGCGCAGCAGGTTTTCCAGACATGACCGATCTCCCTATCGGTAACTGGGCGCCTGAAAATGCCGCACAAAAGGCTCTAGGACAAGGGTTTTAGCGAAGTGTAGCGCAATCTGTCACAGCCCTAGCCGTGGGGATCGTCCGGATAGCTGAAGGTCGGCATCTGCCAGTTGAATCTCAGCGCCAAGAGGCGCAGCAGCAGTCCGGCGCCGAGGGTGATGAGCAGCGCCTGCTCCTCACTCAGCCATTGACGGCAAAGCAGATAGCAACCGGCGGACAGCACCGCCACGCTGGCATAGAGCTCGCGCCTGAGGATCAGGGGCACGTCGTTGCAGAGGATGTCGCGCAGGATGCCGCCGCAGGTGCCGGTGAGGGTACCGCTGACGATGACGATGGCCGGACTCAGGCCCATCTCCAGGGCCACCTGACAGCCGATCACGGTAAAAGCCACCAGGCCCAGGGCGTCGAGTACCAGGAACAGCCGACGCAGATAGCGCATGACCCGGGCGATGGCCACGGTGGCCAGGCCCGCACCGACGGTGAGCGCCAGGTACTCCGGGTGCTTCACCCAGCCGAGCGGATAGTGCCCCAGCAGGACGTCGCGCACCGAGCCGCCGCCCAGGGCGGTGACGCTGGCGATCAGCGCCACGCCGAACAGGTCCATGCCGCGGCGACCGGCGGACAGGGCGCCGGTCATGGCCTCGGCGGTGATGGCGATCAGATAGAGGATGGACAGCAGCACGGCTGCGCGACCATCAGACCTTGATGAAGTGCTCGCGGTAGTGCCGCAGCTCGGCGATGGAATCGCGGATGTCGTCCAGCGCCAGGTGACTACCGCTCTTCTTCACGCCGTCACGCACATGGGGCGCCCAGCGCGCGGCCAGCTCCTTGAGGGTGGAGACGTCCAGGTTGCGGTAGTGGAAGTAGGCTTCCAGCTCCGGCATGCGGCGATAGAGAAAGCGGCGATCCTGGCAGATGCTGTTGCCGCAGATCGGCGATTTGCCCTTGGGCACCCACTGCTGCAGGAATTCCAGGGTCAGGGCCTCGGCCTGGGCGGTATCGACGGTGCTCTCGCGCACCCGCTGGGTCAGCCCCGAACCACCGTGCTGACGAGTGTTCCACTCGTCCATGCCGGCCAGGATCTCGTCCGACTGGTGGATGGCCAGCACCGGGCCCTCGGCCAGCACATTGAGGTCGCTGTCGGTGACGATGGTGGCCATCTCGATGATCACGTCCCGATCCGGATCCAGGCCGGTCATTTCCAGGTCGATCCAGATCAGGTGCTGCGGATTGGGGGTGGTCATGGTGAACTCCTTGATGATGGCACCAGTGTAGCAGTGCGCCTGCCGCGCACCTACCGGCGCCAGAGCAGCAGCCGGCTGCCACGCAGGTCGCCTACTTCCAGCACCCTGTCCGCTGGCTGGCCGGGAATCTCGAAGGTGTTGCTGATTAGCCAGCTGCCGGCCCGCTGCTCCGTGCGAGCCTTGTCGCCCAGGCGTGGCATGGGCGCCGGGGAGAGAAAGCAGTAGACGATGTCGAACTCGCCCAGCTCCACCCGCCAGAGATCGCGATAGCGTACCT
This sequence comes from Pseudomonas sp. VMV1, assembly GCF_056790235.1. Lineage (NCBI taxonomy): Bacteria > Pseudomonadati > Pseudomonadota > Gammaproteobacteria > Pseudomonadales > Pseudomonadaceae > Pseudomonas > Pseudomonas sp. VMV1. Next base: position 100,925 of record NZ_JBXGSE010000008.1, read on the forward strand.
GACAGTTATGGCGTGGCAGGCAGCGCAGCCAGGCCAGGGCGAAGCTCAGCGGCGCCGTCTCCACGCCAACGAAGGTGGCCTGCGGAAAGCGCCGTGACAGGTCGACCAGGGTATCGCCCAGGCCGCAGCCGAGGTCGACGAAGCGAAAGCCCGGCTCGCGCTCGGCGAGCAGCTCGGCCAGCCGCTCGCGGGTCTGGCGGCCGGTGAGATAGAGCGGCACCCGCTCGCGCAGACTGTTCCAGTTCAGCAACAGCAGCAGCAGGAAGCCGAGCGCGGCGATACCCGCCGACAGGCCGCGACCACTGACCAGGTAGAGCGCCGGAGCGAACAGCAGATTGATGAAGACCCACCAGCGCGCCAGGCCCAGGCGCTCGCCCAGCAGCGCCGCCAGCACCGCCTGCAGGCACACCAGCAGCAGCAGCGACGGCCGCTGGCCGGTGAAGCCGGCCCACAGCCGTAGCCCGACGACCGCCAGCACCAGGGCGGCCAGTTGCACCAGCACGGCCAGCAACAGGGGATAGCGCGAGGCGAGATGGGCCAGCATGGGGGCTCCAGAGCGACGAGGTGGACCAAGTTTAGGTAATCCGCGAGAGGCGGCCAATGCTAGACTCCTCGACCCTGAAACCTGCGGACTTCCCATGGCCAAACGCCACCTGACCCGTCGCCAGAGCTGGCGGATCGAAAAAATCCAGACTGAACGCGCTGCTCGCGCGGAAAAGCGCGAATCCAAGCTGGTCGACGAACTGGAAGGCGGCGATCTCGGCCCGGAACAACAGGGCCAGGTGATCGCCCACTTCGGCGTTCAGGTGGAGGTCGAAGATGGCGAAGGTCGGCTGCAGCGCTGCCACCTGCGCGCCAACCTGCCGACCCTCGTCACGGGCGACCAGGTGGTGTTTCGCGCCGGCATCCAGGGCAATGGCGTCATCGTCGCCCAGTTGCCGCGCCGTTCGGAGATCTGCCGGCCGGACATGCGCGGTCAGCTCAAGCCGGTGGCGGCCAACGTCGACCGCCTGGTGATCGTCTTCGCCCCGCTGCCCACGCCCCACGCCAATCTCATCGACCGCTACCTGGTGGCCGCCGAGCATGCCGGCATCCAGCCGCTGCTGCTGCTCAACAAGGCCGACCTGATCGACGAGCACAACGGCGCGGCGCTGGACGACCTGCTGGGCATCTACCGCGAGCTGGACTATCCGCTGCTGGAGGTGTCGGCCCACAACGGCCTGAGCATGGACCAGCTCAAGAGCGCCCTGGATGAGCACGTCAGTGTCTTCGTCGGCCAATCCGGCGTGGGCAAGTCGTCGCTGGTGAACGCCCTGCTGCCGGGCGTCGATACGCGCGTCGGGCCGCTGTCCGAGCTGACCAACAAGGGCACCCACACCACCACCACCGCCCGGCTCTTCCACTTCCCCGATGGCGGCGATCTGATCGATTCGCCCGGCATCCGCGAATTCGGCCTCAGCCACGTCAGCCGCGACGACGTCGAGGCTGGCTTCAAGGAATTCGGCGACTACCTGGGCCACTGCCGCTTTCGCGACTGCAAGCACGAGCGCGAACCCGGCTGCGCCCTGCTCGCCGCCCTGGAACGCGGTGATATCCATCCGCAGCGAATGGCCAGTTACCGGCATATCCTGGCCAGCCTCGAAGGCGAATCGCGCTACTGACGAAAACGCCGGGCAAGCCCGGCGTTTTTTATCGATCGACGACTATCAGCCAAAGACGCGGAAGCGCTCGGCATCGTCCATGAAGCCCTTCTCGGGGAAGTCGCCTTCGTTGGAGCCGAAGGGCATCTGGGCGCGCAGGTGCCAGGTGTCGGGCAATTGCCACTCGGCAGCGGCCAGGGCGTCAGGCAGCGGATTGTAGTGCTGCAGGCTGGCGCCGATGCCGGCATTGGCCAGGGCGGTCCACACCGAGAACTGGGCAATGCCGCTGGCCTGCTCCGACCAGATGGGGAAGTTGTCGGCATAGGCGGGATACTTGTCCTGCAGGCCGGCAACGACATGCCGATCCTCGTAGAACAGCACGGTACCGGCGCCGGCCGCGAAGCTGTTGATCTTGCCTTCGGTAGCGGCGAAGGCGTCGGCCGGCACGATCTGCCGCAGCGCCTGCATGACGAAGCCCCAGAACTTGTCGCTCTCGGCGCCGAACAGGATCACCGCCCGCGAGCTCTGCGAATTGAAGGCGGACGGCGACAGCTTGACCGCTTCCTGGATCAGCGCGGTGACCTGATCCTGGGCCAGCGGCAGGTTCTTGCCCAGCGCGTATTGGCTACGGCGGCGCTTGATGGTGTCGATAAAGGCGTTGCTCATCGGGAGGCTCCTGCAAGGGAATCGGAGATCGAGAGACCGCGCGCCAGGGCGCAAGGTGCCCGATCCAGCATGAAACCCCTGCAGCATAACGACCCATCCGCGCCGCAACGGACGAAAAAACCGAACGCTAGCAGCGAATTTTCCTATCGATCGGGGCCGCCGCTCAGGGCTTGCCCTGGATGACGCCGGCATCGAAGGCGTTGACCTGCTGCTTGAAGGCCGCGTTATTGATAGGTTGGGCCAGGTTTCCGGTGGCGGAAACGCCGCCACTGGAGACTCCGCTCCGACTGGCGGCTGGCGCTGAGCCGGCCGCGGGCTTGGGTGCCTGATTGCCCCCGGCCCGTCCTTCGATGGCCTGTTGCGCCTTCTTGGTCAGCACGATGATGTCGATGCGGCGGTTGACCGGATTGAGCGGATGGTCGCGATCGAAGGGTGCCGAAGAGGCATAGCCGACGATCCGCGCCACCTGGTCTTCCGGATAGCCGCCCGCGATCAGTGCCCGCCGCGCTGCGTTGGCCCGGCCGGCGGACAGCTCCCAGTTGCTGAAGTCGCCCTTGCCGTTGTAGCGCGCCGCATCGGTATGGCCGCTGATGCTGATCTTGTTCGGGACCTGGCGAATGGTGTCGGCCATGGCCAGCAGGATGTCCTCGAAGTAGGACTTCAGCCGCGGGCTGCCGGAGTCGAACATCGGCCGGTTGTCGGCGTCGACGATCTGGATGCGCAGGCCATCCTGGGTGATCTCCAGCAGGATCTGGTCCTTGAACTTCTGCAACTCCGGATTCTGCTCGATCTTGTTCTGCAGCTCCTGCAGCAACAGCTCCAGGCGCTCCTTCTCGACCTGCTCGGCGAGTTTTTCCGCCTGGCTCGGATCCATCTTCGCCTGGTTGGCGGCATCCTTCTGCTGCTGCGCGGCGTCGTTGGGCTGGCGCTTGTCGGACGGATCGAGCGCCTGGGTGGGGTCGGGCTCGACGCGATTGGACTCGTTGGGATCGGCACGCTCCTGCATGTCCGGATTGACCTTGTTCTGGGTCGAATCCGGTTGCGCCTGGATCTCGGGGTTCAGGGTGCGATCGGGCGCCGGGGTCGGGGTACCGCCCAGGTCGATGACATAGGGACTGGCGCTCTCGGTAAAGCCGATCGGGTCCTGGAAGTAGCCGGCGATGGCCTTCTTCTGCTCGGGGGTGGCCGAGGACATCAGCCAGAGCACCAGGAAGAACGCCATCATGGCGGTCGCGAAGTCGGCAAAGGCGATCTTCCAGGCGCCACCGTGGTGACCGGCGGCACTCTTCTTGATGCGCTTGACGATGATCGGCTGGTTGTTGTCCATCAGCTGCCCCGCATCGCCTGCTCGAGTTCACTGAAGGACGGCCGGTGCGCCGGGAACAGCACCTTGCGACCGAATTCCACGGCGACGGTGGGCGGCATGCCGCTGGCGGCGGCCACCAGGCAGGCCTTGATAGCCTCCAGCACATTGAGTTCTTCCTTGGCGTCGTGCTCCAGGCAGGTCGCCAGCGGGCCGAAGAAGCCGTAGGCCGCGAGAATGCCGAGGAAGGTACCTACCAGCGCCGCGCCCACGTGACCACCGATGGCCGCCTGGTCGCCCTCGCCAAGCATGCCCATGGTGATCACGATGCCCAGTACCGCGGCCACGATACCGAAGCCGGGCAGGCCGTCGGCGAGGCGGGACACGGCGTGGGAGGGATGTTCCAGGTCCTCCTTGATGCCCGCCAGCTCCATGTCGAACAGGCCTTCCAGCTCGTGGGGCGCCATGTTGCCGGAGGACATCAGCCGCAGGTAGTCGGCGATGTAGGCAGTCATCCGCTCGTCCTTGAGGATGTTCGGAAACTTGCTGAAGATCGGACTGGCCTTGGGATCCTCGACGTCCGCCTCGATGGACATCATGCCCTCGCGCCGGCTCTTGTTGAGGATTTCGTAGAGCAGCTTGAGCACGTCCATGTAGAAGGCGTGGGTGAAGCGATTGCCGAACATTTTCAGCGACTTCTTGAACACCTGCATGAAGGTGCTGCCGGGGTTGGCCTGCAGAAAGGCCCCCAGGGCGGCACCGCCGATGATCAGGACCTCGAGCGGCTGGATGATCGCGGCGATCTTGCCATGCGCGAGGATGTAGCCGCCGAGGACAGCCGCGAATATCACGATGATGCCGATGATTTTTGCCATGGTTGGGAATACTGTGTGCTAAGGAAAATTGAGCCGGGGATTCACCCTCACGCCCCCTTTATCGGACCCGGCGCCCCGGACTGAAGGCCTTTCATCAAATTTCGAGGCGACCGTCGTATGTCAAGCCGCCCAAACACCGTCGAAGACTGGGTCAAACATCTGGAAGGCGTGCGCCTGCCGGTGGCGACCGCCACCGCGGAGCGCCTGCGCCGCAGCCTGGCCGATGGCCGTCTGGCGCTGCATGAAATCGCCGAGCGTCTCTGCGAATCACCGCCGCTGGCGCTGGCCCTGCTGCGCGAGGCCAATCGCGGCCATGCCAGCCTTGGCGATCCCGCGGCCAGCCTCGAAGCCGTGCTCGGCCGCGTCGGCCTGGGCCCGGCGGAATACCTGATCGCTCGCCAGCCCACCCTGTCCGAGGAGCGCCTGCCGCGGCCGCTGCGGCAGCTGTGCCTGGTGAGCCAGCACGCCATGACGCTGGGAATGGGCCTGTTCGGCGTGCCCCTGGCGCGGCTGTGGCCGGACATCCGCCTGGCCGCCCTGCTCTTCCTGGCGCCGCTCTGGCCGCTGGTGACCCGCTACCCCGAACTCTTCGAGGAGTGGGAACGCCGGGTGCTGGGCGAAGGCGAACCGGCGCCGAAGGTCGAGCGCGAGCTGCTGGGCGTACCGGCGATTCGCCTGTGCCAGGCGCTGGCCCGTCACTGGCAGTTGCCCGACTGGATCGTGGAAGGCTACCGCCTGCTGGACGAGGATCGTCGCCAGTTGGTGAGGGCACTGCATATCGCCCATGACGAGGATCCCCTGCAGCACCAGCAGCGACTCGACGAGGATCCCAATCTAAGGCGCTGGCTGACCCATCCGGGCAACACCATCCTTCTCGCCAATGGTCTGGCCCTGGCGAGCCACCACGCCTGGGACGGTGCCCATACCCTGCGCTGGCAACGCTTTAGCGCCCTTTATCTCCAGCTGCCCCTGGCGCGGGTGCAGAGTCGCAGCCACGAACTCGCCGTGCAGGACGCCCGGCGCCATGCCCGGCCTGGTCTCTGGCATCCCGCCGAAGGGCTGCTCTGGCCACCGGGCGAGCGCCGCCTGCGACCAGTGCCCAAGGTACAGGTCGCAGGCGAAAGCCAGGCGCAACGCTGGCGTGGCCTCTGCGAACAACTGCTGCACACCCCCAGTGCCTTCGCCACCCTGCCGCAACTGTTCGATTGCGCCCGCCAGGCCCTGGTGGCCTGCGGTCTGCCCCGACTGCTGCTGCTGACCCCGGATCGCAATGGCCAGAAGGGCAATGTCCAGTTGCATCACGGCCTGGACGACGCCCCCGGCCTGCAACTGGATATCGCCGGCCATCCCCTGCTGGCCAAGCTGTTTGGCAGCCCCGGCCAGCTGCGCATCGACGCCGGCAATCGCACACGGTTCGCCCCGCACCTGCCGGCCGATCTGCGCCGGTTGTTCAGCAATGAGCGGCTTTGGCTGCGCAGCCTGGGCTTTGGCGAACGGGTGGTGCTGCTGGCGATCCTGGACAGCGAACTGGAGCCGGCGGACCCGCGGCGAACCGCCGCGCTGGACAAAACCTTCACCTGCATCGAGCGCGCCATCGCCACCTTTGCCAATCGTTCCAGGGTGCGACCGACCTGACGCTGGCCGGTCAACCTCGGTACACTTCACCTTTGCTACGGACCGACGGGAAATCTGTGATGCCCTTTTCCGCCCTGCCCCTGGTGATCGAGCCGGCCGATCTCGCGGCGCGCCTAGATGCGCCCGAACTCATCCTGGTGGATCTCAGCAGCGCCGCCCACTATGCCGAGGGGCATCTGCCCGGCGCGCGCCATGTCGCGCCCGCCCGCACCCAGCTGGGCACCAAGCCGGCGCCCGGCCTGCTGCCCGCCCAGGCTGACCTGGAACAGCTGTTCGGCGAACTGGGCCAGCGCCCCGAAGCCGTCTATGTGGTCTATGACGACGAAGGCGGTGGCTGGGCCGGACGTTTCATCTGGCTGCTCGACGTCATCGGGCATGGCCACTATCACTACCTCAACGGCGGTCGCCAGGGCTGGATCGCCGCCGGCCTGCCACTGAGCACCGACATGCCTGCCCCGGTCGGCAGCCCGGTCCCCCTGACCCTGCACGAGGAGCCCACCGCCAGTCGCGCCTACCTGCAGAGCCGGCTCGGCGCCGAGGACCTGGCGATCTGGGACGCCCGCGGCGCCGACGAGTATCGCGGCGAGAAGGTGCTGACCGCCCGTGGCGGGCATATCCCCGGGGCGATCAACTTCGAGTGGACCGCCGGCATGGACGCTGCGCGCCAGTTGCGCATCCGTGAGGACCTGGCCGCCGAACTGGAGCGCCTGGGCATCACTCGCGACAAGGAAGTCATCACCCACTGCCAGACCCATCACCGATCCGGCTTCACCTATCTCGCGGCCAAGGCCCTGGGCTATCCGCGTGTCAAAGCCTATGCCGGCTCCTGGGGCGAATGGGGCAACCACCCCGACACGCCCATCGAATGACTGCCAAGGACCTCTCATGAAACTGCAAGACCGACTGTTCATCCTGGCCCAACACCTGCTGCCGCACCACCTGCTGTCGCGGGTGGTCGGCGGTTTCGCCGAGTGCCGCGCGCCCTGGTTCAAGAACCTGCTGACCCGCTGGTTCGTCCGTCACTACGACGTGGACATGCGCCAGGCGCAGGTGGAAGACCCGACCGCCTACGAGAACTTCAACGCCTTCTTCACCCGTGCCCTCAAGCCCGGTGCCCGCCCGCTGCCAGCCGAGCCCGGCGTGGTGGTCAGCCCCAGCGACGGCGCCATCAGCCAGCTCGGTCGCATCGAGCATGGCCGCATCTTCCAGGCCAAGGGTCACAGCTACAGCCTGCTGGAGCTGCTAGGCGGCGACGGCCTGCGCGCCGCGCCCTTCATGGGCGGCCATTTCGCCACCATCTATCTGTCGCCCAAGGACTACCACCGGGTGCACATGCCGCTCACCGGCACCCTGAAGGAGATGGTCTATGTGCCCGGACGCATCTTCTCGGTCAATCAGCTCACCGCCGAGAACGTGCCCGAGCTGTTCGCGCGCAACGAGCGGGTGGTCTGCATCTTCGACACCGCCGTGGGCCCCATGGCGGTCATCCTGGTCGGCGCCATGATCGTCGCCAGCATCGAGACGGTCTGGGCCGGCCTGGTCACCCCGCCCAAGCGTGAACTCAAGCGTTTCGCCTACGACGAAGCGGCTCGTGCACCCATCACCCTGCGCACGGGCGACGAGTTGGGTCGCTTCAAACTGGGCTCCACCGCCATCGTGCTGTTCGGTCCGGAGGCGGTGAATTGGTCCGCTGAACTCGGCGCGCTGTCTACCGTCAACATGGGTCAACTGCTGGGGGTTCCGACCACGCCCGCCCCCTTGACCACCGTTTCCGAGCCAGGGCCTCTCGCCTAGATGCGCGGTTTATTGCCCATCGAAACAGGAGTGCGTGCGGCGAATGGATAGCAAGAGGCCACAGCTCATGTTGCGGGTACCCACGCCCGATCAGCGCAGCCTGACGTTCTGTGACGCCACGCCGGCCGGCCTCAAGCGCTGGCTGGAACAGTTACCACGGGCCAAGCTGGGCGAGTTCGCCCGCCTGCTCTATCAGGGCCTGCTCGAACTCAACCGGCTGATCCTGACGCCAGAGGCCCGCCTGCGCCTGCTCGAGGCCTTGCGTCCGGACGTACAGCGGGTCTGCCAGCTGCTCGAGCGCCATGTGCTGAACCAGGCCATCGTGCTCGACGAACGCTCGCGCAAAGTGGCCAATCTCTGCCAGGCGCTGCAGAACCTGCTGGCTGCCGGCTACAAGCTGATCGTGGTCGAGGAAAGCGAGCGTGGCGAACGCAGCGCCCTGCTCGCCATGGCCATCCAACGTGCCCTGCGGGCGCTGCTCGGGCCGCTGATCCGCGCCGCGCAGCTCTATACGCCGGTCCACGACAACCTCTGGCTGGAGCTGCATCAGCTCTATCGGCTGGCCGTGACCACCGGCCTGCACAATCAGAAGGTTCGCGATGAGCTGCTGCCCGGCGATGGCAGCCAGACCATCACCCAGGCCTATTGCGCCGCCCTGCTGTTCGGCGCGGCGCGCTGCAACCAGCTGCGCCAGAGCCACATCGCCCAGTTGACGCTTCACCTGGACGACTGGGCCAATCTGGTCCGCCTGCAGGCCCCCGAGCAGAACGGCACCCTGATGGTGGTGGCGCCACAGATCGACGCCCCGCCGCGCTATCGCTCGCTGCTGCGCGAAGCCAATCTCAGCGGCCTATTGGGCCTGGCGCCGCAACAACTGGTCCAGGCCATCGAAGACTACCTCGCCCTGGCCCCGGAACAACGGCCGCGCGCCCGCCTGCCGGTGCACGGCGATCTGTCCCTGGACCTGCTGCAACACCTGGTGGGCGCCTGGGGCCAGGAGGCGGATCGCGCCTTCCAACGCATGCCCGGCCAGGGCCAGGTGCAGGTCTGCATTGGCATGAGCGCCCTGCACTACCAGCTCGCTGGCGGGCAGGTGTTCGCCGACACCCTGCGGCTGTCCACCGTGGCGGCGCCGGAAACCTTCGCACCCAAGCCCAAGGAAGACGTCTGGTCGCAGGCCTTCGATGCCGCCCCCCGCGCACCGGACGCCCTGGACTGGGATGCCGAGAACCTGGAAGAAATCCACTACGACGTCCTGCCGGGCGAAGGCGAGACGGCCAGCCCGGCCTTTCCGATCCATGGGGTGCAGGTGGTCAACCACAGTCCGGGCGGCTACTGCCTGAGTTGGAGCGGCGAAGTACCCGAGCAGCTGCAGGCGGGCGAGCTACTTGGCGTGCGCCTGCCCGACGATCACAACTGGGGCCCGGCAGTGGTGCGCTGGGTACGCCAGGTGCCGGGCAGTGGTACCCATATGGGTGTCGAACTGCTGGCGCCTACCGCACGCCCCTGCGGGCTGCAACTGTTGCGCAAGGCCGAGCAGAACAGCCAGTACCTGCGGGCGCTGCTGCTGCCCGAGATCAAGGCCATCGACCAGGCGCCGACCTTGATCGCGCCGCGCCTGCCCTTCCAGGAAGGCAGCAAGGTGCAGATCAATCAGCAGGGCAACGAGCAGCGCGGCATGCTCGACCGGCGCCGCAGCATGACCGTCAGCTTCAGCGTCTTCGAATACCACCTGCTGGAGCAGAGCAACGCCCAGGCCAATGGCGGTAGCTCTGGCGGCGGCATGCGCCAGGAAGAAGACTTTGACTCGTTGTGGAAGTCTCTGTAGCTTCCAGGGATTATCGTTATCGCCAGGGCGCGAGTAGACCATGGCTGCCGAACACAGCGCGATCCGCCTGTTGCTGCTCGAAGCATCGCAGAACGAGGCGGAACGCCTGGTCAGCCTGTTCCGCAATGCCGGACGGGCAGCGCGGGCCCAGCGCCTTGCCGATCCCGCCGGTCTCGACGAACTCCTGTCCCAGTCCTGGGACCTTGCCATCCTCGCCCCACCGTCCCCCGAGCTCGACAGCCACGCCGTGCTCCAACGGCTGCGTCACCAGGTGCCGCACCTCGCGATCATCCAGCGGGTGGCCCCGGGTGATTCAGAGGCAGTGCTGACCGCCCTGCGCCAGGGGGCACAGGATGCCATTGCCAGTGACAACGACGAGCACCTGCTGCTGGCCAGCCTGCGCGAACTGGGCAATCTGGCCGATCGTCATGAGCGCCGACGCCTGGAACAGGCCCTGGCCGAAGCCGAACAGCGCTGCCAGCTGCTGCTGGCCAACGCGGTGGACGCGGTCGCCTATGTCCATGACGGCCTGCACATCCACGTCAACCTGGCCTATGTAGAGCTCCTGGGCTATCCGTCCGCAGACGATCTGGAAATTACCCCGCTGATGGACCTGATCGCCGCGGCGGACCAGCCGGCGCTGCGCGACGCCTTCCGCCAGCTGCGTGACGATCCCAGCCCGCTGGAACTGGACTGCCAGGGCGTCCGCCATGACGGCAGTACCATCGACTTGCGCCTGCGTCTGACGCCGGCCATCTATCTCGACGAACCCTGCGTGCAGCTGCACCTGCGGGAAGCGCGCGTGGCCCCCGCGGCCGAGGCCCTCGAGGAGCAGCTGCGCGAGGTGCGCTTCCAGGACACCCTGACCGGCCTGCTCAATCGCAGCCGCATGCTCGACCTGCTGGAAGATGCGCTGGAGCGCGCCCGACTGGGAGCGCCGGCCAGCTTCGCCTACCTGAGCATCGACCGCTATCCGACGCTGCTGGCCGAGCTCGGCATAGACGCCATGGACGAATTGCTGGTCGCCCTGGCGGAGCGCCTGCGCGAGCACTTCGGCACCCTGGTCACCCTCTCGCGCTTCGCCGACGACGCCTTTACCGCCCTGCTGCCGCAGGCGGCCGATGCCAGCCTGGACACCACCTTCGAGCGCCTGCTCGGTCGCCAGGAACGGAAGCCCCTGGCCCTGGCTGGGCGTAACCTGGCCATCAGCTACTCCATCGGCGTGGTCGGCCTGGACACCCATGCCAAGAGCGCGGGCGACCTGGTGGACCGCGCCCACCGCTCTGCCCGCCAGGTCGCCCAGCGCGGCGGCAACGCCTGCAAGCGCTACGATCCGCAGGAAGAGCTGGCCGCCGCAGCCAATCGCGGCAATCTGGTGGCCATGGTCAAGCAGGCGCTGCAGCAGAACGGCTTCCGCCTGCTGTTCCAGCCGGTGATCGGCCTGCGCGGCAGCAGCCATGAGTATTACGAGGCCCTCCTGCGACTGATCAACCCCCAGGGCGAGGAAGTCTCTCCAGCCGAATTCGCCCGGACCGCGCGTGACAGTGGCCTGAGCGGCCAGATCGATCGCTGGGTGATCCACCAGGCGGTGCGCCAGCTTGGCGAGCACCGTGCCCGTGGCCATGGCACCCGCATCTTCGTGCACCTCTCGGGCGCCACCCTGGGCGACCTGGAATTACTGCCCTGGCTGAGCAAGACACTGGAAGCGCAGCAGCTGGACGCGGAGGCGGTGATCTTCCAGGTGAGCGAAGAAGACCTGCTGGCCCAGCCGGAGCAGGCCCTGGCCATGGCGCAGCGGCTACGCCGCCAGGGCCATCCGATCACCCTCAGCGGTTTCGCCAGCGGCGATCAGCCACTCGCCGCATTGCGTTTTCTGGTGCCCGACTACGTCAAGCTGTCGGGCAAGCTGATCAAGGACCTGGGGCAACCGGACCATCAGGAGCGCCTCAAGGCCATGGTCGCCGACCTCAGCGCCCAGAATATCCAGACCATCGCGCCTTTCGTCGAGAGCGCCAGCGTGCTGGCCCAGCTGTGGCAGGTCGGGGTGCACTTCATCCAGGGCTATTACCTGCAGGAACCCAGCCAGGCGATGGACTACGAGTTCCAGGCCGAGTAGCGGCGATCCTGATTGAACTAGGTGCATCGCGGCCATGGGCCGCTCCTACGTTTACATCGAACACCCGTAGGAGCAGCCGCACCGGCGGACCGCGATGGCCGCGCTGGGAGACTCAGCCCTGGGTAAGACGATCCTCCACGCCCAGCAGATAGAGCACGCCATCCAGCCCCAACACACTGATGGACTGGCGCGCGGACTGGCGCACCAGCGGCTTGGCGCGAAAGGCCACGCCTAGGCCGGCCAGGGCCAGCATCGGCAGGTCGTTGGCGCCGTCGCCCACGGCGATGGTCTGCTCCAGCTCCAGGCCTTCCCGGCTGGCCAGCTCCCGTAGCAGATCGGCCTTGCGCTGGGCATCGACGATGGGTTCGACGGCGCGGCCAGTCAGCTTGCCATCGACGATTTCCAGTTCGTTGGCATAGACGTAGTCGATCCCCAGCCGGGCCTGCACCTGGCGGGCGAAATAGGTGAAGCCGCCGGAGAGGATGGCAGTCTTGTAGCCCAACCGCTTCAGTTCGGCGAACAGGCGCTCGGCGCCCTCGGTCAGGCGCAGGCCGGCACCGATGTCTGCCAGCACCTCTTCCGACAGACCCTGCAGCAGGGCCATGCGCTCGGTGAAGCTGGCACGGAAGTCGATCTCGCCGCGCATGGCCCGCTCGGTGATGGCCGCCACCCGCTCGCCGATACCGGCGGCCTTGGCCAGCTCGTCGATGACCTCGGCCTGGATCAGGGTGCTGTCCATGTCGAACACGGCCAGACGTCTGTGCTGGCGCTGCAGGTCGTCGGGTTGCCAGCCGATGTCGGCCTGGCCTTCCTGGGCCAGCGCCAGCAGCCCGGCGCGCAGGGCTTGGGCCTCATGCGGTTCGCCGACGACGCGCAGTTCCAGGGCGGCGCGTTCGGTCGCGCCCGGCTCGCTCAGGGCGCGGATGGCGTGGATGTTCAAGCCCTGCTCCCGGCACAGCGCGGCCAGCCGGGTCAGCGGCAGATCGGCCAGGCTGCGGCCCATCAGCGTCAGGACATGGGCTTCGCCGGTGTCCGGCGCGGGCTGTGCCAGGGGCGCCACCTGCAGATCCAGCGCCTGCAGCGCCTGGACCAGCGCGGCGCCGGCACTGGCCGGGCTGACCAGCAGGGTCACCGCGGCACCGTTGTCCAGGCCTTGCTGCTGCAGCGATTCCAGCCGGGCACCGGCCGCGGCCAGGGCGCCGGTGAGGGCAGCCAACCAATCGGCGGGCAGCGTGCCCACGGCCTGGAGTCCGATAACGTCTTGCATGGCGATACCCTCGCGGAAAAGCGCGCAGTCTACCCTTTCGCTCCAGCGGTGCCGAGCCATGGGCACCGGCTGGCGGCGAGAGCCCACCGCCGGCCTCTTTTGCGGGCGAAGCCCTGCATTCGTCATTTTCGCGCCCCTGGCGCGCTGGTTATACTGGCCGAACATTTTTTGTCCAAAGAAACGATTTCTGTGACCCGCCCCGCGACCGTCAAGCCCGATAATTTCTTCCTGCTGATCTACCGAGCCCTGCGCCAGCGTCGTGTGCCGGTGGCCTTGCGCATCGTTTCCCACAGCCTGTTGCTGGTGGCCGCCGCCCTGGTGATCTATGCCGGCATCATGAGCATGCAGTTCCGCCATGCCATGCAGCAGCAGGCCGACGCCGTCGGCCAGAGCCTGGTGACCCAGACGGCCAACTCCGCCGCCGAGTTGCTGGTGGCCAACGACAACCTCAGCCTCAATGTGCTGCTGAGCAACCTGGCGCGTAATCCGCTGGTCGCCCATGCCGCGGTCTACAGCCCCGACAACCGAGTGCTGGCCGAGTCCGGCACCCGGCCGAGCCAGGGCCTGCTGACCGCCACCGATGGCATCTACAGCACGCCGATCCGTTTCCAGGACGTTACCGCCGGCCAGGTGCGCCTGGCGCTGGACATGGACCAGTTCCAGCAGCCGATGATGATCAGCCTGCAGAACATGGGGCTGCTCGGACTGATCCTGCTGGGCCTGACCCTGATCCTCAGCCTGCGGCTCGGGCGCCAGCTGTCGACTCCGCTGCTGGAGCTGCGCGTCTGGCTGCGCGACCCCGATGACCCGGCGCCGGGCGCGGGACGGCTCGACGAACTGGGCGATCTGGCCCGTCAGCTGCAGAGCCGTCTGGTGCCGCCCAAGCCGCCTAAACCGCCCAAGGCGGAAGTGACCGAGGACGACGATCCCTTCGCCGACGAGCAGGGTGGCCTGAGCATCAAGCCACCACCCGCGCGCAAGGCCGCCGCCAAGCCGGCTGTACGCAAACCGGCGGCGGCCAACGCCGAGGTCGACAGCGAGCTGGATGCCGACGCCTTCGCCGAGCTGGTGCCGGACTCCTTCACCGAGCCACCACCTACGCCAGCCCCGGTAGTGCCCACCGAGCCCGATATCGTCACCTCCGCGGTGCTGGCCATCCAGCTGGGCGCCCAGGACCAGCTCAGCCGCCTGCCGCGCAGTCGCCTCGAGCAGTTGCTGGAGCGTTATCGCGACTGCCTGCAGCAGGCCACCGAGCTCTATGACGGCGAACTGCATACCCTCAAGGACGGCGGCAGCCTGATCCTCTTCCACGAGCGCAGCGACGACGACGACTACCTGACTCGCGCCCTCTGCTGTGGCGAGATCATGCGCGCCCTGGGTCATGCGCTGCAGGTGGAAGTGGTCGGCAGCGGTGCAACCCTGCAGCTGCAGCTGGGTCTGACGCAGGGCGAACGCCTCGCTGGCCTGGAGCTTGCCCAATTGCTCGACAACACCACCGTACGCAATGCCCAGTCACTGAGCCGCCACAGTCGCAACCTGCTGCTGGTCGAGCAGAGCATCGCCGAGGACGAGCTGCTGCGTAAGCGTGCCCGCATCCGCACCATCGCCAGCCCCGCCGGGGCCAGCTGCGTGGAGCGTCTCCTGGAACCCTACTCCGCGACGCTGGAGCGTCATCTGGTCCGGCTCGAGGCGCGCTAGGGCGCCCGCCGACCCCACCTATGAGCACCCTCCTGAACCGTCTCGCCCTCGCCGCGCTGCTGCTGGCGACCTGCGTCGCCCAGGCGGCGCCCAACGCGAGCAGCGTGAGGTTGCCCGATGGCGGGGTCTATACCGGCGAGATCGTCAGCGGTCTGCTCAACGGTAGCGGTCGCATCGAGTGGCCCAACGGCAACTGGCTCAAGGGACGCTTCAAGGATGGCCTGGCCGAGGGTCCGGGCGAACAGCAGTTCGCCGACGGTACCTATTACCAGGGGACCTTTCGCCGCGGCCTCTATCACGGCCAGGGCAATTTGATCAGCAGCAGCGGCTGGGAATACCACGGCAGCTTCGTCAATGGCCGCATGCAGGGCCAGGGCTCCAAGCTGGACAGCGACGGGACCCAGACCATCGGCACCTTCAACGACGGCCACCTCAATGGGGTTGGCCAGTGGCAGGAGCCAGGCGGCGATCGCTATGACGGCGAATTCGTCGACGACCAGTTCGAGGGTGCCGGCGTCTATCGCAGCGCCGGGGGCGACCTCTGGCGCGGTCGCTTCAGCGCGGGTGAGCTGACCGGCAACGGCGAATTCGTCGGCAGCGATGGCAGCCAGTACCGCGGCGCCTTCCGCAACTGGAAATTCGACGGTCAGGGCGTGCTCACCAACAGCGACGCCAGTGTCTACCGCGGCAACTTCGCCGATGGCGTCTATGCCGGCATGGGCGTGCTGACCCGGGCCGACGGCCAGCTCGAACGGGGTCTCTGGGAAGGCGGCAAGCGCATCCGCGACGACCAGGGGCAATACATCGCCGATCCCCTGGAGCGCGGCCTGCTCGACCAGGGCAAGGTGCTCGACCAGGAGCTGCAGCAGATCCCGGCCTCCACTCCCGCTACCGAGCTCTATGGCCTGGTCCTGGCTGGCGACGGCGGTCAGGGCGTGTTCCAGCGTGAAGCCAACTACGTGGCCAACTTCCTCACCACCACCTGGGGCGCCCGCGATGTCGTCCACCTGATCAACGCCAAGGACATCCGCAGCGACCATCCGCTGGCCACCCGCGAGAACCTCTACCAGAGCCTGCAGGCCCTGGCCCAGCGCACCGGTCCCGAAGACCTGATCCTCATCTACCTGACCAGCCATGGCTCGGCCGACCATCAACTGGTGCTCGACCAGCCGGGCCTGGACCTCTCTAGCCTGCCGGCGGCGGAACTGGGCCGGCTGCTCGCGCCACTGCGCGGGCGCGACAAGCTGGTCATCGTCTCCAGCTGCTACAGCGGCGGCTTCATCCCACAGTTGCAGGACGACCATACCCTGGTGATGACCGCCTCCAAGGCTGATCGCACCTCCTTCGGCTGCACCGACGAAGCCGATTTCACCTATTTCGGTCGCGCGCTGTTCGCCGAGGCCTTCCAGCACACCGACGATCCCGAGCAGGCTTTCCAGCGCGCCCGCGACACCGTGGCCGTGCGCGAGAAGACCGAAGGCTTCGACCCATCCGAACCCCAGCTCTGGGCACCACCCGCCGTGCTGCAGAAGTGGCGCGCCTGGCGCGCGAGTCGCTGAGTGCCACCTTTGCCTGGGACGTTGACGAACAACCGGAACGCCTGAGGTCCAACCTGACATCAGCGGTCGCCGCTACAAGGAGAGCCCCGTGTACCTGACGCCTCAGCATGCCCTCATCGCCGGCGCCACTGGCCTGACCGGCGAACACCTGCTCGACCGCCTCCTCAATGAGCCGACGGTACCGCGGGTGCTGGCACCCACTCGTCGTCCTCTGGCAGAGCACGTTCGACTGGACAACCCGGTGGGCGACCTCAACAGCCTGCTGCCGACGCTGGAAGGCCCACTGGATGTGGCCTTCTGCTGCCTGGGTACCACCATGAAGCAGGCCGGCTCCGAAGCGGCCTTTCGCGCCGTGGATTACGGCCTGCCCCTGGCGGTCGGTCAGCGCGCCCTGGAACTGGGCGCGCGGCACTACATCGTGGTCAGCGCCATCGGCGCCGATTCGCAGTCCTCGATCTTTTACAACAAGGTCAAGGGCGAACTGGAAGAAGCCCTGCGCGCCCAGGGCTGGACGCAGCTGACCCTGGCGCGGCCGTCGCTGCTGATCGGCCAGCGCCCGGAAGAGCGCCTGGGCGAACGCCTGGCCGCCCCGCTCTCACAGTGGCTACCCGGCAAATGGCACGGCATCGAAGCCGCTGTCCTGGCCCGCGCCCTGTGGCGCCTGGCCCTGGAAGAAAGCCAGGGCGTACGGGTGGTGGAGTCGGACGAGTTGCGCAAACTGGGGCGTTGAGGCTTGGCTGCTATCGACCGTAGGTTGGGCTGAGAAGGCTCCATCGTCGAAGCCCAACATGCCGGTGCCGAGGCAAACACTGTTGGGCTTCGCTGCGCTCAACCCAACCTACGGTAGCCTGTAGGAGCGGCCCATGGCCGCGATCCCTCTCTCATTCAGGCTTATGTTGTTAGCCCTCGCTACCAGGCCTGGGGGCATCCGATCGCGGTCGTGGACCGCTCCTACGCCGGCTGCGCCAGCGCCATCTGATCCACCTCCTGCACCAGCCAGTCGTGCAGGGCGCGCAGGCGGGGATCGGCCAGGGCACCCTGGGCGTAGAGCAGCATGTACCTCTTGTGGGCCGGCACCGAACGGCCGAAGGACGGCACCACCAGCACGCCACGGGCCAGTTCGTCGGTGATCAGGGCGCGCCGGGCGATGGCCACGCCCATGCCGGCGATGGCCGCCTCGATGGTCAGGTGGTTGCGGTTGAAGGTATGGCCCCGCCGCACATCCAGCGCCGGCGCGCCGATGCTGGCGAGATAGAACTCCCACTCGGCGTATTCGTAGCTGCCGCGCCAGGCGGTGATGTCGTGCAGCAGCGGATAGAACTCCAGGTCCTCCGGTCGCTCCAGCGGTGGCCGTCCCGCCAGCAGACTAGGGGCGCATACCGGGAAGATCTCTTCATCCATCAGCGGCGTCGAGGCCAGTCCCGGGTAGCTGCCGTCGTTGAGATCGATGGCGAGGTCGAATTCACCCTCGCGCAGCGACCAGCTGCTGTCCTCGGCCACCAGCCGCAGTTGCAGATCGGGAAAGCGTGCCTGCAACCGCGGTAGCCGCGGGGTCAGCCACTTGCCCAGGAACGAGGGGATCGACCTGAGCCGCACCACGCCGCCGAATTGGCCGGCATTGAGCCGCCGCAGTTCGGCGTCGATCAGCCCATAGGCCTGGTTGAGGGTGGTCGCCAGACGCTGGCCCTCGGCGGTCAGCTCCAGTCCACGCGCGACGCGATGGAACAGCTTGAAGCCCAGGCGCTCCTCCAGCTGGCGCATCTGCTGGCTGATAGCGCCTGGCGTCACATGCAGCTCTTCGGCACAGCGCGTGAAGGACAGATGGCGCGCGGCGCAGACGAACACCTGCAACCAGGCCTGGGTTTGAGCATTGAGGATCCGGCTCATCGATGAGTTCCGCTAAAGGATCGCTTAGAAGCTTTCGTTTGTGCGAGTTGAAGGCTTATCACCACTATGAGCCATCCGCCGGCACCTTGTCTGGCAACTATTCAAGCTCAATCAGGGATTACCGACATGGCCATCAGCGTCTTCGACCTGTTCAAAATCGGCGTGGGTCCGTCCAGCTCCCATACCGTGGGACCGATGCGGGCGGGCGCCCTCTTCGCCCAGCGCCTGGTCGACGAAGGTCTGCTGGAGCAGGTCAAGCGGGTCGAGGTGCGCCTCTATGGTTCGCTGTCGGCCACCGGTATCGGCCATGGCACCGACCGGGCGACCCTGATCGGGCTGATGGGCGAATGGCCGGATCGCGTCGATCCCGCTGCCGTCGAACCGCGCATCGAGGTCCTGCGCAACGAGCGCACCCTGTTGCTGGCCGGCCGCCAGGCGGTCCATTTCAACTGGCAGGAAGACATGCTGCTGCTGGAGGAAAGCCTGCCCTACCACCCCAATGCCATGACCCTGACCGCCTTTGGCACCACCGGTGAAGTGGCTGAAGCGACCTACTACTCCATCGGTGGCGGCTTCGTGGTGGACGCCGCCCAGGCCGCCAGCGGCGTGCTGGACAGCGATACCACCGAGCTGCCCTACGAATTCTCCAGCGGCGCCGAGCTGCTGCACCTCTGTCGCAGCCACGGCCTGGGCGTGGCCGAGCTGATGCTGGCCAACGAGAAGAGCTGGCGCTCCGAGGAAGAGATCCGCAGCGGCCTGCTACGCATCTGGGGCGTGATGCGCGAATGCGTCCAGAACGGTCTCGCCAACGAAGGCATCCTGCCCGGCGGCCTCAAGGTGCGCCGGCGCGCTGCCCGCCTGCACCAGAGCTTGCAGGCCATCGGCAAGCCCAACGTCATCGGCTCGACCCTCTCCGCCATGGAGTGGGTCAACCTCTTCGCCCTGGCGGTGAACGAGGAAAACGCTGCCGGCGGCCGCATGGTCACCGCGCCCACCAACGGCGCGGCCGGGATCATCCCGGCGGTGCTGATGTACTACATGAAATTCAATCCCGATGCCTGCGACGACGATGTGGTGCGCTTCATGCTCGCCGCCGCCGCGGTCGGCATCCTGTGCAAGAAGAACGCCTCCATCTCCGGTGCCGAGGTGGGTTGCCAGGGCGAGGTCGGCTCGGCCTGCGCCATGGCTGCCGCCGGTCTGGCCGAGGTGCTGGGCGCCAGCCCCGCACAGCTGGAAAACGCCGCCGAGATCGGTCTGGAGCACAACCTCGGGCTGACCTGCGACCCGGTCGGTGGCCTGGTACAGGTGCCCTGCATCGAGCGCAACGCCATCGCCGCGGTCAAGGCGATCAACGCTGCCCAGATGGCCCTGCGCGGCGACGGCGAGCACTTCATCTCCCTCGACCAGGTGATCCGCACCATGAAGGAAACCGGCGCTGACATGCACGACAAGTACAAGGAAACCTCTCGCGGCGGTCTGGCCGTGACCTTCGTGGAGTGCTGAGTCGGCCTTGACGGGGGTGGCGCGGATTGCCGAGAGTCGGGTTTTCCCCTCACAGGAAGCCCCATGAGCCTCGACTCCGTCCGCCAGCACCTCGCCCGCATCGCGCCCGACCTCGAGATCCTCGAGGCCACGACCAGTACCGCGACCGTTACCCTGGCGGCGGCCGCCCATGGCGTGGAGCCCGGGCGCATCGCCAAGACCCTGGGGCTGAAGGTAGGGGAGCAGCAACTGCTGCTGGTCGCGCGAGGTGATGCGCGGCTGGACAACCGCAAGCTCAAGGCCGCCTTCGGCGGCAAGGCCAAGTTGCTCGATGCCGCCACCGTGGAAGGCCTTACCGGGCATCCGGTGGGCGGCGTCTGCCCCTTTGGACTGGCCACGCCGCTGCCGGTCTACTGCGACGAATCGCTCAAGGCTTTCGACGAGGTGCTACCCGCCGCGGGCGCCATCCACAGCGCCGTGCGCCTCACGCCCGAGCGGCTGGCCGCCCTCAGCGAGGCGCGCTGGGTGGATGTCTGCGAGGTGGGCGATCAGCGCAGCTGATCGTTCTTTTCCACGTCGCGGCGGTCCTTGTTCAGGACCACACAGGCGTAGTAGCCGCCGCCGAGCAGGATGAGTGCGAGCAGGCTGAAGAGAATCATGAAAACACCATCGTCCATGGCTGCCTCCGGGAGATGCCAGAAAGGGATGGATAAAGCTTAGGCCTCCGGACGCCAGCGTTACAGCAGCAGG
The DNA here is from genome assembly GCF_056790235.1 of Pseudomonas sp. VMV1. Taxonomy (NCBI): domain Bacteria; kingdom Pseudomonadati; phylum Pseudomonadota; class Gammaproteobacteria; order Pseudomonadales; family Pseudomonadaceae; genus Pseudomonas; species Pseudomonas sp. VMV1. The sequence goes on from NZ_JBXGSE010000008.1 coordinate 121,425, forward strand.
TAGACACATGAAAAACCGGATCAGATGGGCCCGTGCTCGCTATAGTGACGGTCTCCCCTGCCCTGGCCCTGCATGAAGCGCTACGAAAGATTCGCCGACCAGCTCGCCACCCTGATGACCACCGGCGTCCTCGCTCCCGGCGATCGCCTGCCCTCGGTGCGCAGTGCCAGCCAGACGCACGGCATCAGCCCCTCCACGGTATTCCAGGCCTATTACCTGCTGGAAAGCCGTGGCTTGATCGAGGCGCGGGAGCGATCCGGCTATTTCGTTCGCGAACCCGCCCGGTCACGCGACTCGGCGCCGCTGCTCGCCCCGCTGGAAGGCACCGAGGTAGCGGTGAGCGACCTGGTGTATTCGGTGCTGCAGTCCCTGCAGGATCCGGGCATCGTGCCCTTCGGCTCGGCCTTTCCCAGCCCCGATCTCTTTCCCCTGGCGCGCCTGGCCCGCAGCATGGCCCACGGCCTGCGCGACCTGCCCGCCCATGACCTCACCGCCTATGTGACCCCCGGTCATCCCGAGCTGCGTCGCCAGATCGCCCGGCGCTATGGCCTGGCCGGCATGCCCGAGGTCGGCGAAGAGCTGGTGATCACCCACGGCGCCCTGGAGGCGCTCAACCTGGGCCTGCAGAGCCTGACCCGCCCCGGCGATCTGGTCGCGGTGGAAAGCCCGGCCTTCTACGCCAGCCTGCAGGTGCTGGAACGACTGCAACTCAAGGCGGTGGAAATCCCGGTGGACCCCGAGCAGGGCCTCAATCTCGACGCCCTGGAGGAGGCCCTGGCCCGCCTGCCGATCAAGGCCTGCTGGTTCATGAGCGGCCTGCAGAATCCCACCGGGGTCAGCCTCGACGACCAGGCCCAGCAGCGCCTCTATGGCCTGCTGCGACGCCACCAGGTGCCGCTGCTGGAAGACGACGTCTATGCCGAACTCTACAGCGGCAGCGAACCGCACCGCCCGGTCAAGCGCTTCGACACCGATGGCCTGGTACTGCACTGCGGCTCCTTTTCCAAGTGCCTGGCCCCCGGCTATCGCATCGGCTGGATCGCGGCCGGCCGCCAGGCGGGAGCCGTCGCGCGACTGCGGCTGATGACCACCATCACCCCCTCGATGCCGGCCCAGGCCGCCTTGGCGGACTATCTGCAGCACGGCGGCTACGATCGTCATCTGCGTCGTCTACGACTGAGTCTCGACCGGCAGCGCCAGGCCATGCTGGCCGCGGCGCGCCGCTACTTTCCGGCCGACACCCACGTCAGCCGCCCCCGGGGCGGCTACTTCCTCTGGTTCGAATTGCCCTCTCGAGTGGACAGCCTGGCGCTGTATCGCCAGGCGCTGGCCGAGGGCATCAGCCTGGCGCCCGGGCCGATCTTTTCCGCGCAGCAGGGCTTTCGAAACTGCATCAGACTCAACTGCGGTCATCCCTGGGACGCGCGCAGCGAGGCGGCCATGGCCAAGCTCGGGGAGTTGCTGCAAGCCTGCTAGAGCCCGCCCCGCACGCTGCCCCGCCCGCCGATAGCTGCCGGTAGCGACAGCGGCAGCAACAGGGTATCGAGCAGGGCACTGCCGGGCAGGTCCAGTACCGGCCAGGCCGGGGCCTCGGCGCCGAAGCGCTCCAAGGCGCAGCAGCCGCCCTGCAGGGCATAGAGATCCAGCCGGGTGCCGGCATAGACCACCGGCGCACCGGGCTTGGCAGCGTCCAGGGTACGCGCCGTGGCGCAGCCGCCGAGGACCAGGACGGCCGTCAGCAGCAAGCCGAGGCGCGCGACGGCCTTAGGTTCTGTAAGAAAACTGCCTGCGCTCGGTGATGCTGCGTTAAAAATCAGCTCGGAATGCTCATTTACCATTCGTAAACTCGAGCGCGAGCCCGGTCCGCTTCCTCGCTGATTTTTGCCTTGCCTGACCTTCGCTCGGCGACTTTTCGTACAGAACCTAGTCATCGTTACCGGACAGGTGATGCTCGCCCCAGCGCGGCAGCATGTCCTGGGGGATGCCCAGGGTGTTGAGGATGCGTGCCACCACGAAGTCCACCAGGTCATCGAGGGTCTGCGGCTGGTGATAGAAGCCTGGCGAGGCCGGCAGGATGGTCACGCCCAGGTTGGACAGCTTGAGCATGTTTTCCAGGTGGATGCTGGAGAACGGCGACTCGCGCGGCACCAGAATCAGTTGCCGGCGCTCCTTGAGGGCGACGTCGGCGGCGCGTTCGATGAGATTGTTACTGGCGCCGGTGGCAATGGCCGACAGGGTACCGGTGGAACAGGGACACACCACCATGGCCGCCGGGGCGCTGGAACCGGACGCCGGCGGCGCCATCCAGTCGCTCTGGCCGAACACCCGCACCTGGCCCGGCGCCGCGCCGGTGTATTCGGTGAGAAAGGCCTGCATGGCCTGGGGCTTGGGCGGCAGCACTACGTCGGTCTCGGTGGCCATCACCAGCTGCGCGGCTTTGGAGATGAGGAAGTGCACTTCGCGCTCCTCCTGCACCAGGCAGTCGAGCAGACGCAGGCCATACTGGGAGCCGGAGGCGCCGGTCAGCGCCAGGGTGATGCGTTCCGGACCGGCCATCATGCCTGCTCCAGGGCCGCGGCCAGCTTGCCGTGCAGGCCGCCGAAACCACCGTTGCTCATGATCACCACATGGGTGGGTCCGTCCAGCTCGGCCTGGACCCGCGCGATGATGGCCTCCAGGGAATCGCAGACCACCGCAGGCACCTGACAGGCGGCGGCGGTTCCGGCCAGGTCCCAGCCCAGGTTCGGCGGGGCGTACCAGACCACGCTGTCGGCACCGGTGACACTGTCTGGCAGACCGTCGCGGTGGGCGCCCAGCTTCATGGAATTGGAGCGCGGCTCGATGACGGCGATGATCCGCTCGCTGCCGACCCGGGCGCGCAGCCCCTGCAGGGTGGTGGCGATGGCGGTGGGATGGTGGGCGAAGTCGTCGTAGACGGTCACCCCGCGCACCTCGGCGACCTTCTCCATACGCCGCTTCACACTGCGGAATTCGCTCAGGGCGGCGACGCCCATACCCGGCACCACACCGACATGACGAGCCGCCGCCAGGGTGGCCAGGGCATTGGCCACGTTGTGCTGGCCGGTCAGCCCCCAGTTCACGGTGCCCTGGACCTCGCCGTCGAAGAGCACCTCGAAGCGCGAACCGTCCTCCGCCAGCAGGCGGGCCTGCCATTGGCCACCTTCGCCGGTGGTCTGCACCGGGGTCCAGCAGCCCATCTGCAGCACCCGCACCAGCGCCGTCTCGGCGGTGGGGTGGATGATCAGGCCGCTGCTGGGAATGGTCCGCACCAGGTGGTGGAACTGCCGCTCGATGGCTGCCAGATCCGGGAAGATGTCCGCGTGATCGTATTCCAGGTTATTGAGGATGGTGGTCCGCGGCCGGTAGTGGACGAACTTGGATCTCTTGTCGAAGAAGGCGCTGTCGTATTCGTCGGCTTCCACCACGAAGAAGGGCGTACCGCCCAGGCGCGCGGAGATGCCGAAGTTCTGCGGCACCCCACCGATGAGAAAGCCCGGACTCATGCCGGCGTGTTCCAGCACCCAGGCCAGCATGCTGGTGGTGGTGGTCTTGCCGTGGGTCCCGGCGACTGCCAGCACCCAGCGGCCCTGCAGCACATGCTCGGCCAGCCACTGAGGACCGGAGACATAGGGCAGCCCCTTGTCCAGCACGAACTCCACCGCCGGATTGCCGCGCGACAGGGCGTTGCCGATCACCACCAAGTCCGGCGCCGGATCGAGTTGCGCCGGATCGTAGCCCTGGGTCAGCTCGATGCCCTGGGCCTCCAGCTGGGTGCTCATGGGCGGATAGACGTTGGCGTCGGAGCCGGTCACGCGATGGCCGGCTTCCTTGGCCAGCACCGCGAGCGATCCCATGAAGGTGCCGCAGATACCGAGGATGTGGATGTGCATGACAGGCGGGCTCCGCTGCAAATTGAACGGCGGCAAGGTTAGCACGGGGGGCCGCGCCGCCGGAGCGATGGCCGTCGCGGATGGCGGAGCGCTGCGCTCGCCCCATCCAGCGGGATTTCGACTAGAGTGCGAAGGGCATCCCTGGCTATGCGGATGCCTGTGCACGTCCGTAGGTACGCTCGCCTTAATGACAATGACAAGAGGTCGACCATGCTGAAACGCCTGCTGATTACCGTTGCAACCCTCTCTTTCGCCGGACTCGCCCTCGCCGCGGCGCCGACCAAGATCGCCGACACCGCCCTGGGCAAGGTGCTCGTCGACAGCCAGGGCATGACGCTCTACACCTTCGCCAAGGACAGCGCGGGCAAGTCCGCCTGTAACGGCCCCTGCGCCCAGAACTGGCCACCGCTGAAAGCCGAGGCCGGGGCCAAGGCCGCCGATGGCTACAGCCTGGTGACCCGTGACGACGGCAGCCAGCAATGGGCCTACCAGGGTAAGCCGCTGTATACCTGGATCAAGGACAGCAAGCCGGGCGATACCACCGGTGATGGCGTGAACCAGGTCTGGCACGTGGCCAAGCCCTGATGCCCAGGCGCTGCCTGGCAAGCAAGGGCAGCGCCTTATCTAACCAGTGGTTTAATATTTCATAATCATTCATTTTTAATGATAAGCGAGCAGGCTTAGCCTGGAGGCCATCCCTTCCGGAGCCCTGCCATGCCGCTTTTCACCGTCGTCCCCGAGCAGGTACTCAGACCCTTCAGCCAGCTCGACCGCCCACTGGAGGTCATCCGCCAGTTCACGCCCAACTGGTTCGCCGTGACCATGGGCACGGGCATCCTGGCGCTCGCGCTGGCAGCCTTCCCCCTGCCGCTTCCCGGCCTGCATGCCATCGCCGAAGGCCTCTGGCTGCTCGATGTCCTGCTGTTCAGCCTGTTCACCGGGCTCTATGCCGCCCGCTGGCTGCTGTTCTACCAGGAAGCCCGCGAGATCTTCGCCCACGCCACGGTTTCCATGTTCCTGGGCACCATTCCCATGGGACTGGCGACCCTGATCAACGGCCTGTTGCTGTTCGGCCTGCCGCACTGGGGCGAGTCGGTGGTGACCCTGGCGCTCGGACTCTGGTGGCTGGATGCGGCCATGGCGCTGGCCTGCGGGGTGCTGATCCCCTATCTGATGTTTACCCGCCAGGCACACCGCATCGACCAGATGACCGCGGTCTGGCTGTTGCCGGTGGTGGCCGCCGAGGTGGCCGCCGCCAGTGGTGGCCTGCTGGTGCCGCACCTGGCGGCCAGCGAGCAATTCACGGTGCTCGTCGCCAGCTATGTGCTCTGGGCCTATTCGGTGCCCGTCGCCTTGAGCCTGCTGGTGATCCTGCTCTTGCGCCTGGCGCTGCACAAGCTGCCGCCGGCCAGCATGGCCGCGTCGAGCTGGCTGGCGTTGGGACCGATCGCCACCGGCGCCCTGGGCCTGCTGGTACTGGGCACCGATGCACCAGCAGTGTTCGCCGCCCATGGCCTGGCCGGAATTGGCGAGATCGCCCAGGGCCTGGGCCTGTTGGGCGCGGTGCTGCTCTGGGGACTGGGGCTCTGGTGGCTGGCGCTGGCTGTGCTAGTGACCCATCGCCATGCCCGTGAGGGCATGCCCTTCAACCTGAGCTGGTGGGGCTTCACCTTTCCCCTGGGTGTCTATGCCCTGACCACCCTGCGCCTGGGGGAAGCCCTGGCGGCGCCCTTCTTCACCGGTCTGGGCGCCGTGCTGGTGGTGCTGCTGGCCCTGCTATGGGCCCTGGTCGCCAGCCGCACCCTGGCAGGCGCCTACCGAGGCAGTCTGTTCGTCTCGCCCTGCATCGCCCACCTCTGTGCCAAGGCGGAGCGCTAATCCTGCGGGCGCTGCAAGCCGTGCTGATGCAGCCAACGATAAAGGGTGTTGCGACTCACCCCCAGGCGCTTGGCCGCGCGAGTCATCTGCCAGTGGCAGTCGTCCAGCACCGCACGCAGCTCCTCTCGAGCGCTATCGACCGGCGCCGCGCTGGATGGAACGAAGAGCCGGGCACCACGGCACTCCGCCGGTAGCTCGTCCAGGCCGATATGGCCGTCTTCGCTCAGGGCCACCAGGGTGCGCAGCACGGTACGCAGCTGCCGGACGTTGCCAGGCCAGGGCTGGGCGAGCAGACAGGCACGGGCTGCCGGATCGAGACGGATCGCCTCGCCGCGGGCCTCCTCGGCCAGCAGCAGATCGAGCAGTTCGCCGCGATCACTGCGCTCACGCAGGGCCGGCAGGGTCACCACCAGGCCGCGCAGGCGATAGTAGAGGTCTTCGCGAAAACTGCCGGCGGCCACCAGGGCTTCCAGATCACGGTGACTGGCGCTGATCAGGCGCAGGTCCAGGGCACGCGGAGCACCGCCGCCGAGGGGAACCACCTGGCGCTCTTCCAGCACCCTGAGCAAGCGCGTCTGCAGCGCCAGGGGCATGTCGCCGATCTCGTCGAGAAAGAGGATGCCGCCATCGGCCTGCTGCAGCTTGCCGGCCATGCCTTCCTTGCGCGCCCCGGTGAAGCTGCCGCCACGATAGCCAAACAGCTCGCTTTCGATCAGCGTCTCCGGAATGGCCGCGCAATTGAGCGCGACGAAGGCCTGGCCGGCGCGGCTGCTGGCGCGGTGCAGGGCGCTGGCGAAGGCTTCCTTGCCGGTGCCGGTCTCGCCATGCAGCAGCACCGGCACGTCGCGCTCCAGGACCTTGAGCGCCCGGGTGAAATCCCGCGCCAGCGCCGGATCGGCCAGGCAGATACCGCTGGGCAGGGGCGTCTTGGGCACCGCTACCGGGGTAACCGGGCGCACCTGAGGGCCGCGCACCAGGCCGTGGAAGCCCTGCCCCTGGCGACCACGCAGTGCCCAGCAAGCGCTGGGTTGCGGGCGGGCGCGCTCCAACAGGTCGTCCAGCCGTAGCTCGAACAGGGCCTCCATCCGCTGCCCCAACACCGCACTACGCGCCAGGCCGAGCAGCATCAGCGCGGTTTCGTTGGCGGCCTGGACGCGACCTTCGTCGTCGAAGGCCAGCAGCCCTTCGCTGAGCAGGCCGACATAGGCCGCCTGGGCATGGAAGCGCAGCAGGTAACCCGCGGCGTAACGGTCGAGGAAATAGCAGCTCTCGATCAGCTTGGCCGAAAGATTGACCAGCGCCATGGTGTGGAACTGGCCCTGACGCGAGGACTCCTGGCGCGCGGTGGAGACATCCAGCACTGCCAGCAGCTCGCCCGCCGGATCGAAGACCGGGCTGGCCGAGCAGGTCAGCTGGGTATGGCGGCTGCGAAAGTGTTCGTCGCGATGGATGGTCAGCGCCTGGCGCTCCACCACGCAGGTGCCGATGCCGTTGGTGCCTTCGCAGGCCTCGCTCCAGTCGGCGCCCAGCCACAGTCCGGCCTGCTGGAAGGTCTCGCGCTCGGCCTCGGCGGTCACGCAGTCGAGGATCAGCCCGCGGGCATCGGTGAGCAGCACGGCATGGCCGGCGCCGCCCAGCTGCTGGTGCAGGGAATTCATCTGGCCGCGGGCGATCTGCAAGACCCGCTGCTGGCGCTGGCGGTGCTCGTCGAAGCGGGCGCGCTCCAGCACCCAGGGCGCTACGCGCGCGGCCGGGTCGAGCTGGTGTTCGTCGAGACAGCGCCGCCAGGAGCGGGCGATGGCCGGATCGCTGGCCGGGCCGTCAGGGACAGCGCCGCGGGCGAGTTCGAGCACCTGGCTGGCATGACGATCGGACGGGGTGGCGGCCATTGTCGTTGTCCTCCGCGGGGGCGTCTGCGCGGCCTCCAGCATAGGCCAAATCGGTCGGACTGCGCACTCTGTCACCCCCAGGTGACAGGCTGTCACGCCAAGGGGTGACACCTCTGTCACAGTGGCAGATGACGGCACTCCCTGGAAAAGCCCGCAACGTCGCATCCATGCGGGTTCGCCCGACTTGGCCCGCGCCTTGCTCAGGATCGGAGCGCCGCTTCATACAAGAACAAACAGGAGACCCACCATGCGCTACGCAGCTCCCGGCACCCAAGACGCCCTGCTGACCCTGCAGGCCCGCTACGGCAACTACATCGGCGGCGAATTCGTCGCCCCGGTGAAAGGCCAGTACTTCACCAACACCTCCCCGGTGAACGGCTCGGTGATCGGTGAATTCCCCCGCTCCGACGCCGCCGACATCGAGCGCGCCCTGGACGCCGCCCACGCCGCCGCCGCTGCCTGGGGCCGCACCTCGGTGCAGGACCGCTCGCTGATCCTGCTCAAGATCGCCGACCGCATCGAACAGAATCTGGAAAAACTGGCCGTCGCCGAGACCTGGGACAACGGCAAGGCGGTGCGCGAGACGCTCAACGCCGACGTGCCCCTGGCCGCCGATCACTTCCGCTACTTCGCCGGCTGCATCCGCGCCCAGGAAGGCAGCGCCGCCGAGATCAACGACAACACCGCCAGCTATCACTTCCACGAGCCACTGGGCGTGGTCGGCCAGATCATCCCCTGGAACTTCCCGCTGCTGATGGCCGCCTGGAAGCTGGCCCCGGCGCTGGCCGCCGGCAACTGCGTGGTGCTCAAGCCTGCCGAGCAGACGCCGCTGTCCATCACCCTGTTCGCCGAGATCGTCGGCGACCTCCTGCCGCCCGGTGTGCTCAACGTGGTGCAGGGCTATGGCAAGGAGGCCGGCGAGGCGCTGGCCACCAGCACCCGTATCGCCAAGATCGCCTTTACCGGCTCCACCCCGGTGGGTTCGCACATCCTCTCCTGCGCGGCCAAGAACATCATTCCCAGCACCGTGGAGCTGGGCGGCAAGTCGCCCAACATCTACTTCGAAGACATCATGCAGGCCGAGCCGAGCTTCATCGAGAAGGCCGCGGAAGGTCTGGTGCTGGGCTTCTTCAACCAGGGCGAGGTCTGCACCTGCCCGTCCCGCGCCCTGGTGCAGGAATCCATCTACTCCCCCTTCATGGAAGCGGTGATGAAGAAGATCGCCCAGATCAAGCGCGGCGATCCGCTGGACACCGAGACCATGGTCGGTGCCCAGGCTTCCCAGCAGCAGTTCGAGAAGATCGTCTCCTACCTGGAGATCGCCCGCGAGGAAGGCGCCGAGTTCCTCACCGGCGGCAACGTCGAGAAACTGCAGGGCGACCTGGCCAGCGGCTATTACATCCAGCCGACCCTGCTCAAGGGCCACAACAAGATGCGCGTCTTCCAGGAGGAGATCTTCGGCCCGGTGATCGGGGTGACCACCTTCAAGGACGAAGCCGAGGCCCTGGCCATCGCCAACGACACCGAGTTCGGACTGGGCGCCGGCGTCTGGACCCGCGACATCAATCGCGCCTACCGCATGGGTCGCGGCATCAAGGCCGGTCGCGTCTGGACCAACTGCTACCACCTCTACCCCGCCCACGCCGCCTTCGGCGGCTACAAGAAATCCGGCGTCGGCCGTGAAACCCACAAGATGATGCTCGACCACTACCAGCAGACCAAGAACCTGCTGGTCAGCTACGACATCAATCCGCTGGGCTTCTTCTAAAGCGACGCCTGGATCGCGCGCCTCAGCAGGAAGTCGAGGCGCGCCTCCCACCTGACCTGGATCAACACCCGCTCCCCGTGGGTGGCCGACGCTAGAGGCAACGGCCGCCCGCGGTGGACAGGTGCGTCCCGGCGCAGGCCCCGTCTGGCTTCATCCACGCATCATGCATCCATGAGGGACTCGTCATGCCTAAAACAATGAAAGCCGCTGTCGTCACCGCCTTTGGCAAACCCCTGGAATTCCGCGAAGTCGAGGTGCCTACCCCAGGCGCCGGCCAGGTACTGGTCAAGATTGCCGCCAGTGGCGTCTGCCACACCGATCTGCATGCCGCCCAGGGCGACTGGCCGGTCAAGCCCAATCCGCCCTTCATCCCCGGTCACGAAGGCGTCGGTCATGTGGTGGCGGTGGGCGCCGGGGTCACCCATGTCAAGGAAGGCGACCGGGTCGGGGTGCCCTGGCTGTATTCCACCTGTGGCCATTGCGAGCACTGCCTGGGTGGCTGGGAGACCCTCTGTGAATCCCAGCAGAACACCGGCTACTCGGTGAACGGCGGCTTCGCCGAATACACCCTGGCCGATGCCGGCTACGTCGGCCGCCTGCCGGACAACGTCGGCTTCGTCGAGATCGCGCCCATCCTCTGCGCCGGGGTCACCGTCTACAAGGGCCTGAAGATGACCGACACCAATCCGGGCAACTGGGTGGTGATCTCCGGTATCGGCGGCCTTGGCCACATGGCGGTGCAGTACGCCCGGGCCATGGGCCTGAACGTGGCGGCGGTGGATGTGGACGACCGGAAGCTCGACCTCGCCCGCCGACTGGGCGCCGAGGTCACGGTCAATGCCCGCGAGCAGGACCCGGCGGCCTACCTGAAGAAGGAGATCGGTGGTGCCCACGGCGCCCTGGTCACGGCGGTCTCGCCCAAGGCCTTCGAGCAGGCCATCGGCATGACCCGTCGCGGTGGCACCATTGCCCTCAACGGCCTGCCGCCGGGTGACTTCCCGCTGTCGATCTTCGACATGGTGCTCAACGGCACTACGGTGCGCGGTTCCATCGTCGGCACCCGCCTGGACCTGCAGGAGGCCCTGGACTTCGCCGGCGAAGGCAAGGTCAAGGCCACGGTGAGCGCCGAGCCGCTGGAGAACATCAACGACATCTTCGCGCGCATGCATGAAGGCGGCATCGAGGGTCGAGTGGTGATCGACATGGCGCTGAGCTGAGAACCGGTCCAACAGTCCCGCGCCCATCTAGGCGCGGGACTGAACCTTTGCCCTACCGTGACCTCTGAGCGGCTGGCGTTTTTTCCCGGCGCCGATCTCGACCAGGCCACAAACGCTGGCCCCGGCTGCCCTTATAATCGCCGCCGGACCCTCGCACCTACGGTAGGCACGCCCCATGGAATTCAACCCGATCGACCTGATCCTGCACCTCGACGTCTATCTCAGCGGGTTGGTAGCCCAGTACGGCACCTGGATCTACGTCATCCTCTTCGCCGTGATCTTCTGCGAGACGGGCCTGGTGGTCATGCCCTTCCTGCCCGGCGACTCCCTGCTGTTCATCGCCGGTGCCATTTCCGCCCTGGGCGACATGGATCCCTATCTGCTGGCCGGCCTGCTGATGTTCGCCGCAGTGGCGGGCGACAGCACCAACTACCTGATCGGCCGCTTCGCCGGCGACAAGCTGTTCAGCAACCCCGACTCCAAGGTATTCCGCCGCGACTACCTGCTGCGCACCCAGGCCTTCTACGAGCACCACGGTGGCAAGACCATCACCCTGGCGCGCTTCCTGCCCATCATCCGTACCTTCGCCCCCTTCGTCGCCGGCGTCGGGCGCATGCACTACCCCTACTTCCTCGCCTACAGCGTGCTCGGTTCGCTGTTGTGGGTCGGCGGCCTGGTGAGCCTGGGCTACTTCTTTGGCAACGTGCCCTTCATCAAGCAGAACCTCACCGTCATGGTCCTGGCCATCATCGGCATCTCCCTGCTGCCGATGATCCTCGGCCTGATCAAGAGCCGTCGCGCCGCGGTCCAGAGCGGGGCCTGAGTCCTTGGGCTTCTGGCGCGCCTGGCGCGAGCGGCGCCTGCTGGAGCGGGTCGCCATCGCCGATGACCTCTGGGCGCGCCTGCGCCAGCGCCTGCCGATCCTCGATGGCCTGAGCGAGGAGGAAGACACCTGGCTGCGCGAGCACTGCGTGCTGTTCCTCGCCGAGAAGCGCCTCACCCTGCTCCAGGGCCTGGCACTGAACGACGGCGACCGGCTGCTGCTGGCCGCCCAGGCGCTCTTGCCGCTGCTGCACCTGCCGGAAGCGGCGCTCTACCCCAATGTCCGCGAGATCGTCGTCTACCCGGACGCCTTCGTCAGCCCGCAGCGCCATCGCGACGAGGGCGGCCTGGAACACGAGTGGGACGAGGAACGCGACGGCGAAGCCTGGGACCGCGGCCAGGTGGTGCTGGCCTGGCCCGGCATCCAGGCCAGTGGCGGCTGGGAGGCCTACAACCTGGTCATCCACGAATTCGCCCACCTCATCGACCTGCTCGCCGGTGGCCTGTGCAATGGCCAGCCGCCGCTGCACGAAGGCATGCCCCAGGCCGCCTGGACCAGCGCCTTGCAGATCGCCTACGACGACCTCAATCGCCAGCTCGATGCCGATCCGGATGCGCAGACCGTCCTTGATCCCTATGCGGCGGAAAGCCCCGAGGAATTCTTCGCCGTCGCCTGCGAGTACTTCTTCAGCGCCCCCGACCTGCTCAGCGAGCACTATCCGGCGGTCTACGCACAGCTGCAGCAACTGTTCCGCCAGGACCCATGCAGCCGTCTCGCCGCCAGCCTGGCGAGCGTGCAACACCCGACAACCCCGGGGTCCGAGGCTCGAACCCCGATCTGAAAGCGCCTATACTCCCGGCCACTTTTCCCAACCGACCAGAGGGACCCGTTCATGAGCTACAGCAAGATTCCCGCCGGCAAAGACCTGCCGAACGACATCTACGTCGCCATCGAGATTCCGGCCAACCACGCGCCGATCAAGTACGAGATCGACAAGGACAGCGACGCCCTCTTCGTCGACCGCTTCATGGCCACCCCCATGTTCTACCCGGCCAACTACGGCTACATCCCCAACACCCTGGCCGACGATGGCGATCCCCTGGACGTGCTGGTCGTGACCCCCTACCCGGTCGCGCCCGGCGCCGTGATCCGCGCCCGTCCGGTCGGCGTGCTGCACATGACCGACGAAGCCGGTGGTGATGCCAAGCTGATCGCCGTCCCCCACGACAAGCTGAGCGTCCTGTACAAGGACGTGAAGGAATACACCGACCTGCCGGCCCTGCTGCTGGAGCAGATCAAGCACTTCTTCGAGAACTACAAGGATCTGGAGAAGGGCAAATGGGTCAAGGTCGAAGGCTGGGGCGACGCCGACGCCGCCCGCGCCGAGATCACCAAGGCCGTGGCCGCCTACAAGGGCTGATCCGCGTTCCTTTCGAAAAGCCCGGCTCGCCGGGCTTTTCTGTTTCCGGACGTCACACCAGCCATTCCGGACTTCCTATCCGGCGGCAAAGCGACTACTCTGCACCCCTCGTCGCCATCCGCGACCCTGCGCCGATCCGCCATCTGCCGATCGCCGCCCGAGGCCATGGCCTCTTTCTCATCTGCCCGGCAAGGGCAACCCGGGCGGGCCGGGCTCACCAAAAATCAGCTCAACCCGCCCTCGAAAGCCGGCCACAAGCCGGCTTTTTTGCACCTGTCGTTCAAGCCCTGGCCGGGTAGTGCGGTGGGGCGCCGGCCGCCAAGCAGAGCCGCTCGCGACATTCGGATCTGCCTGAATCAACGGGCTGACGAAGCAGAAAGAAACTCAGACCCGCTCTGCAGGGTCGACCGGGAACGAGTCCGCCCTGAGCTGCCATCATGTCCCGTCGTCTGCGTTTGCCTCTTTTCATCCTTATCGGCCTGGTCGCGCTGCTGCTGTGTCTGCACCTGGCTGCCCCCCTGGTGATCCGCCACTACCTCAACGAGAAGCTCGCGGACATGGGCGACTATCGCGGCCAGATCGCCGACGTGGACCTGGCCTGGTGGCGCGGCGCCTATCGCATCGAAGGGCTGGAGATCGTCAAGGTCAACGGCAAGGTGCCGGTGCCCTTTCTCAAGGCGCCCAGCATCGATATCGCGGTGAGCTGGCGTTCGCTGTGGCAGGACCATGCCATCGTCGGGCGCATCCTCTTCGATCACCCCGAACTCAATTTCGTCGACGGCGGTGCACGCAAGGAGCAATCGCAGACCGGTGAAGGCACCGACTGGCAGGACCAGGTGGACAAGCTGATCTCCATCACCCTCGACGAGGTACGGGTGGTGAATGGGCGGGTGACCTTCCGCAACTTCAACTCCAAGCCCCAGGTGAACCTAGCGGCCACCGACGTCAACGCCAGCCTCTACAACCTGACCAACGCCGCCGACGCCCAGGGCGAGCGCATCGCCCACTTCGAAGGCAAGGCCGCCATCCTCGGCAGCGCCCCCCTGGAAGCCAGCGCCCGCTTCGATCCCTTCAAGGATTTCACCGACTTCGATTTCCGCCTGAGAGTCACCGACATCGACTTGCCCAAACTCAACGATTTCGCTCGCGCCTATGGCAAGTTCGATTTCCGTGCCGGTAGCGGCGACGTGGTAGTGGAGGCCAAGGCGGTGGACGGCCGGCTCAGTGGCTACGTCAAGCCGCTGATGAAGAACGTCGACATCTTCGACTGGCAGCAGGACGTCGAGAACCGCAACAAGAACGCCTTGGAAAGCGCCTGGGAAGCCGTGGTGGGCACCGCCCAGACCCTGCTCAAGAACCAGCCCCGCGACCAGTTCGCCACCCGGGTGGATCTCTCAGGCAGCGTGAAGAACCAGGACATCAGTCCGCTACAGGCTTTCTTCAATATCCTGCGCAACGCCTTCGTCCAGGCCTTCAGCGCGCGGTATGACGCGGATTGACGCTCTCGTAGGTTGGCGCTGAGCGTAGCGAAGCCCAACAGCTAATTTCTAACGTCTGGCCGCCCTCACCCCAGCCCTCTCCCGGAGGGAGAGGGGGCGATTGGACTCCGTAGCGTGGAAAACGGCGCAGCCTTTTCCACTGACGGGCTCCAGTGCCCGTTACAGACTATCGCGGCCATGGGCCGCTCCTACAGGCATGGATGAGCCCGTAGGAGCGGCCCATGGCCGCGATCAATGCAGAGCGGCCGCATCGATGGACTGCCATGCTGCGGTCCTGAAAACCCAATCACCCGATAAACAACCGATACGCCGGATTCTCGGTCTCGTCCCAATAGCGATAGCCGATGGCATCCAGGGTCGCCAGCAGCTCGCCCCGCTCGGCATCACTGGCTTCCAGCGCAGCGAATACCCGCCCATCCGCCGCGCCGTGGTTGCGGTAGTGGAACATGCTGATGTTCCAGCGGCCGCCCAGGCGGTCGAGGAAGTCGAACAGCGCCCTGGGCCGCTCGGGGAATTCGAAGCGGAACACCTGCTCCTCACCGACCCGTGCCGCGTGGCCACCCACGGTGTGGCGGATATGCAGCTTGGCCAGTTCGTTGTCGGTCAGGTCCAGCACCGGGAAGCCCTGGTCGCGCAGGCCCTGGATGAGGACGTCACGCGGATCGCGCTGCGGATGGGTCTGGACACCAACGAAGATATGGGCCTCCTGGCCGGTGTGGTACCGGTAGTTGAACTCGGTGATCTGCCGCCGGCCCAGGGCCTCGCAGAAGGCGCGAAAGCTGCCCGGCCGCTCGGGAATGGTCACGGCGATGATGGCTTCGCGCTGCTCGCCCAGCTCGGCGCGTTCGGCCACATGGCGCAGGCGGTCGAAGTTGATGTTGGCACCGGAGTCAATGGCCACCAGCACCTGGCCGCCACTGCCTGCGCGCTCGGCGTACTTCTTGATCCCGGCCACCCCCAGGGCGCCCGAAGGCTCGGTGATGGAGCGGGTATCGTCGTAGATGTCCTTGATCGCCGCGCAGATCTCATCGCTGTTCACGGTGATCACTTCGTCCACGTAGCGCCGGCAGATCTCGAAGGTGTGATGGCCGATCTGGGCCACGGCCACGCCGTCGGCGAACAGCCCTACCCGCGGCAGGACCACTCGTTCGCCGGCGGCCATCGCCTGCTGCAGGCAGTTGGAGTCGTCCGGCTCGACGCCGATGACCCGGATCTCGGGGCGCAGGTATTTCACATAGGCCGCGATACCGGCGATCAGACCACCACCGCCCACGGGGACGAAGATGGCGTCCAGGCGACCGGGATGCTGGCGCAGGATCTCCATGGCCACGGTGCCCTGGCCGGCGATGACGTCGGGATCGTCATAGGGCGGCACGAAGGTGTAGCCCTGCTCCTCGGCCAGGCGCAGCGCCTCGGCCAGGGCCTCGGGAAAGGCGTCGCCGTGCAGTACCACCTCACCACCACGGGACTGCACGCCGATGACCTTGAGCTCGGGGGTAGTGCGCGGCATGACGATGGTCGCCCGCACGCCCAGCTCGCGGGCCGCCAGGGACAGGCCCTGGGCATGGTTGCCGGCGCTGGCGGTGATCACCCCACGGGCCTTCTCGCTGGCCGAGAGGCTGGCCAGCTTGGTGTAGGCGCCACGAATCTTGAAGGAAAACACTGGCTGCAGGTCTTCGCGCTTGAGCAGCACCTGGCAGCCCAGCCGTTCGGACAGCGCCCGCGCCGGTTGCAGGGGCGTCTCGATGGCCACGTCGTAGACGGGGGCTTCGAGAATCTTGCGGGCATAGCGCTGCAAGAGAGCGGTGGCGGGTTCCTGGGCGGTCATGGTGGGCTCCTGCGGTATTTCGTCGGGGCCCAGGAGACAGAAAGAACAAACCCGCCTCTTGGGCGGGTTTGGTTGCGCAGCTAACGCTGTCCCGCCATCAGGTAATGGCGGTAATAATGCTGGGGCGTTGGGGGCTGCGCGTATTCATGACCGCTACCCTAGGGCCTCGACGAGCACCGCGTCAAGCAGCGCCGCCGAGTGTGGCAAAATTGCTACCCTGCTCCGCCCTTTGCTACCTTCCCGCGATCCGATCGCGTCTGCCGAGAATCCCGATGGCCCGCAAGAAAGCTCCCGACTTCGAACAATCCCTGGCCGAACTGCAGACCCTGGTGGAACGCCTGGAAAGCGGCGAGCTGTCCCTGGAGGACTCCCTCGGCGCCTTTGAACAGGGCATCCGCCTGACCCGCGAATGCCAGGGCGCCCTGGCGCAGGCCGAGCAGAAGGTGCAGATCCTGCTGGAAAAGGATGGCGAACTCACGGCCGCCCCCTTCGCTCCGGGCGGGGACGACGCATGATCGAGGCCTACCAGCAACGCTGCCAGACCCGCGTCGATACCGCCCTCGCTCCCCTCTTCAGCGCGCCCCGCGCCGAACTCGCCCGGCTCTATGCCGCCATGGCCTATAGCGTCATGGGTGGCGGCAAGCGAGTACGGCCGCTACTGGTCTACGCCGCCTGCGAAGCCCTGGGGGGCGATCCGGCGCGCGCCGACCAGGCGGCCTGCGCGGTGGAGCTGATCCACGCCTATTCCCTGGTCCACGACGACCTGCCGGCCATGGACGACGACGACCTGCGCCGCGGCCGACCCACTACCCACAAGGCCTATGACGAGGCCTGCGCCATCCTCGCGGGCGACGGCCTGCAGACCCTGGCCTTCGAGACGCTGCTGGCGGCGCCCCAGGCTGCCGCCGTGCGACTGGAGATGGTCGCCGTGCTGGCCCGCGCCAGTGGCCCGGCGGGCATGGTCGGTGGCCAGGCCATCGATCTGGAATCGGTCGGCCGGCGTATCGACCAGCCGGCGCTGGAAACCATGCACCTGCACAAGACCGGTGCCCTGATTGCCGCCAGCGTCCAGCTCGGCGCCCTGGCCAGCGAAGCCGCCGGCCCTACCGAGCGCGACGCCCTCGCCCGCTATGCCGAGGCCATCGGCCTGGCCTTTCAGGTGTGGGACGACGTGCTCGACATCGAGAGCGATACGGAAACCCTCGGCAAGCGCCAGGGCGCCGACCTCGCCCGCGACAAACCGACCTACCCGGCGCTGCTTGGCCTGGAAGCCGCTAAGGCCTATGCCTTGGAGCTACGCGACACCGCCCTGGCCGCCATAGAGCCGCTGGGCGAGCCCGCCGAACCCCTGCGCGCCCTGGCCCGCTATATCGTGGAACGACGTAGCTAGACGCGCTCCAGCGGAAAAACTCGCGACCCGAGCCGCATTTGCCCCCGGGTCCGTTGTCACAGGGGCATGACAAGACGCCCTGCCCGCTGTTGGGATGCCACGCGGGCATCGGGTAAACTGCCTAATTCTCTGCGCAAAGTGATCAGCCAGATGCCCAAGACGTTTCACGAGATTCCCCGCCAGCGTCCCGCGACGCCCCTGCTCGACCGCATCGACTCGCCGGTGCAGCTGCGCCAGCTCGATGACGCCGAGCTGGAAGCCGTCGCCGACGAACTGCGCGCCTTTCTCCTGTGGACCGTGGGCCAGACCGGCGGTCACTTCGGCGCCGGCCTGGGCGTCATCGAACTGACCGTGGCCCTGCATTACGTCTTCAACACCCCGGAAGACCGGCTGGTGTGGGACGTGGGCCACCAGGCCTATCCGCACAAGATCCTCACCGGTCGTCGCGAAGGCATGGCCAGCCTGCGCCAGAAGGACGGCCTGGCTGCCTTCCCGCGCCGCAGCGAGAGCGAATACGACACCTTTGGCGTCGGTCACTCCAGCACCTCCATCGGCGCTGCCCTGGGCATGGCCATCGCCGCCCAGTTGCAGGGCATCGAGCGCAAGTCGGTCGCGGTGATCGGCGACGGCGCCCTGACCGCGGGCATGGCCTTCGAGGCGCTCAACCATGCCTCGGACACCGGCGCCAACATGCTGGTGGTGCTCAACGACAACGACATGTCCATCTCGCGCAACGTTGGCGGCCTGTCCAACTACCTGGCGCGGCTGCTTTCCAGCCGTACCTACCAGCACCTGCGCGAGAACGGCAAGAAGGCCCTATCCAAGCTGCCCGGTGCCTGGGAAATCGCCCGCCGCACCGAAGAAGCCGCCAAGGGCATGCTGGTACCCGGCACCCTGTTCGAGGAGCTGGGTTGGAACTACATCGGCCCCATCGACGGCCACGACCTGCCGACCCTGGTCAGCACCCTGCGCAATCTGCGCGATGCCAAGGGTCCGCAGTTTCTCCATGTGATCACCCGCAAGGGCAAGGGCCTGTCCATCGCCGAGGCCGATCCCATCGGCTATCACGCCATCACCAAACTGGAGCCGCTGGACGCCAAGCCCAAGCGCCCGGGTGCGCCCAAGTACTCCAACATCTTTGGCGACTGGCTGTGCGACATGGCCGCCGCCGACTCCAAGCTGGTGGGCATCACCCCGGCGATGAAGGAAGGCTCCGACCTGATCCGCTTCGCCGAACGCTACCCCGAGCGCTATTTCGACGTGGCCATCGCCGAGCAGCACGCGGTGACCCTGGCCGCGGGCCTGGCCTGCGACGGCATGAAGCCGGTGGTCGCCATCTATTCCACCTTCCTGCAGCGCGGCTATGACCAGCTGATCCACGACGTGGCGGTGCAGAACCTGGACGTGCTCTTCGCCATCGACCGCGCCGGTCTGGTGGGCGAAGACGGCCCGACTCACGCCGGCAGTTTCGATCTGTCCTATCTGCGCTGCATCCCCGGCATGGTGATCATGGCGCCCAGCGACGAGAACGAACTGCGCCGCCTGCTTACCACCGGCTATCGTCATCAGGGTCCGGCGGCGGTGCGTTATCCCCGTGGTAGCGGCCCCAACGCCGCCCTCGACCCGGGCCTGGAACCCCTGCCTATCGGTAAAGGCGTGGTGCGTCGCCAAACCAGCCAAAAGAGCGGCCCCAAGGTCGGCTTCCTGGTCTTTGGCGTGCAACTGGCCGAAGCCCTGCAGGTCGCCGAGCGTCTGGACGCCAGCGTGGCCGACATGAGATTCGTCAAGCCGCTGGACGAGGCGCTGATCCGCCAGTTCGCCGCCGACCACGACCTATTGGTCACCGTCGAGGAAAATAGCGTCATGGGTGGCGCCGGCAGTGCGGTCAACGAGTTCCTGCAGGCCAACGCCCTGCTCCGGCCGGTACTCAACCTGGGCCTGCCGGATAGCTACATCGAACACGCCAAGCCGGCCGACATGCTGGCCGAATGCGGCCTCGATGAGGCGGGCATCGAACGCTCAGTACGCGAGCGTCTGGCCCTGGCGGACCTGGCACCGACCGGTCTGCGCAAGGAAGCCTGAGCGCAGCCTGCAGCTGGCCAGTAAAAAGGCGCCCTAGGGCGCCTTTTCCATGTCTTCGTTCTGGTGCAGATTACCGAGCATGTGACCCAGCTTGCCGGCCTTGGTCAGCAGATAGCGGCGGTTGTGCGGATTGAGCCCCTCTTGCAGAGGCACCCGCTCGGCTACGGGAATCCCCAAGACTTCCAACGCCTTCACCTTGCGCGGATTGTTGGTCATCAACCGCAGCGAGGTGATGCCCAGGTGGTCGAGCATCGGCTTGCACAGGGCATAGGTGCGCTGGTCGGCGCCAAAGCCCAGACGTTCGTTGGCTTCCACCGTATCGGCCCCGGCATCCTGCAGCTCATAGGCACGGATCTTGTTGAGCAGGCCGATACCACGCCCTTCCTGGCGCAGATAGAGCAGCACGCCACGGCCCGCCTCGGCGATGGCACGCAACGCCGCTTCCAGCTGGAAACCGCAGTCGCATCTCAGGCTGAACAGCGCATCGCCGGTCAGGCATTCGGAATGCAGCCGTCCCAGCACCGGCTCGCCGTCGGCCACGTCGCCGAAGGTCAGGGCGACATGCTCCTTGCCATCGGTCTCATCGAGAAAACCGTGCATGGTGAACAGGCCGAAGGGGGTGGGCAGTTGGGAGGCGGCGACAAAGACGACGGACACCTGCAGGCTCCTGACGGGGAAAGACGTACATTGTAACCTTTTCCCCGGGTCCGGCGTCATCGCCAGGGGTTATGACGTCGATACCCGATGATCTATCAGCGCGCCTGGACGTAGAAGATGCCCTGGGCCTCGCGCCAGCCGACCCGATTGAGGAAACTCATGCCCAGCAGACCCTGGCTGGGGTAGTTGCCCTCCAGCACCATGGCCTCCACCCCGACGACCTCCACATCGCCCAGGCGCACCTGCTTGAGCGTGGTACGCCAGGCGCGGGCATGACCACTGGCGGTCTCCACCCAGCCCTGAGTGCCGTCCCGGTAGCGGATCCCCAACTGGTCGGCCTGGGCACCGCTCAGGGCCACGCTGGTGGCACCGGTGTCCACCAGCAGGGATACCGGCCGGCCGTTAACGTTGGCGGTGACCTGATAGTGACCGTTGTTGCTGCGTGGCACGCTGAATTCGCGGTGCTGCGGCGCGCTGTAGCCATCGCTGTATTCGCGATCGAGACCGAAGGCCTGGGTCCGGCCCTCGATGCGCAGCACCGCTTGCTGGGAATCCGCGCTGACCACCTCGACCTCGTCCAGCCGCTGCCCGACCTTGAGCAGCTTGCGCTGGCCATTGACGTTGACCACCGCCGCGCCGTTGAACAACCCCACGACCCTGACCTGGGGCTGCGCCCAGGCGAGCGTACCGACGGCCCAGATGAGGCCGCACGCGCCCAGTCTTTTCACTGCCCTGCTCCTTGGGCCTGCGTCTCGTCAGCCGACGAGATGACCCCAACCGATATGTAGTCCCTGAACCACCAGCCAGGCGAGGATGCCGGCCAGTACATCGTCGACCATGATGCCGACGCCGCCGCGGACATTGACATCCAGCCAGCGGATTGGCCAGGGCTTGCAGATGTCTAGCACGCGGAAGGCGACGAAACCCACCACTAGCCAGATCAACCCCGGGGGCGCCAGCCAGAAGGTGATCCAGATGCCGACCATCTCGTCCCAGACGATGCCCTCGTGGTCGTGCACGCCCAGCTCCCGGGCAACCTTGCCGCACAACCAGCAACCGAACAGGGTGAGGATCACCAACAACAACGGATAGCTCCAGCCAGTGAGCAGCTGCCACAGCGGCACGAAGGGCAAGGCGATCAGCGATCCCCAAGTACCGGGTGCCTTGGGCAGGGTGCCGGAACCCAGGCCAAAGGCCAGGAAGTGCCAGGGATCACGCCAGACCGACAGGGGGACCGGCTGGGCGGGGGCTTGGTGTTCGCTCAAGGAAGGACTCCGCTCGAAGGCGCTAGAAGTGTTGGAAACCGGTCTGCGCCGGCGTCATGGGCTGACCGTCGGCGGCGAGGACAGCAACACCGCTGCCCGTCTCGACCCGACCGATCACCTGCGCCTGGGGCCAGGCGACGGCCAGGGCCGGGGCCTGCTCGGGCGGCAGGGTGAAGACCAGCAGATAGTCATCGCCCGCGCCCAGCGCTAGGCGCAGCACCTCGTCGGCCGGAAACAGCTCGGCCAGCGCCGGGCTCACCGGCAGCCGCGCGGCCTCCACCACCAGTCGCACGCCAGAGGCCGCGGCGATATGCCCGCAATCGGCCACTAGGCCGTCGGAGACATCCTGGGCCGCCGTCGCCCTGCCCCGCAACCAGAGGCCGAGTTCGAATTGCGGTTGGGGCGCCCAGTAGCGAGCCAGCAGGCGCCGACTGGCGGCGCCCTCTGGAGCACGCTGGCCGAGAACGAAGGGCAAGGCGCCCCCTGCCTCGCCGGGCGCGCCGCCCAGGCACAGCAGATCGCCCGGCCGGGCGCCGCTGCGCAGCAGCGCCTGACCAGCCGGAACCCGACCGAAGACCGTGAGAGTGAGGGACAGTGGACCGCGGGTGGTATCACCTCCGACCAGGCGCAGGTCGCACCGCTCGGCCATCTGGGCGAGTCCTGCGGCGAGGCCTTCCAGCCAGCTCGGCTCGACCGCCGGCAGGGTCAGCGCCAGGGTGAAGCCCAAAGGCGCCGCACCCATGGCGGCCAGGTCGCTGGCGCTCACCGCCAGGGCGCGCTGCCCGAGGCCGAAGGCGTCCGGGCAGGGATCGGGGAAGTGCACCCCGGCGGTCAGGGTGTCGGTGGATACCGCCAGCTGCTCACCCGGAGCGGGTGCCAGCAGCGCGCAGTCGTCACCGATCCCCAGGGCCACGCCCGGACCGCCGCGCGCGCAGGGCGCCGCGGCGAAATAGCGACGGATGAGTTCGAATTCACCCATGCCGACGTGGGCGATCAGCGCTTGCCGCGCAACTCGGCGCTGCGCAGCTTGGGCGCCAGCTTGTCCAGCACGCCGTTGACGAACTTGTGGCCGTCGGTGGCGCCGAAGATCTTGGCCATCTCGATGCCCTCGTTGATCACCACGCGATAGGGCACGTCGATGCGCTTGAGCAGCTCATAGCAGGACAGCCGCAGCACGGCGAGTTCGACCGGGTCCACCTCGTCCATGGCACGGTCCAGGCAGGGCAGGATCAGACCGTCGATCTCGCTCTTGTTGGCCGGGACGCCATGGAGGACTTCATGGAAGTAGGCGCCGTCGACCTTGGCGAAGTCGTTGTCGACGCGAAACTGCGCCTCGATCTCGTTGATCGCCTGGCCCGCCATGTGCCACTGGTACAGGGCCTGGACCGACAGGCTGCGCGCTTCGCGGCGAGCAGCCAGTTTGCCGGTGGGGGCCTTCTTGCCCGCGGGCTTGCCGGCCGCGGGCGGAGTCAGATCGCCGCTCACTTGGCCTCCAGCTGCGCCAGCAGGCTGACCATTTCCAGAGCGGACAGGGCCGCTTCGGCGCCCTTGTTGCCGGCCTTGGTGCCGGAGCGCTCGATGGCCTGCTCGATGGAGTCGACGGTCAGGACGCCAAAGGACACCGGGACGCCGAATTCCATGGAGACCTGGGCCAGGCCCTTGGTGCACTCGCCGGCCACGTATTCGAAGTGGGGCGTGCCGCCACGGATGACCGCGCCGAGGGCGATGATGGCGTCGAATTCGTCGCGCTGGGCGATCTTCTGCACGGCCAGCGGGATCTCGAAGGCGCCGGGGACGCGGATGATGGTCAGGTCGTCCGGCTTGATGCCGTGGCGCACCAGGGCGTCGATGGCGCCCTGCAGCAGGCTCTCGACGACGAAGCTGTTGAAGCGGCCGACCACCAGGGCGAAACGGCCCTGGGGAGCGATGAAGGTGCCTTCAAAGGTCTTGATGTTCATGTGCGGGTCCAGTTGTCAAAGAGCCGGACGGCCGGCAACTGCCAGGCCGTCCGTGGAAATCCAGGTGAAGCGCGCCGCACCACCCGGGCGGGCGCGCCAGGCGGAAGGGTCATTCTTCAGGAGGCAGATAGTCTACTACTTCCAGGTCGAAGCCGGATATGGCGTTGAACTTCATCGGCGAGCTGAGCAGCCGCATCTGACGAATGCCCAGGTCGCGCAGGATCTGCGAACCGGCACCGACGGTGCTGTAGGTGGACAGTGCCTTGGGCGCCGGACGCGGCTCGCGCAGATGCGCCAGCAGGTCGTCGCCTTCCAGCGAGTGCCCCAGCAGCAGCACCACGCCAGCGCCTTCGCGAGCGACCCGCTCCATGGCGCTGCGCAGACTCCAGCGACCCGGCTGGTGGACCTGCAGCAGGTCGCGCAGCGGGTCCATGTTGTGCACCCGCACCAGGGGCAGCTCCTGGCTGGCCAGGTCACCGCGGATCAGCGCCAGATGGACGTCGCCCTCCACCTCATCGCGGTAGGTCACCAGCTTGAAGGGGCCGAGTTCGGTATCGAGCTGCTGCTCGTCGATGCGCTTGACGGTGTGCTCGTGAAGCAGGCGGTAGTGGATCAGATCGGCGATGGTGCCGACCTTGAGGCCGTGCTGCTCGGCGAAGGTCTCGAGTTCGTCGCGACGGGCCATGGTGCCGTCGTCGTTCATCACCTCGCAGATCACGCCGCTCTCGGCGAAGCCGGCCATGCGCGCCAGGTCGCAGGCGGCCTCGGTGTGGCCGGCGCGGGCCAGCACGCCACCGGGCTGGGCCATCAGCGGGAACATGTGGCCAGGGCTGACCACGTCGCCGGCCTTGGCGTCCTTGGCGATGGCGGCCTGCACGGTGCGCGCCCGGTCAGCGGCGGAGATGCCGGTGCTGATGCCCTCGGCGGCCTCGATGGAGACGGTGAACTTGGTGCCGAAGCCGGAGGCGTTGCGGCTGGCCATCATCGGCAGATTGAGGCGTTCGCAGAGGCCCTTGCTCATGGGCATGCAGATCAGGCCGCGGGCATGGCGGGCCATGAAGTTGATGTGTTCGGCGGTGACGCATTCGGAGGCGATGATGATGTCGCCTTCGTTCTCGCGGTCCTCGTCGTCCATGAGGATGACCATCTTGCCCGCGCGGATGTCCTGGATGATGTCTTCGATGCTGGAAAGTGCCACGGTGTCGTCCTTAGCGCTGCAGATAGCCGTGTTCGGCGAGGAAGTTTTCGGTGACGCCGCCCTTGCTGGACTCGGCGGCCTTGTCGCCCAGCAGCAGGCGTTCCAGGTAGCGGGCCAGGAGGTCCACCTCCAGGTTCACCCGCCGACCGGCGCGGTAGTCGGCCATGATGGTCTCGCCGAGGGTGTGGGGTACGATGGTCAGCTCGAACTCGGCGCCGTCCACCGCGTTCACCGTGAGGCTGACGCCGTCCACGGTGATGGATCCCTTTAGGGCGATGTAACGGGCCAGCTCGGCCGGGGCGCGCAGACGGAATTGCACGGCACGGGCGTTATCTGCGCGGGAAACCACTTCGCCGAGGCCGTCCACGTGGCCGCTGACCAGGTGGCCGCCGAGACGGCTGGTGGGCATCAGCGC
The DNA here is from genome assembly GCF_056790235.1 of Pseudomonas sp. VMV1. Lineage (NCBI taxonomy): Bacteria > Pseudomonadati > Pseudomonadota > Gammaproteobacteria > Pseudomonadales > Pseudomonadaceae > Pseudomonas > Pseudomonas sp. VMV1. The sequence continues at coordinate 146,623 of NZ_JBXGSE010000008.1, forward strand.
CTTTTCCAGGTTGACCCGGCTGCCAGGCTTGAGCCCACCCAGGCTGGTAAGGCTCAGGGTCTCGCGGCTGACGTCGGCCCAGAAGCCGTCGCCAGGCAACTCCACGGCGGTGAGGCAGACCCCGTTGACGGCGATGCTGTCGCCGAGCTTGACGTCGGCAAGGTCGAGCTTGCCGGTGGCGACATAGAGGCGCACGTCTCCGCCCTTGGGCGTGAGGGCGCGGATCTCGCCGAGGGCTTCGATGATTCCGGTAAACATCAGCTCAGGCCTCCAAGAGGCGGAGCCGAAACGGCGGTGCAGCTAGACATCGACGAACTCCTGTTTCGGTGAAAAAACAGGGCGTACGGACAGAAGGGAAATCAGACGGACGAGGGGCTCGCACCCCTGCCAGGCGAGGCTATCCCGTTCTCTCTCATCCGGACTATGACCGTCGGCCCCGGAATCCAACCGGGTCTGCTGACCTCCCCCGCCGCAGAGGGCAAGGGAGCGCTCGCGGGCTCGTCCCGAGTCGATCGGGCATTACCGCCGGTGGGGAATTACACCCCGCCCTGAGAACTCGCTACCCGCAGGCAGCGCAGGTTTTGTAACACAGTTCGCCGCCAGGGGGCCAGGGGCGTCAGGCACGCCGGACAGGTCGGGCGATCAGGTGCAGGTCCGCGCCCACCGGCGTGGCGCTGAGGATCTCCAGCTGCGGTGCCTCGGCCAGGTGCTCCAGCGGCCAGTCCAGCAGCGGTCGGGCGCTGGAGCCGAGGAACTTGGGCGCCAGGAACAGATGGTACTCATCGACCAGCCCGGCCTGGGCGAAGGCACCGGCGAGGTGCGGTCCGGCTTCCACCAGGACGTCGTTGACCTGCTCGCTGCCCAATCGGGTCAGCAGGGCGGCCAGATCGACCTGGCCCTGGGCGCCAGGCAACGCCAGGTAGTCGTGACCAGCAGCGGCATAGGCAGGCGCCTCGGCGGCCATACCGGCCACTCGCGCCGCGCCGGCCTGGAAGAACGGGGCCGTGAGCGGCACCCGGCCGCGGCCGTCCACCAGCAGCCGCTGCGGCGTGCGCAGGGTGGCCAGCTCCAGTTCGTCACCGCTCAGGCCCAGCTCGGTCTGGCGCACGGTCAGGCGGGCGCCGTCGGCCAGCACGGTATCGGCGCCGGTGATCACCACGCCCGCTTCGGCCCTTAGCCGCTGGACACTCTGGCGCGCCAGCGGCCCGGTGATCCACTGGCTCTCGCCATTGGCCATGGCGGTGCGACCGTCCAGACTCAGCGCCAGCTTGACCCGCACGAAGGGCCGCCCGGTCAGCATGCGCTGGATGAAGCCGGCATTGAGCGCCCGGGCCTCGGCTTCCAGCACCCCGGCGCGGGTGGCGATGCCAGCGGCGGCGAGACGGGCGAGGCCACGGCCGGCCACCAGCGGATTGGGATCGGTCATGGCTGCCACCACCTCGGCCACGCCAGCCGCGACCAGGGCGTCGGCGCAGGGCGGCGTGCGGCCATGGTGGCTGCAGGGTTCCAGGGTCACATAGGCGGTGGCGCCGCGCGCGGCCTCCCCCGCCTGGCGCAGGGCATGCACCTCGGCATGGGGACCGCCGGCCTGGCGGTGCCAGCCCTCGCCTACTATCCGGCCGTCCCGGACGATGACGCAGCCAACCTGGGGATTGGGCGCCGTGCTGTAGCGGCCGAGCGCCGCCAGCGCCAGGGCGCGGGCCATCCAGAATTCGTCATTCATCTCGTTGGCAGGGCTCATACCGGCTGCTTGCCCGGATCCTGGGCCAGTCGCTCGATCTCGTCGCGAAACTCGGCCAGGTCCTGGAATTGCCGATAGACCGAGGCGAAGCGGATATAGGCCACCTGGTCCAGCTTGCGCAGTTCATCCATCACCAGTTCGCCCACCACCCGGGAACGGATCTCCCGCTCGCCGGTGGCGCGCAGCCGGTGCTTGATCAGGGCGATGGCCTCTTCCAGGCGCTCGACGCTGACCGGCCGCTTCTCCAGGGCGCGCTGCATGCCGGCGCGCAACTTGTCTTCGTCGAAGGGCTGGCGGGTCCCGTCCTGCTTGATCAGTCGCGGCAGGACCAGCTCGGCGGTCTCGAAGGTGGTGAAACGTTCCTGGCAGGCCAGACATTCACGCCGCCGGCGCACCTGCTCGCCGGCCGCAACCAGCCGGGAATCCGTGACCTTGGTGTCGTGGGCGCCGCAGAAGGGACAATGCATGGGAGAGTCGACCGCCGGAAGGGAAAGCCCTCATGGTACCCGATCACCCCTCGTCGGGAACCTCCGGGTACCGGACGAATCGACAGCTAGAGGCCGCCAGGCTATAAGAGCGCACTCTACTCGACGGCCACTCCTCAACCTCCCGTGCAGCCCTCGCGGGCCGCGACCTACGGATCCTGCCATGACCCCACGCGTCCTCCTGCCCCTGCTGCTCACCGGTCTGCTCGTGGCGTGCTCCAGCCCACCCGAAACCACGCCGCCGCAGCCCACCACCCCGGCCGACGAGCCGGTTCCGGTGGCGGGTGCTCCTACCCCGGCCAATCTGCGCGAGATCTCCGGCGTCTTGCGCAATGCCCAGGGCCTGGTCCCGGCCGGTGCCCAGGTCGAGATCGCCCTGCTGGCGGTCAACGCCAAGGGCCTGCCCCAGCGCCTGCTGGCCAGCGAGACGGTGACCGGCAAGGGCGCGCCCCTGGCCTTCCGCCTGCCCTTCAACCCGGACATCTTCCCCACCCGTCCGGACCTCAAGGTGGAATTCCACGCCCGTCTGATCCAGGCCGGTCAACTGGCCAGCTACCTGCCACCGGTCGGTGTGGGCGGGCCGACCACGCAGAACCTCGGCGAACTGGTGCTGAACCAGACTCCGTGACCCCGCCCTCCGACCTTGCCGACGCCCTGGCGGCGCTGCTCGGCGACGCCCGCCTCCGCCTGCAGGCCTTGCCCGGCAGTACGCTATCCTTGTGGCTGGTCGATCCCGCCAACATGACGCGGGCCTTTTCCCCGGCGGAAACCCAGCGCCTGCTGGAGGCGCCGCCCTACTGGGCCTTCTGCTGGGCCAGTGGTCTGGCCCTGGCGCAGTGGATAGTCGCGAACCCCGCGGTAGTCGCTGGGCGCCAGGTACTGGATTTCGGCAGCGGTTCGGGCATCGCCGGTCTCGCCGCCGCCCAGGCCGGCGCGGCGCGGGTGGTCTGTTGCGACCTCGATCCATTGGCACTGGCCGCCTGTCGTGCCAATGCCCGGGCCAACGGCCTGCAGATCCAGACGCTGGCCGATTTCCAGGCCAGCACCGAGCGCTTCGAGCTGATCCTGGCCGCCGACGTGCTCTACGACCGCGCCAACCTGTCCCTGCTGGGATCGTTGCAGAGCCGTGCCGACAGCCTATTGCTGGCCGACTCGCGCGTACGCGACCTGGTCCACCCCGGTTTCAGCCGCCTCGCCGAACTCCAGGCCTGCACCCTGCCGGATCTGGCGGAGCCGGAAGAATTCCGCCGCGTGACGCTCTATCAGGGCTGAGCCACCTGCCTTGTTTCCAAGGGCGGCGCCCCCACCTATAGTGCATCTTTCGGTGCGACACGAATGCTCGTGTTGTGCTTGGTCGACCAGCTTAGTCTTGGCGCCGAAACCCTTGTTCTACAGGGGTTTGAAGCCTAAATAAAGCACGAGAGCCGGCTCTGCCGCGCCTGATTCGACCCACTTGTGGGGACAATGCGATCCCTGCTTGCCAGGGTAAGTACGTCTCAAATTTGGCCATTTTTGGCTATAAATTGATCAGTCAGACGTAACAGAGAGCAGTTTCCGCCATGGAAATTGTATCTAAATGTAACAAGACTCCCTGTGGGTGATTTGACCCCGCAAGGGGTCAATCCATCTCTGGGATGCCTTGGTCTCATTTGGCCCATGCCAACGTCGTGAGACGCTAGGGTATCTCGTCCAAGCACGGAGCAACCGCTCCGCTTGTGCATTGCTCAACCTTGCTAATACAGGGGGCACCGAGCCTGGCATGTACCTGCCAGTTCACTACATCGGCATGCGTCGGGGGCCAACCCTGAGGTGTGAAGCCCGGTGGACAACGTCCTATCCCTCACGGGACACGCAGGTCTGGCAACAGCAGCGTGACGCTTCCGAATTGCACGGAGGCAAGGGGCTAGTGACCCAACCCGCATGGTTAACTCATGTGAATCATCGTTCGAACCCTCGTAAGCACTACTGGGCCCACGGCAATTTATGGGCCCTGGCCAAAATCGGCAAAGCAGATCGGCGCTCGCTGTCGAAAGAAGCGACGCGGTACCACTACGACTGCCGGGGGAAAGATGGAACCTAACCGGGGAATCGATGCACAGCGGGGAACGTGGCAATCCCGACCACCCGCCTAACCAGCAACATCGGAAGGCAGGCAATCCGCAAGGAAAGCTGTTGGGTGTGGGGAATGGGAGGGTGCAAAAAGCGAATGGCTGTCTGTAATGGGCGGCATATCGGTTGAAACATCATCGAAAGGGGCAACCCTGGCTGACGTGCACCTGGTTTACGGGCGCATGATCTAGTGCTGATTTCCAGCGAAACGACCCTAGGGGTGACTTCAACCCCTAGGGGGAGAAGTCCGTCCCGAAGGTTACTGACCTGAGGAGGACTGTATGAATACGCAACCAGAAACATCGGTTTCGTCTGCGTCTCCTGAAGGCGTGAAGGGCTGGCACGATCTCGATTGGGCCAAGATCCAGATCTCCGTTCGGAAAACGCAGTTGAAGATTGCGCAGGCAACAATGGCCGGTGACTGGCGTAGGGTTAAACGCCTACAACGGTTACTGACCCATTCGTTTTATGGCCGCTGTATGGCTGTAAGACGGGTGACGGAAAACCGGGGTCGCAAGACTCCGGGCGTCGATGGAGAAACCTGGGGGACGCCTCCAGCCAAGCTCCACGCCGCGAAGCGTCTATCGGAGAAACGAGGCTATCGGCCCAAACCGCTAAAAAGGGTTTGGATACCGAAGCCAGGGAAGAAGGAAAAGCGCCCGCTAGGCATACCGACGATGTTTGATCGGGCCATGCAAGCGCTCTACCTGTCCGCCCTGGAACCCGTCATCGAAAGCACCAGCGACCCGAAAAGTTTCGGCTTCCGGCCGGATCGCTCGACCGCTGATGCGATGGTTGAAATCTTTCAGTTAATGTCGCAAGACGACTCACCTATGTGGGTTCTGGAAGGTGACATCAAGGGGTTCTTCGACAACATCAATCACGAGTGGCTGTGCCAGAACGTCCCTATGGACAAAAAGGTACTGCGGCTTTGGTTGAAGGCCGGGGTCATTGACCGGCGACACTTCATGGCTACGGAGGCCGGGACGCCACAAGGTGGGATTATTTCGCCCTGTTTGGCTAACGCCACCCTTAACGGTTTGGAGAAGCAGCTCAAAGGCCATCTGGCCAGAAAGCTAGCGGGTACCAACGCCGATACGCCCAGAGTGCATGTGGTGCGATACGCGGACGACTTCATCATCACAGCAGCTACCAAAGAGCTGTTGACTGACGAGGTCATACCTTGGGTCGAGCAATTCCTGTCAATACGAGGAGTGAGCTTGTCCCAAGAGAAAACGCAGATAACCCACATCCTTCAGGGCTTTGATTTCCTAGGGTGGAATTTCAGGAAATACGTGCCGAAATCGCCTTACCGACGGACCAAACTGTTTACCAAACCCTCGAAGAAGAACATCTCGACGTTCTATCGAAAGGTAAGGGACATAGTGAGATCCAGTGGGGCTCTGACTCAGGAAGAGTTGATCAGCCGTCTGAACCCGGTACTACGAGGGTGGGCTCAATACCATTCTCAGGCTGTTGCTAAAGCTACCTTCAAGAAACTAGATAACTTGATTTTCTGGTTGCTGCGAAGGTGGGCGAAGCGCCGACATCCGAAGAAGCTAGCTACGTGGAGCTGGAACAAATACTTCCATTCCATCGGCGGGCGGAAACAGGTGTTCGCGCATCCCTATAGAGGCAAGAAGGGAGAGCGAAAGTATCGTGAGCTTTATGAGCTAACGAAGACCGTAATCAAGCGCCAAAAGCGTCTATCAGGCGGGTACCACCCGTACGACGCTGCGCTTGAGCAGAAATGGGAAAAGCTAAGGGTCCAAAGGATGCAGCACAAGCTGCGTTTCAGGAAACAAATCCTAAGCCTTTACCGGCGCCAGAAAGGGAACTGCGCTCTGTGCGGTCACGCGATTACCAGGGAAACGGGCTGGGACGACCACCATGTCATTCGACGGGTGGACGGCGGCAAGGACACTCTGAAAAATCGCGTACTTCTCCATCCCAACTGTCACTCGCTGATTCACAGCCAGCGTAAACAAGTGACTCTGCGACACAGCGGTCTGTAATGATAGGATCGTTAGTCAACGTTGCCGGTCAGCCTCTGGGCTGACTTTTCGTAAGCTTGAGCCGTGTGCTGTGAAAGTCGCAAGCACGGTTCTTAGGGGGCTCCGGATCAGGAATGATCTGGGGCCACCCGCCTCTGCCGAGTCCGCCATGAGCCAGGTCCCCTACATTTTCGACGCCACCCTCGACACCTTCCAGCAACAGGTCATCGACGCCTCCTTCAGCACCCCGGTGCTGGTGGACTTCTGGGCCGAGTGGTGCGCGCCCTGCAAGGTGCTGATGCCGCTGCTGGCCAAGATCACCGAGTCCTATGGCGGCGCCCTGCACCTGGCCAAGGTCAACTGCGACATCGAGCAGGAACTGGTGATGAGATTCGGCATCCGCAGCCTGCCGACGGTGGTGCTGTTCAAGGACGGCCAGCCGGTGGACGGCTTCGCTGGCGCCCAGCCGGAGTCGGCCATCCGTGCCCTGCTCGAACCCCATGTGCAGGCCTTGCCACCGGCCGCGGAAGATCCGCTGGAAGCCGCCCAGGCGCTGTTCGCCGAAGGCCGTTTCGCCGAGGCCGAGGCGCTGCTCAAGGCGCTACTGGAAGAGGACAACAGCAACGCCCTGGCGCTGATCCTCTATGCCCGCTGCCTGGCCGAGCGCAATGAACTGGACGATGCCCAGGCGGTACTGGATGCGGTCAAGGGCGACGAACACAAGCAGGCCCTGGCCGGCGCCCGTGCCCAGCTGACCTTTCTCCGCCAGGCCGCGAGTCTGCCCGAGGTCGCCGAGCTCAAGAGCCGCCTGGCTCGCGATGCCGGTGATGACGAAGCCGCCTACCAGCTGGCCGTGCAGCAACTGGCCCGCCAGCAGTACGAACCGGCGCTGGATGGCCTGCTCGACCTGTTCCGCCGCAATCGTGGCTATGGCGACGACCTGCCGCGCAAGACCCTGGTGCAGGTCTTCGATCTGCTGGGCAATGACCACCCGCTGGTCGCCACCTATCGCCGCCGCCTGTACCAGGCGCTGTACTAAGCGCCTATCGATAACGGCTGCGTCGCCCTGGGCGCAGCCTTATCCACAGCCAGCGCCCGCCTGGCGTTGTGGACCTTTCGTAGCGTGGAAAACCGCCCAGCGTTTTCCACCAAGCTACCTCTAGCTTCACCCCTGCCAGATATAGAACTGCGCCTCCCCCACTCGCTCCATGCGCACCTGGGGACTGTGCCTCAGCCGGACCAGCAGCTGCTTGGCCACGCCCAGATTGCCGGTCAGCTTTTCCAGCGCCACGAGGATGTCCGGTCCGCTGAGCCGCCCGGCGGAGCTGAGCAGCTTGACCACCTGATCCCAGAGCATGTCGCCTCCCGACTTGGGCCCGCTAGGTGCGGCGGCCACCGCCGCAGCAGGCAGGGGCGCCTCCGTCGGCCGCAGGGCCGCGGCCAGGCGCTGCCAGTCGGCCTCATCCAGTTCTACCGTGAGATCCACGGGCTGGCTGCCGATGGTTCCGCGAATGCGTACCATGGTGTTCTCCTCGTCGTGCAGAGGCCCATGCTCCCACAGCCACCGGCCGACGCCAAACCAAGGTTGCAGCGCGGAAAAGCAACAACATAACATAGCGCCTTTCCGTTCACTGGAAGCCCACCATGCGCCTGCCCCTGCTGACCTTCTGCCTTGCTGCCGCACTCGTCCAACCGGCCCTTGCCCATGACGACCATGACGAACACGAGCACGGCGCCCTGGGTGCCCATGTGCACGGCGAATCCCACCTCGATCTGGCACAGACCGATACGGGCCTGGAGTTGCAGTGGCGCAGTCCGGCGGCCGATCTGCTGGGTTTCGAACATGCACCGCGCAACCAGAAGGAGCAGGACGCCGTCGCCGCGCTTCGGCAGAGCCTGGAGAATCCTCAGGCACTGGTGAAGCTGCCCGCAGCAGCCGATTGCCAATTGGCCGAAGCCAGTGCCATCAGTCCGCTGTTCGCCAAGGACACCAACGCCAGCGGCCATCTGGATGTGGAAGCCACCATGAGCTTCACCTGCAACAAGCCGACCGCCCTCGACGGCCTGGACCTCTCCGGCTGGTTCGCCCGCTTTCCCAACAGTCACAGTGTCGAAGTGCAGGCCATCGTCGCCAGCGGCCAGCAGGGCGCCGAGCTGACGGCTCAGCAACCGCGATTGAAGTGGTAGGACGGCCATGAGCACCGCGCCCCTGGTCGAGATCCGGGACCTTGGCTTCGCCTGGCCTGGCCAGGCGGAATGCCTGGATATCCAGCACTTCCAGCTGGCGCGCGGTGAGGCGCTGTTTCTCGAAGGCCCCTCGGGTAGCGGCAAGACCACCCTGCTCGGCCTGCTCGGCGGCGTGCAGCGCCCCAGCCGCGGCCAGGTCCGGCTGCTCGGTCAGGATCTGGGGCAACTCGCCACTGCCCGGCGCGATCGTTTTCGCGTCGACCACACCGGCTTTCTCTTCCAGCAGTTCAACCTGCTGCCCTTTCTCTCGGTGCTGGACAATGTCCTGCTGCCCTGTCAGTTCTCCAGACTGCGCCACGAGCGTGCCCGCGCGCGCCATGGCGATCCGCAGGACGCTGCCCTGACCCTGCTGCGCGCCCTGGGCCTGAGCGATCCCGACCTGCCCCGGCGCCCGGCCCGCGAATTGTCCATCGGCCAGCAGCAGCGGGTCGCCGCCGCTCGCGCCCTGATCGGCCAGCCGGAACTGGTGATCGCCGACGAACCCACCTCGGCGCTGGATATCGATCACCGCGACGCCTTCCTGCAGCTGCTGTTCGCCGAATGCGCCGCAGCCGGCGCCGGCCTGCTGTTCGTCAGCCACGATCGCGGCCTGGCAGGCCATTTCGACCGCCACCTCACCCTGGCCCAGCTCAACGCTGCCCGGGCGGAGACCTAGGATGCCCCTCCTTCAGCTGGCCTGGGCCAGCCTGCGCAATCGTCGCGCTACCGCCCTGCTCACCATCTTCACCATCGCCGTCTCGGTGGCCCTGCTACTAGGCGTCGAACGGCTGCGCACCGAGGCCAAGGCCAGCTTCGCCAGTACCATCGCCGGCACCGACCTGGTGGTGGGCGCCCGCTCCGGCGCGGTCAACCTGCTGCTCTATTCGGTGTTCCGCATTGGCAATGCCACCAACAACATCCGCTGGGAAAGCTACGAAAAGCTCGCCGCCGATCCTCGCGTCGCCTGGACCATCCCGCTGTCGCTCGGCGATTCCCACCGCGGCTACCGGGTGCTGGGCACCGACGGCAACTACTTCACCCACTATCACTATGGGCGCAACCAGCCCCTGCGCCTGGCCCAGGGCCGGCCCTTCAACGACGTCTTCGAGGTCGTGCTGGGCGCCGAGGTGGCCAAGGCGCTGCACTACCGGCTGGGCGACAAGATCGTGCTGGCCCATGGCGTCGCCACCATCAGCCTGACCGAGCACAGCGACCATCCCTTCACCGTGGTCGGCATCCTCGCGCCCACCGGTACCCCGGTCGATCGCACCCTGCACATTCCGCTGAGCGGCATGACCGCCCTGCACCTGGACTGGCGCGGCGGCATGCCCGGCCCCTCGCTCAGCGATGCCGAGGTGCGCCAGCGCGACCTCACCCCGCAGGATCTCACGGCCGCTCTGGTCGGCCTCAAGAGTCGGGTAGCCACCTTCGCGGTGCAGCGTGCGGTCAACAGCTATACCGGCGAGCCCTTGCTGGCGATCCTGCCCGGCGTGGCCCTGCAGGAACTCTGGGGTCTGCTCGGCACCGCAGAACAGGCGCTGCTGGTGATGTCGCTGTGCGTGGTCCTCACTGGTCTGGTGGGCATGCTTACCGCCCTGCTCGCCAGCCTTAACGAACGGCGGCGGGAGATGGCCATCCTGCGTTCGGTGGGCGCCCAGCCGCGGCATCTGTTCGGCTTGCTGCTGGCCGAAGCACTGGCCCTCACCCTGGCCGGCTGCCTGGGCGGCCTGGCCCTGCTCTATGGCGCCATCGCCCTGGGCCGCCCCTGGCTGCTGGCGGAATACGGTCTGGCATTGCCGCTGGACTGGCCCTCGCTCTACGATGGGCAACTGCTCGGCGGCATCCTGCTCGCCGCCCTGGTGCTCGGCTGCATTCCGGCCTGGCGCGGCTGCCGCCAGGCCCTCACGGACGGGTTGTCCGTGCGACTATGAACGAGGCCCCACCATGCGCCTGGCGCTCCTGCTGTTGCTCTGCTGGCTGCCCTGGGCCCAGGCCGAACCCCGTCAACTCGCCTGGCGCGAGCTGGTACCGGCCGATGCGCCGCGCTTCAACCCGGGCAGCATCGACCACGGTCTCGGCGAAGACGGCCCGGCCGCCAGCCAGCCCTGGCCGGACGCTCCGACGGTAGCGGCGCTGGATGGCCAGGACGTGCGCCTGCCCGGATACGTGGTCCCCCTGATGGTTACCGACGAGGGCGAGGTCACCGAGTTCCTCCTGGTCCCCTACTACGGCGCCTGCATCCACGTGCCACCGCCACCCGGCAATCAGATCGTCTACGTCAAGGGCAGCCACGACCTCTGGCTGTCCAAGCTGCACCTGCCCTATTGGGTGGAAGGCCGCCTGGGCGTGGGCAGCCAGCGCAGCGAGGTGGCCGTCGCCGGCTACTGGCTGCAGGCGCAGCGCATCCTTCCCTACATCCTCAAGGGCGACGGCTCCTGAGGGGATATGCCCGACCCTTGAGCGAGATCAAGAGTCTGACATTTAAGCTTCGCTAGGCTGCTCCCAGCCCTTTTTCAATGCTTCCGGAGCCCTAGCCATGCGTCCTTTCTTCCGCCTCAGCCTGCTCGCCCTCGCCTTGGCCGCCCCCCTCGCCCAGGCCCACCAGGCTGGCGACATCATCCTGCGTGCCGGTGCCATCACCGTCGATCCCCACGAGCGCAGCTCCGACGTCAAGATCGATCGAGGCGCCCTGAGCGGCGCCAACCTCGGCGGCAAGGCGACCATGGACAGCGACACCCAGCTGGGGCTGAACGTCGCCTACATGCTGACCGACCACCTGGGCTTAGAACTGCTGGCGGCCACGCCCTTCGAGCATGAGGTCAACATCAAGGACACCGGTCTGGACGCCGCCAATGGCAAGCTGGGCACTCTCAAGCACCTGCCGCCGACCCTGAGCCTGGTCTACTACCCACTGGACGCCAAGGCGACGTTCCAGCCCTATGTCGGCGCTGGCCTCAACTACACCTGGATCTATGACGAGCATGTCGGCAGCGGCGCCAGCGCGGCCGGCTTCGACAACTTCCGTGCCGACAATTCCTGGGGCTGGTCCGCCCAAGTCGGCGCTGATCTCATGCTCACCGACCGGGTCATGCTCAACGCCCAGGTCCGCTACATCGACATCTCGACCACCGCCCACGTCGATAACACCGCCCTCGGCGCTCGGGCCAAGGTCGATCTGGACGTGGATCCCTGGGTGTACATGATCGGCCTGGGCTATCGCTTCTAACCTACTGCCCGCCACTAGCACCGTAGGTTGGCGCTGAGACAGCTCCAGCGTTGAAGCCCAACAGGCCAGGGGTTGCCCCTGGCCTCCCCGATTAGTCTCGTAGCAGCGCCGCCAGCCCCGTGCCCATGGCCGTGGGCTGGCTGAAGTCGAAGCGCTCGCGCAGACGACGGTTGTCCGCCTTCGAATGGCGGATGTCCCCCGCCCGCGCCGCACCATGGGTCACCTGCGGCAGGCCACCGAGCACCTGGCCGATCTCGGCCAGGAGGCCGTTCAGGCTGATGGTCTCGCCGCGCCCTACGTTCACTGCCCCGGCTGTCACCTCGGGTGCTTCCAGCGCCTGCACCAGGATACCCACCAGGTCGGCCACATAGACGAAATCGCGGGTCTGCTCGCCGTCACCAAAGACCGTGATCGGTGTCTGGCGGCGGGCGCGCTCGGTAAAGATGCTGATTACCCCCGAATAGGGCGAGGACGGATCCTGACGCGGGCCATAGATATTAAAGAAGCGAAAAATCGCCGGCTCCAGAGCGTGCTCGCGGCGATAGAAGTCGAGGTAGTACTCGCCGGCCAGCTTGTCCGCCGCATAGGGCGTCAACGGTGCCTTGGGCAACTCCTCGTCGATGGCCTGGCCCTGGCCATTGGCACCATAGACCGCTGCGCTGGAGGCATAGACCACCCGCTTGATCCCGGCCTTGCGCATGGCCTCGCACAGATTCAGGGTACCGATGAAATTGGCCCTGTGGGTGCCCACCGGGTCTTCCACCGAGGCCTGCACCGAGGCCACCGCGGCCAGGTGTACTACCGCTGCGCAGCCAGTTACCGCGGCTTCCAACGTTGCCGTATCGGCCACGTCACCCACCCGCAGCTCGATACCTTCATTGTCCAGCGGCAGATTCTCGCGCTTGCCGGTACTCAGGTCGTCCAGTATCCGTACTCGTTTGCCCCGCGCCAGCAGCGCATCGGCCAGGTGGGAGCCGATGAAACCGGCACCGCCAGTGATCAGAATGGGCGCATCACTCATCGAAACCTACCTCGTCCTGCCGAAAGCCCTGCAACAGCGCCGGCAGCTCCTGCTGCCAGCGCCGCGCCTTGATTCCGAAGGTGTTGAGCAGCTTGCGACTGATCAGCACCCCCTGTTGTGGCTCTTCCGCGGCATCCGCACGCTCCAGGTGCGTCACCTCCTGCCATTCGCAGCGCACCGGCCGGTCGAATTCCTGCCAGAGCTGGGCGACGGTTTCGCCCAGACCCAGCTCCGACACCGCTTCCTGGGCACCGTAGTGATAGGTCCCCCAAAGCGGTGCGCCGCAGTCGAGCTGCTTGACCACCGCCAGCAGCACCCGGGCAACATCGCCCACCGTGGTCGGATTGCCGCGCCGGTCACCCGCCAGGGGGACGACCTGCTCGGTACCCAGTTGCTGTAGCAGACGTCCCAGGCGACCGTCGCAGGAATCGTCCAGCACCCAGCCCAGGCGCAGCAGGATATGCATCGGGCACAGAGCCCTGACCAGCTGCTCGACCCGCCAGAGCGCCTCGCCCCGCGCCCCGGGAGGCCGCGGAAGATCCTTTTCACTATAGCCGGCCACGCGCGAGCCATCGAACAGCTGATAACCGGAGGGTTGGATCAAGGGAATCTGGTAGTGCTGACAGAGGCCGGCCAGGCGTTGGACGGCGAGCGCCTGACGCTGCATCAACGCCGGATCGAAATCCGCCGCCTGCAGCCAGTCGCGATAATAGGCGAGATTGATCACCGCCCCCGGACGTACCCGGTCGAGCACCTCGGTCAGCCCGGCGGCGTACCAGCCCTCCGCCGGGGTCTCGGGGGCAACGAATTCGATGCCCGCTTCGGCACCGGCGGCGAGTAGCGCCTTGCCCAGGGCGCTCTCCCCGCCCACTACTAGAAGACGCATACGCATGACTTGGAACAGCCTTCAGACCAGCATAAACAGGCGTCGAAAAAGTCGACGGACATCAATCAACATAGCTCGTCGCGCCAACCTTGCTCAAGCATCGGCGGTAACGGCTGCCGGTTGTTCGCGGCTTTGCTCACGCAGCGTATGGTTGGCGGCGCTCTTGAGATTGGGCAGCAGCCGACAGATCAGCGCCAGCTGGGTGCACACCAGCCGGTAGCCATCGTCGTTGTCGTCGGCCGCGGCTTCCAGCTCGTCGGCGAGGCTGCTTTCCTCCTCGGCCGTAGGCGGCAGACTGCGCCGCTCCGCCACCGCTGCGGCGATGGCCTCCATGCCCTCGGCAATGCGCGTCACGGCGCGCTCCACCAGAGCATCGTGCTCGGCCGCCTCCAGCTGGCGGCGATGCGCGCCCAACGCCGACAGATAGCCCAGCAGCGTGTTGGACAGTGCCAGGTAGCGAAAGCCCGCCTCCAGGTTGCGGCGGAAGTGCCCGGGATCGCGCAGCATGTTGGCCAGCGCGGCCGACAGCGTCGCATCGGCGTTATGGGCATTGCGCCGCGCCACACGGTAGTCGAGATCGTCCCGCTTGCCGGTCCGGTACTGCTCGTGCAACCGGCGCAGATAGAGTGCATTGGTGCGCAGGGTATTGGCCATCACCTGATGCAGGCGCCGCCCCTGCCAGTCCGGCAGGACGAAGAACACCGCCAGCACCGCGATCAGGCAGCCCAGCAGGGTATCCAGCAGCCGCGGCCAGATCAGCATGAAGCCATTGCCCACCTGGTTGAAGCAGAACAGCACCATCAGGGTAATGGCCGCGGTAGCGATGGTGTATCGATCCGTGCGGGTGATAAAGAACACCAGCCCGGCGACCAGCGCCAGCAGCAGCTGGACTTCCGGCTGAGCGAACAGCTCCAGCAAGGCACTACCCAGCAGCAAGCCGATCACCGTGCCCACGATCCGCTGCACCAGGCGCACCCGGGTCGCCCCGTATTGCGGTCGGCAGACGAATACCGTGGTCAACAGGATCCAGTAGCCGTTCACCGGGTGGATTAGGTGCAGCACGCCATAGCCGGCCATCAACGCCAGGGCCATGCGCAGGCCATGGCGGAACAGCAACGAGGTTGGGGTCAGCTGCAGGCGGATGCGCCGAAACACCTCGGGCAGGGAGCGCGCAGCGGGATCCAACAGGCTGGTGTCCAGATCCGCCGCGCCCGAATCACTGTTGCCCGCTTCGGAGAACTGCCGTTCCAGGGTCGAAAGGTTATGGCCGAGCAGATCCAGGGAGCGCAACAGACCCCGCCAGCGCGGATTCTGCTGCTGCTTGAGATACTCCAGCGATGCCTGCAGATCGGTCAGACCCTGTTGGCTCTGCTGACCGTATTCGAAGGGCTGGCCGAGCCGGATCGCCTCGCCCATGTTGAGACAGGCGCTGGCCTGCAGCTTGAGCAGGCGCTGGCAGCGAAACAGGATGTCGCTATGGAAGAAGGCCTCGGTCAGGGCGCTGTAGGGATAGTGGGAGGAGCTGGCACGCTCATGGATGTCCTGCGCCATGAAATAGAGGCGGAAGTAACGTCCGGAGCGCGCCCCAGGCCGCCCCGAGCGGCCGAAGCGATTGAGGATGGTCGCCTTGGCCTGGTTCAGCGCCTGCACCACCTTGCCGTTCTGCTGCGCCAGGAGCACGCGTCGCCGGTGCAGGTCCACCCCGCGCACTGGCTCGAGCATCTCGGCCTTGAGCCTGAGCAGGGTCCCTAGCTCTCCATAGAGGGCGGATAGATTCTGGCGTACCGGTTGGTGGGCGAAGAGCGCGCACCAGAGCACCGAGAGCAGGCCATACCACAGGGCGCCGGCCAGCAGGTGCGCCGGCTCGTACCACAGCGGTACCTGGGCGCCGAGGCGCTGATCCACGCCGATCATGGCATAGATGGACAGGATCACCGTCGCCTGAGCCACCGAGGCATAACGCTCGCCGATGGCACCCAGCATCGTCAGGCTGAAGGTGGCCAGGCCCAGGCCCGCCACGAAAATCCAGGGATAGGGAAACAGCAGCTCAACGGCGAAGGCAGCGACCGCGAAGCACAGCAGCGTCACCACCAACGACTTTAGACGACCTAGCCAGCTGTCGTCGGTTTCCGCCAGGGCACTGGCGATAATGCCGAGGAACACCGGCGATAGCGCCCGCAAATCGCCGAGCGACCAACAGACGGCCATGGCGCCGCTCAGGGCGACAAAGACGCGAACGCCATAGCTGGCCTTTTCGTGCGCCCATAGCTGGCGCAAAGACACTCCAAACACAGTCATGACGGGAGAGCGAGCCTCGTGTTTTCGCGCTTGATGCGAACCTTAGCACTGCGACGTCGCAAGCGGCGTCCGAGACAGCCTTTCCCGCATTTTTTTCACGGACAAAAAAAGCCCGGCATGCGCCGGGCTTTTCCTTTCCTCTGTGTCAGGCCACTTCGCTGGGATCTATTCCCAGGCCCTTGGCGATACCCATCCCATAGGCGGGGTCGGCCTTGAGGAAGTGACCGATCTGCCGCAGCTGGACATCGCGGGTCACCGAACCCATGGCCCCGACGATGTTGCCGATCAGTAGCGCCTGCTGGTCCGCGTTCATCAGGCGGAACAGCGCACCGGCCTGACTGTAGTAGTCCTCGTCCACCCGGTGATCGTAGCGATCGGCGGGACCTGCGAAGTTCAGTGCGGGCTCTCGATACTGCGGCGCCTGCTTGGGCGTGTGGCCATAGCTGTTCGGCTCGTAGTTCGGCTGGGAACCACCATTGCCATCGAAGCGCATGGCACCATCCCGCTGGTTGTTGGCATAGGGGCAACGGGGAGCGTTGACCGGCAGTTGCTGGTAGTTGGTCCCCACCCGATACCGCTGGGCATCGGCGTAGGCGAATACCCGGCCCTGCAGCATGCGATCGGGCGACAGGCCTATGCCCGGCACCACGTTGCTCGGTGCAAAGGAGGCCTGCTCCACTTCGGCAAAGTAGTTCTGCGGATTGCGGTTGAGTTCCAGCACGCCCACTTCCTGCAACGGGTACTCCTGCTGCGACCAGACCTTGGTCACATCGAAGGGATTCTCGGCACGACCGGCTGCCTCCTGTTCGCTCATCACCTGGATGCACATCTTCCAGCGCGGGAATTCACCGCGCTCAATGGCCTGGAACAGGTCGCGCTGGCTGTAGTCCGGATCTGTACCCGCCAGGCGCGCCGCTTCGGCAGGCGCCAAGTTCTTGATCCCCTGCTGGCTCTTGAAGTGAAACTTCACGAAGTGCCGCTCGCCCTGGGCGTTGATCAGGCTGAAGGTGTGGCTACCGAAGCCGTGCATGAAGCGATAGCCATCTGGAATGCCGCGATCGGAGAAGAGGATGGTCACCTGATGCAGCGACTCCGGCGACAGCGACCAGAAGTCCCACATCATCTGGGGGCTCTTCAGGTTGCTCCAGGGATCGCGTTTCTGGGTATGGATGAAGTCGGGAAACTTGAGGGGATCACGGATGAAGAACACCGGGGTGTTGTTGCCGACGATGTCCCAGTTACCTTCCTCGGTATAGAACTTCAGGGCAAAGCCACGCGGATCGCGCTCGGTATCCGCCGAGCCGCGCTCGCCACCCACGGTGGAAAAACGCAGGATGGTCTCGGTCTGCTTGCCAACGGTGGCGAACAACTTGGCGCTGGTCAGGTGGGTGATGTCTTGGGTGACGGTAAAGGTGCCATAGGCAGCAGACCCCTTGGCGTGCACCCGGCGCTCGGGAATGACTTCCCGATTGAAATGCGCCAGCTTCTCGACCAGATGGAAGTCGTCGAGCATCAGCGGGCCACGGGGACCAGCGGTACGGGAATTCTGATTATCGGCCACCGGGATGCCGCTGGCGGTGGTGAGGATCTTGGTATCAGTCACAGGTTTTCTCCCTCTGGATCGCGTTGGCTGATCGCTTGGGAGAAGTATCGCCATGGCAATACTTTAGGACTAATTTATTGATCCTAGCACCCTGATAGAGAAAACCAGGAGAACCCATATTGCCCGCATTGCTCTAGCCGAATGCCGGACATGAAAAAGCCGGGCAAGAGCCCGGCTTTTCCTGGAAGGCAGCTACTTATTCAGCAGCTTGTTCCACAGTACCACCAACAGGGCGATCGATCAGCTCGACGTACGCCATGGGCGCGTTGTCGCCAGCGCGGAAGCCGCACTTCAGGATGCGCAGGTAGCCACCCGGACGGTTGGCGTAGCGCTTGCCCAGGTCGCTGAACAGCTTGCCAACGGCAGCTTTCGAACGGGTACGGTCGAAAGCCAGGCGACGATTGGCGACGCTGTCTTCCTTGGCCAGGGTGATCAGCGGCTCGGCAACGCGGCGCAGTTCCTTGGCTTTCGGCAGGGTAGTTTTGATCAGCTCGTGCTCGAACAGCGACACAGCCATGTTCTGAAACATGGCCTTGCGGTGTGCGCTCGTGCGGCTCAGATGACGACCACTTTTACGATGACGCATGATTGAAATTCCTTCCCAAACTATCGTTCGGTGAACAATGACGATCAGGCAGTAGCCTTGTCGTCCTTCTTAAGGCTTGCAGGGGGCCAGTTGTCCAGGCGCATACCGAGCGACAGACCACGGGAGGCCAGGACGTCCTTGATTTCGGTCAGGGACTTCTTGCCCAGGTTCGGGGTCTTGAGCAGCTCCACTTCGGTACGCTGAATCAGGTCACCGATGTAGTAGATGTTCTCCGCCTTGAGGCAGTTGGCCGAACGAACGGTCAGTTCCAGATCGTCCACCGGACGCAGCAGGATCGGATCGATTTCGTCTTCCTGCTCGACCACGACCGGCTCGCTGTCGCCCTTGAGGTCGACAAACGCTGCCAGCTGCTGCTGCAGGATGGTGGCGGCACGGCGGATGGCTTCTTCCGGATCCAGGGTACCGTTGGTTTCCAGGTCAAGCACGAGCTTGTCCAGGTTGGTACGCTGTTCGACCCGGGCGTTTTCCACCACATAGGCCACGCGACGAACCGGGCTGAACGTAGCATCGAGCTGGAGACGACCGATTGCGCGGGTTTCGTCTTCTTCGCTCTGACGCGCATCGGCGGGCTCATAGCCACGACCGCGCGCGATTTTCAGCTTCATGTTCAGCGAACCGTTGTCCGCCAAGTGGGCGATGACGTGCTCACCGTTGACGATCTCGACGTCGTGATCGACCTGAATGTCGGAGGCCAGAACTGGCCCCTGACCTTTCTTGCTCAGACTCAGGGTGACTTCGTCACGGCCGTGCAACTTGATGGCCAGACCCTTGAGGTTGAGCAGGATCTCGATCACGTCTTCCTGCACGCCTTCGATGGCGCTGTACTCGTGCAGAACACCGTCGATCTCTGCTTCGACTACCGCGCAGCCAGGCATGGAGGACAACAGGATACGCCGCAGCGCGTTGCCCAAGGTATGGCCGAAACCACGCTCGAGAGGCTCGAGGGTGATCTTGGCACGGGTCTGACTAACCGCCTGCACATCGATATGGCGGGGGGTCAGGAACTCATTTACCGAACTCTGCATGGATGCACCTACTTTCTAGCCCTTACTTGGAGTAGAGCTCGACAATCAGGTTTTCGTTGATGTCGGCGGAGAGATCACCACGGGCCGGCACGTTTTTGAAGGTGCCTTCCTTTTTCTCGGTGCTCACTTCGACCCACTCAACCCGGCCACGCTGGCCGCACAGCTCGAGAGCTTGAGCGATACGCAGCTGGTTTTTGGCCTTTTCACGGACCGCGACGACGTCGCCGACCTTGACCTGATAGGAGGGAATGTTAACGGTCTGACCGTTGACGGTGATCGACTTGTGGGAGACCAGCTGGCGCGATTCAGCGCGAGTGGCACCAAAGCCCATGCGATACACCACGTTGTCCAGACGGCATTCGAGCAGCTGCAGCAGGTTCTCACCGGTAGCACCCTTGCGACGGGCAGCTTCCTGGTAGTAACCGGCGAACTGACGCTCGAGCACGCCATACATACGGCGAACTTTCTGCTTTTCACGCAGCTGCAGACCGTAGTCGGACAGACGACCGCGACGCTGACCATGCTGGCCAGGAACGGTTTCCAGCTTGCACTTCGAGTCGAGGGCACGAGCGCCGCTCTTCAGGAAGAGGTCAGTGCCTTCGCGGCGGGACAGTTTGCACTTGGGACCAATGTAACGAGCCATTTCTCACTGTCTCCTATTACACGCGACGCTTCTTCGGCGGACGGCACCCGTTATGCGGGATAGGCGTCACGTCGGTGATGCTGGCGATCTTGTAACCACAGGCATTCAGGGCGCGAACAGCGGACTCACGGCCGGGGCCGGGACCTTTGACGTTCACATCCAGATTCTTCAAACCATATTCCAGGGCGGCTTGGCCGGCACGTTCGGCAGCGATCTGCGCAGCGAACGGGGTGCTCTTACGGGAGCCACGGAAGCCGGAGCCACCGGAGGTCGCCCAGGACAACGCATTGCCCTGACGATCGGTGATGGTCACGATGGTGTTGTTGAAAGACGCGTGGATATGGGCGATGCCATCAACCACTGTCTTTTTGACTTTCTTACGAGGACGAGCAGCAGGTTTTGCCATGACTAGATTCCTGTCGATTCGCGGATGCGATTACTTGCGGATCGGCTTGCGCGGGCCCTTACGGGTACGGGCATTGGTCTTGGTACGCTGACCACGGACCGGCAGACCACGGCGGTGACGCAGACCGCGGTAGCAACCCAGATCCATCAGGCGCTTGATGTTCATGTTGATTTCGCGGCGCAGGTCACCCTCGGTGAGGATTTTGGCGACCTCGTTACGCAGCTGATCGACCTGCTCGTCGCTCAGTTCTTTGATCTTGACGGTCGGCTCGATGCCGGTGGCCGCGCAGATCTTCTGAGAGGTGGTGCGACCGACACCATAGATGTAGGTCAGCGAGATAACAGTATGTTTGTTATCTGGAATGTTGACGCCTGCAATACGGGCCATTCAGAAAAACTCCAATTGACAGCTACCGACGCCCCGGAAGCCAAGAAAAGGGCGCGCGATATTAACGCTGTAGGAACAAATGATCAACCCGGCAGCACACTAGCTGCCGGGTTAGACGCGTGGTTCACACTCAGCCTTGGCGCTGCTTGTGACGCGGTTCAGCGCTGCAGATCACGCGTACGACGCCTTCGCGACGAATGATCTTGCAGTTACGGCACAGCTTCTTGACCGATGCACGAACTTTCATGACAACTCCTCTAACCTTACGGGTAACGGATCAGCGCATCATGCCGCTGCCGTATCCCTTCAGGTTGGCTTTCTTCATCAGGGACTCGTATTGATGAGATACGAGATGGGATTGGACCTGAGACATGAAGTCCATGACCACTACCACCACGATCAGCAACGAGGTCCCGCCGAGATAGAACGGCACGTTCGCCGCGACCACCAGGAACTGGGGCAACAAGCACACCGCCGTCATGTACAGGGCACCGAACATGGTCAGACGGGTCAGCACGCCATCGATATAGCGTGCGGACTGCTCACCAGGACGGATACCCGGAATGAACGCGCCGGATTTCTTCAGGTTCTCAGCCACGTCTTTCGGGTTGAACATCAGCGCCGTATAGAAGAAGCAGAAGAAAATGATCCCTGCACTAAACAGCAAGATGTTCAGCGGCTGACCGGGAGCGATGGCCTGAGCCACGTCCTGCAACCAGCCGAGCCCTTCGGACTGACCGAACCACGAACCGAGCGACGCCGGGAACAGCAGGATGCTACTGGCGAAGATCGCCGGAATGACACCGGCCATGTTCACCTTGAGCGGCAGATGGCTGTTCTGCGCAGCGAAGACCTTGCGGCCCTGCTGACGTTTGGCGTAGTGCACGGCGATACGACGCTGCCCACGCTCGATGAACACCACGAAGGCAATGATGGCGACCGCCACCACACCGACCATGATCAGTGCGAAGATGTTGATATCGCCCTGCCGTGCCGACTCGAAGGACTGACCGATGGCGCGAGGCAAGCCCGCGACGATGCCGGCGAAGATCAGCATCGAGATGCCATTGCCGATACCGCGCTCGGTGATCTGCTCACCCAGCCACATCATGAACAGAGCGCCGGCGACAAAGGTGGTCACAGCAACGAAATAGAAGCTGAAGCCCACGCTGAACGCGACGCCCTGACTGGCGAGTCCTACCGACATCCCGGTGGCCTGAACGAGCGCCAGAACCAGCGTGCCGTAACGGGTGTACTGGCTGATCTTGCGACGACCAGACTCACCCTCTTTCTTCAATTGCTCCAGCTGTGGGCTGATCGCGGTAAGCAGCTGCATGATGATCGATGCCGAGATGTACGGCATGATCCCCAGCGCAAAGATGCTCATCCGCTCCAGCGCACCACCGGAGAACATGTTGAAGAGGCTAAGAATGGTCCCCTCGTTCTGCCTGAACAGTGCGGCCAGCTGATCGGGATTGATACCCGGAACAGGGATGTGCGCACCGATCCTGTAGACGATGATCGCCAGGAACAGGAATCGAAGGCGGGTCCACAGCTCGGACATACCACCGGTCTTGCTGAGCGCAGAGAGAGCACCTTGCTTAGCCATTTATTCCTCGATCTTGCCGCCAGCTGCTTCGATGGCTGCACGTGCGCCCTTGGTGGCACCAATGCCCTTCAGGGTGACGGCACGAGTGACGTCGCCGGACAGCACAACCTTGACACGCTTGATGTCGCGGCTGATCACGTTGGCGTCTTTCAGCGCCTGCAGATCGACCACATCGACATCGACCTTGGCCAGCTCGGAGGTACGAACCTCGGCGCGATCCAGGGCTTTCAGCGATACGAAGCCGAACTTCGGCAGACGACGGTGCAGCGGCTGCTGGCCACCCTCGAAACCGGGGGCAACCTTGCCACCGGAGCGGGAGGTCAGACCCTTGTGGCCGCGGCCACCGGTCTTGCCCAGGCCGCTACCGATACCACGACCGGGACGCAGCTTCTCGCGGCGAGCGCCGGGAGCGGAACGCAGATCGTTCAATTTCATGACTTAACCCTCCACACGCAGAAGGTAGTAGGCCTTGTTAATCATGCCGCGATTCTCAGGGGTGTCCTGAACTTCGACGGTATGATTGATGCGACGCAGGCCGAGACCCTTGACGCAAGCCTTGTGATTGGCCAGACGGCCATGGACGCTCTTGATCAGCGTGACCTTTACGGTTGCATTAGCCATGATCAGAGGATCTCCTCGACGCTCTTGCCACGCTTGGCAGCAACAGCTTCCGGCGCCTGCATGTGCTTGAGACCTTCAAAGGTCGCATACACCACGTTTACCGGGTTGGTGGAGCCGTAGCACTTGGCCAGGACGTTCTGCACACCGGCCACTTCCAGCACGGCGCGCATGGCACCGCCGGCGATGATGCCGGTACCGTCGGAGGCGGGCTGCATGTACACCTTGGAGGCGCCATGGGCAGCCTTGACCGGGTACTGCAGAGTGGTGCCGTTCAGATCCACCTGGATCATGTTGCGGCGAGCAGCTTCCATAGCCTTCTGGATAGCGGCAGGCACTTCACGTGCCTTGCCACGGCCGAAGCCAACGCGGCCTTTGCCATCGCCAACCACGGTCAGAGCGGTGAAGGCGAAGATACGGCCGCCTTTCACGGTTTTGGCTACGCGGTTAACTTGAACCAGCTTCTCGATGTAGCCTTCGTCGCGCTTTTGATCGTTATTTGACATGACTTAGAACTCCAGCCCGCCTTCACGAGCAGCGTCGGCCAGCGCCTTGACGCGACCATGGTACTTGAAGCCAGAACGGTCAAAGGCCACCTGGGTAACGCCAGCGGCCTTGGCACGCTCGGCGACCAGCAGACCAACTTTCTTGGCCGCCTCGACGTTGCTGGTAGCGCTCTCGCGCAGTTCTTTGTCCAGCGTAGAAGCACTGGCCAGGACCTTGCCGCCGTCGGCCGCGATGACCTGGGCATAGATGTGCTGGGAAGAGCGGTACACGCACAGACGGACCACTTCCAGTTCGCGCATCTTCAGGCGAGCCTTGCGAGCGCGACGCAGTCGGGTTTCTTTCTTGACGGTCATTTGCTATGCCCTACTTTTTCTTGGCTTCTTTACGGTGGACGACTTCGTCGGCATACCGTACACCCTTGCCCTTGTAAGGCTCTGGCGGACGGAAACCACGAATCTCAGCCGCGACCTGGCCGACCAGCTGCTTGTCGATACCCTTGATCAGGATTTCGGTCTGGTTGGGGGTTTCTGCGGTGATGCCTTGCGGCAGGTCGTAGTCCACGGGATGAGAGAAGCCCAGAGCGAGGTTCAGCACCTGACCTTTGGCCTGGGCCTTGTAGCCCACACCGACCAGTTGCAGCTTGCGCTCGAAGCCCTGGCTGACGCCGACCACCATGTTGTTGACCAGGGCACGGGTAGTGCCGGCCATCGCACGGGTCTGCTGATCACCATTGCGAGCAGCGAAACGCAGCTCACCGGACTCTTGGGTGACTTCAACGGACGGATGGACCTTCAGTTCCAGAGCGCCCTTGGCACCCTTGATCGAAAGAGCCTGACCGGCCAGATTAACTTCGACGCCTGCAGGCAGTCTTACAGGGTTTTTAGCAACGCGAGACATGCTGATTCCCCTTAGAAGACTGTGCAGAGCACTTCGCCGCCAACACCAGCAGCACGGGCTGCGCGATCAGTCATCACACCTTTGTTGGTGGAAACGATCGACACGCCCAGACCACCACGCACTTTCGGCAGCTGGTCAACGGCTTTGTACTGGCGCAGACCGGGACGGCTGCTACGCTTCAGTTCTTCGATGACAGGCTTGCCTTCGAAGTACTTCAGCTCGATGGACAGCGACGGCTTGGATTCCGCGCTGACCTGAAAATCCGCGATGTAACCTTCGTCCTTGAGGACTTTGGCAACGGCAGCCTTCAGCTTGGAAGAAGGCATGCTCACAACGGCCTTTTCAGCCATCTGGGCATTACGGATACGAGTTAGCATGTCTGCTAACGGGTCCTGCATACTCATGGGCTATTAGCTCCTAATACAGAAATTGAGCCTACCGGCTCTCAAAATCGCCCCTCGGCAATAGGCCGATTCGGGCGAGCCGAGCATTCTAGAGATCGGCCTGAAACGAATCAAGCCCCAAAAGGGGCTTGATTCAATTACCGCGATGAAAGGCGCTAGCTGTTACCAGCTGGCCTTCACCAGGCCGGGCACGTCACCGCGCATGGCTGCTTCACGCAGCTTGATGCGGGACAGACCGAACTTGCGGTACACGCCATGCGGACGACCGGTCAGGCGGCAGCGGTTACGCATGCGGCTAGCGCTGGCGTCACGGGGCTGCTTTTGCAGGGCGACCTGGGCATTCCAACGATCCTCGGGGGAGGCGTTGACATTACCGATGGTCGCCTTCAGCTCGGCGCGCTTCTTGGCGTACTTGGCAACCGTCTGCTGACGCTTCAGCTCGCGGTTAATCATGCTTTGCTTAGCCATCTGAAGACCTCAATCAGTTACGGAACGGGAAGTTGAACGCGCGCAGCAGCGCACGGCCTTCCTCGTCGGTACGAGCGGTGGTGGTCAGGGTGATGTCCATACCACGCAGCGCATCGATCTTGTCGTAATCGATTTCCGGGAAGATGATCTGCTCTTTCACGCCCATGCTGTAGTTGCCACGACCATCGAAGGACTTGGCATTCAGGCCGCGGAAGTCACGCACGCGCGGCAGGGAGATGGACAGCAGACGATCCAGGAATTCGTACATGCGATCGCTACGCAGGGTCACCTTGACGCCGATCGGCCAGCCTTCGCGAATCTTGAAGCCAGCAATGGAGTTGCGGGCATAAGTCACGACCGGCTTTTGACCAGCGATCTTTTCCAGGTCAGCTACAGCGTTGTCGATGATCTTCTTGTCACCGACCGCTTCGCCCAGACCCATGTTCAAGGTGATCTTGGTGATACGCGGAACTTCCATCACGTTACCCAGCTGAAGCTGCTCTTTCAGCTTGGGCGCGATTTCCTTCCGATAAATCTCTTTCAATCGAGCCATGGTGATCTACCTAGCAGCTTCAGGCCTGGACCGCTTTTTGGGTCGACTTGAAGATACGAATCTTCTTGCCGTCTTCGACTTTGAAACCAACGCGGTCAGCCTTGTTGGTCTCGGAGTTGAAAATGGCAACGTTGGAGACATGCAGAGGAGCTTCTTTCTCTACGATGCCACCCTGAACGCCCAGCATGGGGTTGGGCTTGGTGTGGCGCTTGACCAGGTTGACCCCACCAACGACCAGACGGTCATCGGCGAGCACCTTCAGCACCTTGCCACGCTTGCCCTTGTCCTTGCCGGCAATGACGATTACCTCGTCTTCACGACGAATCTTTTGCATGTCGGCTACTCCTTACAGCACTTCGGGGGCAAGGGAGACGATCTTCATGAACTTCTCGGAGCGAAGTTCACGGGTCACCGGCCCAAAGATACGGGTGCCAATCGGCTCTTGCTTGTTGTTCAGCAGAACCGCGGCGTTGCCGTCGAAGCGGATGATGGAACCGTCGGTGCGACGGACGCCGTGCTTGGTACGCACGACGACAGCAGTCATCACCTGACCTTTCTTCACCTTGCCGCGCGGAATTGCTTCCTTGACGGTGACTTTGATGATGTCGCCGATGCCGGCGTAACGGCGGTGGGAACCGCCGAGCACCTTGATGCACATCACGCGACGAGCGCCGCTGTTGTCGGCGACGTCAAGCATGGATTGAGTCTGGATCATGGCTCTCTACCCTTATACCTGAACGGCGCGCTCGACGACGTCAACCAGGGTCCACGCCTTGGTCTTGGCCAGCGGGCGGGTTTCGCGAATGGTGACCAGGTCACCAATGCGGCACTGATTGGTTTCGTCGTGAGCGTGCAGCTTGGTGGAACGCTTCACGTATTTGCCGTAGATCGGGTGCTTGACGCGACGCTCGATCAGTACGGTGACGGTTTTGTCCATCTTGTCGCTGACCACACGGCCGGTCAGCGTACGGACAGTTTTTTCAGCTTCAGCCATGATCACTTACCTGCCTGCTGGTTCAGCACAGTCTTGACGCGAGCGATGTCGCGCTTCACTTGCGAGAGCATGTGAGACTGACCCAACTGGCCAGTTGCCTTCTGCATACGCAGATTGAACTGGTCACGCAGCAGGTTGAGAAGCTGCTCGTTCAGCTCCTCTACGGATTTCTCACGCAAATCTTTCGCTTTCATCACATCACCGTCCGCTTAACAAAGGAGGTTTCGAGCGGAAGCTTGGCAGCGGCCAGGGCGAACGCCTGACGAGCCAGATCCTCGGAAACACCCTCGATCTCGTACAGGACCTTGCCCGGCTGGATCTGGGCTACCCAGTACTCGACACTACCCTTACCTTTACCCATCCGCACTTCGAGAGGCTTCTTGGTGACAGGCTTGTCAGGGAAGACGCGGATCCAGATCTTGCCGCCACGCTTCACGTGACGGGTCAGCGCACGACGCGCGGATTCGATCTGGCGAGCGGTCAGACGGCCACGGCCGACAGCCTTCAGCGCGTACTCGCCGAAGCTGACCTTGCTACCACGATGAGCCAGACCACGGTTGTGGCCGGTCATCTGCTTACGGAATTTTGTACGCTTGGGTTGCAGCATGTTGCGTACTCCTTACTTAGCAGCAGCTTTTTTGCGCGGAGCCGGGGCGATGGGCTTGAGCTCTTCCTGGCGGCCACCAATGACCTCACCCTTGAAGATCCAGACCTTCACACCGATCACACCGTAGGTGGTGTGAGCTTCCGCAGTGGCGTAGTCGATATCGGCACGCAGGGTGTGCAGGGGCACACGACCTTCGCGATACCACTCGGTACGGGCGATTTCAGCACCGCCCAAACGACCGCTCACCTGAATCTTGATGCCTTTGGCACCAATGCGGATCGCGTTCTGTACGGCGCGCTTCATGGCGCGACGGAACATCACACGACGCTCAAGCTGCTGCGCAACACTCTGCGCAACCAGGGCACCGTCGAGCTCCGGCTTGCGGATCTCTTCGATGTTGATGTGCACAGGCACACCCATTCTTGCGGTCAGGTCCTGACGCAGCTTCTCAACATCCTCACCCTTCTTGCCGATCACGATACCGGGACGGGCGGTGTGGATGGTGATGCGTGCGGTTTGAGCCGGACGATGAATATCGATACGGCTTACGGACGCGCTTTTTAGTTTGTCCTGGAGGTACTCACGAACCTTCAGGTCGGCCAGCAGATAATCCGCATAAGTGCGCTTATCCGCGTACCAGACCGAAGTGTGCTCCTTGACGATACCCAGGCGAATGCCATTGGGATGTACTTTCTGACCCATCTGATCGACTCCGTTACTTGTCCGCAACCTTGACCGTGATATGGCAAGACCGCTTCACGATGCGATCAGCACGACCTTTGGCACGCGGCATGATGCGCTTGAGCGAACGACCTTCGTTTACGAAGACAGTGGAAACCTTCAGGTCATCCACGTCGGCGCCTTCATTGTGCTCGGCGTTGGCCACGGCCGACTCGAGCACTTTCTTCATGATCTCAGCGGCTTTCTTGCTGCTGAAAGTCAACAGGTTGAGCGCTTCGCCCACCTTCTTCCCGCGGATCTGGTCGGCGACCAAGCGGGCTTTCTGGGCGGAGATACGAGCGCCCGACAGCTTAGCGGCTACTTCCATCTTCCTTACCCCTTAACGCTTGGCTTTCTTGTCAGCCGCATGACCGCGATAGGTGCGGGTAGCAGCGAACTCGCCGAGTTTGTGGCCTACCATGTCTTCGTTCACCAGAACGGGGACATGTTGACGACCGTTGTGCACAGCAATGGTCAGACCGACCATTTGCGGCAGGATCATCGAACGACGCGACCAAGTCTTGATCGGCTTGCGGTCGTTCTTTTCCACCGCGACTTCGATCTTCTTCAACAGGTGAAGATCGATAAAAGGACCTTTCTTCAGAGAACGGGGCACAGTCGAATCCTCTACTGATTACTTGCCGCGACGGACAATCATCTTGTCGGTACGCTTGTTGGAGCGCGTCTTGAGACCCTTGGTCTTGACGCCCCATGGCGAAACCGGATGACGGCCACCGGAAGTACGACCCTCACCACCACCATGCGGGTGATCAACCGGGTTCATGGCAACACCACGAACGGTCGGACGAACACCGCGCCAGCGGGTGGCACCGGCCTTACCCAGCGAACGCAGGCTATGCTCACCATTGGACACTTCGCCCAGGGTGGCACGGCACTCCGACAGCACCTTTCGCATTTCACCGCTGCGCAGACGCACGGTGACGTAGGCGCCTTCGCGGGCAACCAGCTGAGCGGAGGTACCAGCGGAACGAGCGATCTGAGCACCTTTACCGGGCTTCAGCTCGATACCGTGAACGGTGCTACCGACCGGCACGTTACGCAGCGGCAGGTTGTTGCCAGCCTTGATGGGCGCGCCAGCGCCGGACATGAGCTGATCACCAGCAGCAACGCCCTTAGGGGCGATGATGTAGCGACGCTCGCCGTCGGCGTACTTCAGCAGAGCGATGTGAGCAGTACGGTTCGGATCGTATTCGATACGCTCAACGACGGCAGGGATGCCATCCTTGTTGCGACGGAAATCGACCAGACGGTAGTGCTGCTTGTGACCACCGCCAATGTGGCGAGTGGTGATACGACCATTGTTGTTACGGCCGCCGGACTTGCTCTTCTTCTCCAGCAAAGGAGCGTAAGGCGCGCCTTTGTGCAGATCAGAGTTGACCACCTTGACCACAAAGCGGCGGCCAGCGGAGGTCGGCTTGCATTTTACGATTGCCATGATGCCCCCTGATTACTCGGCGCTGCTGGAAAAGTCGAGATCCTGGCCCGGCTGGAGCGCGATGTACGCTTTTTTCCAGTCGTTACGCTTGCCCAGACCACGAGCGGTGCGCTTGGTCTTGCCCTGAACGTTCAGGGTGCTGACGCTGCGAACCTTGACCTCGAACAGCTGCTCGACGGCCTTCTTGATTTCCAGCTTGGTTGCATCGGTGGCAACCTTGAATACGAACTGCTTCTGGCTGTCCGCCAGCATGGTGGCCTTCTCGGAGATGTGCGGGCCAAGCAGCACTTTGAATACGCGTTCCTGGTTCATGCCAGCAGCTCCTCGAATTTCTTCACGGCGGACACAGTGACCAGCACCTTGTCGTAGGCGATCAGGCTGACCGGATCGGAACCCTGGACATCACGCACGTCGACGAAAGGCAGGTTGCGGGCGGCCAGATACAGGTTCTGGTCGACAGCATCGGTCACGATCAACACGTCGCTCAGGCCCAGGCCGTCCAGCTTGCTGACCAGGGTCTTGGTCTTGGGTGCGTCGACGGCAAAGTCGTCAACCACGACCAGACGATCCAGACGGACCAGCTCAGCGAGGATGGAGCGCAGGGCAGCGCGGTACATCTTCTTGTTCAGCTTCTGGCTGTGGTCCTGGGGCTTGGCTGCGAAAGCCACGCCACCGGAGCGCCAGATGGGGCTGCGGATGGTACCGGCACGGGCACGACCGCTGCCCTTCTGACGCCAGGGCTTCTTGCCGCCACCGCTGACTTCGGAACGGGTCTTCTGGGCACGGGTGCCCTGACGACCGCCAGCCATGTAGGCCACGACTGCCTGGTGAACCAGGGTCTCGTTGAATTCACCGCCGAAGGTGTGCTCGGAGACTTCGATAGCTTGAGAGCCATTCACATTGAGTTGCATGTTCTCTCTCCTCTCAACCACGGGCCTTGACGGCGGGACGTACGATCACGTCACCACCCGGCGCGCCGGGGACGGCACCCTTGACCAGCAGCAGGTTGCGCTCGGCGTCTACACGCACGACTTCCAGCGACTGAACGGTTACACGCTCCGCACCCAGGTGACCGGACATTTTCTTGCCCTTGAACACTCGACCAGGAGTCTGGCACTGGCCGATGGAACCAGGTGCACGGTGGGAAACGGAGTTACCGTGGGTGTTGTCCTGACCACGGAAGTTCCAGCGCTTGATGGTACCGGCGTAGCCCTTACCTTTGGACTGACCAGTGACATCAACCATCTGACCGGCTTCGAACAGGGCTACGGTGACTTCGTCACCAGCCTTGTACTCACCGTCTTCCAGGCGGAATTCGAGGACGCTACGACCAGCAGCAACGCTGGCCTTGGCGAAGTGACCGGCTTGCGCCTTGGTCACGCGGGAAGCACGACGCTCGCCCACGGTCACCTGAATGGCACGGTAGCCATCGGTTTCTTCGCTTTTGAATTGGGTTACACGATTCGGCTCGATCTCAATGACCGTAACCGGAACGGAAACGCCTTCTTCGGTGAAAACGCGGGTCATACCGCATTTACGACCGACTAAACCAATCGTCATGTTGAGAACCTCTTGAGTGTACGGGGCTTTCACCCGCTATGGCCGCCCATTTCAGAGCGTTACACGACTGAAACCTTGACGGTCTCAGCCGAGGCTGATTTGCACTTCAACGCCAGCGGCGAGATCGAGCTTCATCAGCGCATCGACGGTCTTGTCGGTGGGCTGAACGATGTCGAGCACACGCTTGTGGGTACGGATTTCGTACTGGTCACGAGCGTCCTTGTTGACGTGCGGAGAAATCAGCACTGTGTAACGTTCCTTGCGGGTAGGCAGAGGAATCGGACCACGCACCTGAGCACCAGTACGTTTCGCGGTTTCCACGATTTCCTGGGTGGATTGATCGATCAGGCGATGATCAAAAGCCTTCAACCGAATACGGATTTGTTGATTTTGCATTTGACCTCAGACTCCAAGCTTTCCCCTCGGGCAAAAAGGTGCCCGATTAAAGGAGGCGCAATTCTAAGGATGTCGCCGACCGCTGTCAAGAACGCCTCTTTTGCCATCTGTCAATTTCATGAGGCAAGAAAAAAGGCCCCGAAGGGCCTTTTTTCGTTTCAGATCAATCGATTACTCGATGATCTTGGCAACCACGCCGGCGCCGACGGTACGACCGCCTTCG
>NZ_JBXGSE010000009.1:0-112793 GCF_056790235.1 Pseudomonas sp. VMV1
ACCCAAAGCTGCCGTTGGCGTAGGGCAGCTAGCGTCCACGTTCGGACGGCTGATGAGGCCTGTACCCAATGCCCCCACCGACTTGAATAATCGGCGACAAGGTAGGGATTCCAAATTCCTACAATCACCTGGACGCCCTGCATCTATCGTACTGGTAGAACCATGCCCCAAATATTAAGTTGCCTACCATCGGTCAGCGGCGCGGCGACAAGCTCCGATGCAGCGTTAACCGGTTCGTGTGAACCTTCGCTGATTCGTAGAGCTCAAGGGTATCCAATATAGGAGATCGTACGCGTGCACGTGATTAGGCAGCGACGAGCCGCCGGCTGAGGGACTGCGCGATAGCCTTCACTGATGAACCGATTGATCAGACAGGCATCGTTTTTTTGGACGCTCCGAGTAGATCCAGATCGGCTTTACTATGAGCCAACTATAGCTACGCAGCTCAATAGTTATTGATATTTCCCCTCTACTGTATATGCCGGAAATCGCCTAGGCAACGACATCCTACCCGAGTAGAAAGCACAAGCTCAGGCCCAAATGGCATAAATTAGCAACAGCAGTTTTATTGCCTTCTAAATCCTGACAGAACGCGGCACAAAGCTATAGCGAAGCGTTGCGCGATCTCAGCGAACGGTAGCTGAGATCGCGCAACCAGCGTTAGAAATTTAATAATTTTCAAATTCGATAGTGTTCGAGATTGCGAAAAACGTATTGCCTAACGATATCCAAATAGACTGACTGTGATTGTCAACGTTCGTTAACTTCGCAAAATCGGTTAGCGATCTCAGCACCTCCGTTGCTTATCGCAATACTAGCAATCTCACATTGCCATCTTATAAGGCTATTGACTTTCAGGAGCGCTAAACTATGGTTGCTACGCGGACCTTTCAGAGTGAAGCCCGCGAATTAATGGATAAACGCGAGGTGTAAACATGAAACTAACCATGATATGCGAAGGCTTGGCGGCAAATCCACCACGTGTAACAGCTATAGATGTAGCAAACTTTAGTCAAATATTGAATGCAGCTGGCCCTAACACCCAAATCACTCTTTCAAACGCTCAAGGCCGGCCTATTGCAGAATTAGCGCCAGTCATTCAGTCCGCTGGCAGCAGAAACCTTAGTCTTCAAATAGACGGATTGAGAGCCTCGGAAAGTCAAGCCGTACAAATAATCAATTCCTCCGTCGGCCCTAACACCTCAGTCGACATCTCTTCCATCAACAGCTTTACTCAGCAGAGCATATTAAATGTGGTCAGTGCGGCTGCAGGTAAGAAAGTTTCAGTAAAGGCCAATTGTGCTACTGCATCTGAAGCCCAGGCTGTATTTATCGCAAACGCTATAAAGGACACACCTATTGGACTAGGCTTTCTCGCTTTAAACGCTCTTCCAAGCCAAAGTATCCCCGCCGTTTTTGATGCGGTAGGATCCAAGGAGATATCCGCAGAACTCAATGCACTTACCAGCACTATCGATCAGGCAAAGAATGTAATTAATAATGCAACCCCTGCCACAAAACTTTCCTTGGTAAATGCCGAAGCTTGGGGCTACGCTGGGATTGCGCAAATCGTCCAAGCGGTAGGGGCTAGAGAATTTATTATCAGCATAAATGCTGAAAGCATGACGATAAACGATCTGAATAACTTAATACAAATAACTAACCCCAATACATCTCTAAGCCTTAGCATGGCCCATGCGATTGCTGTCGGAAACATTTCTAATCTTATAAATTTATCTGCAGGCAAGAAGCTTTCTTTTAGCATGAGCGGCCAAACATCTACTCAAGATCAACTCAGGGCTGCGGTCACCAATGCTAACGGAAGCACCTCGACCTCAATAGATACTGCGCACGCAGTTATGTTAAATGTAATGCTTGATTTAATTTCCACATCAAATAACAAGGAGCTTGCACTTACCTACAACGGATCACAATTGGTAGTCACGCCTACGGATGGAAATTACGTGGTCCGAGCTCTACAAGTTGCAAAACCAACAACCTCAATTACCGTAAACTCTATCGGTGTGACGAATTTCAGCTTGCAGCATACACTGGAAATAGTTCGAGCTGCGGGATAGTAGATTGTGCGCCTCTGAAGATCGTTGAAAATTTTCAGAGGCGCTTTATTCTTCCATTTTTCAACACTAAGGATTTTGCGGGTAAACGTCGTCATTATCACCTGAGCCCATTGGACGATATGTTACGATATTAGCAACATTATCGCCAGAAAATCTAATTTGAGATACGCTTCCATTCCTAGGCCCATAATAGAATAGTACGACTACAGCGCTTCTAAACCTTGGATTATTCGATGAGTTATTTCCTACCATAACTTTTCTTTTAAAATCTGGCGAGCCGCACTTTTCTACTACCTCTGACAACGTATCTCCAACAGAGACTAAACCTGTCGAACACCGCATGCTTGCATTACTGCTGAGCGAGATCGAGATAAGTAATACACCAAATAGCCACAAAAAACTGCTCATTACTCTCATAAGTCCTCCGGCAGATACTCTGAAGTCGCTTAGTCTCCAGTGTAGTAGCTTTATAGCTTTTGTCATACATGGTTCGTGTTAGGCAATGATGAGAGATTCCCGACCTATGGTCCCATTAGGAGTTTGGGATGGCTGTTTATCCTGTGCACTACTCGATGCCGAAAGGCGTGTATCCAGAAGTGGCGCCTACCAGAAATTTCAACCGCCGGGCGGCTTATCGTTTCCTCGAGACCGCGCGTCGAGGAATGGCAGTGGCGAAACGTTGGCTGCGTTTACCCTGGTACCTATAGGTCAGTCACTGGCACGTCCATCGCCTGATCTCTCTTGACACGAAGAAAAGGACTTTGAACATGGCCAGCAGTACCGAGCCAGATGACGCGCCGGAATGGCTCGTGCAGAAGTCACGCAGGGCGCGGCTGATCGCCTTTGCCGTATGCCTTGCGATCGGAAGCCTGGCGACACTCGCCGTCATCGAACTCGCCGGCCGGGCAATGCCCGGACCCATGGCCTCCCTGAATGCCGAAGGCCCTGCTCGTCGCCTCGACGCTCCCCATCCCTCTGACGTGAAGCGTGTCGATACCGCCCGCGGAACGGTACGCCGCGCTGTGCCTTCCGCGACGGAAATACTGCCGGCGATCGAGGCCAATTCACCTCAGAACATCCATCAGCCGGCAACGCCCGCCAGCAAGCAAACGGTGTTCACGGACCAGAACTGGACGCCGCGCGGCGCTGCTAACGTGGTGCGCTTCAGCGAAGCACCCCGCGGCCAGGCGCTCGAACCGGCGCCACCTCAGCCAACGAAGGTAACAGTGGTATCTGAGACGCCAAGTATGAAGGATCGGGCCTGCTGGCCAAACACGGCCGGGAGCCTGGAGCGCCGCAACTGCCGGTCCGCAGTTGGCCGATTGCAACCCGTCGCCACTGGCTGCTATCGGCCAAAAGCGGTCACCTAGTATTTGCAAAAGGTGGGTGATTCACCTGGTAGTTGAGAACCGCTCTAGTAGGCTGCTCAGCCAGGCTGGCCGGGAGGCATTCTGTTCTTTAGTGCCGAAGAAGGCATCCAGAATGTAGCGGTTCTGTTCCAAGCCAGCGATGGAGGCATTGGAGCGCTGCGACGTACCGGTTACCTGATCCAGCGTGATACCCGCAGCCGCGCCTTTATCCGTTACTGTCCAGACGCCGTTAACGTTGGTGATATCCGGTTCGAATGGCTTAAGCTTCACGCTTTCCGAGGCGGTCAGCACGATGTTGTCTTTGATTCTTGCAACTGGCGTGTAGCTGGCAAAGCGGCTGTCGAGCGAGGATTGTGAGCTACCTTCGTTGGAAAACTTCGTCACCATCTGTTCGAGGAAACCGAGGTCGCTTGTGTTGGTCAAAGCGCCGTAACCCGGATCAAGAATATGGCTCAGGAAACCTTGGTCGATGCGGGTGCTGCTGATCGCTGAGCCGTTCAGAATGCGAGCTGCAGTCGCGCTGTCCTGCTCATTGAAGTTTACTGTCAGTTGGCGCCCCTGCACGTCGTAGTTGGTGCCGTTGTTAAAATTCGAACTCAGTCGGCCGCTGTCGTGCTGGCGATATTCGCCGAGCTCTCCGGCAAGTTGATCAACATGCCTCAGATCGGCCCCTTGCGCTTGGGCATAAGATACATATCTGCGGCGAGCGCACGATCCTCACGGGTGAGGAACTCATAGGCACTGCGGCTGATGTTACTGGTGCTCATGCCCTGGGCAACGTTGGCCACTGTTGGTTCTTTTCCGCCAAATAAGCGTGAGACCATAAGGTCGTAACCTGCGCTGCTATTAGTTTTGGTGACTGATGACGCCGGGGTAGTTGCACTGGCGGCTTGCACGGCGGATGTCGCTTGCTGGGCGGCAGATGACGTTGCGCGATCCGCTTCCTTGCGAGTCTCTGGGCCTGCAGAGACCATTTTCTCAATCAGGCTGGTGACGCTACTGCCCTTGCCCTCGGCTTTGTACGTCATGTCGTTGGAGTCGAGGCCGATTTTCTCCTGTAGGTCAGCAGCGTAATCCTCGGGGTATTGCGACTTCTCGATGGCTGGCAGGCTCTCGTAGTGATCGAGCACTGTGCTGAAAAAGTTGGTCAGCTTGCCG
The DNA here is from genome assembly GCF_056790235.1 of Pseudomonas sp. VMV1. Taxonomy (NCBI): domain Bacteria; kingdom Pseudomonadati; phylum Pseudomonadota; class Gammaproteobacteria; order Pseudomonadales; family Pseudomonadaceae; genus Pseudomonas; species Pseudomonas sp. VMV1. The sequence goes on from NZ_JBXGSE010000009.1 coordinate 4,607, forward strand.
GAGCGGTTGTATTCATCCATAGCTTGGACAGTTACTTTTTGCCTCCAAGCCGATTCTTGATCAAAAGCTTCCACGTAGGCGGCACGGCGCTCATTGACAGTGAAGGTGTCGCCCTCGTCATAGGTAATCAGAGCAAGCTGATCTCGAGACATACCCTTGAAAGGATTGCTTCCAGAACCGTTGACGAAACTGGTGGCCTGCTTGGCGCGCGCCAGTAGCTCTGGGTCGTCGGTGTCAGGAACTTCGGCATCGTGTTTCGCCTCATTCAAGTGATAACGATCACCGGTGATCTTGTCGAGCAGCGCGGTTGCTTTCTGGCCCAACGCCTTGTGTTCAAGGTTCGAGTCGCGTGATTCAGCTCGTGTAGCCGCTTCGCTCAGTTGACGGGCCAGGTTCGAGACAGTGCTGGCATTGCCGCCGGTGCTGCTCATGGGGAGGGCACCGGCCTTCTCGTTAGCGGGGACGCTCTGGGCCTGTTTAGCTGCACTGGTGCTGCTAGCATGACTGCTGCTAGACAGGGATGTGTAGGTGTTGATGCCAACCATGGCGTTTGCTCCTCTGGGGATTTCGCTGAGACGTGTTTATCCAACTAGATCGACTGTTACCCTGAATCGCCCCTAGTTTCGTAGATGCTCTTAAGCCCTAAGAGTAGTCTATGCAGGTCACTGCGAAAGGCGGCCAGGCATAGGTTGAGGCTGTCTGCTAGTGCGTAATAATTCAGAGCAGTTCGTGACGGGTAGCTTTTGGCCGCTAGCTGCCCTACGCCAACGGCAGCTTTGGGTCGAGAGCAGACCTTAAGCCTTTCCTACTGCATAAAAGGCCATCGGTGGATTCTTCAAGCAAGAATCCACCGACAGTCGTAGCCATTACACGCAAGTCCTTGGGCCGTCGCATTGATTGCTACCAGCAGTCGCAGCTATTTCGAAGATCTGAAGCTCCCTATTGCAGACTCGTTGGCCAGGGGTCGCATCTTTTTCGCAAACCGATAGCCAGCCCTATGCGCCACTGCACCTCAACTGTGCGGAGGCTGCTCGTAGCGGGTGCGGGCAAAGGCACCGATGGCGTCAGCCATGGCCTTAGGCTGTTCCGGGGCCATGGCGTGACCAGCGTTCTTCAGCACTTCCACCTGTACTCGATCACCCAGCATGCTCTTGAGCACACCCGAGAAGCGGCGGGGCGCCACCGCATCGGCCTCACCCTGGAGGTCGAGGATGGGCGCTTTGCCAGCGGTGAAATAGTCGTCCACGGGAGTGGTGTTGCGCGCATGGGATTCGGCTTCGTGGGTGGCTTCGTGCCAGCCATTCAGCCAGAGGCGCGGATCGTTGCCTGGGGCGAAGAAGGCCTTGCGCAGATAGACCAGGCGCTGTGCTTCGGACAGCGACGGGTCCCCGGCGCCGTCGATGGCCTGCCGCATCTCGGCATTGATCGGTTTTTCCGTCGAACCCGGCGGCACCTTGCCAGCTGAGGCAGCGGCCAGGACCACGCCGCGGACCAGGTCCGGACGATCCACCGCGAGCTGCCGTGCCGGGAAGTTGCCCCAGGCATGGCCAACCACTACCACCGGACCTTGATGTTCGTGCTCAACCACGGCGGCGACATCGCGAGCGAAGTCGTGAACCGAAAGATTGTCCATAGGGCCCCGGCTACGGCCTATGCCCCGGGGCTCGGGCCGTACGACGCGGAAACCCTGCTCGACCAGGTAGGCGGCCACCTGATCGTAGTCGCGCCCCGAGCGGCCGAGAGAGGGCAGCATCACGATCACGGGACCTTTACCTTGGGCATTGACCTCGATCTGAACGTTATCGTGCTTTACCAGCGTCTGGGTCAGAGGTGGCGATACCGGTACCGCGTAGGCCAGGGCACTGGCCAATGTCAGGGAGCCGGCCAACAGCAGGGAAGCAGGGATATTCATGGGTGAGCTCCAGCGATGGGTTCGAGGCCGCTTTCGACCAGCAGATGACGGGCAGCGGGACTGCCCAGGAAGGCCACGAATTCGCTGGCAACCTGGGTGTGGGGCGTGTTGCTGGCTACTGCGGCGCAGAAGCGGCTGACCTTTTGCACCTCTTCCGGCAGCGGGCCGAGATAATCGACTCCAGGGGTGACCTTGAGCTCGCTGACTTGCTGCATGCCGATGTCGGCATCGCCCCGGGCGAGGGCGGTACCCACCAGCTCCTTGCCCTGGATCTCGATTGTCTTGCCCTTGACCTGCTCGCTGATGCCCAGGCGCTGGAACAGCTCGTTTCGCACGAAGACGCCGCTGGCCCCCTGGGAGTAGGCGATCCGGGGCGCCTGCAAGAGCGCCGTACGCAAGGCCGCCACCGTGCTCACATCAGGGTGAGCGCGGCCCTTGGGCACCCCTACGCCAATACGGGATTCGGCGATTTCGCGGCGACTCGCCATGTCGAAGACGCCCGTGGGGCCGAGCAGGGCAAGGGTCTCGTCGGCCATGATGGCCAGGTCCATGGGTTCCCTGTGCTTGATGCGCTCGGGGATGGCTTCCGGTGAGGTGCCCATCGAGGGGCCCCAGGCGATGCTCAGGGTGTTGCCAGTAGCCTTTTCATAGGCCGGCTGCAACTGCGCCATGGCGCCTTTGAGCGCGCCGCTGGCAATGATCTTCAGTTCGGCGGCATCGACGGCCGGGGCGAGGCTGACCAGGCCGGCCAGGCCGGTGGTCACGAGGAGCGAAGCGGATCTTGTTTTTTTCATGGTGGCTTCCAGGCAGGCGCGGTCGTTACAGGCCGCGGGTGTTGACGAACAGGGCGTAGAGCGAGGTGGTGGAGGCCATCAGCAGGCGGTTGCGCCGTGGGCCGCCAAAGCAGAGGTTGGCGCAGCGTTCAGGCAGGTCGATGTGGCCGATGGCGGTGCCGTCCGGAGCGAAGACACGGACACCATCCAGTCCTGGCTCGGCAGCGCCCCAGCCACACCAGAGATTGCCGTCCACGTCCACACGTAGGCCGTCGGGTAGCCCACTGCCGGCATCGATGAGTTCGCGCCGACCGGTCAGATGGTTCTGGTCATCGACGTCATAGGCCACGATCCGGCGCGGGCGTGCGCGGGATTCGACCAGGTAGAGGGTGCGCTCGTCCGGCGAAAAAGCCAGGCCATTGGGGCCTTCGAGGTCTTCGGCGACGCAGTGCAGTTGGCCGTCGGGGTCCAGCCGATAGAGGTTGGCAGGCAATTCCGCCATGCCCTGGCGCCCCATGTAGTCGCTGACCAGGCCGAAGGGCGGATCGGTGAACCAGATGCTGTCGTCGCCCTTCACCACGATGTCGTTGGGCGAGTTCAGGGGCTTACCGGCAAATTGGTCGGCCAGCACCGTCAGGCTGCCGTCGTACTCGGTGCGGGTGATGCGGCGCCCGCCGTGCTCGCAGGCCAGCAGTCGGCCCTGGCGATCACGGGTCAGGCCGTTGGCCTGGTGAGCGGGCTGGCGGAAGACGCCGAGGGTTTCGGTGGCTTCGTCCCACCTAAGGATGCGGTCGTTGGGCAGGTCGGTGAACAGCAGGTAACGGCCATCGCCGAACCAGACCGGACCTTCGGCCCAGCGCATGCCCGTTGCCAGGCGCTCTACCTTGGCATGGGCCAGACGGTACTGGGCGAAGCGCGAATCCAGTTCGCGTACTGCCGGGTCGGGTACCCGGCGACTCGGTTGCCATTCGATGGCGTCCATGGGCTCTCCTCGGGGAAGCAGGTGGGCTAGGCGTATAGCCGACGCGGGTTGTCGATCAGCACGGCCTGTTGCAGCGCCCGGCTGTCGCAGACCTGCAGCACGAAGTCCAGCAGCTGGCCATCGTCGGGAACCGGACCCTTGATGTTCGGGTGCGGCCAGTCGCTGCCCCAGAGGGCACGCTCCGGCGCGCATTCGAGGAGTTGCCGCACGCGATCCAGGGCCTGGGGCCAGGGGCCGGGCTGACCCTGCATGGCCCGGTCGATACCGGACAGCTTGATCCAGCGATCCGGACGCTGCAGTTCATTGCGCAGCGCGGCAAAGCCTGCCTCGTCCAGCGGCTGGGTGAGGTCCGGGCGGGCCATGTGGTCGATCACCAGCGGCACTTGCAGGGTGCGCCACTGTTCCAGGAACGGCAGCAGGGTCGGCAGTTCGCCATGAATGAGCACGTGCCAGCCCAAGGGGGCAACGCGCTCGGCCAGCCGGCGTAGCTGCTGGGGGTCGCGGGCACCCGGCAGGTGCCCCATCAGATTGAAGCGGATACCGCGCAGACCGCCGTCGTGCAGCGCCTGCAGCTGGGCGTCGCTGGTGTCCTGGTCGATCAGGCCGACGCCGCGGTAGTGGCCGTCGCTTTCCGCGATGGCGGCCAGGATGGCGCTGTGGTCGGTGCCATAGGGTGCGGCCTGGACCAGTACGCCGTGGCTGATGCCCAGGCGGCGATGCAGGGCCAGCAGTTCGCTGAAGGGCGCCGGCGCCGGGGTGTAGGCGGCGTTGGCCGGCAAGGGAAAGCGTGCCCAGGGGCCATAGATATGGGTGTGACAATCCCAGAGGCCGGTCAGGGCAGGGGAAGCGTTCATGGTGGCTCCATGGGTCTGGACGAGAGGGCCGGCGCCCAGCCCCAGGGCGGCGGCGGCAAGGGTTGCCTGCTTCAGAAAGCGGCGGCGCGTAGGGGGAACGTGGGCATCGGCCATCGGGCGCTCCAGGGTTGGAAAAGAAAGAACCGGGCGGCCGGTGCCGCCCTGGGCGAACTAGTCGCAGCGCGCGGTCATGCCGCCGTCGACCACGATCTCGGTCCCGGTGACGAAGCGCGCCTCGTTGCTGGCCAGGTACAGCGCGGCAAAGGCGGTGTCGCGGCCATCACCCATGAAGCCCAGGGGGATGCGCGCCAGGCGCGTATCGAGCAGCTTGCTGACGTCGCCGCCGGTCCGCTGGCCGGCCAGGCGCGCTTCGACCATGGGCGTGTGCAACTGGCCAGGCACCACGGTGTTCACCCGGATGCCCTTGGGCGCGTATTCCACCGCCGTCACTCGTGACAGTTGAATCACGCCGGCCTTGCTGGCGGCATAGGCCACCTGAGCCGAGCCGGTCCAGCGAATGCCCGAGGTGGAAGCGGTGTTGACGATGGCGCCGCTGCCCTGGGCTTCCATCAGTGGCAGGACATGCTTGCAGGTCAGGTAGACGCTCTTGAGATTAAGGGCGATCTGGGCATCGAAGCGCTCCTCGGCCAGGGCGACGGCGCCGCCGGCGGCCGAACCGCCGACGTTGTTGACCAGGATGTCGACCTGGCCATAGGTGGCTTGACAGGCCTCTACCATGGCAGCCACCGCGTCGCTGTCGGTAACGTCGCAGGCATGAGGGGTCACCTCGCCACCGGCTTCGCGAATGCGCGCCAGGGTTTCTTCGAGCGCGCCGAGGTCGCGGTCCACGGCAAACACCTTGGCGCCGGCCAGGGCGAAGAGGGTGGCTACCGCGCGGCCGTTGCCCCAGCCGGCGGCGACGCAACCGGCACCGGTGACGATGGCGACCTTGCCCTGGAGGCGGTCACTGTGGGGAAGTTGATCGGTCATAAAAGGTTCCTCAGGCAAGGGTGGCGGGCAATTCGGGGGCGACACCGACGGGTGGCGGAACCTCGAACACCTTGATGGTCATGGAAATCAGCGTGTAGTAGCCGGCGATGCCGACCAGGTCGACCGCCGCGTCGTTGCCCAGCTCGGCGACAAAGGCCTGGTAGAGGTCATCGCCCACCTGGCGCTGCTCGTGCAGCTCGCGAACGAAGCGGTAAACGAGCTGCTCGTCGCGACGCTGGAATGCGGGCTCCTCGCCAAGGCGGATCGCCTCGATGACGTCTGGATCCAGCCCGGCCTCCAGGGCGAAGGGTTTGTGCGCGGCCCATTCGTATTCGGCGAGCCAATGGCGGCCGAGCAGCAGGATGGCCAGCTCGGACAGACGCGGCTCCAGGCAGCTGTCGTAGCGGCAGTAGCGGCCCAAAGCCTGGGCGCAGGCCGCCAGTTCCGGGCGGTGCAGCCAGATGGCCAGGGGGCCGCGGACGCCTTTACGGGGACCGCTGGCGATGCGGTCGTAGATCTCCTGTTGCGCGGCGTTGAGGTGCTGCGGGTCGACGGGGGCGAGACGATGCATGGTGGTGTCCTGTCAGGAGCGCAGGGTGGAAGAGGAGGAGGTGGCGACGGCTTCGGCCTGAGCTTCTGCCTGGGCTTCCCGGATGGCCGCGGCGGAGGGGCGCAGCAGGCTGCGGCCGGGCGTTTTGCCCGTGGCGCGGGTGAAGGCGTCACGGTCGAAGCTGCCCTCCCAGCGGGCAATGGCGAACACCGCGACGGTGTTGCCGACGATGTTGGTCAAGGCCGTGGCGGTGGCCATGATGCGATCAATGCCGAACAGCAGGCCCAGACCGCTCAGCGGCAGGACGTGCACTGACTGCAGGGTGGCCGCCAGCTTGATGAAGGCGCCGCCGGCCACCGTGGTGCCGCCCTTGGAGGTGATGCTCAGGACCGCGAGCAAACCCAGTTGCTGCCAGAGCGAGAAGGGGGTGTCGGTGGCCTGGGCGATGAAGCCAACGGCGATGGCCATGTAGATGGCGGTGCCATCCAGGTTGAAGCTGTAACCGGCCGGTAGCACGAAGCCCACCACCACCTCGTCACAGCCGCTGCGCTTGAGTTTCTCGATCAGGCGCGGGAAGGCCACCTCGCCGGAGGCGGTGCCGAACACCAGCAGGATCTCGTCGCGGATCAGGCGCAACACCGCCATGAACGGCAGGCCTATCGACCAGCTGATGCTGCCCAGCACGCCGAAGACGAAGAACAGCGAGGCGGCGTAGTAGACCGCGATCAGCTTGAGCAGATAGAGCAGGGTGGCGCCGCCATAACTGCCGATGGCGGCGGCCATCGCCCCGAAGGCGCCCAGCGGCGCGAGCTTCATGATGAAGCCGAGCATCTTGAACAGGATGGTCTGGGCTTCGTCGAGGGCGCGTACCGCGATGGACTCGGGACCACAGGTGCGGTTGATGGCGATGCCCGCCAGCAGCGAGATGAGCAGGACCTGGATGATGTCACCCTTGGCGAAGGCATCGACCAGGGTGTGCGGGATGAGGCTGAGCAGATAGCCCGTCACCGAGATCTCGCCCGCGCTCGACGTCGCCTTGATGGCAGCGGTGGATTCGGCGAGGTTGGTGGCGTGCAGGCCGTTGCCGGGCTGCACGAGATTGACCAGGACGAAGCCGACCAGCATGGCGACTGTGCTGACCACCTCGAAGTACGCCAGGGACTTCATCCCCAGGCGACCCAGCTTGCGCATGTCCTGGACATGGGTGAGGCCGTGGACCAGGGTCACGAAGACGATGGGGGCGAGCATCATCTTCAGGAGGGCGATGAAGGCCTGGCCCAGCGGCTTCATCGCGACCGCCCAACCCGGGGCGGCGAAGCCGACGATGATGGCGGCGACCAGGGCGATCAGCACCTGCACGTGCAGTTTCTTCAACAGAGTCATGGCGTGTCCTCGCCCTGCGGGCGTCGTTGTTCTTGTGATTGGCCGGTAGGGATAGCCAATTCCCCCTACGAGCTATTTGATGCGAGCATAGATAAGTCGCTTTAGGTGGACAAAAACCTTATTTTCATCAAAAGCTATGCTTTGAAAGCATGGGGTTGTTATGGATATTCGCGAGCTTCGCTCCTTCGTCAAGGTCGCTCAGTGCGGTGGCTTCAGCCGTGCTGCGCGAGAACTCTATGTCGCTCAACCCGCGCTCAGCCGGCAGATCGCCAAGCTCGAAGAGCAACTGGGGGTCGAGCTTTTCACCCGCCACGGCAAGGGGGTGGAGCTGACCGCCGCGGGGGCACGATTGGTCGAGCGGGCCGAGGTGATGCTGCGGTATCTGGAGGAAACCGCCGACCATGTGCGCAGCAGTGCCGAGGAGGAGCGGGGCCACCTGGCGGTGGGCCTGCCACCGGCGATCGGTTCGCTGGTCGGTCCCCAGCTGATCCAGAAGTTTCGTCAGCGTTGGCCCAAGGCCTCACTGCATGCCCTGGAGGGCTTGAGCACCTCGCTGCAGGAGTGGCTGCTGCAGGGGCGCATCGAGGTGGCCGTGGTCTACAACCAGCCGTTGCTGGAAGCCTTCGAGGTGCGGCCGCTGTTCAGCGAGCGGATGGTGCTGGTAGGGCCGCCGGGCGAAGCCAGTCGCTCGCAGTGGCTGTCGGCGCTGGGCGAGGTGCCGCTGATCCTGCCCGGGCTGCCGCACAGCAACAGACGCCTGGTGGAGCAGGTGGCGGCGCAGAACACGGTGCGCCTGAACGTGATCCTGGAGGTGGACAGCGTCGGCCTGACCAAGAAGCTGGTCGCCGCAGGGCAGGGCTATTCGATCCTCGCCCACGCCGCCGTGCAACAGGACATCGACCGCGGCGAACTGGTCGGCCACGAAATCGAGCGACCAGGCATCCGCTCGACGGTGGCCCTGGCGCGGCTGAAGGAACGCCGCAGCAGCCGCCTGGCCCTGAGTTGGGAAAAGATCGTGCTGGAAACCCTGGAGGAGCTGGTCACCGTGGGGCCCTGGAAAGAAGCGGCCCACTGGCTTGGCCATTGAGCGGGCTGGGTGGCCAAGGTGCCTTGCTCGCCGTGGCTAAAGGCTGGCCGCACATCAAAGGGTCTTGGGTCCGTTGGGCGTCTCGATACAAGCCAGCAGGCCAGGGTGCGCAGCGGCCATACACGCTATCGGACCGGAGAATCCGATGGCGTCCAGCTGCTGCCTTATCGAAGCGGGATCGGGATGGGCGATCTCCAGCCGCTGTAACCGACAGCCCCTGTCAATCAGGTGCAGGGCGGGATGCTGGGCGTCGCCCCAGTCGATCAGGCTGGGTAGCATCCCTCCCAGCGGCAAGTGCCCATCGGCGTGCATCGATATCTGCCAGGAAAGCGTGCCTCTGCTCATCGATTCGATGGTGCCGAAGATCTGCGTGAGGCTAGCGTCCGCGCGATCAAGCCGCTGGGTCCGCGCGACCCAGTGCGCCAGGCAGGGGGCAGTCCGAGGCGCCAGATCATCCAGGCCAAACCATCGGGGTCTGGTCGGCGCCGGCGCGTCGGGGTCCGGGGCGATGACCTCCAGATAGCAGTCGCCCAGGCGCAGCAAGAGGTTATGGGTACCCATGCGCGGATGCTTGCCGCCTGGCTGCATCACTACCCCGAGTCGTTCTTCGACGTACTGGGCGCCTGCGGCGAGCGTCGGGGCCACGACGACCAGATGATCCAGGCTGGCACGTCTCATGGGTGCGACTCCTGAGTGGGTAAGGTGCGAGCACGAAAGGGGCGGCAGGATCCGGTTGGCGTTCACCGGCCAGGCCTGGCTCACGATGCCAGCCCCCGCGGAACGCGGTGGGTTGCCCTGGCGGTCCCATTCAGGCCCGTGGGTCTTCGCCGGTTGGCTCGTCCGGCATGGGCCTTGGCGATTGCCACGCCGGCTTCTCGTGAACTCGCTCATCGAAGGCACGGCGCGCGGCGCGGAAATCTTCGACATTCTCGATGACCCAGGTCCAGATGGGCGTCATCCGGATCAGCAAACTCAGGCCCAGCGGCGTCAATTCGTATTCGACCCGGGGCGGGACTTCGTCGAAGTCGTGCCGCAGCAGCAGGCCGTCACGTTCGAGGGCGCGCAGGGTCTTGGTCAGCATCCGCTGGGTGATGCCCGACAGTTGTCGCGCCAGTTCGGCATGCCGCATGACGCCATAGACTCCAAGCGAATGCAGGACCCCCAGGGACCAGCGACTGCCCGCATGGGTCAGCACCTCCCGGCGTACCCCGTCTTCATCCCGCCTGAGCGTCTGGCAGATGGCTTCGGACTGTCGGAGGATCTCCAGATCGGTCATCTCATCCCCTGGTATCACGCGTGTGCCTTCTTCTGAGCGCTGCTGGCGTCTGCCAGCATTCACTCATCTTACACCTGACGTCAGGAGTCATGATGACTGCCCAATTCCCTACCGCTACCCAATCCATTCTCGTACTCGGCGCCGGCGAACTCGGTCTGCCGGTGCTGCGCAATCTCGCCCGGCTCTCCGGGCAAAAGCCGGGCTCGCGGATCAGCGTGCTGCTGCGCCAGTCCACGCTCGACAGCCAGGAACCTGGTAAGAAAAAGGAGATAGACGAGCTGCGCGCGCTCGGCGTTGCCCTGGTGGCGGGCGACCTGGTCAAGGATTCCATTGCCGACCTGGCGGCGGTCTTCGCGCAATTCGATACCGTCATCGGTTGTGCCGGCATGGTTGCGGGGCGGGAAACCCCCATGAAGCTGGCTCGTGCAGCACTCGCTTCCGGCGTGGAACGCTACTTTCCCTGGCAATTCGGAGTGGACTACGACGTCATCGGTCGGGGCAGTCCCCAGGACCTGTTCGATGCGCAACTCGAGGTGCGGGAATTGCTGCGCGCCCAGCGCCAGACCGAGTGGGTGATCATTTCCACCGGGATGTTCACCAGCTTCCTGTTTGAACCCGTGTTCGGGGTAGTCGATTTCGAAACGGATACCGTGAATGCACTGGGCAGCCTGGATACCTGCGTTACCCTCACCACGCCTGAAGACATCGGCAGGCTGACCGCGGAGATCGTGTTCTTCGAGCCACGTTTCTGCAATGAAATCGTCTATCTCGCGGGCGATACCCTGGCCTACGGCGAGGTGGCCGGCCTGTTGGAGTGGGTATTGAAGCGTCCCTTCAAAACCAATGTCTGGTCGGTTCCCTGCCTGGTGGACGACATGGAGAAGGAGTCCGACGAGAATGCCAAGCACATCCGGAAGTACCGTGCCGTCTTCGGCCAGGGCCGCGGCGTCGCCTGGCCGATGGAAACCACCTTCAATGCCCAGCACGGTTTCGCGGTGACTAGCGCAGAGCAGTGGGCGCTGGAGCACCTGGGCGAGGCCGGGCGGGCCAAGTGAGCCTGGCCGGGCCAGGATGTAGCCTGGTCAGGTAGGGCGGGTGCCCCCGCTGCTCTACCGAGGTCAACCAGTTTTCAGTAATAGGCAAGGGGGGAGCATGGAGCGGAAGGATGGCCTCGCGGGCGGAGATGTTGCCCCAAGACATCACTTCAGTCCGCCAGGATCACCCCCACAGACCGCCCTGATCTCCCTGGCCAATTCCAGCAGTACCCCGGCATAGCGCTCCTCGATCTCCGCCTCCGACAGCGGGGTGGCCAGGCTGATGTTGAGGGCATGGGTGCGGTAGCCGGGGAGGCCGAGGGGGGTGGCGATGGCGACCACCTCGGGTTGCCAGGCAGCCAGGCAGTAGCCCTTGTGGCGGACGCTGGCGATGGCGGCGCGGATCTCCTGTTCCAGCGGCGCCCGGCGCGCCTCGCAGCGGCGGGCGCAGAAGGTGGCGATCAGCGTCTCGCGCTGGGCTTCGCCCAGGCCGGCGAGGCAGGCGCGGCCCAGGGAGGTGATGTCCATCGGCAGGCGCTGGCCGACCAGGACGTTGCGCGGGGTCTTGCGTTGACTCAGGCGAATCGACTCCAGGTAGATCATCTCGTCGCGGTCCGCCGCCGCCAGGCTGACGTTGACCTGGTGTTCCCGCGCCACCTTGATCATCAGCGGCGAGGCGGCCTGCAAGAGGCTGCTGCCCTGGTGCATGGCATGGGCCAGGCCGAGAAAGGTCGGCGCCAGGCGATAGGCGCTGCGGCCGCCGTCGTAGTCCAGAAAGCCGGTGCGCACCAGGGTCTGGGTCAGGCGGCTGACGGTGGACTTGGCCAGGCCGAGGAGGTCGCTGAGGTCACCATTGGTGAGGTATTCGGTGCCCGGACGAAAGGCCCGCAGGACATCCAGGCCACGCTCCAGCGAGCGGTTGGCCGGCGCCTTGCCCTGGCCAGGCATGTCGGCGGCGTTCGGCTCGGCGATGGCGTGTTCCACCTGGTGGAATGGCTGCGTTGTCATGATAGGTCTCCTCGCGCAGATTGATTTCAAGCCTGGCGCAGATCCGGGCAGCCAATCAACCCAAGAATAAGAGAGAGGCCTCCCATGACGACAGCTCCCGAATCGTCGACCCCCATCGAGCTGACGGTGACCCAGGGCATCGCCACCCTGACGCTCAACCGTCCTGAAGCGCGCAACGCCATCAGTGACGACATGCGAACGCTGCTGATCGAGCACCTGGAGCGTATCGCCGCCGACAGCGAGATCAAGGCGCTGATCCTGACCGGTACCGGCAAGGGCTTCTGCGCCGGTGGCGACATCAAGGGCATGCAGGCGCGCATGAGTGCGCCGGCCGGTTCGGTGGCCTTCAACGGCTGGAAGCGCCAGCAACGGGTTCACCACGCCGTTTCGCTGCTGCACAACCTGCCCAAGCCGACCATCGCCGCGGTCAACGGCGCCGCCACCGGGCTGGGCTGCGACATGGCATTGAGCTGCGACTTCATCATCGCGTCCGAGCAGGCGTCCTTCGCCATGAGCTACATCGCCCGCGGCCTCATCCCTGACGGCGGTGGCCTTTATTTCCTGCCACGGCGGGTCGGCCTGAGCCGGGCCAAGGAATTGATCTTCACCGGTCGTACCGTCGCGCCGGGCGAAGCCGAGCGCATCAACATGATCGACCGTGTGGTGCCCCACGACGCCTTGCTGCCAGCGGCCCAGGACTGGGCGCTGCAACTGTCCGCCGGTTCCGCCACGGCACTGGGCCTGAGCAAGTCGATCCTCAACAATACCTTCGAACTGACCCAGGGCCAGATCTCGGCCATGGGCAGCCAGGCCCAGGGTATCTGCTACACCTCCAGCGAGCATCAGGAGTCGGTCGCCGCCTTCCTGGCGCGCAAGAGCACGGGTGGCCAGCGATGAGCGCCCTCGACCGTCTGCTCAGCCCGGCCAGCGTCGCCGTCATCGGCGCCTCGGGCGACGCCCGCAAGACCTCCGGCCGACCCATCGCCTTCCTGCGCAAGCATGGTTTCCAAGGACGCCTCTACCCGGTCAATCCGCGCTACGAGGAGATCGACGGCCTGCGTTGCTATCCCTCCATCGCCGAGTTGCCCGAGGTGCCGGACGTGGCCGTCATCCTGCTGGGTGCCGAACGCGCCAATCAGGCGGTGGCCGAACTGGCGGCGCTGGGCTGTGCGGCGGCCATCGTGCTGGCTGGCGGCTATGGCGAAACGGGGGAGAGCGGCATCCGCCGCCAGGCGGAACTCCAGGCCGCGCGCGGCGGCATGCGTATCCTCGGCCCCAATACCATTGGCCTGGTCAACGTCAGCGAGCGCATCACCCTGTCCGCCAGTGGCGCCCTGGACATGGATGCCCTGCTGCCGGGCAAGGTGGCCCTGGTGTCCCAGAGCGGCGGCATCCTTGGCGCCTTGCTCTCTCGCGGCGTGGCGGCCGGCATCGGCTTTTCCAAGCTGATCTCCACCAGCAACGAGGTGGATCTGGACGTCGCCGACTTCGTCGACCACCTGGCTGACGATCCGGCGACTGCGGTGATTGCCCTCTACCTCGAAGGGCTGCGCGACACCGCCAGGTTCACCCGCGCCGTGGGCCGGGCCCGCGCTGCCGGCAAGCCGGTGGTGGTGTTCAAGGTCGGCCGTTCGGAAGCCGGCGCCAGCGCCGCGGCCTCCCATACTGGCGCCCTGGCCGGCTCGGACGATCTCTATTCGGCCTATTTCCGCCAGCTCGGGGTGATCCGCGCCGAGACCTTCGCCGACCTGCTGGACATTCCCTTCGCCCTGGCCAGTGGCCGGGTGATGCAGGGCACCCGGGTGGCCATCCTCACCTCCACCGGTGGCGCCGGCACCCTGATCGCCGACAACCTGGGCGTCAACGGCTTCCAGACCCCGCCGCCCGGCGCGGAGACGGCGGCGCGACTGCGCGCCCTGGACGTCGGCGACCAGGCGGTGCTCGACCGCAATCCCATCGACCTGACCCTGGCGGGTCTGCAACCGGAGGTGATGCGTGGCGCCATCAGCATCCTGCTGGACAGCCCCGACTATGACGCGGTGATCAGCGTGGTGGGTTCCTCCGGGGTGGCCCAGCCGCACCTGATGGCGGATGCCATCCGCGACAGCCTGGCCCATTCGACCAAGCCGGTCCTGGCCTATATCAGTCCCCATGCGCCGGCAGCGGCGCAGCGTATCAACGGCTCGGGCGGCGTAGCCTTCAGTGCCCCTGAAAGCTGTGCCGGTGCGCTCAAGGCCCTGGCCCTGCAGGGCAGCTTCGCTCGCCAGCGGCAGGCCCAAGTCGGTACCGTCACGGACACGGCAGGGGTCACCTTGCCCGGTCTGCAACCGGGTCCGCTGGACGAGGCGCGCAGCAAGCAGCTCTACGAGACCTTTGGCATTCCGGTCACCCGCGAGCGGGTAGTGGGTGACGCGCGTCAGGCCGAAGCGGCGGCCCTTGAACTGGGCGGCGAGGTAGTGCTCAAGGTGCTCTCGGCGCGCATCCCGCACAAGAGCGAGGTGGGCGGCGTGGCCCTGCGCCAGCGACCTGACGGGATCGGTGCGCGTCTGGAGCGCATGCGCGACGAGGTGACCACCCAGGTCGGCTTCGATCCCGAGGCCTTCCTGGTGCAGGAAATGGTCAGCGGCGGCGAGGAGCTGATCCTCGGCTTCACCCGTGATCCGCAACTGGGCCCGGCACTGCTGCTCGGCATGGGCGGGGTGACGGCCGAACTATTCCAGGACACCACGCTGCGCCTGCTGCCGGTGACCCTGGAGGATGCCCGGGAAATGCTCGCCGAATTGCGTACCTACCCCTTGCTGGACGGCTATCGCGGCCGACCCAAGGCCGACGTCGAGGCGGCGGCGCACTGCATCGTGGCGTTCTCCGACATGGCCCTGCGTCTGGGCGAGCGCCTGCAGGAAGCCGAGATCAATCCGCTGCTGGTCAGGCCGCAAGGGCAGGGCGTGGTCGCCCTCGACGGTCTGACGGTGCTGAGCTGAAGCGTCGCTGTTCCACAGGGTGGAACAGCGCCATTGCCGCTCAGGTTCACCCTTGCATAATCCAAGAACGCTTCATTTCTGACTCATAACAATAAGTAGGTCACTATGAACAGCTTCCAGATCAACCTCCCATGGTGTGCATTCCTACCGTCAGGCGCCGTCGCGTCGTTCATGAGTCCTGAACCCGACGCCACGTCCTCGAACCGGGAGTAATGCCATGTCCGCCGTACTGAAGAACGCCAGCCCTCGCGAGCCGATCGGTGGCATCGCCCCGGCGCCCACCGTGATTTCCTTTCGCAACGTCGCCAAGGCCTTTACCGTCAAGGGCGTGGCGAAACAGGCTTCGCACAGCATCACTGTCGACATCCAGCAAGGCCAGGTGGTGACCATCGTCGGTCCTTCCGGCTGCGGCAAGTCGACCCTGCTCAACATGGTGGCCGGCCTGTTCGCCCCCACTGAAGGCCAGGTGCTCTACGGTGGTCAGCCGGTGAAGGGCATCAACGGCCGCACCGGCTACATGACCCAGAGCGATCACCTGCTGCCCTGGCGCGACGTGGCCGGCAACATCGCCGTGCCCCTGGAGATCCGCGGGGTGGGCAAGGCCGAACGCCAGGCACGCATCCGCGACCTGCTGGCCCTGGTCGGCCTGGAAGGGCACGAGAAGGCCTATCCCAGCCAGCTTTCCGGGGGCATGCGCAAGCGCGCCGCCCTGGCCCGGCTGCTGGCCTACGATCCCGAGACCCTGCTGATGGACGAGCCGTTCGCGGCGCTCGATG
The DNA here is from genome assembly GCF_056790235.1 of Pseudomonas sp. VMV1. NCBI lineage: Bacteria > Pseudomonadati > Pseudomonadota > Gammaproteobacteria > Pseudomonadales > Pseudomonadaceae > Pseudomonas > Pseudomonas sp. VMV1. The sequence continues at coordinate 20,213 of NZ_JBXGSE010000009.1, forward strand.
CCCAGCTGCGCATGCGCATGCAGACCGAGTTGTTCAAGCTCAGTCGCCAGCTGAAGAAGACCGTGCTGTTCGTCACCCACGACCTGGACGAGGCGGTGGCCCTGGGCGATCGCTGCCTGATCTTCTCCGGTCGCCCCGGCACCATCGTCCGCGACGTGCCCATCCCCCTGGGCGACGAGCGCAACATTCTGCAGCTGCGCAAGGACCCGCGGTATCACCAGCTCTGCGGTGATCTCTGGGAATTCATCACCCCGAGCCAAGACGCCTGAGCGGCCCACCCCTGGAGAATCCTGCTATGAACATCTTTCTCGGCCGCGTCGCCATTTTCGCCGTCATCCTGCTGTCCTGGCAGTTCGCCTCGGGACCGCTGGTGGATCCCTTCTTCGTCAGCTCGCCCAGCGAGATCGGTGGCCGCTTCGTCGAGCTGGTCTCCAGTGGCCGGCTGTTCGCCCACGGCTGGATCACCGTCGTCGAGACCCTGGCCGGCTTCTTCTGCGGCGCTTGCGCCGGGATCAGCGTCGGCCTGCTGCTGGGCCGCAACGAGACCCTGGCCAAGCTGCTCGACCCCATCCTGATCTCCATCTACAGCCTGCCCAAGGTGGCCCTGGCGCCGCTGTTCATCATGTGGTTCGGCATCGGCATCGAGATGAAGATCATCCTGACCGCCACCATCGTGTTCTTCCTGGTGTTCCTCAACACCTACAGCGGCGTGCGCGCCGTGGAGCGCGAGCAGTTGGAGATCCTGCGGCTGATGGGTGCCAAGGAACATCACCTGATCGGCAAGGTGGTGCTGCCCTCGGCCATCCAGTGGGTGTTCACCGGGCTCAAGCTGTCGGTGCCCTATGCGCTGATCGGCGCCATCGTCGGCGAGATCATGGCGGCCAACCGTGGCCTGGGCTACCTGCTGCAGGACGCCGCCGGCCAGCTGGACACCGCCGGGGTCTTCGCCGCGCTGCTGGCGATCATCTTCCTGGCGCTGCTGCTGCAGGCGGCGGTGCGCAAGCTGGAAACCGCGCTGATGCCCTGGAAGAAGGAACAGGACGCCCGCGAACTCTCGATCTGATCGCCCCCACTAGCCATTACAAGAAGAAGAGAGGTCTTTGCCATGTCGTTCAAGCGTCTGTTTTCCGCCCTCGGCCTGAGCGCCGCGCTGCTCACCGCCACCCCCGCCGTGCAGGCCGATGAAGCGGTCAAGGTGGCCATAGGTACCGAAGGTTTCGTGCACATGCCGCTGTTCGTGGCGCTGGATGCCGGGCTGTTCAAGAAGCACGGGCTGGACGTCAGCCTGGTCAAGTTCAAGGGTGGCGGCGCCGCCGCCTCCGGGCTGGTCAGCCGCTCGGTGGAGTTCTGTTCCTGCGCCATCCAGAACGCCATCAACGCCAAGGTGAAGGGCGCCGACGTGACCCTGCTGGGGCGCATGGTCGGCCAGTATGCGAGCAACGTGGTGATCCGCCAGGAGGTGGCCGACCGCCTGGGGCTGAACGCCAACTCCACCGTCGAGCAGCGCCTGGCCGCCTTCAAGGGGCTGCGCCTGGCGGTCAGCGGTACTGGCGGCAGCGCCGACTTCCTGGTGCGCTTCCTCGGCCAGGAAGCCAAGCTGCAGTCGGAGAAGGACTTCACCCTGCTGTACCTGAACAACGGCGGCGCCATGCTGGCCGCCTTCGCCCAGGGCCGCATCGACGGCTTCGCGCTGTCGTCGCCGGCGTCGGACAGCGCGGTGATCGAGCAGAAGGGCTTCACCCTGCTGGACATGTCCGAGGGCCAGGTGAAGGCCCTGGACGGCTATCCTTCCATCGCCCTGAGCGCTCGCCGCGAGTGGTCGCAAGAGCACCCGGACACGGTCAAGGCCTTTCTCGCCGCGCTCAGTGATGCCACCCAGCTGATCAGCCAGCATCCGGACGAGGCCGCCAAGGCCGTGCGCACCCGCTTCGAGGGTGTCAACGACGAGGTCTATGCCGCCGCCTGGAAGAACAACCGCAAGTCCTTCCCCGCGACGCCCTATCTCACCGATGAAGACGTCCAGCGCGCCATCACCTTCCTGGGTCAGATCCAGAACACCCAGATCCCCGGTACCGCCGCCGACTACCTGACGCAGGTGCGCTGAACCGCACGCTTCCTTCCATCCCCCTGGCGCGCCGCGGGCGGCCAGGGTTCGGTAGAGACCTCCTATGCACAGGCATCATGACAAGCCGATCCTGGCGGCAGGGCTGGGTATTGCCCTGCTGTCGCCCCTTACCTATGCCGATGGCTTCCTCGAAGACAGCAAGGCCACCCTGGAACTGCGCAACTTCTATATGAATCGCGACTTCCGCGATGGCAGCGGCCAGTCCAAGCGCGAGGAGTGGGGCCAGGGTTTCATCCTCAAGTACGAATCCGGCTTTACCCAGGGCGCCCTTGGCTTCGGCCTGGACGCCCTGGGCCTGGTGGGGTTGAAGCTCGATTCGGGCCGTGGGCGCACCGGCACCGGTCTGCTGCCGGTAGACGACGAGGGCCGCGCACCCGGCGAGTACGCCAAGGCCGGGGCGACCTTCAAGGCGCGTCTCTCCAAGAGTGAGTTGCGGATCGGCACCCTGCTACCGCGCTGGCCGACCCTGGTCACCAACAATGGCCGCCTGCTGCCCCAGACCTTCGAGGGCAGCCAGTTCGAATTCAAGGAGATCAAGGGTCTGACCCTTACCGGCGCCAACATCCAGCGCACGGTCTATCGCGACAGCTCCGGGGCCGACGGTCTCTCGCTGAACAACAAGAATCGCCGTTTCAGCGGTTCCCTGGAAGGGGGAGATTTCAATGTCGTCGGCGCCATCTACCGCTTCGGCACCACCACCGATGTGAGCGCCCAGTACGCCGTGCTGGAAGATGTCTATCGCCAGCGCTTTCTCGGCCTGACCGACCGCCGCAAGGGCGACTGGGGCGCCTTTCTCACCGAGGTGCGGCTGTTCGACAGCGACGACGAGGGCAGCGCCCGCGGCGGACGGATCGACAACCGCGCCTTCAGCGCCCTGGGTACCTACAAGCGCGCCGGCCACTCCCTGGGCCTGGGCTATCAGAAGATGTCGGGCTCAACGGCCTTTCCCTATGTCAATGGCACCGATCCCTATCTGGTCAACTTCGTTCAGGTGGGCGACTTCGCCGAGACCAATGAGCGTTCCTGGCAGGCACGCTACGACTACGACCTGGGTCAACTGGGTATTCCTGGCCTGAACTTCATGACGCGCTTCGTACGCGGCAGCCAGGCCGAACTGCGCGGAGGCGCGTCCGGCGGCGAGCGAGAACTGGATGTGGAGCTGCAATACGTGCTGCAGGGCGGCTCGCTCAAAGGCCTGAACCTGCGCCTGCGCAGCGCCACCTACCGTTCCGATTTCTCGCGGGACGCCAATGACGTCCGCGTCATCGCCAGCTATCCGCTGTCGCTGCTCTGACCCTTCGGGAGACCTCATATGACCACCGTAACCCTGCAACGGATCGACGCCCTGGGCGTCATCACCCTGGACCATCCACCGGTCAATGCCCTGTCCCGCGAGGTGCGTGCGGGGCTCCTGGCACGGCTGCAGGAGGGCCTGGCCGATGACGGGATCCAGACCCTGGTGATCACCTGCGCCGGACGGACCTTCGTCGCCGGCGCCGACATCCGCGAATTCGACCTGCCGCTGCAGGAGCCCCATCTGCCGGAGGTGCTGGCGGCCCTCGAAGCCTCGCCCAAGCCGGTGATCGCCGCGCTGCATGGCACGGTATTGGGCGGTGGGCTGGAGCTGGCATTGGCCTGTCATTACCGGGTCGCGGCGACCGCTACCACCTTCGCCTTGCCGGAAATCAGCCTGGGCCTGATCCCGGGCGCGGGCGGCACCCAGCGCCTGCCGCGCCTGGTTGGCGCACCCCTGGCGCTGGACATGATCGTGGGCGGCACGCGCCTGGATGCCAGCGCGGCGCTTGGCGCGGGGCTGATCGATGGTCTGGGCGAGGGTGAACCGCTGGCCCTGGCCCAGGGCTTTCTGAGTGATCATCCCTCCTTGTCGCCACGGCCGACGGCGGCGCAGACGGTATCTCCGTTCGACCCCGACGCCTTCGAGGTCCAGGCGCATACCTTGCTGCGCAAGCTGCCGGGCCAGGAGGCACCGGTGCTGGCGCTGGACGCCTTGCGCGGTGCCTGGCAGCTGCCGCTGTCCGCCGCCCTGCAGCGCGAGCGTGAGCTGTTCGTTGCCCGGCGCGAGTCCGCCCAGGCCCGAGCCCTGCGCCATGTGTTCTTCGCCGAGCGCGCCCTGGCGGGTCGTAACCGCGCCCTGGCCAAGGCGGCGCCTCCCGTAGCGTTGCGGCAAGTGGCGGTGATCGGCGCGGGGCTGATGGGCAGCGGTATCGCCCTCTGCCTGGCCAACGCCGGCTTGGCCACCGTCCTGATCGATACTCAGCCGCAGGCCTTGGAACGGGGCCGCGCCACTATCGACAGCTATTTCTCCGGGGCCCTGGCCAAGGGCCGCCTGACGGCGGATCAGGCCAACGCGCGCGCCGCCCTGATCCGCTGTGAAACGACCCTGGACGCGGTAGCCGACGCCGATCTGATCATCGAGGCGGTGTTCGAGGATCTGGCGGTCAAGCAGGAGGTCTTTCGTCAGCTCGATCGCCTGGCCAAGCCCGGCGCCATCCTGGCGACCAACACCTCCTATCTCGATATCGATGCCATCGCCGGGGTGACCGGCCGACGGGAGGCGGTGATCGGCATGCACTTCTTCAGCCCGGCCCAGGTGATGAAGCTCTTGGAGGTGGTTCGGACCCGCGCGGTCGCGCCTGCTGTCCTGGCCAGTGCCCTGCAGCTGGGCGAGCGTCTGGGCAAGACCACGGTGGCGGTGGGCAACTGCCATGGCTTCGTCGGCAATCGCCTGCTCGCGGTGCGTGAGCGCGAGGCGACCCTGCTGGTGGAAGAGGGCGCGGCCCCCGAACAGGTCGACCGGGTGCTGCGTGAATTCGGCTTTCCCATGGGGCCCTTCGAGCTGCGTGACCTGGCCGGGATCGACATCGCCTGGCGCAATCGCCAGGGGCGGGGTGAATCCCTCAGCCCTGCCGAGCGGGCCTGCGACCTGATCGAGCAGCTGCACGCCCTCGGTCGTCTTGGCCAGAAGTCCGGCGCCGGCTACTACCGCTATGAACCGGGTCAGCGCCGGGGCCAGGCGGATCCCCTGGTCGCAGAGCTGCTCGCCGCCCACCGTGAGCGCCGGGGCGTCACCCCACGCAGCTACAGTGATACGGAGATCCTCGAACGCTGCCTGTTCGTGATGATCAACGAGGCGGCCTGGCTGCTGGAGGAGGGCATCGTCGAGCAAGCAGTGGACATCGATCTGGTCTGGCTGCACGGCTACGGCTTTCCGCGCTATCGCGGCGGGCTGCTGTACCACGCCGACGAGTGTGGGCTGGAGCGGATCGTCACCACCCTGGAAGGCTGGTCCGCCGCCCTGGCCGAGCGCGGGACGCGGATCTCGCCACGGCTCAGGCAGCTAGCGGCCGAAGGCCGGACATTTCTGGACCTGTGAGTCGAAAGCAGCACCCTGAGCGACGCTACATATCCGATAGCGCCCCGTTCTTTGACCTTTCGTTCGCGCACCCCTAGGGTCAGGCAAGGGTGTATTCGTCAGACGATTGCGCCCGATCGGAATACCAATTCAGGCAATGGGAGTGTCAGATGTCTTTTGCTCGTTCGGCTTTGGCCAATCGCTTTTCCGCAATGATTATTACGGCGGCGACCGCCACCCTGTCGCTACCCCTGGCTGCGGCACCCACCGTCGAGGGCGCCCTGTCCTCGGTGCAGGGCGATGCCCGGGTCGCCAAGGCGCTGGACGCGCTGCGCGCCGATGATGGCCGTACCTTCACGGAACAGAAGCACATCGCCCAGATTCCCTCGCCGCCGTTCAAGGAAAAGGTGCGCGCCGAGTATTACCTCAAGCGTTTCCAGGAGCTGGGTCTCAAGGACGCCAGCATCGCCCCGGAAGGCTATGTGATCGCCACCCGCAAGGGCAGCGGCCAGGGCCCGCAGCTGGTGGTCTCGGCGCACCTGGATACGGTGTTCCCCGAGGGCACCGACCTGACCCTCAAGGAAAAGGACGGCAAGACCTACGGCCCCGGTATCGGCGATGACGCCCGGGGCCTGGCGGCGCTGCTGTCGGTGATCGACGCCCTGAACAAGAGCGGCATCGAGACGGTGGGTGATCTGGTATTCGTCGGCACCGTGGGCGAGGAGGAGCTCGGCAACCTGCGCGGGGTGAAGGCCCTGTTCAAGGATCGCCAGGGCATCGATGGCTTCATCTCGGTGGACGGCATCGACGTGCGGCGGATCGTCAATCGCGGCACCGGCAGCCACCGCTACGAGATGACCTTCAAGGGCCCGGGTGGCCACAGCTTCGCCGAATTCGGTCGACCCAGCGCCATCCACGCCATGGGTCGTGCCATCGCCAAGATCGCCGAGGTGCGGCCGCCCAAGGAGCCCAAGACCACCTTTACCGTGGGCACGGTGCAGGGCGGCACCTCGGTCAACGCCATCGCCGGCGAAGCGCGCCTGACCCTGGACATGAGATCCAACGAGGAGGCCGCGCTGCTGGCGGAAGAGAAGGAGATCCTGGCTCTGGTGCAGGACGCGGTGAAGGAGGAGAACAAGCGCTGGGACACCGATCAGATCTCGGTCGACATCAAGCTGATCGGTGATCGTCCAGCCGGTGGCACGGCGGAGGATTCGCCCATGGTACAGACGGCGCAGCGCTCCATCGCGGCGGTAACCAACGGCGCCAAGGTCACCTTGAGCGGTGGCAGCACCGACTCCAACACCGCCATGTCCCTGGGTGTGCCGGCCATGACCATCAGCGGCGGCGGGGAGGGCGGCAGTGCCCACTCGCTGGCGGAGTGGTACAAGCCGGTGGACGCCTACCAGGGCCCGCAGAACGTGCTGCTGACCAGCCTGACCCTGGTGGGCGTCAAGGGCGTCAGCGAGCCGGTGCTGCAGGCCCACGGCAAGTAGCGGCAGGCAGACCCTGGCGTCCGCAATGGACGCCAGGGTACGGATGGCTACTCGGCAGCCGGTTTCAATTTCAGGCACGCCAGGGAGCTGACCAGGATGGCCAGGCCGGACAACGGGTACAGCAGGGTCGAAGGCACCAGCGGGATGAGCACGCCCGCCAGCAGCGGCCCCACGCTTGCACCCACGTCGCGCCACATGGCGTTGGACGCCAGCGCTGGCAGCCGTGCCTGACCCGGATGGCGGGTGGCGACCAGGGTCACCACCAGGGGGATCTGCAGGGCGCGCAGGATGAGCACCCCGCCGGCGCCGAGGATCAGCCAGTGGAAGCCAAAGGCGGTCAGCGATAGCGCCGTCAACGTCGAGCAGGCCACCAGCATAGGCGCTGCGCCATAGCGATCCGCCGCCCGGCCGCCGAGCGGGCTGAGCAGCATGTCGGACACATAACGCAGCGCCATCAGCAGCCCGGCCACCAGCACCGCGTCGCCGCCCAGCACCGCCTGGGAAAAGGCCGACAGGCCAAAGATGAACAAGCCGTCCAGGGTCACCCCTTCGATGAAGGACCAGGTGACGATGCGATCCGGCCAGCGCAGGCGGCGCCCGGGTGCCGGCAACTGGTGCCCGGCGCTGGGCAGCCCCAGGGCCAACAGCAGGCCGATCAGGCAGAGGCCGCTGCAGAGCAGCAGCACCGCGCGCGGCCCGTATTGCAGGGTGAGCCAGGCGCCCGCGGAGAGGGCCAGCATGGGACCGATGGCGATCAGCGCCCGGGAGGTGCCGGTGCGCCGGGCAGCACCGGCCGGATCGGCGGTGGCCAGCACCTGGGTAGACAGGTTGAAGGTGGCGAAACTCAGGCCCCAGGCCAGGCGCAGCCCCACCAGTGCCCAGAAGCCCGAGAGATTGGCGTTACCCAGGGCACAGAGCGCGGCCACCGCGGCGGCCACCACCAGGCTGCGCCGATCGCCGAAACGGGCATAGAGCTGCACCACATAGCGATAGCCGACGATGCGGATCACCCGGTTGGCGGCCAGCAGGATGCCAGCTTCGATCAGGGTGATGCCGAAGACCGGGGCGTACATGGGCAGGACGAGGTAGAGCAGCACGTCGCTGGGCAGGCAGAAGGCGAGGGCGATGGCCGCGCGCCGGGAGGCCTGGTCGACGGACCGGGAAGAGGTCATGCGCGAGGGATTCCTGTAGACGAGGTGGCATCCAGCCCGATGGTCGGCGGCTGGACAGCGGATTGCAGGGACGGCTCGTCCGCGCAGGCGCCTGGTAGACGCCGCGGCTGCAACGAGCCTGTCATTATCTCTTCTTTTTCAAGAGGTGTCCGCCAAGCGATACGGCTGAACTAACCTCGCGCGCCAGCAATCCTTTTCAGTGCGTCCTTCCCGTCGTGGTGGCCATTCGGCCCACGGCGTCCTGTCATGAAAAGGAGTCGTCAGTGACCGTAGCTGCCCATCATTACCATCCCGTCCGGCCCGGCCCGCTGCATGCGCTGCTGTTGGGCGGCTCTGTGCCGCTGTTTATCGGCGGTCTGCTCAGCGATATCGCCTACTACCAGACCTATCACATCCAGTGGGCCAACTTCGCGGCCTGGCTGATCGCTGGCGCCCTGCTGCTGTCGGGGCTGGCGCTGCTGTTCGCGCTGGTCAATCTGATCCGCGCCGAACGCAAGGGTGGCCGGCCGGCGGTCTACTTCCTCCTGCTGTTGCTGGCCTGGGTGCTCGGGCTGGTCAATGCCTTCGAACACGCCAAGGATGCCTGGGCGGTGATGCCTAACGGGCTGATCCTCTCTGTGGTCGTCACGGTGCTGAGCCTGGCGGCTGCCTGGATCGGCCTGTCCAATCTGCGTTCGGAGGTGACCCGATGAGCACGCCAAGAGCCCTGAGCGCCCTCAGTCTGGCCATGTTGCTCGCCGCGTGCGGTGGCGAGGGTGGCGCCGATACCCAGGCCCGAGGTCCCGATCCCAAGCTGCCTGAACCCCAGCGCGGCCTCCTGCCGAGCATGAAGATCGCCGAGCCGGCGGCCTGGGGCGACCGCACGCCCGCCGTTCCCCAAGGCTACAAGATCACCGCCATCGCCACCGACCTGCGCATTCCCCGGCAGATGCTGGTGCTGCCCAACGGCGACATCCTGGTAGCCGAAGGCCGGGGCGGCAATGCGCCCAAGCTCAAGCCCAAGGATGTCATCGCCGGCTACATCAAGGCGAAGGGCAACACCCAGGTGAAGGGTGGCAATCGCCTGACCCTGCTGCGTGACGCCGACGGCGACGGCACCTACGAACTCAAGACGGTGTTCGCGGAGAATCTCAATGCCCCCTACGGCCTGGCCTTCGCCAACGGCCGCATCTATGTGGCCAACCAGGATGCCCTGGTGAGCTTTCCCTACCAGGACGGCCAGACCCAGGCCGGTGGCGCGCCGACCAAGGTGGTGGACCTGCCGGCGGCGATCAATCACCACTGGACCAAGTCGCTCGCCGCGAGTCCTGATGGCCGCTACCTCTATGTCGGCATCGGCTCCAACAGCAACGTCGGCGAGCGTGGCCTGGACGTCGAGGTGAATCGCGCGGAGATCTGGCAGATCGATGCCCAGAGTGGCGCCCACAAGGCCTATGCCACCGGCGTGCGCAATCCCACGGCGCTGGCCATGCAGCCCGGCAGCGGCCAGCTCTGGGCAGTGGCCAACGAGCGTGACGAACTCGGCCCGGACCTGGTGCCCGACTACCTGACCTCGATTCGTGAGGGCGGCTTCTATGGCTGGCCTTACAGCTACTGGGGCCAGAACGCCGATCCGCGGGTCAAGCCGCAGGATCCAGCCAAGGTGGCGGCGGCCATCAAGCCCGATTACAGCCTGGGCTCTCACGTTGCCGCCCTGGGCCTGAGCTTTTCCACCGCGGCGGTGGGCGGGCAGTTCACCGACGGCGTCTTCGTTGGCGAACACGGCAGCTGGAACCGCGACAAGCCGGTGGGTTACCGGGTGGTCTTCGTGCCCTTCAAGGATGGCCGTCCGGCCGGCGAGCCTGTCGATTTCGCCACCGGCTTCTATGGCGAAGACGGCAAGACCCGTGGCCGACCGGTCGGGGTGGCGGTGGATCAGCGAGGCGGCGTCATCATCGCCGACGACCTGGCCAACACCATCTGGCGCGTGACTCGCACCCAGTAAGGCCCTGCCGAGAGACGATCGCGTTGCCGCCCCTGGAGGGGCGGCAACTGCGCTCAACCCATGCGGTGATGTAGATCCCCCAGCACCACCAGGCTGCCCACCACCATCAGCACCAGGATCAGGCTGGTGAACAGCAGCAGATAGAGGTCGTGGCGGTGCGAACGGCCCAGGCTGATATGCAGGAAGCAACGCAGGTGCACCAGGATCTGCAGCAGGCCCAGGCCAAAGATGACGCCAAGGGTGGTTCCGCGCGGCAGGCTGGGAAACTGGATGAGGGCGATGGGGATTAGGCTCAACAGCACGGCCAGCGTCAGGCCAGTCACATAGCTCGCCAATTCGCGGCGATAGTCGTCACGCTTCATGGCAACAGCCCCTGCAGGTAGACCACCGACAGGATGGCGACCCAGACGATATCGAGAAAATGCCAGAACAGCCCCAGGCGCATCAGCCGGGTCTTCACGGGCGTATCCAGGCCGAACACCCTCAGTTGCACCAGCATCACCACCAGCCACAGGCAGCCACTGGCGACGTGCACCCCGTGCATGCCTACCAGAGCGAAGAAGGCCGAGAGAAAGGCGCTGCGCTGGGGCAGGGCGCCCTGGTCCGCCATGCCGAGGAAGTCATGCACTTCCAGGCCAAGAAAGACCAGGCCCAAGGCCAGGGTCGCCAGCAGCCAGGTCACCATGGGCCGCAGCCGACCCTCGTGGTACTTCATCGCCAGCGACGCCAGACCGTAGGCGAAGCTGCTGGCCAGCAGCACCAGGGTCTGGACGGTGACACTGCCTATCTCGAAGACGTCCCGGGCGACCGGTCCCCCGGCGCTGGCGTGCTGTAGCGTCGCGTAGATGGCGAACAGCAGCGCGAACACCAGGGCGTCGCTCATCAGGAAGATCCAGAAGCCGAACAGCGAGTATTCGGCCTCGGCGTGGGTGGCGTGATCGGTGGCGCCGACATTGAGACCGGCGTGATTCATGTCACGCGGACTCATGGCCCCATCTCCGCCAGGCCACGATTGCCCGGCCCGGTTTCCTCGTCGCGCGTGACGGGGCGGGTCGCGGCGACCTCATCCAGCCAGGCCTCATGCTCGCGCCGAACGTCCGCCGCCGAGATCAGTCGCTCGGTATCGCGCTGGAAGCTGCGGGCGATGACCGCCCCCCAGGCCACCAGCAGCCCCAGTACGGCCATCCAGCCGATGTGCCACACCAGGCCGAAGGCACAGGCGAAGCCCGCCGCGCCGACGATGGCCGGGACGGCACTGTTCTTGGGAAGCACCAGATCGGCATAGGTCCGCGGCCGGTCGTAGGCCAGGCCTTGTTCCTTGAGCCAGGTGAAGGGATCCCGGTCGTTGATCGGCAGCGGCACGGCGAAGTTGTACTCCGGCGGCGGCGCGGCAACCGCCCATTCCAGGGTGCGGCCGTTCCAGGGATCACCCGCCGGCACCCGCGCACTGTCGCGGCGACGAATGCTCACCACCAGCTGAATCACCAGGCTGCCCAGGGCGGCCAGCAGCACCACCGCGCCGAGTTCGGCGACCCACAGCAGCGGGGCGAAATCGGGGTTGTGGATGGCCTGGCTGCGCCGCGGCAGACCGGAGACGCCCAGCACATACAGGGGCATGAAGGCGAGGATGAAGCCCAGCCCGAAATTCAGCGCGGCGATGCGGCCCCAGCGTTCGTCGAGGCGGAAGCCGAAGGCCTTGGGAAACCAGAAGTGGTAGCCGGCCAGCATGCCGAACAGCATTCCCGGGATCAGCATGTTGTGGAAGTGGGCGACCAGGTAGACGGTGTTGTGCACCTGGTAGTCCACCGGCGGCGTCGCCAGGGTGATGCCGGTGAGGCCGCCGATCACGAACAGCATGATGAACATTACCGCGTAGATCAGCGGCGTGGTCAGGCGGATGCGACCGCGGAACATGGTCGCCATCCAGTCGTAGATCTTCACCCCGGTGGGAATGCCGATGAGCATGGTGGCGATGCCGAAGGCGGCGTTGATCTTGGGGCTCTGGCCCATGGTGAAGAAGTGGTGCAGCCACACGGTAAAGGAGAGCACGGCGATCACCAGGGTGGCCCAGACCAGCGAGTGATAGCCATAGAGACGCTTGGTGGAAAAGGTGGCGAAGACCTCGGAAAACACCCCGAAGGCTGGCAGGATGAGGATGTACACCTCCGGGTGGCCGAACAGCCAGAACAGGTTGATGTAGTTCATCAGGTTGCCGCCCTGGGTATTGGTGAAGAAGTGGAAGTCCAGGTAGCGGTCCAGGGCCAGCAGCAGGGTGGCCACGGTCAGCGGCGGCATGGCGAAGATCATCAGGATGCTGGTGCACAGCGCGGTCCAGCTGAACAGCGACATGTGGAACAGGCGCATGCCCGGCGCCCGCTCCTTGTAGAGGGTGACCGCGAAGTTGAGGCCGGTGAGGGTGCTGCCCAGGGAGCTCAGGGTCAGGGCCCAGATCCAGTAGTCCGGGCCGACGCCGGGCTGGTATTCGATGCCGGTATAGGGCGGATAGCCGCTCCAGCCACCAGTGGAGAAGCGCCCCAGCACCAGTGAGACCATCACCAGCGCCGCGCCGGCTACCGTCAACCAGAGGCTGATGGCATTGAGCAGCGGAAAGCGCACGTCGCGGGCGCCGATCTGCAGCGGCATGACGAAGTTGATCAGCCCGGTAAGAAAGGGCATGGCGACGAAGAACACCATGATGGTGCCGTGGGTGCTGAACAGCTGCCCGAAGTGTTCCGGCGGCAGATAGCCCGGCGCGTCGATGGCCAGGGCCTGCTGGGTGCGCATCATCACCCCTTCCACCACGCCACGGCTGAACATCACCAGGGCCAGCACCACATACATGATGCCGATGCGTTTGTGGTCCAGGCTGGTGAACCACTCCTGCCAGAGATAGCGCCATTTGCCGAGCCAGGTGATCACCCCGGCCGTGGCGAGGGCGCCGAGGATCACCACGCTGGCGCCGCAGGTGGCGACCAGGCTGTAGAAGGGCAGGGCGTCGTAGCCCAGGCGGCCGAACAGCAGGTGCCAGAGGGCCGAGGAGTCAGTCATGGGCGGCTCCGGTGAAGGTGTCGCAGGCGGGTACCGGATCCTGGCGATAGCGCGCCAGCACCCAGGCGAAGAGAGCGGGTTGGGTCAGGCGCAGCTCGGCGGCCTGCTCCAGGGTGCCGGGGCGGGCCAGCACCTGGTAATGAGCGCAGTCCAGCGCCTCGCGAGCCTGACCCACCCTTTGGGTCCAGGCTTGAAAGTCGGCCTCGCCCAACACCCGGATCGGGAAGTGCTGGTCCTGGAAGCCCTTACCGCTGTACTGAGCATTGCGTCCCTCGAACTGGCCGGGCGCGGGAATCTGCAGATAGCGCTGCGTCTGCATGCCGGCCATGGCATAGATCTGGCCGCCCAGGCGCGGCAACAGCAGCGACTGCATCACCGTATCGCTGGTGAGCTTGAGCTGTACCGGACGGCCCGCCGGCAGGACCAGTTCGTTGACACTGGCGATGCCCTGCTCGGGGTAGAGGAACAGCCACTTCCAGTCCAGGCCGATCACCTGGACCTCCAGCGGCGCCACGCTGGGCGTTGGCGAGCGATAGGGGTCCAGGCTATGGGTCCGGGTCCAGACCAGGAAGGCCAGGGCTACCACGATCAGCGCCGGCACGCCCCAGGCGAAGATGTCCAGCAGCCAGGAGAACTCCCAGCGCGGCCGGTAGGCAGCGCGATCGTTGCCGTGGCGATAGCGCCAGACGATGAGCGGGGTCAGCAGGATCACCGGCAACACCACCACCAGCGCCAGGCCGACGATCCACTGCAGCAGGTCCCGCTCGCCACTGGCGGCGAGCCCTGCGGGCACGAGGAAACCATGCTGGAGGGGCGAGCAGCCGGCCAGCAGGGTGGCCACGACCAGAGTGGCAGCCAACCGGAATGGCAGGGGCTGCCCACCCTTGAAGGTCGGCAGGCGCAGAGCGGGACGCGGTAATCGCGCGAGGGACATGAGCGGACTCGACCGTAACCAGTTATTGCAGCCAACAGACCATCCGATCAGGGGCGGCGTTCACTAGATACTGGCGCTTGGCCGCATCAGCTCGGGACGCGATGGCATCCAGGACCCGCGCTAGGGCTGTTCGGTCTTCCACTGGCCAAGCAGGATGGCAACGAATTTTTCCGCGGCGGGGGACAGGGAGGCGCCGCGCCGGGACACCAGGCCCAGGGTCCGGGTTACCTCCGGATCGGTAAGGGGCACACTGACCAGCGTCGGATGGTCGGCGGCTGGCATGGCCAGGCTGGGCATGGCGGAAACGCCCAGCCCGGCTTCCACCATGCCCAGGGAGGTGGACAGGTGCTGTACCTCATAGAACCACTTGGGACGGATGCCACGGGCGGAGAGGGCATGGTCGAGTAGCACCCGGTTGCCGCTCAGGCGACCTACGCCGATCAGCCGGTGCTCGACCAGTTCGCCCCAGCTGATCGACGGGCGCCCGGCCAGTTCGTGGTCGCGCCGGCAAGCCAGCACGAACTGCTCCTGCACCAGAGGCACGAACTCGATGTCCGGGTGCTGGCCGCTGAGCATGTTGATGCCGAAGTCCGCCTCGCCACGCAGCACGGCTTCCAGACCATCATTGGCACTGAGGTCCAGCAGGCGGATGCGGATCTTGGGGTATTGCGCGTTGTACTGGCGGATCACCGAGGGCAGGAAGTAGAAGGCCGCGGTGGGGATGCAGGCCAGGGTGACCTGGCCGGTCTGGCGTTCGGCCAGTTCGCGGATGCTGAGGATGGAATCCTCGAAGTCATCCAGCAGCCGGCGTGCCTTGGGCAGGAAATCCCGTCCGACACTGGTGAGTCCGACGCGACGAGTGGTGCGTTCGAGCAGGGGCGTGCCCAGGCCGTCTTCCAGCTTCTTGATGCGCCGACTCAGGGCTGGCTGCGACAGGTGCAGGGCATCGGCCGCTTCATGGAAGCTGCCTAGTTCGGCGATCTTCACGAAAGATCGAATGTCTTGCAGCTCGTAGTCCATGAATTACCTGTCTCTCGAATCCAGCTTTATTGATTATCCAAGTGGAATAATAGCGACGATATTTGCATTGGATAGATTTATCTACGGCTGCCAATCTTGCCCTTAGAACATCAATAAACGCTATTGATCAACAAGAGACAGCAGTCATGCAACGTATTCCCTGCGTTCTCATGCGCGGTGGCACCTCCAAGGGGCCCTTCTTCCACGCCAGCGACCTGCCCAGCGATCCCGCGCTACGCGACGAGATGCTGATCGACCTCATGGGCGCCGGCCACGAGCTGGAAATCGACGGCATCGGGGGTGGCAGTCCCCAGACCAGCAAGGTCGCCATCATCAGCCCGTCCAGCCATGCCGATGCCGACGTGGATTACCTCTTCGTTCAGGTGATGGTCGCCGACCGCCGTGTCGATACCGCGCCTAACTGCGGCAACATGCTATGCGCCGTGGGTCCTTTCGCCGTGGAGCAGGGCCTGGTCGCCGCCAGAGACGGCAAGACCCTGGTACGTATCCGCAACCTCAACACCGACAGCTTCGTCGACGCCCTAGTGCACACGCCCGGCGGCGTGGTGCGCTACGAAGGCGATACCGCCATCGACGGCGTGCCCGGCACCGCGGCACCGGTCCAACTGACCTTTCTCGACGCCGTGGGCAGCAAGACCGGCAAGCTGTTTCCCACGGGCCAGGCCACCGATGTCTTCGACGGCGTGCCGGTGACCTGCATCGATATGGCCATGCCGATGATGATCGTCGACGCCCGCCACCTGGGTGTGACCGGCAGCGAGCGCCCGGCCGAGCTGGACGCCGACACCGGGCTGCTGGCGCGGCTGGAAGCCCTGCGGCTGCAGGCCGGCCGGGCCATGGGCCTGGGCGATGTCAGCGGCAAGGTGATCCCCAAGCCGGTGCTGATTTCCCTGCCTCAGCACGGCGGCACCCTGCAGGTCCGCTACTTCATGCCGCACAGCTGCCACCGGGCGCTGGCCATCACCGGCTCCATCGGCCTGGCCACCGCCTGCGTCACCCCGGAAACGGTGGTGATGGCGCTGCTCGGAGCCGGCGCCGAAACCCTCACCGACGTTCGCCTGGAGCATCCCAGCGGCGGTATCGACGTGGTGCTGTCGCGCGGCGGCGCCGACGGCACTACCATCCAGGCCTCGGTCGTCCGGACCGCGCGCCGCCTGTTCGCCGGCCATGTCTACGCGCCCGTTGCGCGGAGGCTCGCCGGCTAACGCGATATCCCCCAACCACCAGCGCATCCGCACAACTTCAATAAACGGTGATGCCCCATGAAACTTGCCAAATCGCTGTACTTCCAGATCCTTTGCGCCGTGGTCCTCGGGGTGCTGGTCGGTCACTTCTGGGCGCAACAGGCCGTCGCGCTCAAGCCCCTGGGTGACGCCTTCATCAAGCTGATCAAGATGATGATCGCCCCGGTGGTGTTCTGCACCATCGTCACCGGCATCGCCGGCATGACCGACAAGAGCACCCTGGGTCGGCTGATGGGCAAGACGCTGCTGCTGTTCCTGGTGCTCACCGTCATCAGCCTGTTCATCGGCCTCGGCGCGGTCTATCTGTTCCAGCCCGGCGTAGGCATGAACATCGATCCCGCGACCCTGAGCACCGCCAGCATCGCCCAGTACACGGCGTCGGCGGCCAAGCTCAGCGTGGTGGACTTCTTCATGCACATCATCCCGGACACCTTCATGGGGGCGTTCAACAAGGGTGAGGTACTGCCTGTGCTGTTCATCGCCGTGCTCTGCGGTTTCGCCCTGTCGTCCATGGGTGAGCGCGGTCGGCCGGTGCTGAACGTGCTGGAGTCGGCCTCCCAGATGGTCTTCCGGATCTTCGGCTACCTGATGCGCTTCGCCCCGATCGGCGCCTTCGGCGCCCTGGCCTTTACCGTCGGCCAGTATGGCATCACCTCGCTGGGCTCCCTGGCCAAGCTGATCGCCACCCTCTATATCGCCTGCGCCTTCTTCGTCTTCGTGGTGCTGGGCGCCCTGTGCCGCTCGCGGGGCTTCAGCCTGTGGAAACTCCTGCGTTACTTCCGGGAGGAATTCCTGGTGGTGCTGGGCACCTCGTCCACCGAGCCGGTGCTGCCGCGCATGCTGCAGAAGCTCGAAGGTCTGGGCTGCAAGAAGGGCGTGGTCGGTCTGGTGCTGCCCACTGGCTATTCCTTCAACCTGGACGGCACCGCCATCTACCTGTCGCTGGCCGCCGTCTTCATCGCCCAGGCCTGCAACATCGACCTGACCATCGGCCAGACCCTGACCATGCTGGCGATCATGCTGCTGTCCTCCAAGGGCGCAGCCGGCGTGACCGGCAGCGGCTTCGTCGCCCTGGCTTCGACCCTCACCGTGATCCACGACATCCCCCTGGCGGGACTCGCGCTGCTCATCGGGATCGACAGATTCATGTCCGAAGCCCGCGCGCTGACCAGCCTGGCGAGTAACGCCGTGGCCACCGTGGTGATCTCGCTGTCCGAAGGTGCCTGCGACCGGGAGCGGCTGTTACGCGCCCTGGCCAGCGGCAAGGCCGAACCCCAGGCAATGCCCGACGCCGTCGAGTGGACCGTACCGGACGTCCGTCCCCACGCCTGATCGCGCCAACGCCTCTCCTGCTGTAGCCCCACCTCCGCGTCGTCAGCTGGCCGGAGGAGGGGATCGGCTGGCCTGCGTTTGGCCAGGCACACAACAAGAACAAGGGATATGCCTATGCTCGCGCTTCTCGGTCTGATCATGGTCGTGACCTTCACCTACCTGATCATGAGCAAACGTTTGTCGCCCATCGTGGCGCTCACCGTGGTGCCCATCGTTTTCGCCCTCATCGGTGGCTTCGCCCCCACCACCGGCAAGATGATGCTCGACGGCCTCAAGATGGTGGCGCCCTCGGCGGCGCTGCTGCTGTTCGCCATCCTCTTCTTCGGGCTGATGATCGACGCGGGCCTGTTCGATCCCCTGATCCGCAAGATCCTCAAGCGCGTCAACGGTGATCCGGTGAAGATCGCCATCGGCACCGCGCTGCTCTCGCTGCTGGTCGCCCTGGACGGCGACGGCACCACCACCTACATGATCACCTGCGCCGCCATGTTGCCGCTGTACAAGCGGATCGGCATGAATCCCATGGTGCTGGCGACGGTGTCCATGCTCTCCCTGAGCATCATGAGCGGCATGAGTCCCTGGGGTGGCCCGGCCACCCGCGCCATCGCCGCGCTGGGCCTGGACGCCACCGCCTACTTCATCCCCCTGCTGCCCACGGTGATTGGCGGCGCGGCCTGGGTCGTGTTCACTGCCTTCCTGCTCGGTCGTCGCGAGCGCGCCCGCATCGGCAATGTCAGCCTGGAAAGTGGTGGGGCGGCCGGTGGCAGGTGCTATATCGAGGAGATCCTCGGCGACTCGCCGAACAAGCGCCCCCGCCTGGCCTACGTCAACCTGGTGCTGGTGATCCTGGTGATGACCGCCCTGGTCATGGGCGTGATGCATGCCGCCATTCTCTTCATGATCGGCTTCGTGCTGGCGCTGATGATCAACTACCCGCAGCTGGAGCTGCAGAAGGAGCGCATCCTGGCGCACTCCGGCAATGCCATGACCGTGGTGCTGCTGGTGTTCGCCGCAGGCATCTTCGCCGGCATCTTTTCCGGCACCAAGATGGTCGACGCCCTGGCCCAGACCCTGGTCGACTGGATCCCGCCGGCCTGGGGCCACTGGTTCCCGCTGGTGGTGGCCATCACCAGCATGCCGCTGACCTTCGTGCTGTCCAACGATGCCTACTACTTCGGGGTAGTGCCCATCCTGGCCAATGCCGCCGCGGCCTACGGCATCGACCCGGTGGAGATCGCCCGCGCCTCGGTGCTGGGCCAGCCGGTGCACCTGATGAGTCCGCTGGTGGCCTCCACCCTGTTGCTGGTGGGCATGGTCGACCGCGACATCGGTGACTTCCAGAAGGCCACCGTCAAATGGGCGGTGCTGACCTCCCTGGTCATCACCGCCCTCGCGCTGCTCACAGGCGCCATTTCGTTCTTCGTCTGACGCCGGCGGCCTGGCGATTACGGCTGGGCGGGAACCGGCTTGAGGCCGCTGTCCTCGATGGCCTTGGCGGCGTCTTTCGAGGCCAGGTACTGGAGCAGGGCGCGAGCGGCCTCGGGGTGCTGACTCTTGCTGACCATGGCGCCGGAGTAGAGGGTCATCTTCTGCGCCTGGTCGGGGATCAGGCCGACGATGTCGATGCCTGGCACAGCCTTCAGCTCGCTCAGCTGCTGGAAGCCCAGCTGCGCTTCGCCACGGGCTACCACGGCGCCCACGGGTTCGGCGGGAATCATGCGCGCCTTGGCCATGAAGCTCTTGTCCAGCTGCATGCGCGGGAAGAGGATGCGCGACAGGTAGACGCCGCTGGCGCTGTCGGAATAGGCCACCGACTGGGCCTTTTCCAGGGTCTGCTTGAAGGCGTCCATGTTCGAGATGTCCGGCTTGGGTGCGCCCTGGCGCACTGCCACGGCGATAAAGGACTGGCCCAGGTCGACACGGCTGTCCTTGGCCACCTGGCCACTGGCGACCAGCTTGTCCAGCGCCGAACCCACCATGAGCACCACGTCAGCCGGCTCATTGCGTGCCAGGCGATTGGGAATGGCCTGGGGCGTATCGCCCATGGATGGCGCGGCGGCGATGTCCAGCTTGACCCCAGTGGCCTTTTCATAGGTCGGGGCGACCTCGCGGATGGTGCCCATGATGCCGCCCGAGCTCAGCACCGTGAGGGTGGTGACGGGTTGCGCGGCCAGCAGCGGGGTGGAAGCCAGCAGCAGGGCGCCGAGGGCAAGGGTGGGCAAACGTGGAAACATGAGGATGACTCCGATAGGAAAGAACGGACGATAGACCGCGGGCGTGCGCGGAGCGCGTTAGTCCGGATGAAGAAAAATTTAATTTATTACCCTGGAGGTTTTCCCTAGGCTGTGCGGTCCGCCAGACCGGGCGCCAGATCCAGAGGCCATCATGACCCAGGCTTTGGTCATCGAAGACGACGAGGTGACCGCCCACGCCATCGCCAGCGAATTGCAGGCGCAAGACTATCAGGTACGCTGGGAACGCACCGGCCGCGACGGCCTGGCCGCGGCCATCGCCGGCGGCCACGACATCATCACCCTCGACCGCATGCTACCGGACTTCGATGGCCTGACCATCGTCAGCACCCTGCGGGGTCTTGGCATCGCTACCCCGGTGCTCATGCTCAGCGCCCTGTCCGATGTCGACGAACGCGTCCGCGGCCTGAGATGCGGCGGTGACGACTACCTGACCAAGCCGTTTTCCCTGGTGGAAATGATGGCCCGGCTGGAGGCGCTGTTGCGGCGGCCGGCCGTGCCATCCGCCAGTCACCAGCTGCGGGTCGGCGAGCTGACCCTGGATTTGATCGAGAACACCCTGACCCGCGCCGGAGAGGCCATCGCCCTGTTGCCCACCGAATTCAAGATCCTCACCTACCTGATGCGCAACGCGGGCCAACTGGTCACCCGCACCATGCTCTTCGAGCAGGTCTGGGGCTATCACTTCGATCCGGGCACCAACATCATCGATGTGCACATGGGCCGCCTGCGACGCAAGATCGAGGGGGCAGGGCGGCCACTGGTGCACACGGTACGCGGGGCCGGCTATGTCCTCGTCGCCCAGGACTAGACGATGGCGCTCGGGCAGCAGTCGCCTGCTGGCCCTCTATGCGCTGTTCTTTGCCGCCTGGGGTGCGGTCTTCACCGGGGTGCTCTACTGGCAGATCTCCAACTACCTCGGCGCCGTGGCGGAGCGCACCCTGCTGCAACGGGCGCATTACTACCGCAAGGTCGCCGACCGTGACCTGCTGGGTGAGCTGCAGGCCAGCGAGGTCTTTTCCATGCCCGGTATCGACGCCTACGGCCTGTTCGAGGCCGATGGCCGCTATATCGCCGGCAGCCTGGTGAAGCTCCTGCGCAACCTGCCGGACGACGGCCAGGTGCACTATCTGCAGCGTGGCCTCAGGACCACCGATGCCCTGGACGAGACGCGCAGCAGCCACGCCTTCCTGCAGCGCCGCGCGGACGGCCGCATCCTGGTGCTGGCGCGCGATGGCGGCTCGATCTCCGCGGTAGGCGGCATCATCGGCCAGGCGCTGTTCTGGGGGCTGTCGCTGACCCTGATACCCGGCCTGGTGGGCTGGCACCTATTGCGGCGGCGCCCGCTACGACGGGTGGAACGGCTGCAGCGCAGCCTGGAGCGGATCGTCGCCGGTCATCTGGAGGAGCGCCTGCCGCTGTCGTCTCGGCATGACGAGCTGGACATGCTGGCCGATGCGGTCAACACCACCCTGGCCCAGCTGGAGCGTTCGATGCACGAGGTGAAAGGGGTCTGCGACGGCATCGCCCATGACCTGCGCACCCCACTGACGCGATTGCGGGCGCGACTGCACCAATTGCAGCAGCTGCCGTTGGCGGCGCCTCAAGCCGACAGCCTGGGCGAGGCACTGGCCGAGACCGAGGCCATCATGTCGCGCTTCCAGGGCCTGCTGCGCATCTCCGAACTGGAGGACACCCGCCGGCGCATGGCCTTCGCCCCTCTGGACCTGGCCGCGCTGCTGCGCCAGGCCCATGATTTCTACGAGCCCCTGGCCCAGGAAAAGGCCCAGACCTTGAGTCTGGAACTGGGCGAGGAACTGCCGGAGGTGCAGGGCGACGCCGAGTTGCTGTTCGAGGCGCTGGTGAATCTGCTGGACAACGCCCTCAAGTTCGCCCCCCAGGGTGGGCAGGTGCGCCTGGTGGCGCGCGGGGTCGGCACCGCGGTGCGCATCGAGGTGATCGACGACGGCCCCGGCATCCCCGAAGCCGAGCGGGAGAGCGTGCTGCGCCGGCTCTACCGTGGCGATGCCAGTCGCCAGCAGCCAGGCTACGGTCTGGGCCTGTCGCTGGTGGCGGCCATCGTCCGGCTGCACGGGTTCCACCTGAGCATCGCGGCAGCTGAGCCGGTGGGCGCCCGGGTGGTCATCGCCACCGCCGACTGAGCGTCGGCGGTGGGGCCTTCCTAAATTTTTCTTCACTTTCCTTCATTTGAGACCGGGGCAGGGCTTGCCTAGGGTGGCGACCCCTCCTGCCGATCCGGATTTGCCGCTCGTGAAACGCCCCTTGCTCTTTCTCGGCCTCGCCGCCCTGGGTCTCACCTGGCTCGGCCAGGTCGAGGCTGCGCCTACCGCCTCCGTCCTGATTCCCTCGCCACCCCAGCTCTCGGCCAAGGCCTGGGTGCTGATGGATGCCACCACCGGCCAGGTGATCGCCGAGGAAGACTCCCATGAGCACCTGCCACCCGCCAGCCTGACCAAGCTGATGACCGTGTATGTGGCGACCCGCGATATCCAGGCCGGCCAGCTCAAGGCCGACGACAAGGTCACCGTCAGCGAGCACGCCTGGCGGACCGAGGGCTCGCGGATGTTTCTCGATCCGCGCACCCCGGTGTCGGTGCACGATCTCCTGCAGGGCATCGTCATCGATTCGGGCAACGATGCCAGCGTGGCGCTGGCCGAACATATCGCCGGCAGCAACGACAGCTTCGCCAGCCTGATGAACGCCACTGCCCAGCGCCTCGGCCTGCACGACAGCCATTTCATGAATCCCACCGGGCTGCCCAATCCCGAGCACTTCTCCTCGCCCTACGACATGGCGCTGCTGGCCCGCGCCATCATCCAGGACGAGTCGGCCTACTATGAGCTCTACGCCAAGAAATACTTCACCTGGAACGGTATCCGCCAGCCCAATCGCAATCTGCTGCTCTGGCGCGATCCCAGCGTGGACGGCCTCAAGACCGGCCACACCGAGGCCGCTGGCTATTGCATGGTGACCTCGGCACTGCGCGACGGGCGCCGGCTGATCACCGCGGTGTTCGGTTCCAATTCGATCAACAATCGTGCCGCCGATACCCAGAAGCTGCTGACCTATGGTTTTCGCTTCTTCGACAACCTGACCGTCGACAAGGCCGGCGCGACCCTGGGTACCCCGGCGGTCTGGGAGGGGGATCGTTCCAGCGTGCCGGTGGGCGTGACTCAGGACGTGGTCCTCACCCAACCCAAGGGCCAGCAGCCCCCACAGCACCGCCTGGTGCTGAACGAGCCGCTGGTGGCACCCATCGCCGAGGGCGCGGTGGTGGGGCAACTGGAGCTGCTGGATGGCGAGCGAATCCTGCAGACCCGCCCGCTGGTAGCCCTGGAGGCGGTGGAGCAGGGCGGCTGGTGGTCACGCTGGCCCCAGCACCTCTATCGTCTGGTGCTGCACTGGCTGGGACGGATCTAGGTGGGGCCGCGGGGCTTAGACCTGGTGCTGCAGGTGCTCGCGCAGGAAGGCATTGGTCCGCGCCAGGGTCCAGCGCACCCCTGGCAGCACGCCGAGCATCTCGATGAAGCCATGGATCATGCCGGGCAGCTCGTGATACTCCACGGCGTTGCCAGCACCGATCAGCGCCTGGGCATAGAGGCGGGCGTCGTCGCGCAGGGCATCGCATTCGGCGCCAAAGATCAGCGCTGGCGGCAGAGTGGCGTGGGAGGAGGCATACAGGGGTGACACCCGCGGATCGCGGGTATCCACGTCCTGCAGGTACATGCCGGAGAAATAGTCCATCATCGGCCGGGTCAGCGGCGGGACCTGGGCATTCTCGATCCGGGAGGGGTGATTCCAGGCCTCGGGGGTGTTGTCGACCCCGGGATAGATCAGCACCTGGGCCCTGAGCGTGAGGGGTCCTTCGCGCAGGTGCAGGGCGGCCATGGCGGCCAGGCCACCGCCGGCGCTGTCGCCGGCTACGGCGACGCGGTCGAGATCGAGGTGGAAGGCGCTGCCGGCGTCGGCCAGCCAGCGCAGGACGGCCAGGACATCATCGGGGCTGGCCGGCGCCGGATGTTCCGGGGCGAGGGCATAGTGCACCGCCAGCACCGCGCAGTCGGTGCCCAGGGCAATCTGTCGGCAGAGCGAATCATGGCTGTCCAGGTCGCCGATCACCCAGCCGCCCCCATGCAGATAGACCACCAGCGGGCGCGGCCGGTCGTCTTCCGCATAGGGTCGATAGAGGCGCAGCGGGATGGGCCCCAGGGGACCGGGCGCGCTCAGCGCCTCGACCCGCGCCACCGGAGCCGGCGGCAGACCGAGTGCACGACTCATCTGCACATAGGCGGCGCGCGCGTCCTGCGGCGTGAGGCTGTCCATTGGCGGCTGCGGCTGGGCCGCCAACTGCGCCAGCAGCTGGGCGACTTCCGGGGTGAGGCGCGCGAAGGCGTCTGGCATGGGCTTCTCCTGAATGTCGGGGCGCCAGGGTGGACGCCGAGTCGCTGCCAGCCTCGCCGGCGGGCGTGGACCGGTCTATCGATCAGATGAACGATGGTCGCCCGTCAGGGACCTCCGCTATCGCGCGGCCGTTGCGCTGGCACGCGGGTAGCAGAGGGCTACCTATCCTGCATCTGAACGATAGGCGCGCCGCCCCGCTACGGTAAACTCGGACCCCAAGCCGGGCCCTCCTGGGGCCGGCGTTCTACCCAAGACAATCACAACAATGGGGGTAGCATGGCTCAGTCAGCCGCCGTTTCCTGCAGTGTGCCCGCCGAGGTGGTCGCTCGCTTCAGTGAGGTCGTCCTGGCCCTGCAGTCCCGTCTGCGCGGCGGGGCCATCACCGAATTCCATGCTCAGGCCCTGGAGCAACTGCAGCGCCTGGTCGCCTTCGACAAGGCCTGGTGGGGCAACTCCACCTGGCGTGACGGGGTGCCGGTGGCGCACAGCGCCTTCCTGCTGGGGCTGCCCAGCGCCTATACCCGGGAATGGGACGCCCTCAAGGCCGACGACCACGACCTCGGCGAGCTGCACCAGGAGCAGGGGCGCTGCCAGGTGTTCGACTGCCATGACGCAACGGCCTCGCCGGCGCTGGCTGCCCTGGGGCAACGCTATGGTCTGGCCCAGGGCCTGCGCATCGTGCTAACCGACGACCAGACCCGCCTGGGTGTGCACCTCACCTTGTTCCGCGCTACCCCCTTCACCGTCCTGGAATGCCAACTGGTGGAATGGCTGATGCCGCACCTGCTGCACGCCGAGCGCGAGAGTTGCCTGCGTACCCTGGCGACCCTGAGGGACAGTGGCGGCAGCTTCGACGAACTGGCCCTGGCGGTGTGCGATCGCTACGGCGTGCTGCTGTCCATGGAGCCGGGTTTCGCCGCCTTGCTGGCAGCGGAATGGGAGGGCTGGCAGGGCAACCGGCTGCCACCCGCCTGTGCACCCCAGCACAGCTACCAGGGCCGGACCCTGCAGCTGGACGCCCAGCCGCTGGGCGACCTCTTGCTGCTCAAGGCGCGCCGGCGCAGTTCGGCGGAGCGGCTCAGTGCCCGCGAACTGGAAGTGGCCCAGTGTTTCGCCCTGGGCCAGACCTACAAGGAAGTCGCCCGCACCCTGGGTATGGCTCCGGCCACGGTGCGCCATCACCTGAGGCGGATCTACGAAAAGCTCGGCGTCAATCGCAAGGCGCAGATCGCCCAGCAGGTCGCTGCCGCGCCGGACTGATCCCACTCCCGTTCTGACCCTTTCGCCAAGACCGGGCGCCCCGCGCGCCTGGTGAGGCCTCGCTCGCCCGCTCGAACGTCTTGAGGAGCCTTTACCATGCCTTCGCCCGGAGTTCTGACTCGCGCCGCCGTCCTGTCCCTCGTTGCGCTGGCCGCCCCCATCACCCATGCCACCGAGAAGGGCATGCCGACCACGGCGGCCGGGGTGCAGGACTTCGGGGCCGGCTTCATGCCGCCGACGACGCCCTTCGGCACGGTCGGCATGCGCATCAGCGACTACCAGGCGCGGGTGATCAGGGACAGCCACGGCAAGGACAATGGCAATGACTTCAACATCAACGTCCTGGCCATCGGCCTGGCCTATCTGCGCATGACCGACCAGCAGCTGCTCGGCGCGCGCTACGGCTTTGGCGCGGTCTCGGTGTTCTTTCGCATGGACGCCGACCTCGGCATCGACGCGGGCGGGCAGCGGGTATTCAGCGACAGCGCCGAGCTGTTCCGCCCGGCGGACGTGCAACTGATCCCCTTGATCCTCGACTGGCGGCCGGCGCCAGGGGTGGGGATCAATACCCAGCTGTCTATCCAGGCGCCCACCGGCGACTACGACAAGGACCGCCTGGTCAGCCCCGGCACCAACCACTGGACGGTCTCGCCGATCCTCAACGCCAGCTACATCAGCCCGAGCGGGCTGGAGCTGTCGTCCAGCTTCCAGCTCGACATCAATGCGCGCAACGCGGCCACCGACTACCGCAGCGGGGTGGAGTATCGCCACGAGTTCGCCGTGGGCCAGCATGTCGGCGACTGGACCCTGGGCCTGGGTGGCTACTATTACCGCCAGCTCAGTGACGACGACGCCCCGGGCCTGACCCGTGGCAATCGCGCACGGGTGCTGGCACTGGGCCCGGCGGTAAGCTTCTTCCAGCCCACCTCGGGGCTGCCGGCCATCTGGCTGCACGCCTACAAGGAATTCGAGGCGCGCAACCGGGCGGAGGGCTATACCGTGGCGCTGCGCATCGGCGCCAGCTTCTAGCCGAGCATGTCGCGGACGCGGCTGATCAGGTGGTCGACGGCGAAGGGCTTGGTGAGGATCTCCATGCCGGGGTCCAGATGCCCGTTGCCGATGGCGGCGTTCTCCGCGTAGCCGGTGATGAACAGCGTCTTGAGACCGGGGCGCGACTGGCGTCCCGCTTCAGCCATCTGCCGACCGTTCATGCCGCCGGGCAGGCCGACGTCGGTGATCAGCAGGTCGAGGTGGACGTCCGACTGCAGGATCTTCAAGCCGGTCAGACTGTCACCCGCCTCGATGACGGCATAGCCGAGGTCTTCGAGGATATCCATGACCAGCATCCGCACCGTCGGCTCGTCGTCGACGATGAGCACCGTTTCACCCTGGGCGGCGCCGGCTACGTCCAGGCGCGCCGCCAGGCCCTCATCGGCCGGCATCTCGCCGAAGTAGCGCGGCAGGTAGATGCACAGGGTGGTGCCCTGGCCGACCTCGGAGTAGAGCCGTACCTGGCCGCCCGACTGGCGAGCGAAGCCATAGATCATCGACAGGCCCAGGCCGGTGCCCTGGCCGATGGGCTTGGTGGTGAAGAAGGGCTCGAACACCCGGGCGGCGACCTCGGGCGGGATGCCTACCCCGGTATCCGTCACGGACAGCGACAGGTACTGGCCCTCCGGCAGGTCCTGGGCGCGGGCCGCCTCCCGATCCATCCAGCGGTTGGCGGTCTCGATGGTGATGCGGCCGCCCTCGGGCATGGCATCGCGGGCGTTGATACAGAGGTTGAGCAGCGAATTCTCCAGCTGGCTCGGGTCCACCAGTGCCGGCCACAGGGCGGCGGCGCCGACGGTTTCGACCTGGATGCCCGGGCCCACGGTGCGCTGGATGAGTTCGGTGAGGCCATTGATCAGCTGATTGACGTCGACCGGACGCGGCGCCAGGGTCTGCCGACGGGAAAAGGCCAGCAGGCGGTGGGTGAGGGCGGCGGCGCGTTTGGCGGCACCCTGGGCGGCGACCAGATAGCGATCCAGGTCGCGCAGCCGGCCCTGGGCGATGCGCGTTTCCATCAACTCCAGGGCGCCGGAGATGCCGGCCAGCAGGTTGTTGAAGTCGTGAGCCAGGCCCCCCGTCAGTTGGCCGACGGCTTCCATCTTCTGCGACTGGCGCAGCTTTTCCTCGGCCTGCATCAGCTCGGCGGAGCGCTCGGCCACGCGGATCTCCAGGGTATCGTTGAGGGCGCGCAGGGCCGCCAGGGCCTTGTCGCGCTCCGCCTCGATGGCCCGGCGTTCCTCCACGTCGATGAGCACCCCGGGAAAGCGCAGCGGCGTCCCTTCGGCATCATGGTCGACCCGGCCGTTGGCCTCGATCCAGTAATAGTGGCCGTCAGCCCGGCGCACGCGGTACTGATGGGCAAAGGGGCCGCCCTGGGCGACGACCACCCCGATGGCCCGGGCGAGGCCCTCCTTGTCGTCCGGATGGACGTTGCTCACCACCTGGGTGAGATTCAGGCCGTCCAGGCCCAGCTGCGGATCGAGCCCGAATACCGTGGCGAAGGCTTCGTCCACCGTGAAGCTGTCGCTGGGCAGGTCCCAGTGCCAGGTGCCGATGATGGCGCCAGCGGAGAGAGCCAATTGCACCCGCTCGATGTTCTGGCGGGCCAGGGCCTCGCTGATGCGCAGGCGCTCCTGGGCATTACGCCGCTCGGTGACGTCACTGAACAGGATGGCGATCTGGCGCTCGTCCGGGTCGCCCACCCGCACGGCGCGCACGTCGAACCAGCGCTCGAAGGTGTTGGCGTAGTTCTCGAAGGTCGCCGGCTCGCCGGTCTTGGCCACGTGGCCATAGGTGTCGAACCAGAATTGCTCCAGGTTGGGCGCGAATTCGGTGACCCATTTGCCCCGCAGGTTGACGCCGGCCTGGCGCTCGAACGCCGGGTTGGCTTCGAGGAAACGGTAGTCGATGGGTTTGTCGTCGGCATCGAACTTGACCTGGACGATGGCGAAGGCCGAGCCGATGGTCTCGATGATGGCGCGAAAGCGTTCTTCGCTCTTGCGCAGCGCGGTCTGCGCCAGTTGCAGCTGACTCATGTCCAGCATGGCGCCGATCATGCGCGTGGGGCGCCCATAGGTATCGCGGATCACCCGACCGCGGTCGAACACCAGGGCATAGGAGCCATCCGCCCGCAGGAAGCGATACTCGTCGGTCCACACCACCCCATCGCCGTCGATCACGCCATGGATGGACGCATCGATCCGCGCGCGATCATCCGGATGGATCTGCTCGAGCCACCAGGTCCCAGTGGATGCCAGATGTTCCGGCAGGTGGCCATAGGCGGCGGTCAGGGCTTCGTTCCAGCGTATCTGGCCCGAGCTGAAGTCCCAGTCCCAGATGGCGTCGTTGGTCGCTTCGGCGACCAGCCGGTAGCGCTCCTGGGTTTCCTTGAGCGCCTGGCCCGCCAGGTGTTCGACGGTGCGGTCGCGCAGGATCTTGACGAAGCCGAGCGGCTCGCCGTCGTCATCGGTGAGGGCCATCATCTCGCCGGAGGCCCAGAAGCGCTGGCCGTCCTGGCGCAGGTGCCAGCGTTCGTCCAGGGCGCTGCCGTCGCGCAGGGCCTTGGCCATCTCGTACTCGGCACGATGGTTGGCGCAGTCTTCGGGCGTGAAGAAGCGCGAGGCGTCCTGGCCGATCATCTCTTCGGCGGTCCAGCCCATGACCTGTTCGGCACCCGGATTCCAGTCGGTGATGCGGCCATCGCGATCGCTGACCACGATGGCGA
Source organism: Pseudomonas sp. VMV1 (assembly GCF_056790235.1). Taxonomy (NCBI): domain Bacteria; kingdom Pseudomonadati; phylum Pseudomonadota; class Gammaproteobacteria; order Pseudomonadales; family Pseudomonadaceae; genus Pseudomonas; species Pseudomonas sp. VMV1. The sequence continues at coordinate 49,671 of NZ_JBXGSE010000009.1, forward strand.
ACTGAGTCGTGCTCTCCAGCACCGCCCGGCTGCGGGCCTTGCTCAGGCGGCCGCGCTCGTCCCTTGGCGAGGCAGGTGTGGAATTGGCCTGCAGCGCCTCGCGTAGCCGGAGCACTTCAGCTTCCAGCTCTTCGCGGGTCAGCGTGGCCAGGGGTACCTCATTCATCGCGCTGGGGACCTCTCGGAATCCATTGACGGGGCGTTCGACCATACAAACCGCGCAGTGTGTCCGCACGGCGCGGAGCAGAAAAGCCCTCGCCGCTGATCGGCGGTTTGCTGGGGTACCGATCTCCCTGGAGGACCTGGTCGAAGCGGGCAGGGCAGCGAAGCGGCCAGCTGGCTTAAATAGTAGCGCTAGAGCCGTGCGAGTGGCGGAAACCGTCTGGTTGCACGGACCTGGCCGAAAGGAGCCGCGTGGCGTCCCTCTGCGCCGTGGCGACCAGACGTACGGTGCCTGGCCTGGAACCCGGTCGCCACCCCGGCTCTCTACGAAGGCACGGGGCAGTCGTCACGACCGTCAAGGACCCCGCAGCCCCCTGACTCAGGAGCACCACCCGCATGGCCACCGAATCCTCTTCCGCACCGGCGGCGCTACGCCGCGCCATCACCCTGCCGATGCTGCTGTTCTTCATCCTTGGCGATGTGCTGGGGGCGGGCGTCTACGCCCTGGCCGGCACCATCGCCGGACGGGTTGGCGGGGCCATCTGGGCGCCGCTGTTGATCGCCCTGCTGTTCGCGCTGCTCACCGCCGCCTCCTATGCCGAACTGGTCACCAAGTATCCCAAGGCCGGTGGGGCGGCAGTGTTCGCCGAACGGGCCTTCGGGCGGCCCTGGCTATCCTTCCTGGTGGGTTTCTCGATGCTGGCCGCCGGGGTCACCAGCGCCGCGGGGTTGGCGGTGGCCTTTGCCGGTGGCTATCTGCAGGCACTGGTGCCCTGGCCCGCCAGCTGGGTCGGCCTGGGCTTTCTGCTGCTGATAGGCCTGCTCAATGCCCGCGGCATCAAGGAGTCGCTGTCGGTCAACCTAGTGATGACCCTGATCGAGCTGTCAGGCCTGGTGATCGTCGTCGCGGCGGCGGCCTGGTTCGTCGCCCAGGGGCAGGCCGAGCCTGCGCGCCTGCTGGAAGTGGATGCGCCTTCCGCCACCGTGGCCATTCTCAGTGCGTCGCTGTTGGCCTTTTATTCCTTCGTCGGTTTCGAGACCTCGGCCAACCTGGCTGAAGAGGTGCGGGACGTGAGTCGCGTCTATCCGCGTGCCCTGTTCGGCGCCTTGATCATCGCCGGCATCGTCTACCTGCTGGTAGGGGCAGGCGCCGCTCTGGTGCTGCCGGTCGACCAGCTCAAGGCGTCGGGCGCGCCGCTGATGGACGTGCTCGGCGCTTCGGGCCTGGGCGTGCCGACCCGGCTGTTCGCGGTCATCGCCTTGATCGCGGTGGCCAACGGCGCCCTGCTGACCATGATCATGGCCAGCCGCCTGGCCTATGGCATGGCCCGCCAGGGGCTGCTGCCCGGGGTACTCGGGCAGGTGCTGCCGCGGCGGCAGACGCCTGGCGTAGCCATCCTCGCCACGACGGCGGTGGCCATCGCCCTGACCTACACCAGCACCCTGGACGTGCTGGCCGAAACCGTGGTGCTGCTGCTTCTGGTGGTATTCATCAGCACCAACCTGGCGGTACTGGTGCTCAAACGCGATCGCGTCGAGCATCCGCATTTCCGGGTGCACTGGGTCTTTCCGGTGCTGGCCCTGGCTTCCTGTGTGCTACTGATCGCCCAGCAGGGCGCGGCGACCTGGCTGCGTGCCGGCGTCCTGCTGCTGGTCGGCGGCGTGCTCTATGGCCTGACCCGGCTGGCCGGAACGCGTCGGGTCGCGGCCTGAGGTCCGCGGACTTTCACGCGATCAGGAGGCAACCAGCTCATAGAGCGTCTGCATGTCGGCGGGCTTGGTCAGGTGATGATCGAAGCCCGCGGCCAGGGCATCGGCCTTGTCCTGCGCCTGGCCCCAGCCGGTCATGGCGATCAGCTTGACCGCCTGGCCCGCGGCGGTCTCGCGGATCGCCCGGGCCAGTTGATGACCAGTCAGGCCCGGCATGCCGATGTCGGAGATGACGATGTCGGGGTGATAACTCTGGAAGCTGTCCAGGGCCTGCTGACCGTCGTAGGCGATTCGCACCTGATGACCGTCCAGCTCCAGCAGTTCGGCGATGGTGTTGGCGATGTCGGGATTGTCGTCCGCAACCAGGATCCGGCGGACGACTGGGGCCGCGGGCTCCAGCTCGGGCGCTGCCGGCAGGGCGGACGGCGGCGCGACCGTGACCGGCAGGGTCACGGTGAAGCGGCTGCCTTGGCCGAGTCCGGCGCTGTCGGCGGTGATGTCGCCCCCCTGCAGCCGCGCCAGTTCCCGGGAAAGCGCCAGGCCGATGCCCAGCCCCGGCGAGCGCTCCGTCAGCCGCGGGTCGACCTGACCGAACATCTGGAACAGGGCATCCAGGCGTTCCGGCGCTATGCCGATGCCGTTGTCGGCGATCTCCACCCGGACCTCGTCGGCGCGCTCCCGGACGGCCAGGCTGATCTGCCCATCCACCGGCGTATAGCGAGCCGCATTGCCCAGCAGGTTGAGGAATATCTGCTCCAGGCGCAGTGGATCGGCATAGAGCCAGATGGGCGCCTCGGGCAGTTGCAGGTCGAAGGCCTGCCCCCGCTCCTGCATCAGGGGCAGCGCCGCATCCGCGGTTGCGGCGAGAACGGATTGGAGCGTGACGAACTCCGGGTGCAAGGTGATCCGGCCAAAGGTGAGGCGGGAGATGTCCAGCAGGTCGTTGAGCAGGGCGCCCATGCGCTCCACCTGCCTATCAATGGTCTGGCAGCTGCGACGCTGTTGTTCGGGCGAGGCGGCCGGGGACGCGATCAGCGCCGCCGCATGGCGAATCGGCGCCAGCGGGTTGCGCAGCTCGTGGGCGAGGATGGCGAGGAATTCGTCCTTTTGCCGATCGATGTCCCTCAGCGCCTGTTCCTGCTGCTTGCGCGTACTGATGTCGAGGAACCAGACGGCCACGTTGCCATCGAACGGCGTCGCGCTGACCTGTAGCCAGCTGCTGGTATCCACGACGTCAGGGCCCTGCACCTCGGTGGACCAGGTCGTGTCGCTGCCCAGTCGTTCCTGACAGAGCTGCCGGATGCTGGCGCTGGCCCATGTCAGGCTGCCGTGGGCCTCCGGCTGAGCGAGACCCAGGGTCGCTGCGCCGATGGGATTCAGGTAGTCCCAGGCCAGGGTCGCCCCCGGTGTGGGCACGGCGATGCCAAAGCAGACCTGCGAACTCTCCAGGGCTACCCGCAGGCGTCGTTGGGATCGCTGCGCGGTTTCCTGGCTGCGCGCACGGTCGATCACCAGCACCGCCTTGGAGGCACAGAGATCGGCGAGTCGCTGCTCGCGTGGCGTAGGAGTCCGGGCCGCCGGCAGGTGCACGGTGATGGCTCCAAGGGTGCCATGCAGGGTGCTGCGCAGGGGCACGGCATGCACGGCGGCGAAGCCCAGGCGGCGGCCGACGGTCGCCAAGGCGGAGAATTCGGTCGAGGCCGCGAGTTCGGCCACCACTCGGTCACCGCTGCGAATGGCAGCGCCACAGGCGCTGGCCTCGGGCGGCAGGGCGGCCAACTGCGCGTGGTCCTCGGCCGCGAAGCCTGCGGTGAAATACAGTTGCGGCGGTCCGCCGTCCTCGACCAGGGACACACAGCCGAAGGCCGTCTGATGAAAGCGGCACAGGACATCCAGGATCTCCTGCAACTGCTGTGGCAGCGAAGGGAGTTGCAGCAGGCGATGGTTCAGCCGCTGGAGGACCTCCAGGTCGGCGACCTGCAGCTGCAGCTCCCCCTGGCTCAGCTGCAGACCACGCAGGTAGTCGTCGCGCTGCTCTTCGATCAGCCGGCGCGCTTCGGCGGCGGCCAGCAGCGCCTCGCCTGCCAGCTGGACCTCCAGGACATCGCTGTCGGGCAGTACCGGTGGCAGGCGTTGACCCAGGGCCTCGGCCGCCTTCTGCAGTGCCTGCACCGGGCGGCTGATCCGCCGTGACAGCAGCAGGGCCACCGCCCAGGCGAAGGCCACCGACAGCACCAGCCCGCCGCCATAGAGAGTGAAGGAGCGGATGGCGGCTGCCGACACCTCTTCGGTCGGGATGGCCGTGGTCATGGTCCAGCCGGAATCGGGCAGGCGCACGAAGGCCGTGTAGACGTCATGGCCCTCCCGGGTACGGGAAATGCCGACCCCTTCGTCACCCGGTTGCGCCAGGATCTCTGTCAACCCTGGCAAGGCCCGCTGGCCGAGGGATTCCTCGTGCAAGGCCGTTCGCGCGATGCGAAGACCCTGGCGATCGAACACCGAGCCGACCCAGTCTTTCGGCAGGGTGCGGGTCATACGGGCCGCTCTGATGCTTTCCGGCGTCATCACGGCGGTCAGCACGAAGTTGAGCTGCCCGTCGCGGAGTACCGGTACCCGTATCGGAAAGGCGAACTGCCCGGCGGGTCCGCGGGCCAATTGGCCGATCACCGGCCGGTGCTGGGCGATCACATCGGCAAAGCTGTCCGGTTCGGCCAGGGGGCCCCCAGGTGCCCGATTGTGGGCCGAGATCCGCCGTACGATCTGGCCGTCGGGAGCGGCCAGCAATACCGTCCGCCAGCCCGGGACCAGGGGCAATACCCGTCCGACCTGGGTGGCGAAGTCGTCGAGGTTCTCGTTCAGCAGGGGAGACTCGGCGAGCGCCTGCAGGATGGTCACGGAACGGCGCAATTCGATTTCGATGGTGGTCGCCGCCTGGCGACTGGATTCCAGCGCCCGCTGCTCCGTTTCGCGTTGCTGGTGCTGCACCAGCAGCCAGAGACCGAGGCCGGCCACCAGGGCCAGGGGCACGATCCCCGCGAGAGCGATCGCCAGCAGGCGGTTGCGCAAGGGGACCAGACGCTTGGGGCGAGCGATCGGCGGTGGCATGTCGGTTTCAAAGGCGGAAAGTCGTCATTCTAGCCTGAGCGCCGGTGGCGATTTGCCAGGAATGCACAGTGGTCGGGAAGCTGTCCGACCTCATGGAACCCGCGCCTGCTCTAGCATGCGGCTGGGGCGGTGAATGCCGCTGATCGGCGATGGGTGGCGGTTCAGCTGGCGCCTGGGCCGCCGACCAGAAGGGGTGAACCTGCCTTTCCCTCTCGGAGTTGCGCCATGCGTACCCTGAAATTGTCGGCCCGCTCGGCCGTTTGCTTTGCCACCGTCACCCTGTTGCTGTTGGTGCTTGCTGCCACCTCGGCCCTGGGCCTGAATTCGCTGTACAACGCCGAACAGGACGTTGAAACCAACTGGATGGCCAGCATCGCCCAGACCGGCAAGATGGACACCCTGGTGCTCCGGTTGCGCCTGGAGACGCTGCGCATGGTGGCCTCTGAAGACCAGCAGATGAAACAGACCGCTGCCGCGACCATCGCCCAATCCCGCGGCGACCTGCAACAGGCAGTGGCGGACTATCAGGCGCTGGTTGCCTCGCCGGAAGAGCAGCACCTAGCTGACGCTGTTTCGACCGGGGTCAAGGCCTATGATGCGCGCTTGGATGAGATCCTCAGCATCGCCCGTACCCAACCCGCCAGCGCAGGCACCGTTTTCATCAACGCCAACATTCGCCCGCTGACCAACGACCTGCAAAACAAGATCGTGGCCCTGGGCGACTTCAACCAGCGCGGGGCCAAACAGGCCGGCGCACTGGCGACCCATACCTACAGCCGCAACCTCTGGCTGCTGGGCCTGATCTCGGCCGTGGCCGTGGCCCTGACCGTGGTGCTGGCCGTGCTCTATACCCGCAGCATCCTGCAACCGCTGCGCGAGGTACTCGGGATCAACCGCCGTATCGCCGAGGGTGACCTGCGGGTCGTTGCCGAGGTAAAGGGGCGCGACGAGATGGCCGAGCTCATGCAGGCCACGGTGCAGATGCAGCAGACCCTGCGCGATACCGTCAGCCACATCGGCGAGGCCTCGACGCAACTGGCCTCGGCGGCCGAAGAGATGAACGCGGTGACCGAAGAGGGCAGCCGCGGGCTGCAGCGGCAGAACAGCGAAGTGGAACAGGCGGCGACCGCGGTCAACGAGATGACCGCGGCTGTCGAAGAAGTGGCCCGCAATGCCGCCTCGGCCTCGACCTCGGCGCAGCAGTCGGAGCGGTCGACCGGTCTGGGCGCGGCGCGGGTCACCGAAACCGTCAACGCCATTCACTCGCTGACCGGTACCGTATCCCATACCAGCGAGCAGATCGTCGCGCTGGCCGGGCAGGCCCAGGGTATCGCCACCGTGGTCGACGTGATCCGCGGGATCGCCGAGCAGACCAACCTGTTGGCGCTGAACGCGGCCATTGAGGCCGCCCGGGCGGGTGAACAGGGCCGCGGCTTCGCCGTGGTCGCCGATGAGGTACGCGCCTTGGCCCACCGGACCCAGGAATCCACCCGTGAAATCGAGCAGATGATCGGCGGTATCCAGAGCGGTTCGGAAGGAGCTGTCCAGGCCATGCAGCGCAGCCGCGACGAGGCGAACGCTACCCTGAAGATCGCCAATGAAGCAGGCGCCGCCCTGGAAGAGATCGCGCGCTCGATCACCGAGATCAACGAGCGCAACTTCCTCATCGCCACGGCGTCGGAAGAGCAGGCCCAGGTCGCCCGCTCGGTGGATCAGAACCTGGTCAGCATCCGTGACCTCTCGATCCAGACCTCGGCCGGTGCCCACCAGACTGCCGCGGCCGCTCACGAGGTCTCGCGCCTGGCGGTGGACATGAATCGCCTGGTTGGCCGCTTCTCGGTCTGATCCAGACGCAAAGGTGGTGAAAGGCCCTGCCGAGAGCGTCTCGGCAGGGCCTTTTCGTTTCCGGGCGGCTGGCGGGCAGGGGCTGCAGGACCAACGGGAGGGAACCCATCCGGGGTGCGCCAGGGTCTGCAGCCAATACCCCAGGAGAGACGGCCATGTACCTCGTCCAATTACTGTTACCCCTCAACGACAATGACGGCCAGCGTCTGCCGGATGCACTGTTTCAGGAGGTACGCCAGGTGTTGGTCGAGCGCTTTGGCGGCCTGACGGCCTTCAGCCGGGCTCCGGTCGAAGGCCTGTGCCAGGACGAGGCGGATCAGGTCGAGGACGATGAGTTGCTGGTCTACGAAGTGATGACCGAGGCCCTGGATCGGGCCTGGTGGGACGGCTATCGCCGCCAGCTGGAAACGGCCTTCCGGCAGCGCGAGATCCTGATCCGGGCCCAGCCCACGGAACGACTCTAGGCCTCGTCCAGCACGACCCGCGCGCGCCCAGCTCGCTTGGCCTGGTAAAGAGCGGCGTCCGCCCGGCGGATCAGCTCATGGACACTGAGGCTGCCATCGGTGCAGCGGGCGATGCCGATGGAGGAGGTGGTCCTCAAGGTGACGCCCTGGAGTTGCCAGGACTCCTGCAGGGCGCGGCACAGGCGCTCGGCCATGGACAGGGCGGCAGCGGGCGAGGTATCGCGCAGGAAGACGATGAATTCGTCACCGCCGATGCGGCCGAGCAGATCCCCCTGACGCAAGCAGGCCGTCACCCGGGCGACGAAGGCCACCAGTAGCAGATCGCCGAACTCGTGGCCGAATTCGTCGTTGATGGCCTTGAAGCAGTCTAGGTCCAGGTAGAAGAGGGCACAGGGGCTGTTGGCATCACTGGCTCTATGGCGCGCGATCTGGTCGAGAATGCTGCGTCGGTTGGCCACCCCGGTCAGGGCATCCAGATAGGCCAGGGACTTGTAGCGACTTTCACTCTCCTGCAGGGCTGTCTCGGCCAGTTTGCGCTCGGTGACATTGCGGCTGACGATGGTCAGCAGCCGGCGCTCGCCTTGGGCGTCGAAGTGCGGGGTCTTGACCACTTCCCAGGTATTGATGCGTCCATCGGGGCCCATGAAGGACTTTTCGACCAGCGTGGGCGCGGCGTTCTGCCAGGCGATTTCATCGGTCCGGATGTTGTAGACGAACGCCTCGGCAAAGGCGGGAAAGCGCTCGATCAACTCGGCGTCGGTGACGCCGACGTAGTCGAAGCCGACCATGGCATAGGCTTCGAGCACGATGCGGTTGACGAACAACCAGCGCCCCTGACCGTCCTTGGCGACGATGAACTCCTGAATCGAATCGAGGAGGGCGCGAAGATCGACGTCGGAATCGGCAGGGGACATGGGCAGGGCCTGGAGGTCGTACTAATTGTCAGGCTATCGGCCTGGTACGGCAGGAACTGAGGCCTGTCGTCCGGTCACCCGTCGCCGTGTTGTCGGTGAAAGCAGGGCAGGTCAGCCGATTGGGGCGTTCGCCGACGAATGGCAGGCCGGGCAAGCGTAGGCGTTTGACGGCCTCAAGCGAGACGGCCGGCCCGCATGCCTGGGCCGGTCGGAACCAAGCTGGGGCCTGCAGGCCGAATAGGGTATTCATCAGCTGCCAGATGTGCCCTCTATGCAGACCACTACAAGAGCCGTAACCGGCCAGCGCCCTGGGTCGACTCCCGTCGCCCTGGAACCCGCCAAGTCGCTCTATCGCGAGCTGCTGGTGGAAAAACCCAGCGGTGGTGCGCGGGAGCGGGCGCGGCACTATCTCGATGACCAGCTGCAGGCCGTGAGTGCCATGAAGGCCGACCTCCCGGCGGATCCCGAGGCGCTGGAAGCCTGGGTGCTGGAGAACAACGCCCGGGTCGGCGCTCAGTACCAGGACTATCTGGCAGCCCGCAAGGCTGGCGCGCCGCGACGCTATTTTGGCAGCAAGGCCCATGCGCTGTACTTCCTGCGTGGCGTGGCGCCTACCAAGCTGGTCGATGGCGCCTGGCTCTATGGCACGCTCGCCCACTGGGACGACCTGCGCTATCGCGCGGCCATCCAGATCTATCTCGAAGAACTGGGTGACGGTCAGCCCGACAAGAATCATGTGGTGCTCTATCGCAAGCTGCTGGCCAGCCATGGCTGTGAAGATTTCTCGCAGCTGAGCGACGACCACTATGTCCAGGGCGCGATCCAGCTGGCCCTGGCCTACCACGCCGATCACTACCTGCCCGAGGTGCTCGGTTTCAATCTGGGTTACGAGCAGTTGCCCTTGCACCTACTGATCACCTCCTACGAGCTCAACGAACTGGGTATCGACCCCTATTACTTCACCCTTCACGTTACCGTCGACAATGCCGGCACCGGTCATGCGCGCAAGGCGCTACAGGCGGTGCACGATGCCATGCCTGCCGAAGGCCGCACCGCCTTCTACCAGCGCGTGGTGCAGGGCTATCTGCTCAACGAACTGGGCGCCGGCACTACGTCGGTGATCGGCAGCTTCGATCTGGAGCAGGCGGTGATCGAGGTGCTGGCGGAAAAGAGTACCGTTGGGCGCTATGTGCACTCGGACTATTGCCGCATCGGTGGCCGCAGTGTCAGCGACTGGTTAACCGATCCCTCGCAGATTCCCGATTTCCTTCAGGTCATGCAGGAGCAGGGCTGGATCAAGCGTCATGAAGATCCGGCCAACAGTCGTTTCTGGCGCCTGATCCAGGGGGAGCGCGCCGAGATGTTCGGCGTCTTCACTGCCTACGAGCAACAGCTGATCCACGACTGGATCGCTGGCGACTTCGTGCACAGCGGCGCCCGGAACCAGGCTGCCGCCGAGCGGGTGGCGGTACTGCCACGCCGGGAAGTGAGCTTTCGCGCTCGCCAGCGTCAGCAGGAGCGCCTGTGCCCGGCGCTGGAAGCCGAGCAGGGCACGGCGGCCAATGCGAGCAAGGCCCAGGCGAGCGACTTCGATAGCGATGAGGTCGCGCTGGAGCAGCGTCTGGCCAGCCAGCCCAGCCGCGCGGCCGCCATGGCCCTGCTGGTGGAGCAGCTGTCACCGGCACGCCATCACAGCCGCGCCGGCCTGTTGGCGACGCGACTGTTCGTCTCCCTGTTAGGCTGACCCTATTCAAGGACCCTCGCGGGTCCTTTTTCATTTCGACTGTCATTGAAGGAACCACCCGTGACGGCCATGGAACATCCCGAACGAACCGCGACCAGCCCTGACGCGGCCGCTGCCCTGAAACTGCTGATCGAGACGCTGCGTGCGGCGGACTACCACTTCATCACGCCCACCCCGGCCTCCCACGCGCGGGTCAATGCCCGGCCCGGCAACGCCTGGGCGCAGGATCTGCAGGGCATCTTCGGCTGGAGCCGGCCGTTTTCCCCCGAGCTGCTGCCCGGATCTCTCGTCGATACCCTGGCGGCGGCCGAGCTGCTGACCGCGGTGCCGGGCGGCTGGCGTAGTCGGGTGCGGGTATCGAGCCTGGGCGGCCAGCTGTTCGTGCATTCCGCCTATCCCACCGAAGAAGCCGATGCGGTGTTCTTCGGCCCTGACACCTATCGCTACGCCAATGCCTTGGAAGCCCAGCTGCGCTTCGACACCGCCGACATCCGCCGCGCCGTGGACATCGGCAGCGGTGCCGGTCCGGGTGCCATCCTGGTCGCCCTGGCGCGGCCCGATGCCGAGGTGCTGGCGGTGGATATCAACGAGCGCGCCCTGGCGCTGACCCGGACCAACGCCGAGCTGGCCGGGGCCGACAATGTCAGCGCGAGCTACAGCAATCTGCTGAACGATGTGGCCGGCGACTTCGATTTCATCCTGTCCAATCCGCCTTATCTGGTCGATCCCGGTGAGCGTGCCTATCGCCATGGCGGTGGTCCCCTCGGGGCTGGCCTGTCCCTGGCCATCCTCGACACGGCGCTGCAGCGCCTGGCACCGGGCGGCACCTTGCTGCTCTATACCGGTGTCGCCATGGTCGACGGTCGAGATCCCTTCCTCGAAGAAGTCCGCACCCGCCTGGACGGTCAGGACATGGCCTGGCGCTATCGCGAACTGGATCCGGATGTCTTCGGTGAAGAGCTGGAGGCGGGCGTCTACGCCCATACCGATCGCATCGCCGCCGTCGTCCTCACCGTGACCCGGCCGCGCTGAAGGCGCACGGGAGCGGCTATACGGGCGGGCCCCTTTCACCGCCCGCCCGTGTCAAGGAGTCCGCCATGCAGTTGCTGCTGAACCAGACCTCGCCCTATGCCCGCGCCGCGCGCGTCACCGCCCTCGAAGCCGGCTTTGGCGAGCGACTGGCACTGGTATGGAGTGACCCCTGGAACGAAGACGTGCAATTGTTGGCCGCAAACCCGGCCAACAAGGTGCCGGTGCTGATCACCGACGAGGGTATCGCCCTCAGCGAGACTCTGCTGATCTGCGTCCATTTGCACCAGCTGGGCGGCGGTGCCGCGCTTGCGGCCGAGCGGCTGCAACTGGCCGGCCTGGGCCAGGGCCTGATCGACGCGGCCTTCGGCACCGTCATCGCCCGCAAGCATGGCGGCGCGGGCCAGGATGGGTCCGTGCTCGGCGCACGGCGGCTGGCAGCCATCGAGCGCCTACTGGCGCGCCTGGAAGAACATCCGGAGCGTGACGCGGAAGACCTCGATTTCAGCCATTACCTCGTAGCCGTCGGGCTGGACTACCTGAGCTTTCGCCTGCCAGAGATCGACTGGTCGGGCCGCGCTCGGCTGGTGGCCTTTCATCGGCGGCTCATGGCGCGCCCCAGCTTCGCCGCGACGACCTTCCAGTAAGGCCGTAAAAGCCCACACGGCGGCCCCCGCCGACCGCGTGGTAAGCGCTAGAGCTCGATCAGGATCTTCAGCTGGGTGCCGGCCTTGTCCAGCAAAGCCTCGAACCCCTGTTCCACCACGTCGTCCAGGGCGATATGGCGGGTCACGACCTTCTCGGCCGGTAGCTGGCCGCTGGCGATCAGGGCTGCCACCTGGGGCCACATCAGCGTGGAGTAGCACCAGGAGCCGCGCAGGTCGACGTCCTTGTAGGTCAGGGTGAAGCCATCCAGCGCCGGTGGCTTGCCCTGCATCCCCACCTGGACCACTACGCCCTGGCGCCGCACGGCTTCCAGGCACAGTCCCAGTGGCGCCTCGGCACCCACGCATTCGAAGGCCACATCCACCCCCACGCCCCCCGCCGTCCGGGCGCGGATCTCGCGCAGCACATCGGTGCTACCGGGATTCAGGGTGATGAGCCCCTCCACCAGGCGGTGGGCCATCTCCAGCCGGTTGTCGTTGAGGTCCACCAGGAAGATCCGCGTGGCACCCGCCGCGCGGGCGGCCATGACCTGCAGCTGGCCAATGGGCCCGGCACCGGCCACCAGTACGCTGTCGCCAGGCTTCACGCCACCCCGGTGAGTGGCATAGACGGTCACCGCCGTGGGCTCGATCAGCGCCGCATGCTCGGTGCTGAGGTCGTCCGGCATGGGGATGGCGTTGTAGTCCTCCACCAGGGAGTACTCGGCCATGCCGCCCCAGGGATGGGACAGGCCGATGATGGCCAGCTGTTCGCTGAGCTGGTACTGGCCGCGGCGGCCGTAGTAATCGTCGCGTGGCGACACCATGGGCTGGATGGAGACCCGGTCACCGGGTTTCACCGACGTCACCTGGCTGCCCACGGCCTCCACCACGCCGGAATACTCGTGGCCAAGGATCTGCGGCACCTTGCCACCGGTGTAGCTGTGCGGCGCGGTAGGAATGAAGATGGGACCGCCAAGGTATTCGTGCAGATCGGTGCCGCAGATCCCGCAGTACTGGTTTTTCACCAGTACCTGGGTGGGGCCCGGCGCGTCGGGGGCCGGGACGTCTTCCACCCGGATATCGCGGGCGGCATGGAAACGGGCTGCTTTCATCATGAGGCTCCTCTAGCGTTCGCAGCGGGGCAGGAAGGCCTGGATCAGGGCATTGACCCGGTCCGCGGCCTCCATCTGCACCATATGGCCCTGGCCCTCCAGGATCTCGACCTGAACGGTTTCCGGCAGGCCTTGGGCATGCTGGACCGGAATGATGGCGTCGGCCTTGCCCCAGATCACCAGGGCGGGCAGATCCCCTTCGAGTACCTGGCGCAGCACCTGGGCCTGCTGGCCATTGGGGAAGAGCGTGCCGGCCAGTCGATTCAGGGCCTGGTCCACGCCTTCCAGGCGCTTGTACTTGAGCAGGTCCTCCAGCAGTGGCCGGGTCACCAGGCCAGGATCGCTGAACAGCAGGCTGACCGGTCCCTTGAGCTGGTTGCGACTGGTGGCGGCGACGAAGCCTTCCAGGTAGGCGCCATTGATGTCCTGGCCCAGCCCGGCGCTGCCGATCAGGACCAGGCCGGCAACCCGTTGTGGCGCGGTCTGCGCCAGCTGCAGGGCCACGGCGCCGCCCATGGAGTGGCCGACGAGCACGGCGCGGGGGATGTCCAGATGGTCGAGCAGGGCCAGCACCGCAGCGCCTAGCTCGGCAAGGTCCCCGCTGGCCAGGCCCTTGCCGGACTGACCATGGCCCGGCAGGTCTAGGGCGATCACCCGGCGTTCGGCGGCCAGCGCCTCGTGGTTGAACAGCCAGTTGTCCAGATCGCCGGAGAAGCCGTGGATCAGCACCAGCGGCAGGCCGCCTTCGCCGCGTTCCAGATAGCGCAGCGGCCGGCCGTCGAGCTCGATGCGCTGCGCCTGAGGACCGGCGTCGGCGGCGTCTTCGCCACCGGGTACGAAGTCTTCCTGGAAGCGCGCGATCACCGCCTCGATCTCGGCGTCGCTGGCTTCGCCTTCCACCACGATGGCCAGCAGGGCGCCTACCGCCAGGGTCTCGTCCTCCCGCGCCAGGCAGCGGCGCAGGGTGCCGGAGAAGGGCGCCTCCACGCTGCTGCTGATCTTGTCGGTCTCGACGTCGAGCACCTCGTCGCCCTTGGTGATGCTGTCGCCTTCGGCCTTGAGCCAGGCGTTGACCCGGCCTTCGCTCATGGACAGGCCCCATTTGGGCATGGTCAGGGTATGGATCTGGCTCATGCGGCCTGCCTCCCTTGGGTGATCTTCAGCACGGCGCGCTCGATCTTGGCCGCGTCGGGGATGTAGAGGTCTTCCAGGGCATCGGAAAAGGGCACCGGGGTGTGCGGCGCCGTCACCAGCTGCACCGGGGCGCGCAGATCGTCGAAGGCCTGCTCGGCAAGCAGGGCGGCGATGTCGGTGGCCACCGAGCAGCGCGGATTGGCTTCGTCGATGACCACCGCGCGGCCGGTCTTCTCGACGCTTTCCAGGATGCTGTCGCGATCCAGCGGGCTGGTGGTGCGCAGGTCCAGCACCTCGCAGGAAACACCCTGGCGCGCCAGGTTGGCAGCGGCCTCCATGGCCAGGTGCACCATGCGGCCATAGGTGATGAGGCTGACGTCGTCGCCCTCACGCAGGAAGCTGGCCTCGCCGAAGGGGATGGCGTAGGACTCCTCGGGCACCTCGCCCTGCATGCCGTAGAGCAGCTTGTGCTCGCAGAAGATCACCGGGTCGTTGTCGCGGATGGCCTGGATCAGCAGGCCCTTGGCATCGTAGGGGGTGGCCGGGCAGACCACCTTGAGGCCGGGGATATGGGTCCACCAGGAGGTCAGCATCTGCGAATGCTGGGCCGCGGCGCGGAGGCCCGCGCCGACCATGGTACGCAGGACCAGCGGGGTGACGGCCTTGCCGCCGAACATGTAGCGGAATTTGGCGGCCTGGTTGAGGATCTGGTCCAGGCAGCAGCCGGCGAAGTCGACGAACATCAGTTCGCACACCGGCCGGGTGCCGCGGGCAGCGGCGCCTACCGCCGCGCCGACGTAGCCGATCTCCGACAGCGGGGTGTCCAGCACCCGTCCGGGAAACTTGTGGTAGAGGCCCTTGGTGACCCCGAGTACGCCGCCCCAGGCATCCTGCTCGCCAGGCGCTCCGGCGCCCCCGGCGTTGTCTTCGCCCATGAGGAAGACGGTGGGATCGCGGCGCATCTCCTGTTCCAGGGCTTCGTTGATGGCTTGCTGGTAGCTGATCTTTCTGGCCATGGTGGCGCTCCTTGTTGTTTTCCGATCAGGCGTAGGTGACGTAGACGTCGGTGAGCAGGTCTTCCGGGCCGGGCTTGGGATCGGCCTTGGCCTTGCGCACGGCGTCTTCGATGAGCTGTTCCACCTCCTGGTCGATGCTGTCGAGCAGGGCGGGCTGGAGCTGGCCGGAGCGCGTCACCCGCTCGCGGAACTGCATCAGGCAGTCGCGCTGCTCCCGGGCCTGCTTGACCTCGTCCGGATCGCGATAGGTCTGGGCGTCGCCCTCGAAGTGGCCGAAGTAGCGGGTGAACTTCACCTCGATCAGCGAGGGGCCTTCGCCGGCCCGGGCACGGGCCACGGCAGCCGCGGCGGCCTCATGGACGGCAAAGAAGTCGAAGCCGTCCACCGTCACGCCGGGCATGCCGAAGCCGGCGGCGCGGTCGGCGATGTGGTCGCAGGCCACCGACCAGTTGGCGGCGGTGGCCTCGGCGTAGCCATTGTTCTCGGCGACGAAGATGCACGGCAGGTTCCACACCGAGGCCAGGTTCATCGCCTCGAACACCGCGCCCTCGTTGGAGCCGCCGTCGCCGAAGAAGGCCACGGCCACGGCGTCGCTGCCCTTGAGCTTGGCCGCCAGGGCAGCGCCGGCGGCCAGGGGCGCGCCAGCCCCGACGATGCCGTTGGCGCCGAGCATGCCCTTTTCCAGGTCGGCGATATGCATTGAGCCGCCCTTGCCCTGGCAGACCCCGGTCTTCTTGCCGTAGATCTCGGCCATCATGCCGTAGACGTCCACGCCCTTGGCGATGCAGTGGCCGTGGCCACGGTGGGTGGAGGCGATGCTGTCCTCATGGCCCAGGTGGGCCATGACACCGGCGGCCGAGGCCTCCTCGCCGGCATAGAGGTGGACGAAACCGGGAATTTCGCCGGTGGCGAATTCCACGTGCAGCCGCTCCTCGAAGGCGCGGATGGTGCGCATCACCCGGTAGGCATGGCTCAGGTTTTCGACGCTGGGGTTCTCGCTCATCTTATTGTTCTCCAGGATTGCCGAGGGGCGACGCGGGCAGGCGGCGGACCAGCAGGCGCTGCTGCGCCGCCAGCTCCAATACCCGCTCCACGTCAATGCTCAGGGGGCCGTCGAGGTCCAGCGTCACCTGCGGACGCTCCTCGGGGCCGAATTCGATTTCCCGCTCGCCGTCCAGCGCCAAGGTGCCGGTAGCGAGGGACAGCGCCCGGGGTTCGCCGGGCAGGAGCAAGCCACTGGCGGCGATGCCGGCCTGGGCCAGCACGCCAGGGGCGAGGGGAACGGTCAGTTGCGCCGGAGCCTCGGGCTCCAGCCGCACCCAGCCGCCATGGGGGGCGCTGCGCGCGACCGGATGCCAGAGGCCGCACAAGGCCGACAGGCCAATGGCCCAGGGCTCGGCGAAGGTGGTGAAAACCTCCGCGAGATCCTCCACCTGGGTCACCGCGCGGGCACCGATATAGGCCTGGCGACAGACCGCCACGTCCACCAGCGCCCAGTCGCGAAGGCCGCGCTCGGGCACTTCCACCCGCAGCCGCTTGTTGCGTCGCAGCGCGAGTGCCGGGTCGACCCGGCCGGCCGCGACCAGGCCGCCGGCCAGCCCCGCGCTGGTGGCCTCACGCAATTCCGGAAAGGCGTTGTTGGTGCCGGTAGAGAGGGTCAGCAGCGGCAGGTCGCCTACCTCGGCGGCGACCGCCTTGTGGGTGCCGTCGCCGCCGAGCACGGCGATCACCCGAGCGCCCTGGGCCAGTAAGGCCCTGGCGGCACGGCGGGTGTCATCCACCGTTTGCGTGAGCGGCAGATCGAGAAACACCAGCTCCGGCCAGTGCTGCTCGCGGGCCTGACGGCTGCCGCTGGCCTTGAGCACGGCGGCGGCGATGCCGGTCATGTCCGGCGGCAGCAGCACCCGCTCCACGCCGGTGGCGCCAAAGGCGGCCAGCAGGCGCATCACCACCCCGGCCTTGTCGGTGCTGGAGGTCAGGGCGGCATTACCGGTCAGCCGCCGCAGGTCACGGCCCGAGGCCGGGTTGGGCAGGATGCCAACGGTTATGGGCATGACGGGCTCCGGAGTGCCAGGTCGCCCGTCATGGGAGCCGCTCTGCTATACCGCGATGCGCTCATGGGTCTGGCCCTCTTGTCGTTGTCATGGGAGCGTCGCAGAGCCCAGAGCAAGGCCGGTGCCAGGTTGGCGTCGATCCCTCACGGGTCAGGCCTGGCGCGGGCTGCAGGCACCTGGAGCGGTCTGGTCGGGAGCGGCTGGACGAGCCCGCTCGTCTCAGAGCGATGGCGGAACAGCGAGACGCTGAGACGATTCGTCTCACGGAGCGGCGGACTTGAAGCCAGCGCCCGGGGAGCGCTAAATGAAGGGCAGAACAATGACCGGCCTTCCATGCCATGACCGGAATTCAGGGAGAGACGCCCATGTTGTCTACCCAGGCCCGCTATCACGCCCGCGCCATCGACCAGGCCCTGCGCGCCCCGCTGCGCGCGGCCAGTCCGCCCGGGCGCATCCTCGATTCCTGGCGGCGCTCCTTCGAGCAGTATCAGCTCGACCCGGGCAGCCTGCGGGGCCCGCGCATCCTCTCGCGCTACGAATTGCGCCAGCACCAGCAGGCCGCCGAAGACTTCCTGCGCGTGGCCGACGGCGAACTCGCGGCCCTGCATGGGCGGGTCGAGGCCGCCGACTATTGCGTGCTGCTGGCCGATGCCCAGGGCCATACCCTGGACTACCGGGTCAGCGATCGGCTCGATGAGGAATGCCGCCGCGCCGGACTCTACCTGGGGACCTGCTGGTCCGAGCAGGAGGAGGGCACCTGCGGCGTGGCCGCGGTGCTGACCGACCGGGCGCCAGTAACGGTGCACAAGGCCGATCACTTCCGCGTGGCCTTCACCGGCCTGACCTGTACCGCCGCGCCGGTGTTCGCCCCGGGTGGCGAGTTGCTCGGGGTGCTGGACGTGTCGGCGCCACGCTCGCCGGACGATCGCCGCAGCCAGTTGCTGATCCAGCAATTCACCCGTGACAGCGCCCAGCGCATCGAGAATGCCTACTTCATGCACAGTGCCCGGGGGGACTGGGTGCTCTGCGGCCATGCCCAGGCCAGCTACCTGGACACCCAGCCGGAATTTCTGCTCGCCTGGGATGCCAGCGGTCGCCTGACCGGTCTGAATCGTCCGGCCCGACAGCTCTGCCTGAGCCAGCTGGGCTATCTGCCGCAGCGCCTCGACGAGTTGTTCGGTCGCGACGCCTCGGCGCGGCTACAGGAGGACTATGGCGAACCCCTGCGCCTGGGCGAAGCGCACTTCCATGCCCGGGTACGGGCGCCACGCCAGCGCGCGGGCGTGGTCATTCCCCTGGTTCGCGCCCAGGTCGAGGCTGAGCCGGAACAGGAACCACGGATCAGCCAGGCACTGCAGACTGGCCAGCGCCTCTATCGCCACGGCCTGCCAATCCTGGTCACGGGTGAGACGGGTACTGGCAAGGAGGTCTTTGCCCGCGCCTTGCACGAGGGCGGTGATCGCGCAGGACGGCCCTTCGTCGCCCTCAACTGCGCGGCGCTGCCGGAGAGCCTGATCGAGAGCGAGCTGTTCGGCCACGCGGCCGGTGCCTTTACCGGGGCCCAGCGCCAGGGCCGCGACGGCCTGATCGTGGCGGCCGATGGCGGCACGCTGTTTCTCGACGAGATCGGCGACATGCCCTTCGTCCTGCAGACTCGCCTGCTGCGCGTGCTGGCCGAGGGCGAGGTGCTGCCGGTGGGCAGCGCCCAGCCACGGCGGGTGGACGTCCGTCTGGTCTGCGCCACCCATCGGGATCTCGGCGAACGGGTCGCGGCCGGCCTGTTTCGCGAAGACTTGCTCTATCGCTTAAACGGCGCCGTCTTCCAGCTGCCACCGCTGCGTGAACGCGCCGACCGTTTGGCCCTGGCGCAGCGCCTGTTGGCGGAGGAGCGCGGTAGCGGTGCCATCCCGGAAATGGCACCGCAGGTGCAAGAGGCCATCCTCGCTCACGACTGGCCGGGCAACGTGCGCGAGTTGCGCAATGTGCTGCGTTACGCCTGTGCGCTCTGCGACGGCGCCCTCATCACCCTCGATCACCTGCCGGCCAGCCTGGGGCCAGACGTGCCGCTGTCCACGGAGCCACAGCCACAGGTCGATAGCCCTGAACGGCGATTGATCCTCTCCGTGCTGGTGCGCCACCGTTGGAAGGCCGTTCCTGCTGCCCGAGCGCTGGGTATGTCCCGGGCC
Organism: Pseudomonas sp. VMV1; assembly: GCF_056790235.1. NCBI lineage: Bacteria > Pseudomonadati > Pseudomonadota > Gammaproteobacteria > Pseudomonadales > Pseudomonadaceae > Pseudomonas > Pseudomonas sp. VMV1. The sequence goes on from NZ_JBXGSE010000009.1 coordinate 68,793, forward strand.
ACTCTCTATCGGCGGATCAAGCTGCATGGCATCGTCATGCCGCATCGCCAGCCAGAAGACTGAAGTCTTCCGCCGAACGGTCATGGAGCAAGGCGGCTGCCCTGGCGCGGCGATCTCCCCGATCAAGCGAAGCGGTTGCCGTCGTCGCGCCAGGCCCCGGTCGTCCCAAGCGGGACGTTACCGCGGTCGCCTGCGGGTCACACCTCAGACACAGACCCGAGGAAGACCCCTGATGCGTACCCTGCCACTGTTACTTGCCCTGCCTGCCGCCCTGGCCCTGCTGAACCGCACCTCGTCCCGGCGCTCAGAGCGGCCTGATCGCCAGCAGCTGCTCGGCCGGACCATCGTCGTCACCGGCGCTTCCAGTGGCGTCGGTCGCGGTGTGGCCCTGGCGCTGGCCCAGCGTGGTGCCAATCTGGTGCTGGCCGCACGGCGGACCGAAGCACTCGAAGCCCTGGCGGTGGAGGTGCAGGCGCTAGGCATCGCTGCCCTGGTGGTGCCGACCGACGTCGCCGACGTGGCGCAGGTGAATGCCCTGGCCGAGCAGGCTGAGCAGCGCTTCGGTCGTATCGACGGCTGGATCAACAATGCCGGCGTCGTCGCGGTGGGTCGCTTCGAAGAGATCCCGCTGGACGACCACCTGCGTCTGTTGGATACCAATGTCAAAGGCGTGGTCATCGGTACCCACCTGGCCATGCAGCGCTTCCGCCGCCAGGGTTATGGCCGGCTGGTCAACGTGGCGTCGGTCGACGGCGAGATCCCCCATGCCTACCAGGCCTCCTATTCGGCGTCCAAGGCCGCGGTGCTCAGCCTCGGCCGTGTGCTCCAGCAGGAACTGCGGCGTGGTCGGCAGCCCAACATTCAGCTGTCGACGGTGCTGCCTTGGGCGCTGGATACCCCGATCTGGGGCCATGCGGCCACCTATACCGGCCACCGCCCCGATCTGCCGACCAAGGACGCACCGGACAAGGCGGTCCAGGCCATTGTCAGGGCGTTGCTGCAACCGCAAAAGGAAATCACTGTGGGTTACAAGGCGAAGATGGCCTACTGGGGCCATCGCCTGGCGCCGGAACTCAACGAACGCTTCACGGCCGATGCGGTGCAGCGCGCCGAGATCGACTGGAACTCGGTCAAGGCCGATACCTCGGGCAACCTGCAGCAGCCCGATCAGGCCGGGCAGGGCATCCGGGGTTCGAATTTCTGAGCGAGGAAAGAATCGGCAGACGTCTGGTTGGGGCTGGTGCTTCCAGATGTCTCCACGGGGTCAATGCCAGGTCGTACCCCTCTGCGGGTCGCTGGCCCCTGGCCCCACGACAAGCACAGAACCCAGCAGCCCGGCGTGCTGGTGCAGGGCGCCTCTGAGTCTTGCCACCAGTGCGTGCTGAGTGCACAGCAAGGCGGTGGGGGCGACCTCTTTAAGCAAGGTTGTCAGCTTCGGCCAGACTGGCTCGCTTACCTCATCGAGTTCCAGACGGGGCAAGAGCGGCAGGCCGGCTGCCAGCATGATCTGGCAGTGTCCCTGCAGCTCGGCGTCAGTTAGTGCCATGGCTCGCTCCGCCGTTGAAACCAGTAGGATTCGCTCATGACCGAGTGCGACCAGGCATCGCGTGGCATCGGCGATGCGCTGGATCCGTGCCTGCGGCGCCAGGCAGCGTTCAGCCGCAGTAATTAGGCAGGGACGTCGAGTGATACCGGGCGAACTGAGCGAGTGAGGAGCGCGGCGGTTATCCATCAGGCGGCCTCGGCCACGGGTGCGATCAGGGACCCCAGCTTGCTGGGGACTGATGGCAGCTTCGTGACAGGACGAGCTTCGATCCTTCAGCACAAGGTGGCCCAGGTGTCACTCGATACGGAAGCACCGCTGTTGACGACCCAGCCGGGCGGCGAGGTTGGCGCTCCAGGCTGGGTATCGCGCCGCGGCTGATCAGTCGTCCAGTTCCAGGTCCAGCAGGGCTGCGCCCAGGCCCTTGCCATGGGCGTCCAGCGCCAGGGAGCGGGTGACGCCGCCGCGCAAGGCGCCTGGCAGCACGAAGTTCAGCGCGCCCAGGGCGGGTAGCTCGTAGCGGCGAACGGGCGCGGCATCGGTCGGGCGACTGTCGGCGAACCAGGCCGCGACCCTTTCGGCGGTAAGGGCCTGGCGCAGGCGGTCGAAATCTTCCCGACGATAGGCGATCACCGCCATGTTCGAGGTGTCCCCCTTGTCGCCGGTACGGACGTGGGCAATCTCGCGTACTTTCATGGCAGCGTCTCCAGATCCAGGGTAGGGGTGACGGCGGTTCGTGGCCAGAGCAGCGAAGCCACGGCGATGACCTCGCGCACCGCCTTGGTCGCACCGCCGCCCCCCGCTGGGCCATTGGTATAGAGGGTTTCCACCTCGTTGCCGATCTGCACTGCCGCCGCGCGGGTGGCGCAGCGGCCAACTATTCGCAGCCGTACCTCCCAGGGTTCGCCGGTCGCCCGGGCAGCGAGCGTTTCACCATGGAGAGCGTCGCAGCCGATCAGCTCACAGCGCAGCTCTTCGACCGGTACGCCGCAGAGTTGCAAACGCTCGCGTACCACGGCAGCGGCCAGTCGGGCGCGGGCGACGGCGCCGGGACCCGCGTAGGAGAGCTGACCCTCACCGTGCCAGCCATCACGATAGCCCACCGACACCTTGAGCTGGTCCGGCCGCGCGGTGCCACGAGCGCCGCTCACGGATACCCGGTCCGGGCCCGCTTGCTGTAGCGCGACACCAGAAAAATCGGCGGTCACGTCGGGGGTCAGGTAGGCGGCTGGATCATGCACTTCGTAAAGCAACTGCTCGGTGCAGGTCGCGGGGGTCACGCAGCCGCCGGAACCGGCCACCTTGGTAATGGTGGCGTGGCCATCAGCGTCTACTTCCGCCAGGGGAAACCCAAGGCGGGCGAGGTCCGGGACGTCCTTGTAGCCCGGGTCGGCGAAGTAGCCGCCAGTGACCTGACCGGCGCATTCCAGCAGGTGACCGACCAGGGTGCCACGTCCGCGGCGCTCCCAGTCATCCGCGGCCCAGCCAAACTCGTGCACCAGGGGGGCGAGAAACAGCGAGGGATCGGCTACCCGGCCGGTGACGATGATATCGGCATCCGCTTCCAGGGCCTGGACGATGCCGTCCACCCCCAGGTAGGCGTTGGCCGAGATCACCCGGTCGCCCAGTTCGGCCAGGGTCTGGCCATTGTCCAGCAGGGCGTCGGCCGGCAGCTGGGCCAGCACATCGTCGCCGGCTACCGCGGCGATCTTCAGCCCTGTGACGCCCAGCTCCCGGGCCAGGGCGGCGACCTTGCGCGCCGCGGCGGTCGGGTTGGCGGCGCCCATGTTGGTGATCACCCGCAGGCGCGGACGGTCCGCCTGGCGCAGCAGTGGCAGGATGCGCCGCATCCGCGCCTCCAGCAGCGGATCGAAGCCGGCCTCGGGATCGGCGAGTCGCGCCTGTTGCGCCAGGGCGATGGTGCGTTCGGCCAGGCATTCGAACACCAGGTAGTCGAGGCGGCCATGCTCGGCCAGCTCCACGGCGGGCTCGATGCGATCACCGGAATAGCCGGCGCCGCAGCCGATGCGAAGAAGACGGGTCATCTAGAAGACTCCCAGGAGCAGGGCGGTCAGGGTCATCAGGACGGAGGCCGCGAACAGAAAGGGGATGGTGAAGCGCTGGTGATCGGCGAGGTCCAGCTTGCACAGGCCCACCAGCAGGAAGGTCGCCGGGGTCAGGGGGCTGACCGGGAAGCCGGTGGTGTGCACCCCGAGCAGCGAGGCCTGGGCCACCTGCACCGGGTCGACACCCAGGTTGCGGCCGACCTCGGCAATCACCGGCATGACGCCGAAGTAGAAGGAGTCCGGATCGAACAGCAGGCTCAGCGGCATGGACAGGAAGCCCACCACCGCCGGGATCAGTTGGCCATGCCCGGCTGGGATGCCGGCCACCGCCACCTGCGCCATGGCTTTGAGCATGCCGCTGCCCTGCATGATGCCGGTGAAGACGCCGGCGGCGAAGAGGATGCTGGCCATGGTCAGGGCGGTCTTGGCGTGGGCGTCGATCCGCGCCTTCTGAGCGTCCACCGAAGGGTAGTTCAGGCACAGCGCGGCCACGGTGCCGAGCATGAACATCACCACCGGATCGACCCAGCCGGCGATCATCACACCCATCACCACCAGGGTCAGCAGCAGATTGATCCAGAAACGCCCAGGGCGGCGCAGGGCGCGCTCGGCGTCGCTGAGTACCCGCTCCGGCGCAGCGCCCGCGCCACCAGCGTCCAGCCAGGGCGCCTGGCCGGCCAGGGTCAGGCGCTTCTCCTCGCGGCGCCCGAGCCACCAGGCACTGGCGAAGACGAAAGCCAGGCCCACCAGCTGCACGGGGATCAGCGGCTGGAAGAGATCGGCCACCGGCACGTGCAGGGCGGCGGACGAGCGCAGCACCGGCCCGGTCCAGGGCAGGAAATTGACCCCGGCGGCCATGGCCGCGACGCAGGCCAGGATGCGGCGATCCAGGCCAAGGCGGGTATAGAGCGGCAGCATGGCGGGGATGGTCACCAAGAAAGTCACCGCGCCAGAGCCGTCCAAGTGCACCAGCAGGGCGAGCAGGGCGCTGCCGCAAACGATGCGCGTCGGCCGGGTGCCAACGGTGCGCAGGATGCGGTCGATGATGGGATCGAGCATCCCGGCGTCGGTCATGATGCCGAAGAACAGGATGGCGAAGACGAACATGCCGATCACCGGGGCGACGCCCTTGATCCCGGCGATGATGAAGGCGCTGGTCCCCAGGCCGAAGCCACCGATCAGGGCGGCGGCGATGGGGATGACGATGAGGGCGACCAGGGGTGAAACGCGTTTGCTCATGACCGCGACGAGCAACGCAAGAATGGTGACGACACCGAGCAGGGCAAGCATGGCGGACTCCTTGGACCGTGGCGCGGCGAGCGGGCGCACGGGAGGTTTTGTTGTTGTGCCCGCAGTATTCGAAGACGGCCGACGTCCTGTAAATTGGAATCTTCCGAAGCAGCGTTCAGAAAAACAAAATGAAGAATCTGCTCCAGCACGTGCAGGCCTTTCTCGCCGTGGCCCGCCATGGCTCCTTCGCCCGCGCCGCGGAGGAGTTGCACCTGTCACCGCCCGCGCTCACCGTGCAGATCCAGCAACTCGAAGCCTGGCTTGAGGTGCAGCTGCTCGAACGCACATCACGGCGGGTCCATCTGACCACCGCGGGTGAAGAACTGCGCGGCCCCCTGGAACGGGTCATAGTGGACCTGGGCGATGTCCAGACCCATGCCCGGGACCTGGCTGGCCTGCGCCGCGGGCGGGTCACCCTCGCCGCCTTGCCGTCGTTTTTCATGGGGCCCTTTCCGGAACTGCTGAGGGTCTTTCAGGCGCGCCATCCGGCCATCGAAATCCGCTTGCAGGACGTGGTGGCCGGACGGGTCGAGGCCCTGGTGCACGAAGGTCATGTCGATCTCGGCATTGGCGTCCGCCCGCGCGCCGTGGGGCTCGATTTTCAGCCGCTGTACGTCGATCACCTGCAGCTGTTCGTACCCCGCGACCATCCCTGGGCGGAGCGGACGGAAATCACCCTGGCCGAACTCGACGCCGTACCCTTGCTGCTGACCGGGCGTGACAGCAGCGTGCGCGAGTGCCTGGACTTCGCCTTCGCCGCCGCCGGCCTGCGCCTGGTGGCGGCGCTGGAGGCGAACTACATGAGCACTCTGCTGGCCCTGGTGGCCGCCGGGCAGGGCGTGGCCCTGCTGCCGGAATCGGCGGGCGGTGAGGCGCCGGTAGCGGCGCTGCCGGTGCGCGGCGAAAGCCTGGCCCGCCCGCTGGGCATCCTGACCCCCGCCGGCCGCAGCCTCACCCCGGCGGCCCAGGCGTTCGTTGCGCTGCTCAGGGAACGGCTGCAGGTGCCTTAGTGGTCGAAGGATCACCCTCGTTCCTGCTAAGACAGTGTGACAAGCGGCACCTGCAGCGCCTCACTCCCCGGCTCAGCGCGGCACTTCGTCCTCGCCCAGCTCCCGCGCCAGGCGCACGACAGTGACACCGCTACCCAGGTGGCGGATCGAGGGCTGGATCAGCACACAGTTGGCGTAGGGCGTACGGATCTCGCGCTCGCCGTCGGTGGCGATGAGGGTGCCCGCTTCGGCGATGGTCTCCAGGCCCTTGAAGTCCTGGGTGAAGCGAAAGTCCAGGGTGTCCGCGACGATGGCATCGGTCACCCGCAGGAAGCGCTGGCGCACCGGCTTGGCCACCTGTAACAGGTCGGCCACCGCAGCTTCATCCACCACCTCGGCCAATAGGAGGAAGCGCGCGACGCAATCGAGGGCGATCTGGCGGCTCACGGCCAGCACGTGCTGGCCGGTTTCGATCAGCAGGGCGTTCTTGGGGCTATCGCCTTCGCCAAAGCCGCCGAAGTCGCGCAGGCGCCGACCGTTCTGATGCCCGGCGTCGGCGATGACAAATTCCGGCGTACCCAGCTGGGCGGCCAGACGCAGCCCTTTTTCCAGGGGACCGGTCATCATCAGCGGCGCGGAATGCTCGTGCATGGAATGGATATCCAGCAGCCAGTCGATCTCGTCGATCAGCGGGCGCAGTTGCTGGGCACGCGCCAAATCTGCCGTGGTGGCCGGACCCTGGAGTCGCTGTGGCAGCCAGACGCGATTCATGTCCTCCTCCAGGTAGCGGGTGGCGTCGATGTCGTCCGGGTCGAAGGCGTGATAGGCGGCCACGTTGCCAAAGGCCAGGGTCAGCTTGCCGCGGCGCGGACGGATACCCCGGCTCAGCAATTCGTCGACGGCGATGGCGCCGCTGACCTCGTTACCGTGGGTCAGGGCCATGATGGCCACGTGAGGACCTTCGACGCCGCTGTCGAAGGTGTGGACATAGTCGATGCCGGTGTTGCCGGTCTTCCAGCGGTCGACATCCGGAAACGCGACTTCGATGGGGTAGCGGGGCAGACCGGCACGGATCTGGGCGAGAGTGGTCATGGCAGGCTCCTAGGGTGGGCAGGCCGGGGCCGGGCCCCGGCGATGGATCAGGACGGGACGTGGCGCCGGGCGCGGGTCAGCGCCAGGATCGAGACCAGGCTCAGGGCGGCGGTGGCCATCACGTAATAGCTGGGGGCCAGGTTGTCGCCGCTGCTGTTGATCATCCAGGTCACCACCAACGGGGCGAAGCCGCCAAAGGCCGTGACCGAGAAGTTGTAGCTCAGCGACAGGCCCGAGCCGCGGGTACGGGTGGGAAAGGCATCGGCCAGCATCGCCGGGATTGGCCCGAGGGATGCGGCGATCAAGACGCCCACCAGCGCCTGCACCAGCAGCAGGGTGGTGATGGAGGGCAGGGCGTTGAGGAGCAGGAACAGCGGATAGGACGACAGGCCGACCAGGGTCATGGCGATGCCCAGCACCCGCAGGCGGCCGAAGCGATCGGACAGGATGCCGAATACCGGGGACATCAGCATGATGGCAAGGCCAGTAATGAAGGCGCCCAGAAAGGAGGAGGTGGCGGCGATGTGCAGTTGCTTCATGGCGTAGGTGGGCATGTACAGCTTGTGCACGTAGTTGAAGGCGGTGGCGCCGGACACCACGCCGATGCACAGCAGCAGCACGCGCCAGTCGGCCTTCAGCAGATCCCGCACCGGGGTTGGCTCCGGGCCTTCGCGGCGGGCCAGCGCCTTGAATTCAGGGGTTTCATCCATCTGCCGGCGGATATACAGGCCGATAGGACCGATCAGCAGACCGATGCCGAAGGCCAGGCGCCAGCCCCAGTCGTCCAGCTGCGCCGGGCTGAGCACATAGCTCAGGACCGCCGCCACGCCAGCGGCGAAGACCGTGGCCAGGCCCTGGGTGGACAGCTGCCAGCTGGCGAAGAAGCCGCGCCGACCCTCGGTGGCGTTCTCGGCCATGAAGGCGGTGCAGGCGCCGAACTCGCCGCCGCTGGAAAAGCCCTGCAGCATCCGCGCGATGATCACGATCAGCGGCGCCAGCAGGCCGATCTGGCCGTAGGTGGGCACGCAGGTCATCAGCAGGGTGCCGATCATCATCAGGGCGATGGACAGCGTCAGCGAGGCCTTGCGACCGCGGCGGTCGGTATAGGAGCCCAGCACCACGGCACCCAGAGGCCGCATGATGAAGGAGATGGCGAAGGTGGCCACGCTCAGCAGCAGGGAGGTGGTTTCATTTTCCGCCGGAAAGAACTGCCGGCTGATGATGACGGCGAAGTAGCCGTAGATCAGCAGGTCGTAGAATTCCAGCGCGTTGCCGATGCCGGCCGCGCAGATTTCCTTCCAGGAGCCGCGCCGGGCTGGTGCGCCAGCCTCGGCGCTGGCAAGGGTCGATATGGAGTGCGACATGGCCTGGTTCCCCTTGGCGGAGCGCGGCCGAGGGTGGCGGCGCCTTCACGAGTGAGGTTCAACCTTGGGTCATGGTTGGGCAGTGGCTCAATTGCCGTTTCGGCACAACTGAGGGCCAAGTGGGCACAGGGGCTCAAGAGCCTACGTGCTGGCCGAGTGCCTGGAGCCGATTATTTCGCCGTGCACCGTTATGAGGCAGTTTCCGCCAGCGTCTGCCAGATGCGTTCGAGGCGTTCATCGTGGCGACCGCGCAGCCGGTGCAGGCAGATGTCGAAGGTGGCGACCAGACTGGCCGATCCCGCTAGCACCAGACTGCCCTGGGCCAGGGACTCGCGTACCACCATGCGGGGCAGCCAGGCCAGGCCGTGGCCGCGCCGCGCCATCTGGTGGATGGCGGGGTAGGAGTCGGCCTGGTAGATCATGCGCATGGCCAGCTTGCCTGGCAGGCGGGCGAGATGCCGGGCCAGGACGCCACGCAGGGCCAGCGACGGTGCGAAGGCCAGCCAAGGTACGGCGGGAGCGCCATCGTCCAGGCGGTGGCGGGGTTGCCCGTCGGCATCCGGCGCGCTGACGGGCAGCAGCTCGTCCTGGCTGATGACCAGGGAGTCGAAGCGCGCCGGATCGAGCAGTCGTTCGGTCAGCGGACTGCTGAAGATCAGCATCAGATCGGCATCGCCCGCGGCCAGTCGGCTGATGGCTTCCTGGGCACCGCTGGTAATGAGCGAGACGGGAAATTCTCCGAAGCGCGCACTGAGGCTGTCGTACCACTCCGGAAAAAAGTCGCTGGCCAGCGTACGGCCCGTAGCGATACGGATCGGCTGTTCGCGCTGCAGGGCGGCGCCCTGGAACAGCGAGCGGCATTCGCTCAGCCGATCGACCACCTCGCGCGCCGTTTCCAGCAGCAGCAGGCCCTCGGGCGTCAGGCTGATGGGCTGCTGACGACGGATCAGCGAAGCGCCGCACCAGTCTTCCAGGGCTCGGATACGTCGGCCGAAAGCCGGGTGGGTTACGAAGCGGTTTTCCGCCGCACGCGAGAAGCTACGGGTGCGCGCCAGTTCGATGAAGTCTTCCAGCCATTCCAGTTGCATAGATCCCAGACCTGTTTCGAGGCCAGGGCAGGGTACGGTGTGCCGACGTTCACGACCAGTCCGCCACGGGCCTCGACGCCGCCTGGCCTTACGGGCAAGGTGAGCAGCTATCTTCCTCGCTCGCTGGCCGCCATGTCCGATACCGACGAACTTACCCTGCGCAAGCTGGAGATCTTTCTGGCCTTCATGCGCAGTCGCAACCTGGCACGCGCCGCCGCTGAACTGGGCACCAGCCATGTCAGCGTGCATCGGGCCATCCACTCGCTGGAAAACGCCCTGCGCTGCCCGCTGTTCAAGCACGAGGGGCGCACCCTGACGCCGCTGGACGGCGCCTTCGTGCTGGAGGCCCGTGCCGAACGGTTGATGCAGGACCTGGCCGAGACGGTACGGCTCACGCGCCAGGCGGCGGGCTTCTCGGCTGATCGTTTTCGTCTGGGGGCGCTCTATTCGCTGACGGTCAAGACCGTGCCCCAGCTGATCATGGGGCTCAAGCTCAGGCGCAGCGAACTCAACATCGATCTGGTGCTGGGCTCCAACGCCGATCTCGCCGAGCAACTGCACGACTTCAAGCTGGACGCCATGCTGGTGGCCCTGGACGACGCCGTGGTGGATGCCGACTGCGAAAGCGTGGAGCTGTTCAGTGACGACATCTTTCTCGCCGCGCCCAGTGATTCGCCCTTCGCCGACCAGGCCGAGGTCGACCTGCGTGACCTCGCCGGCGTGCCCTTCGTGACCCTGACCCAGGGCTTCGCCACCTTTCGCGACGGGCGCCAGGTGTTCGCCCAGGCCGGCTTCGAGCCGGAGGTGATCATGCAGGTCAACGACATCTTCTCGCTGATGAGCATGGTCAGCTCCGGGGTGGGCTACGCGCTGCTGCCCGGGCGGGTCGAGGCGGTCTACCAGAACCGCCTCAAGCTGTTGCCCCTGGCGCCGCGCTATCGCCTCCAGCAGCGCATTGGTGCGGTGTTCCTGCGTAGCCGCGAGCGCGACCCCAATCTGCTCGCGTTCGTCGCTGAATGCCGGATGTATGCGCGTAATTAACCGACCAATGCCCGCACGCAGAAAAACAGCAGCGACGGCCCCAGCAGGCAGCCCAGACCGGTGTGGAAGGTGGCGGTGAGGGCACCATAGGGCACCAGCCGGCGATCGGTGGCGGCGAGGCCGGCGGTAACGCCGCTGACGGTGCCTGCCAGGCCGCCGAAGACCATTGCCGAGCGCGGATTGTCCAGCGCCAGCAGCCGCGCCGAGGCGGGCGTCGCCACCATGACGATGATTGCCTTGATCAGGCCGGTAGCGATGGACAGCGCCATGACGTCGGAACTGGCGCCCAGGGCGGCGCCAGTCACCGGGCCGACGATGTAGGTCACCGCACCGGCGCCGATGGTGGTCATGCTCACGGCGTCGCGATAGCCGAAGGCCCAGGCCACGGCGGCGCCGACGATAAAGGGGAGCACCGTACCCAGTAGCAGGGCCACGGCGCCGATCATCCCCGCCTTGCGTGCCTCGGTGGCCTGCACCTCGAAGGCGGTGGCGACGATGGCGAAGTCACGCAGCATGGCGCCCCCCATCAGGCCGATGCCGGAGAACAGGGCCAGGTCAGCCAGGCCTTTCTGGCCACCGGTGACGGTGCCCCCGACCCAGGCCAGCACCAGGCCGATGACGATGGCGATGGCCGAGCCGTGCACCCGGCCAAAGGTCAGCCGGCGGGAGAGGACCACCGAGATCCACATGATCAGGCCGATCAGCGCGAAGGCAGCGACCAGGCCATTGTGTTGCAGCGCTTTGGTGACGATGTCGTTCATCCTAGCGACCTCCGGCCGGCGCGGCATGGGCGACCGCTGGCGCGGGTACCACGGCTGCGTCCGGCAACGGGGGTAACGGTTCGCCGCGATGGCTGCGGCTGATCAGGGCGATGGTCACCCCGCAGATACCCACGGCGCCAACGGCCGCCAGCACTGCCACGGGTCCGCCATGCAGGGCGGTGACCACGTTCTGCTGGGCGGCCATGGCCACCACCACCGGGATGTACAGCGCGCCCCAGAAGCCGACGCCGAATTCGCATTCCTTGCTCATGCCACCGTGCCGCTCCATATAGAGTCGGGCGCAGATCAGCAGGAGCATGGCGATGCCCACCCCGCCGACATTGGACTTGACCCCGAGCAAGACGCCCAGGAAGTCGTCGATGATGACGCCTGCAAGCATGCAGACGGCCAGGAGAGCTACACCGTAGATGATCATTGTTGTTGTCCTCGGTTGTGCTTGGGGTGGGGTGAAGCCTGGCCACTGTCCTCGCTTTTACCTCCTCTCCCTCAGGAAAGGGCTGGGGTGAGGGCAGCCGCCGTATGGGGAATGCTCAGTCCAGTCGGGCCGCCTCCTCGCGCCTGAGCGCGTCCAGGGTCTCGGGGTGGGTATCCTGCCAGGCCAGTACGCCAGCCGGAGGCAGGACGCGCTTGGCCAGTTGGCTGAGGACGCTGCCGGGCGCCAGTTCGATAGCCAGGCGCACGCCGCGTTCGCGGGCGGCTTCCAGGGTGGCGTGCCATTCGATGGGCCGCGCCATGTTGAAGGCCAGGTCGTCACCCAGTTGCTCGGCGCGCACCAGCCGCCGCGCGGAAGTCCCGCTCAGATAGGCCAGCCGAGGCGCGCGTAGCTCGACCTCGCCAAAGGCCTGGTTGAGTGTCTGGGCGGCTTCGGCGAGCAGGGGGCAGTGAGAGGGCACGCTCATGGCCAGGCGCTTGGCCGCCGCGGCGCCCTGGGTGCGCGCCGCCTCGGACAGCACTGCCAGGCCGGCGTCGTTACCCGCGACTACGTATTGCTGTTCGGCATTGGCGTTGGCCAGATAAATAGGCGCTTCGGCACGATGGTGGTCAGCGACCAGCCCTTCCACCGTGGCACGGTCCAAACCAAGGATCGCCAGCATGCCGTAGCCCTTGGGATAGGCCGTCTGCATTAGCTCGCCGCGAAGGGCCACCAGGCGCAGGGCGTCGGCGAAGTCCAGGGCCTCGGCCACCACCGCCGCGGCATAGGCGCCAATCGACAGACCCGCCACCAGCTGCGGCGCCGGTCCGCGATTGAGCAGCAGGCGCGCGGTGGCGACGCCGGCGATCAGCAGGCACAGTTGGACGGCGCGGGTGTGTTCCAGGGCGTGCGCGGTGTCCAGGCTCAGGGGATCGGCTTCCAGCACCTTGGTGGCTTCCTCCAGGGTGCGCCGGACCTCGGGCTCCGCGGGCAGGGCATGCAGCAGGCCGGGACGCTGGGCGCCCTGGCCGGGAAACTGGAAGAGGGTGCTCATGCGGCGCGCTCCCCTGGCCAGGGATCGCTAACCAGCTGGGGACCGGCAACGGTCTTGAGCAGCACCCTTGGCGCGCTTCCGGCCCAATCGGCGAGAGCGACGCCGCCATGCGGGGTTTCGAGGAGGATGTCCAGCCGGCAGAGTGCCTGCGCCTGTAGCGACGCCAGCAGCGCTCGTGCCTGATCGCGAGGCAGCGGGACGTCGCAGCGGACCAGCAGGTCCAGATCGCTGCCGGCATGCAGCGCCGGCCAGCCAGAGGCCAGTTCGTAACCGGCAGCACCGGTAGGACCCCAGGGCAGCCCCAGGTCATCGAGCAGGGTTTGCACGCGGGCCAGGGTGTCGAAGACAGGTAGATCGCGGCAGCCCTCAGCGATCCGCAGGTTTTCAGGCGCGCGCTGTTGCACTACGGCGGTCGGTGCCAGCCAGGCCGCCAAGCGCTCGGCGCGGGTGGCACCGCGCAGGCCGACGGGGATGCGGCCGGCCTCGGGTGCGATTCGGCGCACCACCACGGGCAGCCCAGTCTGAGCGATCTGGTGGGCCCAGAGTGGAGCGTGCGCGGGCAAGGCGTCCGGGGTCAGGCCCCAGAGGAGGTCGTGGGGCCTGTGTTGGGCTTCGCTGCGCTCAACCCAACCTACAGGGGTGTCCGGTAGGTTGGGTTGAGCATCAGCGAAGCCCAACGGGCTCTTCCGCCTGCTCATCACGCCTTCCAACCTGCCCGCAGGCGCTCGCGCACCTCGCGAGAGGCCGCGCGATTGGCGCCGTCCAGACGCAGTTTGAGATCGGTGGCGCCGCTGGCGAGCACATCTGCCTGGGCCTCGGCCAGGGCCTGGCGTACCTGCTCCAGATCGGCGGCCGAGGGCTGGTCGGGCTGAGCGACTTGCAGCTGGCGCCAGAGCAGGCCCAGGGAGGCATAGCTGTCCAGGTCGTAGGCCATGGGCGGGATGTCGGCGGCCAGGCGCTCCAGGTCTTCGACGCTGCGCAGGGTCACCCGCGCCGCCGAGGCCTTGCCCATCGCATGCACCTGTACCTGGGGATCACGCAGGGCCAGCAGCCGATTGGCCTGGTAGCCGTGGGCCAGAAAGCCCCCGGACATGGCCTTGCCCACCAGCAGGCCCAGCACCGGGTGGCCGGCCAGGCGCGCCTCGGCATAGGCACCCGCGGCTCCGGCCAGGGCCTGGTGGATGCCATAGGCTTCTTCGCGGCGACCGTAGGCCTGGCTGGGCACGTCCACCAGGGCGATCAACGTGCGTTTTACCGAGGCGTCGCGATCCTGGGTGACGGCCTGCTGGATCGCCCGGGCCAGGCCCCAACCTTCCAGCAGGCCGACCTCGCCCTGCCGGGCGCGGGGGAAGGGATTGTCGGTATCGGGCACCACGGCCAGCCAGCGTGCGGGCCGGCCGGCCAGTTCGAGGTCGGCGACGCGCAGGGAGGCGGGCAGGCCCGTGCCGGTTTCACCCTGGCCGGCGAGGGCCTGGAACCAGGTCAGGCCGCGTTGCGAAGGCTGGGTGCTCATGGCTGATCTCCCGCATAGAGGTGGCGAACCGCCGCGGCATCCGCCTGGGGGCCGGTGTCGAGGTCGGCAAGGCGTGCCAGATAGGCCTCGGCCTGCTGGCTGCGTAGGGGAGCTGCACCGCCGTCCGCGAAGCCCTGGCGTATGGCAGCGGTCACGGCGGTGCTGTCGTCGGCGACGAAGACGTCGGCCAGACCCGTGGCGACCCGCTGTTCGCCGCCGGTCAGGCTCCAGATGAAGGGGCGATCGCGGGAATCGTATTCCTCGATGCCGGCTTCCTGTTCGATCACCTGGGGACCATTGAGTCCCAGGCGTGCCTCGCGGGTGACGATCAGCTGGCTGCATAGGCCGGCGGCGATGGACATGCCGCCAAAGCAACCAACGCTGCCGGCGATGACGCCGATGACCGGCTGATGCGCACGCAGGGCGACGATGGCGGCCTGGATCTCGGCGATGGCGGCCAGGCCCAGATTGGCCTCCTGCAGGCGCACACCGCCGGTTTCCAGCAACAGCACCGCGCGGGTCGGGGTGCCGGCGAGGTTGTCTTCCAGCGCCAGCTCCAGGGCACCGGCGATCTTGGCGCCGCCCACTTCACCCATGCTGCCGCCCTGGAAGGCGCCCTCGATGGCGCAGACCACCGCGGGCTGGCCGTCGATCAGCCCCATGGCCACCACCACGCCGTCATCGGCCTGGCAGACGATGCCCTGCTTGGGCAACCACGGCGACATCAGTCGCTCGAAGGGCCCGACCAGCTCGCGAAAGCTGCCGGCATCGAGCACCACACGGGCCCGCTCGCGGGCGCCGAGTTCGACGAAGCTGCGGCTGTGCAGCAGCTCCTGGACATCGGGAAGAGGGGCTTCAGCCATGGGTGCTTTCCTCCAGGTCGAGGGTTTCCAGGCCCTGCTCCAGGCGCAGGCGCACCACGCCAGGGGTGGCGCCGAAGTCATGGATGTCCAGGGTCAGGGCCGGCAGGTCCTCGCGGGTAGCGAACAGCCGGTCGAAGAGGGCACGCCAGCGAGGCTCGCTGCCGTTGACCGAGGTGGTCACCTTGAGGGTGAAGTCGGCGTTGGCGGGTTCGAGGAGGACTTCCAGGTCCCCCGAACCGACACAGCCCACCAGGGCGCGACCCTGGCGGCGCTGGCTGGCCGGATAGCTGCAGGTGAAGTGTTCCATCAGAGGTCTCCAGGGAGCCGGGGCTCCAGGCGATCGACGAGAAGGGTGGCGGCCAGCAGATCGGCGGCGCCGCCGGGGGAGGCATTGGCGGCCAGCAACTGGCGGTCCAGGGTCAGCAGCTGGCGGCGCCCGGCGAGACTGGCGCTGCCCCCGGCCTGCAGCACGGCGTGGGCGCCCTGCTGCATGGTGGTGAGGGCCGCGGGGCCCGCGCGGTGCAACACACAGGTATCGTCCAGCGCGGTCATGATGGCCAGGAGTGCATCCAGGCGAGCGTTCTGTTCGCCGGCACTGGCCTGGCGGCTGGCGCGCAGCTGCGGCAGGCCGCGCTGGTGGATGGCGGGAAAGCCCGCGGCGGCCTCGGCCCGGGCACCGCCGACGCCATAGCGCTGGGCGACGCGCTGGCCATGGCTGGGCGCGGCCTGGGGCGCTCCCGGATCGGGCAGGCTGGCCAGGCGACCGGCCGCCAGGCACAGCGCTTGGGCTGAAGTCGGACGTTCATGCACGGTCGCCGTCACCAGCAGCCCCAGCGCCCAGATAGCGCCGCGATGGGTATTGACCCCGCCGGTGACCTGCAGCATGGCGGCTTCGCCGTCACGCCCCAGTTGGCCGATCAGGCGGCGCAGTTCGGCGGCAGGCAGCCCTCGCTCTGCGGCTTCGGCCATGGCCTGGAAACAGGGCTGCAGGGCCTGGGCCGAGGTCAGCATCAGGCCAAGACTGAGGTCACTGTGGGCGCCCTGGCCGCGGCGATCCACCAGGGCCGGCTTGGGCGAGAGTTCGGCTTCGTCCACCAGGGCGGAAACGGCCAGATCGGCCAGGCGCTCGGCGGGTGACGGGGCAAGGCGGGCGAGGGCGCGCATCACCAGCTCCTGAACTTGGCGGGGGGTTGATAGAGCCCGCCCGACCACTCCACCAGCTCGCTGATGCTCTTGGCCGCGAGCAGCTCGCGGCTGGCGTCGGTGCGGCGGATGCCGAGGTCCTCGGGCAGGGCTACCAGGCCTTCCTGGCGCAGGCGCCGGGCCTCGGCCGGGTCGCTGCGCAGGCCAATGGCGGTGACCCCGGCCACGGCGGCGATCATCGCCCGGCGTTCCTCCAGCGAGCGCGCCCGGTAGAGATAGGCGATGCCTTCTTCGGTGAGCAGGTGGGTGACGTCGTCGCCATAGACCATGATGGGCGCCAGCGGCATGCTAGTCTTGCGCGCCACCTCCACCGCATCCAGGGTGTCGACGAAGGTAGGTTTGCCGCCTTCCTGGAAAGTCTCGACCATCTGCACTACCAGCTTCCTGCCGCGTTCCAGCAGGGCGGGCGCGCTGTCACCGGTCTGCTGCCGCATGTCCAGCCAGGCCGGGGTGGGGTGACGCCGACCGTGCGGATCATGGCCCATGTTGGGCGCGCCACCGAAGCCGGCGAGGCGACCACGCGTCACGGTGGAGGAATGGCCGTCGCCATCCACCTGCAGAGTGGCGCCGATGAAGAGGTCCACGGCGTACTGACCGGCCAGCTGGCAGAGCAGCCGGTTGGATCTCAGCGAGCCATCGCGACCGGTGAAGAAGACGTCCGGGCGCTGGGCGATATAGCCCTCCATGCCCAGCTCGGTGCCAAAGCAGTGCACGCTTTCCACCCAGCCGCTCTCGATGGCGGGGATCAGCGTGGGATGCGGATTCAGGGTCCAGTGCCGGCAGATCTTGCCCTTGAGGCCCAGGCGCTCGCCGTAGGTGGGCAGCATCAACTCGATGGCGGCGGTATTGAAGCCGATGCCATGGTTGAGCGACTGCACCTGGTGACGTTCGTAGATGCCGCGGATCGCCATCATCGCCATCAGTACGTGCACCGGCTTGATGTGGCGCGGATCGCGGGTGAACAGCGGCTCGATATAGAAGGGCCGGTCGGCCACCACCACGAAATCCACCCAGTCCGCCGGGATATCCACCCGCGGCAGTTCGGAGACATCGTCCACCAGTTGGTTGACCTGGACGATGACGATGCCGTCGCTGAAGGCCGCCGGCTCGATCAGCGCCGGGCTGTCCTCGGTGCTGGGGCCGGTGTAGATGTTGCCGGCGCGATCGGCCATGAAGCCGGCGCTGAGTACCACCTTGGGAATCAGGTCCACCAGCAGCCGGGCATAGAGTTCGATGTAGGTATGGATGGCGCCGACTTCCAGCAGCCCGTCCTCAAGCAGCTGGCTGATCCTCAGGCTCTGGGTGCCGGCAAAGGAGAAGTCCAGCTTGCGGGCGATGCCGCGCTCGAACAGGTCCAGGTGCTCGGCGCGACCCACGCTGGGCATGATCATGTGCAGGTCATGCAGCTTGGCCGGATCGACCTGGGCCAGGCTGCGGGAGAGGAAGTCGGCCTGCTTCTGGTTGTTGCCTTCCAGCACCACCCGGTCACCGGGGGCCAGCAGCTGTTCCAGCGCGGCGACGATGGAGGCGGTGGGCAACACCTTGCCATCGGCCAGCGCGGCCACCCGGTCCAGGCGCTGCTGCTTGTCACTGCGGCGCCTGGCGATCCGAGCCGGTGGGGAGGATGTCGTTGTCATTGTGGTCTCCACGAATCACCTGTCGTGGAGCCACCCTAGACCTCGGCTGCCTGGCATTCAATCAACCTGAGGACGGAATCGTTACGCTGAAGTTAACGATTCTGTGGGCCTCAGGGGCCTGCGCCCGGCTCAGGTCTTGTCGACCGGGGTGAAGACCGTGGTGGTCCTGGAGAACCAGCTGGTGGGGGTCACGTCGACGTTGGCGTTGTCGTATCTCAGGCTGTTCTGCACCTGCTTGAGCGTCAGGTTGGCCTGCCAGTATTGCTCATGGCCCAGCTCCTGATTGGCCCGGTGCACCAGGTCCAGGGTTTCCTGGGCCGGCAGCACGGCGGTCGAGTAGTCCACGTCGACGCCGGCCACCTTGAGGATCTCGCCGGCGGTCTTGGTATCGCCCTGCTGGATCTTCTCGTTGGCCTGGGCCACGGCCTGGTTCTTGGCCGGAGTGGCGACATAGTCGTCACGCAGCGCCATGCCGCTCCAGATCGGCAGCCAGGACGTGGCCTTGGCGTCCTGCGCGGAGACCTCCATGAGTTTGCCGTCCTGACCCCGCAGGTCCCTGGCCGACTTGAGGTAGGCGGTCTTGTCGGTTTGGGCGGTCTGCAGCGCGCTTTCGGCGGCGGCCAGTTGCTGCTTGGCCTGATCGACATGGGCCTCGAAGAGGTCCTGGCGGGCGGCGACCACGTCCATGAAGGCCTGCTGGCCCTGCTGGGAGATCGCCGGCAGGGTGGCGACCTGCTGGGTGGCGATGTCGGGTCGGGTGTCGGCCAGGGCGGCGGTGGAAAACACCGAGGCGAGGGTCAGGACGAGAAGGCTCTTGGCGATACGACGATTGAGGTTCATGTGCTTCTCCCGGATACGAAAGTAACTGGAACCGCGGGGGTATCGGGCAGGGTTGCGAGATACCTTGGGTTCAGTGTCGAACCGGTGAGCTTAACGAACGCTTAGCAGGCTATCGGTAAGTGTAAAGCGATGTTTCGGACGCTGGAACGGAAACAGC
Source organism: Pseudomonas sp. VMV1 (assembly GCF_056790235.1). Lineage (NCBI taxonomy): Bacteria > Pseudomonadati > Pseudomonadota > Gammaproteobacteria > Pseudomonadales > Pseudomonadaceae > Pseudomonas > Pseudomonas sp. VMV1. Next base: position 87,727 of record NZ_JBXGSE010000009.1, read on the forward strand.
GCCCGCCCCGGAGAGTCCGGAGCGGGCGCTGTTGGCGGGCCGAGGGCCTAGCGCACCAGGCAGGGCTTCTTGTTATCGAAGGTCCAGTTGGGCGAGAGGAATTGCATGGCCATGGCGTCGTCCCGCGCACCCAGGCCCTTGGTCTTGTACAGCTCGTGGGCGCGGCCGAGGGCGTCCAGGTCCAGTTCCACGCCCAGGCCACCCTGCTGCGGCACCTCGACCAGGCCGCCCTTGATCTCCAGGGGCTGGCGGGTGAGGCGCTGGCCGTCCTGCCAGATCCAGTGGGTGTCGATGGCGGTGATCTTGCCCGGCGCCGCGGCGGCGACATGGGTGAACATGGCCAGGGAGATGTCGAAGTGGTTGTTGGAGTGCGAACCCCAGGTCAGGCCCCAGTCGTTGCACATCTGCGCCACCCGCACCGAACCCTGCATGGTCCAGAAGTGCGGATCGGCCAGGGGGATGTCCACCGATTGCAGCTGGATGGCATGGCCCATCTGGCGCCAGTCGGTGGCGATCATGTTGGTGGCGGTGGGCAGGCCGGTGGCGCGACGGAACTCCGCCATGACTTCGCGACCGGAGTAGCCGTTCTCGGCGCCACAGGGATCTTCGGCATAGGCCAGCACGTGGTGCTGGTCGCGGCACAGGCGGATGGCTTCCTTGAGCGACCAGGCGCCATTGGGGTCCAGGGTGACGCGCGCCTCGGGAAAGCGCTCGGCCAGGGCAGTGACCGCCTCGATCTCGGCGTCGCCGCTGAGCACCCCGCCCTTGAGCTTGAAGTCCTTGAAGCCGTAGCGGTCGTAGGCCGCCTCGGCCAGGCGCACCACGGTCTCGGGGGTCAGGGCCTCTTCGTTGCGCACGCGGAACCAGGCGTCGTCGCTCTCGGCTTCGCTGCGATAGTCCAGGGTGGTCTTGTTGCGGTCGCCGACATAGAACAGGTAGCCGAGCATCTCCACGGCATCGCGCTGCTGGCCTTCGCCGAGCAGGGCGGCTACCGGTACCTCCAGGTGCTGACCGAGCAGGTCGAGCAGGGCGGCTTCGATGGCGGTCACCGCATGGATGGCGACGCGCAGGTCGAAGGTCTGCAGGCCGCGGCCGCTGGCATCGCGGCCAGCAAAGGCCTGGCGGACCTGGCCGAGGATGCGCTGGTACTGGCCCAGCGGCTGGCCGATGAGGAATTGGCGGGCGTCTTCCAGCGTCTGGCGGATGGTCTCGCCGCCGGGTACCTCGCCGACACCGGTACGACCGGCGTTGTCCTTGAGGATCAGCACGTTGCGGGTGAAATAGGGACCATGGGCGCCGCTGAGGTTGAGCAGCATGCTGTCCTGGCCGGCAACGGGGACGACTTCCAGCGAGGTGACCAAGGGCGTGCCGGTGTGCAGGGCTGGGGAGGCATTGAATTGAGTCATGGTCGGGCTCCTTGTCGATCAGCGAGAGGTTTCAGCGGCGAGCGGGGCTTCGGCAGGCGGCGTGGTGACGCCGCGCAACTCGACGCGTTTTATCTCGCCCACGACGAACAGGTAACTGATGGCGGCCACCAGGGCATTGGCACCGACGAACACCAGGGCCATCTTGAAGGAGCCGGTGGCGGCGATGATGTAGCCGATGATGATCGGAGTACTGATGGAGGACAGGTTGCCGATGGTGTTGAACAGGCCACCCGAAAGACCGGCGATCTGCTTGGGCGTGGTGTCGGAGACCACCGCCCAGCCCAGGGCGCCGATGCCCTTGCCGAAGAAGGCCATGGCCATGAAGCCCACTACCATCCAGTCGGCGTCGACGTAGTTGCACAGGATCATGCTCATCGACAGCAGCATGCCGGCGACGATGGGGGTCTTGCGCGCCACGCTCAGGCTGTTGCCACGACGCAGCAGGTAGTCGGAGATCACCCCGCCCAGCACGCCACCGATGAAGCCGCAGATCGCCGGGAGGGAGGCGATGATGCCGGCCTTGAGGATGGTCATGCCGCGTTCCTGCACCAGGTACACGGGGAACCAGGTGAGGAAGAAGTAGGTGAGGGCGTTGATGCAGAACTGGCCCAGGTAGATGCCGGCCATCATGCGGTTGGTCAGCAGCTGGCCGATGTAGCTCCACTTCGGACCCTCGCTCTTCTTGCCGGGGGTGTCCAGGTCGACCAGGCCGCCGTTGCTGGCGATGTACTCGACCTCGGCGGCATTGGCGCGGGGATGTTCGCGCGGGCTATAGATCACCGCCATCCAGACCGCCGAGAAGGCGATGCCCAGTACGCCCATCACCACGAAGACGTGCTGCCAGCCGAAGGTGTAGACGATCCAGCCCATCAGCGGCGCGAACAGCACGGTGGCGAAGTATTGCGCGGAGTTGAAGATGGCCGAGGCGGTGCCGCGCTCCTTGGTGGGGAACCAGGCGGCGACGATGCGGGCGTTACCGGGGAAGGAGGGGGCTTCGGCCAGGCCGACCATGAATCTCAGGGCGAACAGCAGGAATACCGCGGTGCCGATGCCGAATTCACCGATGTAGCCCTGCAGCAGGGTGAACACCGACCAGGTGAAGATGCTTGCGGCATAGACCTTCTTCGAACCGAAGCGGTCGAGCAGCCAGCCGCCCGGGATCTGGCCGAGCACATAGGCCCAACCGAAGGCGGAGAAGACGTAGCCGAGGGAGACGGCACTGATGCCAAGGTCTTTCTGCAGGCTGGAGCCGGCGATGGCGATGGTGGCGCGGTCCGCATAGTTGATCGTGGTCACCACGAACAACATGAACAGGATCAGATAGCGGACGCGCGTCTGCTTGGTGTCTTGCATGGATAGCTCCCACTGGTTGTTTTTGTGTGCGGGCGGAGATCGAGCAGCGGTCTTAGGTTGTAAGTCGTCTGACAACGATAGCGGTATCATTAAACAGATAACGCTATCATTCAACCGGTAAATCTGTGGCAAGGCGCAAAAAACTGGTCAGCGTGGTGCTTCGAAAAATCCTACAGGCACGGTTGAGCGGTTGGCGATTTGTGCCAGACGCCATGACGAGTCATGGCAGCGCTATTGCAAGAAGGGCGACGCCTGCCAGGTCAAAAAAGTGCCGTCAAAATGGTGTGGGTGACGCCTGGTCTACCGCACTAGGAGCTCTGGCGTTCGATCAGCACGAAGCCGGTATCCAGGCGGACGGTCCGCTGATCGCCGGCCAGCCGATCGAGCAGTGATTGAGCCACGCGGTGACCCATGGCGTCGGCGTTGACGCTGACCGTGGACAGCGCCGGATTGGCGAAACGACCATTGGTGGTGTCGCCGAAGCCGATCACGGCCAGCTGCTCGGGAATGCTCAAGCCGCGGCTGGTAGCCTCGGCGACCACGCCCAGCGCCAGGGTGTCTGAGCTGCACAGCACCAGTTCCGCGGGCTCGGGCCTTGCCAGCAACCGCGCGAGGCCGATGCGACCGACCTCCCAGGTGGCCGGCAGGGGCAGGACTTCCATGGGTACCTCGGTGACGCCCAGGGCGGCAAGCCGCGCCTGCAGTGCCAGGTTGCGGCGCATGGCGCGGGGATCGTCCACCGAGATCACCCCGAAGCGGCGATAACCGCGGGCAACGAAGTGGTCGGCCAGGGCGACGCCGACCTGCTCATGGGAGAAGCCCACCTGCATGTCCAGGGCTTCTTCGCTCAGATCCCAGGCTTCCACCACGGGGATGTTCAGCGCCGCGAGGCGCTCGCGACTGGCTGGGGTGTGCAGGGTGCCGGTGAGCACGATGCCATCGGGCCGGCGGCCGAGGATGGCTTCTAGCAGCTCCTCTTCCTTTTCCGGGGAGTAGCCGGTGGGCCCGATCAGCGCCTGGTAGCCGGCCTCGGTGAGGCGTTCCATGATCGCCTGCACCACCGTGGCATAGATGGAGTTGGCGATGGTGGGCAACAGGATGGCCACCAGCCGGCTCTTGCTGGAGGCGAGGCTGCCCGCCAGCAGATTGGGCACGTAGCCCAGCTCCTTGACCACGGCCAGGACATGCTCGCGGGTGGCAGCGCTCACCAGGGTCGGGCGGTGCAGCGCCCGGGATACGGTAATGGGCGACACCCCGGCGGCGAGGGCGACCTCGCGCACGGTGAGAGGCAGCGCGGTGCCATCGAGCTGGGCGAGTTCGCGTCGAGACTTCCTGGCCAAAACGGGTCCTTGGAGAAGAGAAGTCGCCATTATGAGAGCAAGCCCCGGCGGTTGCCATGGGCGCCCGCCAGAGCCTTTGCTAGTCGACCGCTCGCGCTGCCCGGGCGCGACCGACCCGGGACTCGTTGCGCCGCCCCAGCTGGGCGGACACCTGGTGGCCCGCCTCGATGAGCTGGGGCAGGTCGAGACCGCTGGCGATGCCCAGGCCGTCGAGCAGATAGACCAGGTCCTCGCTGGCGACATTGCCGCTGGCGCCGCTTGCATAGGGGCAGCCGCCGAGCCCGGCAACGGAGCTGTCGAACACCGCGATGCCTTCGAGCAGACTGGCATAGACATTGGCCAGGGCCTGGCCATAGGTATCGTGGAAATGCCCGGCCAGCCGGGTGAGCGGCACCTCCCGACCCAGCCGCTGCCAGAGCGCCCGGGTTCGGCCGGGGGTACCGACGCCGATGGTGTCCCCCAGGGAGACTTCGGCGCAGCCCAGCTCCAGCAGCTCGCGCGTCACGCTCGCCACCTGATCAGGTGCGATCTCGCCGTCGTAGGGGCAGCCCAGCACGCAGGATACATAGCCTCGCACCCGGATCCCCGCCGCCCGCGCGCCCTCGACCACTGGCACGAAGCGCGCCAGGCTCTCGGCTATGGAGCAGTTGATGTTGCGCTGGGAGAAGCCCTCCGAGGCGGCGGCGAAGACGGCGATTTCATCCACCCCCGCTACCAGGGCAGCCTCGAAGCCTTTCATATTGGGCACCAGTACCGAGCGGACCACGCCCGCCGGGCAGCCCAGTCCCGCCAGCACCTCGGCGGTCCCGGCCATCTGCGGCACCCACTTGGGCGAAACGAAGCTGCCCACTTCCAGATGTTGCACACCGCTGGCGACCAAGGCCTCGCACAGCTGGATGCGCTCCGCAGTGCCAAGCGCCTGGGGTTCGTTCTGCAGGCCATCGCGTGGCCCGACCTCGACCACCCGCACCCGGGACGGCAGGGCATCGCTCATGGTGCCGACTCCTCCAGTTCCACCAGGGCTGTGCCCTCGGCCACCAGTTCGCCAGGGCTGCAGAACAGCGCGGTCACGACGCCGGCGCGGGGCGCGCGGATGCTGTGTTCCATCTTCATCGCCTCCAGCACCACCAGCGGCGTACCGGCGTCCACGGTGTCGCCCACCGCCACCGAGACGGCTACCACACTGGCGTTCATCGGCGCCGTGAGCCCACCGGCATCGGCTTGGCGCGCGACCTCGGCGAGGGGATCGGCCCAGGTAACGGCTTCGAAACGATTCTCCCATTCGAGGAACAGTGTCTGGCCACGGCGATAGAAGCGGGCGCTCTGGCGGATGTCGTCTGCATGCCAATGGAGGCGATCACCGCTCAGCTCCACCGCCGACGAACCGGGAAGGGCGACGGTGCGCACCTCGCCGCGACAGGCCAGGCGCAGCGATATATGTGGCGGTCCACCCAGGCGCCAGCCCTGGCGGGAAGCCCAGGGCGACGTCGGATCGGCAGCGGCCGGCAGCGTCGCCAGCCAGGCCTGGGCCGCCAGGGTCCAGAAGGCCTCCGGTAGCTCACAGGGTACGGGCAGCAAGGCATCCCGGTGACGCTCGATAAAGCCGGTATCCAGTTCGGCCGCGGCAAAGGCCGGATGGGCAAGCAGGCGCTGCAAGAAGGCGAGGTTGGTGGCGAAGCCGCCTACCGCGGTTTCATCAAGCATGGCCAGCAGTCGCTGGCGCGCCTGTTCGCGGCTGTCGCCCCAGCCGATGAGCTTGGCCAGCATGGGATCATAGAAGGGCGATACCTCGTCGCCTTCCTCCACGCCGCTGTCCACGCGCCTACCCGGACCCGCCGTGGGCTCGCGGTAGAGCTGCAGGGTGCCCGAGGCCGGCAGGAAGCCCTGGTCGGTGTCCTCAGCATAGAGGCGCACCTCGATGGCATGGCCGTGCAGGGGCACCTGGGCCTGGGTGAGAGGCAGCGCCTCACCGGCGGCGACGCGCAACTGCCAGGCCACCAGATCCAGGCCGGTGATGGCCTCGGTAACCGGGTGCTCGACCTGCAGCCGGGTATTCATTTCCATGAAGAAGAAGTCGCCGCGGGCGTCGAGCAGGAATTCCACGGTGCCGGCGCCCACATAGCCGATGGCCTGGGCCGCCTGTACCGCGGCTTCGCCCATGGCCCGGCGTAATTCGGGGGTAAGACCGGGCGCGGGAGCTTCCTCGATCACCTTCTGGTGGCGGCGCTGGATGGAACAGTCGCGTTCGTTGAGATAGAGGCAATGGCCTTGCCCGTCGGCGAAGACCTGGATCTCCACGTGGCGCGGTTGCAGCACGTACTTCTCCACCAGCATCCGCGCATCGCCAAAGGCCGAGAGCGCTTCGCGCTGGGCGGAGGCAAGACCTTCGGCCAGGTCGGCTTCGCGCTCGATGATCTTCATGCCCTTGCCGCCACCGCCGGCGGTGGCCTTGAGCAGGACCGGATAGCCGATGCGCGCCGCGGCGTCGCGAAAGGTGGCCAGGGACTGGTCCTCGCCGTGATAGCCCGGCACCAGGGGCACCCCGGCGTCGGTCATCAGCGCCTTGGCCGCGGACTTGCTGCCCATGGCGCGAATCGCCGCGGCGGGCGGCCCGACGAAGACCAGTCCCGCCGCGGCCACCGCTTCGGCGAAGGCGGCGTTCTCGGACAGAAAGCCATAACCAGGGTGGATGGCCTGGGCGCCGGTGGCGAGGGCAGCGGCGATGATCCGCTCGCCGGCCAGGTAACTGTCGGCCGGCTTGGCGCCCCCGAGGTCTACCGCCAGGTCGGCCTGGCGCACATGGCGTGCCCTGGCGTCGATGGCGCTGTGCACGGCGACGGTGCCCAGGCCCAGGGCCTTGGCGGTGCGCATCACCCGGCAGGCGATCTCGCCTCGGTTGGCGACGAGCAGACGGTCGAAGGTCATGGCGTGGTCTCCTGCCAGGCGGGGCGGCGCTTTTCCAGGAAAGCGGCTAGGCCTTCCTGGGCTTCAGGGGTGACGCGGACCGCGGCGATCAGGCCCTCGGTGAACTGGCGCACCGTGGGGCTCGGCACACCATCGCCGGCGCCGTCCAGGAGCCGTTTGCAGGCCCGCAAGGCCTGAGGACCGTTGTCCAGCAGGCGGGCGATCCAGGCTTCCACGAGGGGCTCCAGGTCGGCGGCGGGCGCGGTCTCGGCGACCAGGCCCAGCTCGGCGGCGCGCGCACCGGAGAAGCGTTCGGCACCCAGCATGTAGCGCCGTGCCACCCGTTCGCCCAGGGCTCGGATGACGAAGGGGCCGATGACGGCGGGCACCAGGCCGATGCGCACCTCCGACAGGCAGAAGGTGGCGTCACTGGCAGCCACGGCGAGGTCGCAGCAACTGACCAGACCCACGGCGCCGCCAAAGGCTGCGCCCTGCACCACGGCGAGGGTGGGCATCGACAAGGCCTGCAGGCGATACATCACCTCGGCCAGGCGCTCGGTGTCGGCCTGGTTGGCGGCCGCGTCCAGGGTGGCGGACGCCTGCATCCAAGCCAGGTCGGCACCCGCGCAGAAGTGCCGGCCGCGCCCACGTACGAGCAGAAAGCGCAGCTCGGCATCGGCGGCGATCTCGGTGAGCGCTGTGCCCAACTCCGCGATCATCCGTGCATCCAGGGCGTTGTGGCGGTCCGGACGGTCGAGCCAGAGGGTGGCGAAGCCGCGCGGGTCGCGGGTCAGATCCAGGGTTTGGAAGTCAGTCATGGCCTACATCCGGAAGACGCCGAAGGTCGTCGGCTCGAGAGGGGCGTTGAGGCTGGCCGACAGGGCCAGGGCGAGGACCTCGCGGGTCTGGGCCGGGTCGATCACCCCGTCGTCCCACAGCCGCGCGCTGGAATAGTGGGCATGGGCCTGGCGCTCGTACTGCTCGACGATGGGCGCCTTGATGCGCGTGATTTCGTCATCGTCGAAGGGCTCACCGGCGCGTTCGGCCTGTTCGCGCTTGACCTGCACCAGCACCCCGGCCGCCTGCTCGGCGCCCATCACGCCGATACGCGCGTTGGGCCACATCCACAGGAAGCGTGGATCGTAGGCGCGACCGCACATGCCGTAGTTGCCGGCGCCAAAGCTGCCACCGATGATCACGGTGAACTTGGGCACCCGGGCGCAGGCCACCGCGGTGACCAGCTTGGCGCCGTGCTTGGCGATGCCGCCTTCCTCGTATTTCTTGCCGACCATGAAGCCGGTGATGTTCTGCAGGAAGAGCAGAGGGATGCGTCTCTGGCAGGCCAGTTCAATGAAGTGCGCACCTTTCTGCGCCGATTCGGCGAAGAGGATGCCGTTGTTGCCTAGGATGGCCACCGGATGACCCTGCAGATGGGCGAAGCCACACACCAAGGTGGTGCCGAACTGCGCCTTGAATTCATCGAAGACGCTGCCGTCCACCAGCCGGGCGATCACCTCGCGTACCTCCAGCGGCTGCTTGGGATCGGCCGGGACCAGGCCGTAAAGGTCCTCGGCCGGATACAGCGGGGCGACTGGCGCCTTGAGCTGCAGGTCACCCAGCTTGCGCCAGTTGAGGTTGGCGATGCAGCGCCGCGCCAGGGCCAGGGCATGGGTGTCGTTCTCGGCATAGTGGTCGGCCACGCCGGAAATGCGGCAATGGACATCAGCGCCGCCCAGTTCCTCGGCGGTGACCACCTCGCCGGTGGCGGCCTTCACCAGCGGCGGGCCAGCGAGAAAGATGGTGGCCTGCTGGCGCACCATGATGGTCTCGTCGCTCATCGCCGGCACATAGGCCCCGCCGGCCGTGCAGGAGCCCATCACCACGGCGATCTGGGGGATGCCCTGGGCGCTCATGGTCGCCTGGTTGAAGAAGATCCGCCCGAAGTGCTCGCGGTCGGGGAAGACGTCCTCCTGGCGCGGCAGGTTGGCGCCACCGGAATCCACCAGATAGAGGCAGGGCAGGCGATTCTGCAGGGCGATGGCCTGGGCGCGCAGGTGCTTCTTCACCGTCAGCGGATAATAGGAGCCGCCTTTCACGGTGGCGTCGTTGGCGATGATCATGCACTCGACGCCCTCGATGCGGCCGATACCGGCCACCACCCCGGCCGCCGGTACCTCTTCCTCATAGACGTCGAGGGCCGCCAGGGCGCCGATTTCCAGAAAGGGCGAGCCGGGGTCCAGCAGTTGGTCGATGCGCTCGCGGGGCAGCAGCTTGCCGCGGGCGGTATGGCGCGCCTGGGCCTTGGGCCCGCCGCCTTCACGGATGCGCGCCAGGAGCTGGTCGAGCCGGGCCAGTTGCTCGGCCATGGCGGCGGCGTTGCGCTGGTAGTCCGGAGTGCGGCGGTTCAGGGTGGAGGTCAGCACGGTCATGGAAGGCTCCTCACCGGGTTTCGTTGAACAGCTCGCGCCCGATCAGCATGCGGCGGATCTCGCTGGTGCCGGCGCCGATCTCATAGAGCTTGGCGTCGCGTAGCAGGCGGCCGGTGGGGTACTCGTTGATATAGCCGTTGCCACCTAGGATCTGGATGGCTTCCAGGGCCATCTGGGTGGCCTTCTCGGCGGTGTAGAGAATCACCCCGGCGGCGTCCTTGCGGGTGGTCTCGCCACGGTCGCAGGCCTGGGCCACGGCATAGAGATAGGCGCGGCTGGCATTGAGGCCGGTGTAGAGGTCGGCCACCTTGCCCTGGATCAGCTGGAATTCGCCGATGCTCTGGCCGAATTGCCGGCGGTCGTGGATATAGGGCAGGACCACGTCCAGGCAGGCCTGCATGATGCCCACCGGACCACCGGCGAGGACCACCCGCTCATAGTCCAGGCCGCTCATCAGCACCTTCACGCCCCCGTTCACCTGTCCCAGCACGTTGTCCTCCGGCACCTCGACGTCGTCGAAGAACAGCTCGCAGGTGTTGGAGCCGCGCATGCCCAGCTTGTCGAACTTGCTGCCGCGGCTGAAACCGCTCCAGTCACGCTCGACGATAAAGGCGGTGATGCCATGGGCGCCTTGTTCCGGCTCGGTCTTGGCATAGATGACATAGGTATGGGCATCGGGGCCGTTGGTGATCCAGGTCTTGCTGCCATTGAGTACGAAACGGTCACCGCGCCGCTCGGCGCGCAGCTTCATGGAGACCACGTCCGAGCCGGCATTGGGCTCGCTCATGGCCAGGGCGCCGATGTGCTCGCCGCTGACCAGCCTGGGCAGGTAGCGCGCCTTCTGCGCTGCGGTGCCGTTGCGATGGATCTGGTTGACGCAGAGGTTGGAGTGGGCGCCATAGGAGAGGGCGACCGAGGCGGAGCCGCGGCTGATCTCCTCCATGGCCACCGCGTGGGCCAGATAGCCGAGTCCCGAGCCGCCGTATTCTTCCCCCACGGTGATGCCTAGCAGCCCGAGGTCACCAAAGGTACGCCACAAATCCATGGGAAAGCTGTTGCTGGCATCGATCTCGCCCGCGCGTGGTGCCACCTCGCGCGTGACCAGGTTGCGCACCTGATCGCGCAGCAGATCGAGGGTCTCGCCCAGGGCGAAGTTGAGACTCGGATAGCTCATGGGGTCACCTGTTGTTGGGATTGGCGGGTGAGGAGAGGGCACAGCGGGGCAGCGCCGGGCGTACCAGGGTCAAGAGGGAATACGGGAAGATGACCTGGCAAGCAGGATCCTGCGCGGCCCGGGAGAACGAGCAGGAAAGGCGTCGGACGTGGCTGCCGACGGCACGCTATGGGCGCGGGGGAGACGCGCATGCGGAGCGATGGCGCCAGGGCGCGCATGGTCCGTCCTCCTGTTCATTATTCTTGTCGTGGCGACCGCGAGAGGAAGGCGGCGCGCCTGTGCCTCTGAGTCTAGGAGGAGAAATGCGCTATCGTGAAACGATAAAAATAGAATCCAGGTATTGGAAAATCAGATGGCACTGCACAAGGACATCTCGATGCGGCAACTGCGCTATTTCGTCGCCGCCGCCGAGAACAGCCAGTTTTCCCTGGCCGCCAGCGCGGTCAACGTCAGCCAGTCGGCCGTGACCACGGCGGTCAGCCAGTTGGAGACGATGCTTGCGGTGCGGTTGTTCGAGCGATTGCCCCATGGAGTCAAGCTGACCGCCGAGGGGCACCAGTTCTATCACCATGCCCGGCACATTCTCGATACCCTGCAGGACGCCGTGAGTCAGCCGCTGTTCCAGAGTCATGCCCTGACCGGCCAGGCCCGGGTCGGGGCTTCCTATGCGGTGCTCGGCTACTACCTGCCGACCCTCCTGGCGCGCTTCAAGCGCAGCTATCCGCAGATCGACATCGACCTGCGCGACATGGACAGACCCAGTATCGAGGCGGGCATCAACGATGGCACCCTGGAGCTCGGCCTCACCGTCATCTCCAACGTCGACGCCGCCCAGCCCTTCCAGCGCCATCTGCTGATGCGTTCGCCGCGCCAGCTCTGGTTGCCCAGCGCTCATCCCTTGCTCGCTCCGGAGCAGGTCAGCCTGGCCGACATCGCGCCCTATCCCTATATCCTCGCCACGGTGGACGAGGGCGAAACCTCGACACTGCGCTATTGGCGCGCGGCCGGCCTTGCGCCCAATGTGGTGTTCAAGACCTCGTCCATGGAATCGCTGCGCGGCCTGGTCGCCCATGGCTTTGGCGTGACCATCCTGTCCGACATGCTCTATCGCGGCTGGTCACTGGAAGGGCGCAAGCTGGAAGCGCGTCCGGTGGCCGATGCCATTCCGCCCATGGAGCTGGGGTTGATCTGGAGCCCCGAGGAGCGCCTGGGACCCGGCGCCCAGGCGTTTCGGCAGTTTCTGGTATCGGCGGCGGGCTGAGGCGGACGCGCGAGGCCCGCCCTCCTGCCTTAGTGAGCGGCGGCCTTGGTCAGGTCGGCATCGTTCCACTCGGTGTAGACGCAGGCATCGCTGGCGGCCCAGCGCAGGCGCACCACCTGGCCAGGTTGCAGGCCCTGGGTGTGGGCCAGAGACTTGACCATCAGCTGGGCGCCGCCCGCGGTCTGCAGCACGCAGCTCTGGCTTTCCCCGAGGAAGAGGGCCTCGCCCACCCGGGCCGGAATCTCGTTCCAGCCTGCCGGCATGGGCAGGGTCGGTGCCTGTTCGGTGGTCAGCAACTGCAGCTTTTCCGGGCGCAGCATCAGGAGCAGCGCCTGGCTCGGTCTGACGCTGGCCGTGGGCCGCATCGCCAGTTCCTGCCCCTCGAACTCGCAATGCGCCTGGGCCCGCGCGGTCACGCGCAAGAAATTGGAGTTGCCGAGAAAGGCGGCGACGAAGGCGTTCGGCGGATTCTGGTAGAGGTCGTAGCCACTGCCCAGGCCGACGATGCGCCCGTGGCTGAAGATGGCGATGCGCTGGGATAGCCGCAGCGCCTCCTCCTGGTCGTGGGTCACGTAGACGATGGTGATCCCCAGGCGACGGTGCAGCTGGCGCAGCTCGTCCTGCAGGTCTTCACGCAGCTTCTTGTCCAGCGCGCCCAGGGGTTCGTCCATCAGCAGGATGCGTGGTTCGTAGACCAGCGCCCGGGCGATGGCCACTCGCTGCTGCTGGCCGCCGGAGAGTTGCGCGGGACGCCGATGGGCGAAGGCTTCGAGCTGCACCAGGCGCAGCATGGCGTCGACCTTCTGGTTGCGCTCGGCGGCGCCGATCTTGCGGATATCCAGGGGGAAGCCGATGTTGTCGCGCACCGACAGGTGCGGAAACAGCGAATAGCGCTGGAACACCATGCCGATGTCGCGCTGGTGCGGTGGGACCCTCAGCAGCGAGCGGCCAGCCACGCTGATGGCGCCGGAACTGGGCGTCTCGAAGCCCGCCAGCATCGACAGGGTGGTGGACTTGCCGGAGCCGCTGGAGCCGAGGAAGGTGAGGAACTCACCCTCCTGGATGTCCAGCGAGAGATCATCCACGGCGGTGAAATCGCCGTAGTGCTTGTTCAGGTTCTGCAGGCGGACCAGCGGGGCCGCGGGGGCGTTGTTCTGGAGTACGGCGCTCATGGCAGGCTCCGGGAGCTCAGCGGGAAAGGGGTTGGCGGCGGCGCAGCAGGGCAGCCGCGAGCATCACCAGCAGGGAAAGGCCGATCAGTACCGTGGAGGCCACGGCGATCACCGGTGTCAGGTCCTGGCGCAGCGTCGCCCACATCTTCACCGGCAGGGTCTGCAGGTTGGGGCTGGCCATCATCACGCTCAGCACCACCTCGTCCCAAGACACCAGGAAGGCGAACAGAGCGCCAGCGAACACCCCCGGCCAGATCCCCGGCAGGGTCACCCGGTAGATGGCCTGCAGGCGCGAGGCACCGCAGATCACCGCGGCATCCTCGATGGACTGATCGAACAGCTTGAGCGAGTTGATGACGGCGATCAGGGCAAAGGGCAGGGCGACGATCACGTGGCTGACCACGAAGGCCAGCAGGGTGCCGGTGTAGCCCAGGCGCAGGAATAGCGCATAGATGGCCACGGCGATTACCACCAGTGGCACGATCATCGGCAGGGTGAAGAAGGCATAGAGCGTCTTGCGCCCGGGAAACTTGCCGCGCACGAGAGCGAAGGCGCAGGGCACCGCCAGGGTTACCGAAACCAGGGTGGTCAGCAGTGCCACCTTGAGGCTCGCCAGGGCCGCCTGCATCCACTCCAGGTTGGAAAAGAATTGCTGGTACCACTTGAGCGTCCAGCCGGGCGGCGGAAAGACCAGCCATTGGGACGAACCGAACGACAGCAGCACGATGAAAACGATGGGCAGCAGGAGCACCGCGGCGATGGCGCCGGTGATCAGCAGCAGGCCACCGCGCAGCCGCCAGCCGAGGGCACTGGGAGTCAGCAGCATGGGGTTACCTCGCGTTCTGGGGGTCGACCGGGGATTCCGGTTGCAACCTGAGATAGAGGGCGAACAGCACCAGGGCGATGACGATCAGCAAGGCCGCGGCGGCGCTGGCCAGGCCCCAGTTGAGGAAGGACTGCACCTGCTGGATGATGAACTCCGGCAGCATCATGTTCTGCGCCCCGCCCAGCAGCGCTGGGGTAACGTAGTAGCCGAGCGACATGACGAACACCATCAGCGCGCCAGAGCCCAGGCCCGAGCGGCACATGGGCAGGAACACCTTGCGGAAGTTGGTCCAGGGACTGGCGCCGCAGATGGCGCCGGCCTGCAGCACCATGGGGTCCATGGCCTGCAACGTTGCCTGCAGCGGCAGCACGATGAAGGGGATCATGATGTAGGTCATGCCGATCACCACCCCGGTGAGGTTATTGACCAGCGCCAGGGGTTCGTCGATCAGACCCATCGCCATGAGCAACTTGTTGATCACCCCCGAGCCCTGCAGCAGCACCAGCCAGGCGTAGGTACGGGCCAGCAGGCTGGTCCACATCGACAGCAGCACCACGTTGAACAGCACCCGGCCCCAGCCGCGGGGCATCAGGGTGATGGTCCAGGCCAGCGGAAAGCCGATCAGCACGCTGAACAGGGTCACCAGGGCGGCGACCCCAAAGGTATTGAGCAGCACCTGGGCATAGGCACCATTGGCGAACAGGGTCTGGTAGTTACCCAGGCCCGGCGTGGGTTCGAGAACGCCGCGCAGCAGCAGGCCGATCAACGGGACCAGGAAGAACAAGCCGAGGAACAGCAGGGCAGGGACGAGGTGACTCGCGCCCTTCCAGCGGACGGCGCGTTCACCCCGGGTCCGCGCCGGATCGTTCAGCGCACGGCGGTCCTTGGCAGTGCCGAGCACCGCCCGGCTGGAGCTGGAGGCAGACATGTCATTTCACCAGCCATTCGTTCCAGCGGCTGGCGATCTCGCCACCGTGCTGGGCCCAGTAGGCGAAGTCCAGGGTGACCTGCTCACTGCCATAGGCGGTGGGCAGATTCTTGGCCAGGTCCGGGGTCAGCTTGGCGATGCTGTCGACGTTGACCGGCGCATAGGCGGTGAGATTGGCAAAATCCGCCTGGCCGCGAGGGCTGCTGGCCTCGGCGAGGAATTTCATCGCGGCGTCCTTGTTCTTGGCGCCCTTGGGCACCACTAGCATGTCGGCCATGACCAGGTTCTGCTTCCAGCTCACGCCTACTGGCGCGCCGTCCTGCTGCAGGGCATGGACGCGACCGTTCCAGAATTGTCCCAGGGTCGCTTCGCCGGAGGCGAGCAACTGCTGGGACTGGGCACCGCCGCCCCACCAGACGATGTTCTTCTTGATGGTGTCGAGCTTCTTGAAGGCCCGATCCAGATCCAGGGGATAGAGCTTGTCCTTGGGCACGCCGTCGGCCAGCAGGGCCAGCTCCAAAACGCCGGGGCTCGGCCATTTGTAGAGCGCGCGCTTGCCGGGGTAGGTGGTGGTATCGAACAGCGCCGACCAGTCCTGCGGCTGCTTGCTGCCGAGCTTGCCCTGGTTGTAGCCGAGCACGAAGGAGAAGAAGAAGGAGCCCACCGCATGGTCATTGACGAAGCGCGGGTCGATCTTGGTGCGATCGATGGTCTTGAAATCCAGGGGTTCGAGCAGGCCCTGCTGGGCGGCCCGCAGGGCGAAATCGGCTTCCACGTCGACCACGTCCCACTGGACGTTGCCGCTCTGCACCATGGCCTGGAGCTTGCCGTAGTCGGTGGGGCCGTCCTGCACTACCTGGATGCCGGTCTGCTGGGTGAAGGGTTCGGCCCAGGCCTGCTTCTGGGCGTCCTGGGTGGTACCGCCCCAGCTGGTGAAGTTGAGACTTTCCGCCTGGGCCGGAAGGGCCAGCGTAGTCAACAGGCCGGCAGCGACCACAGAGACGACTTTAAGCTTCAGCAACATTGTGACGCCCTCTTTTGTTATTGGATCGGCGCGGCAGAGGTGCCGCGGCCTTGTAGGAGTCGTGCGATTCGAGGCGGATAGCGGCACCTCGAAGTAGAGCTGTCGACCCTGTCGAGTGGGTCATTTTGTCATTCGATATTATGGTATTCCAAACTTTTTGCAAGCCTGTCCAAGGCCTCTGGAAGGGGCTTCAGCCAGGGAAAGGCAGGGTCTCGACGATCTCCAATTCGTACCCGGTCAAGCCGGCGTACCGCAGGGGCAAGCCCAGGTGGCGAATACGCCCCACGCCCAGGTCCTGCAGGATCTGCGCACCGGTGCCTACCTCGGCATAGATGCGCGACTGGGAGCGTTCGAACAGCCGCTTGGGCTGGGTCAGCGAGGGCACCCGGGCCAGTAGCGCCTGGGAGGATTCGTGGTTGGCCAGCACCACCACGATGCCGTGGCCTTCCTGGGCGACGCGTTCCAAGGCAGCCCACAAGGTCCAGCTCGGCGGCCCGCTGTATTCGGCACCGACCAGGTCGCGCAGGGGGTCCAGGGCATGGACGCGAACCAGGGTAGGCGTCTCGCGGTCAATGTCGCCCATCACCATGGCCAGGTGGACGCCGCCTTCGATGCGGTCCTCGTAGGTCAGCAGGCGGAAGGTGCCGTGCACGGTGGGCAATTCGCTCTCGCCAATGCGCGTGACGGTGTGCTCGTGGCGCAGTCGGTAGTGGATGAGGTCGGCGATGGTGCCCAGCTTGATGCCGTGGCGTTCGCCGAAGCGCTCCAGATCCGGACGCCGGGCCATGCTGCCGTCGTCGTTCATCACCTCGACGATGACGGCGGAAGGGTCGCGACCGGCCAGGCGCGCCAGGTCGCAACCGGCCTCGGTATGGCCGGCACGGGTCAGCACGCCGCCATCGCTGGCGCGTAGCGGAAAGATGTGGCCGGGCTGGACCAGGTCCCGCGCGGTGGCGTCCGGTGCCACTGCGGCTTCGATGGTGCGCGCCCGGTCGGCGGCCGAGATGCCGGTAGTGACGCCGGTAGCGGCTTCGATGGACACGGTGAAGGCGGTGCCGTGGACGGTGCCGTTGTCACTGACCATCTGCATCAGGTTGAGCTGGCGGCAGCGTTCCTCGGTCAGCGTCAGGCAGATCAGGCCGCGGGCTTCGCGGGCCATGAAGCTGATCGCGGCAGGGGTGCAGGCATCGGCGGCGAGCAGGATGTCACCTTCGTTTTCGCGGTCTTCGTCGTCGACCAGGATGACCATCTTGCCGGCACGGAAATCCTCGATGATCGCTTCGATGGGATGGATGGCCACGGCTACCTCTCAGGGTTTTGGATTGTTCTGTAATCTGGTATACCATGAGACAAAACGTAGCGAAAGAGGCAAAGCGCCATGAAAGGTTATTGGATTGCAGAGGTCGATGTGACCGATCCCGAGGCTTATCGCGGCTATACGGAGCGCGCCCCTGCGGCCTTCGCCCGCTATGGCGGACGCTTCCTCGCACGGAGCGGACGCGCCGAGCAGCTGGAGGGCGACGGCTGGGCGACGCGCCGGGTCGTGATCGAGTTCGATTCCTACGAACAGGCCCTGGCCTGCTATCGCTCGGCGGAGTATCAGGACGCCTGCGGGCACCGGCAGACGGCGGCCCGGGCCGAGATCTTCATCGTCGAAGGACTTTGAGAGCGGCGGCCAGGGGCGGCGGTTGCCGCGGCTGGCCGAAGAGGGCTAGCGCTCGATGCGCGGCTCGTCCTGGACGCGCGGGATGAACAGTTCACGGGCCTGTTCGCCCTGGTGCTCCTGTTGCCGCTGCAGGTAGTCGAGGGCGACGTGGGCGGCGGCACGGACGTGATCGACCGAAGCCTGGTGGGCGGCCAGGGCATCGCCACTGCGGATGGCGGCGACCATGCGCTCCATCTCCGCGTTGCTCGCCTGGCGGCGATTGGCCTGGGACACCGAGGTGGCCCTCAGGTAGCTCACCCGCGCCTGCAACTGGCGCAGCTGGGTGGCGGCGACGCGGTTGCCGCAGCCCTCCATCAGCACGTTGTAGAAGTTCTGGACGGTCTCGATGACCTCTGGCAGTTCGGCGCCCTCCAGGGCCCTGCGGTTTTCCTCGAGAGCCTGTTCCAGCGCCTCGATTTCCCGGGGGCCGGCGCGCAAGGTGAAGAGTTGCACGATCAGGCCTTCCAGCACGCAGCGTAGCTCATAGAGGTCGCAGGCATCCTCCAGGGTGATGATGGCGACGCGCGGCCCGCGGGCATCGGCGAACTCCACCAGGCCTTCGGATTCGAGATGACGCAGGGCTTCGCGCACCGAGGTGCGGCTCACACCTAGGCGGTCGCAGAGATCGCGCTCCACCAGGCGGTCGCCCGGCAGCAACTGGAAGTTCAGGATCGCCTGGCGCAGGCGATTGCACACCATTTCACGCAGGGTGACCGGGCTGCGGGTGATCTTGAAGCTGTCGTCTAGTTGCGCGCGTCTCATGGGGCTCTCTGGCGGACCGGTTCTACAGGCGACGACGAGGCACGCGACTACGTGGGGCCTGCGTGCTCGCCAGGGCGGAAGAGGGCAAGTCTAGCATGCCCCCTGCAGGCGTTCATGGGCCCGTCCGCTCAGGCATAGATCGGTGCGGCGCCCATGCGGCCCCGGTGATAGAGCATCGGGATCACCTCCTGGTCCGGCACGATCAGATTCTTCACCGCCCCGACGATGATGGCGTGGTCGCCCCCGTCGTACTCGCGCCACAGCTCGCACTCGATCACCGCCGTGGCATCGGCCAGCAGCGGATTGCCCAGGGCGCTGCGCGTCCATTCGATGCCCTGGGTCTTGTCCTTGCCCTTGCTGGCGAAGGCATAGGCGATACGCTGCTGTTCGGCGCTCAGCAGGTGGATGGCGAAACCCTTGCCGTCACGCAGCAGGGGGTAGGTGTCGGAGCTGTAGTTGGGACAGAAGAGCACCAGCGCCGGATCCAGCGACAGGGCACTGAAGGCACTGGCGGTCAGGCCGGCGAGGTTGCCTTCGGCATCCAGGGTGGTGACCACGGTGACGCCGGACGGAAAGGCGCCCATCACTTGCTTGTAGATTGCGGGATCGATCATGACTGCCAACCTCGTTTAACGCATTACAAAGGGATCGGGCATCGGCGCCTGGGACAGATTGATCCATACCGTTTTGGTTTCGGTATAGGCCAGAACCGAGTCGATGCCGCTCTCGCGGCCGTAGCCGCTGTTCTTGAAACCGCCGATCGGCGCCATGGCCGAGACCGCGCGATAGGTGTTGACCCAGATGATGCCGGAGCGGATGTCCCGCGCCAGGCGATGGGCACGGCCCAGGTCGCGGGTCCAGATGCCCGCGGCGAGGCCCAGCTCGCTGTCGTTGGCCAGGCGCAGGGCCTCGGCCTCGTCCTTGAAGCGGATCACCGCGGCCACCGGGCCGAAGACTTCCTCCTGCATGATGCGCAGCGAGTGGCGGTCGCATTCCAGCAGGGTGGGTTCGTAGTACCAGCCGGCGCTGCCGGTGTCGGGTCGCTTGCCGCCCAGGCGCAGCGTCGCGCCTTCGACCAGGGCCGCTTCTACCAGCTGCTCCACGATGGCGAGCTGCTGCTCGGTGGCCATCGGGCCCATCTCGCTGGCATCGTCCTGGGGATTGCCGATACGGATGCGCTGGGCGCGCTCCACCAGCCGGGTGACGAATTCATCGTAGATCTCGTCCTGCACCAGCAGCCGCGAGCCGGCCACGCAACTCTGCCCGGAGGCGGCATAGATACCGGCCACCGCGCCGTTGATCGCGCTATCGAGGTCGGCGTCGGCGAAGATGATGTTGGGCGACTTGCCGCCCAGCTCCAGGCTCAGCTTGGCGAAGTTCTCGGCGCTGGCGCGGACCACGTGGCGGGCCGTGGCGGCGCCACCGGTAAAGGCGATCTTGCGCACCAGCGGATGGCGGGTGAGGGCCGCGCCGGCGCCCGGGCCATAGCCGGTCACCACGTTGAACACGCCGGGCGGAATGCCGGCTTCCAGGGCCAGTCGCGCCAGCTCCAGGATGGTGGCGGAGGCGTGCTCGGACGGCTTGATCACCACGGTGTTGCCAGCGGCCAGGGCCGGGGCGACCTTGATGGCGGTCAGGTACAGCGGGCTGTTCCAGGGCACGATGCCGACGACCACGCCCAGGGGTTCATGCACCGTGTAGGCGAAGAGGTCGGTCTTGTCGAGGGGCAGGGTGCCGCCTTCGAGCTTGTCGGCTAGGCCCGCCGTGTAGTGGAAGAATTCCGGCAGGTAGCCGACCTGGCCACGGGTCTCGCGGATCAGCTTGCCGTTGTCACGGCTTTCCAGCTGGGCCAGGGCCTCCTTGTTGGCGGCGATGAGATCGCCCAGCCGGCGCAGGAGCTTGCCGCGGGCGCTGGCGGTCAGGCCACGCCAGGCCGGCGCCTCGAAAGCTCGCTGGGCGGCCTGGACGGCGCGGTCGACGTCGTCGGCATCGGCGTCGGGCAATTCCGCCCAGGCGGTCGCGGTGGCCGGATCGAGACTGGCGAACGTACGGCCCGACTGGGCCGCGGTCCATTCGCCGTCGATGCACATCTGAAAACGTTGCAGGGTCATGCCACGTATCCCTTGATGGAAGTGGAAGGGGCCTTGGCCAGGACGTCGTCGAGGAAGTCCAGCAGCAGGGCGTTGACCAGCTTGGGTGACTCGACCGGCATCATATGGCGCTGGTCGGCCAGCACGGCAGTGCGCGCGCGCGGAATCCGTGCGGCCAGCTGGCGCGCCATCTCCGGGGTCGAGCCGCTGTCCAGCTCGCCAGTAGCCACCAGGGTGGGTACCTGGAGGCTGTCCAGCCGCTCGGCACCGTAGCGGTCCTGGGTGGCGAACAGGGTGTAGGTGGTCAGATAGCCCTGGGGGTCGTTGTTGGCGAAGGCTTGACGCAGCGCCTGGATCTGCGCCGGGTTGGCGCCTTGATACTCGCGGCTGAACCAGCGGGCCAGGGCGCTATCGAGATTGGCGTCGGGGCCTTCGAGTTCGGCCTGGCGGCTCCGCTCCAGAACTCCGCTGCGTTGCTCCACCGAGCGATTGAACACGCTGTTGAGGATCACCAGCGCGTCCAGCCGCTGCGGATGGCTCAGGGCGAAGGCCCGGGCGATCAGGCCGCCCATGGAGAAGCCGACCACCACGGCCGTTTCCAGCCGCAGGTGATCGAGCAGTTCGGTGAGCTGCGCGGCATAGTCGTCGAGCGTCGCCTGCGCCGCCGGGCGCTGGCTCTCGCCATGGCCGAGCATGTCATAGGCGATCACCTGGTAGCGTGGTGCGAGCCCCGCGAGTTGACCGCCCCACATGTCCTTGCTGAGCCCCACCCCGTGGATCAGGACGAGGGGGCTGCCATCGCCGGCGATGCGGTAGGCGGTGCCGGCGGGGGTCTTGGCGTCTGTAGACCGGATCATTCGCGGGTTCTCCTCAGCGCGCCTTTTCAGCCGCGAGTTCCTCGAGGTCGATGTAGCGGTTGCCGATGCGCGGATGCAGGCGGCCACCATCGGCAGCGCCCAGCACCACCACGATCTCGTCGGCCCGCGGGGCATCCTCGATGCGCATTTCCAGGGTGATGTAGTGGGATCTCAGGCCCTCGTCATCCTTGTGCATCATGGGGATCTGGATGGAAGTGCCCGGCGCGCCGCGCTTGTTGGTGAAGCTCAGGTAGCTCTTGGCCTGGACCGCCTCGCGGTAGTGGTTGCCGAATCGCAGGGTATGGATCACCGCCGAGGCGTGTTCGATCTCGCCGTCGGCACCGACCACGGCCGCCTTGCCATAGGCCTCGATGCGTTCGGCGCCGCCGATGGCGCGGGTCAGGCGCTCGACGATGAAGGCGCCCAGGTCGGAGCAGTGGGCCTTGATCTCGGGCTTGAGGTCTTCGACGAAGCCCTGGCCGGCCCAGGGGTTGCGGATCACCACGGCGACGCCGGCCATGGTCACCGGCTTGTCGGTGGCCTTGCCCCCTTCGATATGGGTTTCTTCGAGATAGGTGACGACCTTGCGGATTTCGAAACTCATGCTGACTCCTGGGATGTCTGTTGGATGATGGTATGCCACGCACTTGGGCGTGTTGAGGGCCGCGTCACTACGCAGCCCGAGGATCAGGCGAAGGCAGGCGCCACCTTGTCGATAAACAGTTGCAGCGACTTCTTCTTCTCGGCGAAAGGCAGGCTGTTGTCGCACCAGAAGCTGAATTCGTCGACGCCTAGTTCCTCGTAGTGGCGCAGGCGGGCGATCACCTCTTCCGGCGTGCCGATCATGGTGTTCTTGCGGATATTCTCCAGCTCGAATTCCGGGCGGCCGGCGAACTTCTCTTCCGGACTCGGGGCGAGGAAGCCGTTGACCGGGGTTTCCTTGTTGCCGAACCAGGCATCGAAGGTGCGGTAGAAGCGGCCAATGGCCTGGGCACCGATCTTCCAGCCTTCGGGCTCCTCGGCGGCGTGCACATGGGTATGCCGCAGCACCATCAGCTTGGGCCGGGCGACGCCGGGATTGTTGGCCAGGGCGTTGTCGAACTTGTGCTTGAGGTCGACCACTTCCTCATCGCCCTTCATCAACGGCGTGACCATGACGTTGCAGCCATTGGCCACGGCGAAATTGTGCGAATCCGGATCCCGCGCGGCGATCCAGATCGGCGGGGTGCCGACCGGCTTGGGCACGCTGGTGGAGGTGGGGAACTGCCAGACTTCGCCGTCGTGGGCATAGTCGCCCTCCCACAGCTTGCGCAGCGCCGGGACCAGTTCGCGCAGGTGCTTGCCGCCGGCAGTGGCAGGCAGGCCACCGGCCATGCGGTCGAATTCCACCTGGTAGGCGCCGCGGGCCAGGCCTACTTCCATGCGGCCTTCGCTGATCACGTCCAGCAGGGCGCATTCGCCGGCTGCACGCAGGGGATGCCAGAAAGGCGCGATCAGGGTGCCGGCGCCCAGGCGGATGGTCGAGGTACGCGCCGCCAGGTTGGCCAGGATCGGCATGGGGCTGGGGGAAATGGTGTATTCCATCGCATGATGCTCACCGACCCAGACGGTGCAGAACCCGCCGGCTTCGGCCATCAGGGTCAGCTCGGTCAGTTCTTCGAACAGCTGCCGATGGCTGACGCTTTCGTCCCAGCGTTCCATGTGCACGAACAGGGAAAATTTCATAGAAGCCTACCTCTTGTCTTCCACCTCGGCGCGGGGCTCGGGTGTCTCTTGTTGGCGGTACGCGACGGCTCAGCCAGTCGATGTTTTTATTGGTATACCATAATACGTGAACTGGCAAGCAGAGATGTAACGAGATTCGGCGGCGGTCCCCAGACGTCGCTTCCACACGCCAAAAGGCGGTTGTGTAATCTGGTATACCGTAATACTTTCTGCTCACCAGGACGACCTGTCCAGCAGGCGTCTTCCACAACTACAACAATGGAATTCCTGGATGTCCGCAGCCCCTCGCTCCGCCGTCGCCATCGAAACCCATACCGTGGATCACGTCGCCCCGGCCGAACGCCACGGCCATAGCCGCGATCTCTTCACCCTCTGGTTCAGCACCAATATCGCGCCGTTGCCTATCGTCACGGGCGCCATGGTGGTCCAGACCTTCCACCTGAATCTGGCCTGGGGCCTGATGGCCATCGTGTTCGGGCATCTGCTCGGCGGGGTGGTGCTGGCCCTGGCCTCGGCCCAGGGGCCGCGCCTGGGCATTCCGCAGATGGTGCAGAGTCGTGGCCAGTTCGGCCGCTATGGCGCCCTGCTGATCGTCTGCGTTACCGCGCTGATCTACGTGGGCTTTTTCACCTCCAACGTGGTGCTGGCCGGCAAGTCGATCCAAGGCCTGGTGCCGGCCGTACCCATGCCGCTGGCCATCGTGGTCGGCGCCCTGAGCGCCACGGCCATCGGGGTGATCGGTTATCGCTGCATCCATACCCTCAATCGCTGGGGTACCTGGGTCATGGGCGCGGGGTTGCTGGCGGGTTTCGCCATGATGCTGACCCAGCCGCTACCCGCGGACTTCCTGACCCGTGGCGGTCTCAATGCCAGCGGTTTCGTCGCTACGCTGTCGCTGGGGGTGATCTGGCAACTGAGTTTCTCGCCCTACACCAGCGACTACTCGCGCTATCTGCCGGAAGCCGTGGGGATCGCACGACCTTTCTGGGCGACCTACCTGGGCGCCACCCTGGGCACCATCCTGGCCTTTTCCTTTGGTGTGGTGGCGGTGCTGGCGGTGCCGGCCGGTAACGACGCCATGGCCGCCGTGGCCCAGGCCACCGGCTGGCTGGGCCCGGTGCTGATGGTGCTGTTCCTGCTCAACATCATCAGCCACA
The DNA here is from genome assembly GCF_056790235.1 of Pseudomonas sp. VMV1. NCBI lineage: Bacteria > Pseudomonadati > Pseudomonadota > Gammaproteobacteria > Pseudomonadales > Pseudomonadaceae > Pseudomonas > Pseudomonas sp. VMV1. The sequence goes on from NZ_JBXGSE010000009.1 coordinate 111,861, forward strand.
ACGCCCTCAACCTCTATGGCGCGGTACTTGCCATCATCACCTGCGTGCAGACCTTCGCCGCCAGCTGGACACCGGGCGTCAAGGTCAAGGTGGTGCTGTCCAGCCTGGTGCTGGTGGGCTGCTGCAGCGTGGCGCTCATGGCCTCGGCCGATTTCATCGAAAGATTCATCGGCCTGGTACTGGCCATGACCATGATCCTGGTGCCCTGGGCTTCCATCAACCTCATCGACTTCTATCTGATCAAGCGCGGCGACTACCACATCCCTTCATTGTTCGCCGCCGACGGTGGCCGCTACGGTCGCTTCAACGGCCATGCCATCGCCGCCTACGCGGTCGGCATCCTGGTGCAGCTGCCGTTCGCCAACACGGCGCTGTTCAAGGGGCCCTATGCCGACCTGGTGGCAGGCGCCGACCTCTCCTGGCTGTTCGGTCTGCTGGTGACCTGCCCGCTGTATTTCTGGCTGGCCTATCAGGGCTCACCGGCCCAGGTAGCGCGTCTGCAGGCGGCGTCCCCGCAATGACCGCAGCAGCCCTTCGTAATCGCCTTCAACTCCCTAGCTAGGAATCCAGACCATGTTGCAAGACGCTTCCCTGTTTCGCCAGCAAGCCTATGTCGACGGCGCCTGGATCGACGCCGACAGCGGTGCCACCGTCAAGGTGGACAACCCGGCCACCGGCGAGACCCTGGGCACCATTCCCAAGCTCGGCCGCGCCGAGACCAAGCGTGCCATCGACGCCGCCAACCGCGCCCTGCCGGCCTGGCGTGCGCTGACTGCCAAGGAGCGTTCGGCCAAGCTGCGGCGCTGGTACGAGCTGATGATCGAGAATCAGGACGACCTGGGCCGGCTGATGACCCTGGAGCAGGGCAAGCCACTGGCCGAGGCCAAGGGCGAGATCGTCTATGCCGCCTCCTTCATCGAGTGGTTCGCCGAA